>NZ_JAUSYN010000002.1:1377500-2605677 GCF_030816915.1 Streptomyces sp. B3I8 | reverse complement strand
GCCTCGGTCATGTCGAGCACGCTGGCGGTGGCCGTGCCGAGCGCGATCGACGGGTACGGCTGGAGGTCGGGGGTGTCGGCCGGCAGGCCGAGGGCCACCGCCGTCTTCTTCACGACGGACGGGCCGACGTCGACCGCCATCTGCGCGTACACCGCGTTCACCGACTTGTCGGTGGCCTGGCGCACGGAGATCTTGCCGTAACTGACGTTGTCCTCGTTCTCCGGCGCGTACGCCCCGCCGCTCCAGCCCTGCACGGCCCGCTTGTCCGTGCCGTCGTACACCGTGTTCGGGGTGATGGTGGCGCCGCCCTGGGTGCGCGAGCCGTTCTCCACGGCCGAGGTGAACACGAACGGCTTGAAGGTGGAGCCGACCTGGTAGTCCCGGCGGGTGGCGTTGTTGTAGTACTGCTTCGTGTAGTCGATGCCGCCGTACATCGCGACCACCTTGCCGGTGGCGGGGTCGATGGCGACGCCGCCGGCCCGCACGTACCTGTCGACCTTGCGGTTCTTCTTGTCGAGCTTGGCGGTCACCTGGTCGTCGACGGCCTTGATGAAGGCGTTCTGCTTGGGCTTCTGCAGGGTCGTGGTGATGCGGTAGCCGCCGGCGGAGAGGGTTTCCTCGTCGAGGATGTGGTTCTCGGTGAGGTAGTCGTTGACGGCCTTGACGAGGTAGCCGCGCTGTCCGGACATGCCGGCGGCGATCACGGTCTGCTTCGGCTGCGGGAACTCCGCACCGGCCCGCTCGGTCTTGCTCAGCCAGCCCTTGGCGACCATGCCGTCCAGGACGTAGTCCCAGCGGGCCTTGGCGGCGCCCTTGTTCTCGGGGTGCGCGACGACGTCGTACTCGCTCGGCGCGTTGAGGAGGGCGGCGAGGTAGGCGCCCTGCTCGGCGGTCAGGTCCTTGGCGTCGACGCCGTAGTAGGCCTGTGCGGCGGCCTGGATGCCGTAGGCGTTGCGGCCGAAGAAGCTGGTGTTGAGGTAGCCCTCGAGGATCTCGTCCTTGCTCTTCTCCCGGTCCAGCTTGATCGAGATGAAGAACTCCTTGGCCTTGCGGGTGACCGTCTGTTCCTGCGCCAGGTAGTAGTTCTTCACGTACTGCTGGGTGATCGTGGAACCGGACTGCTTGCCCTTGCCGGTGGCGGTGTTCCAGGCGGCGCGGAGCGTCGCCTTGGGGTCGATCGCGGCTTCGGTGTAGAAGTCGCGGTCCTCGGCGGCGAGGGCGGCGTGCTGGGCTTTCTTGGAGATCTGGGAGAGGTTGACGTTCTCGCGGTTGACCTTGCCGTCGCGGGCGAGCTGGCTGCCGTCGGCGTAGAGGTAGACGTTGCTCTGCTTGACGGCGGCGGTGTTCGCCGCGGGGATCTTGACCACGTGGTAGCCGTAGAAGAAGGCGCCCAGCAGGGCGATGCAGAGGAGCAGGAACCCGCCGAGGACCATGCGCCAGGTGGGCAGCAGACGCCGCAACCCGGTGCGCTTGGCCTTGCGCGCCGCCTTCTTCGCGGCGCGGCGTTCCTTGCGGTTCGCGGGCGGGGCGGTGCCGTCGGCGGCCGTGGCGCCGCCGGCGGCGAAGGCGGTGGTGAGGTCACCGTCCTCGGCGTCCGCGCCGGGGCGTCCGGGGGGTGTGACGGTGCGCAGCTGCATGGTCCCGTCGGCGGGCGTGACCGGGCCGGCGGCGCCCGCGGCGGGCCGGAGGGTCGGGGCGCCGGGCCTGCGACGGCGGGGGGTGCCGCCGTTGGAGGTGGGGCCGTCGGGGGTGCCGGGCGGGTCGCCGGGGGTGGTGGCGGCCTTGGCGGCGGCCGCCGCGCCGGCACCGGCCGCGCCGCCTGCCGCGGCTCCCGTCGCTCCCGTAGCTCCTGCGGCTCCCGTCGCACCGGGGCGTGACAGCTTGCCGCCGGTGCCCCGTGGGGAACGGGACGGCGACTTCCCGGTCCCGTCGGCCCCGCCCGCGGCGTCGACGGCACGGAGCTGCATGGTCTCGCCCGCGGCGGCGGGTGGGGTGGTGGGCGCGGCGGTGGGCCGCTTGCCCTCGCGGCCGCCGCGGTCGCCGGCGGTGGTGGGCGACGCCCCGGCGCCACTGGGCCCGGAGGGACGGCCACCCTTCTTCGGGGCTCCCGTACCGGGCCCGCGTCCGGTTCCCGTTCCCGTGGCGGGATTCGAGGGGGCCGCGGTGGTGCCCGTCGCGTCTGCTTTTCGGCTGGAAATCGATTCCCGGGAGTCCTGCCGCCCCGCCGACGCCGCGCGCCGGGCGCCGGAACCGGAACGTTCGGCCGGGCGGGTGTCCGGGCGTTCGGCCGGGCGGGTGGCCGGGGCCGAGCCGGTCCTGCCGGGTGCGGCGGCAGCCCGGTGGTCGGCTCCCGCGGCGGTACGTGAGCCGGCTCCGTCGCCGGAGCCGGAGCCCTTCCCGGCACCGGAGCCCTTGCCGGACCCGGATTCCTGACCGGAGTCGGAGCCCTCGCCATCACCGGAACCGGAACCGGAACCCGAACCGGAGCCCTTGCCGGAACCGGCGCCCGAGCCCTTGCCGGAACCGGAATCCGTGCTCGCGCCCGTGGTGTCGGGCTTCTCGGCCTTCGGCCGTTCCGCCGCCGGTGGGGGAGCGGCCTGGTGGGACCGCTGTGACGCGGGGCCCGGAGCGGGCGGCTCCGGCTTCCGGGGCGGTTCGCCCTGGGCGCTCTGCTGCCGCTGCGACTCGTCGCTCATCTGTGTGCCGGACTCCTGTTTCGCGTCGTACGTTCCCGTACGCCCTCTATCGCCCTCTAATGCCTTCTGCGCCCCCACTCGGTGAAGACTCTCGTGCCGAGTGTTCCGTTCCCGTCTCCGGGAGTGCGTTCCCTCACGGGAACGCGGGGCACCGCGCGTCAACGGGACGGGGTCGCTGCGCTTCCGCCCGGTGCGCGTCTTTCGAGGGAGTATCTCCGAGTATCCCGTGTCCGTGACGGGTGTGGTCACCGACACGGTCGCCGCATCGATCTTGGCACACACCGGCGGGACCGCGTGGGCCGAGCACCGTCATCCGGGTGGCCGGGAATCGGCGCTCGGGAACGGGCGGCCGGGAATCGGCGGCCGGGAGGAACGGTACGCGGCCGCGACACCGCTCGGGCGCGGCACGCACCCGGACCCGCCGGCTCGGGCACGCACCGGTGCCGGCACGGACACCGGCGCCGGCTCTCGCGCAGTGCGGTTGCCGTGCGTAGGCTGCCCGCATGACCGACGAACTCCCGGAACTGCGGGCCTCCGACGCCGATCGGGAGCGGGTCGCCGAGCGCCTGCGGGACGCCGTCGCGGAAGGCCGGCTCGACATGTCCGAGTTCGAGGAGCGGCTCGACGCCGCCTACCGGGCCCGTACGTACGGGGAGTTGGCGCCCCTCACCGTGGACCTGCCGGCGCCGGGCGGTGCGGCCGCCACCGTCGACATGACCAAGCGTTCGCGCGGGGACGGCAGTTGGGACGACCGGATCGTCGGCGGGGAAGACGGCACCTCGCAGTGGGGTGTGGCCGTCCTGTCCGGGTTCCAGCGCAGGGGGCGCTGGACCGTGCCCCGGCGGTTCCGCTCCTTCGCCTTCTGGGGCGGTGGTGAGATCGACCTCCGCGAGGCCTGCTTCGCCGACCGCGAGGTCGTGATCACCTGTGTGGCGATCATGGGCGGCGTCAACGTCGTCGTGCCGCCGGGTGTCGAGGTCGTCGTCCGCGGCGTCGGAGTGATGGGCGGCTTCGACCACCGTGAGCAGGGCACCCCGGCCGAGCCCGGCGCCCCGCGCGTGGTGGTGACGGGCTTCGCGTTCTGGGGCGGCGTGGGCGTGGAGCGCAAGCTGACCAAGGCGGAACGTCAGCGGGTGCGGGAGGAGCGGCGCAGGGAACGCCTGGAGCGCCGGGACAGCCGCCGGGGCGCGCGGAAGGAACTGCGGCGAGGGGAGTAGTCCCGAGCGCGCCCCGGAGCGCACCACCGGAGTGCACCCGCTGGAGTGCACCCACCGGAGTGCACCCCCCTCACAGCGCGGCCCGCCCCTACAGCGAAGCTCGTGCCGCGCCCTTCAGCAGGGCGAGGTCGAAGGCCTCGGCCATCCGGCGGTAGCCCGCGTCGCTGGGGTGCAGGTGGTCGCCCGAGTCGTAGGCAGGCCGCAGCCGGCGCGGCGCGTACGGGTCGCGCAGTGCCGCGTCGAAGTCGGCGTACGCGTCGTACACCCGTCCGGCCCGGATCTCCGCGTTGACCGCCCGCCGGGTCGCCTCCCGCGCCGCCGAGTCCCCGTGGTGCCCGCCGAACGGCATGAGCGTCGCCCCGACGGCCTTCAGCCCTCGCGCGTGCGCCTGCGCGACCAGCGTCCGCAGTCCCTCGACGATCTGCGGGGCGGTCGTGGGCTCCGGTGCGTGCAGGATGTCGTTGACGCCGAGGTCGATCACGACGGCCTTCACGTCCGTGCGGTTCAGGACGTCCCGGGCGAACCGGTTCAGCCCGCTGGGGTTCTCGGCGGGCCGCCCGTGTCCGTCGGTCAGTACCCGGTTCCCGCTGATGCCTTCGTTGACGACGCTGTAGTGCGGCACGTCCCGTCCGGCCGCGACCGCCGTGCGCAGCCGCTCGGCGAGCACGTCGGTCCAGCGCCGGTCCGCGCCGACGGTCGAGGTCAGCCCGTCGGTGAGTGAATCGCCGAACACGACGACCGTGCCGTCGGACTCGTTGCTCATCACGTCCAGCGCGGTGACGTAGCGCCAGTACGGCGTCCGCTCGGTGTACGCCGCCGCCGTCGGGTCCGCCGTACGGTTCCCCCGGGCGGCGTACGAGATCTGCCGGGCCCTCGGGTGGTAGGTGACCGGCCCGGAGGGCGTGGGGGAGTACGTCGTGACCAGCAGGTCGCCGCCGCGCGGCACGGTGAGCCGTACGGCGTCGCTGACCGTCTGCCCACCGGGCGGGACGACGACGGTGGGAGCGCCGTCGAAGGTGAGCCGGCGCATGGTGCCGGGCCGGGCGGCGGCGCTGTCCGCGGTGTCGGCGACGGCGATCGTGACGTGCGTGAGGGTGAGCGGGCGTTGGCCGTAGAGGTTCGAGAAGGTGACGCGGGCGCTCGTGCCGCCGACGGAGGTGTGGATGACGTTGCGCACCGAGCGCCCGGCTAGCCCCGTGGTCTCGGTGCCGGGCTCGCCGCCGGCCGGGGCCGCCGACCAGGCGCCCACCCACGTGCCGACGGACGCGGGGGCGGCGGAGTCGTGCGGGGCGGAGTCCCGCGGGACGCGGCCGTCGGCGACGGTGGTCCCGGGCCGGCCGTCGTCCGGGCCGGTGCTCACGTACAGGGCCGCCGGTACTACGGCGACCGCCGCGACGAGCGCGGCGAGCAAGGCACAACCGTGACGCCTGGTCATGCGGTGCGGGTCTCCTCGGGAAGCGGGAGCCCGGGGCTCCGATGCGGTGACTCCATGATGCGTCATGGGGCGAGGGACGCCCGGCGGCCCCTTCGCGCATCCGTCGCCCGGGGATACAGACGCCGGGAACCGCCGTTCCGTTCCCCGAGTCGGTCAGGAAGGGACAATTGTGCGAGGGATCACCGGAGGGTGTACCGAAGGGGTGTGACCGGAAAGGTGTGACCGGAGGAGGGCGACCGGACGGCCGGAACGGGAACGCGGCGGGAGGCGGGCGGAAGTGGTGGAGCCGGTGGAGCCAGTGGAACGGGTGAAGCGGCCGGAAGGGTCGGAGCGGGTGCCGCGGTCGGAGCAGATGGAGCAGTCGGAGCACTCGGGGCAGGCGGAACAGATGGAGCAGGACGACGGGAAAGAGACGGGGGCCCGGCCCGCGGGCGCGCCCCCCGGCCGGGCGGGAGGCGCGTCGCCGGTCCGGGCCATGAACGTCTTCAGCGCGGCCGACGAGGAGAAGCGGCGCGGCGTACGCCGGATGAAGGCGAGCGCGACCGCGCTGCTGGCGTTCGTCGCACTGGTGTACGTCCTCACCACCTGGGCGGAGCACACGGGCGCCGGCGCCTGGACGGGATACGTGGCCGCCGCGGCCGAGGCCGGGATGGTCGGCGCGCTCGCCGACTGGTTCGCCGTCACCGCCCTCTTCCGTCACCCGCTCGGCCTGCCCATCCCGCACACGGCGATCATCCCGACCAAGAAGGACCAGCTCGGGGTCTCGCTGGGCGAGTTCGTGGGCGAGAACTTCCTCTCCGAGGACGTCGTACGGGGCCGGTTGCGCGCCGTCGGCATCGGCAGCCGGCTGGGCGCCTGGCTCGCGGTGCCCGAGCACGCCGACCGGGTCACCGCCGAGCTCGCCACGGCACTGCGCGGGGCGCTGACCGTCCTGCGGGACTCCGATGTGCAGGCGGTGGTGGGGGAGGCGATCACCCGGCGGGCGAACGCGCAGGAGATCGCGCCGGGGATGGGCAAGATGCTGGAGCGGATCGTCGCCGACGGGGGCCACCGCCGCAGCGTCGATGTGATCGTCTCCCGTGCCCACGACTGGCTCGTGCTGCACGGAGACTCCGTGATGGACGCGGTGCAGGGGGGCGCCCCCGGGTGGACGCCCCGGTTCGTGGACCGCAAGGTCGGCGAGCGCGTCTACAAGGAACTGCTGCGTTTCGTCACCGAGATGCGGGACATGCCGGCGCACCCCGCGCGGGGCGCGCTCGACCGGTTCCTCACGGACTTCGCGTCCGACCTGCAGTCGGACACGGAGACGCGGGCGCGGGTGGAGCGGCTGAAGGGGGAGGTGCTGGGCCGCGGGGAGGTGCAGGACCTGATCGCGTCCGCGTGGTCCGCGGTCCGCGCGATGATCGTCTCGGCGGCGGAGGACGAGCGCAGCGAGCTGCGGCTGCGGGTGCGGGCGTCGCTGCTGTCGCTGGGGGCGCGGATGGAGGGCGAGGCGAAGGTGCGGGAGAAGGTCGACGGGTGGGTCGAGGGGGCGGCGGTGTACGTCGTGACGACGTACCGCCGGGAGATCACCTCGCTGATCACGGACACCGTGGCCGGGTGGGACGCGGAGCACACGACGCGGAAGATCGAGGCCAACATCGGCCGCGACCTGCAGTTCATCCGCATCAACGGCACGGTGGTGGGCTCCCTGGCGGGCCTCCTCATCTACACGGTGTCGCGCGCGCTGGGCGCGTGACCCCTCCGGCGGGGGCCGGGACGTTCCCCTCCCGCCCGCGCCGAAGGGGGTACACCCCCGGCGGGGACCTGGGCGCGGGCCGTGACGTGCGCGGGAGCCGCACGTTGTGCCGGTCACAGGCGGTACGCGTGCCGGCTTGCGTTCAGGGCACACGGGAAGCGTCGCCCGACAGAAGAGGGAGCCATGTCCGGAGAAGAGCCGTCCGCGTCGTCGCCGTCCTCCGTGCCCGCCACCACCGGCACCATCACCACATCCGTCCCCTCCCGCCTGGACCGGCTCCCCTGGTCCCGCTGGCACTGGATGATCGTGATCGGCCTGGGCACCGTATGGATCCTGGACGGCCTGGAAGTCACGATCGTCGGCAACATCGCGAGCCGTCTGTCCGAGAGCGGCAGCGGGCTCGACATCACGTCCTCCCAGATCACCGGCCTCGCCGCCGCGCTCTACGTGGCCGGTGCCTGCGTCGGCGCCCTCGTCTTCGGCTGGCTCACCGACCGCTTCGGCCGCAAGAAGCTCTTCATGGTGACGCTCGTCGTCTACCTCGCCGCCACCGCTCTGACCGCGCTCTCGTTCAGCCCCTGGTGGTTCTTCACCTTCCGCTTCCTCACCGGTTTCGGCATCGGCGGCGAGTACGCGGCGATCAACAGCGCGATCGACGAGCTGATCCCGTCCAAGTACCGCGGGCGCGTGGACCTCATCATCAACGGCAGCTACTGGGTCGGTGCGATCGGCGGCTCCCTGCTGTCCATCATCGCGCTGGACACGTCGATCTTCGCCAAGGACGTCGGCTGGCGGCTCACCTTCGCCCTCGGCGTCGTCCTCGGCCTGGTGATCCTGCTGGTGCGCCGGCACGTGCCGGAGAGCCCCCGCTGGCAGTTCATCCACGGCCAGGGCGAGGAGGCCGAGGCGCTCGTCGGCGACGTCGAGCGCCAGGTCGAGGAGGAGAAGGGCGAGCAACTCCCGCCGCCGCGCAGCGAGATCACCATCCACCAGCGCAAGAGCGTCGGCTTCGGCGTCATCGCCAAGACGGTCTTCGGCCGCTACCCGCGCCGCGCGACCCTCGGCCTCGCCCTCTTCATCGGCCAGGCGTTCCTCTACAACGCCATCACCTTCGGCTTCGGCGCCATCCTCACCACGTTCTTCGACGTGCCCTCGGGCAGCACCGGTTACTACTTCGCCGTCATCGCGGCCGGCAACTTCCTCGGCCCGCTGCTGCTCGGCAAGCTGTTCGACACGGTCGGCCGGCGCATCATGATCTCCTCGACGTACATCCTCTCCGGCCTCCTCCTGTTCGGCACGGCATGGCTGTTCGACAACGGCTCGCTCAGCGCGAAGACCCTGACGGCCTGCTGGTGCGTGGTCCTGTTCTTCGCCTCCGCGGGCGCGTCCAGCGCGTACCTGACGGTCTCGGAGATCTTCCCGATGGAGACCCGCGCGATGGCCATCGCCTTCTTCTACGCCATCGGAACGGCCGCGGGCGGCATCACCGGCCCGCTCGTCTTCGCCGACCTCACCGAGTCCGGCCACGTCGGCGACACGGTCCTCGCCTTCCAGATCGGCGCGGCCCTGATGTGCGCGGCGGGCCTGGTCGCGGCGTTCCTGGCGGTCAAGGCCGAGGGCCGCTCGCTGGAGGACATCGCCACCCCGCTGTCGGCGGTCCCCCAGGAGGCCGCCGGCTGAGTACCCGTGCCGTGCCCGCGGCCTCGTGTACCTGAGTATCCGTACTCTGTCGGTTCCCGCGGCCCCGCGGTCATTCTCGTACGCATGACCGAAAAGCTGCTGTCCCCGCTACGGAACCGCCCCGCGCCCGAGCGCCTGCTGACCCGGCTGCTGGGGGCCGGCGTCGCCGCGGCGGCCTATCTGCTGTGTCTGCCCTGGGACCTGCGCAACCGCGCGAAGTCCCCGGGCTCCCTCACGGAGACGACCCCGGTGACCGTCGCCGGGGTCGCCGCCCTGGTCGTCGTGCTGGCCGCGCTCGCCGCCTACTTCGGCCACCGCGACAGCCTCGGCTGGACCGTGCCGGTGGTGGCGGCCCCGCCCGCCGTCCTGCTGCTCCTGTCCTTCCGCGCCCACCCCGAGCCCGACGCCTCGGCATGGCCGCTGGCCTGGGCGTTCTTCACGGTGATCGGCACGGTGGGCGTCCTGGTCACGGCAGCGGTGGCGCGCAGCCTCCGCCCGGAGTGCCCGGAGGAGTGGCTGCTGACCGCCCGCTGAACCCCCGGGTCAGGCGCCCGTGGTGGAGCCGGGCCGCACGATCATCAGGACGGTCACCGTGGCCCACAGCAGGTTGAAGATCCCGGTGACCATGGCGAGCCGCACGACGGCCCGCTCGGTCACGACGGCCCGCTCGGTCGCGACGGCGCGCTCGGTCGCGACGGCGCCGTCCCCGTCGAACCCGGCGAGGAGCGCTTCCTGCCGGGGCAGTACGAGCGCGCCGAGGACCACCGCGGCGACCACCGTGAGGACGATGGACACGATCAGCCAGGTGTCCCCGAGCACCCCCATGTTGCTCGCCGTGGCGAACCCGAACACGGGCACGGCCACGGCGACGACCGCGTAGACCCGGCAGATCCGGTGCAACAACCGCAGCGTGTGCACCTCACCCCCCGGCTCGGCGAGCACACGGCGGACGACGGGCGGAAACATGCTCGCGGCAACGGTGACGGGCCCGATGGCCACGATCGCGACGATGACGTGCACGGCGAGAAGGAACTTGGTCACCCGCCGAACCTAGGCCGCCCGTTCGATCATGCACCAGCGGCAGGATTGCCACACCTCAACGACTTCTCGCCACGGCCCGACAGGGGCGCGGGGAACTGCGGGACCAGCCCCCCACCGACCCGCGGTCGACAACGCACCCCCGGGGTCCAAGGGGCGAAGCTCCTTGAGGGACGGGGAGGGTAAGGGCGGCGGGGGCGAAATCACCCGACCGACCTCCCATCCGCTCCCGCCTCAACCCCAGCCCCCTCGGCACCCCCTGGCGAGAACCGACCCCCCACCCCCATTCCCGCCACCCCGCCCCGCCCCCGCTACCCTCCCCCCATGCACACCGTCGCCGTCCTCGCCCTGGACCAGGTGATCCCCTTCGACCTCACCGCCCCCATGGAGGCCTTCACCCGGACCCGCCTCCCCGACGGCCGCCCCGGCTACCGCCTCAAGGTGTGCGCCCCCACCGAGGAAGTGAACGCCGGCGCGTTCACCCTCCGCGTCCACCACGGCCTCGAGGCCCTCACCGACGCCGACACGATCCTGCTCCCCGGCCAGGAGGACCTCACCCTCCCGCTCCCACCCGCCGTACGCGAAGCGCTCCGCACCGCCGCCGCCCGCGGCACCCGCATCGCCTCCGTCTGCACCGGCGCCTTCGTCCTCGCGGCCACCGGCCTGCTCGACGGCCGCCGCGCCACCACCCACTGGGTGGCCGCCGCCGCCCTCGCCGAGCGCCACCCGGCCGTCACCGTCGACCCGGACGTCCTCTACGTCGACGAGGGCCAGTTCCTCACCTCGGCGGGCGCCGCCGCCGCACTCGACCTGTGCCTGCACATGATCCGCAAGGACTACGGCTCGGCGGTCGCCGCCGATGCGGCCCGCCTCTCCGTCATGCCGCTCGAACGCGAGGGCGGCCAGGCCCAGTTCATCGTCCACCCGCACCCGCCGGTCCCGGCCGGGGCCACCATGGAGCCGTTGCTCGCCTGGCTGGAGGAGCACGCCGACCAGGACCTCACCCTGGACGACATCGCCGCCAGGGCCGGCACCAGCACCCGTACGCTCAACCGGCGCTTCCGGGAGCAGACGGGCACCACGCCACTGCAGTGGCTGCACCGGGCGCGCATCCGCCGCGCCCAGTACCTGCTGGAGAACACCACGTACCCGGTCGAACGCATCGCCCACCAGGCGGGTTTCGGGAGCCCGACGGCCTTCCGTGACCGCTTCAAGCGTGTCGTCGGCACGAGCCCGTACGCCTACCGCCGGGCGTTCCGCGGCGACGCGGCGGACGACACCGCACGCGTCGTACCGGTCCCGGTGTCGGCCCCGGCCCCGGCCCCGGCCCTGGCCCCGGCCCTGGCCCCGGCCCCGGCCCTGGCCCCGGCCCCGGTCCTGGTCCCCGCCCCGGCGGGCGGCACCGCGCGCTGAGGCGGGCCGCGTCGCCGCGCTCAGCCCCTGCGGTCGGCCACGGCCCATGAGGCCAGCGCGACGGCGCCGGCGACGCCGAGGACGGAGGGCCAGGCGCCCACCTTCTTGGCGAGCGGATGCGAACCGGCGAACGCGGCCACGTACGCGGCGCCCAGCGCCCCCGCGGCCTTCCCTCCGGCCGCCTGGCGCCACCGCAGCGCGGCCGCCGTCCCCGCGGCGGCGAGCACCACCCCGCCGAGCTCCCGCCTTCCGGTCCACCGCGCCACGCCGAACCCGCCGACCAGCCCGGTCGCGGCGAGCGCCGCGCTGGGAATCCTCGCCACCATGTGCCTCCTCGTGCCCATGCCGCATGCGCGGTTCCCGCATGCCTGAACGCCTCCGAGGCTAACCCGCGCCACGGCCGCGCCACGGAGCGCCCCCGGGGCGACCCGGCGACCGGGTGACCGGACGACCGGACGACGGGACGACCGGACGACCGGAACACGCAGGTAAGCGCCTCGGAGCCGCTGCATGAGCGACCGGCCATGACCCAAGTTGAGTCACCACTTGTCAAATATTCTCCCGTCGGCTATATAGAAAGTCGTAGGGCATCGCACCCAGGAAGCGAGAGAAGGAGTGACCCGTGATGCTCATGCGCACCGATCCCTTCCGTGACATCGACCGCCTCGCGCAGCAGGTCTTCGGCTCCGCAGGCCGTCCCGCCGGAATGCAGATGGACGCCTACCGGACCGGCAACGACGTGATCGTCCACTTCGACCTGCCGGGCATCGACCCCGAGACCGTCGAACTGGACATCGAACGCAACGTCCTCAGCGTCCGCGTCGAGCGGCGTTCCCCCGCCCCCGAGGACGCCGAGGTCATCGCCGCCGAACGGCCCACCGGCACCTTCACCCGGCAGCTCTGCCTCGGCGACACCCTCGACACCGAGCGCATCGACGCCTCCTACGACAGCGGCGTCCTGACGCTCCGCATCCCGGTCGCCGAGCAGGCCAAGCCGCGCCGCATCCAGATCGCCGGCGGCCCGCGCAAGCAGCTCGACACCTGAGGACACGGCTCGCTCCCCCTGAGGGGGCACCCCTGGGGGGCCGGGCCCGGCCCCCCAGGTCACCTTGGCCCTCCCGTCCCGCCCCCCCTCGCGGCCGTGGGCCGTCTCACATCACACCCGTCACGCTCATGTCCGGGCGAAACCCGGGAAGACGCGCAGCGACAACCGAACACGGAGGAGAACCCGCAGCATGACCACGCCGACCACGCTGACCACCGTCCCCGCGCAGACCGTCGCCCACTCCGAGCCCGCGCCCGCCCCGTCGGCTCCGTCGACCACCACGGCCCCCGCTCCGGCGATGGCGCGCCGTACGTGGGAGCAACTGATCGACGCGGTAGGGGAATCCGGCCAGTACGCCACGGCGAAGGAGGCGGAGCGCGTCACCCGCACCGTGCTCTCCGCGCTCGGCGGACATGTGACCGGCGAGGAGCGGGTCGCCCTCGTCCGCCACCTCCCCGAGCGGGCGGCCCGGCTGGTCGCCGCGCAGATCCCGGTGACCAGCCCGCTGACGGCCGCCGAGTTCGTGGACTACGTCGCCGCCCGCATCGACGGCGCCACCCCGGCCACCGCCCGCTGGGACGTCAGCTCCGTCCTCGCCGTGCTGCCGCAGGTGGCGGGCGAGGACATCGTCGACCGCGTCCTGGCCGGACTCCCCTCGGGCTACGCCCTGCTGTTCGGCCGCCCCGAGCTGCTGCCGGCGGCTTGAGCCGTCGTCGACCCCCGATGACCGTGACCGGCCGTCATCAGGCAGAGCGTGCCGGGCAGAGCGTGCCAGGTGGGACCTGCCAGGTGGGGCCCGTCGGGTAGGACCTGTCGGGTAGGGCCCGCCAAGTAGCGTCTCCCGCGCGGGACTTGTTGTGCAGGCCCCACCCGGCTGGGGCCCTGCCGGGCGGACCTGGTACGGCCTGCTGTACCCGCACTCCGGGCGCGCACGGGAGTGAGCCGGAGGGGCGTCGCTGGTGTGCTTGAGGCATCGCTTCAGCCACCTCCGAAGGGACCAGCGGTGAGCCCCTCAGTCTCCTCCCACAGCATCGACGCCCCCGCGCCCACGACCGGCGGCGCCCCCGCGGGCGCCGCTCCGGGAACCACCCCGGGCGGTCTGCGCGGGCACCTCCGCCGTCGGCCCCTGACCTGGTTCTTCACCCTCGCGTTCGCCCTCAGTTGGGTGACCTGGACGCCCTACATCCTCTCCGAGAACGGTCTCGGCGTCTGGCACTTCTCCTTCCCGTCCGCCCTCGGCACCACCCAGCTGCTGGGCGTGCTGCCCGGCGCGTACCTCGGTCCGATCCTGTCGGCGTTCCTCGTCACCGCCCTCGCGGACGGCCGGGACGGACTGCGGGTCTGGTTCGGCCGGTTCACCAAGTGGCGGATCAGCCGGCGCTGGTACGCGGCGGTCATCCTCAGCGTGCCCGTCGCACTGACCGTCACCTCCGCCGCTCTCGGCGGCCGGGGCCCCGTCCTGCCGTCCGCCGCGCTCCTCGTCGCGTACCTCCCCGGCCTGATCCTGCAGATGCTCACCACCGGTATCGCCGAGGAGCCGGGCTGGCGCGACTTCGCGACCCCGCGCCTGCAGCGCCGGTACGGCCCGCTCGTCGGCACCCTGATCCTCGGCCCGCTGTGGGGCGCCTGGCACCTGCCGCTGTTCCTGAGCGACTGGGGCGGCGGGCCGGACGTGGGCTGGGCCGAACCGCTCGAGTTCATGCTCACCACGTTCGCCTTCAGCTTCGTGATGACCTGGTTCTTCAACCACACCCGCGAGAGCCTGCCGCTGGTGATGCTGTTGCACACCGGCGTCAACAACTACTTCTCCCTCGCCTGGTCGGACATGTTCCCGTGGCTGCGCTCGACGACGCACGTGTTGCTCATCGCCTCCGCCGCGGCGGCCGCCGTCCTGCTGATCGCGACCCGGGGCCGGCTGGGATACGAACCCGAACGGGCCGGGCTCGAACCGGCCGAGCCCGGCACGCCGCGGGTATGACCGCCGGGGCCCGCGTCACCCGCATCGCCCACGGGCGTACGCGTCTCCCCGCCCACGCGTCTCCCCGCTTATGCGCCCGCGCCGCGGGCGGCGTCGGCGGACGGGGAGGCCCGGGAGGGCAGGAGACCCGGACCCGGGAGCGCACGCCAGGGCGCTACGCCTCCTCGATACGAACCCCCGTACCACCGACCCGGACACGCGGGTCGCCCGCCCGCAACGTCACCGTGAGTTCGCCGGGACGCCCCAGGTCCTCACCCTGCCGCAGGGTGAGGACCGCGTCGTCGGGCACCAGGCCGAACTGCCGCGCGTACGCCCCGAACGCGGCGGCCGCGGCCCCGGTCGCCGGGTCCTCGACGACTCCGCCGACGGGGAACGGATCGCGGACGTGGAAGACCGCGGCCGACTCCCGCCACACCAACTGCACGGTGGTCAGGTCCAGTCGGTGCATCAGGGCTTCGAGGCGCGCGAAGTCGTAATCGAGAGCCGCGAGGCGCGCACGGGTCCCCGCCGCGAGCACCAGATGGCGGGCCCCGGCGAACGCGACACGGGGCGGGAAGGCCGGATCGAGGTCGGCGGCCGCCCAGTCCAGCGCGGCCAGTGCCTCCGCGAGATCGGCCCCGTCGACCTCCTCGACGTACGGCTCGACGCTGGTGAGCGTGGCCCGCAGCGCCCCGCCCTCCTCGACCACCTCCACCGGTACGGTCCCGGCGGGCGTGGTGAACACCAACTCCCCGGGCCCGGTCCGCTCGGCGAGCGCGAGGGCGGCCGCGACGGTCGCGTGCCCGCAGAACGGCACCTCGGCCTTCGGGCTGAAGTACCGGACGCCGTACGCCCGTTCCTCCCGCCCCGGGCTGAGGAACGCGGACTCCGAGTACCCCAGGTGAGCGGCGACGGCGAGCATGGCGCCGTCGTCCATACCGGAGGCGTCGAGCACGACGCCGGCGGGGTTCCCGCCGCCTGGATCACTGGAGAAGGCGGTGTACCGCAACACCTCGGGCCCTGCCGCACTCGTCGTCATGCGAACCGCAACACGGACGCGGACCGCGGCTATTCCTCGCGGTACGCGGGCGGGCCCGCAGCCCCGACCTTTCGACCCCCTTCGAAACGATGGTGGCCACCCACCCGCCGGACCTACGGTGCTGCACATCCACACGTGGGGACCGCCGCGGCGCACCTCGTCGCGGCGGGACACACACGACCCAGGGGGACCTTCATGCCCAGCCACACTCTGCGCAACGGGCTTTTCGCCGTGCTGGCCGCGGTCGGACTGCTCACCGGCGCCACCCAGGCCGCCTCGGCGCAGCCCGGTTCGGACACGGCGACCGCGGCGCCGCAGTCCGCGTCATTGGTCTACATGAACACGGTGGTCAGCCAGTGGTCGCACTTCACACCGGACTGGCACGACTCCTCCCACGCGGGCACCTTGTACGCGGGCAGCAACTATTTCTTCTGCTACACGTACGGCCTCACCTACACGGGCAACGGCCACACGAGCTCGGTCTGGCTCAAGACGGACGACGACTTCGGCAACCACAACGTGTGGGTGAGTGACGTCTACCTCGACACCGAAGGGTTCCGCAACGACATCCTCTGGCTGGACAAGTGCTGACTGCGGGGCCTCCCGCCGGTCCCGGTCCGCGCCCGGCGTCGGTCGTCCTGAACCGGCCGTGGGGGACCCGTCCGTGACCGTGCGCAGTGGACCCGTCAGTGTCCTGTCTCTGGCGTGACCGGGGGCCGCGCTCCGCGCCACTCACCGGCGGAGCCCGGCCCCCGATCCGGGCCCTTACGCCCTTACGCCCCTACGTCCTTACGCCCGCACGCCCTTACGCTTTGGCGGCCGGCCAACCGCCGTAGGGCACGGTGATCAGTTCCATCGCATGCCCGGCCGGATCCATGAAGTAGACGCCACGGCCACCGTCGTTGTGGTTGATCGCGCCGGGCCGCGAGCGGTGCGGATCGGCGTAGTGCTCGATGCCGCGCTGCCGGATCCGCGCGTACGCCGCGTCGAACACCTCCTCGGAGACGAGGAAGGCGTAGTGCTGAGGTGCGACCTGCTGCTCGGGAACGGTGGCGAAGTCCAGCGTGACGCCGTTGTTCAGCTCCACGGCGACGAACGGCCCCCACTCGCCGCTGATCTCGAGCCCCAACAGCTCCGCGAAGAACTCGGCGGACTCCCGGTTGTTCCGGGCATGGACGATCGTGTGATTCAACTCGACGGACAAAGAATGCCTCCGAAGGCATCTCCCGGCACCTCCATGCCTCACCCGACCGGTGACCGACACGCGATGCCGCCACCGATCCTAGACATCGCCGCCGTCCCCGCGGCCCACCTCCCCGGCCGCCCCACCGTGAGAGGCCGCCGTATCAAATGATTGGTGGGCCCACGGGAGCCGCTGTTACCCTCCCGATGACCGTGCCGAACAAGAAGGAGGTGGTACCCGTGAACGTATCGATGTGGGTGCTCTCCTCCGGAGTCACGGTCGGGCGATAGGTCGTCGCCCGGGAGCGCCGTTCTCAGCGCATTCCCGGAAGGCACGACCATGAACTTCACGTCCGAACACCGCCTCGACGACGCCGATACCGGCGCCGCCGGCATCACCGACACCGCCGTCGTCGAGCGCGAGTTCACCCTCGGGGACATCCCCGGCATCCTGTGGACGCCCGCGTCCGCGACCGACGCCGCACCCGTCCCGCTGATCCTGCTCGGCCACCCGTCGCTCGGGCTGCCCACGATGTACCCCCGCCTGGTGGCACGGGCCCGGCACGCCGCGGCGGACGGTTTCGCCTCGGCCGCCATCGAGCTCCCCGGCTGCGGTGACCGGCCCCGCCTGCCCGCCCTGGAGCAGGCCCGCGCCGGTCTGCGCCGGGCCATGGAGGCCGGCGAACCGATCGGCGACGACATCCTCGACGCCCTCGTCCTTCCGCTCGTCGAGCAGGCCGTCCCGGAAACGCGGACCGCCCTGGACGCCCTGCTCGCGCTGCCCGAGATCGACGGCCCGGTCGGGTACTCGGGCGGGGTGATCTCCCTCGCGACCCGGCTGGCGGTGGTCGAGCCACGCATCGAGGCAGCCGTGCTCTTCGCGGGCAGCCTCCTGCCGCGCGCCACGTTCGACGACGCCCGTCAGGTCACCATCCCGCTGCACGTCCTGCTGCAGTGGGACGACGAACGCAACGACCGACAGGCCTCCCTGGACCTGTTCGACGCCTTCGGCTCCAAGGAGAAGTCCCTGCACGCCCACATGGGCGGCCACACGGGCGTCCCGCAGCACGCGGGGGAGGCGGCGTCCCACTTCTTCACCCGCCACCTGAAGTGAGACCGGGCCTCCGGACCGGCGACGAACGGTAGCCGGTCCGGAGGCCTGAACGCCGCCCGTCGGGGGCGGGGTCCCGACCCCGCATCGAGGGGCGGCGCACGGCGGGTGGTGGACGGCGTGCGGCGGGTGCTCGCCACGCACCCGATCACGCCCCCGATGACGGCTCCGCCAGCTCCCGCACCATGGTCGCGAAGTCGTCGTACGGCTCGGGGTCCATACCGTCCCCGGGCCACCACTCGTACGCGGTCCACTCACCGTCCTCCCGGACGCTGTCCGCGTGCAGCAGCCACCAGCACCCACTGCCACCATCGTCGTGGGCGATCATCACGCATCGCCTGAGTATGGCGAGGTGCTCCTGGAACCAGTCCAGGTCCCACGCTTCGAGGAGGTCACCGTCGATGTCGGCGAGCCAGCCGATCTCGTCGGTCCCGAACACGTCGACGGGCCCCAGGTACTCCCAACCGTCGCTGACCTTCAGGAAGTTGCGGAAGGTGGGAGGGAACCGCACCCCGAGCCGTTCCTCGACGGCCACGATCGCCGCCTCGCCCGCCGGTTCCGTACCGGCCCAGCCGGCGTCCAGCCGCTCCTGGCTGATGACCTGCCGGTCCTCCTCGATCGCCGTACGGAGGTCGGCCGAGTCGAAGAGCCTGGCGTTGTAGGCACGGAGCCACGCGTGCCATTCCGCGGTGGTCAGGGGAGAGGGCGTCGTCATGAGTGTGCGCTCCGTCGTCTCGTACGGTGAGGTCGGTCCTGCCTGACACAGGCTCACACCTCCCACTGACAACCGGCGGCCGTCGAGTCACCGAGGCCGCGCGCACCTCCCGCCCGCTGCCGAGACGGAGGACGGCAGGCGCGCCCCTGACACGCGGGAACACGACAGCGGCGCCGCAGGCCGGGGGTGCGGGCGTGTACGTCGGCTCCCACTCCTGCCGCCGCCCTTCCAGCCCCTGCCCGGCGCCGAGTTCCTTCGCCGGTCCGGCGGCCGAGGCGAGCCCGGACCGCCGGTGACCGGCAGCCGGAAGGGACCCCGGACCACCGGCCTGAACGGGACCGGCCGGTGTCGTCGAACCGGCAGCCGGACGACAGGCGGCACCGGCCGGAACGCGGAACGCCGCTCATCGCGGAACGCCGCTCATCGCGGACGGGTCCCCGCCCCGGCAGGCCGGGACCGGGGCCCGGGGACGTTCAGATGCCCACGTAGTTCTCGGCGAAGTGATCCTGGTGGCTGCGCCGATCCCGCAGGCTCATCAGCCGCGCGTGCTGCAACCGACGCAGGAAGACGGCGTCCTCGTCGTCCCCCGCGGGGCCGTGCAGGAGGTTGATCATCCAGTGCGAGAACTCCTGCGCGTGCCAGATGCGTGGCAGGCAGGCATCGGAGTACCCGACGAGCCCGCGCTGGTCGTCCCTGGTCAGCGCGTCGGTCAGTGCCGCGGCCAGGGTCCGCGCGGTCATGATGGCGAGGTTGGCCCCCTTGGCGGCCGAAGGGCTGATCAGGCCGGCGGCGTCGCCCGCCAGGAACAGCCGCCCGTACTGCATGGGGACGCTGACCGCCGAACTCAGGTCCACGGTCGCCCGTTCCAGAATCGGACCCTCGCGCAGCGGCCCGTACTCCTCGGTGCGCATCCTGGTCCCCAGCTCGTCCCAGATCCGCGCGTCGCTCCAGTCCTCGGGGTCCTCCCCACGGGGTACCTGGAGGTAGAACCGGGTGACCGTGGCGGTGCGCGCCATGTGCCCCGCGAACCCGCGGTCGTGCACCGCGTAGGTCACCGCTTCCATGCTCGGCGGCGCCTGCGCCAGCAGCGCCAGCCACGTCACGCCGTGATAGCGGCGGAAGGCCTCGGCCGCCCCGGTCGGCAACTCCCGCAGTGCGGCGCCGCGTTGGCCGTCGCACCCGGCCACGTACTCCCCGGAGAGGCGGTACGTGTCACCGTCCGGGCCCAGGCAGTCGACCGACGGGCTGTCGCCGTCGATGCCGTGCATCCCGGTGACCGTCGTACCGAACCGGATGTCCCCGCCCCGGTCCAGGAACTCGGCGATCAGGTCGGTCACCAGCAACTGCTGCGGGTACACGGTGTGCACCTGCCGCTGCCCCAGCTCGCCGTAGTTCAGCTCGAACTGCCCGTGCTCGCCACGGAACGCGCACGTTCCGTGGGACTGCCCCTTCGCGAGCAGTCCGCCGGCCAGTCCGTTCTCGTCCAGGACCCGGACGCTGGCCGGTGCGAGAAACCCCGCCCGGCCGCGCTGCTCCACGTGGACGCGGGCCTGCCGCTCCACGATCACACAGCTTATGTCCGCGGCCCGCAGCATGTTCCCGAGCACCAGGCCGGCGGGCCCGGCTCCGACGATCACTACCTGAACCCGTTGGGATAACGACAACGTGAACTCCCCCGTACGCCGTACGCCATATGTCATATCAATCGCTGTCACCGTAGCCGTGGCCCCGTGAGGGCCAAGTAAAAGCGGGAAGCCGGGGAAGCCGGGAAGCCGGGGAAGCCGGGAAGCCGGGGATGCCGGGGAAGCGGGCAGCAGGACAGCCCTACAGAAACATCCTCGACTCTTCCCGCACCATGGTGGCGAAGTCGTCGTACGGCTCGGGAAGCGCGGCCTCGCCGGCCGACCAGTCGTACGCGGTGCACTCACCGTCCTCCCCGGCACTGTCCACGTGCAGCAGCCACCAGCAGCCGGTGCCGCCGTCGTCCTGGCCTATCACCACGCACCGCTTGAGGACGGTGAGGTACTCCTCGAAGTCCTCGGGGCCCGCCCACGCGTCGATGAGGCCGTCGTCGAGGTCGGCGAACCAGCCGATCCGCTCGAGCGGGAGCAGATGGACAGGCCCGACACGCTCGAAACCGTCGCTGACCTTGAGGAAGTTCCGGTACGAGGGAGGCAGCCGCACCCCGAGCCGCTCCTCGGCGGCGACGATCGCCTCCTCGCCCACCGGCTCGGCACCGGCCCAGCCGGCCTCCCACCGCTCCGGGCTGACGACCTGCCGGTCCTCCTCGATCGCCGCACGGACGCGGGCCGACTCGAAGATGCCGGTGTTGTGTTCGTCGAGGAACGCGCGCCATTCCTCGACGGTCAAGGGAGTGGGGGGTGCCATGGCTGAACTCCGGTGCTCACTCGGACGATCGGGGTCCCGGACAGCCTCACACAGCGCACTGACAACGAGGGATCGTCCGGACCGGCCGGCGCAGGGCGTCGAGTACGGGCTCGAGTACGGGCCCGAGTACGGGCGGCGCGAGCGTGTCCGGGTGGCCGGTGTCGTGCGCCCGGACCGGAGACCGGCCCCCGGGCGAACTCCGTTGTGGGGCCCGGGCCCCCGACCGTAGGGTCCCCACATGTCCCTACGTCTCCGTATGCGCCAGGCCCTCCCCGAAGCGATGCGCGCCCGCGACAAGGCGGCGGTGAGCGCCCTGCGCGTCACACTCGCCGCACTGGACAACGCGGAAGCGGTACCCGTCGACGAAGCCGACGCGCACGGCCCGGCCATCGAACAGTCCCCGACCGGCGCCGGCACCACCGAGGCACCACGCCGCGAACTGAGCGAGCACGAGATGGCGACCATCGTCCGCGCCGAGGCCGACGAACGCCTGGAAGCCGCAGCCCAACTCACGTCCCCCGCCCACGCCCCCCGAGCAACCCGCCTCCGCACGGAGGCCGAGGTCCTGCTCCGCCTTCTCGACGAGCGCGACGGCGCCCCGTAACACACGACGGCCGCCCCGTAACACACGACGGCCGCGCCGCAACCACGGCACTCGCGCTGGGCGGCCAGGTGTGACGGGCCGCGTCGCGCATGTGTCACGTGCCGTGGCCACGGCGGCGGTTGAGTCTGCCGGTCAGAGATCGAGGAGGGCGAGGCGGATGGCTCGTTCGACGTGGGCGGCGGCGTTGGCGTGGCCCTGGGCGTTGGGATGGACCAGGGTGACCCGCTTGCTGAGGGGGGCGCAGTTCAGCAGGGTGCCGGGGAGCTTGGCGGGCCAGTAGTCGGCGGCGTCGCCGCAGATTCCCTCGACCCACTTGGTGTCCGCGGGCTGGCAGGCGTCGTGGCCCACGCTGGAGGAGTACACGTCGACGTAGCGGTCGCCGAAGAACGAGGTGACCTGCTGGATCGTGTTGTTCAGCGGCTCGAGGACGTTCTCGCGGAGCCAGTCGATGTCCGCGTGCTTGATCGCGCCCAGCTCGGTGAGGGACGCGCGGTTGCAGTCACTGCCCTGCTCCGGCAGGACGGCCGGATAGCCGACGGTGATCACCTTGGCCTTGGGCGCGGCCTCGTGCACCCTGGCCAGCATCTCGACGTACTCGTCCTGGACCCTGGCGAGCTTGTCCCGGATGCTCTCCTCCCCGTCGGGAGGACTGGTGTAGTACTCGCGGCACGACTTGCCGGGCGTCACGCCCAGTTCGAGACACTTGAGGAGCATGCCGCCGAAGGGCAGGCTGTTGCCGCCGACGCCGACGGTGACGACATCGGTCCCGTCGTTGAGGTCCGCCCGCTTGATCTGCGGGTCCACCGCGGGCCAGCCTCCGGCGGGGGGCTCGACCGGGCTGATCGGTGTCTGCCTGGTGCTGCCGATGTCGGTGATGACGGCGTTGCCGCAGCTGACGTTGGTCAGGTGGACGTACTTGCCCGGCGGGAACTCGTCGAGCTCCCGCTCCACGATGCCGGGGTAGGCGTCGCTGGTGCGGTCACAGCCGTCCCGCGACGCGTCGCCGAGCGGGGGCTGCGGCTCACCGACGAACCCGCCCGCGGTGTACGAGTCACCCAGCGCGGCCCACTCGTACTGATCGGCCGCCCCGGCGGAGCCCGCGGGCACCAGCACGGACACCGCCAGCGCGAGCCCCACGGCCAGCGCCCCCGTCCGCTGACGGTGGACAAGGCGCCGCATGACTCCCCTACGACGGACTGGCAGGGCGAGGGCTGCCAACCGCCCCATAGACGTCGAACGCATCCGAACTCTCCGTTCACTCCAAGTAGTCGCGTGACTACGGAACGAAGGTAAGCGAGCACATGCGACGACTGGTCGGCTCCACCGGCCAAACCACCCGAGCGTATTGCTCCGAAGCTCCGCCCCACGCCGAGTGCGCCGGTGGCCACCCCCTCCACTCGGGGTCCCGGTGGTAATGGCCGCGGAAACAACGGATATGAGTTCGTGCCCCGTTGAGCTGGGATGACGTTTCGGTTCGGCCGACTGGACACGGTGGGTGGATCTATGGATACCCCGGCGGTCGACCACCCGCGCCATCCGCGACCAACCAGAACGAGCCCTCCTCATCCTGGGCACCACCCCCGCGCCCGACCTGAACGGAACTTGATCAAGCCCTGTCGTGAATCCCCTTGCCGGGTCGGGATAAGCGGGGTACGGTCCGTTTGTGTTCCACGTGAAGAGTCCGCTTCCACGGAAGGGAACCTCGTGAGCTACCTGCCCAATGGGGCGATCGTCCTGCCGGCCGGCGAGGGTCGGCCGATCCCCGGCGACGGCCTGCTGATCCCCGACTTGCTCGGCAAGGTCGCCGCCGACCAGGGCTCAGGCTCCATCGCCGTGATGGAGGGGACGGCGGAGCCCGGCTTCGGGCCCCCTCTTCATATCCATCACAACAGCGAGGAGCTTTTCTATCTCCTCCAGGGCCGGATGGACTTCCAACTCGGCGACCAGCGGGTGAGCGGCACGCCGGGCACGCTCGTCATGGTGCCGCGCGGAACGGCCCACGCGCCCCGAGTGGTGGGACACGAGCAGGCCAGGTTCCTGGTCGTGTTCGCGCCCGCCGGCCCGGACGGGCTGTTCTACGAGATCGCCGCACTCGCTCAGGAAAACGGCGGGGTCATCAATGACAATGACCCGCGCATCGAGGGGCTTGCGGTCAAGTACGACACCGAGCACATAGGGCCCCCGCTGCAGTAAGCAACGAGAGCACCCCACCCATACAACCAACGAGCCTTTCAGCGATCCCTCCGCGCCGGGGATTGCGCTGGAGCCGTGCCGCAAAGCCGTGTTCGGCATCGGCCCCCGGCGGTGGGCTTCGGCGGCCTGGTGCTGGTGCTCTGCGAAGCCCTACGGGCCGGCCGTGTCTGTGTCGTACCGCCACGCTTCCGGGCGGCGACTCCTCGGCCTGACGGCTCGGTCCGACGACTTCCCGGCCCGAGCATCCATGGACCCCGAAAACCCCAACCGGCGAAAGCCCGCCACGACGCCGGGAGCGCCGAACGACCACCCGCCACGTGTGCCTCGCTCAGCCCCGGACCGGCACCAGCCACGCCATCTCGTAGACGGCGAGAAACCCCCAGCCCCCCGGCAGTTGAACACGGCGGCCCACCAGTTGCTTCAGGGGCGGAGGTACGGCGGGCCCCTTTCCTTACCAAGACGGAGGACGGCGGGCAGGCCTTTGACGTGCGAGAGCGCGAGGGCGATGTTGCGGATCTGGATAACGTCATTCAGAACTGAATAGTTCCGCTATTCTGTCCAGCACTGGATCGGAGCACATCAGCTCTGACGCAACCCAGTCAGCACTGCAGGCTTCTCATTCACCCCTGGGGGTACCCTGTGCGGGCGGCGCGGCGAATGACCCGGATCGAGACCGTGAACAAGAAGACGGGCGAAGTGCACGACTTCACCGTCCACTCGTCGGTCTCCACCGCACATGCCCTCTGGTTCAGGGGAGGAGGCTTCACCACGATGGGATACGCGGCACACAACGCCCTGGCCGACGCCGATCTCAGCGCCAGCGCGTACAGGCTGTTCCACAAGATGTGCGCCATCCAGAACCGCAAGGACCACGGCCTCGTCCTCGTCGAGAGCCAGACGAAGTTCGCGGAACAGGTGGGGATGTCGCAGGCCTCCGTCTCCCGCGGCCTGAAGCAGCTCGCCTCTCAGGGGTTCATCTATCCCGACGGCCGCAACTGGCGCATCCGCCCCGACTTCGTCTTCAACGGCAACGGGGCGGCGCAGGGCCAGGCCGTCCAGAAGATCCCCGCCGGCGCCCCGGACCCGTACGCCGGTCCGCGCACGGACCTGACGGTCATCGAGGGCGGAAACGACGACGGGGCCGACGGACCCGACGACGGGGCCTGAGACCCTGTGTCCCGACGGGGCCGGAAGCCCGGGCCCCGTCCGGATTCCAAGCCTCAGACGCTGCACACGCCGTCGTCCGGGGTCACCGCGATGATCGCCACCGTCGGAGGCGGGGGCGCGGGCGTGTACACGTAGGCCACGGCCAGCCCCGGCACCTCACCCCTGGGCTCGATCCTCGTCTTGCGCACCTCGACGCCGTCCTGTCGGGACGGCCCGAGCAGCACACCGAGCCGGGGCACCAGCTCCAACTCCTCCCGGAGCCCTTCCAGCGCCTGCTCCGCGCCGAGTTCCTTCGCCCGTTCGGCAGCTCGCACCGTCACGGCTGCTACGACACCGCTCACTGCTCCCCGGCCTCCTGCTTCAGTCGTGCCGCGAGCTCGATGCCCTCCTGGACGGCGGTGTCGAAATCGGGGTCCTGGTACAGGCGGATCCTGCCGCGATAGTCGACGATCACCGCCGCCACAGCCTTGAGGTCGGTCTCCGACGACGCCTCCAGGGCGCGCTGCATGTCGGCCTCGAACGACTCCCGGTCACCGGGGAACCCGTGCCCGGACCGCAGGGCGGCTCTTATGTCACCGATGGTCCTCAACGGCAGGGAGGCGGGAACGGCTGTCTCCGCACGCTGTGCGCCCATGATCGTCTGCTCCTCGGTTCCGCTGTTCTACGTGGAGTGTCCTACAGGTCCGGTCTCGGCGCCGACCTCACCGGGAGCCGCGCCGCAGCCCGAGTCCGACGCGTGCGGTGTTGCCGGCGCGAACGGCTCGCGGCACCTACAAATCGCCCACACGTGCCAGCTTGCTTCCAGAGATTGATGCCAGGAAGTTGGCCCAAGCCCGTTGGCGGACCCCGATGACAAGCTCGTCTCCGAGCTTCGAGTCGCGTATGTGCATGCTGTCGTCGACATGCGCACACTCCACGCACTCGGTGGCGTTGCCGCCGCTGTACGACGACTTGAACCATGCGAGTTCGTGGGGGGCGGGAGAGGGACCAGGCATCTACAACTCCTTGCGCGCGCGGTGGATCAGGGCGGAGGAGGCCTCCATGTCCAACGCTTGTGCGCGGAGGTACTCGAACGCAAGTCTGTATCGCTCCAGTTCCTCGTCCGTCTCCATGAAGAGCGAGCCGGTGTGGAAGTCGACGTAGACCACGTCGAGGGTGGGCTCGGTGCCGCCGATGATCACGAAGCTGCCGAGGGCGGCACAGTGGGCCCCCTTGGCGAACGGCAGCACTTGCAGCGTGATGTGAGGGGACTCGTTCGCTTCAAGCAGCCGGCCGAGCTGTTCCTGCATCGTCTCCGGCGATCCGACGACCCGGCGGATCACCGACTCGTCGAGGATCGCCCACAGACGAGGCGGCTTCGGCCGGGTGAGGATCTCCTGCCGCTTCATGCGGATGTCCACCAGCCGCTCGATCTCGGATGGCTGGAGCGGGATCTCGTTCGCCTTCTGCAAAGCGGTGCTGTACGCGCGGGTCTGGAGCAGGCCAGGAACGTAGACGCAGGAGAAGTGGTCCTCGCGTACGGCCTCGTCCTCAAGGGTGAGCAGCAGGTTCATGCTTTCCGGGATCGAGTCGGCGAACGAGCTCCACCACCCCTGCTGCTTGGCGTCCTTGGCCATCCGTACGACGGCCTCACGCTCGGCGTCGGTCGCTCCGTACTCACGGCACAGCGCGTCGACGACGATCCACTTCACCGGACCCGCCTGCGTCTCGTACCGGCTGACCGTTGCCTTCGACACCCCGACCAGCGCACCGGCCTCCTCAAGCGTCATTCCCTTGCGGGCGCGCAACTTGCGGAGCATCGCGCCGAGTTGGCGACGGCGTGTGGTGGTCCTTACGGACATGGGATTCCTCCAGCGCATAGCCCGGGCAGCCGCTCGGGGCCTGAACAGGCTAGGCAGCGCGGCAGCCCGATCACTACGGGATTCACTCGATAGAGACTCGTGAGAAGTTACACAGCGAGACTTCTCTGTGCCATTCTCGGTGGCGGACAGCTACGCAGTGCAGCCGTACGGACACGGTGGGCGCAGCAGGTGCGTGGCGCGGGAGGGAGAGTTGCTCATGCCCGGTATCGACACCAGGGACCGTCAGCACCGCTGTGTTCTGCCTTTCGAGGCCCTGCCGGAACAGGTACATCTGCTGCGGCAGGCCGCTGCCGCGCAGCTCGGGCAGTGGGGTGTGCCGACCGCCGGCGACGAGACGCAGCTCGTCGTCACGGAACTGGCGACGAACGTCATCAAGCACGTGGGAGAGGGAGCGCCGGCGACCCTGATCCTTGAGTGGAAGCGCGAGCGGCTGCGCGTCGAGATGCACGACAAGAGCCAGTCGTTGCCCGCCATGCGTACCGCGGACTGCGACGCGGAGTGCGGTCGCGGTCTGCACATGCTCGCCGCGATGGCGGTGGACTGGGGCACCGTCGTCACGGCGCTCGGCAAAGCGGTGTGGTGCGAGATCAAGCTGGGTTCGGAGGCCGCGTGCCTGCGGATGGAGCGCGCCGTCGAGGCGTTGGAGTCCTACCAGGAGCGCATCGGGGCCGCACTACGGGGCCGACGAGGCGATGTGGTCCTGGAGGAGTCAGCCGTCGAGCTGATCGCCGACCTGCTGCACTGGACGTCCGCGCGCGGCCTGGACCCGGACGACGTGCTGGACCGGGCGCAGATGCACTACGAAGCCGAGTCGGAAGCGGCCTGATCGGGCGTAAGGGCATCGCCGCCTCGCACTGGCCGGCCGCATGTCGCAGTCCGGGGCAGGCACTCCGCGGCTGTTCAGCGGAACTCGTGCACCAACCGGATCTCGCCGACGATGTGAGCGTTGAACTCCTCAAGCTCCTCGGCCGGTACCCAAAGTTCAAGGATGGTCTTTCCGCCCGCCTGCTGGACCGGGTACTTGCTCAGGAAGTCAGACTCGACGTCGAACCGGGTGACGAAGCCGGCACCGTCATGCTTGACGTTCCAGTCCCGTGCGATCTTCACGGCGTAGTCCTCGTTGAGAACCGGGTAGAAGATCGGCTGCTCGGGGAGCCGAGGCGGCCATGCGCGCCAGTTCAGCTCGCGCACCAGCTCCAGTTCCTTGGGGCCCGTGGGACGCCACAGTGTCGTCGTCGCTCGCTGGCTGGTCACAGAGGTCGCTCTCTCAAGGGATAACCGCCGGTGCGGCTATCCGGGGCTCAACGGTACCGAGAGCCTGAGCACGGTGACCATCGCGTTTCGCTCTTGCCCTCTGTGCCGGCAGTCAGCCCAGTGCCGCGTGCAGTACCGCGCCGGCATCGTCAGGCGCTCCCTGCTCGTGAAGGGAGAGCGCCACGTTCAGCACGTCGTCACGGTCCTGGTCGCGACCGTATACGTGGATCAAGTTGTCGGCGAGGTCGTCATGTTGCTGCTGGCGAAGCAGCAGCAACAGCCCCGCCGTCTCCAGGGGATTGAGAACTTCGTCGGCGGAGCGGCGCAGCAGCCTGAGTGCGGCTCCCGCCCGGCCGCCCGCGTCGAGCTCTGCCGCACGTGAGGCAAGGTTGCGCACGGCGGCAATGTCCCGCCGCATCCGCTGCCGGTCCCCCCTGCGGCGGGGGACCGGCAGCGGACCCGACGCCGTCTGCGCTGTCAGGCGCGCTTGCAAGCCGGCTTCGCTGGCCTTGAGGTCCGCTACCGCCGCCTTGAGCTCTGCGACCTCATGCCGGAGGGCCGCACGCTCGGATTCCGCTTCTTGCAGCTGTCCATGCAGAGAGTCGATCTCGGCCGCCATTTCATTGCTGCTGCGGCGCCGTTCCGCTTCCGCTTGCTTGCGAAGCAGTACTAGCTCGTCGAAAGTTATGCCGACGGGGTGCTCATCGCCAGCGTCGAGGCACGCTTCCCTGTACAGGCCCTTGGTTGTTTTCAGGTCTGGTACGAGTTGTCCGCTCAGATACCGGGACAAAGAGCTCTCGTCGCAGGGGATGCGGGCGGCTGCCTTTGCCTGGGTCAGCCGCTTCCCGGCACGTCTGGCCGCATCGTCTGGGAGCAGGTGTCGGCAGAGTGCCTGCAAGGCCTCGGCGAGATTCCGCATGTGAGGGGGCACCTCGCTGCGGAGTTCCTTGTCTGTCCAGGCGGCTCTACCTGCCGCGACTCCATCGCGTGCCACGTTGCGCTCCTTTTATCTCCGTTGCAGACGAGTCGTCAGGAACAGCCGACGAGCCGTCAACCCCCGTGTCCCGATGCCGTCAGTGTGCCTGCCGTCGCAGGAGATTCTCTTGCTGATTTCGGAGCAAGCGTTCTAGGGCTGGACGTGCATTCGGGTCGTGGTGGAAGACTGGAGATCGTTGGAACCGCCAGCTTGTGGGGGGCGTATTCCATTTGCATGCCGTTTGTCCTTGATGTGTGCATTCAAGGCGGTATGCAATGCGGGCGAACTGGAGGCGCTAATGACGCTGCCGTCGTGGCAGAAGGAGATGGACGGGGACCGGAGGGTGGGAAGCATGGTGCGTGCAGCGCTGTGGCTTCTGACTGAGGTGGGGGAAGGCAGCATTTTCACGAAGTCCGAGCTGCGTTCCGCCTTCCCGGACGTCGCACAGATCGACCGGCGGATCAGGGATCTGCGTGACCGCGGCTGGCGCATCGACACGAGCCGCGACGACCCGTCGCTCAAGCAGGATGAGCAGCGCTTCGTCTCCCGCGGTGCGGATGTCTGGATTCCGGGTCAGGCGAAGGGGCCCAAGCACAAGAACGGACTTACGGCGGCACAACGGCAGAAGACGCTTGAGGGGGACAGCTACCTCTGCCGCTCCTGTGGAATCGCGGCCGGTGAGGAGTACGGGGACGACCTCACGCAGGCCGTACTCAACATCGCCCGCCGCAAGGTGCTGCTGGCTGACGGGACGGAGCAGTACCAGCTCGTCACCGAATGCAAGCGCTGTGGTTCGGGCAGCACCGACCGCGAGGTGGACTTGGTGGCGCTCCTTGAGCTTGTCGAGGACTTGTCCTCGATGGAACGGAGGATTTTGGCCGGCTGGATCGCGGCCGACCAGCGGACGCCGGAACCGATCGACAAGCTGTGGGGCCTTTACCGGACTCTGCCCGAAGAGGCCCGGAAGGCAGTCGCCAGTGCGCTCGACGACGCCGGCGCGCCCGGTGACGCGGACAGCTGAGCGACAGCGAAGACGAACGACGAACACGGACACAACAGAGGGACGGGGAAGCAATGCAGCGGGAGTTCCCGCCGCCGCCGCGCGCGGCCGAGTTCAGCGAGAAGATCAAGAAGAAGGTCGAAGAGGCCAAGGCCGCCGGCGGAACGAGGGAGACCGTCAGGGTCGACTGGAACGGACAGCACGCCAACGTGGAAGTGATCGACCTTCCGCTTGACGGGCTGTACCTCAACCCGGGAACGCACAGGATCCGCGCGCAGCGCAGTCACAACGCGGACTCTGACGAGACGCTCGACAAGGACCCCTGGAGCCGGGACAGCCAGGACTACCTCACGTTCCTCCTCAAGGCGTCGCCCACCGATCCCAACGTACGCGATCCCGACTTCGACAAGCTCGAGGAGAGCCTGAAGCAGTTCGGACAGAACGATCCGGGGCTCGTTACGCATCAGGGCGTGCTGGTGAACGGCAACACGAGGGCTGTCGCGCTGCGGGAACTCCGCGAGCAGACGATGCGCGTGGGCGTGCTTCCCGAGTCGTTCACCTGGGCGGACATCAACGCGGTCGAGCTGTCGCTCCAGCTGCGTATGGACCACCGCCGCGACTACACCTACATCAACCGGCTTCTCGCCATGGAGGAGCAGGCGTCGCTGGGCAGGACCCCCGAGCAGATCGCCAAGGACTTCCGGATCCAGGTGAAGACGTACCACCAGGAGCGGTGGATCCTCAGCACGATCAAGGAACTGATCGACCGCAGTAAGAGCGGCGGGGGCGTAGCGCTGCGGCTGGTTGACTGGGAGGGGGCCCAGGAGCGGCTGAAGGAACTCCACCGGCTGTACGTGAAGCTGGAAAGCGTCGACAGGGACCAGGCGGAAGTCCTCAAGGAGTGGCGGCTGGCGGCGATCCTTCTCGACTTCTCCAAGACGGACGTCCGGCACATCGACGAGGACTTCCTGAAGGAGGACTACCTGGCCAACACTCTCCCCGCCCCTCTCAGGACTGAGGCGTCCGGCACGGGAGGTGAGGACGCCGTGTCCATCCCCGGACTGGGGCTGACGGTCCCGGGCGCCTCCTCGGCTGTCTCGGAGGCCCGAGCGCTCAACGATCAGCTCCTCAGGGCCGCCGCTGCCGTGCGCAGTAAGGGAACGGGCTTGGCCGACAGCGACAAGGAGAAGGAACAGACCGTTCTCGATGGCGCCAAGAAGGCGTTCGACGAGGCGATCGAGTCCGCGGGACGCAGCGCACGGCTGCGCAAGCGCAAGCAGCTCGCGCCGGCCCGGCTGGCGGAGGCAAGTGCGAGCATCGACCAGTGCGTGATGGACCTGGTGCAGGCCCGCACCTCCCGGAGCCTGGACGAAGAGGTCTTTGACGAAGCGGTGTTGAAGCTGCGGTCGAGCCTGCGCAAGCTCGCGCAGCAGGCCGGCCGCGGGCTGCCCACTCCCGGTGACGGGGTGGCCTGGCTGCTCAGGGCCGTGTCCTCGGAGGACCCGCAGTGACAGACTCGACCGTAACCTCCCTGCGTCTCGGGTTCGACGAGACGCGGACCCAGGTCATCCTGAGGACTACTGACGAATACAGTCAGGACCTCGTCCAGCTGGCCGCCAGTTTCCGTACGGGTGGCCAGCTGGGCCCCCTCAGCGTGTCGGTCGCTCTCGACGAGCTGCTGGCCAATCTGGGGGCTCTCAGCGGGTGGCCGCACCACGCGGGGGTCGAGTGGGCGCCGGAGTTGCGCGACCTCGTGGCCGGCGTCGTACAGGACGCCAACACGGTAAAGGCGCGGCTCGCCGGTACCGAACCGCCCGGCGAGGTCGCTCCGGACCAGGTGCCGCAGCTGCTCGGAGACACCTGGCAGGCGGAACTCAGCGAGTTCCAGCGGCGTGACATCGCCAAGCTGCTTTCACTCCAGCACGGGGCGAACTTCAGTGTGCCGGGCGCGGGGAAGACCCGAGTGGGTCTGGCGGTGTACGCGGCACAGAAGGAGCAGGGGAAGGTGAGCCGGCTTCTGGTGGTCTGCCCGAAGTCGGCCTACGAATCCTGGCGCTACGAGACGGCGGTGTGCTTCCGGTACCCACTGCGCACACACGTGCTCGACGGATCGATGGACCAGTGGACCGAGGTGCTGATCGTCAACTACGAGCGGCTGGACCGTTCGCTGCCCAGGCTCGCCAACTGGCTGAAAGCCGCGCCCTCCATGATCCTCCTTGATGAGGCACACAGGATGAAGCTCGGGGCCCGGGGCACGTACGGCGCCGCCTGCATGGCGCTGGGACCCCTCGCGACGCGGCGGATGATCCTCACGGGAACGCCAGCCCCGAACGGTTCCAAGGATCTGGAAAACCTGCTGGGCTTCGTGTGGCCCGGCCACGGGCAGCGCACGGTGGTCCAGGCCGTGGCCGGCGGTGACCTGGCCTATGCCAGCTCCGTGCTGCGCCCTCTGTTCACGAGGACGACCAAGCAGGAGCTGGGCCTGCCGCCTATGCAACTGCGGATGCGTTACGTCGACATGCCGCCGCTGCACAAGGAGATCTACGCCTCTCTGGTCGGCGGCATGAACAACGGCACAGCGAGGGACGACCTCAGCGCGCTGGGCAAGACGGCGCTCCGGCTGCTGATGGCGGCGACGAGCCCGGCTCTGCTCCTTGAGGGCGGCAGCCGGTATGAGCCCCTGGCGTATCAGCTCCCGCCACTGGACATCCCTCAGGGCAGCTCCCTGTACTCGCTGATGCAGAACCTGCCGGACTACGAACTGTCGCCGAAGTACAAAGAGGCGGTGACGATCGTTGCCGAGAACGCTGCCCGGGGCCGCAAGACTCTGGTTTGGACGACGTTCGTCCGCAGTCTGACCACCTTGGAACGGATGCTGGAGAAGTACGGTCCCGCAGTGGTCTACGGAGGCACGGTGGACCGGGAAGAGCAGCTGCGCCGCTTCCGCGAGGATCCGAGCTGCATGGTGCTGATCTCCAACCCCGCGACCCTCGGCGAGGGGATAAGCCTCCACCACGTCTGCCACGACGCCGTCTACGTTGACCGCGACTTCATGGCAGGACGTTTCTTGCAGAGCCTGGACCGGATTCATCGCCTTGGCCTGGCGCCGGACACGGACACGCGGGTCACGGTTCTCGCGGCGCGGGACACCGTCGACCAGGTCGTGGAGGTACGGCTCGACCAGAAGCTTGAGTTCATGGGGCGCATCCTGGACGACCCGACGGTGCAGCAGCTCGCCGATCTCGAAGAGGAACCGTCCGTAGCGGCGGGGCTGGCCCCGAGTGACATCGAGGTCTTGCTCCGGCACATGGGCACTAGGTAGGTTCTGTGCTTTGGTCTCCCCGGCTCGGCTTGATCTGGCTGGGCCGGGCATCAGCTGGGTCCGCTCACAGGGTTGCCCCCGCGAGCACGCGGAATGGGAGACTCTTGGTATCAAGAGACCGATGATTACGCACGGTCGCTTGGAGCCACCCGTGAGTGATACCAGGAGGAGCGCCATGCGCGCCAACGGCCGGAAGCGCCCGCAGTTCGCCTCGCCACTGACCTCGATCGAGATCTGCGCGGGGGCCGGCGGGCAAGCCGTTGGGCTGCACAACGCCGGCTTTGACCACCTTTCCCTCGTCGAGTGGGAGCCGAGCGCCGTCGAGACATTGAGCGCGAACGTGGCTGGGTGGCCCGGCTGGAATGCGCAGCGGGCTAATAGTCTACGCCCAACGGATGTCAAGGAATTCCTGAAGTCCAAGGAATATGAAAACCTGAACCTGGATCCAGGTGACCTTGATTTGCTCGCGGGAGGAGTCCCGTGCCCTCCGTTCTCCCTAGCCGGAAAACAGCTCGGAAAAGACGATGAACGTGACCTATTTCCAGCCGCTCTGGAAATCATCGACAGGCTCCGCCCTAAGGCGGTGATGATCGAGAACGTGCGGGGCATTTTGGAGCCTCCGGAAGTTTTCATCAGCTACCGCGCGGAGATTCTGGAGAGCCTTAAGGACCTTGGTTACTCTGTCCCGCGGATGAAGCGGGGGTGGACCCCCGCCCGCCAGGATGCAGAGATGCGGAAGGTCTGGCGCCGGTTGGACGCCAAGGATTTCGGTGTTCCTCAATTGCGCCCCAGGGCGATTCTCGTGGCAATCCATGAAAAATATCTCCCTGGCGACGGGGCAGATTTCTCTTGGCCCGCCCGCTTGGATGAAGATGAAGCCACCGTGGCACGGGCGCTTGAAAAGACCATGAAGGAGCGCTGCCGCGACTTCTGGGACAAGAACAAGTGGGGCGAGCCGGCTGGACCGGGGGACCGGACCGGGAAGAACGTCTTCGATGACTGGCTGGAGGACGCGGAGAAGGCGGCAGCCGCAGGCCGGGGTGTGGCGCCGACTCTGGTAGGTGGCTCACGGAAGCACGGCGGAGCTGATCTCGGACCCACCCGGGCCAAGCGTGCGTGGGAGGCTCTGGGCGTCAATGCCATGGGCGTCGCCAACGACCGGGGAGAGTGCGATCCCGAGCGTGACCTCTTCCGGGATGCCGGGCCGATGCTGACCGTCGAACAGGCTGCCATCATCCAGGGGTTCCCGCGTGGCTGGAAATTCCAGGGTAAGAAGACCGCGCGTTACCGTCAGGTGGGAAACGCGTTCCCGCCGCCGGTGGCGGAGGCTGTCGGCAGGGCAATTGCGGCCATTCTGCGACCTGAGCACCGTGAAGAGCTTCTGAACGACTACGTCATGGATTCCGGCCTCGGGACCCCGGGGCCGGAATCAGTCGGACAGATGGAAATCTCCGTTTCGCGGAGCAGCCAGTCCGGTGCGCCGCGAAAGAACGGTGTCAGTGATCTTCTGAGCGCATGAGTCTGACGGCTCGTGCTCCCAGAAGCGGAGCACGAGCCAACCGGCCTCGCCCAGCCTGCGGTCGGTGTCCCGGTCGCGCTCGACATTGCGCAGAACCTTTTCCGACCAGTAACCGGAGTTCGTCTTCGGGGGCACGTAATGCTCGGGGCAGCCGTGCCAGTAGCAGCCGTCTATGAAGACGGCGACCTTCGTCGGGCGGAACACCAGGTCCGCCGTTCGGCGAAGATCCGAGAGAGGGCGGGCGGCGATGCGGTAACGCAGCCCTTTGGCGTGCACCAGGCGCCGGATCAGTCGCTCGGGCTTCGTATCCCGGCTACGGATCGCCTGCATGTTGCGGCGCCGGGCCGCAGACGAAGCCCAGGACCCTTCTGGCGCTTCCCACGCGAGATCTTCTGGCACACCGGAGAGGGTAGCCCTGCGGTTGTCCGGGACGCACATGCTCGGCTCAGGGTCTCGGGCGCTGCCCTCGTCCCAGCCCATGCGCGGTTTTTCCGGCCGGAGGCGGGCGGCATCGCCGATGGGCTGGGCGGCTGTTTACCGCCGCCCACTCTTCCCACCCCGCAGCGACGACAGCACCAATCTCCCGTACCGCGTGGTCAGCACCCCCGCCGTAGCCGCCACGGACAAGCCGAGGGCGGTGAACAGGTGGGACAGCGAGTGATCGTCCAGGACCTGGAGGATGCCCAGGGCCGTGCCCAGGGGGAGGCCCAGGATGGTCAGGACGCCCAACGCGCCGCTGATCTGCTGGCTCTCCTGGGTCTGGACCAGGCGGCTGTAGTCGGCGGCCTCGGCGAGGATCTCTGCGAAGCGGGCCGGCAGGCGGTGCTGGTTCTGAAAGGCGAGGAGGAGTTCGTTGGCCGGGCCGTGGGCTGTCAGGTGCTGGCGCCAGTAGCCGCTGCGGAAAAAGGCGATGTTGCGTTCCAGTGCGGCGACACGGCGGGCCAGGCGGCGTGGAGTGGTGAACACGTCCGAGAGCTCGTCGGTGAGTTCGTCGATGTGGTCGCGCTGGAGTGAGCCAAGGAGCAGCGCGTCGAGGTAGACGGTGCGGGAATGCAACGCGCCGAACTCGTAGAAATCGCCCTCGCCGGAATCGGTGCGGTGCCCGAGGAATGCGGCGCCCTGTCGTAGGACCAGGGCGCTCCAGTCGGCGGAGATTCGTACGGCGTCCTGAAGTTGTACTGCGGCAGTCTCCGGGGCCAGGGGGAAGTCCTGGGGGGTGGAGCGGGAAGCCAGTTGCCACAGCCAGCGGTCGGCCGTAGCGGGCAGTTCTCCCTCGGGGCCGACGCGGAGGGTGGGCGTGTGCTCAGCCGTCGGGGTCAGGAAGGCGATGGTGTACGGGTGAGTGAGGGCGAAGGGCGCAGCGGGGTCTCGAACATCGGCGATGCCGGCGAGGAGCTCGGCGGGGTCGAAGGGGCCGGTGAGCCCGGGGGACGGATCGGCTTCGGTGACCGGCCGCCGTGCGCTCATGGCCCGCAGTACCGGCAGGAGCGGTCGCTCCACGGTGAAGTGCAGGACGGCCAGAGCGTGTCCGGGATCGCGGGCGGTGGCCGCGCGGAGCAGCTCTGTGCCGAGCAGGCGCAGTCCGTCCTGCTTGACGTCCAGCGGCAGGTGCCAGCGGCGAGGCTGTCCGGGCGCGCCGTAGAGGACACGCGCGGAGGCGGGCGCGAAGTAGGTGGACCTGGTCGCTGCGTCCGTGCGGCGGTTGCCGAGTTCGAACGGGAACGGGCCCTCGGGCCAGCCGGGAGCATGGTGCAGCCGGGCGGGCAGTACGACGGTCAGTTCCTGCCGAGCCCCCGTCACGTCGGTGAGGGGTGGTGCCGGGCTGGGCGCGGTCACCGGTAGAACTCGGCCGGATCGGGCTGGTCGAGACGGATGACGAATTCCGCCCGGTCCGGACTTTGGGGGCTGATGTGGAAGCGGACGCGTTCGCCGGTACGGATGGTGCGGAATCCCTCGGTCACGATCTGCCGGTAGTCGAAGCTGTAGTACCGCTCCTGCTCGGTGTCCCGGACCACGTAGGTATCGACCGTGCCACTTGCCCCGCCGCCGCTCGGCCGCCGGTTGACGATGGTCCCGTATCGCGGTCCGCCGCTGCCGCCGAAGCCGGGTTCGCCATTGTGGTCGTCGTTCATGCTGTCGTCCCCTCCGCTCGGGCGGTAGCGATCACTGTCCGTGCCGTGGCGGGTACGGCAGCCGGGTCGATGTCCTGCACGCAGCGGAAACCCACCGCGTTGCTTCCGCCGCGCTTGCGGTAGACGCCCTTGCTGCTGGTCTGCACCGCGCGCATCGGGTTGTCGTAGCTTCCACCGCAGATGACGGCTTCGGCGGCGTCGTCCAGGGTGGTGGAGGTCCACTCCCAGCAGTTGCCCACCATGTCCAGGACACCGAACGGGGAGCGGTTGCCGGGCCGGTCGTCGGCCGGTGTGGCACCGGCCCGGCGGACGGCGTCGCCCGCGAAGTCCCGGTACCACGCCTGATAGGTCACGACGGGGTGGCCGACCCACGCGTCGGCACAGTTGACGCGGCTGCTGTCCGGGGTGTCGCCCCAGGGGAAGAGCCGCCCGTCGGTGCCGCGTGCCGCCGCCTCCCATTCGAGGGAGGTCGGCAGCCGTTTTCCTTCGAACGCGGCGAAGGCGTAGGCGCTCCACCAACTGACGCAGATCGCCGGATGGTCGTCGAAGCGCGGATTCTCGTAATAGTCGGGGTGACGCAGCCGGTCGGTCCAAGGACGGTGGGTTACATCGGCCGGCTGGTCCGGGTGGTCCCACTGGGAGGTGCCGTCCGCCTCCAGCGCTTCCAGGAAGCGCCGGTACCGGGCGGCGGTCACGGCCCGGCGGTCGAAACGCACGGGACGCTCGATGCGGCGGATCAGCAGCCGCTCGGCCGGGCCGACAAGATACGCCCCGGTGGGCAGTACGCAGTCCTCGCGCACCGGACTGCCGTACTCGCCGTCCCCTCCGGCGCCGGACGGGTTGGCGAGGAAGGCGCGTACCTGTTCCGTCAGAAAGGCGCCGTCGGGAAGGTTTGCCGCAGCCGCAAGGTGAGCCGGGTCAGCGAGATACCGGGCGGCCAGCAACTCCTGGTAGGCGCTGTGAACGAACGCGACGTGGTCCGGTCCCGCAGGCCGCAGCAGCGGGCCGAGGACGCAGGTCGCCGGATCCAGGCGCCCCTCGGTGAAGGCGTCGGTGCCCAGCTCACGGTGCAGGTCGAGCAGGGAGAAGACGGTGCGGTCCGCGAGGAACGCCCGCCCGAGCGTGGCGGGAAGCCGCTGCTCCAGTTCAGGAAGCCCCTGCTCGGTCAGAGTACGAGTGAGGTGGGTGCCGAGGATGTCCGCGAGGGGCTGCTCCGGTGGCAGGCCGAGTTCCGCGGTGAGACGCCTTTCCAGTGGGGTGGCCGCCGGCTCGGCAAGGCGTACGACGTGGAAGTGCGGCACACGGGACGGGTCCACGCCGTTCGCGTACATCTGCTCAACGAGCTGTTCGGAACGGCCGGCGCCGCTGTCGAGGAGCTGCCGTACCTGCGGCGAGTCCGCCAGGAAGGAGACCCGGGAACTCAGGACGACCGCCGACTCTGCCGACAGTACGGCCGAGAGGTCGGTGAACAGGCGCAGAAAGCCGGCGGGACTCGGCTCCGCGACACCTTCGTCGACCGCGTCCAGTACGCACAGGGCACTTCCGGAGCGGATCAGGTAGAGGAAGAGGTCGTACGCGCGGGAGCGGTCCGACGCCATGGCCGGTGCCAGGATGCGAGCGGCGTACTCGGAGAACGGCTCGTCCTTCGGCTTGAGTCCGAGGTCGAAGTAGAAGCGGAAGCGACGGACTCCCGGGTCGGCAGCCAGGGCGCGCAGGAGCGTGCTCTTTCCGCTGCCCGGTCGGCCGGTGACCAGGACGTTGGCGCTTCCGCGTGACAGACGGGCCACTACCTCCGCTGCGTCACCGGATTCCGTCACCGATGACTCACCGGTGTGCGGGTCAGTGGTGAGGACGGTCGCGGCAACGGGTGTGCGCTGCGCGTGCGCCGTGTCCAGGGCTGTGCTTTCGGCTAGCTCGGCGAGATGAGTGTCGAGGTTGACGATGGTGTCGACGAAGCCGTCGTACCGCACGATCCTGAAGTCCGTGCCCAGCAGTTGGTGCAGGTCACCGGCTGTTCCCCCGTCGTCGTCCACTACGACGAATCGGGTCAGCTTGGGCAACCGCGTGCGGAGCAGTTCACCGCCGTGGGAGGTGAGAACCGTCCCGAGGTCGTCGGCATCCCGCGAGATCATCAACTCCACGTATTCCAGCCGCATCCCCGACTCGCGGCAGAACAAGAGGTAGACGGTGTCCGGGCTGAGTACGAACCGCTTGGCCTGGCGGTAGCCGAGGGTGACGTGGAGTCCGGCGAGGAACTCGCAGCGGCGCGCCACCTCGGGGGCCACGTCGGGTTCGCCCCCGAGCAGGGCCGCGCTTCCTGTGTTGGTGAACCAGATCAGGACGTCGACGAGCCGGCGGACCGCGAGCAGCCCGTCCTCGTCACTGATGTCGTAACCGTCGTGTGTGGAACGGTTGCGCAGGCGCCGGATGTCGTCGAGCGCATCCAGCACCGTGCTGCTACGGATGTACGGGCGGCAGCGCTTCACCAGGTCGTTCAGCGCCTTGGTGGAGGGATCGCCCTCCACGCCGTGATGCCGCCACAGCTCCTTGAGGAGCTTTTCGGTCAGCTTTCCGACCAGCGCGACGGCGTTCTCGGGATAGCCGTCGTTCAGGGACCGTAACGGGCGCTCAAGATCCAGTCCGAGACGGTCGGCGATCCGGGAATGGTCGACGAGTTCCCGTCGCAGGCGCTTCAGTCGTTCGTCGACGACGGTGCTCACGCGCTCGCCTCCACTCGCTGGCCCAGGACGAATGCGAAGCGGTCGGGGAAAGCCAGTACGGGTTCCGGATGGGCGGCTCGCATCTCTTCGATGCCTTCCTCGATCTCATCGTCACTGAAAGTGGAGAGCAGGGACATGTAGCGAGCGCGGACCATGCCGAGGTATCTGTCCCGGTCGATGCGGAGCTCGTGCTCGACGTGGTCGAGCCGGGTCTCCAGCCCGGCCTGGCACAGGTGTTCCTGGATGTCGGCCGGGTCCGGCTGCAGTTCCTCGAAGCGGTCGAGGGCCGCCTTGAACAAGGGGTACCGAATAGTGGCCGGGAGCATGACCACAAGCAGCCGGCCCCCAGGGGCCAGCCGGTCGGCGAGGCCACGCAGTGTGCGCGCCTGGTCGGTCACGTGGTGCACCGACTCCTTCAACCACATTGCGTCGAGTGCCTCGTACGGCAGCCGGGTGTGGCCTTCAGCGATGTCCTCTGCGGAAGCGACGACCGGCGTGAGCTCCGGTGGAGGCGGTGTGCCGAGTCCTCGGAGCATTGCTTCGGAGGGTTCGACGCACAGGATGGGGTGACGAGGCCGGAGTTGCCATGCAAGTTCCCTGGCGAACAGGCCCGTGCCGGAGCCGATGTCGGCGATCCGGTCGGTGGGGCTGAGCCGCAGTGCCTCGGCGATCCGGCCGGACATCCACGGGACGTACTCCGGGCCGTAGACCCAGTGTTCGTCATACTCGGCTGCGAGCTGGTCGTAATGCCCTTGTACGTCGCGCCGTCCCACGGTTTCCCTCGCACATTGCTCGACTGTGCCGCCAACGGCCGTCACTTTCGTGAAGGTTATCGCGGGTGCCGGCAAGGCGACAGCGCGTTACGAGACAGTGGCAGGGGGCTTGGCGCGACGGTGAGCCGATGGTGCGCTCCTTGTACGCCGTTGATGCGGGCGCCGAGTCGCAGGGCGCCCAAGGCCGCCCGGTGTTCGTATGTTGGCGGTTGCGGGGTAAGCGTCAAGAGCGCCCTTCGGCGTCGGCTGCGCCGATTTCGCTGCGCTGCACTCTTGACTCTCACCCCTCCACCGCGGGGAGCCGTATGGCCGGGCGGCCCGGAGACGGGGCGGCGGGGACGGTGGGTGTGTGGTGCTCGCCGTAGCCGGGTGTCAGTGAGGGGGGAGGTGTTTGCGCCCCGGCCCTGTGTACGGCGATTTGGACTCACTTGGATCGGGTGGTTCTGCTGGGCCGGGTGAGTGTGTCAAGCGGGGGGAGGTCGACCGTGGTCGGCCAGAGGCCCTGTTCGGACAGGTGGAGGACGAGGGCCGCGATGTTCCAGGCGTCGTCCTCGCCCCGGTGGTGACGGCCTTCGAGTCGCCGCCCGGCGATCTCCAGAGCCTGTGCCATGCCGGGGCGTTTGCGCAGGCCGTATGCCTCGGTGAAGACCACCTTGGCGTTGGTGTGGTGGCGGCCGAAGGGGTAGGGCGTTCCTGTCGCCTGGCACTGTCGGGTGAACTGGTGGCGGTCGTGGTCGCCCCAGCTGATCCACGGTCGGGTGCCTGCGTGGTGCTCGGTCGCCAGCATTTGGCACGCCTCGGCGAAGCCGACCCCCTGGTCGACTTCGTGGGCGGTGAGGCCGGTCAGCTCCGTGCAGAACTCGCTGACCGTGGATCGGACGGGCCTCACCAGAATCCGGTGCCGGGCGAGGCGCTCACCGGCCTTCAGGTCGATGACGGTCAGTCCGACCTCGATGATCTCGCTGACCGCGCCGGGCGGCCGGGAACCCGCCCAACAGGTCGCTTCGACGTCCACGACATGGCGCACCGGCTGTGCTGGTCGCAGTGGCGACGACGCCACCAAGCCCGGGCCAAGACCGCCCACTACCGGCGCCAGGACGCCCAGCCAGCATGAAGACCAAGATCTACGGCTGGAGTAAGCCGCGTGATCAACGACTTTGCCCGGGCCCTGGTAACAACCCTGGGGCGGTGTCAGCACCTCTTTGTATGATGATCTGAACTTGACGCGAGTTCGTCCGACGGGAAGACCCACGGACACACGGGGGTGAAGACGCGTGATCAAGCCCGAGCAGATACCGCAGTTCACGGGCGACCTGTTCCAACTGGAGCTGGCGCATCAGGGGCTGAAGACGGACGCGGGCAATGTCCGCACGACCGGCAGCGACGTGCACGCGAAGTTCCAGGGTCTGTCGGCGTACTACACGGCTCCGGAGGCGGAACAGCTCTTCGCGTCGACGAAGCCGGTGAAGGACCGCGCGGACGACTTCGCGACGGGCCTGGAGACGGTCTCGTCGGCCCTGTCCTCGTACGCGACGGAGATCCGTCCGCTGGTGTCGAAGCTGGTGGAGCTGAAGACGAAGGCGACGACGTTCGTCAACTCGGTCAAGGACGACGACGACTGGGAGTACGACGGGGACAAGATCGAGGAGCACAACGGGATCCGCGACGAGATCACGACGACGGTCGCGGCGTTCTGGGCGGCGGAGCGCACCTGCCACAACAAGATCACGGGGATCTTCGGCGGCACGCAGATGGTGGCGGGCGACGGATCGGACCGCAAGGACCAGTACGGCTTCAACGCGGACGACCTGAAGGGCGCGAAGCTTCCCTGGGGCGACCCGATGGAGGAGAAGCACCACGCCTGGGAGATCGGCCACTGGGTGAAGTCGTTCGTGTGGGACGGCCTCATCGTGGACGGTGTGTGGGGCACGATCAAGGGCCTGGGCACGCTGGTCGGCTTCGGCGGCTGGGACGCGATGGGCCAGGCATGGAAAGGCCTGGCCCAGTTGGCCACGGGCCTGGCGATCGCCTCCATCCCCGGTGTGGGCACCGCGTTCTGGGCCCTGCCCGACGACAAACTCCCCGCCTGGATCCGCGACTCCCGTACGGCGGTGAAGGAGACGGGCAAGGCGCTGGTGGCGTGGGACGAGTGGGGCAAGAACCCCGCGCGTGCGGCCGGCGCCGTCACCTTCAACGTCCTGACGACGGTCTTCACGGGCGGCGCGGGTACGGCGGCGTCGGGCGCGGGCAAGGCGGGCGCGATCGCCAAGGCGCTCTCCGTCGCCGGCAAGGCGGGCAAGGTCATCGACCCGATGACGTACGTCATGAAGGGCGCCGGCGCGGGCCTGTCGAAGATCGGTGACATCAGCAAGGCCCTGAAGGGCATCGGCAACATCGAAATCCCCAAGCTCCCGGAGAACGCGATTACCCTGCCGGAGGGCGCCCTGAAGCTCCCCGACGGCACGTTCCACCTCCCGGAAGGGGCGGCGATCCCGGAGGGCGCGGTCAAGCTGCCCGACGGCAACTTCAAACTCCCCGACGACGTGCCCGCGCTGCCCGAGGGCACGACCAAGCTCCCGACCGAGCCGGGCGCCCCGGCCCGCTACTGGGACCCGGAGGGCAACCTCCTGGACGAACACGGCAACGTCCTGCAGAAGACCGCCGACGGCCCCGGCGACATCGTCGACCAGCCCAACCTGGACGACCTGGGCGAGAACGGCCCGGCGAAGTCCGGCGCGGACAACCCACACACCCCGACCCCCATCAAGGAACCGGCCCTGGTCGGCGCCGGCGCCCACACCGCCGAACAGGCCGGCCAGCACATCAAACTGGGCAGCGGCCTGGACGACATCGGCCGCGTCGGCGACGACGCGACGCACACCCCGGTGATCCACGCCGGCGGCGAGCCCCCCGTCGTCCATGCCGGTGAGCACCTCCCCGGCGGGCACGCGGGCGACAACCTCCCCGGCGGCACGGCCGACCACCTCCCCACCAACGAACTGGACAACCCGGTCCACACCGGCCACAACGACACCTCGGGCACCCACCACCCCGACGCCCCGGGCCACACGGACGACGTCACGACCCCGCACCACGACGGTCCGGGCACACACGGCCACGACGCGGAGCCGCCCGCAAGTGGAGGCGGCGCGGACGATGTGGGCCGTGTCGGTGACGACGTACCCGATCATCCAGGCGAGCCCGACGACGCTTCGCACCGGACCGAACACCAGCCGGACGACGGCACCGGTTCCAGCTCACATGAAGAACCCCACGAGTTGACAGCCGAGGAGCGGAAACGGCTCCAGGACGAACATGTCTGGAAGGCCAACCACGACCCTGAATGGCGCGAGGAGAACTACGACGCCCGGGGACACCGCCTGGACAAGAGCAAGATCGTCGACGGCGTCGAGCTGCCGATCCTCAAGCAGTTGCCGGACGGCAGTTTCATAGCCAAGCACGACCTGCCCCACGGTCCGTCGGAGACAAAGGTTCGGCAGGAAGCCGTTCGGGCTCGACACTGTTCACCCCTCACAACTCCCGGATCTCGACAAGATCGCGAAAGATCGCGTTGCCGGAATGGAGCTCACGAGGGCGGAGAAGATACATCTGGACCATCCTTCCCCGGAGACGGAGGCCGCGCTCAAGGAAGCGCAGGATGCCTATCGGGATCAGGTCGGCGACGTACCGAACAACAGCAAGCTGGGCGAGAAACTGGGCGAGTCGGCGGCAAGGCAGCACGTCATCCCGAATCTGTTCCCGAAGGCAGACTGGGTCGATCTGCCCAGAACACCCAACGGCGCCAACATGTTCGACGATCTTTACAAACTCGATGACGACGGGAAATACGCCATCGTCGAGGAAAAGGCGCCGTCTGCAAGCCTCGACTGGCGCGACGGTGCCGGCGACATGGGCCAGGGCATGCGGGTCAAGCAGGGCACGAAACAGTACGTACACACCATCCTCACCCTGATGTGGAAGAGAGGCGGAGAGGACCGGATCATCGCCGACAAGCTCTTCGACGCCCTGGAGGATGGAAAGCTGCAGTACGTACTGGTCCAGGCGAACAAGAACAGTGGCTCCTACGCTGGTGCCGTACTGGAGCACTTCAAGATCTAGGACAGGAGAGTCCCAGTGGTTACGCGCGTCCTACGGCACGACTTCCCCCTGGAAGGTTTTCGGGACGACGTGCAGTCCCTGGTCACGAGTACGAACCGGGTGATCGACCGGCTCGAACGATCCGAGATGTCCCGGTCCCGGGCTCTGGAGACCACACTGACCGTGGCGAAGTCCCTGTGCGCGGATGATCCCGAGGCCACGAAATTCTCGACGTGGGAGGCGTGGATCACCGCGATGCAGGTCGGCTCGGCCCTCTTCGCCGCCGGCACTGCCACCGAAGGGCCCGTTCCGTGCCGCATCGGAGTCGACGGCGACATGAGGAACCTGCCGGCCACCGGACCTCAGCCCTATCTGCACGCAGGTGCCTGGCTCACCTCGTGGTACCTGGCCACCATCTGCCGTGACAACAGTCGTCTTGAGCAACTCGCACACGTGCCCGTGTCGTTCCTGCGCGCCTCCGGTGCCGAGTTCGACACGTACGTCTACGACTGGGTGGAGGCCCTGCAGAATTTCTGGAACGGCCGGGCCGACCTCATGTGGGAGAAGGTTACGGCAGCTGTGAAGGGTACTGACCCCGCACGTGTCCGGATCGCCGACCAGGAACTGCTCTTGAAAATCCTCTACCCGCCGCTCGAACTCTTCCACTTGTACCAGCGCCAGGAAACCGAGCGGTTCAACGAAACACTCGCCAACGCTCTCCAGTGGCACAAGGAGTACTGGACAGCCGACGAGGAGCGGAGCCGCAGCAGTGACGGGTTGGTGGCCCTGGGGCCACTGGCGCTCGCCTGCATGACCCGTGACGCCGATATGCCGATCGAGGTCGAATCCGAGTACCTGCCCAGGGAACTCCTGAATTTCGGCTGGGTGGGCGAGGTAGAGTCGTGACCTCATGCGCACCGTCCGTCGACGCAGGCGTACGCCTCCACCCCTGAGACGAACATGTCTACTACTGTGCAGGGCGCCCAAGGGCCACCCGGCGATTCGCAGGGTGGCAGTTGCGGGGTGAGGGTCAAGAGCGCCCTTCGGGCGCCGACTGCGCCGATTTCGCTGCGCTGCACTCTTGACTGTCACCCCTCCACCGCGGGGAGCCGTATGGCCGGGCGGCCCGGAAGCGGGGCGGCGGGGGCGGCGGGGTGGTGGCGCTCGTCGTTGCCCGGGTGGCTGTGGGTGGGGGCGTGTTGGGCTGGGGTTCGCCGGGTTTCGGGTGCCGGGGGTCAGGCGTCGTGGCGTCCCGGGGGTGCCGACAGGCCGTTGATGAGGAGCGTGCAGACGGACTGCAGTGCCGGTTCCGTTTCGGGGGCGTGCCAGTCGGGGGCGTGGGCCGGGTGGTGGTAGGCCATGGTGGCGTTGAAGAGGGTGTGGGCCGCTGCGGTGGGGTCGGTGGGGGTGAAGTCGCCGGTGCGGACGCCGTCGGTGATGATGCCGCGCAGTTGCCCGATGAGGTCGGCCACGTGGTCGGTGGCCGCGGCTCTGTGTTCGGCCACCAGGATGCTGAAGGTGGCGAAGAGTTCCGGGTCCTCGGATGTCATGTCGCGCTTGCAGGTGAAGAGTGTGGTGAGCCAGGCGCGTAGGCGTTCGGGAGGTGGCAGGCGGGTGTCCGTCGCCAGGGGCTCGAGGCCCTCGTGTGCGCGGCTGATCCAGCGCCGGGTGACGGCTTCCCGCAGCGCCGTCTTGGACGGGAAGTGCCGGTAGACGCTGGCGTGGCTGACGCCCAGGGCCCGTGCCACGTCCCGCACCGTGGCCTTCTCGGGGCCGTGGCGGCGCAGCACGCTCTCGGTGGCGGTCAGTATGGCCTCGGCGTCCAGTGTCCGCGTGGTGCTCATCGCCGGCCGCCGCCGTGCACGGGCGTGTTCGACATCCTCATGACGCCCAGATTCTCATGCGCCCGGTCCGGGCTCCGGGGTGGTCGGGGATCGTCACCGGGCCGGGCGCTTTCCGCGTCGCTTCACCGAGGGCGCGGTGGGTGTGCGGGTCAGGGGACGAGTACGAGCTTGCCGGGGGCGTGTCCCGCGAGTCCGGCCTTGTGTGCCTGTGCGGCCTCGGCGAGGGGGAAGACGGTGTCGACGACGACGCGGAGGGTGCCGGATCCGGCGCGGTGGACGAGGTCGGCGCGGGCGGCCGCCCGGACTTCGGTGCCGGCGTCCTGGCCCGGGCCGTAGCCGATCAGCTTGATGCCGGCCTCGACGCGCCGGTCGGGCCCGGTGAGCGAGACGATCCGGTTCCGGTCGGCCACGAGTTCCAGCGAGACGTCCAGTGCCTCTTCGGTGCCGGCGAAGTCGGCGGCGGCGTCGACACCCTGCGGTGCGGCGGTGCGTACCCGGTCGGCGAGCCCGGGGCCGTAGGCGACGGGGGTGGCGCCGAGCTCGGTCAGCAGCGCGTGGTTGCGCGGGGCGGCGGTGGCGATCACCGTCGCCCCCCGGGCGGCGGCGAGTTGCACGGCCATCAGGCCGACCCCGCCGGAACCGCCGTGCAGGAGCACCGTGTCACCGGCGTCCACCGCGACCGCGTGCAGGGCGTGCGCCGCGGTGGTGCCGGTCAGCAGGAGCGATCCCGCCTCCGGCCAGCCGAGTCCGGCGGGCTTGGGGAGGATCGAGCTCGCGGGGGCCGTGACGTAGTCGGCGTAGGCCTCCGTCACGGGGAACACGATGACCTCGTCGCCGACCCGCACGCCGGACACCTCGGACCCGACCTCGGTGACGACGCCGGCGCACTCCAGCCCGAGCGAGGGCAGGGAGGCGGTGACCCCGGCGGACTCCTTGAGGTCCTCGTCCACGGCGTGGAACGTGCCGCTGTAGAGCTTCCAGTCGACCGGGTTGACCCCGGCGGCCCGCACCTCGACGACCACGGTGTCGGCCGCCGCGCGGGGGACGGGCACCTCGGTCACGGTGAGTACGTCGGGAGTGCCGTAGGCGGTCGGGCGCACGATCCTGGGCATGGCTGAACTCCGGTTCCGGTGCTGGTGGTTGGGGGGCCCGCGCGTCCGCCCGGCGAGGTCGAGGTCGAGGTCGAGGTTCGGGGCCGGGGTCGAGGGGCGTGGTCGAGGTTCGGGGCCGGGGTCGAGGGGCGTGGTCGAGGTTCGAGGCCGGGGTCGAGGGGCGTGGTCGAGGTTCGAGGCCGGGGCGAGGGCCGGGCCAGGGCGGGTGCGGGTGCGGCCTGGCGGCCGTCGGGAGCGGTGCGTACGTCCGGTCCCGCAACTCAGTATTCGTCCGGTTCGGACATGACGTCCAGTGCATCATTGGCAGATAGTGATTGCGCTGCACGCACTCATGGGGAGGGGCGGCCGTGACGGAGGAGCTGGATCTCAACCTGCTGCGCGTGTTCGACGCGCTGATGGACACCGGCAGCGTCGCCGAGGCCGCCGGGCGGCTGCACCTGTCCGCGCCCGCGACCAGCAGGGCGCTGAGCCGGCTGCGGCGCGCCATGGGCGACCCCATCCTCGTCCGGGCCGGGCAGCGACTCGTCCCCACGCCCTTCGCGCAGCGGTCGGCGCCGCGGGTCAAGGCGCTGCTCGAGGCCGCCGCGGAGCTGCGGGCCGACACCGCCGGCCGCGACCCCCGGTCCTGGCAGCGGGCCTTCTCCATCCGCATCAACGACGGGCTCGCCCCGGTCCTCGCGCCCCGGTTGACCCGGCGGGTCACCGCGGACGCCCCGGGAGTCCTCCTGCGGTTCGTGGCCCAGGAGTCCAAGGAGCCCGACCTCCTGCGCGACGGCTCGATCGACCTCGACATCTGCGTGGCGGGCCCGCCGCCCCCGGACGTCCACACCTCGACGCTGCTCACCGACCGCTTCGTCGCCGTCGTCGCCGCCGATTCCGCGCTGGGGCGCGCGGCCCGGCTCACCGTCGACGACCTGTGCGCCCGTCCGCACATCTCCGCCTCGCGGCGCGGCCTCGCCCGGGGGCCGCTCGACGACGCGCTGGAGCGGGCGGGGCGTGCCCGCCGCGTCGCGGCGGTCGTCCCCTCCTACGCCGTCGGCGCCCTCATGGCCCTGGAGGGCGACTTCATCTGCCTCGTGCCGCGGATCACGGCCGCCCACCTGGTGCAACGGGGCGTTCCGCTGCGCCTCCACGAGGTGCCCTTCGACCTTCCCGCCGCCGACGTCCAACTCCGCTGGCACCGCCGCGTCGACGAGGACCCGGCCTCGCGGTGGCTCCGCGAGCGTGTGCACGGTGCGGTTCGGGCTCTTGCCGCCGAGCCGGGGGGAGTGGCGGGCGGAGCGGCGGGCGGTGTGGCGGGCTGAGTGGTGGTCAGGGGGGTGCGGGCGCGGGGTTTCAGAAGACCGCGAGCGGGTTCACCGGTACGCCGGTCAGGCCGTGGATGCGCGGGGGCGCGACCGTGAGGAGGAAGGCGTAGCGGCCCAGTTCCGCGCAGGTGGCGGCGAGTTCGTCCACCTCGGCGGCGTCGATCAGGGGCATGCCCAGCAGGGGCAGGCCGACTCCGTGCAGCGGGGCGGGGCAGGCGGGGTCCAGCGCGGGGTGCGCGTCGCCGATGTCGCCGGCGTAGAGGGAGACGCCGCGTGCGTGCATCCAGCGCACGGCGTCCAGGCTCATGCCGGGCATCGGGCGGGCGGGATCGGGTGTCATGTCCCAGCCGCAGTGCACCACCAGGGCGTCTCCCGGTTCCAGCCGTACGCCCTGGCGCTCCTCGGCGGCGTCGAGATCGCGGGAGGTGACCGCGTGGCCGCTGGGCAGCGGGCCGTCGGCCGCCAGGTCGAGCAGGACGCCGCGGGTGGCGATCCCGTCGGCGAACGCCGTGGTGGAGCCGTGCCGCGCACCGGCCGGCGTCACGCTCTCGGCCAGGGGGCGCCCCGGGTAGACCTGGCCGTCGCGCGGCATGTGCGCCAGTGCGTCGAGGTGCGTCGAGCGGGGGTGGTGGTTGGTGACGATCATGATCTCGGCCGTCGCCATCGCGGGGGAGCCGGTGTACACCAGCACCTGCTGGACCGGGGAGGCGTCCTGGGTGGAGGGCGCGAACGGGCCGCTGAGGAGCGGGGTCGGCCGGATCGGCACCGCCAGTGAGACCGTACGGCCCGTGCGGACCTCCGCGGCGCCTCTGGCCCGGGCCTCGTCGGTGATCAGGTTGAGCGTGCCGCGTTCGTCGTCCTCGCCCCAGCGGCCCCGGTTGCTCGGCAGGTCCTGGGCGTCGCCGCTCGGGGCGGCCGTCGTGTCTCGTGTTTCCATGCGGGCGACCGTACAACGGTGGGGGTACGGATTTCATAAAGCGTACTCCGTACGCATGGGCTCAACGGGCGGGAGCGTGCGCCCTGTTGGGGCCATGGGCAGACGGCGCGGTTGCGGTTGGTCAGGTCGGGCAGGTCGGTTTCAGGGGGTGCCGAGGGTCGCGTGGAGGAGTGTGAGCACGCCTACGGCCACCCCGAACGTCGTGAACGCCGCGCACCACACCAGGTTCGTCGTGGGCGAGTACGCCTTCGCCGTCCGGACGACCACCGCGCGACGGGGGTCCCTCGGGTCGTAGCGGAGGTGTACGCGGGTGCCGCGGTGCAGGGCGTGCGGGGAGGCGTGGTTGAGGGGGACCTCGCGGTAGGTGTGGGTCGCGGGGGCGCCGGGACGGTCCGGCGGCGGGGCCTCGTAGCGGATCTGTGGCGGGTGGTACGACGGGCCCACCCGGCGGGCGTCGTTGGCCACCTCGCCCCGCGTGCGTATGCCGGGGACGCCGAGCAGGCGCAGGGAGCGGCGGGCGCGCAGGGTGGCGCGGGTGCCGTGGGCGCCGATCGCTGTCCACAGTGCGGCGAGGAGGAGGGAGGCGGACAGGCAGGGGAGGCTCACGCCCGGCCTCCTTCTCTCTCCCTCCCTCCGGCCCTTCCCGTTCGGTGTTGTGCCGCGTCGGTCCGGCCCTTACGCATTGGCCCCGTGGCAGGTCTCGTACGGGGTGTCCGAGGCGCACCAGCAGGTGGTGCCGCGCTGCGGGGGCCACTCCGTGGCCCGGCCGCGGGCCGCCAGGGTCGTCGCGTACTGGGGGAGCAGGGCCGGGTCCGACGGGGAGGACGCCTCGGAGGCCGCGAACGCCTCGTAGGAGGGGACCGTGCCCCGGACGATGCCCAGGTTGGGGGTGCCGGAGGACGCCAGTTCGCGCAGCGAGCGCTCTGTCGTCGCCAGGTGCTCCTCGTGCGAGGGGTACTCCGCCGCCAGCGCCGGGTACGCCGCGAGGAGTTCCGTCAGCTCCTCCTTCGGCCAGTGCAGGACCGCCACCGGGAACGGGCGGGACAACGCCTGGCGGTACGCGCCCAGTTCCGCGCGCAGGCGGGAGATCTCCGCCTCCAGCTCCGCCGGGTTGTCCGAGCCGAGCGACCAGACCCGCTTGGGGTCGTGCAGCTCGTCGAGGGAGACCGGGAGGTCGTGCAGGGTGTCCGCCAGCAGGTCCCACTCGTCGTGCGCCGCGCCCAGCATGCGGCGCACCCGGTGGCGGCCGAAGAGGAGGGGGTGCGCGGACTGCGGGGGCTCCGCCTCCCGCGCGATCAGCAGGGTGGCGCCCTCGGTGAACGTCTCCTGCGCCGCTTCCAGTTCGTCGTGCTGCTCCAGGGACTCCGCGACGATCACCCACGCGGCCGGGTCGCGCGGGGCGGCGGCGCGGACGCCGTCGATGATGGCGCGGGCCTCGGCCTCGTGGCCGTACTCCCACAGGTTCGACGCCTTCAGGGCGCGTACGAGGTGGGGGTTCTCCAGGGGGTGGGAGGAGGCGAGCAGGCGGTCGTAGAGCGCGGTGGCGCCGGGGCGGTCGCCGGACAGTTCCCGGTGGGCGGCTGCCTGCAGCAGCAGGGCCTCCGCGTCCTCGGGGTACAGACCGGCGGTCCGCTCCAGGCGGGCCGCCTCCGCGGGGTGGTCGACGTTCTCGGCAGGCGTGTCGGGGCGCATGCGGACACGGTACTGCCGGGGGGTGACATTGGAGAGGGGGGTGGGGTGGCCTCCCTCTCCTTGCCGTACACGGGGCTCCGCCCCTTGGTCCCGGGGGCGCCTATGGGGCGGGGGAGTGGGAAGCGCCTTCCAGCTCGGGGGTTTTTGCCTCGGCGGGTGCGGGTGCGGTGCGGGTGCGTCGTGGTTGATCGCGCAGTTCCCCGCGCCCCTTCGGGGGGCGCCCCCACACGCGCGCCCTACTTCAGCGTCGCCACCGTTGCCGCGCCCGCGCCCGCCAGGACCACCGAGACCAGCATCGCCACGTCCGCCCCGTGGGGCAGCGAACCCGACGAGGTGACCAGGGCGATGGTCAGCGCGACGCCCGCGCAGGAGCCGATGTAGCGGCACGTCTGCTGGGCGCCCGAGCCCATCGCCGCGCGGTCCGGGGGGACCGAGTCGACCGAGACGAGCGGGAGCGCGGCGTTGAGCAGCCCGCTGCCCACGCCGCTCACCACCAGGCCGGGCAGCAGCCGGGTCCAGGAGCCCGCGCCGAACGCGCCCAGCATGGTCAGGACGCCGACCGCGTGCAGCACGAAGCCGAGGGCGAGCTGGTGGCGCGCGGCGATCCGGCCCGAGAGCCGCTTCGCCTGGAGCGCGACCGCGAACGACAGCCCGGACCAGAGCAGGATCAGCCACGCCGAGTCCAGCACCGACAGGCCCAGGCCCCGCTGGAGCAGTGCGGGCAGGTAGCTGAACATGCCGATCACCGACAGGCCCGTGAACAGCCCGGCCGCCGACGAGCCGAGGAAGCGCGGCCGGCGCAGCAGGGACAGGTCGATCATCGGCTTGCGGGAACGGCGTTCGATCAGGGCGAAGGCGGTGAGCAGTACGACCGTCGCGGCCAGCAGCAGCCACACCGGTGCGCGCAGCCAGCCGTCGCGGCCCAGGGTGAGCGCGGCGACCAGGGCGACCAGGGCGAGGCTGAAGACGGCGGCGCCGGGCAGGTCAGGGCGGCCGCCGCGCGGGGCGCGGGACTCGGTGAGTGTCCGGGGGCCGAGGGCGGCGATCACCAGCGCGGCGGCGCCGAGGACGCCGTAGACGAGCCGCCAGCCGGGCAGCACTCCGGCGAGCAGCGGGCCCAGTGCGATGCCGCCGCTGACGAACGCGCCCCACACGCCCGTCGCGTGCAGCCGTTCGCGCGGGGTCGGGAAGGCGTGGACGAGGAGGCCGAGGCTGCTCGCCAGCAGGGCGGCGCTGGCCGCACCCTGGGCCACGCGGGCCAGTGTGAACAGCCAGGTGGAACCGGCGAACGCGCCCAGCGCGGTGGTGATGCCGAGGGCGAGGGTGCCGGCCAGGAAGACCCGGCGGCGACCGTAGTCGTCGGCCAGGCTCCCCGCGACCAGCAGCAGCGCGGCGAGCCCCAGCGGGGTGCCGTTGAGCAGCCACGCCTGCGCCGACAGGGAGGTGTGCAGGGCGGCCGCGGTGTCGGGCAGCGTCACCAGCGGCGTGGTGTACGTCATCAGCGCGACGGCGGTGGCGGCGCTGGTCAGGGCCAGGGTGGCTGTCGGGCGAGGGGCGGCGGGGGCCTCGGCGGCGGGAGGTGTGCGGGGAGCGGGAACGGCGGGGGCGGACGCCTGGTCCACCGCGCCGGACGCGGGGCGGTCCAACTGGGGCATGAAGGCCTGTCCTTGGAGGTCGGGTGCGTGGGTCGGTCGGGGCGTCCCCCCGGCCCGGGTGGAGAAGTGAGCCCGGGTGGAGAAGTGAGTAAGTTCAATGAGCGAACCTTCAATGCCCGCAACCCTAGCACGGGTCGGTTCGTTCATCGAACCAACAAGGGGAAAAGGTGGTTACAGTGGGGGCATGGCACTGGGCAAGGACTACGCGTCGCAGGACTGCTCCATCGCCGCGGCGCTGGAGGTCGTCGGTGAGCGGTGGACGCTGCTTCTCCTGCGCGACGCGTTCTTCGGCGTGCGGCGGTACAACGACTTCCTCGTCCACCTCGGCATCCCGCGCGCCGTCCTCGCCACGCGGCTGCAGACACTGACCGCCCACGGCATCCTCGAGAAGCGGCGGTACCAGGAGTCGCCGCCGCGCGACGAGTACGTGCTCACCGCGCGCGGCCTCGCGCTGTGGCCCACGCTGCGGGCGCTCGGCCTGTGGGGGCGGCAGCACGTCACGATGATCCAGCGGCGCGTCTTCCGGCACGCCGTGTGCGGCACGGACCAGGAACTCGGCCCGTACGGCGAGTGTCCCGCCTGCGCGGTCGTCGTACCCGTCGAGGACGTCGAGATGCTGCCGGGCCCGGGCATCGACACCGACCCCGCCGACCCCATCAGCCGCATCCTGCTCCGCCCCCGACGGCTCCTGGACCCCGTCGTGACGGAGCCCGCACCGGCCGGCGATCGGGTATAACGAAGGGCAGGCGAACAGCGGAACGAGCAACGGCACGGGGAAGGGGGGCCTGGTGATGTCCGGCACCCGTGCGCGTCTGCGGCCCGTCGCCGCGCTGCTGTTCCCGCTGTTCCTCGTGCTCCTCCAGGCCGCCGTGCTCGACGCCGGCGGGCTGCCCGCCGCCGCCGCCCTCGCCGCAGTGGGTGCCGCGCTCGTCACCTGCGCGGTCCTCGCCGCACGCTGCGTGCCCGCCGTGCCGCCCACCCGGGTGCGTACGGCCCTGCGCGACCGCGCGCACCGTACGGCGTTCCTGCCGCAGCGGGACCCCGACGCCTCCGGCCGTACCCGGCCCCGGGCACCCGGACGCGCCCTCGCGGCGACCGCGTAGGGAACACCGAACCCCGGCACACCGTGCTGCCCGGGTCCGCCGTGCCCCGGCGCGGGTCGTCATGCCGACACGCACCTCACATCCGGCACGACGAGAGCCCCGGAGGGTTCCCCATGTCCACCTTCATGTCCGCCGACATGCCCACCTCCATGTCCCCTTCGCTGTCCGCTTCGATGTCCGCCTTCGCGGGGGTCGTCGAGCACTTCGCCGACCTGCTGCAGCCGCTGTTCCACGGGTCGGCCACGGCCGCCGCCGTCGTCCTGTTCACCGCGCTCGTACGACTCCTCGTCCATCCGCTCTCCCGGGCCGCCGCGCGCGGTCAGCGGGCCGGGGCGGCGCTGCGGCCGCGCATCGCCGAGCTGCGCGTGCGGTACCGCGGCGACCCGAAGGCGTTCCAGAAAGCGGTGCTCGAGCTGCATGCCCGCGAACGGGTCTCGCCGCTGGCCGGATGCCTGCCCGGTCTCCTCCAGGCGCCCGCCTTCTTCCTCCTCTACCACCTCTTTTCCAGCTCCTCGATCGGCGACGACGCCAACGGGCTGCTCAGCCACCGGCTGCTGGACGCCCCCCTCGGCGGACGGTGGGCGGACGCACTCGCGCACGGCGGGCCGTTCGGGGCGCAGGGGCTGGTGTACGTCGGGGTGTTCGCCGTTGTCGCGGCGGTCGCGTGCTTCAGCTACCGGCGCACGAAGCGGGCGATGTCGGTGAGTGCGGGTGCGGGTGCCGGTACGGGGGCGGGTGTCGCAGGTGCGGTGAGCAGGGCGACGCCGTTCCTCCCCTTCTTCACCCTCGTCACCGTGGCCGTCGTCCCGCTCGCCGCCGCGCTGTACATCGTGACCAGTACGACGTGGAGCGCGCTCGAACGGGCGGCGCTGTACCGGGACGTTCCGTCCACCCTGGTCAGGGGATGAGCGGGGCGTCCGTACGATGCCGGGCCGTGTGCGGCGGCCCGGCGAGGCCGAGGGCGACCGGTAGCCGGGCGTAGCGTCGTCGTATCGCGCGACCGCCCGCGTTCCTGCGGCAGCGGGGAGGAGCGCCACAGTGAGGCGGCGGTCACAGCCGGACCGTGACTCCCTCGTGGGCCGAGCGGCGGGCTGCTTCCAGGACGTCCAGGGCGGCGGCCGCTTCGAGCGCCGTGACCGGGTTCTCGCCGGTGCCGCGGAGGGCGGCGGCGACGGCCGCGTAGTACGCCGGATAGTCGCCCGGGAGCGTCGGCTCGGGGCGGCCGCCGCCGGTCGCCGGGGACTCGCCGCTGCCGACGCGGCCCCACGCCTCCTCCGGTTCCGTGCCCCACGGCTCGGTCGTCGCGCCGGGGCGGGCGCCCTCGCGCAGGGCCGCCTCCTGCGGGTCGAGGCCGTACTTGACGTAGCCGGCCTTCGAGCCGAGGACACGGAAGCGGGGGCCGAGCTGGGGGGTGGTGGCGGAGACGTAGAGATGGGAGCGGACGCCGCTCGTGTGCGTGAGCGCGAGGAAGGTGTCGTCGTCCGCCCGCGCGCCCTCGCGGCGGACGTCGGACTCCGCGTAGACCGTGGCGACGGGGCCGAAGAGGCGCAGGGCCTGGTCGACGACGTGACTGCCGAGGTCGTAGAGCAGACCGCCGATCTCCGCCGGGTCGCCGGACTCGCGCCAGCCGCCCTTGAGCTGCGGGCGCCAGCGTTCGAAGCGGGACTCGAAGCGGGTGACGTCGCCGAGCGTGCCCGCGGCGAGGAGCCCCGCGAGGGTGAGGAAGTCGTTGTCCCAGCGGCGGTTCTGGAAGACGGAGAGCAGCAGACCGCGCTCCTCCGCGAGGGCGGCCAGGGTGCGGGCCTCGGCGGCCGTGGCCGCGATCGGCTTGTCGACGACCACGGGGAGACCGGCGTTCAGGGCGGCGGTCGCGAGCGGGACGTGGGTGCGGTTGGGGGAGGCGATGACGACGAGGTCGAGTTCGTCGGCGCGGGACCACAGCTCGTCGGGGGCGGCGGCGAAACGGAGGGCGTCGCCGTGCTCGGCGCGGGCCTGCTCCCGGCGCTCGGGGTCGCGGGTGACCACCGTGTCGAGGGCGAGGCCGGGGGTGGCGGCGACGAGGGGGGCGTGGAAGACGGAGCCGGCGAGGCCGTAGCCGATGAGGGCGGTGCGCAGGGGTGCGTGAGGTTCGTGGGTGGCGCGGGTCATGGGATCACCTTGGCAGATGGGGGTTCGGGCGGGGTCGTTCACCCCCGCCGCCCCCACCCTTCCCGTCCCTTCAAGGGGCGTTGCCCCTTGGACCCCGGGGGCGCCTTGTCGGCCGACGGCCGGTGGGGCCGGTCGCGCAGCTCCCCGCGTTCCCGCAGGGCGCGGTTCCCGCGGCCCCGTGCGGGGTGCTGCCCCCACTCGGGGGAAAATGTGATCGATAGGCTGGAGGGACATGGTTGGGCCTATGGCGGGAGATATCGACATGGCAGAGCGCAAGCCCATTGAGTCGTGGCTCACCGACATGGACGGGGTGCTCATCCACGAGGGGGTGCCGATCCCCGGGGCCGACGCCTTCGTAAAGAAGCTGCGGGAGTCCGGGCGGCCCTTCCTCGTGCTCACCAACAACTCCATCTACACCCCCCGTGACCTGCACGCCCGCCTGCGGCGCATGGGGCTGGACGTGCCGCTGGAGAACATCTGGACCTCCGCCCTGGCCACCGCCAAGTTCCTCGACGACCAGCGGCCCGGAGGCACGGCGTACGTCCTCGGCGAGGCGGGACTGACCACCGCGCTGCACGACATCGGGTACGTCCTCACCGATCACGAGCCCGACTACGTCGTCCTCGGCGAGACCCGCACGTACTCCTTCGAGGCCATGACCAAGGCGGTCCGGCTGATCAACGACGGCGCCCGCTTCATCTGCACCAACCCCGACGAGACCGGCCCCTCCGCCGAGGGCCCGCTGCCCGCGACCGGTGCCGTGGCCGCGCTGATCACCAAGGCCACCGGGAAGAACCCGTACTTCGCGGGCAAGCCCAACCCGCTCATGATGCGCACCGGACTCAACGCCATCGGCGCGCACTCCGAGACCAGCGCCATGATCGGCGACCGGATGGACACCGACGTGCTCGCGGGCATGGAGGCCGGGATGCGGACGTTCCTGGTGCTCACCGGGCTGACCCGGCCGCACCAGGTCGAGGACTACCCGTACCGGCCTTCGGAGATCGTGGACTCGATCGCGGACCTGGTGGACCTGATCTGATCGGACCCGCCCCGACCTGCCCCTCCCCGACCCGCCCCGCTCGGCCCCGACCCGACCCGCCCCGCCCCGCTCGGCGGACACGCGGTCCGAGGGGGCAGGGCTCAAACCTCGTGTCACTCGTTCGGCGGAGTGGGCGTGGTCTCCGGATGCGGGGCGGGGGGTGGCGGGGGAATCTCCAGATGTCTGGAGGTTCACGATGAGTTCGGTTTCGGTCGCTGTGCGTGCCGGGGTTCTCGTGGTCGGCGCGGCCGCCCTCGTGTCGGGGCCGGTGGCGCCCGCCGCGTACGGCGCCGGGAGCGGTGACGGTGGCCGGGCCGCGCCATTCGCCGGTGCCGCGGCCCCCGGTCCCGCCGCTGTCGGTCCTGCCGCTCCCGCCCCCGCTCCGGCCTCGCCCGTCGCGCCCGTGCCCGCCGGGGGCGGGTACGCGGCGCGTGTCGCCGGCTCCCGGTCCGCGCCCCGGAGCGGGGAGACCGGCCCCAGCCCGCGACAGTTCGCCGCCGGACTGCTGCTCGCCGGGGTCGCCGTTGCCTCGGCGGTGCCGGCGGCGCGGGTCCGCCGGCCGGGCAGGGGCTGAGTGCCGTGCGCGTACACCGTGGACGTACCCCGGGCGCCGGGCCGGGCGCCGGGCGGATCGTCGCCGGGGTGACCTGGGCGCTGGTGCTCCTCGGGCTGTGGCTGTGGGGGCAGGCGCTGACCGACCTCCGGCTCGGGGTGTCGGCGCCGACCACCGGTGACGTGGCCGCCGTCGGCCGGCCGGTCGACGTCACGCTGCCGCCCCCCGCCCGCCCGCTGACCGCGGCGGCCCCGCGACGGCTGGAGATCCCCGCGCTGGACGTCCACGCACCGGTTCTGCCGCGCGGGCTGGACGGCCAGGGGGCCATCGTGCCGCCGCCCTTCGCGCAGCCCGACGCCGTCGGCTGGTACGAGGACGGGGCGCGGCCCGGCGCCGTCGGCACCGCGCTGATCGTGGGGCACGTCGACACCGAGACACGGCCGGCCGTCTTCTACCGGCTGAGCACACTGCGGCCCGGGCAGCGGATCCGGGTCCTACGGGAGGACGACCGGGTCGCCGAGTTCACCGTCGAGGGCGTCCAGGTGCTGGCCCGCGACCACTTCGACGCCCACGCGGCGTACGGGCCGCACAGGGCCGGCCGCGCCGAACTGCGGCTGATCACGTGCGGCGGCACGTACGACGAGGCGAGCCGCACCTACACGGCCGACGTGGTGGTGTCGGCGTACCTCACCGGGATCGTCACCTGAGGAACCCCGGCCCAGGGACTCCGGCTCAGGGACTCCGGCTCAGGGACTCCGGCTCAAGGACGCGTGTCCGCCTCCAGGGGCGTCACCGGCGCCGTCGGCGCCTCGTCCGTCACGGTTCCGCCGTTCTGCTCCGCGTCCTGCGTCGCCGCCCACGTGCCGAGCAGCCGCAGCGCCTGGGCCGAGGGCGAGCCCGGCTCCACCGCGTAGGCGTACAGCCAGCGCTCCCCGTCCTGCAGCCGCAGCGCCTCCACGTGCGTGACGAGCTCCCCCACGACGGGGTGGCGGAACCGCTTGGTGCCGCGGCACCGCACCTCCACCTCGTGCTCGGCCCACCAGCCGCGGAACTCGGCGCTTGTCACGGACAGTTCCCCGACCAGGCTGTGCAGCCTCGGGTCGCGCGGGTGACGGCCCGCGGCCTCCCGCAGCACCCCCACGCTCACCCGCGCGATCATCTCCCACTCGACGAGCAGTTCGCGCGCCGACGGGTCCAGGAAGAGCCAGCGCAGATGACTGGACGACGTTGACGGCATCGGCTCGAGCCCCACCAGCAACGCCCGCCCCATGCGGTTCATCGCGTGCACGTCCCCGCGCGCGTCGACGACCATCGCCGGCGTCGGCAGGCTGTCCAGCATCAGCCGCATGCCCTCGTCCAGGGGCGGAAGCGGAGGGGCCTCGGGCGCGGGCGTGGCGACGGTCGACCGTACGAGGTTGTGCAGGTACAGCCGCTCGACGTCGGCCAGCCGCAGCGCCCGGGCGAGCGCGTCGAGCACCTGGTCGGACGGCTGCAGTCGGCGGCGGCCCTGCTCCAGGCGGGAGTAGTAGTCGACGCTCACGCCGGCCAGCATCGCGACCTCCTCGCGCCGCAGCCCCGGTACCCGGCGGCGCCCGCCGGTCTCGATGCCCACGTCCTCGGGCCGCACCCGGGCCCGCCGGGTGCGCAGGAACTCCCGCAGCTCGCCGTTGTTCGCCATGCCTCCACGGTACGGTCCGGGCGCGGCGGGGAGGGGACTTCGGGCGGCGGCGAGGGTAGGTCTGCCAGACCGAGGTTGCGGCTGCCACTGGTCGCGGCGGCGACCGCGTCCGACAGTCGAGGCATGAACCAGATCGACCAGAACAGTCAGGTCACCCAGAACAGTCAGGTCAACCAGAACAGCCAGGTCGACCAGATCAACCAGCACAGCCAGGGCGGTCGGATCAGTCAGACCTCCCCCCTCGGCGACCGGACCGTACGGCGCATCGGCTTCGGTGCGATGCAGCTCGCGGGGCCCTGGGTGTTCGGCCCGCCCAAGGACCCCGACGCGGCCCGTGCCGTGCTGCGCCGTGCGGTCGAGCTCGGCGTCAACCACATCGACACCGCGCAGGTCTACGGGCCCGACGTCGTCAACGAACTCCTCGCCGACGTGCTGCACCCCTACCCGGAGGACCTCGTCATCGCCACGAAGGTGGGCGGGGCCCGGGACGCGGAGGGCGGATGGGTGCGGGCCTCCCGCCCGGACCAGCTGCGGCGGACCGTCGAGCAGGACCTGCGCACCCTGCGGGTCGAGCGGCTCGACCTGGTGAACATGCGGCGCGGGGTCGGGGGCGGCGGCCCGGACCCCGTACCGCTCGCCGAGCAGCTCGGCACCCTGACCGAGCTGCGCGACGAGGGCAAGCTCGACCTCATCGGCCTCTCGACCGTCTCGGCCGAGGACCTGGCGGCCGCGCTCGCGGTCACCCCGATCGCCGAGGTGCAGAACGCCTACAGCATCGCCAACCGCACGGACGAGGCCGTCCTCGACCTGTGCCGCGCGCACCGCATCGCGTTCGTGCCCTACTACCCGCTCGGTTCGGCGTTCACGGGCGGCCCGGAGGCGCTGGCCGCCGACCCGGCGATCGCGGCGGTGGCCGCCCGGCACGGCGTCTCGGCCTCGCAGATCGCGCTCGCCTGGCTGCTCGCCCACTACGACCGCATGCTGCTGATCCCCGGCACCGGTTCGGTGGCCCACCTGGAGGAGAACCTGGCGGTCGACGGCATCCGGCTGGACGCCACCGACCTCGCCGGACTGGAAGCGGTCGCCCACGTGAGCGCACCGGGCTTCTGACCGGTACGCGTCGGCAGGACGGGGGGCGGAGGGGAGACCGTCCGCCCCTCCTCAGGCCGGCGGTTCCGCCGCGGACTGCCAGGCCGCCTCGATCATGTCGAAGAGTTCGTCCACCGCCGCCCGCGGATCCGCCGTCCCCCGCGCCAGCCACTGCGCGTCGACCACGAACCACGCGAGCGCCCGGCAGGCCGTCTCGGACCGGGAGCGTGACATGCCGGGCTCGGCGAGGACGGCCGCCGCCAGCGACCGTGCGTAGCGCAGCTTCATCGCCTGCTCGTACGTGCGCAGGGCGGGCGACTCGTCGATCATGCGCCAGAGGGGCGCGGCGCCGTCCCCGGTGCAGTGCCGGACCAGCGCGTGGACCTCCCGGCGCAGCGCCGCGAGCAGCGGCTCGCCCGGTGCGCGGTCGGTGACCGCCAGGGTGAGGCGCCGCTCGAAGTCCTCCTCCTGGTCGAACACCAGCGCCTCTTTCGAGGCGAAGTGGGAGAAGAGCGTGGTGACGGCCACATCGGCCTCGGCGGCCACGTCCCGGATGCCCACCGCCTCGTACCCGTGCTCCATGAAGAGGCGCAGCGCGGTGTCGGCGATCCGCCGGCGGGTCGCGGCCTTCTTGCGCTCACGGCGTCCGGTCGGGGTCGGCACTGCGGCGGTCATGGGCGGGATGCTATCAGCTCCAAAAGACTAACGGTTATCTAAAGCTATCAACTGCAAAACCCTAACGGTTAGTGCTACGTTCGGCCGCATGAAGAAAGTGAGCTTCACCGAGTACGGCGGTCCGGACGTCCTGCGACTTGTCGATGCCGAGGAGCCCCATGCGGGCCCCGGGCGGATACGTGTCGCCGTGTGCGCGGCGGGGGTGAACCCCGTCGACTGGCGGATCAGGGAAGGCCAGTTCCGGGAGATGCGCCCGCTGGCCCTGCCCGCCGGGACCGGATTCGACGCCGCGGGCGTGGTGGACGAGGTCGGCGACGGCCTCGAAGGGGAGGTGGCGGTGGGCGATCGCGTGTTCGGCATCGGGTCGGACACGTACGCGGAGTTCGCGGTGCTGTCGCACTGGGCCCGGATGCCCGCAGGGCTGACGTTCGAGGAGGCGGCCGGATACCCCTCCGTGACGGAGACCGCGCTGCGCATCATCCGTCAGGTGGGTGTGCGCCCCGGGCAGACGCTGCTGGTCAGCGGCGCGGCCGGGGGAGTCGGGTCGGCGGTGCTGCAGATCGCCCGTGAGCGCGGCATCGCGGTGATCGGCACGGCCGGGGCCGCGAACCAGGACTACCTGCGGGAGCTGGGCGCCCGTGCGACGACGTACGGCGACGGCTGGGTCGAGCGGGTGCGGCGGCTCGGCGACGTCGACGCGGCGCTCGACCTGGCGGGCTCGGGCGTGCTGCGGGACCTCGTCGCCCTGACCGGGGACCCGGACAAGGTGATCACCATCGCCGACCGCGGGGAGGTGGAGGCGGGCGTGCGGTTCTCCGGGAAGGAGGAGAACGTGCCGGAGGCGCTGGCCGAGGCCGCCGAGCTGATCGCGCGAGGACGGCTGCGCATCCCCGTGGCGAAGGTCTACACGCTCGCGGAGGCGGCGCGGGCCCAGGCCGACAGCCGGGCCGGCCACACCCGCGGCCGTCGGGTCGTCCGGGTCTGACCGCAGCCCCGCGATTGCCAAGCGGAACGTTGTTCCGTAATGTAGTCGGAACAACGTTCCGCTTAACTGTCGCCCGAAGGGTGCACCATGCTTCTTGTCACCGGAGGCCTCGGCTTCATCGGGTCCCACACCGTGCGCGCACTGCTCGACCAGGGCGAGGAGTGCCTCGTGGTCCAACGCCACGCCCGCCCGCTCCCCTCCTTCCTCGACGCGAAGGGGGTGACCGTGGAACAGGCGGACGTCACCGATCGCGAGTCCCTGCTCGGGCTCGGCCGACGGCACACCGTCACGGGTATCGTGCACCTGGCGGGTTCGTACCCCTGGCCGCCCATGCCCGAGGGGGCGGTCGAGGCCACCCGGCGGTCGCTCGACGGGCTGCTGAACATCGTGCAGGCGGCCGAGGAGTGGGGCGTGCGCCGTCTCGGCCTCGCCAGCACCATCGGCGTCTACGGCGGCATCGACCACGGCCGCCCGCTGCGCGAGGACGCTCCGCTGGCGATGAGCGCGGCCGTCTCGATCCCCACCTTCAAGAAGGTCGGCGAACTGCTGGGCGGATTCCTCGACGGTCACTCGGACGTCGACATCGTCGACTACCGCATCTCCGGGACCTGGGGCCCGCTCGGACACGCCGACCCGTTCTTCGCCGCACCCGCCCTCGTCCACGCCGCCGCCCACGGCACGGCGCCGGACCTGTCCGGACTCATGGGTCCCGCCTCCGCCGACGACGGGCTCGACCTGAACTACGTCAAGGACACCGGTCGGGCCATCGCCCTCCTCCAGCTCGCGGACAGGCTCAACCACCGTACGTACAACGTGGGTTCGGGGCGGGCCACGACCAACGCCGAGATCGTCGAGGCGATCAGGAAGGTGGTCCCGGACGCCCGGGTCGACGTCCCCGCCGGGGGCGGCGGGCCGCACATGGTCCTCGACATCGACCGGCTGCGGCAGGACACCGGGTACCGGCCCGAGTACGACACCGAGCGGGCGGCCGCCGACTACCTCGCCTGGCTGCGCGCGGGCAACGCGCGCTGAGCCGACCGGGCGCGTGCCTGCCGGGGCATACGGAAAGGCCCCCCGCTCCCACGGGGGGCCTTTCCGGTCGTGCGCCGCCAGGGACTCGAACCCCGGACCCGCTGATTAAGAGTCAGCTGCTCTAACCAACTGAGCTAGCGGCGCCCGCTGACCCCGAAAACTTTACCGGACGCCGCGGGGTGCTCCGGACCACCGGCGGGCGCGTACGCCGTTCGCCCGGTGGACGTGCGGTTCGTCCGGACCGCCGGAACACTGGCCGTGGTGCGGAGAGGGCATGTCCGCGGCACCGGAACTCGTCCTTCCGGCAGCCGGGCGGACCGCGCGGACGCGGAGCGCACCCCGTACGGCGCAACTTCCGGCGCGGAGGCTTGGAGGGCATCGATGAGTACGACGACTTCCCGGACGGAGGGGCCCGCGCGGCACGGACGGGTCATCCATGGCGAGTCCACCCTGGAGATCCCCGTCCATCTGCTCTTCCGGGACGATCCCGGGGGCGCGGCGCCGGTGGAGGCGCCGGAGGCGTCCGGGCCGGCCGGGGCGGCCACGGGCGGGCCGGTCCGGGCGGTGTTCGCGGCGTCGGGGGTGCGGCCCCGATCGCTGCCGTCGGCGTCCTCGGTGGCGGCGGTGTCGCCGGCACCCCCGGTGGCAGCGGTCCCGTCGGCCGGTGAGGACGGGCGGCCGGTCCGGCTGCGACCCGGCGCGCTCGGTGTGCTGGCCGGGGTCTGCGGGGCGACGGGGTGCGTGCTCACGTCCTGGTGGGCCGGTGTGCTCCCACCGCTCGCCGGTCCGGTCTGGCCCGCGGGGACGGGGCTCGGGCCCGCGCAGTGGGCGGCGTACGCAGGGGCGGGGGCGCTCGGTGCCGTCGGCCTCGTGGGGCTCGCGCGCGGGCGCGCGGGGCGGGCCCGGGTACGGCGCCGAGTCGGCCCGCGGCTGCGGCACTGGCGCAGCGAGCCGGTGCCGGTGTGCGACGCGAACGGGCTGGAGCTGTCGGTGTCGGTCCTGGTGACCTGGCGGCTCCGCGGCTCCGCGCGGGCGCTGCGCGGAGCCGAGGGGCGCCGGCGGTACCTGGCGGAGTGCGTCGAGGCGGCGCTGGCCCGGCTGGTGCCGCAGGTCCCGGTGGGCGGCTCGGCCGCGCGGGGCGGGGTGACCCTGCGGGACGCCGGGGCGCTGGGGGACGCGCTGACCAGGTGGGTGGCGCAGGACGTGGAGGAGGTGGGCCTGGAGGTGCGCGCGGTGCGGGTGACGCGGATCGCCTACGTGGCGGAGATCGCGGAGTGGCTGCGAGGGCGGAGGATGGCGGAACTGGAGGGCTGACGCGAGGGCCGGCGCGAGGGAGGACGAGTGAGGGGAGGACGCGTGAGGGGGAGGGGAGCGAGAGGGCCGGCGTGATCGGCAAGCGCGAGGACTCGGCGCGATCGGCAGTACGAAAGAGGCCCCCCGCCGTGGGCGAGGGGCCTCTCTTCGGTGCGCCGCCAGGGACTCGAACCCCGGACCCGCTGATTAAGAGTCAGCTGCTCTAACCAACTGAGCTAGCGGCGCATGACTCCCGCCTTCACGCTCACGCGTTCCGGCGACGGAGAAAATAGTACCTGGTCCGCGGGGGTGCTGCCGACCAGGACCCGGGCGGCGGACCCGCTCGGTCGTCAGATCGTCAGGGAGAGCAGAACCGGCACCGCGCCCCGGTTCAGACGTTCCGCCGCCTGGAGCAGCCGGTGCGCCTGCTCTGCCGGGAGCGACAGGGCCAGGCAGCCCACCCTGGAACCCACGGTGATCGGCACCGCCGCGCAGACCGTGCCGACGGCGTACTCCTGGAGGTCGAGGGCCAAAACCGTCGGCGGCTGGGCGGCGAGCCGGGAGAGCAGCGCGCGCTCGCTGGTGATGGTCCGCGAGGTGAGCCGGGCCGGCCGGTGCCGGGCGAGGTGGTCGCGGCGGCCGCCCACGTCGAGCTGGCCGAGCAGGCTCTTGCCGATCGCGCCGGCGTGGGCTGCGGAGCGGAAGTCGACCCACTCGTGCACCGCCGGCGCGGACGCACTCTGCGCGCACTGGGTGACGTGGACCTCGCCGTCGAGGTAACGGCTGACGTAGATCGCCGCGCCGGCACAGTCGCGCAGCCGGTCCAGGGTGTGCTGGAGCTTCTCGCGCACCGCCCGGTCGCGGCCGTGTGCGGCGCCCAGCCGGCGGAGCGCGGCGCCGGTGACGTAGGCGCCGTCGGCGGTCCGGACGACGTAGGCCTCCTCGCTGAGCATGCGCAACAGCGCGCTCAGCCGGTCTCCGGTCAGGCCTGTGCGGCGGGCCAGTTCCGCGGCGGTGACCCCGGCGGGGCGCCGGGAGACGGACTCCAGGACGCGCAGCGCGTCCTGGGCCGAACGGTACGGGGCGGTCGGTTCCTGGGTGGTCGGTTCCTGGGTCGGCGCCACGGCTCCCCCTGCGCTTCGGGCCATTCTCCGGACGGTCGGCTGCCGTCCACGACAGGGCCGAACGGGGGGTCGGGAAGCGGACGACGCCGAAGTCCGTGGGGGCGCGCGGGTCCCCGTACGGGTTCCGTACGAGGGACCCGTACGAGGGACCCGTACGAGGACCCGGGCGGGACACGGTCACAGCACCGCGCTGAGGAATTCCCTCGTACGCGCGTGCTCGGGTTCGCCGAAGATCCTGTCCGGCGGGCCCGACTCGATGACACGGCCGGAGTCGAACATCAGCACCTGGTCGGAGATGTCCCGCGCGAAGCCCATCTCGTGCGTCACGCAGAGCATCGTGATGTCCGTGGAGCGCGCGATGTCACGCAGCACGTCCAGCACGCCCGCGACCAGCTCCGGGTCGAGCGCGGAGGTCACCTCGTCGAGCAGCAGCACCTGCGGCCGCATGGCCAGCGCCCGCGCGATCGCCACCCGCTGCTGCTGCCCGCCGGACAGCCGGGTCGGGTAGGCGTCCGCCTTGTCGGACAGGCCCACCAGCTCCAGCAGCTCCCGCGCCCGCGCCTCGGCCTCGTCCTTGGACATGCCGAGCACGGTCACCGGGGCCTCGGTGATGTTCCGCAGCACGCTCATGTTCGGGAACAGGTTGAAGTGCTGGAACACCATGCCGATGTTCTTGCGGACCTCGCGTATGTGCTTCTCGCGGGCCGGGACGAGCCTGCCGTTCCGTTCCTCGTGGGTGAGGCAGTCGCCGTTGACCGTGATCGTGCCCTCGTCGGGGCGGGTCAGGGTCATCAGCAGGCGCAGGATCGTCGTCTTGCCGGAGCCGGACGGGCCGATCAGCGTCACGTGCCGGCCGGAGTCGACCGAGAAGTCGAGCCGGTCGAGGACGGTGTTGTCGCCGAAGCGCTTGGTGACCTGGTCGAACCGGATCAGCTCGCCGCCGTCGACCGGCGGGTTGGCGTGCGCGTCGGGTTCCTTCATCAGGGGGGTGTCAGCGGACAAGACGTCGCTCCAGGGCTCGCAGGAGGAGGGAGGCGGGGTAGGAGATGAGGATGAAGGCCACGCCGATCACGGTCAGCGGCTCGGTGAACTGGAAGTGCTCCTGGGAGAACAGCCGCGCCTGGCCGAGCATCTCCAGGACGGTGATCGCCATGAGCAGCGGCGTGTCCTTGAGCATCGAGATCACGTAGTTGCCCAGCGCGGGCACCACCCGGCGGATCGCCTGCGGCAGGATCACCGCGGTCCACGTGCGGCGCAGCGGCAGGTTCAGCGCGGTGGCCGCCTCCCACTGCCCGAGGGGGACGGCCTCGATGCCGGCCCGGTACACCTGCATGGTGTACGTCGAGTAGTGCAGGCCGATCGCGACGACCCCGGTGGTCAGCGCGGAGAAGGTCAGGCCCCACTCGGGCAGCACGTAGAACAGGAAGAAGAGCTGCACCAGCAGCGGGGTGTTGCGGATGAACTCCGTGACCACCCCGACCGGCCAGCGCACCCAGCGGGTCGGCGTGCGCATCAGAAGCGCCCACACCAGCCCCAGGGCGAACGAGATCAGCGAGCCGAGGGCGAGGGACTTCAGGGTGACCAGCAGCCCGTCCCAGAAATGCGGCATGAAGTCGGCGACGGCGCCCCAGTCCCACGTCACGAGTCACCTCCGACCCCGGCGCGCACGCCGGCGGTACCTGTAGTTCCTGTACCGGTCGGCGTGGACACGCCCGAGGCGCCCGCTGTGTCGCGTCTCAGCGCGAACCGCGACGGCCGCGTCGGCCCCTGCCCGAGTCCGGCCTTCAGATTCCGTTCGAGCCGGCGCATGACGCGCGTGAGCAGGAAGGCGATCACGAAGTAGATGACCAGGATGTACGTGTAGATCTCCGCGCTCTCCTGCAGCGCGAGCCGCACCAGCTTGGCGCTGAACGTCAGATCGCCCATGCCCATGACGGACACCAGCGCAGTGCCCTTGAGCAGCTCGATCAGCAGGTTGGAGAAGGGCGGGATCATCTCCGGCACGGCCTGCGGCAGCAGGATCTTGCGCGTCCGCTGCCAGGGTGTGAAGTTGAGCGCCACGCCGCCCTCGCGCTGCGCCGGGTCGACGGCGGTCAGGGCGCCGCGCACGATCTCGGCGCCGTACGCCCCGTAGGTCAGGCCGAGCGCGAGCGTGCCGGCCCACAGGGGCACGAGCTGCCAGCCGAACGCGGGCGGCAGTACGAAGAACACCCAGAAGATCATGATGAGCGCGGAGGTCCCGCGGAACACCTCGGTGTAGAAGCCCGCGAGGAAGCGGACGATCCACAGCCGGTGGGTGCGGGCGATGCCGACGACGAAGGAGACGCCGGTGGCCAGCAGCGCGCTGAGGAAGAGGAGCTGGACCGTGACCCAGATGCCCTTCAGGACGAGTTCCCACAGACCGGAGGTCATCGGCCGCAGAGCTCCTTCGCGGTCATGCCGGTCATCTCGTCCTTCGTGAAGCCGAACGGCTTGATGATCCGGAGCAGTTCACCGCTCTCCTTGAGCTTGCGCAGCTCCGCGTTGAAGGCGTCGCGCAGCCTGGTCTCGGTGGGCCGGAAGGCGAATCCGCCGCCGTCGACGTGCGGTTTGCCGTCGACGAGCGGTTTGAAGGCCTCGGTCGCCTCGGCCTTGCGGGACTTCCGCACGACCTGGCGGGCGGTGACCGCCGTCGCCGCGAACACGTCGGCGCGGCCCGCCTCCACGGCGTTCATCCCGGCCACCTGGTCCGGGACGATCAGGATGTCGCTCTCCTTGTAACCGGCCCCCACCGCGTAGGCGATCTCCGCGTATCCGGTGCCGGTGGCGAACTTCGCCTTCTTCTTCACGACGTCCTGGTAGTTGTGCAGCCCCTTGGGGTTGCCCTTGCGGACGACGAAGGAGTCCAGCATCTGGTAGTCGGGATCGGCGAAGATCACCTGCTCGCAGCGTTCGGGGTTGATGTACATCCCCGCGGAGACGACGTCGAACTGCTGCGAGTTCAGTCCCGGGATCAGCGAGCCGAACTCCGTCGGCACGGCCTGGACGCGGTCGACGCCGAGGCGTTTGAAGATCACTCTGGCCAGCTCCGGTGCCTCGCCGGTCAGGTCGCCGTTCTTGTCGATGTAGCCGAAGGGGATCTCACCGGCGATTCCCAGCCGAACGACCCCCTGGGCTCTCAGTCGGTCCAGGAGTTCGCCTCCGCCGCTGGTCGAGGCCGTCGCGACCCGGCTGCAACCGGCGGCGACCGGCACGACGAGGCCGGCGGCACCGGCGAGCAGCGTCCGCCTACTGGGCCGGGGTATGCGTGCACTGTGCAAAGGTGGGGAGGCCATGGGCCCGCCGCTACCCAAGCGCAAGAAAGTCATGCGTACGAATTTTTTATGGCGCGGGTTGATCGGTGGACGGGGGAACTCGGCGGGGACGCCAGGGGGCGCCCCGTAAGGGGCGCGGGGCCGTACTGAATCTGGGGCTACCGCTACCGCTACCGCTACCGCTACCGCCGCGCAGGCGCGAGAAGCTCTCACCCGCGCTCTCCCGGGGTCAAAGGGGCGGAGCCCCTTGTGGTGACGGGAAGGGCCGGGGCGCGGGGGTGAAAACTCCCCCCGCGCCCCGGAGGATGCGCCCTCAACCCCGGGGTACCCGTACAACCCACACCACCACAGAAAGGTCGGGCATGACCGCACTCGGACTCCTCTACCCGGGCCACTCCGCCGAGGACGACTACCCCCGCATCGAGCAACTACTGGGCAGCGACATCCGAGTCGACCTCGTGCACACGGAGATCGGCGAGGACGCCCACCACGTGGACGCCCTCCGCGAACTCGGCTCCCCCGAACACCTCGCCGCCGGCGTCGAACGCCTCCGCCTCTCCGGCGCCGAGGCCGTCGTCCTCGCCTCCACCAGCGCGAGCTTCGTCCACGGCTGGGACGGCGCCCGCGACCAGGTCCGCAACCTCGCCCGCGCCGCCGGCCTGCCCGCCTCCGCGACCTCCTTCGGGTTCGTCCGCGCGGTCCAGGAGGTCGGCGCGCACCGCGTCGCCGTCGCGGCGACCTACCCCGAGGACGTGGCCGCACTGTTCGCTGAGTTCCTGGGCGCGGCGGGCGTCGAGGTCGTCGCCGTACGGGGTGCGGGCGTCGAAACGGCGGCGGAGGTGGCCCGCTGGGGTCCGGAGGACGTCCTTCGCCTGGCCCGTGAGAGCGACCACCCCCAGGCACAGGCGGTCCTGCTGCCGAACACCGCGCTGCACACGGCGGCGTGTGTGAGGGAACTGGAGGAGGCTCTCGGCAAGCCGGTGCTCACGGCGAACCAGGTCACCGTGTGGGAGGGACTGCGGCTGGCGGACCGGCGGGTGAACGCGCCGAGGATGGGGGCGCTGTTCACGCGGGAGCCGATCGTGCAGGTGTGAGGGGGCGGGTTTTTCCGCCCCCGCCGCCCCTACCCTTCCCGTCCCTACAAGGGGCTCCGCCCCTTCGACCCCGGGAGAGCTCGGGAGAGCTTGGGAGAGCTCGGGTGGACGAGGTTCGTGGGAGCCCCGCCCCTTGACGGGCACGCTCCGCGGCCCCGCGTGGAATAACCGGGGACCCCCTCCTGTTACGCCCACGGCCACAGCGTGACGCGTACGCGTACGAGCAGCAGGAGGTACCCGGTGACGGACGGAACGGCGGCGGACCGAACGGCGGTGAACCGACCGGCGGAGGACACCGCCGCGGACGACGCGGCGGCGGACGGGATCCGCGGCAGCGTGCACGGCACGGCCCCCGTACCCCTCTCCGTGCTCGACCTGGTCACCGTCGGCGCCGGGCGCACCGCCACCGACGCGCTGCGCACCGGCGTCGCCCTCGCCCGGCTCGCGGAGTCCCGCGGGTACCACCGCTACTGGGTCGCCGAGCACCACTCCATGCCCGGCGTGGCCTCCTCCTCGCCCGCCGTGATCCTCGCCCACCTGGCCGCCCACACCGAGCGCATCCGCCTCGGCTCCGGCGGCGTCATGCTGCCCAACCATGCCCCGCTCGTCATCGCCGAGCAGTTCGGCACGCTGGAGGCGCTCGCCCCGGGCCGCGTCGACCTCGGCCTCGGCCGCGCCCCCGGCACCGACGGGGCCACCGCCGCCGCGCTGCGCCGCACCGGCCGGGTCAACGAGGGCGCGGACGACTTCCCGCAGCAGCTCATGGAACTGACCCGCTTCCTCGACGACGACTTCCCCGACGGCCACCCCTACAGCCGTATCCACGCCGTGCCCGGCCCCGTGCAGGCGACCTCGCCCGGCGGCGTGCAGTCCCCGCACCGGCCGCCGGTCTGGCTGCTCGGCTCCTCCGGCTTCAGCGCGCGGCTCGCCGGCACGCTCGGACTGCCGTTCGCGTTCGCCCACCACTTCTCCGCGCAGAACACCGTGCCCGCGCTCGACCTCTACCGCGAGACGTTCCGGCCGAGCGAGGTCCTGGCGGAGCCGTACGCGCTGATCGGCGTCTCCGCGCTCGCCACGGACGACGAGAAGGAGGCCCGCCGCCAGGTGCTGGCCGCCGCCCTCAACATGGTCCGGCTGCGCACCGGCCGTCCCGGCCTCGTGCCCACGCCCGAGGAGGCGGAAGGCTACGACTTCAGCCCGATGGAGCGGGAGTTCGTCGACTCCTGGAACGCCAACGTCGTGCACGGCACCGCCGACGAGGTCGTCGCCGGTCTGAACGACCTCCAGAAGCGCACCGGCGCCGACGAGTTGATGCTCACCGCCAACGCCCACGGCGGCGACGTGCGGGTGCGGTCCTACGAGCTGATCGCCGACGCCTACGGACTGCCGACGACCGCCACCGCCTGACGACCGCGGGCACCGACAGGCTCGCGCGGGCACCGACGCGCGGGCGGACCCTACGTGTTGCCCCCCGCCGGCGGTGCCCCGGCCGCCGCCGTCGTCGTGAGCAGGGCGGAGATGCGGTCCGGGGGCACCGGGCGGGAGTACAGCCAGCCCTGCCCGGTGTCGCAGCCGATGGCGCGCAGCCGGGCGGCCTGCGCAGAGGTCTCCACGCACTCGGCGATCACCGTCAGACCGAGCCGGTGGGCGAGCTGCACCATCGCCTCGACGATCACCTCGTCGGCGGGACTGGCCGCCGGTTCGCCGGCCCCGGGATCCGGAGCGCCGGTGCCCGCCTCCGTGCCGATGCCCGCGCCGGGCGCCTCGTACTGGAACCCGCGGACGAAGGAACCGTCCAGCTTCAGGACGTTGACGGGAAGCCGGCTGAGGTAGGCGAGGTTGGAGTATCCGGTGCCGAAGTCGTCGATGGCGATGCGTACGCCCATGTCGCTGAGGGCTTCGAGGGCCTCGAGCGGCCGGCCGGCCGAGCCCGTCAGCGCCGACTCGGTCAGTTCGAGCTGGAGCAGGTGCGGGGGCAGTCCGGTCTCCGCGAGCGTGTGCGCCACGTCGGCCACCAGGTCCGAGTCCCAGATCTGGCGCACCGCCACATTGACGCTGACGAACAGCGGGGGCGCGTCCGGGTGGTCGAGCTGCCAGCGGCGGGCCTGCCGGCAGGCCGTGTTCAGCACCCAGCGGCCGAGCTGGACGATCGAACCGTCCTCCTCCGCCAGCGAGATGAACCGATTCGGCGCCAGCGCGCCGAACTGCGGGTGGTGCCAGCGCACCAGCGCCTCGACCCCGCGCACACGGCCGTCCGTCATGCTGACGAGCGGCTGGTACTCCAGCGCGAACTCGCCCTGCTCGATGCCCGGTCGCAGGGTGGAGGAGAGGGCCTGGCGGGTCATCCGGTGCGCGTTGCGCTCCGGGTCGAACAGGGTCCAGCGTGCCCTGCCGTCGGCCTTCGCCCAGTACAGCGTCGTGTCCGCGTCCTGCATGAGGGCGGTGGCGGTGGTTCCGGCGGTACGGCGCTCGACGACGCCGATCGAGGCGGAGACGGACACCCGGCGGTCCGCCAGTTCGAAGGGCGCGCGCAACGCGTCGAGCGCCGACTCGGCGAGCTCGGCGAGCTGGTCGGTGCCGGTCGAGTCCTCCACGAGCAGCGCGAACTCGTCACCTCCGAGCCGCGCGACGAGCGGCGCGCCGGCCGCGCGGCCCGCCTCCGCCCACGCGGACTCCGCCCTCACGCCGTCGTCGGCGTCGGTGTCGTCCCCCGCCCGGTCGTCCCCCGCCCGGTCGGCGCCGGGACGGTCGGCGCCGGGACGGCCGCGGGCCGCCTCGGCGGCGCAGCGGGTCAAGCGTTCGGCGACCGCTGTGAGGAGACGGTCGCCGAGGCGGTGGCCCAGGGTGTCGTTGACCGCCTTGAAGCCGTCGAGGTCCAGGTAGCACAGGCCGATCCGGCCGGTGCCCCCGGCGCCACCGCCCTCGTACGCCTCAGCGTCCAGCGCGGCCGTCAGGCGTTCGAAGAACAGCGTGCGGTTGGGCAGCCGGGTCACCGGGTCGTGCATCTGCAAGTGCCGCATCCGGGCCTGGAGTTCGCGGCGGGCGCTGATGTCCGTGACCGACAGCAGGACCGCCCGCCGGGCCGGCGGCAACGGGCTGACGGTCACCTGGACCCAGAGGGAGTGGCCGTCGGGATGCTTGAGCCGGCGCGTGCAGCGCAGCCGGGACTGCCGGCCGCGCAGTACCTCGAGGTAGGTGTGCCGGATGCGGGCGTCGGAGCCGAGATCGACGAGGTCGGCGGCGGCCCGCCCGGTGAGACCGTCGTCGGCACCGGCACCGGCCCGCCCGGCGGGACGCCCGGCGTCCGCGTCGTCGCCGGCCCGGGCGTCAGTTCGGTCTCCGGCCCGGTCGCCGGTCCCGTCGCCGCTCGTGGCGTCGGTCCGGCGTCCGGTGCGGGGCCCGTCGTCGCTCCCCGCCCGCGCGTCGGACGAGGCCCTGCCCAGCAGGGCCACCAGCGCCCTGTTGGCGGTGACCACCCGTCCCTCACGGTCGACGACCGCCATCGCCAGCGGCGCCTCGGCGAACGCGGCGGCGGATCCGCCGTCGTCACAATCCGTGACGCCGGTCCGGCCGGTGTCTGCCGCGGGTGCCGGTACTTCGGACGTTCCGCTCACCGCTCGCTCCCGCAGTGCATTCGTTCATCGTACGGATCTCGCAGGAAAGTGTGCCGATCATAGAGGCTGTCCCCCCTCCCTTCCAGCCGCCGGCCGGTGTTCGCTGGGGCCCGTGACGCCTGGGGGATCGTTTCTGCTCACCGTTGGCCCGGTTCGTTCACATGCCGACTGCATGTGACGTTCCGTGAGTGCGGGGTGTGTGGGAGCACGAGCCGGGCGTGCGTGCGAAAGAGCGCCCGAACGGACGCCCCGTGCGCCGGGAGGGCAAGCGGGCGCAAGCCGACGCCCTCGCTCTGACCTCACTCGTCCGGTGCAGGCAAACAGGCAGAAATACGACTAATCGTCACAGGCTGGGTGCGACTCCCCCTCGTACCCGGAGGTCGCCTTGCCGCGCCTGCTGCCCCTCGTGGGGCCCCTGAAGGGACTCGTCCGTGACGGGGCGCCCCGTCTGCGCAGCACCGCGGCCGTCTTCACCTCGATGACCGCGCTCGCCGCGATGTCTCTGGTCACCGGGCCCGCCCTCGCCGAGGCCGGACCCGCTCCCTGCGCGCTGCGGCGCACCGAGGCGCACCACTCCGAGGGACTCGACTCCTGGAACGCCGACTACCCGCGGCCCACCCGCCCCTTCGACGCGGTCATGGTGTTCCTCTCCTTCCCCGACGGGGGCCCGGAGACCACCCCCGCCGAGCTGGCGGACGACTACTTCCCCGCCACCGACCGTTTCTTCGCCCGCGCCTCCTACGGCCGGTTCTCCCTGCGCACGCACCCGCTGCGGCAGTGGATCCGGATGCCGCACCCCTCCACCGCGTACGCCATAAGCCGGGACTGGAGCCCCGGTCGCCGGGCCGCCTACCTGCGCGACGCACTGGCCGCGGCCGACCGGCACGTGGACTTCTCGCGCTACGACGTCGTCTACTTCGTCGCCGACCCCGACGCGCCCGGCGTCGACTCCGACGCCACCAAGGTGGTGAACCTCGACCGGCCGCTGCGGGCCGACGGCAAGGACATCCGCCGGGTCGTCACCGTGTTCGAACGGCACCCGCCGGACCGGCTCGTGCTCGCCCACGAGACAGGGCACGTCTTCGACCTCCCCGACCTTTACCACCGGCCGGTCGACGGCAGGGGCGACTGGGACACGTACGTCGGTGACTGGGACCTGATGGGCAGCCAGTTCGGACTCGCGCCGGACCTCTTCGCCTGGCACAAGTGGAAGCTGGGCTGGCTGGACCCGCGCCAGGTGGTCTGCGTGAAGGGGCCGGGCAGCACCCGGCTGACCCTGGAACCGGTGGACGCCGGGCCGGCGCCGGGGGACGCGGGGGCTCCCGCGGCCTCCGACGCGACCGGAGCCGTCGGGACGTCTGATCTGTCGGCCGACGCGACGGGAGCCGCCGGGGCGCCCGGCGTGGCCGGGACCGCCGGGGCCCCCGCGTCGGTGCCCGTCTCGGTGCCCGGCATCGGGGTGCGTCCGCTCGCCGTCGCGGGACGCGGGACGAAGCTCGCGGTGGTGCGCACCGGCCGCGACCGTGTGCTGGCCGTCGAGGCCCGCGACCCGGTCGGCAACGACGCCGCCGCCTGCACCCGGGGCATCCTCGTCTACCGGATCCGCAACGGGGCGGAGTCCGGGGACGGCCCCGTCCAGGTCGTCGACGCCCATCCGCACACGGAGGCCTGCCGGAACGAGTCGGTCTACCCGCCGCTCGCCGACGCCCCGGTCTTCACCGGGGAGACCTTCACGGTGCCGGGGGAGGGCGTACGGGTGACGGTGGAGGGGCGCACAGCGTCCGGGGAGTGGACGGTCGACATCACGACCGGGACGGAGTGAACCGCCGGACGGCGGGGCAACGGGACACGCGAAAGAGGCCCCTCGCTGAGCGAGGAGCCTCTTTCCGTCGTGTGCGCCGCCAGGGACTCGAACCCCGGACCCGCTGATTAAGAGTCAGCTGCTCTAACCAACTGAGCTAGCGGCGCCTGCTGACGTCGTAGACCTTAGCACCCTGATCGGCACGGGGAAAAATCGAAATCCCCACCGCCGCCGAGGCCGCGGCACGTGCCGACCGCACCGCCGCCCACCGCACGGCCTCGGCCCCCGGGAGCCACGGCCGGCGGGTGTCCGGGGCGACCAGCCAGCGCGAGGCCGGCCGCCCGGCGCCCGGCGCGGGACGCAGGGCGGGCACGGTCACGGCGTCGCCCCTGCCGTGGCAGAGCAGCGGCGGCACCGCACCGCCGCCGCGCCGCTCGACGGCTTCCTCGGCCTCCGCCGCGGCGAGCAGCCGCGGCAGAAGACGGGCGGTGCCGGGGGCGGTGAACAGCAGCGTCCGCCCGCGGTGGACGGCCACGGGGCCGGAACCGGACCCCTCCTCCCACATCCGGTCGAGCAGACCGCGGCCGAAGACGGCGGGCACGTTCACGACGTCGAAGACGGTCCCGCAGGGCAGGACGAGGGGCGCGTCGGGCCGCTCCCGCCAGAGCGCGAGCGTGCTGCAGGGGCACGGGTCGGCAGAGGCCAGCCAGGCGGCGCCCTCCGCGGTGACCCCCGCGACGTCGGACCGGTCCGGGTACGGGTGGATGCTCATGGCGTCCATCTGTACCCCGCGCGACGCCCCCGCCCCGGTCGGTTGCCGGAATCGGGTACGAGGGGGACGGGCCGGGGGTACCGTACGCCCGGCCCGGGGCCCGCACGGGGCCGTCCGGCGCGGCGCGACCCGTACTGCCCGCACCACGAGCCGCACCACGAGCCGTACGGCGACCCGTACGACGACGGTGCCGCGCGCGGTTCAGCCCAGGTCCGCCGGGCCGTTGGCCTCCACGCCCCGCAGCAGGTCCTGGCCGAACTCCACCATCTTCTTGGCGTAGTCCTCGGTCCACTCCGCCCGCTCGGCGATCGCCGCCGGCGTCAGCCGGTCGAACCGGCGCGGGTCCGCGAGCTGTGCCGCCGCGATCGCCTGGTACTCCAGCGCCCGGTCGGCGGCGGCGCGGAACGCCTGTGTCAGCTCGGTGGCCCGGGACAGCAGGGCGCGCGGGTCGTCCATCGACTCCAGATCGAAGAAATGTTCGGGGTCGGCCGTGGCCTCCGCCGGTTCGAAGAGCAGGGACGCGGGGCGTAGCCGCGATTCGCTCCGGCGCGGCGTGTGCTCCGCCATGACTTCTCCTCCTCGTACGTCGGATCCCCGCCCGGTAGGGAGAGGGGGCCACCGTCCATTGTCTCGTGGGCGCGCAAGAGGGCGGGGACCGCCAGGGAGGGCCCCCGCCCACCCCATGTTCAATGCGGGCGCGGGCGCGGGTGTTCCCGCGCCCCGGGGCGACCGTCCCCCCCGGCCGCACGGTCCGCGCCGCCGCGGCCCGGACGCACACCGGACAGCCCTGGATCGGCTCCGCGAGACGGCCGGCGTGGACGTTCGTCAGTCCCGGGAAGGCGGTGCGTACGGCACGCGGTGGGTGGCGAGGTGGTCCCAGGTGGTCATCATGGCGTCCCAGCCGTCCGGGAACTTGACCGTGACGCCGAGCTGGACCGGCTCCGTGGAGGGGTGGGCGTCGAGGAGGTCGGGGACACCGGCGCGGCAGACCACGACGCAGGCGTGCCGGTGGCGGGAGGTGAGGACGCACAGGCGGCCCGTCTCCAGGTGGAACGCCGTCGCGTCGGGGCGGCCGGAGAGCGGGTGCAGCACGACCGTCACGTCGAACTCGCGGCCCTGGAGCCGGTTGGCCGTGTCCACGGTGACGTCCGCGACCCCCAGCTCCGCCAGCGCCGCGCGCACGGCCGCCGCCTGGTCACGGTGGGCGGTGCCGACCGCGATCCGGTCGGCGGTCAGCGGCACCGGCTCCGCCGCCCGCTCCGAGACCGACGCGCCCTCCCGGTCCAGCAGCCGGCGCACGACCAGCGCGAGCGCCCCTACCGCCTCCGGGTCCGTGCGCGGGGTGTGCCGGGGCGGCAGCTCCAGCAGGCCCCAGCCGGCGCGCGCCGCCTCGTCGATCACCGCGTCCGGGCCCGAGCCGTCGGACGGCACGCCGAACGCGAGCCGCCGGTCCCCGGGGCCGGTGCCGCTGCGGAACGGCGTGTACGGGTAGAACGCGTCGGACACCAGCGGCGCCGCCGAGGCCGGGAGCCGCCAGGACACCGGGAGCCGGTGCTGCGGCAGCTCGGGGTTGTGCGCGAGCAGCGTGCTCACCGCCGACGCCGACGGGTCGTACGACAGCCCGGCCCACTGCTCCGCCCCGACGATCGCGAACGGGTCGAGCTGCCCCGGATCGCCGACGAACAGGGCCCGTTCGAACAGCCCGGCCACGGCCAGCAGCGCGTCGGAGCGCATCTGGTACGCCTCGTCGACGATCGCGTGCCGCCACGGTTCGACGTTTTTGACGTGGGCCCATTTCGCGGCGGTGGACAGCACGATGTCCAGGCCCGCGAGGTCGGCCGCCTTCGCGGACTTGCGGACGCCGGGAAGCTCGTCGAGCGACTTGTCGTACGGGTCGGCGTCGCTGCTGTGCAGCCGGCCCACCGCCGCGTCCGGGTTCTTCTCGGCGAGGCGCACGACCAGGTCGTCGACCTGGGCGTTGGTCTGCGCGATCACCATGAGCGGGCGCCCGGCGGCGGCCAGTTCGAGGGCCGCGCGGACGACGAGCGTGGACTTCCCGGCCCCGGGCGGCGAGTCGACGACGACGCCGCGGTGGGTGCCGTGCAGCGTGTCGCGCAGGATCGCGTCGGTGGCCCGCGCGGCCTCGGCGCCCGGATCGAAGCCGTGGTCGAAGCCGGGGGCCGGGCCGACGAGGTGGGCGCCGGCGTCGGCCGTGTCGTGCGCCGTCGTCACAGGATGTCCTCCTCGGTCACCGTGTCCGGTCGCTGCGCCGTCGTGGCCGCGGACTCGCCCGGCGGGCCGCCGTGCGTCCACGGGGTGTCCTCCGGGTCCGGCAGCTTCGCTCCGCCGCGCTGCTCGTGTTCGAACAGGGTGAAGCAGAGCCGGTCGCCCTTCTCGGGCACCGACCCCTCCTCGGGCTCCCGCCCCCGGCCCATCTTGTCCAGCACGCGCAGCGTGACGAGCACCTCGGCCGTCCCCTCCTCCTCCGCGAGGCCCACGAACTCCGCGGTCTGCGGCTTGCCGCCCAGCGAGCGGTACACCTTGGCGCGCTCCCCGAGGTGCGGCCGGTCGTCCGTGCGGACGGTCACCAGCGGGCGCGGGCTCGGCCGCCTGCTCTCGCTGTACGCCCGTACCACCTCGACGACCTCACCGGCGAACGCCTCCCCGGCCAGCCGCCGCCCGGCCATGACCAGCGGGTCGTCCAGCGCCTCCTGGGCGTCGAGCCGGGCCTGCTCGCGCTCGCGCGCGGCCAGCTTGTTCGCGGCGGTGACCGCGTCGTCCAGTCGCGGCTGCGGGGGCTCCCCGGCCAGCACGCGGTCGCGGTGGCCGGTGAACGACCAGCGGTCCCGGGTCCAGCGGTCGGCGACGTGCGCGCCCTCCGGGAGCGCCCGCAGCACATCGAGGCCGTGCCACACCGTGTCCCAGGTGGGCCGCGTGCGGCTCTCCACCAGGGCGCGGATCTCCCGCTCGGCGGCGGTGAGTTCGCCGAGCCGGTCGTCCGCCTCCAGGCCGTCCTCGGCGGCGGCCAGCCGGATGCGGGCGCGGTCGTAGCGCTCGATGGCAGGAGCGAGCAGTCTGTTGTCGAAGGCGGGGTCGGTGGCGGGTCCCGCGGGCGGGTGCAGGAGCTGCCCGTCGGCGCCCCGGGCGAGCTCCGCGCGCAGGGCGGCCTCGGCGCCGCTCGTCCCCTCCGGCGGGGCCATCCAGGCGAGCAGTGCGCCCAGGTGCTGGTCCTCCAGGTTGCTCTGGCCCGTCGCCCAGTGCCGGGACAGCACTTCGGTGAGGGCGAGCAGCAGGGAGGAGCCGGGAACCCTGGCCCGCTCCCCGAAGTGCGTGAGCCAGCGGCCCAGCAGCGGCACGCGGGGCGGCGCGGGGTGCGGGGCCTCCGGGTCCTGCTCGGCGGTGCGGCGGAACCGCATGGAGCGGCCCAGCAGCCGTACGAAGTCGACGCCCGCCCGGCTCGGCACGACGAGCTGGGGCGCGTCCGCGCACAGCTCGACCTCGACCTTGACCCGCTTGCCGCTCTCCGGGTCGGTCTCGGTGCGCTCGGCGGGCTCCACGGTGTCCGCGAAGGAGTCGATGTACGGCAGGACGACGTCGGCCAGTTCGGCGAGGAACGCGAAGCGCAGGTCACGGTCGCGGGGCTGGGGCACGACGAGCAGTCGCGGCGCGTCCCGTTCGGTGCCGACGAGCGCTCCGAGCGGGGCACCGGCCTCACCGGCGGTGGTCAACGGCACGAACACCAGCGGCCGCGCGGACACGTGCCGGTGCCGCACGGTCGCCAGCGCCTGCGCCCGCCCGCTCCGCACGGCCTCCAGCCTGGCCAGTGTGGACATCAGCGACATGCGGCTCCCCCCGACCCCGACCCCGGCCCCGACGCCCGTACCGATACGGATACCGATGCCGACGCCAGCGCCTCCGCCCGCAGGTCCGCCGCACGGCGCAACGCGGCGACCGCCGGATCCGCGGGGTCCCCCGCCTCGCCGTGCGCCGCCGCGAGCACCTCGTCGACCGTCGACAGGCCGCCCAGCTCCGCCCGCGCGGCCCGGCCGAGCGCCGTCACCGCACCCGCCCCGCGCGCACGCTCCCGGCAGTGGAACGCCAGCTCGCACGTGGAAAGGCACTCCGGGGCGTACGTCGCCGGCACCGACTCCACGGCCGCGGTCAGCCGCTCCGGCGGCAGGTCGAGGCCGAAACACGTGCCCTCCGGGAGCGCCTCGGCGATCTCCTCGATGCGGGTGAGCCGGGCGAGCTGCCGTCGGGTCACCGACCGCTGCTTGCGCACGTCGACCGCGGAGGCCGTGGCCAGGTTGGAGAAGTCCTTCGGGCAGACCAGCAGGATCCGGTGGCGCACCGCGGGCGCCGGATCCTGCCGCGCCGCGACCTCCTCCAGCGCCAGCACGTACACCGCGGACTGCCGCGCGGCGGCCCCCACCTTGGCGGGGTCGGCCGAGCCGTCCAGCATCGGGAAGGACTTGATCTCCACGACCGTCCAGGACCCGTCGGGATGGACGACCACCGCGTCCGGCTCCAGGAAGGCGGGGGAGCCGGCCACGTCGAGTGCGAGCATCGGGTGGTCGAGCAGCGTCCAGCCGCCCGCCTCGACGGCCTCCCGCAGCGCCAGCGCCGTACGCTCCGTGCGTCCGGCCGGGCCGACCGCGGTCAGGTCCGGCACGGACGAGGTCTCCGGGGGCGGGGCGGCCGGGTCCAGCTTCTCGTGCACCAGCCGGAGCAGCTCCGCGCCACCGTCCGCCTTGACCCGCTTCTCGAACGCGTTGCCCCGCGTGAGGGCGAACTGCGACTGTCCGAAGGAGGACGGGGCACCCAGCGCGTCCGCCAGCGCCGCCTTGTCCACCCCCGCGCCGTCGAGCAGCGCGCGCCGGTCGCAGCCGGGGTTGGCGGCCAGCGCGGCGAGCGCGCGGGCGTCGAGCGCCTTGGGCTGCGGTGGGGGCTCGCCCGGCACGGGAAAGGCCGGGCCCCGCAGCTCAGCCAGCATTCCCCAAACTCTCGGCTGCGCTCGAGTAGGGGAGACCCCTACCCGCGGCGCCGTCCCCCGCGTCCGCGGGGGCGGCACCCGGTTCGGCTCCCGGCCCGTGGCGGGTTTCGCGCTGTCGGGGAATTCGCTCACCCGCGGAAGTCTGGCATCCGCCACTGACAATCGGGGAACCGCCGCCGCGCACGGCCGCGGCGACCGGCGCCAGCCGCGCGGCGAGAACCGTGCGCAGCACCGCGGCGAGCCGCATCACCGGCCCGGCCAGCAGCAGCCCGACGCCCATCACGACGGCCCCGGCGACCGCGTCGAGCAGGTAGTGGTTGGCGGTGCCCATGACCACGATCGTGGTGAGCAGCGGATAGGCGACACCCGCGACCCTCGCCACGGGCGTGCGGCCGTGGCGCCACAGCATGACCCCGCACCACAGCGCCCAGCCCACGTGCAGGCTCGGCATCGCCGCGTACTGGTTCGTCATGCCGCCCATGCCGCGCGGCGCGCTCGCCTCGCCGCCCCACCAGCCGTACGAGCTGTACTGCGCCATCGTGTCCACGAACCCGTGGGCGGGGTGCAGCAGTCGGGGCGGGCAGGTCGGCAGCAGCGTGAAGCCGATCAGACCGAGGAACGTGGACGTCATCAGCCAGGTGCGGACCCTGCGGTACTGCTCCGCGTGCGCGCGGAACATCCACACGAGGATCGCGGGGGTGACGATGTAGTGCAGCGACGCGTACCAGAAGTCGGCCGGGACGCCGGCCCAGGCGTGCTGCGTGAACAGCCGGTTGAGCGGATGCTCGGCGTTGATGTGGAGGGTCTTCTCGACGCGCAGGATCGCCAGGCCGTGGTCGACGGCACCGGGCACGTCCCCGCGCACTATGAGCCGTCCCGCCGAGTACGCGACGTACACCACGACGATCAGCGGCAGTTCCGTCCACCAACGGGCACGGGTCCGCGCGGGCTTCTCCGGGGCCTGGTCCCGGCCCCGGTCCCGGTCCTGGTGCGGCCGGACCTGCGGGCGCTGCTCGCGCTCCGGCACGGGCCGCGGACCCGCCTCGATGTCCGGCGATTCGGTCTGCGCCATCCGATCGCCCTCCCCCTTCTCGTCGCTGCGGGTGCCCGATGGCATGACGGCCCACCTTACGGTGCCGATGCACGTCGCCGTGGGTGCCCCCGGCACTGCAAGACGCGGGGATCGCCCTCCGGGTTGCCCGTAAGGCCCTGTCGGAGGCGGCCGGGGGGCCTGCGGCAGGGTGCGCGATGATGGAGGAAACCGCCTCTTCCCCTGTCGCGAAAGGTCCCCCCTCATGGCACCGCGCATCCTGCTGGCCCGGCACGGACAGACGGAATGGTCCCTGCTCGGGAAGCACACGGGTCGCACGGACGTGCCGCTGCTCGAGGAGGGCCGGCAGGGGGCCAAGGCGCTGGGCGAACGGCTGCACCGGGCACCGCTGGACGGTCTGCCCGGGGCCGTGGTGCGCACGAGCCCGCTCCTGCGCGCGAGTGAGACCTGCGAACTGGCCGGCCTCGGCGACCGGGCCGAGCCCTGGGACGCGCTCCTGGAGTGGGACTACGGGGCCTACGAGGGCATGACGCCGGACGAGATCCAGGGCATGCGGCCCGGATGGCTGCTCTGGCGCGACGGTGTCCCCGGGGGCGAGGCGGTGGCGGAGGTGTCCGCGCGGGCGGACGAGGTCGTGTCCTGGGTACGGGATCAGGAGCGGGACGTCGTGCTGTTCGCCCACGGGCATGTGCTGCGCGCGATCGGGGCGCGGTGGCTGGGGCTGCCGCTGTCGTTCGGGGCGCGCGTGCGGCTGAGCCCCGCGTCGCTGTCGGTACTGGGGTGGGCGTACGGGGAGGCCGCGATCGAGTCGTGGAACGACGTGGGGCACTTGGCGGGGTGACGGCGGTCTTCCGAGGGGCGGGGCACGTCCTCGCTCAGCGCGTCGGACGCGGGATGGTGACGGGAGCGGGACCGCGGTCGGTCACGGGAACGGGGCCGTGACGGTCGAGGAACGTCGCGACCTCCGCCGTCCTGCGGTGGGGGAGGAGCAGCCGCGTCGTGCCGGACAGCATGGTGCGCACGCGGGCGGACCGGACCTCGCCCAGCAGGTCGAGCACGCGGTGGCCGGCTGCCGCGGCCTCGTCGGGCCGGCCGCCCCGGGCCAGGTCGTCCGCCAGTTCCGCCGTGTAGAGGACGATGTTCCGCGTGAAGTGCGGGTCCTGCAGGCGCACCGCGCGGTGGGCGTGGCGGGCCGCCCGCGACCAGTCGCCCAGCGTCGACCAGCACTGCGCCTCCAGGCCCTCCAGTTCGGCCTCGCCGTAGAAGGACATCCACTCCGGGTCCGCCGCCGCCGGACCCCGCGCGAAGAGCGCCTGGGCGCGGGCCAGCGCACGCTCACAGGCCGCGCGGTCGCCGAGCCCCGCCCAGCCGCCCGCCTCGCGCAGCGCCAGCAGCGACAGCAGCCGGTGCGAACCCAGCGGCCGGGCCGTCCGCTGGGCCGCCTGCGCCGCCCGCACCGCCTCACGGGGCCGGCCCGCGTCCCGGGCCAGGAACGAGGCGTTGCAGAAGGCGTGTGACTCCAGGGCCGGGTTCCCGGCCATCCGGGCCGTCGCCAGCGCCTCCGCGTAGTACGAGCGCGCGTCGTCGAAGCGGCCCGAGTCGTGCGCCAGCCAGCCCACCGAGACGGCCAGCTCGCCCGCCGCCGCGTACAGCCGGTCGGCCGTCGAACGGCGTGCGGTATCCGCGTCGAGCAGGGCGTAGGCGGTGCACAGCGGGACGGCCGCGTGCCGGTGGAGGCCGTCGGCGCCGTGCCGGTCGTCGAGCAGCCGGATCCGCCGTACGGCCTCCTCCAGCAGGTCGGCCTCGGCGGCGCCCGCGCGGCGGGCCGGGCGTCCGGCGGCGGCCGTGGCGTCGGGAGCGGGACCGCAGGGCGTCATCGCCGTCAGGGGTGTCAGGGAGACGGCCGCCACGGTGGCGGTGCCGCCGGTCATGAATGCGCGACGCTGCACGTCGCTCTCCTCTTGGTTCGGTCGGTGCGGGCCGGGGCGCGGATCGGGCCGCGGATCGGGTCGCGGGGCTGGGGGATCGTCGGCGGCCGGGCGCGGGCAGCGGCCGCGTACGGACGAGCGAGGGGCGAACCCCAGGTCGGTCAGTTCCCGGCCGGGGAACATGTGCAGGAACACCCGTTCGTAGGCGTAGTTGGGGCAGCGGATCTCCCCCGCCTCCACCCGTCCGATGTACCGGGCGTCGCAGCTCACCCGCTCGCCGATCTCCCGCGCGGCCCGCCGCACCGCCGCCGCGAACTCCCCCGGCGAGCGCTGCCCGCGCAACTGCCGGAAGGCGAGGTTCGGCCTCGGTGGCAGGGGGGACTGGGACGAGGTCACCGCTGACGACGCCATGGCCGGGCCCTCTCTCGCACTCCGTCGAACCGTCCGACGGGGCATGAACGTACCCGTCCGTCAGATGCCGTCATGCGAGGTTTGGCTACAAACCGGATATCTCATCCTGGATCTGCCATGAACTGCCATCCTCCGGAAGGCGTGTGCGCCGTAGCCGTCGACGGGCTCGTGCGTTGTACCTCACGGATCGGGAGCCGCCCGAACTCCCGACCACTCAGCTGTCAGGAGGGGTACGCCGTGTGGGAGGCCGGGATGAAGAGGATCGATCCCCGAAGGTCACATGGGTCACTTGGGTCATTCGAGCCACTCGAGTCACATGGGTCACTGCCGTCGCCGAACGTTCCCGACGTGGTGACCGTACCGGCGCGGCAGGGCCTGGAAGCCGTGGACATCCTGCGCCGCGGGACCGGGGACCGCGTCGGACCCGTCCTGCACGACGACGACTGCGACACCCTCGGCTTCCTGGTGCCGGCCGGGACGGCGGACGCCTGGGACGTGCCGGGCAGCACCTGTACACAGACGGACGGCGGGGGGACGGCCCCGGCCGCGCCCGAACCGGCCGGCGAGGGCGGCGGCTGGCTGCTGCCGCCGGGCGGCGCCGAGCCTGCCACCGACCCCGCGGTGCTGCGGGACGCGCTCGGCGAGGCCGCGCGACTGCTCCGGGCGGCGGACAGCTGCCGGTGAGCCGCGCGGACGGGGCCTGCCGGTAGGCGCCAGGGGCGCTTCGGCAGGGCTGCGAGGCGCCTCGGTGCGGGAGGCGGGCTGCACCGATAATGGACGGATGGCGAGAAGCGCGAGGTCGGCGAAGGCCCCGAAGAGGGGGGAGGCCGCGAAGGCCGCGAAGGCGGCGAGGGCCTCGAAGGCCGTGAGTCCGGCGCAGGCCGCGCAGGCATCGAAAGCCTCGCAGGCCTCGCGGGCCGAGGCGCCGACGAGTGGCCGGGGCGGCGGTCGGCGGGCGGTCGCCGAGGTCGGGGCGAGCGTCGACGGCGGATCGGCCCGGCTGACGCCCGACCGCGACCGCCCCCGCTCCTGGAGCCTGTTCCTCGACGGCGCCCCGCAGTCGCACGTCGACCTCGACGACCCCACCCGCCTCGTCTTCGACTACCAGCGCCGCCTCGGTCATGTGATCGACCTCGCCGCCCCGCCCGGCCGGCCACTGCACGTGCTGCACCTCGGCGGTGGGGCCTTCACCCTCGCCCGGTACACCGCCGCCACCCGGCCCCGCTCCACCCAGCAGGTCGTCGAGCGCGACGGCGCCCTGGTGCGGTTCGTGCGCGAGACGCTGCCGCTGGATCCCCGCGCGCGGATCCGCGTCCGCACCCTCGACGCCCGCGAGGGACTCGCCAGGACGCCGGACGACTGGGCCGACGTCGTCCTCGCCGACGTGTTCGCCGGGGCCCGCACACCGGCCCACCTCACCTCGACGGAGTTCCTCGTCGACGCGCGCCGGGTGGTGCGCCCCGGCGGCCTGTACGCGGCGAACCTCACGGACGGTCCGCCGCTGACCCATCTGCGCGGCCAGATCGCCACGGCCGCGGCCGTCTTTCCGGAGCTGGCACTGGTCGCGGAACCGGCAGTGCTGCGCGGGCGGCGCTTCGGCAACGCGATACTCGTCGCCTCCGACGTGCCGTTGCCCGTCGCCGAGCTCACCCGCCGCGCGGCCTCGGACCCGCACTCCGCGCGGGTCGAACACGGCAGGGCGCTCACCGACTTCACCGGCGGCGCGCGCCCGGTCACGGACGCGGACGCGGTGGCGTCACCGGCCCCGCCGCCGACGGTGTTCGACTGAGGGGGGGCGGGTACCGTCCGGTGGCCGGCGCGTAAGGGGCCGCACCCACCGCGCACGGACTCCTCGGATCCCTCGGACCCCTCAGTAGGTGCCGATGTCCACGTGCGGCGGTCCGTCGTGCCAGGTGCAGAAGACCGACACCTTGTCCGCGCCCGAGGTGAACTCCACGCGGATCCACGACTCCGTCTTCCACACCTGCATCGACCAGCCGGCCCCCGGCGTCGCGGACACCAGCGTCGCGGAGGTCTCGCCGATGTCGAACACCACCCGGCCGCCGGCGGTGTCGTAGCCCTTGACCTGCCCGGACGAGGCCGGCGGCGAACTCTGCGACGAGTGCGCGGGAGAGCCGGAGGAGGACGGGGCGGACGGGGAGGAGGTGGGGGAGGCCGGAGTGCCGTGCTTCGTGGGCGACTTCGGCGCGCGGGACGGTGACGGACTTCTCGTCGGCTTCCGCGGGCGGCTGGTCGCGGAAGCCAGTGCCCGCGCCTCCTGCGTCGAGCCGACGGCCGTGATCGGCAGGGCGCGCGGCGGGTCGTAGGCGGTCCCCGCCATGACCGTGTGGACACCCCACCACGACAGCGTGACCGCCGCGCCCGTGGCGAGCGACCACGCCAGTACGTGAACGAGTCCTCTGTACATCACTGTCATACTGCCTCACCCGCCCCACGGGTGTCTCACCAGTCGTACACAGTCTCGAATGTCCTTTGTGCGTCGTGGAGTTGTCCACAGGCCCGGAACGGCTCCGCACGCATGGCGTACGGTGCGGCGCATGGCAAGTGTGCTCGTGGTCGAGGACGACCAGTTCGTACGCTCCGCGCTCATCCGGCATCTGACCGACGCCGCGCACACCGTGCGCAGTGTCGGCACCGCACTCGAAGCGCTGCGAGAGGTCGCCCACTTCTCGTTCGACGTCGTGATACTCGACCTCGGACTGCCCGATCTGGACGGGTCCGAGGCGCTGAAGATGCTGCGCGGCATCACCGACGTACCGGTGATAGTGGCCACCGCGCGGGACGACGAGACGGAGGTCGTCCGGCTGCTCAACGCGGGCGCCGACGACTACTTGACCAAGCCGTTCTCCGTCGAGCACCTGTCCGCGCGGATGGCCGCCGTGCTGCGTCGGGCCCGGTCGGGCGCGGGCGAGGCACCGGTGTCCGCGGTGATCCGCGTCGGCGGGCTCACCATCGACCCGCTGCGCCGCCAGGCCGAACTCGACGGCCTGCGCCTGGACCTGACCCGGCGTGAGTTCGACCTGCTCGCCTTCCTCGCCGGCCGCCCCGGCGTCGTCGTCCCGCGCAAGGAGCTGCTCGCCGAGGTGTGGCAGCAGTCCTACGGCGACGATCAGACCATCGACGTCCACCTCTCCTGGCTGCGGCGGAAGTTGGGCGAGACGGCGGCCAGGCCCCGCTATCTGCACACCCTGCGCGGCGTGGGCGTGAAGCTGGAGCCGCCGAGAGCGGAGCCGCTGTCATGAGGTGGGCACTGGTCAAGGTGTGCCTGGCGGTGACCACCATGGTCGTGGTCGCCTTCGCGGTGCCGCTCGGCCTGGTCATCAAGGAGATGGCGCGCGACCGCGCCTTCTCCAACGCCGAGCGGGAGGCGGCGGCCGTGGCGCCCGCGCTCTCCATCACCACCGAGCGGGACCAGTTGGAGCGCGTCGTCGCCTCGGCCGGCTCCGACGACGAGGGCATAGCGGTGCACATACCGGCGACCGCGGGAACCGACGGCGAAGGGAACGTGGTCAGCGGCGAGGGCGCCACCAAGGCCCTCGACCTCGGCCGGCGGCGCGCCGCCGACAAGGACATCGAGGCCACCCGCAAGCTGGGCCGGGCCTCCACCAGCGAGGTGAAGGGCGGTTCCACCCTGCTCCAGCCCGTCGCGATCGGCTCCGGCGCCATCGCCGTGGTCGAGGTGTACGTGCCCGAGTCCGAGGTCAGCAACGGCGTCGGCACGGCCTGGGCGGTGCTCGCCGCCGTCGGTGCCGCACTGATCGTCGGCTCGGTCGCCGTCGCCGACCGGCTCGGGGTGCGCATGGTGCAGCCCGCGCAGCGCCTGGTCGAGGGCGCGCACGAACTGGGGGAGGGGAAGCTGGGCGCCCGGGTGCCCGAGGAGGGACCGACCGAACTGCGGCTCGCGGCGGTCGCCTTCAACTCCATGGCCGACCAGGTCGTCCAACTGCTTGCCAACGAACGGGAACTGGCCGCCGACCTGTCGCACCGGCTGCGCACCCCGCTGACCGTGCTGCGGCTCAACGCGGCCTCGCTCGGCGAGGGCCCGGCCGCCGACCAGACCCGCGCGGCCGTCGCCCAGCTCGAACGAGAGGTCGACACCATCATCCGCACGGCGCGGGAGGCCAAGCCGCAGACGACCGCGCCCGGACCCGGCGCCGGCTGCGACGCGGCCGAAGTGGTGCGCGAGCGCATGGAGTTCTGGTCCGCGCTGGCCGAGGACGAGGGACGCAAGGTACGCACGGCCGGCATCGACCGCCCGGTGCGCATACCCGTGGCCCGCGCCGACCTGGCCGCCGCGCTCGACGCGCTGCTCGGCAACGTCTTCCGGCACACCCCGGAGGGCACCGCCTTCGCGGTCGACGTGCATCACGCGGAGGATGCGGTGATCGTGCTGGTCTCCGACGCGGGACCGGGCATCACCGACCCCGACGCCGCGATGGCCCGGGGACGCGGCTCGGGCAGCGACGGGTCGACGGGGCTCGGGCTGGACATCGTCCGGCGGCTGGCCGAGTCGACGGGCGGCGACGTACGCATCGGCTCGTCCGTCCTCGGCGGCACGGAGGTCCGCATCTGGATCCAGCTCGACGGCTGCGGCACGACGACGCGCGGCCGCGGCCACCGGGGGCGGGAGCGCAAGCGCAGGCGGGTCGTGCTGGCGAAGTGAGGCAGAGGGCGCGCCCCGCGCCCGCAGGTCCGCGTGCCGCCCGCCCGCGCACCGATTGGTCTCGACCTTTAACGCCCTCCGATCCCTTCCTTAAGCGCACCCTAAGATCCCCGACCCCCGCCCGGTTCGGGCGATCCGCCCGAATCCCGCCCGCTAGCTTTCTGCCGCACCCCCACTTCCGTGAGCAGTGAAAGCAGGCATTCGATGAGCAGTACGCACCGGCGCAAGGTCAGCGGCAGGAACAAGGTGATCGGCGGCGTCGTCGCGGCGGCCGTGGCGGGCGGCGGCGCCTTCGCGCTCACCGGTACCGCGCACGCGGCCGGCGTCGGTGCCGTCTACACCAAGTCCAGCACGTGGGAGACCGGCTACACCGGCCAGTACGTCGTCACCAACGAGACCGGCGCCAAGGAGGCCGACTGGAAGCTGGAGTTCGACCTGCCTGCCGGTGCGAGGATCAGCTCGCTGTGGAACGCCACGTCGAAGGTGAGCGGACAGCACGTCACCGTGACGGCGCCGTCCTGGGACAAGGACGGGCTCGCGGCGAACGAGTCCGTCACCGTCGGCTTCGTCGTCAGCGGCAAGGGCGACCCCACCGGCTGCCGCATCGACGGCGCGAGCTGCTCCGCGGACGACGGCGCCACCCCCGAGCCGAGCGGCCGCCCCTCGGAGCCCGCCACCTCCGAACCGAGCACCCGGCCCAGCAAGCCTGCCACCCCGTCGCAGAGTGCCGACCCCAAGCCCAGCTCCACCCCGTCGACCCCCGACACCGGCAACGGCAGCGCGGGCAGCGCCGGATTCGCGCCGTACGTCGACACCTCTCTCTACCCCGCCTTCGACCTGCTCGCCGCCACCGACGCCACCGGGGTGAAGACCTACAACCTCGCCTTCGTCACCGACGGCGGCGGCTGCACGCCGAAGTGGGGCGGCGTCAGCGACCTGGGCAGCGACGCGGTCGCCGCGCAGATCGGCAAGCTCCGTGCCAAGGGCGGCGACGTCCGCGTCTCCTTCGGCGGCGCCTCGGGCTCCGAGCTCGGCACCACGTGCTCCTCCGCCGACGCGCTGGCGGCGGCGTACGGCAAGGTCGTGGACACCTACAAGCTGACCAAGGTCGACTTCGACATCGAGGGCGGCGCGCTGCCGAACACGGCGGCCAACACCCGGCGTGCCCAGGCCATCGCCAAGCTCCAGCAGTCGCACTCCGGTCTGGACGTCTCCTTCACCCTGCCCGTCATGCCGGAGGGGCTCACCCAGGACGGCGTCGACCTGCTGTCCAACGCCAAGTCCAACGGCGTGAAGATCTCCGCCGTCAACATCATGGCGATGGACTACGGGGCCTCGTACAACGGGGACATGGGCGGCTACGCGATCCAGGCGGCCACCGCGACCCAGGCGCAGATCCGAAGCGTGCTCGGCCTCTCCGACGACGCGGCGTGGAAGGCCGTCGCGGTCACGCCGATGATCGGCGTCAACGACGTGTCCACGGAGGTGTTCAAGGTCGACGACGCCAAGCAGCTGGTGGACTTCGCGAAGTCGAAGGGACTGGCGTGGCTGTCGATGTGGTCCGCGACGCGCGACAAGCAGTGCGCGCAGGCGAAGAACACGGCCGACGCGACGTGCAGCTCGATCACGCAGGGGGCGTTCGACTTCTCGAAGGCCTTCGCGGCCTACAAGTAAGGCCTTCGCGGCCCGGGCGAGGCCTTCACGGCCGACAGCCGGGAGCAGGGGCTGTGACCTGACGGGAGCCCCAAGACAGAGGAGCTGCCCGGCGCCCTCCGCCGGGCAGCTCCCGTCCGGCGCGGGGCGCGGTCCGCTTCCCCACAGAACCCCCCACCAGGACCGCGCCCCGTCCCCCTGACCGGCCCGGCCGGCGTCCGCTTACGCCGGCCGGACCGGGGTTTTCGACCGTGCCCGCGCCGGGCGGGGCGGGTAGTGGCGCGGGCACGGCGGTCTATGGGTGCGGCGGCAGCACGCCGGTGCGGGCGGCGCGGCCGTACCAGTGGGCGCTCGACTTCGGGGTGCGGGCCAGCGTCTCGTGGTCCACGTACACCGCGCCGAACCGCTTCTCGTAGCCGTACGCCCACTCGAAGTTGTCCATCAGGGACCACAGGTAGTAGCCCCGCACCTCGGCGCCGTCGTCGATCGCGCGGCGCACCGCCGAGAGGTGGCCGCGCAGGTAGGCGATGCGTTCCGGATCGTGCACGCGGCCCTCGGCGTCGGGCTCGTCGTCGTATGCGGCGCCGTTCTCGGTGATGTACAGCGGCAGGCCGGGCACCTCACGGGTGTAGCGCATGACCAGGTCGTGCAGCCCGGTCGGGTCGACCGTCCAGCCCATCGCCGTCCGGTCGCCCGGCGGCTGGTGGAAGACCACGTCGTCGGCGCCCGGCCAGGGTCCCCCCTCGCCGGCGCCGTGATTGTCCGCGCGCGGACCGGACGGCGCGTTCCCCGCCGCACTCACCAGGGCGGGCGTGTAGTAGTTCAGGCCGAGCGCGTCCAGCGGCTGCTGGGCCAGCACCAGGTCGCCCCGCTGGACGAAGGCCCAGTCGGTGACCGGCCGGGTCGCCTTGATCAGCGTCTCCGGGTACGCCCCGTGCAGCATCGGGCCGTGGAAGACGCCGTTGGCGAGGTCGTCGATCCGCCGCGCCGCCTCCAGATCCGCGGGGTCCTGCGAGAACGGGCGGATCACCTGGGAGTTGAGGCTCACGGCGACCGTGTTGCCGGCCGGCATCGTGGCCCGCAGGGCGGCCGTGCCCAGGCCGTGCGCGAGGTTCAGGTGGTGCGCGGCCCGCAGCGAGGCCTCCGGGTCGGTGCGCCCCGGGGCGTGCACGCCGGAGCAGTAGCCGAGGAAGGCGCTGCACCAGGGTTCGTTCAGGGTGGTCCACTGCTCGACGCGGTCGCCGAGCGTCTGGCCGAGGAGCGCGGCGTACTCGGCGAACCGGTAGGCGGTCTCCCGCTCCGGCCAGCCGCCCGCGTCCTCCAACTCCTGCGGCAGGTCCCAGTGGTACAGCGTCAGAACCGGCTTGATGCCGTGGGAGAGCAGCTCGTCCACCAGGCGGCGGTAGAAGTCCAGCCCGCGCTGGACCGCCGGACCCCGTCCGGTGGGCTGCACGCGGGACCACGAGACGGAGAAGCGGTACGAGGACAGGCCGAGCTCCGCCATCAGCGCCACGTCGTCGCGGTAGCGGTGGTAGTGGTCGACGGCGATGTCGCCGTGGTCGCCGCCGGCCGTCTTCCCCGGTGTGTGACTGAAGGTGTCCCAGATGGAGGGCGTACGGCCGTCCTCCGCCGCGGCTCCCTCGATCTGGTAGGCGGAGGTGGCCGCGCCCCAGACGAAGGCGGGAGGGAAGCGCACGGGGGGTGTCGGCTCGGTCATGGAATCGCTCCCACGGGTCGGATGCGTCGCCCATTATGCATGGGAGCGCTCCCACGAGGAAACCCCCGCGCGCGGGATACGGCTCCGCGTCCCGCCGGGGCGCCCTCACGAGAGGCTCCACGGGTTTTTTCTCGCCCCCGCCGCCCCTGCCCTTCCCGTCCCCCCGGGGGGCTCCGCCCCCGGACCCCGAAAAGACCGCGCAGTTCCCCGTGCCCCTGATCAGGGGCACGGGGCAGTGTCGATATGCGGCTCCGCCGCGTGGGCGCGAGAAGCCCCACTCACCCGCACCCGCCATCCCGCGCGCCCCACACCCGCCATCCCGCGCGCGCCCCACCCCCCGAAGGCGCTGCCCTCGCGGCCACGGCCCCCGCCGGAGGCTCCCAAGCCCCAAGTCGGCGAGGGAACCCCCCTCACGCCGACTCCCGGACCACCAGTTCCGTCGGCAGTACGACGCCGCGGTGCCCCGCCCCCCGGTGCTCGATCTCGTCGAGCAGCAGCCGCGCCATCGTGCGCCCCATCTCCTCCAGCGGCTGCCGCACGCTGGTGAGGGGCGGATCGATGTGCCGCGCAACGATGGAGTCGTCGAACCCGATCACCGCCACGTCGTCCGGTACCCGCCGTCCCGACGCCCGCAGTTCCAGCACCGCCCCCGATGCCGTCACGTCCGACGCGGCGAACACCGCGTCCACCTCCGGCCGCCGTCGCAGCAGCTCCCGCATGGCCCAGCGGCCGCCGTCCTCGGTGAAGTCGCCCTGCACGACCAGGTCGTCGTCGACTTCGAGTCCCGCGCTCTCCAGTGCCCCCCGGTAGCCGTCGAGCCGGGCCCGCGCCACGTCCATGTCCAGCGGGCCGGTGATCGTGCCGATCGTCCGGCGGCCGCCCGCCAGCAGGTGTTCGACCGCGCTGCGCGCCCCGCCCCCGTTGTCCGCGCGGACGTGCCCCAGCGGTTCGCCGTCGCCGCGCCGGCCGGCCAGCACGGTCGGCACGGACAGCTCCTCCAGCCGGTCGGGAAGCGTGTCGTCGCTGTGCACGGCCATCATCAGCACGCCGTCCACCCGTTGCGCGGACAGGTACGTGGCCAGGCGCGCGTACTCCTTCTCGTCGCGCACCAGGACCAGCAGCAACTGCATGCCCGCGCCGGCGAGGCCCGCGGACACCCCGCGGATGATCCCGGAGAAGTACGGCTCGGAGAAGAGCCGGTTCTGCGCCTCGGGAACGACCAGCGCCACGGAGTCGGTGCGCTGGGTGACCAGGGAGCGGGCGGCCCGGTTGGGGATGTAGCCGAGTTCGTCGATGGCCCGCTGCACGGCGGCCCGGGAACGGTCGCTCACCTTGGGGGAGCCGTTGATCACCCGGGAGACGGTGCCCCGCCCGACACCGGCGAGCGCGGCCACGGCGTTGAGGGTGGGGCGCCGGACGTCCGCGTTCCTGGCCGGCGGGTCGGCAGGTCTCATCGTTCACCTCTCGGCGATCAGTGGGGGGTCGGCCTCATTCTGACCCAGAATTTTCCGAAACCGTCCCCGCGGGCCGCACCGGGCCTGCGGACGGGTCCGCGAACGCGCCGTTGACCTGCGGGGATCCGGCGTGTGACGGCCGTATGTCGCGCTGGTTACACGTGCCGTCACGACACGTAAACGTGACGCCTACAACACGCTTGCGCAACGACGCCGTTTTCAAGTCTTGACACTGGGGCTCACAGGAACGAGTCTTCCGGCATGCCGCGTGGGAGCGGTCCCACGGGTACTCGGGGGGTTACTCCCGTGTGGACCAGAACACCGAAGGCCCTTCCCTCCGCCTCGCAACACCCACTGTTGACCAGCATCTTTTCACCGCACAACCCGTGTTGTGAACTGGCCGCTGCTCGAACCGAGAGGGCAGGTCCGGGCCGCCGGGTCCCCGGCGGCCCGATTCCTGAGGTCCCGTTCCCCACTGGAACAAGGAGTAGTGGAATGCGCATCACCCGTACCGGCGGCGGTCGAGGCCGCAGAGCAGCGGCCGTGACCACCACGGTTCTTACCGCCTCCGCGCTGCTGCTGACCGGCTGCAGCAGCGACGACTCGGACAGCTCGGACTCCAACGGGAACATCACCCTCAAGCTCGCGGACTTCGGGCAGTTCGGCTACAAGGAAGCCAAGCTGTTCGACGAGTACCACAAGCTGCACCCGAACATCACGGTCAAGGAAGAGACGACCGCCGACGAGCAGGACTACTACCCGAAGCTGCTTCAGCAGCTGAACGCGGGCAGTGGCCTGGCGGACGTCACGGGTATCGAGGTCGGCCGCATCAAGGAGGTCGTCGACACCCAGGCGGCCAAGTTCCAGGACCTCAGCAAGGTCATCGACGTCAAGGACTGGGTCTCCTGGAAGGAGAAGCAGGCCACCGCCAAGGACGGCACGGTGATCGGCGCCGGCACCGACATCGGTCCGATGTCGCTCTGCTACCGCCGCGACCTGTTCGAGAAGGCGGGGCTGCCGTCCGACCGCGACGCCGTCGCCAAGGCGGTCAAGGGCGGCTGGGAGGACTACATCAAGCTCGGTGAGCAGTACAAGAAGAAGGCCCCCTCCGGGACCTACTTCATGGACTCCGCCAGCGCGATGTACAACGCGGTGGTCGCCTCCTCCTCGGAGCAGTACTACGACGCCAGCGGCAAGCCGGTCTACAAGGACAGCGCGTCGGTCAAGAAGGGCTGGAATCTCGCCGCCGACGCCGCGTCCAAGAAGCTGAGCCAGGGCCTGGCCGAGTTCCAGGACCCGTGGACCACGGCGCTGCGCAAGGGCACCATCGCCACGGTGGCCTGCCCGGCGTGGATGGCGGCCCAGATCTCCGTCAACTCGGGTGACAACTACAAGGGCAAGTGGGACATCGCCCGGGCGCCCGGCGACTCCGCCGCCAACTGGGGTGGCTCCTTCCTCGCGGTGCCGAAGAGCGGCAACCACGTGAAGGAGGCGCAGGAGCTGGTCAAGTGGCTGACCGCGCCCGAGCAGCAGGCCAAGGTGTTCAAGACCATCGGCGTCTTCCCGTCGAACACGGGTGCGTACGAGCTCGCCGACGTGAAGGACGCGAAGCTGCCGTACTTCAACAACGCCCCGATCGGCCAGATCTACGCCGAGGAGGCCAAGTCCATCCCCGAGGCGGTGCTCGGTGCGAAGGACGGCGTGATCAAGGACGCGATCTCCACGCAGATCAACAACATGGAGCAGCGCAACACCAAGCCGGACGACGCTTGGAAGGCCGCGACCCAGAACATCGACAAGGCGATCGGCTGAACCCCGGCGGTGCGGGTGGCTCCCAGGGGCTGTCCGCACCGCACCGGCGGCCTCGGCCGCCGACGGCACCCGCGTCACCGGGCCGGCGCTCACCCGCCGGCCGGGTGCGTGCCCCGGTGAGGGGTGCACCTGGTTCGCAGACCCGGATCCGCACAGGGTCCGGGTAAGAACCGCACCGGGTGCGGGCCCGTCGTACCGGCACCGGCACGGGGGAACGGTGCCGGTACGACGGGCCGGCCCCCGGCGGTCGCGCCCGATCCGGTCGCGCCCGATCCGGCCCCGTCCACAGGGCGGAGCCGGGAGCGACACCCGATCTCCGGTCCCGTCCGCCGGATCCGGTCCCTCAGCGGAACCCCAGGGTTCCGCACACACGTACGTCGGGCCGCGGCGCGGGCGGCTCGATACCGTACCGAACAGCGCAGGGAGCGGCGGGACGGTCGCCCGTGCACGCGCCTCCCGCCCCCTACCCGCCGCAACCTCCCAGGGAAGGACTCCCTCCGTGGCAACGACAACCCCCACACAGGGCGCCGTCAGCCCGCCGCCCGGCGGCTCCGGCACAGTGTCGAAGGAACGCAGCGCGTGGCGCTCCCGCCTGTGGCGCTTCGACGACAAGGCGTCGCCGTACGCCTACATCGCGCCCTTCTTCCTGATCTTCGGCGCCTTCGGCCTCTACCCGCTCCTCTACACCGGCTGGATAGCACTGCACCGGGTGGAGATGACCACCCTCGACCAGTCCGAGTGGGTCGGCTTCGACAACTTCACGAAGATCCTCCAGGACTCGGAGTTCTGGACGGCCGTCTCCAACACGTTCGTCATCGGCGTCATCTCGACCGTCCCGCAGCTGCTGGTCGCGCTGGGCCTCGCCCACCTGCTCAACTACAAGCTGCGCGCCAGCACCTTCTGGCGGACGCTGATCCTGACCCCGTACGCCACCTCGGTCGCGACCGCCGCCCTCGTCTTCGCCCTGGTCTTCCGGACCGACGGCGGCCTGCTCAACTGGGTGCTGCACTTCTTCGGCGCCTCCAGCGACACCAACTGGGGCAACGGGCACTGGACGTCCAAGATCGCCATCTCGGTCATCATCATCTGGCGCTGGACCGGCTACAACGCCCTGATCTACCTGGCGGCCATGCAGGCCGTGCCGACCGACCTCTACGAGGCCGCCTCCATCGACGGGGCGACGCGCTGGCAGCAGTTCCGCAAGGTGACCATCCCCTCGCTGCGGCCGACGATCCTGTTCACCATCGTCATCTCGACGATCGGTTCCATGCAGTTGTTCGGTGAGCCGCTGCTGCTGCAGGGCGGCACCCTGGGTTCCGTCGGCGGCAGCGACCACCAGTACGAGACCCTGAGCATCTACCTCTACAACTACGGCTGGAAGCTCGGACACCTGGGCCCGGCCGCGGCCGTCGCCTGGGCCATGCTCGTCCTGCTGCTGCTCATCGCCCTGATCAACTGGATCATCGGCCGATTCGTGCGCAAGAGCGCGGTCTGACGGGAGTGACATCGATGACCACGACAAGTCCCACCAAGACCGCCGTACCGGGGCCGGCCCCGGCCACGGGCCCCGCCGACGCGGGCCCGGCCCGCAGCCGCTTCAAGATGGGCGCCGGCCAGCAGCTCAAGGGCGGTCCCCTCACCTACGTCTTCCTGACGATCGTCGGCCTGGGCTCCGTCTTCCCGCTGTACTGGACGCTGGTGGCCGCCTCGCACGACCAGCAGCGCGTCCTCGACACCCCGCCCCCGTTCCTTCCGGGCGGCAGGCTGTGGACCAATCTGCAGACGGCCTGGGAACAGGCCAACCTCGGCAAGGCCATCGTCAACACCGCCATCGTGGCCGGCTGCATCACCGCCGCCACGCTGTTCTTCTGTACCCTGGCCGGCTACGCGTTCGCCAAGATGCGCTTCCGTGGCCGGGGCGCGCTGATGACCGCCGTGATCGCGACCCTGACGATCCCGCCGCAGCTCAGCGTCGTGCCGCTGTACATGATGATGTCGGACATCGGCTGGAACGGGAAGCTAGAGTCGGTGATCTTCCCGACCCTGGTCGGCGCGTTCGGCGTGTTCTTCATGCGGCAGTACCTGATCGAGGCGCTGCCCTACGAACTCATCGAGGCCGCCAAGGTCGACGGGGCGAGCAACATCCGCATCGTCTGGAACGTCGTCCTGCCCGCCGCCAGGCCCGCGATGATGGTGCTCGGCATGCTCACCTTCGTGCAGGCCTGGAACGACTTCTTCTGGCCGTTCCTCGCGCTGAACCAGACCAACCCCACCCTCCAGGTGGCCCTCGGCCAGCTCAGCGCCTCGTACACGCCGGACCAGAGCATCGTCATGGCGGGCGCGCTGATCAGCACGCTGCCGCTGCTGCTGGTGTTCGTGGTCTTCGGCAAGCAGATCGTCGGCGGCATCATGGCGGGCGCGGTCAAGGGCTGACGCCCGCGCGTCCACCGTCCGCGCGCAAGCGTCCGTCCGCCGTCCGTACGTCCTGCCCGGCACGGCCCGTCCCGCACACGGGCCGTACGGGCGGGGCCGCGGCGGGCGGGGGACAACGCGCTGTCCGCCCCGGCTCCTTCCCCCTCCGCCACCCGCGGGGTTCGCGCCGCACCGAACCCCCTTCCCCTCGCGGGCCCGCACCCGGACCCGACCCGCCTTCCCCCCCGCCGCCGGATCACCGTCCGGCCCTCCTCACGCCACTTTGGGAGCGTTCTCACCATGACCGCCGTACGACCCGAGACCACTGCCCGGCCGGCAACGGAAACCTCTCTCTCCTTCCCGGCCGACTTCGTCTGGGGTGCCGCCACCGCCGCCTACCAGGTGGAAGGTGCCGCCGCCGAGGACGGTCGCACCCCTTCCATCTGGGACACCTTCAGCCACACCCCCGGCAAGGTGCGCAACGGCGACACCGGCGACATCGCCGCCGACCACTACCACCGGTACCGCGACGACGTGGCGCTGATGAAGGACCTCGGCCTGAAGGCGTACCGCTTCTCGGTCTCCTGGTCCCGGGTCCAGCCCACCGGCCGCGGCCCCGCCGTCGAGCGCGGCCTGGACTTCTACCGCCGTCTCACCGACGAGCTGCTGGAGGCGGGCATCGCCCCGGTCGCCACCCTCTACCACTGGGACCTGCCCCAGGAGCTGGAGGACGCGGGCGGCTGGCCGCAGCGCGACACCGCGTACCGCTTCGCCGACTACGCGGAGATCATGGCCCGCGCCCTCGGCGACCGCGTCGGCGTGTGGACCACCCTCAACGAGCCCTGGTGCTCGGCGTTCCTCGGCTACGGCTCCGGCGTGCACGCCCCCGGCCGCACCGACCCGGCCGCCACCCTGCGTGCCGCCCACCACCTGAACCTGGCCCACGGCAAGGCGGTCGGGGTGCTGCGCGACAACCTGCCGTCGACCGCGCAGACCTCGATCACCCTCAACCTGCACCAGGTGCGTCCGCTGACCGACAGCCCCGAGGACGCCGAGGCCGCCCGCCGCATCGACGCCGTCGGCAACCGCGTCTTCACCGGCCCGATCCTGGACGGCGCCTACCCCCAGGACCTGATCGCCGACACCTCCCACCTGGTGGACTGGAACGAGCTGGTGCACGACGGCGACCTGGCGGAGATCTCCCGCCCGATCGACGTCCTCGGCGTCAACTACTACTCGCCCACCGTGGTCTCGCACCCGGTCGACGGTGCCGGCACCACGAAGAACGACGGCCACGGCGCCAGCGAGCACTCCCCGTGGACCGGCTCCGACCACATCGCCTTCCACCTGGCCAACGACAACGTCACCGCGATGAACTGGGCCATCGACGCCAGTGGTCTGCACACCCTGCTGACCGACCTGGCCGCGTCGCACCCCCAACTGCCGCTCATGGTCACCGAGAACGGTGCCGCCTTCGACGACTACATCTCGCCCGAGGGCAAGGTCAACGACCCGCAGCGGGTGGCCTACCTGCACGCCCACCTGGACGCCGTCCGCCGGGCCGTCGCCGACGGGGCCGACGTGCGGGGCTACTTCCTGTGGTCGCTGCTGGACAACTTCGAGTGGTCCTACGGCTACTCCAAGCGCTTCGGCGCCGTCTACGTCGACTACTCCACCCAGCGCCGCATCCCCAAGGACAGCGCCCACTGGTACGCGGGCGTGATCCGCGACAACGCGCTGCCGGCCACCGGCGCGCGGGACTGACCTCCGCGGGCCGGCCACCGGCGCGCAGGAGCGGCATCCGCCACCCGGGAGGGGCGCGGCCGGACACCGGCCGCGCCCCTCCCGGCTTTTGTGCCGCCGGAGGGGGCGCGGAGTCCGTCCGACGAGGGACGATGGTCGTCGGCGGGCGGCGACGGGCCCGTACGAGGTGCCGCCCCAGGCTGTTACATTCCTGCCCTGAAGGCGGCAAAACAGGAGGCGGCGACTATGGCGGTCAACGGCGGGCGGAGCCGGGGCGGTCGACGGCCCACCCTGGAGGAGGTCGCCGCCCGGGCCGGCGTGGGCCGCGGCACGGTCTCCCGGGTCATCAACGGTTCCCCCCGGGTCAGCGACGCCACCCGCGCCGCCGTCGAGGCGGCCGTCGCGGAGCTGGGATTCGTCCCCAACACCGCCGCCCGCGCCCTGGCCGCCAACCGCACCGACGCCATCGCCCTGGTCGTCCCCGAACCCGAGACCCGCTTCTTCGCGGAACCGTACTTCTCCGACATGCTGCGCGGGGTGGGCGCCGAACTGTCCGACACCGAGATGCAGTTGCTGCTCATCTTCGCGGGCGGCGACCGCGAACGCCGCCGCCTCGCCCAGTACCTGGCCGCGCACCGGGTGGACGGGGTGCTCCTGGTCTCCGTGCACGCCGACGACCCGCTGCCCGATCTGATCGCCCAGCTGGAGATCCCGGCCGTGATCAGCGGCCCGCGCTCGGGGGCGGAGACGCTCGCCTCGGTCGACTCGGACAACTACGCGGGCGCCCGCTCGGCCGTCGAGCACCTCCTGGCGGGCGGCCGCCGCACCGTCGCCCACATCACCGGCCTGCTCGCGGTCTACGGCGCCCAGCGACGCCTGGACGGCTACCGGGAGGCACTGCGGGACGCGGGGCTCCCGGGCCACGAACACCTACTCGAACCGGGCGACTTCACCGAGGAGGGCGGCCGCCGCGCGATGACCCGGCTGCTGGAGCGCACCCCGCACCTCGACGCGGTCTTCGCCGGCTCCGACGTCATGGCCGCCGGCGCCCGCCAGGTGCTGCGCGAGGCGGGCCGCCGCATACCCGAGGACGTCGCCCTGGTCGGTTACGACGACTCCGCGATCGCCCGCCACATGGACCCGCCGCTGACCAGTGTTCGCCAGCCGATCGAGGAGATGGGACGCGCGATGATCGATCTCCTCCTCCACGAGATCGCCGCCCACCGCCTCCCGGCCGAGGTCCCCGCGGAACGCCGCCACGAGGTCCTGCCGACGGAACTGGTGGTGAGGGCGTCGTCGTAGCCGGAACGCAGAGGTCCCCGGACTCACTCGTCGCCCGGACGGTGTGGCGGTCGTGCGGGAGCGCCCGGCCGGTCAGCTCCTCTGCGCGAGCGCGTCGACCTTCTCGGTCAGCGTCTCGACACTCTCGGTGAGGTGGGCGAGCCGGTCGGCGACCTCGGGGAGCAAGCTCTCCGCCACGGTGCCGCCCCTCGCGACGGCCAGGACGGCGGCCATCGGGAACATGCCCGGGTCGCCGTGCTCGTTGCCGCTGGGGACGTGCTGGTGTCCGCAGTGGCCGGAGAAGTGCAGCCACTTGGCGTCGGACATGCGCACGCCGTTGCCGGGGCCGCGGGAGGCCGGGTACGCCTTGAACGTCACGTCCGAGGTGAGGGGCACGCCGTGCTGCTCGTGCGCCCACTTGGTGAAGGCTCCGAGGTCCCGGATCACCCAGTCCGGCAGCTCCGGCGTGTACAGGTGGGGAGCGCTGCCCCACTTCCCGTGAGCGACCGGGTCGCACGTGCCGACGATCTCGATCTGGACCACGTTGAGCGTGTTGGTGGCCACGGAGCCCGTGTGGGCGAGGGCCCGGCTGGAGACGTCGAAGTCGAAGTGCTGGTACCAGACCAGCTTCTTGTGCGTGAAGTCCGGCACGGCCGTGAGGTTCGGGGCAATGGCCCCGCCCTCGTAGTCCGTCAGGCTCCTGCCCTCGGTGGTGTGCCAGACGACGGTGTTGACTTCCATGGCGTCGCCGCCGTACTTGTCCTGGTACCAGTACGTGGTGCTGGCGCCCGGGTAACGCTGGGGTCCTGTCTTGGTCATGAGGACCTCCTGGAGGTGGTCGCGTCAGGATCACAGAGACGCTCACGGATGCTCGCCCTGGAGGGAAGAGGGAACCTTCTTCATCATCCCAAGTGGCCATCGGTGCGGCCACTTGGGGAAGGGAAGAGGCCGATGACCTGTTGTTGCAGGTCATCGGCCTCTTCGAAGAGGGTGAGTGACGGGACTCGAACCCGCGACATCCTGGACCACAACCAGGTGCTCTACCATCTGAGCTACACCCACCATGACCGACGGTTTCCCTGGTGTTCCACCGACCGGCCGAGAAAAAGTGTACAGGTTCCGCGGGGGTGCTCGCGCACGCCTTTCCGCGGAGGGCGTCCGGGGCCGGCGCGGAGGCCGGATGCCCAGGTCAGGTACCGGGCAGGACGTGTTTGGCGGCGATCGTGCGGGCCGTGTCGGAGTCCGGTCCGGGCTGCGGTACGAAGATCGCCTCCCGGTAGTAGCGCAGCTCCGCGATGGATTCCCGGATGTCTGCCAGTGCCCGGTGGTTGCCGTTCTTGTCGGGGCTGTTGTAGTACGCCCGCGGGTACCAGCGCCGGGCCAGCTCCTTCACCGAACTGACGTCCACGATGCGGTAGTGCAGGTACTGCTCCAGGGCGGGCATGTCCCGGGTCAGGAAGCCCCGGTCGGTGCCGACGGAGTTGCCGCACAGGGGTGCCTTGCCGGGCTCCTTGACGTGCTCCCGCACATAGGCGAGCACCCGCTCCTCGGCGTCGGCCAACGTCGTGCCGGACGCCAGTTCGGACAGCAGGCCGGAGGACGTGTGCATCGCGCGCACCACCTCGGGCATCGTCTCCAGCGCCTCGTCCGGCGGCCGGATGACGATGTCCACCCCCTCGCCCAGTACGTTCAGCTCGGAATCGGTGACCAGCGCGGCCACTTCGATGAGCGCGTCGGAGGACAGCGAGAGACCGGTCATCTCGCAGTCGATCCACACCATGCGATCGTTCATGACGCTTAGCCTATGACCCCGCGACGGCGCGGCGGACCGGCCGTGCACGGGGACTTGTGCCCGGACGTACGGGAGCGGGGCGGGGCACGCCGTACCGGACCGGGTGGTCCCGTACGGCGTGCCCCGCCCCGCCCCGGCGGGTGGTGCCCGCTACGACGCGCCGCGCGAGCCAGGAGCCCCCGCGCGTCCGCTGCCCGCGTAGTGCATCTCCTGCGCGTGCCTGCCGATCCCCTGTCCGTGTCCGTGCCCGTGTTCGGGCGCCGGGGCCGAGACGGAGGCCGCCGCGCCCAGGGCGTTCGCCGCCGCGGCACGCCGCGACTGCATCGGCACCTGCGGCGGCTGCTCCTGCGGCGCCGACTGCGGGCCGCCGGGGCCCGCCACCTGACTCGGGGAGCCCTCGGTGTCCGTCGGCCGGTCACTCTGCGGCCGACGCGCCCGGTACGCCGCCCGGTACGCGGCCGGGGACGAGCCGAGCTGCCGCCGGAAGTGCCCGCGCAGCGCCACCGGCGAACGGAACCCGCAGCGGCCCGCGACCTCGTCGACCGAGTAGTCGGAGGTCTCCAGCAGCCGCTGTGCCTGCAGCACCCGCTGGGTGATCAGCCACTGCAGCGGCGCGCTGCCCGTGAGCGAACGGAACCGGCGGTCGAACGTGCGCCGGCTCATGTACGCGCGGGCGGCCAGCGTCTCCACGTCGAACTGCTCGTGGAGATGTTCCAGGGCCCAGGCGACGACCTCGGCGAGCGGGTCGGCGCCGATCTCCTCCGGTAAAGAGCGGTCCAGGTAGCGCTCCTGGCCGCCACTGCGGCGCGGTGGCACCACCAGGCGGCGAGCCAGCGCGCCGGCCGCCTCGTTCCCGTGGTCCGACCGCACGATGTGCAGGCACAGGTCGATGCCCGCGGCCGTACCGGCACTGGTCAGCACGTCGCCGTCGTCCACGAAGAGCTCGCGGGGATCGACGTGCACCGACGGATAGCGCTTGGCCAGCGTCGGCGCGTACATCCAGTGCGTGGTGGCCGGGCGGCCGTCCAGCAGTCCGGCGGCGGCCAGCACGAACGCGCCGGTGCACAGCCCGACGATCCGCGCGCCCTCCTCGTGCGCCCGGCGCAGTGCGTCGAGCGCCTCCTCCGGCGGCGGAGAAGTGATCGAACGCCAGGCCGGTACGACAACCGTGCCGGCCCGTGATATCGCCTCCAGCCCATGTGGTGCGGTGAGTTCGAGGCCCCCTGTGGTCCGCAGCGGGCCCTCCTCGCCACCGCACACCAACAAGCGGTAGCGCGGCACGCCGGCGTCCTGGCGGTCGATCCCGAACACCGACAGCGGTATGGAACTTTCGAAGATGGGGCCGCCGCTGAACAGCAGCACAGCGACGATCTCCTTGCGGCGGCGCCCGGAGAGTTTCCGGGCCGCGGCTTCCGGCGCGGCAGTGGAGTCGTGGCTCATACTGCTAAGCCCCCCTCGGTGGTCGCGGCGCCCTCCATGCTTCGGGTCTGTCGCTCCAACACGTTTCCCCTCGGTCCAGCACGAGTCCCCCGCCGTAAGACAGTCATGATCGAATCTACTGCTTCGGGTGGCGCCGGCGTGACCGGTTCACCATCCGGCGAATTGTCGACATGGCAACTTGGCGTAAAGCATTCGATCACGAAGCGTTGCACTCGTGGGCCGTGCAGGGAAGTGCGCCTTGTCCCGGTGGCCGGTCCCCATAGGGTGCGCGCGTCCCGGCAGACCCTTTCGGTGCAGGTCGAACGGGCTGTGGAGGGGTCTCCGGGGGGTGTCCGCACATGGCCGGGAAGTTGGCCGAAAACATGCGGGCGCGTGCGCGGAAACCGGTCAGTCGACCGGCGTATTTCGGCGGGGCCGGCGACCGCCCCTGTGCGCCCCCTGGGACACTCCGGCGTGAGCCGGCTGCCGGGTGCGCGCGTGGGCGGCCTGGCGTCCCCCTGGACCGGTCCGGGACTCCTGACGTCCGCGGGGCTCGTCGGACGCGTGGGCGGGACGGGGCCGGTGCGCCTCCAGTGCCGCTCGCGCGGCGTGCCGTTCGGAGCGGCGCAGCAGGGCGCGGCAGACGGCGGTGACGGCCGCCAGTCCCAGTGCGGCGCCGGTGGCACCGGCCAGCGAGGTGCCGTACCAGACGAGGACGACGGGCACGAGGACGCAACTGAACGCGGCCCAGCGGACGAGATCGCCGACGGTGTCCTGGGCGGGGGCGGGGGCAGGGGGACCGGTGCGGGTGCGGGCGCGCGGGCGGCGGCCGTGGGGCGGACGGGGTGCGGGCAACAAAGGCTCCCTGGGGCGATGGCTCACGGGGTTCAACGCGGGGTGGCGCCGCCGGTCACTGCGATGATCGGGTTGCGTGTGCGGCAAGGACGTCCGAAAGGCGCCCGGCAGGCGTCCGAAAGGCGCCCGATGCCCGGGAAGGTGCTGTGAAGTCCGCGTGAAGCCGCCGTGGTGACGCCTGTAAGGGGCAGGAACCGTTGCGTCGGGGGCGGTGGCTCGTGCATGCTCCGGGGAACCCCGCGCGGCCAGTGCGGGGGCCGGGCCCGTTCCCTGGGCCGGGAAGGCGTGCCGCCGTACCCTTTGGGGTATGGGCCGGGGAAGGTGTTTCCCGGACAGCTCCGCCGCGCACCGTCGTCTTCCCGCACGCCGCAGTCACCGACGAGGATCACAACGCCGAGACACTCATGGCCGGTCACGAATTCTTCGAACCCGCGGACCGCAAGCGGTCGGTCGCCGAGCCCGCCTCGGCCGACCCGCTGGCGTCGGACGAGAACCGCACGTCCTGCGACCCCGCGTTCCAGCACGGTGTGGTCGTCGGCTTCGACGGTTCCACCTCCAGCGAGCGCGCCCTCTCCTACGCGATCGGCATGGCCCGGCGCAGCCGCTCGGGCCTGATCATCGTGCATGTCGCCAACCGGCTGCCCACCACGGTGTGGGCGGGCTGCGAGCCCCCGGTCTTCGTCGACGTCCCCGACCACCGCACCGAGGTGCTGGGCCTGGAACTGGCCTGCGCGGACTATCTCGCCGAGGTGCCCTGGATCCTGGTCGAGCGCGGGGGCGACATCTGCCACGAACTCGAGGAGGTCGGGCAGGAGTACGCGGCGGACGCGATCGTCGTCGGCTCCACGCACGGCTTCGTGGGCCGGCTGTTCGGCTCGGTCGCGGGCCGCCTGGCCAAGCGCGCCCGGCGCCCGGTGGTCGTCATCCCCTGAACCGGACGGATCCTCCGCGAGCGCTCCTGACGCGCGGTGAAGTTACCCTCACGTAGAGGTGTTCGTACGCATGTGAAGGGCATATACCGGTCACGTGCAACTTCACAAGCGCGCATGAAGGGAGCCCGTCGTGGACAATGACGTCTCCGCGGGAAGCAGTACGACCACCGTCGCCGGCCGACTCGCCCTGGGTATCACCCTGTTGGCCTTCGGCCTCGGACACACCGACGTGATCGACGGCGTCACGGCGGCCAACGCCGTGACACTCGCCCACTACGTGGGCGGAGTCGCCCTCTTCCTCATCGGTCTGCTGGCCTTCCGTGACCGTGACACCGGCCACGGCACCGCCTTCGCGGCGCTCGGTGCCCTGTGGTTCACCTGGGCCGTCTCGGCGGGGGACCAGGTCTCCGACAACGCGGCCGGACTGTTCCTGCTGCTGTTCGCCCTCGTGGCACTGACCCTGACCCTCGGCGCCGCCGGCAGCGGCGTGCTCGACCAGGGCACCTACGGACTGTTCTTCGTCTCGCTGGTGCTGCTCGCGATATCCGTCCTCGCGGGCGGCGACGCCCTCGGCAAGGTCGGCGGCTGGTTCGCCGTGGCGGCGGGGGCGGTCGCCTGGTACGCGGCGACGGCGGCGCTGGCCCACTGGCCGACGACGGTGCCCCGCCGCACGTGGGGCCGTCGGGTGACGGCGTAGCCCTGACAGGGGCGCGGGGCCGTCTCGATGTGTGGCTCCGCCGCGTGGGCACATGTTTCGGAGGTCCGGAGGCGCGGCCCCCGGGGACGAAGGGGGTCCCCCTGCTCGGGCGAGGCCGAGATCTCGGGGGAGGGAAGGGGCGGCGGGGGCGAACAAGAACTCTCGCCGCACCCCGCCGCACACCCCGTGACGCCCGCCCTACTCCACCGTCACCGACTTCGCCAGGTTCCGCGGCTTGTCGATGTCCCGGCCCAGCGCCAACGCCGTGTGATACGCGAGGAGTTGCAGCGGAATCCCCATCAGGATCGGATCCAGCTCGTCCTCGTTCTTCGGCACGACGATCGTCTGGTCGGCCTTGGGCTGGTCCTGGTGCGCCACCGCGAGGATCTTGCCGCTGCGGGCCTTGATCTCCTCCAGCGCCGCCCGGTTCTTCTCCAGCAGATCGTCGTCCGGCACGATCGCCACCGTCGGCAGCGCCGGCTCGATCAGCGCCAGCGGCCCGTGCTTCAGCTCGGAGGCCGGGTACGCCTCGGCGTGGATGTACGAGACCTCCTTCAGCTTCAACGAGGCCTCACGGGCGACCGGGTAGCCCCGGACACGGCCGATGAAGAGCATCGAGCGGGCCTCGGCGTAACTCTCGGCAAGCCGCTTGATCTCCTCCTCCTGCTTCAGAACCTCGTTGATCTGCCCCGGCAGCCGCCGCAGCCCCTCGATGATCCGCTTCCCGTCCCGCACCGACAGATCCCGGGTCCGCCCCAGGTGCAGCGCGAGCAGGGCGAAGGCCACGGTGGTGTTGGTGAAGCACTTGGTGGAGACCACGCACACCTCGGGCCCGGCGTGCACGTAGATGCCGCCGTCGGCCTCGCGCGCGATGGCCGAGCCCACGACGTTCACCACGCCGAGCACCCGCGCACCCTTGCGCTTCAGTTCCTGCACGGCCGCCAGCACGTCGTAGGTCTCGCCGGACTGGGAGACGGCGACGTACAGCGTGTCGGGGTCCACGACCGCGTTGCGGTAGCGGAACTCGGAGGCCGGCTCGGCGTCGGCGGGGATGCGGGCCAGCTCCTCGATCATCTGCGCGCCGATCATGCCGGCGTGGTACGAGGTGCCGCAGCCCAGGATCTTCACCCGGCGCACCGCGCGCGCCTCGCGGGCGCCGAGGTTGAGGCCGCCCAGGTGCACGGTGGAGAACCGGTCGTCGATGCGGCCGCGCAGCACGCGGTCGACCGCCTCGGCCTGCTCGTGGATCTCCTTGTGCATGTAGGTGTCGTGGCCGCCCATGTCGTACGACTCGGCCTCCCACTCCACCGTGGTCGGCTCCGCCGTGGTGCGGGTGCCCTCGGTGGTGTAGGTGCGGAAGTCGTCGGCCTTGAGGGTGGCCATCTCGCCGTCGTCCAGCGTGACTATCTGCCGGGTGTGGGTGACGAGCGCCGCCACGTCGGAGGCGACGAACATCTCCTTCTCGCCGATGCCGAGCACGACGGGGGACCCGTTGCGGGCCACCACGATCCGGTCGGGGAAGTCGGCGTGCATGACGGCGATGCCGTACGTGCCCTCGACGACGCGCAGCGCCTCGCGGACCTTGTCCTCCAGCTTCGTCGCCTCGGAGCGGGCGACGAGGTGGGTGAGGACCTCGGTGTCGGTGTCGGAGAGGAACTCGACGCCGTCGGCCTCGAGCTTCTTCCGGAGGTCGGCGGCGTTGTCGATGATGCCGTTGTGGACGACGGCGACCTTGTTGTCGGCCGACAGGTGCGGGTGCGCGTTGGCGTCGGACGGGGCGCCGTGGGTGGCCCAGCGGGTGTGGGCGATGCCGACGGTGCCCTTGAAGCGCGCGGGGACCTTGGCCTCCAGGTCGCGCACCCGGCCCTTGGCCTTGACCATCTTCAGGCCGGTCGCCTTGGGGCTGGTGACGACGATGCCCGCGGAGTCGTAGCCCCGGTACTCCAGCCGCTGCAGCCCTTCGAGGAGCAGCGGCGCCACGTCGCGCCTACCGATGTATCCGACGATTCCGCACATATGTGAGTTCTGCCCCTTGTTCTGTGTGTGGTGTGATGCCCGCTGGTTCGTGGAGGGTGCGGCGGGGTCCTCAGCCGTAGACGATGCGACGCAACTGGCGGAGCGTCAGCTCCGGCGGCGACACCGCGCGGTACTTCAGGTCCGCCTCTATGTGTTCGAAGATGGACGCGTTCACCAGGCCCTGCGCCTGGAGTTCGCGGTGCCGGCGACGGACGTACGTCTCGGTCGTCTCGTCGAAGTAGGCGAGCACGTCCTGGACCACGCGCAGCGCCTCGCCCCTGCTGAGGGGCGTGGAGCGCGTCAGATGGTCAACAAGTTCGTCGTGCACCCGGTAGATCCTGGGGTAAGTCCGGCGGATCCGCAAGAATCTTGCCCGATTTCGGGCAGGGTGCTGCGGTATCTGATAATGAGAGTCTCATGGGCGCCTGTTCGACGGCTGTCCATCCCGTGTCCCGCCGCACGTTGCCTGTAGGGGGCAACTTCTGGCCACATGGACACACCTCGTATGGGAGTACCGGAGAAGCTGGCCGCGCGCATGAGCATGGCGGAGCAGCACGAATACCTGCGGGCGAGATTCTCCCGGCGCACGATGATGAGAGGCGGCGCCGTGACGCTCGGCGCCGTCGCCGGCGGTGTCTTCGTCCCCGGGGCGGTGGCCCAGGCCGCCACCCCCGCCGCGAGCACCGCCGCCCCGACGACGTTCTCCTCCGGGAAGGACGCGGCCGACGGCGCACTCGTCGCCCCCTTCGGCCGCCACCTCGCCTACGGCACCGACCCGCGTACCGAGATGACCGTCTCGTGGCAGGTGCCGACCGCCGTGAAGGACCCGTTCGTCCGGATCGGCGCCCACCCCTGGGACCTCTCCCAGAGGATCGGCGCCGAGGTCCGCTCCCTCCACACTCCGGCCGGTGTCGGCGCCGGCGGCGACCACACCCAGTACTACGTGCACGCGAAGCTGACCCACCTGCGTCCGGGCCGGACGTACTACTACGGCGTCGGCCACCGGGGCTTCGACCCGGCCGAGGCACACCTCCTCGGCACACTCGGCACCTTCACCACCGCCCCGTCCAGGGCCGAGCCGTTCACCTTCACCGCCTTCGGCGACCAGGGCGTCAGCTACCACGGCCTCGCCAACGACGCGCTGATCCTCGCCCAGAACCCGGCCTTCCACCTGCACGCGGGCGACATCGCCTACGGCGACCCGGCCGGCCAGGGCAGGAGCGACGACACCGGATTCGACTCGCGCACCTGGGACCAGTTCCTGCACCAGACCGAGTCCGTCGCCAAGCAGGTGCCGTGGATGGTCGCGTACGGCAACCATGACATGGAGGCCTGGTACGCGCCCCACGGCTACGGCGGCGAGGAGGCCCGCTGGACCCTGCCGGACAACGGCCCGGACACCCGGAACCTCCCCGGCGTCTACTCCTTCGTCCACGGCAACACGGCCGTCATCTCGCTGGACGCCAACGACGTCTCCTTCGAGATCCCGGCCAACCTCGGTCTGTCCGGCGGCACGCAGACGCAGTGGCTGGAGAGGCAGCTCAGGAAGTACCGCGCCGACCGGGACATCGACTTCGTCGTCGTCTTCTTCCACCACTGCGCGTACTGCACCTCCACCGCCCACGCCTCCGAGGGCGGCGTGCGCCAGGAATGGGTGCCGCTGTTCGAGAAGTACACGGTCGACCTGGTCATCAACGGCCACAACCACGTCTACGAGCGCACGGACGTCCTCAAGGGCGGCGAGGTCACCAAGAAACTCCCGATCGGCGGGACGGCGTACTCCGAGACGGACGGCGTCGTGTACGTCACGGCCGGCGCGGCGGGCAGGAGCCTGTACGCCTTCAGCGCGGACGAGTCCTACGAGGACAACGTCAAGGACAACGACGAGGTCCTCTCCTTCGTCGTCCAGAAGGACGGCAAGAAGACGGAGACGGTCGCCTGGTCCCGCGTCCGTTACCTCGACTACTCCTTCCTCCGCGTCGACGTCACCCCGGCCCCGCGCGGCCACTACGCCTCGCTGACGGTGCGTGGCATCGCGGAGACGGGCGAGCAGGTCGACCACTTCACGGTGGTCCGCCGGGCGCGCTGACCACCTTGGACCGCCCGGGGTGCCCTCCCGGGCGGTCCACGGCCGCCCCCTGCCGGCGCCGTCGGTCCGGCGCGGACAATGGGGCCGGCACGCGAGGTGCGTGTGCGAGCGAGGTCCCGGTGCGAGCGAGGTGCGGTGGCGGTCGTGAGCGAGGAGAGCGACGACGAGGTCGGCGGCGGGACGGGCGACGAGGTCGGCGGTGGAAGAGACGAGGAGACCGGTGACGAGACGGGTGACGAGACCGGTGACGAGACCGGTGAGGTGCGCCGGTTCTGGAGCGGGCTCGGGCTGCCCGGGCTGATCGACGTCCACACCCACTTCATGCCCGAGCGCGTCCTGCGCAAGGTCTGGGACTACTTCGACGCCAACGGGCCCCTGGTCGGCGGCCGGCCGTGGCCGATCACCTACCGTGCGCAGGAGGCCGAACGCACCGCCCGGCTGCGGGAGTTCGGGGTGCGGGCCTTCACGTCGATGCTCTACCCCCACAAGCCGGGCATGGCCGAGTGGCTGAACGGCTGGGCGGCCGACTTCGCCCGCCGCACCCCCGACTGCCTGCACACCGCCACCTTCCACCCCGAACCCGGCGTCGAGGGGTACGTCCGCGACGCCGTCGAGGCCGGCGCCCTGGTGTTCAAGGCCCACGTCCAGGTGGGGGCGTACGACCCGGCCGACGCGCGGCTGCGGCCGGTGTGGGGGCTGCTGGCCGAGGCCGGGGTGCCCGTGGTGGTCCACTGCGGCTCCGGGCCCGCGCCCGGCAGGCACACCGGACCCGAACCCGTCGCCCGGGTGCTCGCCGCGCATCCGCGGCTGCGCCTCGTCGTCGCGCACATGGGGATGCCCGAGTACGAGGAGTTCCTCGACCTCGCCGAGCGGTACCCGCGGGTGCGGCTCGACACCACGATGGCGTTCACCGGCTTCACCGAGGACTTCATGCCGTTCCCGAAGCGGGCCCTGCCCCGCCTCGCGGCCCTCGGCGACCGGATACTGCTCGGCACCGACTTCCCCAACATCCCCTACCCCTACCTCCACCAGCTCCGGGCCCTGGAGCGCCTGGGGCTCGGGTCCGACTGGCTGCGGGCCGTGTGCCACGACAACGCGGCCCGGCTGTTCGGCCTCCCCGGCCGGGACGCCCGCCCGGAGCACTGAAGCCCTGGGCGGGCACCGGGTCAGCGGCCGGCCAGCGGGTTGGCGAGCGTGCCCACCAGTTGCAGGGCGGCGGACGGGTCCGCCAGGTCCACCATCTGGCGGTTGTCGCGGAGCTGGAGGCGGTTGAGGCAGGACAGGGCGAACTCGGGCGCGAACATGTCGTACCGGCGGAACTTCTCCGCCAGTTCCGGCACGCTTGCCTGGTACTCGCGCACCACCTCCGCCACCGTCCGCCAGAAGTCGTCCTCCGTCAGAACCTCCGCGTCCGCCAGGATCGCGGACAGGAAGCGGAGGAAACAGTCGAAGACGTCCGTGAACAGGCACAGCGGCTTCTGCTCGTCGGGCACGTCGACACGGATGCGGTCCACCCCCGGCGGGAGCACCGCGTCCGGGTCCATGACCGCGATCTCCTCCGCGATGTCCTTGTGGATCGCGCGGCGGACCGCGCCGTCCTTCAGGACCAGGATGACGTTCTCGCCGTGCGGCATGAACGCCAGGTCGTAGGCGTAGAAGCTGTGCAGGAGCGGGGTGAGGTAGGCGCGCAGACAGCCGCGCAGCCACTCCCGCGCGGGCAGGCCCGAGCGGTCGATCAGGGCCGCCGCGAAGGAGCCGCCCTCGTGGTCCACGTGCAGCAGCGAGGCCATGGTGGCCAGGGTCTCGCCGTCCTCGAGCGAGGGCACCGGGCTCTCCCGCCACAGCGCGGCGAGCATCTTGCGGTACGGGGAGTACCGGTCGGTGGCCGCCTCGTACTCCAGGTGCCGGTAGCCGACGGCCGCGCGCTCGCGGATGACGGAGACACCGGTGGCCTTGAGCACCGGGTCGGCGTTGACGAGCCGGGCCAGCCAGTCGTTGATCGCCGGGGTCGCCTCCATGTACGCCGCCGACAGGCCGCGCATGAAGCCCATGTTGAGGACCGACAGGGCTGTCTTCACGTAGTGCTTGCCGGGGTGGCTCGAGTTGAAGAACGTCCGGATGGACTGCTGGGGCAGGTAGGTGTCGTCGCCCTCGCCCAGGCACACCAGGTTCCGGCGGGCGACCTCGGCGGCGAAGGTGACGGAGAGCTTGTTCCACCACTGCCAGGGGTGGACGGGCAGAAGGAGGTAGTCGGCCGGGTCGAGGCCCCGGTCGCGGAGGGTGCCCTCGAAGCGGGCGAGCGCTGCGGCGCCCAGTTCCTCGCGCACGAAGGACTCGTACGCGAGGCCCTCGCCCGCCGTGAACGTCGCCCGGGAGCGGTGCGCCGCCAGCCACACCAGGCGGACCGGGCTCGCGGTCTCGGGCGCGTACGACAGGTACTCGTGGATGCCGAAACCGAGCCGCCCGTTGTTCGCGACGAAGCAGGGGTGGCCCTCGGTCATGCCGGACTCCACCTCCTGGAACCCGGCGCGGGCCAGCTCGGCGGCGGTGACCTGCGGCTTGGCGAGCTTGTAGCAGGTGCTGGAGAGGGTGGAGGAGATCTCCTCCAGGTAGACCGGGAGGATCGTCTCGCTCAGCCCCAGCGTGGCGCGCAGCTCGATGAAGAAGTCCATCGCGTCGAGCGGGAGTTCGGTGCCCTCGCGGTGCCGGGCGACGGAATCCGCGTCCACGGTCCAGTGGTCCAGGGCGCGGCGGCGGGCGGTGAAGCGGTACACCGTACGGCCGTCGTCGCTGCGGACGAGGTAGCCGTCGCCGTCCGCCTCGGGGGTGAGCAGCCGTTCGTGGGCGAACTCGGCCAGCGCCTTGCGCAGCAGCAGCCGGTTGGCCCGCTCCCAGTGCGCGGGGGTCAGGTGGGCCACGGCGTCGGAGAGGCTCATCGGGCCGCCACCGCCCTCTCGAACCGCTCCCGGGTGCAGAAGCTCAGCAGCGCCCGTTTCTCGGGCTTCACTATCTCCCGGTCGGGCACGAAGCCGACGGCGGCGTTGAGGGCCTGCACGGCCGTGTTGCGCACGTCGGGCTCGACCACGACCCGGGTGGTGGCCGGGTCCTCGAAGAGGTGGCGCACGACGGTGGTGAGGACCGCGCGGGTGAAGCCGTGCACGGGGTGGTCGGCAGGGGCGACCAGGAAGTGCATCCCGACGTCGCCCGGCTCCGCCTCGTAGAGGCCGGCCAGCTCGCGGTGGGCGGGGTCGTAGCGCTCCATGAGGAACGCCGGGGCGCCGTCGTGCAGGCCGAGGAACGCCTCGTGGTGCGGGTCGGCGGCGATCTCCATGTACGCGCGCTCGACGTCCTCCAGGCGGGCGTCGCCCATCATCCAGAACGCGGACTTGGGGTGCGTGACCCAGCCGTGCAGCAGTTCGGCGTCGTGCAGCGGGTCGAGCGGGCGGAGGGTGAGGGTGCCCACGGCACCGGCGGTGTGCGTGCTCATACGGCGAACTCCTGGAAGGCGATCGACTTCTCCACGGGGTAGTACTCCCGGCCGAGCAGCTCCCTGATGATGACGCTGTTGCGGTAGGGGCCCATGCCCAGGTCGGGGGAGGTGACCGAGTGGGCGTGGACGCCGGCGTTCTGCAGGAAGACGCCGCTGCCGGTGACGTCGATCGCGTAGCCGCGCGACACGTCGAAGTTGCCCCGGGAGTCCAGGCGCAGCCGGTCGGCGACCGGGGCCAGGAAGTCCGGGGTGCGGTACCGGTAGCCGGTGGCGAGGACCAGCCCCTCGGAGCGCAGTTCGAAGTCCTTGCCCTGCTCCTCCTGCCGGAAGCCGAGGACGTAGCCGCCCTCCTCGTGCCGGGCGCTGGTGAGGGCGGAGTTGGTGAGCAGCCGGGTGGGGACGGCGCCGCCGAGGTTCTTCCGGTACAGCAGGTCGAAGATGTCGTCGATCAGGGCCCCGTCGATGCCCTTGAACAGGCCCTTCTGCTGCGCGGTGAGGCGGTAGCGGGTGTCCTCGGGCAGCGCGTGGAAGTAGTCGACGTACTCCGGGGAGGTCATCTCCAGCGTCAGCTTGGTGTACTCCAGCGGGAAGAAGCGCGGGGAGCGGGTGACCCAGTTGAGCTGGTAGCCGTGCACGTCGATCTCGCCGAGGAGGTCGTGATAGATCTCGGCGGCGGACTGGCCGCTGCCGACCAGCGTGATCGACTCCTTGCGCACCAGCTCGGCGCGGTGCTCCAGGTAACGGGAGTTGTGGATCCAGTCGCCGGGCAGGTCGCGGCACGGCTCGGGGACGTGGGGCGGGGTGCCGGTGCCGAGGACCAGCCGGCGGGCCCGGTAGGTGTCGCCGGTGCCGGTGCGGACCACGTACAGCGCGTCCGTCTCGTCGTACGTCACCTCGGTGACGGTGGTGTCGTAGCGGATGCTGCTGAGCTGTGCGGCGGCCCAGCGGCAGTAGTCGTCGTACTCGACGCGCAGCGGGTAGAAGTTCTCCCGGATGTAGAACGAGTACAGCCGCCCGGACTCCTTGAGGTAGTTGAGGAAGGAGTACGGGGAGGTGGGGTCGGCCAGGGTGACCAGGTCCGACATGAACGGGGTCTGCAGGTGGGCCCCGTCGAGGAACATCCCGGAGTGCCAGGAGAAGGCGGGCTTGGACTCCAGGAAGACGCCGTTCAGCTCGGTGATCGGCTCGGTGAGGCAGGCCAGGCCGAGGTTGAACGGGCCGAGCCCGATGCCGACGAAGTCGAGGGCGGTGTCGGGGTGTTCAGCAGGCGCGGTCAAGGGAGTCTCCCAGGTACTGCTCGGCGTGGCCGGCGATCAGATCGAGGACGGCGGCGATGTCGTCGGTCCGCGTCTCGGGGTTGAGCAGGGTGAACTTCAGGTAGTGGCGGTCGTTCACCTTGGTGCCGGCGACCACGGCGTCGCCGGAGGCGAACAGCGCCTTGCGGGCGTAGAGGTTGGCGCGGTCGATGGCGGCGGGGTCGGTGGCGGCGGCCGGGATGTAGCGGAAGACGAGGGTGGACAGGCGGGGCGCCACGACGACGTCGAAGCGCGGGTCGGCGGCGAGCATCCGCCAGCCCTCGGAGGCCAGGTCGCACACCTCGTCGAAGAGCGCGCCGATGCCGTCGGCACCCATCACGCGCAGGGTGAGCCAGAGTTTGAGGGCGTCGAAGCGGCGGGTGGTCTGCAGGGATTTGTCGACCTGGTTGGGGATGCGCTCGGCGACCGCCCGGCGCGGGTTGAGGTACTCCGCGTGGTAGGTGGCGTGCCGCAGGGTGCCGCCGTCGCGGACCAGGACGGCGGAGGAACTCACCGGCTGGAAGAAGGACTTGTGGTAGTCGACGGTGACGGAGTCGGCGCGCTCGATGCCGGTCAGCCGGTCCCGGTTCCGGCGCGAGACCAGCAGTCCGCAGCCGTAGGCGGCGTCCACGTGCAACCAGGCCCCGTGGCGGGCGCACAGTTCGGCGATCTCGGGGAGCGGGTCGATGGAGCCGAAGTCGGTGGTGCCGGCGGTGGCGACGACGGCCATCGGGGCCAGTCCGGCCTCCTGGCACGCCTGGAGCTCCCGGGCGAGCGCCACGGTCTGCATCCGCTTGTCGCGGTCGACGGGTACGGGGACGACGGCGTCGGGGGCCAGGCCCAGCAGTTTCGCCGATTTCCGCACGCTGAAGTGGCTCGCCTCGGAGGCGAAGACGCGCAGCTTCGCGGTGTCGTCGGTCTTGGCCTCCTCGCGGGCCAGCAGCAGGGCCTGGAGGTTGGACTGGGTGCCGCCGGAGGTGAACACCCCGTCGGCGGCCGGGCCGAGGCCGATCCGCTCGGCGGTCCAGTCGATCAGCTTCCGCTCGATGAGGGTGCCGCCGGCCGACTGGTCCCAGGTGTCCAGCGAGGAGTTGACGGCGGACAGCACGGCCTCGCCGACCAGGGCCGGGAGGACGACCGGGCAGTTGAGGTGGGCGAGGTAGCGGGGGTGGTGGAAGTAGACGGCGTCACGGAGGTAGACCTCCTCCAGCTCGTCCAGCGCGGCGGCGGTGTCGCCCAGCGGGCGGTCGAGGTCGACGGCGTCGACGACGGCGGAGAGGGCGTCGACGGTGACACCGGTGAACGGACGGTCGGCGGCGGCGATGTGGGTCGCCACCCGTTCGATTCCGTCGGCCACCGAGCGGCGGTACCGCTCCGCGGTCGTGTGAGTGAGCAGCTGCGAGCGCATGTGGGGGCCCTCCGAGACGGCTTTAACTTAGGTTAGCCTAACCTAAGTTGAGCGTCTGGATCTATGGCGGACGTGGCGACGATCGCGCCGGTGGGGACGCGGGGTGAGGCACCGGCTGAGGGCTGCGGGGGCGCGTCCTGTCGCTGTCCGCGCCGATGCCGGCCGCGCCCGCCTCCGTGGTCCGGGAGAGCGCTCAGCTCACCTTCTTCGCGCCCTCGATCGCCTTGGCGAGGTCCTCCAGGAGCGGCGCGCACTTGCCGTAGGACAGGATCGGCTCCGGGTTGCGCGGGACGACCTGACCCGCCTTCACGGCCGGCAGCTTCTTCCACGTCGCCTCGGTGATGTCCGCCGGCTGGATCGCGGAGGTCCGGTTGTCCATCATGATGATGTCGGCCGGGTGCTTGTCGACGTTCTCCCAGCTCAGGTTCTCGAACCAGCCGCCGCTCGCCTTCTTGGCGGCCTCGGCCGGCTCGACGAAGTTGACCCCGAGGGACTTGAAGTACTCCAGATCGATGGACAGATCGGTGCCGGAGACGTAGAAGATGTCCTGGCTCGCGGAACCGGCCATGACCTTGATGTCGGGGTGGGCCTTGGCGGCGGCGCGCAGCCGGGCCGCGGCGTCCTCGAACCGCTTCTTCGCGGCGGCGATCTCGCTGGAGCCGGTGTCCGCGCCGAGCGTCTTGGCGAGCGCCAGCATCCGCTGGAGCGGCTCGGGCATCTGCCGGTCGTAGACGGAGACGCCCACGCTCGGCGCGCCGACGGCCTCGACCTTCTTCTTCGACTCCTCGGGGACGTACCAGAGGGTGCCCGTGGCGTCGAACATGGTGGAGACGAGGAGGTCCGGGGCGAGGGCCGCGTACTTCTCGATGTTGAACTGGCCCCACTCGTTGCCGAGGACGGTCACCTTGCTGACGTCCATGTCGCCGGCCTGGACGTCGGCCTTGCCGTCCTTGGTCTTCGTCGGCCCGAAGACGCCCTTCACCGGCACGCCGTAGTCGTGCAGCGCGGCGGCCACACCGACGAACGCGACGATGTTCGAGGGGACCTTGTCGGCCTCGGAGGTCTTGCCGCGGTCGTCCTTGAAGCTCCAGGGACCCTTCGTGCCCGCCGCGGAGGAGTCGCCCGAGCCGCCGCTCTTCCCGTTGTCGTCACCGCAGGCCGCGAGCACGGCGCCGAGGCCGAGGGCGCCGCCGGCGGCGAGGATGCCGCGGCGGGAGGGGCGGAGGGCACGGGCGTTGGGCATGGCGTGGCTACTTTCGAACGGGGCGGGGTTCACCCGCCGGGCGAGTTCGAAGGTAGGTTAGCCTAACCTCATATCCTGTCCAGGGGGCGGGGTCCCGGGCGCCGCCCACAGGGGGGTAACCCGGCGGGCGACGCCGAACCGCACGGTCCGCGCATGTGCGGCCGACGCCCCCTGTGCGGATCCTCGACGCGCGGGCGTCAGCTCGGCAGGCCCAACTCCCTTGCGATCAGCATGCGCTGGACCTCGCTGGTGCCCTCGCCGATCTCCAGGATCTTGGCGTCACGCCACATGCGCGCCACCGGGTACTCGTTCATGAAGCCGTATCCGCCGTGAATCTGGGTGGCCTCACGGGCGTTGTCGACCGCGATCGTGGAGGAGTACAGCTTCGCCAGGGCGGCCTCCTTCTTGAAGGGGTCGCCGGAGACCAGCCGGGAGGCCGCGTCACGCCAGGCCAGTCGGGAGGTGTGCGCCTTGGTCTCCATGTCGGCGATCTTGAACTGGATGGCCTGGTACGCGCCGATGTGACGGCCGAACGCCTTGCGCTCCTTGGCGTACTTCACCGACTCGTCCACGCAGCCCTGCGCCAGACCGGTGGCCAGCGCGGCGATCGCCACCCGGCCCTCGTCCAGGATGCGCAGGAACTGGGCGTAGCCCCGGCCCAGTTCACCGAGCAGGTTGGCCGCCGGGACGCGGACGTCGGCGAAGGACAGCTCACGGGTGTCCGACGCGTTCCAGCCGACCTTGGAGTACGGTGCCGCGACCGTGAAGCCCGGGGTACCGGACGGGACGATGATCGAGGAGATGACCGGCCTGCCGTCCGGCTTGCGGTCCGTCACCGCCGTCACCGTGACCAGGCCGGTGATGTCCGTGCCCGAGTTGGTGATGAAGCACTTGGTGCCGTTGATCACCCACTCGTCCGTCTTCTCGTCCAGGCGGGCCGTGGTGCGCGTCGCCCCCGCGTCCGAGCCGCCCTCGGGTTCGGTCAGGCCGAACGCGCCCAGGATCTCGCCCGCGCACAGCCGGGGGAGCCACTCGCGCTTCTGCTCCTCGGTGCCGAACAGGTGCAGCGGCATGGCGCCGAGCGAGACCCCGGCCTCCAGGGTGATGGCGACGGAGGAGTCGACCCGGGCCAGCTCCTCCAGGGCGATGCCGAGCGCGAAGTAGTCGCCGCCCATGCCGCCGTACTCCTCCGGGAACGGCAGCCCGAACAGGCCCATCCGCCCCATCTCGCGGACGATCTCGTAGGGGAACTCGTGCCGCTCGTAGAAGTCGCCGATCTTGGGGGCGACGACGTCGTGGGCGAACTCCTCGACCGTGCGGCGGAGTTCTTCCAGCTCGGGGGAGAGCTTGTGGTCCATGGGGTCACTGCTCCTTGTGGGAGGCGGCGTCGGAGGCGGCCCGGGATGCGGCCTGGGATTCGGCTTGGGCGGCCCGGGGGGACAGGGCGCGGACGGTACGGGACGGGCTCGGGCGGCCCAGGTGGGCGGCCATCCACTCGCTCGTGGCGACGAGACGGCCGAGGTCGACCCCGGTCTCTATGCCGAGACCCCGGAGCATCCACACCAGGTCCTCGGTGGCGAGGTTTCCGGTGGCGGACTTGGCGAACGGGCAGCCGCCGAGGCCGCCCGCGGAGGCGTCCACGACGGTGACGCCGTGCTGGAGGGCGGCCAGGGTGTTGGAGAGGGCCTGGCCGTAGGTGTCGTGGAAGTGGACGCCGAGCGCCTCCGTGGGCACCCCGGCCTCGTTCAGCGCGGACAGCAGTGCCGTCACCTGGCCGGGGGTGGCCACGCCGATCGTGTCGCCCAGGCTCAGTTCGTCGCACCCCAGGTCCAGCAGGGCCCGGCAGACGCGGACCACCTGGGCCGCCGGGACCGGGCCCTCCCAGGGGTCGCCGAAGCACATGGAGAGATAGCCGCGGACGTGGCCGCCCTCCGCCTTCGCCCGGGAGACCACCGGGGCGAACATCGCCAGGGCCTCGTCCACCGTGCGGTTGAGGTTGGCCCTGGCGAAGGACTCCGTGGCGCTGGCGAAGACGGCGACCCGGCGGGCGCCCAGCGCGAGCGCCCGCTCCAGGCCGCGTGCGTTCGGGACGAGCACCGGCAGGGCCACCGGCAACTCGCTCACCTGGGGGAACAGCTTCTCGGCGTCGGCGAGTTGGGGCACCCACTCGGGGTGCACGAAGCTCGTCGCCTCGATCGTCGTCAGGCCCGCGTCGGCGAGGCGGCGGATGAACTCGGCCTTCACCGCCGTCGGTACCGTCATCGACTCGTTCTGCAGGCCGTCGCGTGCGCCGACCTCGTGGATGCGGACCCTGGCCGGCAGGCCCGGAGCGGGCACGGCCATGGGAAGTCCGAGTGTGTCCACCGTCATTCCTGACCCTCCTCGATCGGTGCCAGCACGGCGAGCACCTGGTCCATGGCGACCGTCGTGCCCGGGGTGACGTCCAGCTCGGCGACGGTGCCGGCGTGCGGGGCGGAGATGACGTGCTCCATCTTCATCGCCTCCACCACCAGCAGGCTCTGCCCGGCCGCCACCTCGTCCCCGACGGCCACCTTCACCACCGTCACCGTGCCGGGCATGGGCGCGGTCAGGGCGTCCGCCCCGGCGTGCGCGGCGCGGGTGAGCGAGGCGGCGACCGGGTCGTGGTCCCGCACCTGCCACGCGTCGCCGTCCCGGCCGAGCCAGTCGGCGGCGTGGTGGAAGGTGTGCGTGACGCCGTCCAGCGTGACCGTCACGCGGTCGGCGGTGACGTGGTGCGTGCCGCGCGGGGTGTGCGTCACGGGGTCGAGCCCCGCGACACGCAGGTCGAAGGAGACCGGCGCGGGCCGGCCGCCCAGGCGCCAGCCGCTGGGCACCGAGAACGGGTCGGTCCAGCCCCGCGCGCGCGGCGCGAGCGCGTCCAGGCGTACCGCCGCGGCGGCCTCGTAGACCTCCTCCGGCACCCCGTCCGGCACCAGGCCCTCGGCCTCGCGCTCCACCAGGCCCGTGTCCAACTCGCCCGCCACCACCGCCGGGTGGGCCAGCAGCCGGCGCAGGAAGCCCGCGTTGGTCGGCACGCCCAGCGTCACCGTGTCCGCGAGGGCGGCCCGCAGCCTGCGCAGCGCGGTCGCGCGGTCGGGGCCGTAGGCGATCACCTTGGACAGCATCGGGTCGTACAGGCTGCCGACCTCCGTGCCCTCGCTGAGCCCCGAGTCGGTGCGCACCCCGTCGCCCCGCGGCTCGCGCAGCGCCAGCACCCGGCCGCCGGAGGGGAGGAAGCCACGGGTCGGGTCCTCCGCGCAGAGCCGGGCCTCCACCGCGTGGCCGGCGAGGCGGACGTCCTCCTGGCGGAACGGCAGCGGCTCGCCGGCGGCGACCCGCACCTGCCACTCGACCAGGTCGAGGCCCGTGACGAACTCGGTCACCGGGTGCTCCACCTGGAGGCGGGTGTTCATCTCCATGAAGTAGTACGACGACGGGTCGCCGCCGGGCACGATGAACTCGACCGTGCCCGCGCCCCGGTAGCCGCAGGAGCGGGCCGCCTGGACGGCCGCCTCGCCCATCGCCGCGCGCGTGGCCTCGTCGAGCAGGACGCTGGGCGCCTCCTCGACGATCTTCTGGTGGCGGCGCTGCAGGGAGCACTCGCGCTCGCCCAGGTGCACCACGTTCCCGTGCGTGTCGGCCAGGACCTGGATCTCGATGTGCCGGGGGCGGTCGACCCAGCGCTCGACCAGGAGGGTGTCGTCGCCGAAGGAGGCGCGGGCCTCGCGGCGGGCGGCGGCGATCTCCTCCGCCAGCGCCCCGGTGTCCCGCACCAGCCGCATGCCCTTGCCGCCGCCGCCCGCGCTGGGCTTGAGCAGCACGGGCACGCCGATCTCCAGGGCCGCCGCCGCCAGTTCCGCGTCGGTGAGCCCCGAGCCGCTGGAGCCGGGCACGACCGGGACCCCGGCCGCCTTCACCGTCTCCTTGGCGCGGATCTTGTCGCCCATCAGGGCGATCGCGTCGGCGGACGGGCCGATGAAGACCAGCCCCGCCTCGGCGCACGCGCGCGCGAAGCCGGCGTTCTCCGCGAGGAAGCCGTACCCCGGGTGCACCGCCTGCGCGCCGCTGCGGGCGGCGGCGTCCAGCAGCCGCTCCACCGACAGGTAGCTCTCGGCCGCCGGTGCCGGGCCCAGCCGGACCGCCGTGTCGGCCTCGCGGACGTGGCGGGCACCTGCGTCCGCGTCGGAGAAGACGGCCACCGTGCGCACGCCCAGCGCCCGCAGGGTGCGGATCACGCGGACGGCGATCTCGCCCCGGTTGGCCACCAGCACCGTGTCGAACATGGCCGTCGCCGTGTTCGCGGTCGCGTTCTGGGTGGTGTTCGTGGTCATGGTCCCCCTCACATCCGGAAGACGCCGAAGCCGTCCGCCTTGGCCGGCAGCGGGGCGTGGGCGCACGCGGTCAGGGCCAGGCCGAGCACCTGGCGGGTCTCCAGCGGGTCGATCACGCCGTCGTCCCACAGCCGGGCCGTGGCGTAGTAGGCGTTGCCCTGCCGCTCGTACTGGGCGCGGATCGGGGCCCTGAAGGCCTCCTCGTCCTCGGCCGGCCACTCCTCGCCGCGCCCCTCCAACTGGTCGCGCTTGACCGTGGCGAGGACGGAGGCGGCCTGCTCGCCGCCCATCACCGAGATCTTGGCGCCGGGCCACATCCACAGGAAGCGCGGCGAGTACGCCCTGCCGCACATCGAGTAGTTCCCCGCGCCGTACGACCCGCCGATCACGACCGTGAGCTTCGGGACGCGCGTGCAGGCGACCGCCGTGACCATCTTGGCGCCGTGCTTGGCGATGCCGCCCGCCTCGTAGTCCCTGCCGACCATGAAGCCGGAGATGTTCTGCAGGAACACCAGCGGGATGCCGCGCTGGTCGCACAGTTCGATGAAGTGCGCGCCCTTCTGGGCGGACTCGGAGAACAGGATGCCGTTGTTGGCGACGATGCCGACCGGGTGGCCGTGGATCCGGGCGAAGCCGGTGACCAGGGTCTGGCCGTACTCCGCCTTGAACTCCGCGAACCGCGAGCCGTCCACCACGCGGGCGATGACCTCCCGTACGTCGTACGGCGTGCGGGAGTCGACCGGCACCGCCCCGTACAGCCCGTAGGGGTCCACCTTCGGCTCGACGGCCGCGGTGACCTCCCAGGGCAGCTCCCCGCGCGCAGGGAGCGTGGAGACGATGTTCCGCACGATCCGCAGCGCGTGCGCGTCGTCCTCCGCGAGGTGGTCGGTGACGCCCGAGGTGCGCGAGTGGACCTCGCCGCCGCCCAGCTCCTCGGCGGTGACGACCTCGCCCGTGGCCGCCTTCACCAGCGGGGGGCCGCCCAGGAAGATCGTGCCCTGACCCCGGACGATCACCGCCTCGTCGCTCATCGCCGGGACGTACGCCCCGCCGGCCGTGCAGGAGCCGAGCACCGCCGCGATCTGGGGGATGCCGGCGCCGGACATGCGGGCCTGGTTGTAGAAGATCCGCCCGAAGTGCTCGCGGTCGGGGAAGACCTCGTCCTGCATCGGCAGGAAGGCGCCGCCGGAGTCGACCAGGTAGACGCACGGCAGCCGGTTCTCCAGCGCGACCTCCTGGGCGCGCAGGTGCTTCTTCACCGTCATCGGGTAGTACGTGCCGCCCTTGACCGTGGCGTCGTTGGCGACGATCACGCACGCGCGCCCGCTGATCCGCCCGATCCCGGCGATCACTCCCGCCGCCGGGGCCTGCCCCTCGTACATCCCCTCGGCGGCCAGCGGGGCCAGCTCCAGGAAGGGCGAGCCCGGGTCGAGCAGGGTGTCCACCCTGTCCCGGGGCAGCAGCTTGCCGCGCGCGGTGTGCCGGGCGCGGGCCCGCTCGCCGCCGCCCGCGCGGGCCGCGGCGAGCCTGCCGCGCAGCTCCTCCACGAGCGCGCGGTGCGCCGCCTCGTTGGCCTGCCAGGCCGCCGACGCGGGGTCTGCCGCGCTGGTCAGCTCCGGTGCCTGTTGCATCCTGCGGTCCCCTCACGTGTTAATGAGCGTTAACGCACTGCGACCAGGTTAACGACCGCTAACGTGGATGTCTAGAATCGATTTCATGGCCACGAGAACCGACGCGCCCACCCGACGCGAGCAGATCCTCAAGGAAGCCGCCCGCCTCTTCGCCGAACGCGGCTTCCACGGCGTGGGCGTCGACGAGATAGGCGCCGCGGTCGGCATCAGCGGCCCCGGGCTCTACCGGCACTTCGCCGGCAAGGACGCGATGCTGGCGGAACTGCTGGTCGGGATCAGCGGGCAGCTCCTGACCGGCGGCCGAAGGCGGGCCGCGGAGGCGGCCGGCGACCCCGAGGCGGTGCTCGACTCGCTCATCGAGGGCCACATCGACTTCGCGCTCGACGACCGCCCGCTCATCACCCTGCACGACCGCGAGCTGGACCGCCTCCGCGACACCGACCGCAAGCTCGTACGGCAGCTGCAACGGCAGTACGTGGAGCTGTGGGTGGAGGTGCTGCGGGAGGTGTATCCGGGGGTACTGGAAGCCGTCGCCCGGGCGGCGGTCCACGCGGTCTTCGGCCTGCTGAACAGCACGCCGCACATGGGCGCCCGGCCGCGTGCGCTGCCGGGCCGCGCGGCGACGGCGGAGCTGCTGCGGGGCATGGCCCGCGGCGCGTTCGCCTCGGCGGCGGGGTCGCCTGCGGAGTCGCCTGCGACGGGCTGAGCGGGGGCGCCTTGCGGCTCGGGGACTTCTGCGAGTCGGCGGCTGCGGCTGCGTCGTGGCCGAGCGCGGTTCCCCGCGTCGCTGAAAGAACGGGGGGCGCCCCCTGGCTGTCGAGAGGCGTGGGGAACCGCGCGATCTTTCGGGGGTCCGGGGGCTTGCCCGCGGGGACGGGAAGGGCAGGGGCGGCGGGGGTGAGGAAGCGTACACAATGGGGGGCATGCCGATACCCGGGACGTCCCCCAGCCGCGCCGACCTCATCGCCCATCTCGTCCGCACCCGCATCGCGGGCGACGTCGCCACCCCCCGCGAGAACAACCTCTCCCACTACCGCAAACTGGCCAACGGCGACCGCAACTTCTGGCTCGGGCTGGAGCTCGGCGACCGCTGGACCGACGAGCAGGACGTCCTCGCGGTCATGGCGGAACGCGTCGGCGTCAACGACGACCCCGAGTACCGCTACGGCCAGGACACCATCGACCCCGAGCTCACCGTCGACGCCCTGGACCGCATGGCGGCCCGGCTGCGCAAGGCCGCCGACGGCCGTCAGCGCGTCCTGTTCGCCACCGGTCACCCCGGCGGCCTCCTGGACGTCCACCGTGCCACCGCCGCCGCCCTGCGCGCCGCCGGCTGCGACATCGTCGTGATCCCCGAGGGCCTGCGGACCGACGAGGGGTACGTCTGGCAACTCGCCGACGTCGCCGTCCTCGAACACGGTGCCAGCCTCTGGCACACCCACTCGGGCGACCCGATGCGGGCGATCCTCCAGGGCCTGGAGCGCGACGGCGACCCGGCGCCCGACCTGGTCGTCGCCGACCACGGCTGGGCCGGCCGCGCCGCCCAGGACGGCGTCGACGCCGTCGGTTACGCCGACTGCAACGACCCCGCCCTCTTCCTCGCCGAGTCCGAGGGCACGCTCCAGGTCGCCGTCCCCCTCGACGACCACGTCACCAGCCCCCGCCACTACGACCCGATGACGGCGTACCTGCTGGACCAGGCGGGGCTGCTCTGACCGACGGCGACGGCGAGCACGACGAGCGGGGCCGACGGCGGGCGGGCCCGGGAGCTCACGGCCAGGGGCGCAGCCCCTCGTCCCGTGGCTGCGCGAACCCCGGTGTCGGGTCCAGGTAGACCCGGCTCACCGAGGGGAACCGTTCTCGCAGCCGCCGCTCGGCCTGCTCGCACGCCCACTCGATCTGGGCCGCCGTCGACACGTCCCGGAAGTCGACCTTGGCCGCCACCAGCGCCTCCGTCGGCCCCTGCACCAGCGTCGTCAGCTCCAGTACGGCCTCGATGTGCTCAACCGCCACCAGCTCCTCCCGGATGCCCATGCGTACGGAGCGGGGCAGCGGGCGCCCGATGAGCAGCTCGGCGTTGGACCGGCCCAGCACCCGGGCGACGTACAGCAGCAGTACGCCGATGCACAGGGAGGCGACGCCGTCCCACACCCCGGAGCCGGTGAGCTGCCCGCCGAGCAGGCCGCCGGCCGCGAGCAGCAGGCCGATCAGGGCCGCCGAGTCCTCCATGACGACCGCCTTGACGGCGGTGTCGCTGGTGCGCCGCAGATAGCGCCCGAAGGGCACCTTCAGGCCGGCGGCCGCCCCGCGTGCCTGGCGTACCGCCGTGCGCAGCGAGAAGCCCTCCAGGAGGAAGGCGACCGCGAGCACGAGGTAGGAGACGAGCGGGTCGCCGAGCTCCTCGCCCGCTGTCAGGGTGTGGACGCCGTCGTAGAGGGAGAAGACCGCGCCGCCGACGAACGTGGCGACGGCGGCGAGCAGGGCCCAGATGTAGCGCTCGGGGCCGTAGCCGAGCGGGTGGTCCTCGTCGGCCGGTCTCGCGCTGCGTTTGAGCGCGGTGAGCAGCAGTACCTCGGTGACGGTGTCGGCGACCGAGTGCGCGGCCTCCGACAGCATCGCGCTGGAGCCGCTGATCAGCCCCGCGACGGCCTTGGCCACCGCGATCCCCAGATTGGCGAGGGCGGCGACGACCACGTGAAGGTGCTCTCGCCGCCGCCCCCACCGTCCCCGCGGCCCCGCTCACCGCTGTCCTCAGCCGCGCCCGCGTCGGTGCCGGCGTCGCTGCCCCTGCCCGCGTCCCTGTCCCTTTGCCCCATGCATGTCAGTGTTCTGCATGTCAGTGTTCCCGCGGGACGCGGACCACGCCCTCCTGGATCACCGATATCGCCAGGGTGCCGTCCTGGGTGTAGATGCGGGCCTGGCCCAGGCCGCGCCCTCCGGAGGCCGACGGGGACTCCTGGTCGTACAGCAGCCACTCGTCGGCCCGGAAGGGCCGGTGGAACCACATCGCGTGGTCCAGCGAGGCGCCGACGACGTCCCCGACCGCCCAGCCGCCCCGGCCGTGCGCGAGCAGGACGGAGTCGAGGAGGGTCATGTCGGAGACGTAGGTGGCGAGGACGACGTGCAGCAGGGGCGTGTCGGTCGCGCCCTCCAGCTTGCCGTTGGTGCGGAACCACACCTGGGAGTGCGGCTCGCGCGGCTCGCCGAAGCGGCCGTACGGCGGCTCGTCGACGTACCGCAGGTCGACCGCCTCGCGGGCCTCCAGGAACCGTTCGACGACCAGCGGGGGCAGGTGGTCGTAGGCGCGCAGCCGTTCGGCGGAGGTGGGCAGGGCCGCCGGGTCCGGGGCGGACGGCATCGGGGCCTGGTGGTCCAGCCCCTCTTCCAGCAGCTGGAAGGAGGCGGAGAGGTGGAAGATCGGCTGCCCGTGCTGGACCGCGACCACCCGCCGGGTGGTGAAGGAACGGCCGTCGCGGATGCGGTCGACGGTGTAGACGATCGGCGCGCCGGGGTCGCCGGGCCGCAGGAAGTACGCGTGCAGGGAGTGCGCGTGCCGGTCCTCGGGGACCGTGCGGCCGGCGGCGACCAGCGCCTGCGCGGCGACCTGCCCGCCGAAGACCCGGGGGACGACGGCGGGCCGGGAGGGGCCGCGGAAGATGTCCTGCTCGATGCGCTCGAGGTCGAGCAGATCGAGCAGCGACTGAAGTGCCTGACTCATGTGTCAGTTCTATCCTGCTCTGTCCTGCGCGTTCTCCGCGGGCGGTGTCGGGCCGGAGCCCTCACAGGCCCATGTTCTTCGCGATGATCGACTTCATGATCTCGCTGGTGCCGCCGTAGATGCGGTTGACCCGGTTGTCGGCGTACAGGCGGGCGATCGGGTACTCGTTCATGTAGCCGTAGCCGCCGTGGAGCTGGAGGCAGCGGTCGATGACGCGGTGGGCGACCTCGGTGCAGAACAGCTTGGCGGAGGCGGCCTCGGCCGCCGTCAGCTCACCGGCGTCCAGGGCCTCCAGGGCGCGGTCGGCGACCGCCTCGGCGGCGTCCACCTCGGCCTGGCAGGCGGCCAGCTCGAACTTGGTGTTCTGGAAGCTGGCGACGGTCTTGCCGAAGACCGTGCGGTCCTGCACGTACTCCTTGGCGAACCGGACGGCGGCCTTGGCCTGCGCGTACGCGCCGAAGGCGATGCCCCAGCGCTCGGAGGGCAGGTTGGCGCCGAGGTAGTGGAAGCCCTTGTTCTCCTCGCCGAGCAGGTCCTCGGCCGGGACCTTGACGTCGACGAACGCGAGCTCGGCGGTGTCGGAGGTCTTCAGGCCCAGCTTGTCCAGCTTGCGGCCGACCGAGTAGCCCTCGGACTTGGTGTCGACGGCGAAGAGGGAGATGCCGAAGCGGCGGTCCTCGGCGGTCGACGGGGCGGTGCGGGCGCAGACGATGACGCGGTCGGCGTGGACGCCGCCGGTGATGAAGGTCTTGGCGCCGTTGAGGACGTAGTGCGTGCCGTCCTCGCTGAGCTTGGCGGTGGTCTTCATGCCGGCGAGGTCGGAGCCGGTGCCCGGCTCGGTCATCGCGATCGCCCACATCTCCTCGGCGGAGACGAACTTCGGCAGGTAGCGCTTCTTCTGCTCGTCGGTGGCGAGCATCTTGATGTAGGGGAGCGCGAGCAGGACGTGCACGCCGGAGCCGCCGAAGGTGACGCCCGCGCGGGCGGTCTCCTCGTACTGGACGGCCTCGAACTTGTGGCTCTCCAGACCGGCGCCGCCGAACTCCTCGGGCACGTTGATGCCGAAGAGGCCCAGCTCGGCGAGCTTGTAGTAGAACTCGCGGGGCACGATGCCCTGCGTGAACCACTCGTCGTACGCCGGTACGACCTCGGCCTCGATGAAGGCGCGGAGGGTCTCCCGGAACGCCTCGTGATCCTCGTTGAACACCGTACGGCGCACTGCCGCCTCCTCGAACGTCGCCTGCGTGAGCCTGCCTAAGCGCTTGCTCAGATACCAAGGTACCGACGGGTAGGGACCGGCGTCCAGGGCGGGTGCGGGGACGGCGCCGTAACGCTCGTCACGCGGGGGCCGTGGAACCCGCCGGCGATCCCGGCGTCCCTCGGAGGAGGCCTTATCGTCGTGAGCGCGCACGTCACCGCGTGCGTGCCCCGGCCGGCGGTCCCCCTCGGCACCCCGAACACCCGCCCGACCGGGCATCTCACCGCACGCAGAAAGAGACAGTGCCCCATGAGCAGCGAGACGCCCCGCGGCCCCGTCGACTCCTCCCGCGTCCCCCGGTACGCGGGCCCGGCCACCTTCGCCCGGCTGCCCCGGCTCGACGAGGTCGGCGGCCGCGCCGACGTCGCGGTCGTGGGCGTGCCCTTCGACTCCGGCGTCTCCTACCGGCCCGGCGCCCGCTTCGGCGGCAACGCGATCCGCGAGGCGTCCCGGCTGCTGCGCCCCTACAACCCGGCGCAGGACGCCTCCCCGTTCGCCCTTGCGCAGGTCGCCGACGCCGGTGACATCGCCGCCAACCCGTTCCGCATCGAGGAGGCCGTCGAGACGATCGAGGCGGCCGCCGACGACCTCCTCGGCACCGGCGCCCGCCTGATGACCCTCGGCGGCGACCACACCATCGCGCTGCCGCTGCTGCGCTCGGTGGCGAAGAAGCACGGCCCGGTGGCCCTGCTCCACTTCGACGCCCACCTCGACACCTGGGACACGTACTTCGGCGCCGCGTACACCCACGGCACCCCGTTCCGGCGGGCGGTCGAGGAGGGCATCCTCGACACCTCCGCCCTCTCCCACGTCGGCACGCGCGGCCCGCTCTACGGCAAGCAGGACCTCACCGACGACGAGAAGATGGGCTTCGGCATCGTCACGTCGGCGGACGTCTACCGGCGCGGCGCGGACGAGGTCGCCGACCAGCTCAGGCAGCGCATCGGCGACCGCCCCCTCTACATCTCCATCGACATCGACTGCCTCGACCCCGCCCACGCCCCGGGCACCGGCACGCCGGAGGCGGGCGGCATGACCTCCCGCGAACTCCTGGAGATCCTGCGCGGCCTGTCCGCCTGCAACGTGGTCTCCGCCGACGTCGTCGAGGTCGCCCCCGCCTACGACCACGCCGAGATCACCTCGGTCGCCGCGTCCCACACGGCGTACGAGCTGACGACGCTGATGACACGGCGGATCGCGGAGGAGCGCGGAGACGCCGACGGGCGGTGAGGCATCCGCCCCGGTCGTTCGGAAGAGTGGAAGCCGGCTCCGAACACGCCTCCCCGGCACCTTGCCCCGTATCCCTCAGGCGTACGCCGGTCACAAGGAGGACAGGTCATGTCGAAGCTGTATCTCGAAGTCGATGACGAGGTCTTCGACGAGGCCGCCGAGATCCTGGGGACCGGGGGCGAAGCAGGACGCGGGTTCACACGGTGGCCGAGGCGACGGGGCAGCCCACACGGTGGGTGGCGCGGGCCGGAACGCTGTGACGTTCCGCCTCGGCGGGAATCCGGTGAGGCGGCCGAACACCCCGTGGGGGGAGGGTGTTCGACCACCGTGCCGGTGCCTACCAGATCGACTCGACCCACTCCGGGTGGTCGATGAACGGGTTGCGGTTGTGCTGGTAGGTGTCGTAGATGACGTCGTTGCGCTTCTCCTCGAAGGCGCTCGGCGGGTCCTGCTCGCTCCACGCCTTCAGGACGGCGAGCTTGCCGATGTACGGGGCGCTGCCGTTGTCGACCTTCTCGTTGGGCTCCAGGTCGGCGAAGCCGTCGTCGCCCTCGTAGCGCACGGCCATGTAGAGGATCATGCGGGCCACGTCGCCCTTGTCCGCGTCGCGCGGTTCGAAGGAGTCGGAGTCCACGCGGCTGCCGCCGCCGTTGGTCACCGTGCTGCCGCCGTTGTCGAAGTCCAGGTTGCCGCGGATGCTGTTGACCTGGACGTCCGCGGGCCGCAGGTGGTGCAGGTCCGTGCCGGGGCCTGTCACCTCGCCGAAGTCGCCGTGGGACTTGGCCCAGGTGTGCTCGCGGTTCCAGTCGCCGACGTCGCCGCCGTTGAGCGACTTGCTGCGGGAGACGCCGCTGTACAGCAGGATCACGTTGTTGCTGTTGTTCGGGTCCTGGTCGGTGACCTTCAGCGCGTTCCAGACCGCGGAGTAGGAGATCTTGGTCTGGTTGCTGATGATCGTGTGGAGGGCCGACTTCAGGCTGCTGCCGGTCTTGCCGACGGCGTTCTTGTAGTACGTGGAGTCGTACGGGCTCGTTGTCGCCGTTGCGGCTGCCGTGCCCGTGCCCGTGGTCGTCGCCGTCGCGGTGACCGGAGTGGGGGAGGCCGGTATCGCGGAGGCCGGGCTCGCGGTCAGGGCCGGGGCGGTGAGGCCGGCCAGAACGGTGGCCGTGGCCCAGGCCACCGCCTTGCGGTGGATGCGTGCTGCCGTCATGTGGGGGTCCCCTATCTACGCGGGTTGAACGGGGGCGGCAGACGGGAGCGTGACATGAACATGTGAACGTGTAAAGGGTGCGCGGGAGCCGGCGGGCGAAGCGGTGGCGTCGGTGCGGTGGCGCGGGTGACGGCGCCTCAGGCGCGGTTCTGCGAGGTACCGGTGGCCGCCCCGGCGTCGTACTGCCAGAACGGCCGTACGAGCAGGGCGCCGGCCAGGACGAGCACCATGCACGCCATGGCCGCGCCGGACCACGCGACGGTGAGGGAGGCCGCGGCGGCCGTCATCCCCGCGCGCAGGTCGCCCAGGCGGGGGCCGCCCGCCACCACCACCGTGAACACGCCCTGGAGCCGGCCCCGCAGCCGGTCCGGGGCGTACGTCTGCAGCATCGTCTGCCGGTAGACGGCGCTGACCAGGTCCGCGGCCCCGGCCAGGACCAGCAGCGTCACCGCGGCCCACAGGCTGTGCGCGAACCCGGCGGCCGCGACCGCCGCCGCCCAGACGACGACCGCGAGGGTGAGCGCCACCCCCTGGCGTCGCACCCGGCCGATCCACCCGCTGAACAGCCCGGCCGCGAGCGAGCCGAGGGCGATCGCCGCGTACAGCGGGCCCACGCCGCCGTGGAACCGCTCGGCGGCGGCCTGCGGGAACAGGGCCTGCGGCATGGCCAGGACCATGGCCGCGATGTCCACGGCGAAGGACATCAGCAGCACCGGGTTCCCGCCCAGGAACCGCAGCCCGTCGAGGACCGAGCGCAGCCCGGGGCGCCCGGTGCCCGGCTCCGCGGGCGGGAGCGGAGGCAGGCGGAGGGCCGCGTACAGCGCCGCCGTGAACAGCACGGCGTCGGCCCCGTAGGCGAGGGAGAACCCGCCGGGCAGGGCGATCAGGAGACCGGCGAGCAGCGGGCCCAGCACCTGCCCCAGGTTGCCGACGGTGTACAGGAGCGCGTTGGCGCCCGGTATCTGCCCGGCCGGCACCAGCAGCGGCACGATCGCCCCGCGCACCGACGACGACACCGCGAAGCCGCCGGCCTGTACGGCGACCAGGACGAGGATCAGCGCGGGGGAGTGCAGGCCCAGCACGCTCTGGAGGAGCAGCGCGAGGGTCACCGCCCAGGTGACGAAGCAGGAGCCCACGTAGAGCCGGCGCCGGTCGACCGCGTCCGCGACGGCGCCCCCGTACAGCCCGAACACGACGATGGGCAGCAGCCCCACCAGCCCGCTCAGGCCGACGACCAGCGAGGACCGGGTCAGCGCGTAGAGCTGGACCGGGACCGCGACGGAGGTCAGCATGACGCCGACGAGGGCGGCGCCCTGCCCGAGGAACGTCCGCCGGAAGGCGGGCACGGAGAGCGGCCGGGTGTCGGCGACTGCTCGACGGAGCAGCCCGCGCAGGCCGGTACGGGCGGTGTCGGGGGTTCCTGTGATGTCAGGGGTCCCTGTTTCGGTGTCTGCGGTGTCTGCGGTGTCTGCGGTGTCTGTGGCGTTCGGGGCGGACGCGGGCTCGGATTCGGGCTCGGATTCGGGCGTCTCCGACGCGGCCGTCGAGGGGGTGTGGCTCATGGGCACCACCCTGGTCGACGCCCACCCCTGACGGCTTTCGATAACCTGTCCACTTGTGTCGCAGAACCGCCAAGACCACCATCCCGGCCAGCACATCGCCCGGCACCGGCACGAGGACCACCAACTGATCTACGTCAGCAGCGGGGTTCTGGCCGTGCGGACCGACCACGGGGCGTGGGTGGCCGGTGCCCGGCGCGCCGTCTGGGTCCCGGCCGGGACCTGGCACGAGCACCGCGTCCACGGGCACACCGAGGTGCACACCCTCCAGTTCCCCCTCGGCTGCACCCCGCTGCCCACCGACACCCCGACCGTCATCGCCGTGCCCGCGCTGCTGCGCGAACTCCTCGTCGCCAGCACCGAGTCCGGCCTGACCCCGGGCGAGAGCGACCGGCTGCGCGCGGTCATCGAGGACCGGCTGTGCCGCGCCGACATCGCCCCGCTCCAGCTCCCCTGCGCCCGCGACCCACGCCTGCACGACGCCTGCCGGATCGTCACGGAGGACCTCGCCCGGCCGCTCACCATCGGTCGGCTGGCCCGCGAGGTCGGCCTCAGCGAACGGCACCTGAGCCGGCTGTTCCGCACGGAGTTCGGCACGACGTACCCGCAGTGGCGGACCACGGCCCGCCTCTTCCACGCGATGATCGAGCTCACCGACGGCGCGACGGTCACCGAGACGGCCCACCGCTGCGGCTGGTCCACCCCCAGCGCCTTCGTCCACACCTTCACCCGCACCCTGGGCCAGACCCCGGGCGCGTACCGGTCGGCGGGGAGCGCAAAGCCGCGGACGGGGAAGCCTGATTCGCCCCCGTGGTGAAGCCGGTGGGATGGTGCCTCAATTCTTGACCGGCAGTCCGTCAAGGAGCCGGTCACTGGTACGGGAAAGCCGACATGCCCAGGCTCTCGGACCCGGTGCATGAAAACGGTGTCCTGGTCGGCGACAGAGAACGAGGTGAATGGGCCGACTCTCTTTGAGAGCGGGTACCCATTGTGCGGTTCGCCGCGGCTGTGCCGGTCGCGGCTCTCCTTGACGGCGTCCACTGTCCTCGCCCTCGCATTCGTCGTCACAGGCGGCGGAGGAGATCGCATCACTGTTCGGCCCGCCCGTCCTCTCGTGGCGGCCCGACCCGAGGTCGTCGGCGTTCTCTGCCGTGACGGAGGGGGTCGCTGTTCGGCCCAAGTTCCTTGCCAATCAACCGAGTTGACGGTCGGTTGTGCTAGCGTCTCGTCACAGTATCGGACAATTGTCCGACTGAGGTGACAGGTGCGCGGAGGGCGGACCTGGTGGAGCACATAGAGATGGGGAACGTTGAAATCTTCTCGATTCCGTAAGATCGGCACTGCGGCCGGTGTCGCCACGGCGGCTTTGATGGTGTCTTTCGTCGGCGCGTCCACTGCGTCGGCGTCAGCGGGTGTGGTTATTCACAAGGACGACATCCTCACCCCTGAGGTGTGCGTTATTCGCGGCAACGGAATGATCGCCAACGGTACTGCCACCTCATTCACCTGCACCCCGAAGTACGGCGACGTCTGGACCCTGACCTGGTGGTAACGCGCCTCGGGGCTGTGCTGTTCATTCGATAGACACGGATCAGGAGGCCCGCCTCACGCGACGGCATCGCCTCCGGTTCTTCGTGACGGTCCGCCGGCCGAGTCGGTGGACCGTTTCGCTCTCTGCGCGCGCCGGCGGGTACGTTCGGCTCGCGGGTCTTCCACCTCCCACCTCCGCCACCGCGTGCTGCGGCAGCGGAATCGGGCGAACCGCGGGAAACCGGGAAACAGCGATGAGTCGTGTGTCGTGCGACGGTCCTACGGTCGGCCCCGTTTCCGAGGAGGACTTTCCGATGCGCAAGGTGACCTGTTCCATGAGCGTCTCGCTCGACGGCTACATCGTCGGGCCCGACGGCCGCTTCGACTGGTCGGTGCCCGACGAGGAGGTCTTCCGCCTCGCCATGGACGAGGTGCGCGGACTCGACGTCCACCTGCTGGGGCGGCGGCTGTACGAGACGATGGTGTTCTGGGAGGACGCCGACCGGAAACCCGAACTCGACGACCTCGAGCGTGAGTTCGCCGTGATCTGGAACGCGCTCCCCAAGGTGGTGTTCTCCACCACGCTGACGGAGGTCCGGGGCAACACCCGCCTGGCCTCCGGCGGCCCGGTGCAGGAGATCGAACGGCTGCGGGCCGAACCCGGGGAAGGCCACATCGGGATCGGCGGTGCGACGCTCGCCGCCGAGGCGGCGGCGCACGGTCTGATCGACGAGTACCGGATCAGGGTCTACCCGGTACTCGTCGGCGGCGGCACGCCGTTCTTCCCCCGCGACGAACGCCGGGAAGACCTCGTCCTCGCCGAGACCAGCACTTTCGACTCGGGGGTCGTCTACCTCCGCTACCAGGTGCGGCGTTAGGGACCGTCCGGCGGATCAAGCCGCAGGAGGGGAACGGTGCCTTGTCCTGTCGCCGTCGCTGCCGGGCGGACCGCCGGAGGTCAGCCGGCCGGGCGGTCGATCACGGGCAGGAGGAGCCGGGAGGGGTGGTCCCCGCCGGTGTGGACGGTGTGCCGGCCGGTGTTGTGCGGTTCCTGGTGGTGGATGACCGCCGGAACTCCGGGATACGTGTAATAGTCGCTGCCCTTCACCCGCACCGCCAGGCGCTCCCCGGCCCGGAACAGGGTCGAGGACGGCCAGATCTCGATGTCGACGAGGGTGGGACGGCCGGGCTCGAGCGGCACGGACCGGGCGTGGGTGTGCCACGGCTGCTGCGGGGTCGAACGCTCGGCATCGAGGTCGCGGTGGCTGGCACGAAGCCACCCGAGAGCGACCGGCCCGTCGTGGAACATGGACTGGAACGGGAACGGCACCCGCACGCCGTCACGGTCGAACTTCTCCACGGCCACGAAGAGATCGGCCTCCTCCGTCTCGCTCTCCACCCACAGCCGCAGGGACATGGCGCCCGTGACTTCGGTGTCCTCGTCGAAGACGACCGAGAACTCGACGAAATCCCGCGGGTCCTCGGAGTCGTAGCTGAGGCTGGACGCCGCCGGGAGGTCCTTCACGAGCGCGCCGGCCGCGGCGTCGAGGAACAGCGGCGTCGAGACGGTGCCCTCGAGCGGCCAGGTGTTCTCGGCTCGTACCTCGCCCACGAAGTGCGACTCGCGCACCTCGATGTTCACCCGCGGCCAGGACAACGTGGCGCCGGGTGCCTCCTTCAGGAACGTCGTGAAGAACTCCAGTTGCCGGGCCAGGCTCTCGGGACGGTAGTAGTAGGGCCACTTCATGCGGCCGTGCACCTCGAGCCACTTCTCACGGGAGCCGGCCTGCTTGAAACCCTCGATCGTGCCCCGGGTGTGGATGCCGTGGTCGCCCCAGTCCACGACTGCGTACAGCGGCACCTCGATCTTCGACAGGTCGGGCGTTCTCGCCTTCCAGTACGCGTCGAAGTGCGGGTGCTGCCTGCACAGTTCGACGACGTCCTCCACCCGGTTGCGGGAGTAGGCCGTGGACTCGATCCACCACCCGCGGAAACGGGTCTCGCGGATCCCGCCCTGCATGGCGATGTCGCGGTAGGGGTCGGAGTAGCCCTCCCACGGGTTGATGGCGAACAGGTGCGGCGGCCGGGTCGCCGCCACGTTCCACTGACTCCACGCCAGGTAGGACACACCGGTCATGCCGACCCGTCCGTTGCTCCACGGCCGGCCGGCCGCCCACTCGATGATGTCGTAGCCGTCGGCGGCCTCCTGCGGGGAATGGAACGTCAAGGACCCCTCCGATCCCCACGATCCTCGGGAATCCGCGTTGACGACCGCGAAGCCCTGACGGCACCAGTACAGCGGGTCGGGGCCCTCCCACACGGTGTAGTGCGACACCGAGACATCCGTCGTCCCCGGGTCGACGAACCCGTGGTCCTCCTGCCCGGCCTGCGGGTACAGCATGTGGAACCCCTTGCGGGCGTGTTTTCCGTACGGGCTGTAGGTGAACAGCACCGGCAGGTCCGACTGCCCCTCCGGGCGGAAGACGTCCACGCGGAGCACGACGCCGTCCCGCATCGGGACGGCCACATCGCGTTCGACGATCAGACCGTGCTCGACGCGACGGGAAGGAGCCAGGCCGGGGTACTTTCCCTCTTCCGGTGGGATCGGCAGTCGGTAGAGCATTTCGAAGCTGTCGTTCTCGTTCTCGTTCTCGGGCATGACGAGCCTTTCGCCTGACTGGTGCTCCGGGGGCAGTGTGGAATGGTGCGGGACGGTGCTACGAATTCGCGAGCAGATATTCCTTCGAGGCCTCACCCGCTTCTGCGAGATTCTCGAAGTCCTGGCCCACGAGCCGGCCGCCCCATTTCGCCACGACGCCGTTGACGAATACGGCGTCGACATTCTCGATGGCGGCGAAGTTCACGACCGTACCCATGACGGAGCCGGCGCCGCGCGTGTTCACCCGGTCCAGCGAGAGGACGACCAGGTCGGCTTTCTTGCCGCTTGTGAGCGTCCCGATGCGATGTGACAGCGCGGCATTCAGCGCACCACCGATCGTCGCCGCCCTGAGCACGTCCAGGGGCCCATAAGGGGCCGGGGCGTCCGCCGCGCCGGACTGCTGTTCACTGAGGCTCAGGCCACGCTGTACCGCCTGCAGAACGCGCATCTCGGTGAAGAGGTCGTGCCCGTAGGCCAGCTCGTTGTCCGAGCTGATGCCCTCTTGGATATCGCGCCGATTCGCCTCGAGGACCGGGATGAAGGGCCCGAGCCCGAGGTGCGGATCCGACCGGGGAACGACGTTCACCGCGGCGCCGCTCTCGGCGATGGCGTCCCACGACCTGTCCGTCAGCCCCGAGCAGTGGTTGAGGGTGTGTCCCGGGTGCAGCAGGCCGGAGGTGAGGAGCTGTTCGGCATCGGTGACCCACCCGCCCATCTCCGAGGACACGTCGATGCCGTGTTCGGCCGCGAACCGCCAGGACTCGAGCGTCGGCCAGCTGTCCATCATCCTGATGGTGAGGAGTCCGTCGGCCGATGCGTGCGTGTCACGCAGGCGCAGGATGTCGGCGGGGAGCTGGTGGCCGTGATCGCCCTCCATGGCCGGCCCCGCCGCGTACACGGCCCGGATCCCCGATCCGCGCAGGGCCTCGATCGCCGCGTCCGAGTGCTCCGCACTGCGCGAGTTGTGACTGTTGTCGACGATCGTCGTCGTGCCGGCGTTCAGGGCCCGCGCCGCGGTCAGCCGCTGGGCGATGGCGATGTCCTCGGGCCGGTAGGCCTTTCCCAGCTTTCCGTGGGTCAGGGCCATGTATTCCGCGAAGGTCGCGTCGGGAGCGATGCCACGCAGCTGGCCCTCCCAGGCGTGGATGTGCGAATCCACCAGTCCGGGAATGACGATCGACCCGGTGAGGTCGACGACGATGGCGTTTCCCCCCACACGTGCCGCCAGACCCGGTCCGACCGCCTCGATGGTGTCACCCGAGATGAGGATGTCGCCGAGGAATCCAGCCTGATCTTCCATGGTGATGACGTGCGCGCCGGTGAGCAGAATGCGCCGGTTTCCGTCACCCGTGGTGGCGGTTATCTGGTCCAGCTTTTCGGGCTGTTGTGATGTCGACATGGTGTCGTACCTATCGTGCAGGGCTGTGGTGCCGGTACGGGTGGGATTTCGACGAGAACTGTACGGACCCACGGCGCGGGCGCCGTGACTCAGGTTACGGACGTCGACCGACGGCCTCGTTAGCGTCATTCATCGATGCCAACCCGTTCAGAAGGCCACGTTCCCGGTGCGCGATGCGTACCGGGCGGCGGGAATTCTGGACCGAAAAAGGAGAAAGTCATGCCGACCGGCTACGACACGGGCACACAGCGGCAGGAGCTGTTCATCGGGGGCGGCTGGACGGCGGCGGCCGACGGCGCCGTGTACGAGTCGCTGGACCCGTACACGGGCGAGGTCGCCTGCCGGGCGGCCGCTGCCTCGGCGGCGGACGTCAACCGTGCGGTGGATGCCGCGAGCGCGGCCTTCCCGGACTGGGCCGGCCGTTCGCCCGCCGAGCGGTCACGAATCCTGCTCGCCTGCGCGGACGCGATCGAGGCGCGTTCCGCGGAGATCTCCGAGGCGGTGACCGCGGAGATGGGCGGGCCGTCCGGGTGGGGTCACTTCAACATCAAGATCCTGGTCGACAAGGTCCGGTACGCCGCGATGTCCGCCTATGAGGGGCTGACGGGCGAGGTCATTCCGTCGGACGATCCCCGTCGCACCGCGCTGGCCGTCCGCAAGCCGGTCGGCGTCGTGGCGAGCATCGTGCCCTGGAACGCCCCGGTCCTGCTCGTGGGCGCGTCGGTGCCGGCGGCTCTCGTCCTCGGCAACACCGTGGTGATGAAGGCTTCCGAGCAGACCCCCCGCACGCACGGACTGGTCGCGTCCTGCTTCGCCGAGGGCGGCCTGCCGGACGGCGTGATCAACCTGATCACGAACGCCCCCGAGAACGCGGCCGAGGTCGTCGACGCGCTCGTCTCCCACGAGGCCGTGCGACGTGTTCACTTCACCGGATCGACGCGGATCGGGCGGGTCATCGCCGACCTGGCCGGCAAGACGCTCACGCCGGTCGTGCTGGAGCTCGGCGGCAACTCTCCCTTCATCGTCCTCGCCGACGCCGATCTGGACGTCGCGGTCAGCGCGGCCGCCTTCGGCTCGTTCGCCAACACCGGACAGGGCTGCCTGTCCACCGGCCGGATCGTGGTGGACCGCAGCATCGCCGACGAGTTCAGCCGCCGCCTGGTCAAGGTCGCGAATTCGATCGTCTACGGCGACCCCCGCCGCAAGGAGTCGATGTACGGCCCGCTGATCAACGCGAACTCCGTGCGGCACCTCCAGGAGCTCGTCGCCGACGCGGTCGCAGGAGGAGCCGACCTGCTCGCGGGCGGAGTCGCCGACGGGCCGTGTTTCGCGCCGACCGTGCTCGCCGGAGTCACCCCGGCCATGCGCGCCTACCGGGAGGAGTCGTTCGGGCCCATGGTGACGGTCATTCCGGTTGACGGCCCCGAGGAAGCCCTGGCCGTCGCCAACGACAACGAGTACGGACTCAGCTCGGCCATCTTCAGCCGGGATGTGACTCTCGCGCTCGATCTGGCCAAGCGGCTGGACGTCGGCATGTGCCACATCAACGGCGCGACGCTGGACGACGAGGCGCAGATGCCCTTCGGCGGCGTGAAGAACAGCGGCTACGGGAAGTCCGGTGGCCGCACCGGCCTCGCCGAGTTCACCGAGGTCCAGTGGATCACTATCGAGGGCCCGGACACCCCGCACTACCCGATCTCGGAATGACCGAGGTCATGCCCACCACCCGCCGGGGCGCCACGGCCGACACCGCACGGCGCCCGGAAGGAGCAGCAATGGAGTTCTTGGTCAGGTTCGAGACCAACCTCCCCGACACGATGCCCGCCGCCGAACGGAACCGGTTGAAAGCTCTCGAACGCGACCGCGCTCAGCAGCTGCGGAGCGAGGGAACGCTTCTGCGCCTGTGGCGGGTCCCCGGGAGGCAAGCGGTGATCGGTCTCTGGAACACCACGGACGCCACCCACCTGCACGACGCGCTGGTGTCCCTGCCCGCCTTCCCCTGGATGGACGTCACGGTCGAGGCGCTCGCCACCCATCCTCAGGAGCAGCGATGACCACCAAGCCGGACGTGCCCGGGACGTACGTCTTCGACATCGCGGACAGCCGTCACGGCCATGCGATCAACGAGCTGTGCTCGACGCTGACGACGCCGGCGCACCGCGCCCGCTTCCTCGCCGACGAGGCGGGCTACTGCGATCACTTCGACATGACGCCCGCGCAACGCACTGCCGTGCTGCAGCGTGACTGGCGGTCGCTGCTGGACCTCGGGGGCTCGATCTTCCACGTCTTCAAGCTGGCGACGGTGGACAAGCTGTCGATGCAGCACCTCGGGGGCGTCTTCACCGGCATGACGACCGAGGACTTCATCGCGGCGATGAGAGCAGGAGGACGCCGCTGTGGCTGAGGTGACATGGGGGCTGGCGACGAGCCACGTCCCGTCCATCGGCGCCGCCATGGACAACCACAGGACGCAGGAGCCGTACTGGAAACCGCTGTTCGACGGCTACCGGCAGGCCCGCGACTGGATGGCCGACCACACGCCCGACGCCATCGTCCTGGTGTACAACGATCACGCCAACGCGATCGGCCTGGATCTCGTCCCGACCTTCACGTTGGCGACGGCGGCCAGCTTCCCGGTCGCCGACGAGGGCTGGGGACCCCGTCCGGTCCCGACCGTGTACGGCCATCCCGAGCTCGCGCAGCACCTCGTCGAGTGCCTTGTCGACGACGCGTTCGACATCACGGTCGCCCACCGGCTCGCGGTCGATCACGGCTTCACGGTCCCGCTCTCGGTGTACCACCCCGACCCCGGTGACGCCTGGCCGTGTCCGGTGATCCCGCTGCTGGTCAACGTCATCCAGTACCCGCAGCCCACCGCGGCCCGGTGCTACGACCTCGGCAAGGCCCTGGGCAGAGCCATCCGCGCCTACCCCGAGGACCTGAAGGTCGCCGTGTTCGGGACCGGCGGGATGTCGCACCAGCTCGCCGGGGAACGCGCCGGACTGATCAATCCGGTCTTCGACGCGATGTTCATGAGCAAGATCCAGAGCGACCCGCAGACGCTGGCGTCCCTCAGCCGCGAGACGTACATCAGGGAGGCCGGCTCCGAAGGGATCGAGATGATCATGTGGCTGGTCATGCGCGGTGCGATGGACGAGGACATCACGAGGATCTCGGACACCTATCACGTGCCGGCGTCCAACACCGCCGCGGCGCTGGCGCTCTTCGAGAACAGGGCCCCGGGACGGTGACCACCTTTGTGCTCCTGCATGGAGCGTGGCACGGAGGCTGGTGCTGGACGAGGGTGGCCACCCGTCTCCGCGACGCCGGGCACTCGGTGTTCAGCCCGACGTTCACCGGCGTGAGTGACCGCGCGCACCTGCTGTCCCCGCAGATCGACCTGCACACGCACGTCGACGACATCGTGCAGCTGATGGACGCCGAGGATCTGCACGACGTGATCCTCGTCGGCCACAGCTACGCGGGAATGGTGGTCGCCGGCGTCACCGAGCAGCGCCCCGACCGGATCCGGACCCGGGTCTACCTGGACGCCTTCCTCCCGCGCGACGGCGAGTCCGCGATCGATCTGCTGCCCGACCACATCGCCCGTCACTACCGCAAATCCGTCAGCGGCCCGGGATTCGGCTGGCTCATCCCGCCACGGTCGCTCGAGGTGCTGGGCGTCACGGCCACCGAGGACCTCGACTGGCTGACTCCCCGGCTCACGCCGCAGCCGTGGGCCACCTACACGGCGCCGCTCACGCTGACCGCGCGGGAACGAGACGTACCGGCGGCCTACATCGAGTGCACGTCCTGGATGCGCGTCTTCGCTCCGTCGGCCGAACGGGCGCGCGAGCTCGGGTGGCCCGGATACGAACTCGACACCGGACACGAGGCGATGGTGACCGCGCCGGAACCACTGGCGCTGCTCCTCGACCGACTGGCCGGCTGAGAGAAGGGCCGGCACGCGGCGGTGATGTCTCGACTTCGTCGGGCGCGCCGCCGTCACGGTCGCATGCCCGCCGGGGATCCGGGACACCCCTTCGCCGATCAGGGCGTCGACCACGTCATGTGGGAGGATCGGCGGGGCCGCTGAGGATCCTCGGGCGGCGGCATGGTGTCCTTCCCGTACCAGCGGTGGCGATCACCCGGACGGGCGTGTCTCCGCGGTGTGCGGCGCCGTGCGAGAGAGAGCGAGCGCGGTGCATGAATGCTCCGGAGTCCTTCCCCGCAGCGGCACGGGCCGCGTGGAACGACAGTCTGCTCGCCCAGTTCCCGGAACACGCCGCCGGGATCCTGGCTGAGCGGGCCACGCTGAGGCACTTCGCCAGCGGCGACGCCATCCGCGGTGCGGGGGAGCCGTCGGGGGTGGTGTACCTGATCGTCGAGGGGCTGGCCCGTGTCTTCGTCAGCTCGACCACCGGCCGCGAGGTGACGGTGCGGTACGCGGCACGAGGTGAGCTGGTCGGCCTGCCCGCCCTGGCAGCCGGCCGCCACAACCCGGACGTCGCGGTCAAGGCCATGATCGACACCGATTGCGTGTCGTTGTCGGCGAGCAGCCTGTCCCGCCTCGCGGCGACCGAGGTCGGGGTGGCGTGGCCCGTCGCGCGGTACGTCGCGGAGACGCTGCACCTCTCCGAGCAGCTGTGGAGCAACAACGTGTTCCAGCAGGTGCCGCCCCGCGTGGCCTTTCACTTGTTGGAGCTGTGCACGCGGGAGGCCGGCGGTCTGGTCGTGCACGCCACGCAGGACGAGCTCGCGCGCGCGGTGGGATCCGTGCGCGAGGTCGTCGCCAGAACCCTCGGGGACTTCGCCTCCCGCGCCCTCATCGAGCGGGAGCACCGCGTCATCCGCCTGCTGGACCCCGCGGGCCTGCACCGGATCGCGGCCACCCAGCCGCGTTGAGTGCCCCGTCCGCCCACCCTCCCGTGCCACGACGGCGGCGCCGAAGGCGTGAATGCCGGTCACGGGCGCAGTACGTCGGCCTTTACCGCCGTGACGAACAGGGCCCAGCTCGTACGCGGGAAGACCACCGCCGGGCCGTGCGGGGTCTTCGAGTCGCGGACGGGGATGCCGACGGCCTGGTCGTCCAGGACTTCCAGGCAACTGCCGCCCTCGCTGTTGCTGTAGGAGGACTTGCGCCAGCCGCCGGGTATGGGCGCGTTCGGATTGCCGGTGTTCTCAGCCATGGTGTCCGTACTCCTTCGCCGTCATCCTGAGCAGCGCCAGTGAGTCCCTGAGCGGCAGTGCGTCGCTCAGGGCGAGATCGTAGCGATGCTGTAGCCGCTGCACCACGGACGGGGCGTCGTACAACTTCCCCGTCAGCAGGCCTTCGCTGTACGCGAGCGGTGGTTGGTCCTCGAACCACATCAGCGTCAGCATGCCCTCCAGCAGGGGGTAAAAGCCCGCCGCGTACGGGATCACGTGGAGGCGGATGCGCTTGGCCTCGACCAAGTGAATGAGGTGCCTGATCTGCTCAGCCATGACGTCAGGGCCGCCGATCGCACGTCGCGGCACCGCCTCGTCCAGCAATGCCCACATCACGGGAGTGACAGGGGAGTCCAGGAGTTCGGCCCGTCCGAGCCGTGTGACAACGAGCCTGTCACATTCCTTCTCACCCACCGGAGGGAACGACGTGCTCAGAACCGCACGTGCGTACCTTTCCGTCTGGAGGATGCCGGGGACGAACGACAGGGCGAACTCCCGGATCATCACCGCCTGTTGTTCGAGCAGGCGGGCCGACTCGAAGTAGTCGGCGACCGCCGCCTCCTCCGGTGGGAGGAAGCTGCTGAGCACGTTTCCCGTGTTCAGCGCCCTGTCCAGGCGGCGGGCGTCCTCCTTGGACGGGGTGCGGCGGCCCGCCTCGATGTGGGCGATGTGTGAACGCGTCATCACCGCCGCGTCCGCCAGCTGCTGCTGCGTCAGTCCCGCCTTCTCGCGCTGCTGTTTGAGCCAGTCGCCGTAGATGCTGCCCAATCGGGCCTCCTCGTGTGACAGATCATTCGTCACGCTCCAACCTCTGGCGGGCCTAGCCGCGACCACTCCACTCTGTGAGTGAGTCGCTACAGAAAGCGAGACCCCCGCGACCGCGCGACCGGTCCGGGGGCATGGCCCTCAACCCGCTGAGCTCCAAGGAGTTGACGACGTGCGTCACCGTATCGCCAGGCTCGTCGAGCCGTTGCTGCGGCTGCTGTATCCCCCGGAGGGCAGGCACCGTGTCGAGCCGCGCCCGGCACCTGCCCCCATCGCGGTCGAAAACCCCCTCCGGCAGTGCTACTTCGCCGACGGGCCCTGTCCCGAGGCGCGTCGGCGCGCGCTGGAGCGGCGGCGTGAGCTGTGGCGTGCGGAGTACGCCGCCGGGCTCGCGGCGCACCGCGCGGCGGCCGGACACGCGACGGGAGCCCGTCGATGAGGGCGGCCGGTCCCGGTGAGACCCGCCTGCTGCCGTGGGCCGGGGAGGACGGCAAGCCCTGCTACCTGGTCACGGACGGGGACGGGCCGCTCTCCCGCGCCGCCGACGCCGTCGAAGCCGTACAGCTCTCGATGGCCGTCGGGCTGCTCCGGCACGCCGACGACCTGCTGGGATACGAGCGGGCGTCCGCCGTCCAGCTCCGGTATCTGCTCGCCCGGATGTCCGAGTCGCTGCGTGACGTGCACCGGGTCGCCGAGAGCCGGGGCGCACGGCTCGTCGATGCGGACGGGAGTGTCAGTGGGGACAAGTAGCCTGGGGCGCAGGGGAGTTACCTGACGCTTACGGGGGGTTACGGGTTGAGGCCGTTGATCGCTGTGGTGGGGAGCGCGGATCCGGTGCGGGTGTACGACCCGCCGCTCGTGTCCGGGGAGCGGGTCGAGGGGGCGTGCGGGGAGATCGGCGCGGCGCTCGCCGAGGCCGGGTGCGACCTCGTCGTCTACTCCAGCGAGGCGCAGTTCGTGGAGGACTGGGTCATCACCGGCTACCTCGCGGCGGGCGAACCCGTGCCCGGGTCCATCCACGTGCGGCCGCCGTACGGGGACGTCGACACGGAATTCCCGCTGCTCGACGAGCGGCCCGAACTGTACGACGTGCGGCACGAGTCGGGGTCGGAGTGGGAGAGCGGCTACTACCGCTCGCTCGCCGAGGTGCACGGCGTCGTGCTGATCGGCGGCGGCCGCTCGACGCTGATCACCGGCATGGTCTGCCTCGCCTTCGGCATCCCCGTGTACGCGGCGGCCTGCTTCGGCGGGGCGGGCCGCAAGGTGTGGGACGTGATGAACAGGGTCGACCGGCACCCCACCCCCGAGGAGGTGTCGGCGATGGGCGCGGAGTGGGGGCGGGACACGGCGGCCCGGTTGGTGCGGATACTGGCCGCGCAGCGGGAGCGCAAGGACGAGCGGCGCCGTCTGGACACCCGCGCGGTGCGCCGCGCGGCCTGGCGCAGCGCCTTCGGCATCACGGCCGGGCTGCTGCTGCTCTGCCTGGGGCTCGGCATGATCCCGCTGACCTACGCCCTGGACGCGAGTGCCGCCGTCAACCTCACCGGGCTGATCGTCGGCGCGCTGGCCACCGGCACCTCCGGTGCGATCACGCGTAACGCCTTCGACCGGGGGGAGCACTGGGCGCGTACGGCGGCGCTCGGGATGTCGGCGGGCGCCGTCGCGTTCCTGCTGTTCGTCTCGGCGCAACTGGCGGCCTCGCCGGACATCCTGACCGGCGAGGGCGCCCGCCGCCTGCTCTTCTTCGTGCTGACGGTCGGCTTCGTCTCCGGGTTCACCTTCGACGCCGTCTACGGCCGCCTCAAGCAGACCGAGCCGTCTCTGCCCCCGCCCCCGGGTCCCCCGCCCGGCCCGCCGAACGGAACGTGAACCCCGTGGTCTCCCCTACGTCACCCGCGCCCCCTACCGTGGCGCGCATGCGTCTGCGAAACGTGATTGCCGTTGCCGCCGCCGGTCTCGCGACCGCCGCCTGCCTGACCGCCGCCGGGCCCGCCGCCGCCCACTCCCCGAACGGGAACGGGAACGCCTGTTCGTCCGCCGTCTCCCTCGCCGGGTTCTCCGACGTCCTGGACAAGACGTCGTACGACGGCACCTACGTCGGGAACCTCTCCGCCCTCGCGCGGGACCGGGACGGCGCGCTCGTCGCGCTCTCCGACCGGTCCTCACTGTTCCGGCTGGACGCGAAGACCCTCCGGCCCAAGGGGGTTGTCGCGCTCGCCGACGAGAGCGGAACCGCGCTCGACTCAGAGGGGGTCGTCGTCGACCGTGACGGCAGCCGGCTGGTGACCTCCGAGGTCGAGCCCTCCGTACGGCGCTACTCCCCGGACGGCCGCCTCCTCGGCCGGCTGCCCGTGCCCGCCTCGCTCCAGGTCGCCCCGGCCGGCCGGGCCACCGCCAACGGCACGTTCGAGGGGCTCACCCTGCTGCCCGACGGCCGTACCCTCGTCGCCTCCATGGAGTACGCGCTCGCGGGCGACAGCGCCGGCACCGTCCGCCTCCAGACCTGGCGGCGGCACGGCGCGCACTGGCGGCTCGGCGCGCAGTACGCCTACCGCGCCGACGACGGCCTCGGCGTCCCGGAGATCACCGCCACCCCCGACGGCCGGCTCCTCGTCCTGGAGCGCGGTTTCACCTCCGGCGTCGGCAACACCGTCCGCCTCCACCTCGCCGACCTCCGGCACGCCACCGACACCAGCGGGATCGAGCACCTCACCGGGCAGCGCGGCGTACGCCTGGCGAAGAAAACCCCGCTCGCCGACATCGCCGACTGCCCCTCCCTCGGCGCCACCGCCAGGCAGCCCCAGCCCAACCCCCTCCTCGACAACATCGAGGGCATGACCGTCACCGGCCGCGACCACCGCACCGGCCGCCTGGACGTCCTCCTCGTCAGCGACGACAACCAGAACGCCGCGCAGACCACCCGGTTCTACCGCCTCACGGCGCGCGTCCGGTAGGCCGACCGGGGCCGGGGGTCCTACGCCTGCGGTCCCGCCTCCTCCGCCCATGGGCCCGTCATTGTTGCGGCGGGATGAAATGCCACGTCACCGATGTTGGTGTCTTCCGGACGAGCAGGACCGGCAGGAGCGACGGAAGGCACCCGCGTGGCAGCGCAGCAGGGGCAGGAGCAGGGGCGAGCGGGATCCGGGTGGGCCCGGCGGCTCGCCGGGTACGCCTGGCGGTATCCGAAGGACGTCGTCCTCGCGCTCGGTTCCTCGCTGGCCGGCATGGCCCTGCTCGCGCTCGTCCCGCTGATCACCAAGGTGATCATCGATGACGTGATCGGCGACCACAGCCGCTCCATGGGCCCCTGGGCCGGCTCGCTGGTCGGCGCCGCCGTCCTCGTCTACGGGCTCACCTACGTCCGCCGCTACTACGGCGGACGGCTCGCGCTCGACGTGCAGCACGATCTGCGCACCGGGATGTACGACACGATCACCCGGCTCGACGGCCGCCGCCAGGACGAGCTGTCCACCGGGCAGGTCGTCGGCCGCGCCACCAGCGACCTCCAGCTCATCCAGGGGCTGCTGTTCATGCTCCCGATGACCATCGGGAACGTCCTGCTCTTCGTGATCTCCCTGGTGATCATGGCGTGGCTGTCGCTGCCGCTCACCCTCGTCGCGCTCGCCGTCGCCCCCGCCGTCTGGTTCATCGCGGGGCGCAGCCGGTCCCGGCTGCACCCCGCCACCTGGTACGCGCAGGCCCAGGCCGCCGCCGTCGCCGGGGTGGTGGACGGCGCCGTCAGCGGCGTCCGCGTGGTGAAGGGGTTCGGGCAGGAGGAGCAGGAGACCGGCAAGCTGCGCGAGGTCGGCCGGCGGCTGTTCGCGGGGCGGCTGCGCACCATCCGCATGAACGCCCGCTACACCCCCGCCCTCCAGGCCGTGCCCGCGCTCGGGCAGGTCGCGATGCTCGCGCTCGGCGGCTGGCTGGCGGTACGCGGGCACATCACGCTCGGCACGTTCGTCGCGTTCTCCGCCTACCTCGCCCAGCTCGTCGGCCCCGTCCGCATGCTCGCCGTCGTCCTCACCGTCGGCCAGCAGGCCCGCGCGGGCGCCGAGCGCGTCCTGGAGCTGATCGACACCGAGCCGTCGATCGTGGAGGGCACCAAGGAACTGCCCGCCGACGCCCCTGCCACCGTCGAGTTCGACGACGTCTCCTTCGGCTACGAGGACGGCCGTCCCGTCCTCCAAGGGCTCAGCTTCGAGATCCGCCCCGGCGAGACCCTCGCCGTCGTCGGCTCCTCCGGCTCCGGCAAGTCCACCGTCTCCCTCCTCCTCCCGCGCTTCTACGACGTCACCCACGGCGCCGTCCTCGTCGGCGGCCACGACGTGCGCGAACTGACCTTCGAGTCGCTGCGCGCGGCGATCGGACTGGTCCCCGAGGACTCGTTCCTCTTCTCCGACACCGTCCGCGCCAACATCGCCTACGGCCGCCCCGACGCGACCCAGGAGGAGATAGAGGCCGCCGCGCGCGCCGCCCAGGCGCACCGGTTCATCGCCGAACTGCCGGGCGGCTACGACACCAAGGTCGGCGAGCACGGACTCACCCTCTCCGGCGGCCAGCGCCAGCGCGTCGCGCTCGCCCGCGCGATCCTCACCGACCCCCGTCTGCTCGTCCTGGACGACGCCACCTCAGCCGTCGACGCCCGCGTCGAGCACGAGATCCACGAGGCGCTCAAGGAGGTCATGCGCGGCCGTACGACGCTGCTCATCGCGCACCGCCGCTCCACCCTCAACCTCGCCGACCGCATCGCCGTCCTCGACGACGGCCGCCTCGCCGACGTCGGCACCCACGAGGAACTCCAGGCCCGCAGCCCCCTCTACCGCAGGCTCCTCACCGATCCCGACGAGCTCGGCGGCGTCTCCCCGGGCCACACCCCGCCCGCCGCCGCCCTCCAGGAGGAGGACACCTCCGTACGGGCGGAACTGGACGCCGAGTTCGACGCCGAGCGCGGGGTCACCCCCCGGCTGTGGAGCGGCGACCGCGAGCCGAAGGACACCGCGCTGTCCGGGATGCCCGCCACTCCCGAACTCCTCGCCCAGGTCGACGCGCTGCCCCCGGCCACCGACAGCCCCCGCGTCGACGAGGCGGCCGCGGTACGGCCCGAGGAGTCCTACGGGCTGCGCCGCCTGCTGCGCGGCTTCGGCAGGCCGCTGCTGGTCAGCCTCGCGCTGGTCGCCGTCGACGCCGGAATGGGCCTCCTCCTGCCGATCCTGATCCGGCACGGGATCGACCAGGGCGTCGACAAGCTCGCCCTCGGCGCGGTCTGGGCCGCCGCCGCGCTCGCGCTGCTCGCCGTCGCCGCGCAGTGGTCGGCGCAGGTCGCCGAGACCCGGATGACCGGCCGCACCGGCGAACGCGTCCTGTACGCACTGCGCCTGAAGATCTTCGCCCAGCTCCAGCGTCTCGGCCTCGACTACTACGAGCGCGAGCTGACCGGCCGCATCATGACGCGGATGACGACGGACGTCGACGCCCTGTCCTCCTTCCTCCAGACCGGCCTGGTCACCGCGTTCGTCTCGGTCGTCACCTTCTTCGGCATCATGGTGGCGCTGCTCGTCCTCGACCTCCAGCTCGCCCTCGTCGTCTTCGCCACCCTGCCGCCGCTGATCCTCGGCACGTTCTTCTTCCGCCGGGCCAGCGTGAAGGCGTACGAACTGGCGCGCGAGCGCGTCTCGGCCGTCAACGCCGACCTCCAGGAGTCGGTGTCCGGGCTGCGGATCGTGCAGGCGTTCGGGCGTGAGCGCGACGGCCGGACCCACTTCGCCGCCGGCAGCCACAGCTACCGCGAGGCCCGCATCCGCGGCCAGTGGCTGATCTCGGTCTACTTCCCCTTCGTGCAGCTCCTGTCGTCGGTGGCCGCCGCGGCCGTCCTGGTCGTCGGCGCCCACCGGATCGGCGCGGGCACCCTGACCACCGGCGCGCTGGTGGCGTACCTGCTCTACATCGACCTGTTCTTCGCCCCCGTGCAGCAGCTCTCCCAGGTCTTCGACGGCTACCAGCAGGCCACGGTCTCGCTCGGCCGCATCCAGGAACTGCTGCGCGAGCCCACCTCCACGAAGAGCGCCGGGGCCCCCGCCGAGGTGGGGCGGCTGCGCGGGGAGATCGTCTTCAAGGACGTCCACTTCTCCTACGGCGACGAGGAGGAAGCCCTCTCGGGCATCACCCTCACCATCCCCGCCGGGCAGACCGTCGCCTTCGTCGGCGAGACCGGCGCGGGCAAGTCGACGCTGGTCAAGCTGGTCGCCCGGTTCTACGACCCGACCCGGGGCCGGGTCCTGGCCGACGGCACCGACGTGCGCGACCTCGACCTCACCGCCTACCGGCACCGGCTCGGCGTCGTCCCGCAGGAGGCGTACCTCTTCCCCGGCACGGTCCGGGACGCCATCGCCTACGGCCGCCCCGACGCCACCGACGCGGAGGTGGAGGCGGCGGCACGGGCGGTCGGCGCGCACGAGATGATCGCCACGCTGGAGGGCGGCTATCTGCACGAGGTCGCGGAACGCGGCCGCAACCTGTCCGCCGGGCAGCGCCAGCTCATCGCGCTGGCCCGCGCGGAACTCGTCGACCCCGACGTGCTCCTCCTCGACGAGGCGACCGCCGCGCTCGACCTGGCCACCGAGGCCCAGGTCAACCAGGCCACCGACCGCCTCGCCGGCCGCCGCACCACCCTCGTCGTCGCCCACCGCCTCACCACGGCGGCCCGCGCCGACCGCGTCGTGGTCATGGACCACGGCAAAGTCGTGGAAGACGGCACCCACGAGGCGCTGCTGGCCCGGGAGGGCCGCTACGCCCACCTCTGGCGCACGTTCGTGGGCGAACCGGTGGCGGCACCGACGTAGGAAGCGCCCCCGAGGGGCCGCATCCCTCAGGGGCACGGGGCTGTGCCGGTCCGCGGCCACCGCCGCACGGGCGTGAGCATCGCGCCCCCAAGACCCTGTCCCACGGTGCCGCATCGCCCTTGTGGCGGGCTTGTGGCGGGCTTGTGGCGGGCGGCCCGGTACGGAGATCCCCGGATCAGCGCGGGCACTGGGCGCGGTACTGACCGGGTGCCACGTTGTAGGCGCGCTTGAACGCCTTGCCGAACGCGTACTCCGAGCTGTAGCCGCAGCGGGCGGCGACCGCGCGGAGCGAGGCGTCGGACTCGCGGAGGAGGCGGGCGGCGGTCGTCATCCGCCACCAGGTCAGATACGCGAGGGGAGGCTGGCCGACGACCGTGGTGAAGCGTTTGGCGAACGCCGCGCGGGACAGGCCCGCGACCGCCGCGAGGTCCTCGACGGTCCACGGCTTCTCCGGGCCGTGGTGCATCTGGCGCAGCGCGCTCGCGATGGCAGGGTCGCGCAGCACGGTGGCCCACCCGGCCGCGTCGCCGGGCTGCTCGGCCAACCACGCCCGCAGCACGTACAGCAGCAGCATGTCGATCAGTGCCGGGAGCGCTGCCTCGGCGCCGGGGCGCGGGTCCAGCAGCTCGTTGCCCAGCAGCTCCACCACGCTGCGCAACGACGGGTGCTGCCCGTCCCGCGCCGGCAGGTGGATGATCGCCGGGAGGTCGGCCACCAACAGGTGCGGGCGGGCCGGGTCGAACATGTAGTAGGCGCACAACAGCTCGGTGGCCACGCCGGCACCGTCGATGCGCATTTCGCTCATATGGGTGGCGTCGTCGGGTCGCGGCTCGTATTCGACGATCGGGCTGCCCAGCTTGTCGACGAGCGCCAGGCCGTCTCCGTGCGGGGTGAACAGGACGTCACCGACGCCCAGTGCGAGCGGCTCGCCATGGTCGGACAGAAGCCAGCAGTCGCCCGCCAGGACGACATGGCAGCCCGCCATCGTGCTCTGCTCGAAGCGCACACCCCACGGGGCGTGGTTGATGGAGCGGGACGCCTTCGGGTTTCCGGTGCGCATGGCCACCAGCACGTCGCTAAGTACATCCACGCGAAAGACTCTAAGACATCTTTCTGCGATTCTGGGCCATCCACAGTCTTCCTGTGCGTCGATAACTTCGAGGGCATGACATTCCATGTTGTTGTTGGTGCCGGACCGACCGGCACCGCCACCGCGCTTCTGCTCGCCGAGTCCGGGGACGACGTCCGGGTGGTCACGCGACGCGGCACCGGACCGGAGCACCCACGGATCGAGCTTGCCGCCGCGGACATCACGTCCGGGCTGGCCGGCCTGGTCACGGGCGCCGCCACATTGATCAACTGTGCGATGCCGGCCTACACCCGATGGCCGGAAGAGGCGCCCGCCTTGTCGGACGCCCTGGTGAACGCGGCCGAGCAGACCGGCGCGGGGTACGTGAGCCTGAGCAACGGCTACGGCTACGGCCCGGTCGACGGTCCGCTGACCGACGATCTGCCACTGCGCCCGACCACCGTCAAGGGCCGCGTGCGGGCGCGGATGTACAGAGACGGCCTCGCCGCGCACGAGGCGGGCCGGCTGCGGTTCGCGGAGGTCCGGGCGGCCGACTACCTCGGCGTGAACGCACTGGCCACGTTCAACCTGTTCGTCGGTCCCCAGGTGCGGGCCGGTCAGGAGGTCGTGGTCCCGGCTGATCCGGACGTGGCACACAGCTGGACCTACACGGGTGACGTGGCCAGGACGCTCGTTGCGGTGGCGCGGTCCGAGCGGTCGTGGGGCGGCGTCTGGCACACGCCGCAGACCTCGGACCTGTCGATCCGTGAGCTGGCGAACCGGTTCGCGGCGGTGGACGGCCGTCCGCGCCCGGCCGTCCGCGAGATGACGCCGCTGGAGCTCCACACGGCGATGGCGGACCCGATGATGGTCGAGCTGGCGGAGATGCAGTACCTGTTCTACCGCGAGAGCGTCCTGGACGGGTCACGGACGGCGGCCGAGTTCGATCTGAAGCCGACGCCGCTCGACGACGTGCTGCGGGAGTCGGCCGCCGCGGTCTAGGGAGGTGGGTCCAGGCTGTGTGACGGCCTGACGCAAGGACTGGACGGGTGAAGGGCCCCCGGTCGTGGAGCAGCGCCGTCCAGGCGCCGCTCCACGACCGGGGGCCTTCGTGATGCACGGCAAAACGGCTTTGACCCCGCGCGCACGTCTGGGTCCGGCGCGTCTGATCGTCGAAGACCGGGATCCGGCCAGTATGTGACCGGCTGACCGACCCGGAGGAACTGTGGCGCGGCCCTTGTGAGGGGCGCGGGGAACTGCGCGGCGCACCCCCACCGGCCGGCAGCCGACAACGCACCCCGGGGTTCAAGGGGCAGCGCCCCTTGAAGGGACGAGGGGGGTCCCCTGCTCGAACGAAGGTGAGAGCTTGGGGGAGGGCAGGGGCGGCGGGGGCGAAAACCCCTTACGCCCCCGTGCAACCACCTCCACCCCTCACGCGTCCGTACGCCTGTACGGAAACAAGCCCGTGCGGCGAACGGAGACGAACCCGTACGGAACCACCCCGCACCCCCGAAAGGACACCCACGTGACCCGCGGCGCACCCCACCGAACCGCCGCACTCACCCTGGCCGCACTGATCACCACCGGCCTCCTCGTCCTCGCCGCCCCCACCTCCGCGACCGCAGCCACCCCCACCACAAACGCCACCGCCCTCTGCCCCGGCCACAAGGTCCGCACCCTCTCCTTCAGTACCGGCTCCGTCCAGGTCTTCCGCCGCGGCGACTACCTCTGCGCCCTGACCTACCCGAAGAAGAAGAGCGGCAAGAAAACGATGTCGGTGAGCGTCCAGGCCCGAGGCAGCCGCGCGGTCGTCGACAGGGGCCGCTTCACCCACCACGCGGGCCCCATCAGCGTGCACGCGGGCCACCGCTGCGTCTGGATCCGCGGCTCGGTGGACTCCGGGTCCGTCAGCTCGGGCTGGATCCTCTGCTGAAACCCGCCTCCCGAGGCACAAGCACCCCTGGTGCCAGGCCAGTTGCTCCGCTAGGTTCCGGCGGACATCTGGACTCCCAGGAGGACCCATGCGCAAGGCGCTCAGATGGCTGCTGGCGCTCACCGTGCTGATCGGCACGCTGGGCGCGGCGGGCACGGCCACCGCCGCCCCACCGGCCGCCGGCAGTACCGGTGACCGGGCCGCCGCCGGCGACACGGCCGACATCAAGGACCGGCTGCTCGCCATACCCGGCATGAGCCTCGTCGAGGAGAAGCCGTACACCGGTTACCGCTTCTTCGTGCTCAACTACACCCAGCCGGTCGACCACCGGCACCCGGACCGGGGCACGTTCCAGCAGCGGATCACCGTGCTGCACAAGGACGTCTCCCGCCCCACCGTCTTCTACACCGGCGGCTACAACGTCTCCACCACCCCCGGCCGCAGCGAGCCGACCCGGATCGTGGACGGCAACCAGGTCTCCCTGGAATACCGGTACTTCACCCCGTCGCGGCCCGCGCCCGCCGACTGGTCCAAGCTGGACATCCGGCAGGCCGCCAGTGACCAGCACCGCGTCTTCACCGCGCTGAAGCGGGTCTACGACAGGCGGTGGCTCTCCACGGGCGGTTCGAAGGGCGGCATGACCGCCACGTACTACGAGCGGTTCTACCCGCGCGACATGGACGGCGTCGTCGCGTACGTCGCGCCCAACGACGTCGTCAACGACGAGGACTCCGCGTACGACCGCTTCTTCACCACCGTCGGCACGGCCGACTGCCGCGCGCGGCTCGAAGGCGTGCAGCGGGAGGCGCTGGTGCGGCGCACCGCGCTGGAGAAGAAGTACGCGGGCTACGCCGCCGACAACGGGTACACCTTCACCACGATCGGCAGCCTCGACCGCGCGTACGAGGCGGTCGTCCTCGACTACGTCTGGGGCTTCTGGCAGTACAGCCTGGTCTCGGACTGCGGCACGATACCGGCCGACGCCAAGTCCGCGACGGACGACGAGATCTGGGGCTCCGTCGACACGATCTCCGGCTTCTCCGCCTACACCGACCAGGGCCTGGAGCGCTACACGCCGTACTACTACCAGGCGGGCACGCAGCTCGGGGCGCCGACGATCCACTTCCCGTACATCGGGAAGGGCCTGATCCGGTACGGGTACCAGCCGCCGCGCAACTTCGTTCCGCGCTCCATCCCCATGCGGTTCGACCGCGCCGCGATGCCGGACGTGGACCGGTGGGTGCGGCACCACGCGCGGCACATGCTCTTCGTGTACGGGCAGAACGACCCGTGGGGCGCGGAGCGGTTCCGGGTCGGCGCGGGGGCGAAGGACTCGTACGTCTTCACGGTGCCCGGGATGAACCACGGGGCGAACGTGGCCGGGCTGCCGGCCGGGCAGCAGGAGCTGGCCACGGCCCGGATCCTGAGCTGGGCGGGCGTCGCTCCGGCCGGGGTCGAGAGCGGCGCGGCGGCGGCGAAGCCGCTGGCCCCGTTCGACGCGCGACTGGACCGCCAGGGAGTGGAACGGGGGTTGCGGCCGTAGGGCCGACGGTGGGGTGCGGGCGCCTCCCCCGTGGCGCGCCCGCACCCCACCGACGTTCGGTATTCCGGGCCTCAGCACCCCGGGCCTCGGTACCCGGGCCTCAGTACCCCAGCCCGTACCCGATCGGGTAGAGGGTCTTCTCCGGATCGTCCGCCCGTGCCACCGCCACCGGCAGGTGCCCGCGCGGGCGCACCTTGCCCGCCAGGACCCGGGCTGCCGCGCGGACCTCGACGTCCGTCCATGTGTACGAGGCCAGGACGGCGTCCGCGTCCGGGAGATGGGCGACGTCGTACGGGTTGCGGACGGCGACCGCGATCACCGGCACCCCCGTGGCGGCGAGTTCCCGTACCAGCGTCGCCTGGGCGCTGTCCGCAGTCACGTTGTACGTCGTGACGACTACCGCGTCCATGCCGTCGGCCGCCGCCACCGCCGCGGCGATCGTCGCGGCGGAGGGCGCGGTTCCCGTGGACAACGAGGTGGCGGAGAAGCCGAGTTCGGCGAGCGCGCCGGCGAGGACGACGGTGGGCGGGCCGTCGGTGCCGGACGGGGAGGCCGGGTCCGCGCCCGCCACCAGCAGCCGGCGGTGGGTGCGGCGGGACAGCGGGAGCAGCCCGCGCTCGTTGACCAGCAGCGTGGTCGTCCGGTCCGCGAGGCGGTCGGCGGCGTGCAGATGGGACTCCGTGCCCACCGCCCGGTCCACGCCCCGCCGGGTGACGTACGGCTCGTCGAACAGGCCCAGTCTCGCCTTCAGCCGGAGGATCCGAAGAAGCGATGCGTCGAGGCGTTCCTCGGTCAGCTCGCCCGCGTGGACCGCGTCGAGGACGGCGTGGAAGGCGACGTCGAGGGAGGGCGGGTTGAGGAGCTGGTCGACGCCGGCCCGGAGTGCGAGGACGGGGACGCGGGCGTCGCCGTACTTGGTGCGTACGCCCTGCATGCCGAGGGAGTCGGTCACCACCACGCCGTCGTAGCCGAGCTGTCCGCGCAGGATCCCGGTCAGGATGGGGTGCGAGAGGGTGGCGGGGTCGCCGGAGTCGTCGAGCGCGGGGACCATCAGGTGCGCGGTCATGATCGCGTCGATGCCCGACCGGATCGCCGCGCGGAACGGCACGGCGTCCAGCGTCTCCCACGTCTCGCGGCTGTGGGTGATGACGGGGAAGCCGGTGTGGCTGTCGACGGCGGTGTCGCCGTGCCCCGGGAAGTGCTTGGCGGTCGCCGCGACTCCCGCCGACTGATAGCCCTTCACCTCGGCGGCGACCATCCCGGCCACCGCCTCCGGATCGGCGCCGAAGGACCGTACGCCGATGACCGGGTTGGCCGGGTTGACGTTCACGTCGGCGACGGGGGAGTAGTCCTGGCGGATGCCGAGCGCGCGCAGCTCGGTGCCGGAGATCCGGCCGAGGGTGCGGGCGTCGGCGCGGGAACCGCCGGCGCCGAGGGCCATCGCGCCGGGCAGGAGGGTGGCGGGCCTGCCCACGCGGGCGACGATGCCGTGCTCCTGGTCGGTGGCGATGAGCACCGGCAGGCCGTTCGGGCGGGCGAGGGACGCCTTCTGGATGCCATTGGAGAGCCCGGCGATCTGGTGCGGGTCGCGGGTGTTGTGCGCCCAGGTGAAGTAGATGATGCCGCCGACGTGGTACTTCTCCACCAGCTCGGCGGCGGTGCGGACGCCCAGTTCGGTCAGGTTGGCGTCGATGTCGGCCTGGTCCGGGTCGGTGGCCGAGTGGCCGTAGACCCGGCTGACGAAGAGCTGGCCGACCTTCTGCTCCAGGCTCATCCGGGAGATCAGCGCCCGCAGCCGGTCCTCGTTCCCGTGCCCGTTCCGGTTCCCGTTCCCCTCCCCGTTCACGCCCTCGGGCTCGTGCGGGACGTCGGCGTGGGCCCGTCCGCTGCCGAGGGAGCCGAGGGCGAGCGTGGCGGTCAGCCCGGCGGTGGCGGCGAGGACGGTACGTCGTGCGGGCGGCTCGGCGGGCTCGCCGGCCCCGCCGGGACCGCCGTGTCTGTGGGGGTCGGCGGCGTCCGAGTGGGCCGCGCTGATGTCGGGCACGTGCGCTCCTTCCGGAGAAAGATCCACTGAAGGAAACTTCCGTGAGGCCACGAATAACCGGAAACTAACTTCCAGTCAAGAGACGGCGCACGCGGAAGAGGGCGCGCCCCACGGGGCGCGGAACGTGTCCCTCCGCGGCTCCGCGGCTCCGCCACCGGGCGCGGGCCGTGCTCCCTCATGGCCCGACACCGGGCGCGGGCCGTGCTCCGTGGCCCCCAGGCTCCGTGGCCCCCATGGCTCCGCCGTCGGGCGGAAGCGGCCGCATCAGGCCCGTATCGCCGCCGCGCCACCTCCCCCGAGCGGTCACATCAAGCCCGTACCCGTCACCGCGCCACCTCCCCGGTGCGGGACGGCGCCCCGCACCGAAGGGGGCGCGGTTCCTTGTGCGGCCGGGGCGGGCCGGAGCGGCGGCAGCCGCCCGACCTCTCGCGGGCAACGGAACGTTGACGCCAAGTTCACCCCATGCCCCTGACAACTATCGCCGCCCGCGCGCACAGTGAACGGCAGGGCCCGCCCCGCAGTCACCGCACCGCCCGACGACACGAAAGGGCACCGCATGACCCCGCCGCCGCTCACCCGCCGCAGACTCCTCGGCTCCGCCGCCGCCGCGTCCACGCTCACCCTCCTGCCCCCGAGCGTCCAGAAGGCCGTCGCCGCCGGACCCCCGAAGCAGGGTTCCCTGCGCGACATCGAGCACGTCGTCCTGCTGATGCAGGAGAACCGGTCCTTCGACCACTACTTCGGCACCCTCTCCGGCGTTCGCGGCTTCCACGACCCGCAGGCCCTCAAGCTCGACACCGGCCGCTCCGTCTTCTTCCAGCCCGACGCCCAGAACCCGCGCGGCTACCTGCTCCCCTTCCACCTCGACACCCACACCTCCAGCGCCCAGGCCATCCCGTCCACCAGCCACGCCTGGACCGTGCAGCACGAGGCGTGGAACGGCGGCAGGATGGACCAGTGGCTGCCGGCCCACCGCAAGGCCGACGGCGTCAACGGCCCCTACGTCATGGGCTACTACACCCGCGAGGACATCCCCTTCCAGTTCGCCCTCGCCGAGACGTTCACCGTCTGCGACAACTACTTCTGCTCGGTCTTCGGCCCCACCTGGCCCAACCGCCTGTACTGGATGACCGGCACCATCGACCCCGGCGGCACGCGGGGCGGCCCGATCCTCACCAACAAGGCGCCCAAGCCGTACCAGTGGACGACGTACGCCGAGCGGCTCCAGGCGGCCGGGGTGAGCTGGAAGGTGTACCAGCAGGACGACGACTACGGCTGCAACATGCTGGAGGAGTTCGCCGCGTTCCAGGACGCCGAGCCCGGCTCCGACCTCTACGAGCGCGGTATGCGCCCGCAGCCCGAGGGCACCTTCGAGGACGACGCCCGCAACGACCGCCTCCCGGCCGTCTCCTGGATCATCCCGACCAGCTACCAGTCCGAGCACCCGGACTACCTGCCCGCCGCCGGCGCCGACTTCGTCGCCTCCAAGATCGAGGCGATCGCGTCCAACCCGAAGGTGTGGCGCAAGACCGCCTTCATCCTCAACTACGACGAGAACGACGGGCTGTTCGACCACGTCCCGCCGCCCACCCCGCCCGAGGGCACGAAGGACGAGTTCGTGAAGGGGCTCCCGATCGGCGGCGGCTTCCGGGTGCCGGCCATCGTCATCTCGCCGTGGACGGTGGGCGGCTGGGTCGCCTCCGAGTCGTTCGACCACACCTCGGTGCTCCAGTTCCTGGAGCGCTTCACCGGGGTGGCGGAGCCCAACATCAGCGACTGGCGCCGGGACACCTTCGGCGACCTCACCTCCGCCTTCCGCTTCCACTCCGCGCACCGGCACGTGCCCCGGCTGCCCGACGACACCGCCGAGCAGCTGGAGAAGGCGAAGGAGGAGGTGGCGACCCTGCCGGAACCGACGCTCCCGGGCGCCGACCAGTCCTATCCGCCGCAGGAACGGGGCCGCCGCCCGCACGCGTGAGCGGCCCCGGTCCGGGCCCCCGCCCGGCGCCCCGGAAAAATCTTGTACGCCCGTGCAACCGTCGGCGCCCGTCGCGGGTCGTACGTGGCATCAGGACCGCTGGGGGGAGGATCTGGGGGGATCCGCGGGGGTTCTGACATGGGGAGGCGCGAGGGGCCCGGTCGACGACCGGGCCCCTCAGACGTACCCGGCCCCCGTCCGGCGGCCGTTCCTAGAAGAACACCCCGCACCGCAGCAGCACGTTCGCGTACGGGCGTGCCTCGCCGGTGCGCACCACCAGGCGGGCCCCCGCCGACAGTTCCTTCAAGCGTTCGTGCGGCACCAGTGCCAGTTCGCGCCCGGGGCCCGCGAAGCGGGCCCGCAGCACGTCCGCCGCGGCCGGGTTGGCCGCGTGGACCTCCTCGGCCGCGACCGCCCCCTCCACCACCAGCTCCTCGAGGAGACCGTCGAGCACCTCGACGAACGCCGGGACACCGGCCCGGAACGCCAGGTCCACCACGCGCGGCCCGGCCGGGATCGGCATCCCGACGTCGCACACCAGCACCCCGTCGCCGTGCCCCAGTTCCGCCAGCGCGCCGGCGAGATGACGGTTGAGGATCCCGGACCGCTTCATACCGCCGCGACCTCCTCCGCCGTCGGGAACGACGCCTGCGCCCCCGCCCGCGTCACCGCCGCCGCGCCCACCCGGGCCGCGTACGCCGCCGCGTCCGCCAGGGCCTCGCCCGCACCCAGCCGCCAGGCCAGCGCGGCGGTGAACGCGTCGCCCGCGCCGGTGGTGTCGACCGCGTCGACCTTCACCGACGGCACCCGCACCGGGGCGCCCGTGCCGTCGGAGACCACCGCGCCCGCAGCGCCGAGCGTCACCACGACCGACCGCGGCCCCAGCGCCAGCAGCGCCGCCGCCCACTCCTCGGGGGTGTCCCCGAGCCCGGCGTCGCCCGCGACGACCCGCGCCTCGTGCTCGTTGACGATCAGCGGATCGCAGGCCGCGAGCACCTCGCCGGGCAGCGCCCGGGGCGGCGAGGGGTTCAGCACGAAACGGGTGCCGTCCGGCAGGTTCCGTACGACCTCCACGACCGTCTCCAGCGGGATCTCGAGTTGCGCCGAGACGACCCGGGAGGCGCCCAGCGGACCGCCGGCGGCGCGGACGTCGTCCGGGGTCAGCCGGGCGTTGGCGCCGGGGGAGACCACGATGCTGTTGTCCCCGGAGGGGTCCACCGTGATCAGGGCCACCCCGGTCGGCGCCCCGCCGACCAGCACGCCCGCCGTGTCCACGCCGGACGCCCGCTGCGAGTCCAGCAGCAGCCGCCCGTGCCCGTCGTCGCCGACCCGCGCCAGCAGGGCCGTACGGGCCCCGAGCCGGGCGGCGGCGACGGCCTGGTTGGCGCCCTTGCCGCCCGGGTGGACGGCGAGGTCCGAGCCGAGGACGGTCTCCCCGGCCGCGGGCCGCCGCTCGACCCCGATCACCAGATCGGCGTTGGCCGACCCCACGACCAGCAGGTCGTAGTCGTACATGCGTCGTCTCCCTGTAGAGGGAACGGGGCTCGCCCGTTCCGCGCGGTGGTCCCTCAGCCGGCCCGTCAGCCGGTGAATCCGGCGACGTTCTTCTTCGTGACCACCTTCACCGGCACCTTCACCGTCGCGTCGACCTTCTTGCCGTCGACCGCCCGCAGCGCGTTGTCCACCGCGATCCGCCCGAGCTGGGAGGGCTGCTGCGCCACGGACGCGTACAGCGTGCCGTCCTGCACCGCCTTCAGCCCGTCAGGCGTGCCGTCGAAGCCGACCACGGCCACCGACTTCCCCGCCTTGGAGCCCAGCGCCTTGATCGCGCCGAGCGCCATCTCGTCGTTGGCCGCGATGACGCCCTGCACGTCGGGGTGGGCCTGGAGCAGGTTGGACATCACGTCGAGCCCCTTGGTGCGGTCGAAGTCCGCGGGCTGCTCGGCGAGGACCTTGATGCCGGGGTAGGCCTCGAGCCCCTTGGCGAAGCCCTCGGCGCGTTCCCGGGCGGCGGAGGTGCCCGCCTGGCCCTGGAGGATGACGATCCTGCCAGTGCCGCCGAGCTTCTCGGCGACCGTCTTCGCGGCGAGCTCGCCACCGGCGACGTTGTCCGAGGCGACCAGCGTCCTGGTCTTCGCCTTGTTGACGCCGCGGTCGACGGCGACGACGGGGATGTCGGCCTTGTCGGCGGCGCGTACGGAGGGTGCCGCCGCATCCGAGTCGACCGGGTTGACGATGATCGCGCCGTAACTCGAACTGGTGAAGTTCTGGAGCTGGTTGGCCTGCTGGGAGGCGTCGTTCTGGGCGTCGGTGACCGTCAGGTCCACGCCCCGCTTCTTCGCCTCCGCCTGCGCGCCGGACCGGATCTGCACGAAGAACGGGTTGTTGAGGGTGGACAGCGAGAGCCCGACCTTCGGGTTCTTCGAGGCGTCGGACCCGCCGTGCAGGAAGGAGGTCGCGCCCACGACCGCCACGGTGACCACGGCCGCGAGGACGTACGTCGTCGCCTGCTTCCTCCTGTCGCCCGGCGTCCCGGCGCCCGCGGCCGGCGTGCTCGCCCCCGCCTTGCGCCGCGCGGTGTCCAGCAGTACGGCCAGCGCGATGACGACGCCGATGACGACCTGCTGCCAGAACGCGGACACCGACAGCAGGTTGAGGCCGTTGCGCAGCACCGCGAGGATCAGAGCGCCGATCAGCGTGCCCGACGCCTTGCCGGTGCCGCCCGCGAGCGAGGCGCCGCCGATGACGACCGCGGCGATCGCGTCCAGCTCGTAGCCGTCGGCGGCCTGCGGCTGCGCGGAGGAGAGCCTGGAGGCCAGCACGATGCCCGCGGCGGCCGCGAACAGGCCGGAGAGGGCGTAGATGGCGAGCTTCTGCTTCTTCACCCGCAGCCCGGAGAGCCGGGCCGCCTCCTCGTTGCCGCCGATGGCGTACATGGAGCGGCCGATGTAGGTACGGCCCAGGATCAGCGCGGCCACGAGGCCGAGGACCACCATGACGAGGACCGGCACCGGCAGCCAGCCGCCGAGGGTGTCGCCGAGGTGCGAGACCGAGGCGGGGAACGGGATCGGGGAGCCGCCGGAGACGACCAGCGACAGACCGCGGCCCACCGACAGCATGGCGAGCGTCGCGATGAACGGCGGCAGCTTCCCGTACGCGATGAGGAAACCGTTCACCAGCCCGGCCGCCACACCGGTGGCCACCGCGAGGAGCACGGCGAGCACCACCGGCACCCCGTGGGAGGTCGCGGACCAGGCGAGCACGGTGGCCGACAGCGCGGCCACCGAGCCGACGGAGAGGTCGATGCCCGCCGAGACGATCACGAAGGTGACGCCGAAGGCGAGGATCGCCGTCACGGCGGCCTGGACGCCGACGTTGAGCAGGTTGTCCGTGGTCAGGAAGTCGCCGGACAGCGCCGACATGGCGATGACCAGGACGATCAGCGCGGTGAGGGCGCCGTTGTCGAGAAGCAGCCGGCGCAGGCCGGCCGTGGCGCCACCCTGCGCGCCCGGCTCTTTCTTGAGCGTGTCAGTGGCCACCGTCGGCCTCCGTTCCGTGCGTTCCGTTCGTTCCGTGTGTTCCGTCTGTGTGCTTGCTGACGGCGAGGGCCATCACCGTGTCCTGCGTGGCCTCGGCGGCGCTGAGTTCACCGGCGACGCGGCCCTGTGCCATGACGACCACCCGGTCGCTCATGCCGAGCACCTCCGGCAGATCGCTGGAGATCATCAGCACGGCGGCACCGGCGGCCGTCAGTTCGTTGATGAGCTGGTAGATCTCGACCTTGGCGCCGACGTCGATGCCGCGCGTCGGCTCGTCGAGGATCAGCACCTTGGTGTGCGCCAGCAGCCACTTGCCGATGACGACCTTCTGCTGGTTGCCGCCGGACAGCGTGCGCACCTGCTGGCCGAGCCCGGCCATCCGCACGCCGAGCTGCCCGGCGACCTTGGCGGCGGCGGCCCGCTGCCCCTTGCGGTCGACCAGCCCGGCGTGGGTCGCCGACCGCATGGTGACCAGGCCGAGGTTCTCCTCCACCGAGGCGTCCAGCACGAGGCCCTGGCCCTTGCGGTCCTCCGGCACGAGCCCGATCCCGGCTTCCATGGCGGCGTTCACGTCGTGACGCCGCAACGGCGCGCCCTCGACGCGCACGGCGCCGGCGTCGTACGGGTCGGCGCCGAACACGGCCCGGGCGACCTCGGTCCGGCCGGCCCCGACGAGGCCCGCGATGCCGACGACCTCACCGGCCCGCACCTCGAACCCGATGTCGTGGAAGACGCCGCTGCGGGTCAGCCCCTGCACGGTGAGGAGTGCCTCGCCGGTGTCGGGGCGCTGACGCGGGTACTGCTGTTCGATCGAGCGGCCGACCATCAGCCGGACCAGCTCGTCCTCGGGCGTGGACGCCGGCACCTGGCCGACGCTGCGGCCGTCACGGAGGACGGTGACCCGGTCGCCGAGCGCGGCGATCTCCTCCAGGTGGTGCGTGATGAACACGATTCCGACGCCGTCCTCGCGCAGCCGCCGCACGATGGCGAACAGCTTCTCGACCTCCTCGGAGGTCAGCACGGCGGTCGGCTCGTCCATGATCAGGACGCGCGCGTCCAGGCTGAGCGCCTTGGCGATCTCGACCATCTGCAGCCGCGCGACACCGAGTTCGCGCACCCGGGCGCGGGGGGAGACGTCCACCCCGACCCGCTTCAGCAGCACCTCGGCGTCGGCCTCCATGCGCCCCCGGTCGATCAGACCGAAGCGGCGCGGCTGCCGGCCCAGGAAGACGTTCTCGGCGACCGTCAGATCGGGAACGAGGTTGAACTCCTGGTAGATGGTGGCGATCCCGAGCCGCTCGGAGTCCTGCGCACCATGGATGCGCACCTCCTCGCCGCCGACCACGATCCGGCCGGCGTCGGGCGTGTAGGCACCGGAGAGCATCTTGATCAGCGTGCTCTTGCCGGCACCGTTCTCGCCGAGGAGCACGTGCACCTCGCCCCGGCGCAGATCGAAGTCGACGCTGTCGAGCGCGACCACGCCGGGGAAGGTCTTGCGGATGCCCTCGATGCGCAGCAACTCGTCCGGGCTGCTCACGGCGTACTCCTTCGTACGGGGGACGGGGACGGGGAGGCGGCCTCGGCGGGGGACGTCGGGGCCGACGGTGTCGATGGGCCGGCCGGCGGCGGGTCCGCCGGTGCCGGCGGGGCCGCCGGTTCGCCGCACGAGCGGCGTACGACGAGCCGGGCGGGGAGCGTGACGGACTCCCCGGGGCGGCCCTCGATCCGGTCGACGAGCGCGCGTACGGCCGCCCGCCCCAGCTCGCCCGTCGGCTGGGCGACCGCCGTGACCGGCGGATCGGTGTGCACGAACCACGGGATGTCGTCGAACGCGGCGAGCGCGAGGTCCCCTGGGACCCGCAGCCCGCGCGCGCGGACGGCGTCCAGCGCGCCGAGCGCCATCAGGTTGTCGGCGGCGAACACGACCTCGGGCGGCTCGTCCAGGTCGAGGAAGCGCTCGGTGGCGCGGCGGCCGCTCGTGGCCTGGAAGTCGCCCTGGCCGATGTAGTCGTCGGGGAGGGGGAGCCCGTACTCCGCGAGCGCCTCCTGGAACGCCGTCACGCGCTCCCGGCCGGTGGTGGTGGCCGCCGGGCCCGCGATGATCGCGAGCCGCCGGTGCCCCAGCCGGTGCAGATGGGCGACGAGCGCGCGCACGGCCGCCCGCCCGTCGGACCGCACCACGGGCACGTCGAGGCCCGCGATCCAGCGGTCCACGAAGACCATGGGGGTGCCGGCCCGCACCGCGTCCAGCATCAGCGGGGAACCGCCGTCGGTCGGCGAGACCAGCAACCCGTCGATGCGCCGGTCCAGCAGGGTCCGCACATGGTGGTCCTGGAGGTCCGGCCGCTCGTCGGCATTGCCGATGATCACGCTGTACCCGAGCGCGCGGGCCTCCTCCTCGACGGAGCGGGCCAGCTCGGTGAAGTACGGGTTCATCACGTCGCTGATGACCAGGCCGAGCGTGCGGGTCTGGTCGGTGCGCAGCGACCGGGCGACGGCGTTGGGCCGGTAGCCCAGCGTCTCGACGGCGGCCAGCACACGGGCGCGTGCGGCGGCGCTGACCGACGGGTGGCCGTTGAGCGCCCGCGAGACCGTCGCGACGGACACACCCGCCTCGGCGGCGACATCCTTGATGCTCGCCATCGCCGTTCCACCTCCTCGTGGAATCGATTACACGGAGGATTGGAAACGATTACACGAGTGCGTGACAAGAGGGTGGAGTGGCCGAAATCGAATCGTGACCGACCGGGAGGGTGCTCCCCGAGGCGGACATATCGGGCCGCGTCGCCCGGGGGACGCCGGCCCGAACGACTCCACCGCCCGGTCGGCGGACCGTCAAGCGGGCGTAGGGAAGCGGCACTTGCCCGCCTGCCCCTACCAGTGCCACTGCCGTGCCGCGGACCACCGGCGGCCGTCCTCGTGGCGGTCGGCGGAGCGAGGTCACCACCCGGGCTCCACCCGGCCCCGCCCGCCCGGCGGAGCCACCCGCGCCCACCCCCCTGTCACACCCCACCGGTACCGTCGGCTCATGCCCAACCAGCCCCCCGCGGCCCCCGGTGAGAGGCGGCTCGCCACCCTCGAAGGCGTCCTGGAGCGCATCACGTACGCCAACGAGGAGAACGGCTACACGGTCGCCCGCGTCGACACCGGCAGAGGCGCCGGCGATCTGCTGACCGTCGTCGGCGCGCTGCTCGGCGCGCAGGCGGGGGAGTCGCTGCGGATGGAGGGACGCTGGGGCTCGCACCCGCAGTACGGCAAGCAGTTCGTCGTCGAGAACTACACGACCGTCCTGCCCGCCACCATCCAGGGCATCCGGCGCTATCTGGGCTCCGGCCTGGTCAAGGGCATCGGGCCGGTCTTCGCCGACCGGATCACCCAGCACTTCGGCATCGACACCCTCACGATCATCGAGGAGGAGCCGGGGCGCCTCATCGAGGTGCCCGGCCTCGGCCCCAAGCGGACCAGGAAGATCGCCGACGCCTGGGAGGAGCAGAAGGCGATCAAGGAGGTCATGCTCTTCCTGCAGACCGTCGAGGTGTCCACCTCCATCGCCGTGCGCATCTACAAGAAGTACGGCGACGCGTCCATCTCCGTGGTGAAGAACCAGCCCTACCGGCTCGCCGCCGACGTGTGGGGCATCGGATTCCTGACCGCCGACAAGATCGCCCAGTCCGTCGGCATCCCGCACGACAGTCCGGAGCGGGTGAAGGCGGGGTTGCAGTACGCGCTGTCGCAGGCCACCGACCAGGGGCACTGCTACCTCCCCGAGGAGCGGCTGATCGCCGACGCGGTGAAGCTGCTCCAGGTGGACACCGGGCTCGTCATCGAGTGCCTGGCCGCGCTCGCCGCCGAGCCCGAGAACCCCGAGGACGACCCCGGCGTCGTCCGCGAGAAGATCCCCGACCCCGACGGCGGCGACCCCGTCACCGCCGTCTACCTGGTGCCGTTCCACCGCGCCGAACTGTCCCTGGCCGGGCAGACGTTGCGGCTGCTGCGCGCGGGGGAGGACCGGATGCCCGGCTTCGCGGACGTCGACTGGGACAAGGCGCTCGGCTGGCTGAGGGGGCGCACGGGGGTCGAACTCGCGCCCGAACAGGAGGCCGCCGTCAGGCTGGCGCTGACGCAGAAGGTCGCCGTGCTCACCGGCGGGCCCGGCTGCGGCAAGTCCTTCACCGTCCGCTCGATCGTGGAGCTGGCGCGCGCCAAGAAGGCCAAGGTGGTCCTCGCCGCGCCCACCGGGCGGGCCGCCAAACGGCTCGCCGAGCTGACCGGCGCCGAGGCGTCCACCGTGCACCGGCTCCTCGAACTCAAGCCCGGCGGCGACGCGGCCTACGACCGGGAGCGGCCGCTCGACGCCGACCTGGTCGTCGTCGACGAGGCGTCCATGCTGGACCTGCTGCTCGCGAACAAGCTGGTCAAGGCCGTGCCCCCGGGCGCGCACCTGCTCTTCGTCGGGGACGTCGACCAGCTCCCCAGCGTCGGCGCCGGGGAGGTGCTCCGGGATCTGCTGGCCGCCGGCGGACCGGTCCCCGCCGTGCGGCTGACCCGGGTCTTCCGGCAGGCCCAGCAGTCCGGCGTCGTGACCAACGCGCACCGGATCAACGCCGGGCAGCATCCCGTCACCGACGGCATGAAGGACTTCTTCCTCTTCGTCGAGGACGACACGGAGGAGGCGGGGCGGCTCACGGTCGACGTCGCCGCCCGCCGCATCCCGGCGAAGTTCGGGCTCGACCCACGGCGCGACGTTCAGGTGCTCGCGCCCATGCACCGGGGCCCGGCCGGCGCCGGCACGCTCAACGGGCTGCTCCAGCAGGCCGTCACCCCGGCCAGACCCGACGTGGCCGAGAAGCGGTTCGGCGGCCGGGTGTTCCGCGTCGGCGACAAGGTCACCCAGATCCGCAACAACTACGACAAGGGCGAGAACGGCGTCTTCAACGGCACCGTCGGCGTCGTCACCTCCCTCGACCTCGTCGAGCAGCGCCTGACGGTGCTCACCGACGAGGACGAGGAGGTTCCCTACGACTTCGACGAGCTGGACGAACTGGCACACGCCTACGCCGTCACCATCCACCGCTCCCAGGGCAGCGAGTACCCGGCGGTCGTCATCCCGGTGACCACCGGCGCCTGGATGATGCTCCAGCGCAATCTGCTCTACACGGCGGTCACCCGGGCCAAGCGGCTGGTCGTCCTCGTCGGCTCCCGCAAGGCGATCGGCCAAGCGGTGCGCACCGTCTCGGCGGGCCGCCGGTGCACCGCACTGGATTTCCGCCTCGCCGGCTCCGCCGTCCACAAATGATCGATCAAATGAGTCGCGAAGGTCACAGAGCACTTCCGCAACCGGAGCGAAGGGGGCAGGATGAGCAGGTTGGCGGCACTCAGTGCCGCCAATGCGCCCAACGGCCGACCCCGAGTGCACGCTTCTGCGCCGAATGGGGGATGGTAGAGACAGTCAGGGCACCTCGAAGATGAGGCACTACGTCGGGTGAGGGAAGACGTGAGCGACAACTCTGTAGTACTGCGGTTCGGCGACGGCGAATACACCTACCCGGTGGTCGACAGCACCGTCGGCGACAAGGGCTTCGACATCGGCAAGCTCCGCGCCCAGACCGGTCTGGTAACCCTGGACAGCGGCTACGGCAACACCGCCGCCTACAAATCCGCCGTCACCTATCTCGACGGCGAGCAGGGCATCCTCCGGTACCGCGGCTACCCGATCGAGCAGCTCGCCGAGCGGTCGACCTTCCTGGAGGTCGCCTACCTGCTCATCAACGGTGAGCTGCCGACCGTCGACCAGCTCTCCACGTTCAAGACCGAGATCACGCAGCACACGCTGCTGCACGAGGACGTCAAGAACTTCTACAAGGGCTTCCCGCGCGACGCCCACCCGATGGCCATGCTGTCCTCGGTGGTCTCCGCGCTGTCCACCTTCTACCAGGACAGCCACAACCCGTTCGACGAGAAGCAGCGCGACCTCTCCACGATCCGCCTGCTCGCCAAGCTCCCGACGATCGCGGCGTACGCGTACAAGAAGTCGATCGGTCACCCGTTCGTCTACCCGCGCAACGACCTCGGCTACGTCGAGAACTTCCTGCGCATGACCTTCTCCGTGCCGGCCCAGGAGTACGACCTCGACCCGGTCGTCGTCTCCGCGCTGGACAAGCTGCTCATCCTGCACGCGGACCACGAGCAGAACTGTTCGACCTCCACCGTGCGCCTGGTCGGCTCCTCGCAGGCGAACATGTTCGCCTCGATCTCCGCCGGCATCTCCGCCCTGTGGGGCCCCCTGCACGGCGGCGCCAACCAGTCCGTCCTGGAGATGCTCACGGGTATCCAGGAGTCCGGCGGCGACGTCGACACCTTCATCCGCAAGGTGAAGAACAAGGAGGACGGCGTCCGGCTGATGGGCTTCGGCCACCGGGTCTACAAGAACTTCGACCCGCGCGCCAAGATCATTAAGGCTGCCGCGCACGACGTGCTCTCCGCCCTCGGCAAGTCCGACGAGCTGCTCGACATCGCGCTCAAGCTGGAGGAGCACGCGCTCTCCGACGACTACTTCACCGAGCGCAAGCTCTACCCGAACGTCGACTTCTACACCGGTCTGATCTACCGGGCCATGGGCTTCCCGACCGAGATGTTCACGGTCCTGTTCGCCCTCGGCCGGCTCCCCGGCTGGATCGCCCAGTGGACCGAAATGATCAAGGAGCCCGGCTCCCGCATCGGCCGCCCGCGCCAGATCTACACGGGCGTGGTCGAGCGCGATTTCGTCCCGGTCGAGCAGCGCTGACGTCGTCTCCCCGGGCCTCGACAAGGGGCGCGGGGCCGTGTCGACATGCGGCTCCGCCGCGTGGGCGCAATCTTTGAGGGGTGGTCCGGGGGGGCGAAGCCCCCCAGGCGAAGAAGGGGAGGGGCGGCGGGGGCGAAAGAACCGGCCCGGCCCCCCTCCCCGCACCCGACGACGGAAACGACAGAAGGCGCCCTGGTTCACCGGTCCCCCCACGGGCCGGCGACCAGGGCGCCTTCCCGTGTCCCGGTACGGATTCCCCCCACGGGATCCGGCCGGGCGTCTGGAGACAGCGCCTGAATCGCTGTGGGCACGGCCGAGCAGAACCCGCCGTACCACTGTGTCCGCGGCTCGCGCCGCATGTTGTCGCCTGCCGGGACGCGCACGCGCGGGAGGGCCGCTCAAAGCTCCCCGGTGTACGTGCCCCGGCAACGCTTCCTTCTGCTCTCGGCCGGCCACGGGCCTGCCTCGAGCACAAGGCACCTCTTTCCGGGAACGTCCCCCAAGACATCCCCAGATGTCAGTCGCGCCCCCCAAGACGCTTCTGACATCGCCAACTTAGACCCACGAACCCCTTCGATGGTTACATTCACATCACTGTGATCTGCGTCTCTTGCATATCCCCCGAAGGTGCGCAAGTGCCTCGATATGGCGATCGAGACCCAGCGTAAGGAAGATGCGCGAGCCTTGTGAAGAGCTTATGTGAGGCGCGCTCCGGACTCTAGGGGGTCTCTTACCTCGTCATCAGAAGAATGCTCATCGTAATAATCGAAGGCCAGGAGCTTCGGCCGAGACCACGGGGGCGCAGGGGGTGCGGGGGCAGTGGGCCCGAGCCCGAGCCCAGGCCCGAGCCCGCCCCCGAGCCTCAGGAGAACGACCGCAGCCGCAGGCTGTTGGTCACCACGAACACCGACGAGAAGGCCATCGCGGCCCCCGCGATCATCGGGTTCAGCAGCCCTGCCGCCGCCAGCGGCAGCGCGGCCACGTTGTAACCGAACGCCCAGACCAGGTTCCCCTTGATCGTGGCGAGCGTCCGCCGGGACAGCCGGATCGCGTCCGCCGCCGCCCGCAGATCGCCCCGGACGAGGGTGAGGTCACCGGCCTCGATCGCGGCGTCCGTCCCGGTGCCCATGGCCAGCCCCAGATCGGCGGTGGCCAGGGCCGCCGCGTCGTTGACGCCGTCGCCGACCATGGCGACCGTACGGCCCTCGCGCTGCAGCCGCCGGACCTCGGCGACCTTGTCCTCGGGCAGCACCTCGGCGATCACCTCGTCGATGCCGACGCTCCGCGCCACCGCCTCGGCGACCGCCCGGTTGTCCCCGGTCAGCAGCACCGGCGTCAGCCCCAGCGCGCGCAGCCGCCGTACGGCCTCGGCGCTGGTGTCCTTGACCGCGTCGGCCACCGCCAGTACGCCGGCCGCCGTTCCGTCGAGGGCGACGACCACGGCCGTACGCCCCTCGGCCTCCGCCGCCGCGCGTGCCCGTGCCAACTCCTCCGGGAGCGCGGCCGTCGCCTCGGCGAGCCGGCCCACCGCCACCTCGCGCCCCGCCACGCGCCCGCGCACACCGCGCCCGGGAACGTTCTCGAAGTGTTCGACGGCGGGCAAGGCGCCCTCGTCCTCCCGCGCGCCGGGGGCGTGCGCCGTGCGGAGGCGTTCCCGGGCGCCTGCGGCGATCGCGCGCGCCACCGGATGCTCCGATGCGTCCTCCAGCGCGCCCGCGAGCCGCAGCAGCTCCCGCCGGTCGGTTCCCTCGGCCGCGCAGACGTCCTGGAGCGTCATCCGACCGGTGGTCACGGTGCCGGTCTTGTCCAGCACCACCGTGTCCACACGACGGGTGGACTCCAGTACCTCGGGGCCCTTGATCAGGATGCCGAGCTGGGCGCCCCGGCCGGTGCCGACCATCAGCGCGGTCGGCGTGGCCAGCCCCAGCGCGCACGGACAGGCGATGATCAGCACGGCGACCGCCGCCGTGAACGCGGCCACCGAGTCGCCGGTGACGCCGAGCCACACGCCGAACGTGCCGGCCGCGAGCAGCAGCACCACGGGGACGAAGACCGCGGAGACCCGGTCGGCCAGCCGCTGCACCTCGGCCTTCCCGTTCTGCGCGTCCTCCACCAGCCGCGCCATCCGCGCGAGTTGGGTGTCCGCCCCGACCCGGGTGGCCTCGACGACCAGTCGGCCCCCGGCGTTCACGGTGGCCCCGGTGACCGTGTCGCCCACGGTCACGTCCACCGGCACCGATTCGCCGGTCAGCATGGCGGCGTCGACGGCGGAGGAGCCCTCCACCACGGTCCCGTCGGTGGCGATCTTCTCGCCGGGCCGTACGACGAACCGGTCGCCGACGCCCAGCGCGTTCACCGGCACCCGCACTTCACGGCCGTCCCGCAGCACGGCGACGTCCTTCGCGCCCAGTTCGAGCAGGGCACGCAGCGCGGCGCCCGCCCGCCGCTTGGAGCGGGCCTCCAGGTAGCGGCCGAGCAGGATGAGGGTGATCACCCCGGCGGCGACCTCCAGATAGATGGTCGACGCCCCGTCCGTGCGGGTCACCGTCCACTCGAAGCCGTGCCGCATGCCGGGCATGCCGGCGTCGCCCCGGAACAGTGCCCACAGCGACCAGCCGAAGGCGGCGAGCGTGCCGAGCGAGACGAGGGTGTCCATGGTGGCCGCCCCGTGCCGCACGTTGGTGTACGCGGCCCGGTGGAACGGCAGCCCGCCCCAGACGACGACGGGCGCGGCGAGCGTGAGTGAGAGCCACTGCCAGTTGTCGAACTGCAGCGCGGGGACCATGGCGAACAGCACGACCGGCGCGGCGAGCAGCGCCGAGATGACGAGCCGCTGCCGGAGGGAAGCGAGCTCGGCGCCGGGGCCGCCCGACCCCGGCGCCTCGCCGCCCGCCTGCGCTGCCTGCGGCGCATCCCCCTGTCGGGGCCGCGGTTCCGGTGGTGGCGGCGGGGTCTTCTCCCGTGCCGTGTACCCGGTCCTCACCACCGTCGCGATCAGGTCGTCGACGGCGACCTCCGTCGGGTACGCCACCTTGGCCTTCTCGGTCGCGTAGTTGACCGTGGCGGTGACGCCCTCCATGCGGTTGAGTTTCTTCTCGACGCGGGCCGCGCAGGAGGCGCAGGTCATCCCGCCGATGAGCAGCTCGACCTCGGCGCGGGAGGTGTCGTCCGGCGCCGGGGTCCCCGTGGCGGGCCCGGGGGCGGTGGTGCTGGTCATGGGCTACCGGCTTCCGTCTCTCGGATTCTCAGAGGGTGCCGACGAGCTCGAATCCGGCCTCGTCCACCGCGGCGCGGACGGCGGCCTCCTCGAGCGGGGCGGCGGAGACGACGGTGACCTCACCGGTGGAGGCGACGGCCTTGACGGAGCTGACCCCGTCCAGTTCGGAGATCTCGCTTCCGACGGCACCCTCGCAGTGCCCGCAGCTCATGCCGCTCACCTTGTAGACGGTGGTGACGCCGGTCGTGGTGTCGCCGGTGGAAGTCATGGGGTGCTCCTCAGCTGCGGTACATCGGTACGTATGGGGTCTACGGTACGCAGAATATACCCCTAGGGGGTATCAGGCAAAGGTCCCGCCGCCCCGGCACGCGCCGACCGGTACCCCGGGCGGCGCCCGAGGTACTGGTCGTTCCGTGCCCCCTACTGGTTCCGCCGGCCCCGGTTGCCGGGGCGGGCCGCGACCCACGCGCGGACGGTCTCGGCGTACCAGTACGGCTTCCCGCCCTCCGTGTGGTCGGGTGGCGGCAGCAGTCCGTGCTTGCGGTAGGACCGCACGGTGGCCGGCTGCACCCTGATGTGCGCGGCGATCTCCTTGTACGACCAGAGTCGGTCCTGGGTCATCGCTGTACCTCCCCGCGAGCGCCCGGCGGCGACCCGGACGGGCCGGCGGGGGAGCCGGGCGCTGCGCTCGGCGATCACAAAGCCTGTGCGGGGTGAACGACGCAGGGTGACGACGGGGAAGGCGCTGTCACCGGGCCGGGACGAACACATCGCGCCTCGGTGACGTCCGTAACAGATTCGATGCGTCCGCGACCGTACGGTTCCGGTCGGCTCGGCATGTCGTCCGAATGTCCGGACAAAACATTGACAGGGCTCCCGCGCCGCCGCTAGACCTGTGTGCAGCCGGGGGCGAGGGGGCCGCCGGGGCGAACCGCTGCGAGGATTTCGATGAGCCGCACGACGACCGACACCGGCAGCGCCGACGGACTGCACCTCCCGCACGGCAGCACCGCCCGCGGCCCGTACGCACTGGACATCGACCCCGAGCGGGCCGGCTGGACCCACAGCGCGCTGCGCGTCGTCGAACTGCCGCCGGGCGGCACGCACAGGTTCGACGCCGGCGACAGCGAGTGGCTCGTCGTCCCGCTGAACGGCGCCTGCACGGTCACCGTCGAGGACGACGTCTTCTCGCTCTCCGGACGTGACGACGTGTTCGCGTCCGTCACCGACTTCGCGTACGTCCCCCGCGACACCCACACCCAGATCGCCTCCGGCGCGGGAGGCCGCTTCGCCCTGGCAGGAGCGAAGTGCGAGCGCCGACTCCCCGCCCGCTACGGCCCCGCGCCGGAGGTACCCGTCGAGGTCCGGGGCAGCGGCGGCTGCGCCCGCCGGGTACGCAACTTCGCCTCCGCCGACGCCTTCGCGTGCGACCGGCTCATCGCCGTGGAGGTCATCACCCCGGGCGGGAACTGGTCGTCGTACCCGCCGCACAAGCACGACGAGGAAGTGCCGGGCGAGGAGACGCGGCTGGAGGAGATCTACTACTTCGAGATCGAGGGCCGGGGCGGCTTCGGCTACCAGCGGGTGTCGCCGTCCCGGGAGGGCGGCGCCGACGTGCTGGCCGAGGTCCGCACGGGCGACACGGTCCTGGTCCCCGACGGCTGGCACGGCCCGTCCGTCGCCCAGCCGGGCCACGACATGTACTACCCTCAACGTCATGGCGGGCCCGGGAGAGCGCGAGTGGCGCATCCGGTTCCACCCCGACCACGCGGACGGATACCGCTGACCCGGACAGCGGCGGGACTCGGGGCGCGGGACGGCCCGGGCCGTGAGACGTACGGCCGCGTGGCCGCGGAGGAGGACGGGGCCTCCTCCGCGCCGCCCCGCCCGGTTGCTCAGCCCGCCTGCGAACCCGCCGCCTTCACCGCGTCGGTGAGGTCGCCGGTCTGCGCGGCGGGCGGGGCGGTCACGTCCTTGGTGGCGCCGAACTTCTCGAAGTCCATGGTGACCTTCATGACGCCGAAATTCTGCGTGATGCGCACCGGGAGGTCCTCGGCGCCCACCCAGACGTCCATGGTGATGCTGTCGGAGCCGCCGGTCATCGAGTCGAAGAGGGTGTCCTCGTCGGTGTAGGCCTTCTTCAGCCTGCCCATGTCGTTCTGGTCGATCACGGCCCGGTAGTGGGTCGTCGACCTGCCGTCGACCTTCTCCTCGCCCAGGTCGTCGACGTCGCTCGCGTACTTCAGGCTCTTCATGGACGCCGACGGGCTGCCGCCGCCTGCGGAGCTGAGCGCGTCGGCGCCGGACTTCCCGAACACGGCCGAGCTGTCGACCTTCATCCACTCCTTGCCCGCCAGGGGACCGGAGGGCTGCGGGTCGACGTCGTAGTAGTAGGCGCCGTCCACGAACAGCATGCGCGTCGTCGGGGAGTCCTGGAGCGTCTGCATCTGCGCCGCCGCGGTGTCCATCTCGACGTCGAACGCGTACCCGTGGCCCCAGGAGTACGTGCCGTCCGCGGTGACCGGCCGCCCCGAGCCGGTGTCGGTGGTCATCCGCACCTGGGCGGAGCCCAGCTGCTCGGTGCGGTCGGTGGCGCGGGACAGCGCCGCCATGATCGTGCCGGTTCTGCCGACGGCCTTGTCGACGGCGTCCGACGCCGTCTTCGTGCCCTGGGAGCCGCACGCGGAGGTGACGACCATGGCAGCCGCCGTCATCCCCACCCAGGCCGCCGTGTACCTCAGCTTCATGAGTCCCCACCCGTAGCCGTGAATCCGTGAATCAGCTGTGTGATCCTTCTGAGCGCGGGAGCCTACCCGGCCCCACTGACAGCGCCCCGAGGAGCCCCGCGCCGACCTGGCCCGATGTCCGGCCGCCGGCGGTGCCGCCCCCCCCGGCGCCCCCTCCGCGTACCGCGTCCGTGGTACGTGACCGGGGCCGTGTACGTCCGAGGGAGGGCGGCGCCCTCACCCCCGGGGCCGCTCCGGTTGTCGGCGGCGGCCCGTACGGTTGAGCCATGGATCTTCGACTGTCCCGCGCCCGGAGGCTGCTGCGGGGGCCGCGGCGGCTGGCGGCCGCCTTGGCCGCCGTCGTCGTGCTCGCCGGCGCGGGGACGTGGACGGCCGCCGCGTCCGACGACGCGCCGGCCGTCCACGTGAGCGACGCGGCGCTGCCCATGGGCGGCGGAGTCCGCCTGGACACCTCCTACTTCACCGCCGGCCCCGCCGGCCGCCGCCCCGCCGTCCTGCTGGCGCACGGCTTCGGCGGCAGCAAGGAGGACGTGCGCGGCCAGGCCGAGGACCTCGCCCGCGACGGCTACGCCGTGCTCACCTGGTCCGCCCGCGGCTTCGGCCGGTCCACCGGGAAGATCGGGCTGAACGACCCCGAGGCCGAGGTCGCCGACGTCTCCCGCCTCCTCGACTGGCTCGCCGACCGCCCCGAGGTGCGGCTGGACAAGGCGGGCGACCCCCGCGTCGGCATGGCCGGCGCCTCCTACGGGGGCGCGATCTCGCTGCTCGCCGCCGGGTACGACGACCGGGTCGACGCCATCGCCCCGTCGATCACGTACTGGAACCTCTCGGACGCCCTGTTCCCGAACGGCGTCTTCAAGAAGCTGTGGACGAGCCTGTTCCTCAACTCCGGCGGCGGCTGCGCCCGGTTCGAGCCCGCGCTGTGCCGGATGTACCAGCGCGTCGCCGAGTCCGGGAAGCCCGACGCCGAGGCCCGCGCCCTGCTGACCGCGCGCTCCCCGCAGAAGGTCGGCGACCGCATCGAGGTGCCCACCCTGCTGACCCAGGGCCAGACCGACTCCCTCTTCCCGCTCGGCCAGGCCGACGCCGCGGCGAAGGCGATCAGGGCCAACGGCGCCCCGGTCGACGTCGACTGGATCAGCGGCGGCCACGACGGCGGGAACATGGAGACAGCCCGCGTCGAGGGCCGCGTGACGTCCTGGTTCGACCGCTACCTCAAGGGCGACAAGGGCGCCGACACCGGCCCGGCCTTCCGCGTCACCCGCACCGGCGGCGTCGACTCCACCGACGGCGAGACCCTGCTGCGCGGGGCGAGTGAGGACCGGTACCCGGGCCTGGCGAGCGGACCGCGCGCGATCCCCCTCACCGGCGGCGAACAGCGCTTCGACAACCCGGCCGGCGCCGGCCCGCCCGCCATCTCCGCCCTGCCCGGCCTCGGCGACTCGGGCGGACTGTCCCAGCTCTCCTCCCTCGGTGTCGGCGTCTCCCTCGACTTCCCCGGCCAGTTCGCGGCGTTCGAGTCCGCGCCGCTCACCCGGGACCTGCAGGTCACCGGCTCGCCCACCGCGACCGTCCACGTGCGCTCCACCGGCGAGGACGCCGTCCTGTTCGCCAAGGTGTACGACGTCGCCCCCGGCGACTCCCGGCCCGGGCTGCCCGCGCAACTGGTCACCCCGATCCGGGTCGAGGACGCCCGCCGCGGCAAGGACGTCACGCTCACCCTGCCCGCCGTCGACCACGAGTGGCGCAAGGGCCACCGGCTCCGGCTGGTGCTGTCCTCCACCGACCTCGCCTACGCCTCTCCGACCCACCCCGCCACGTACACCGCCGCCCTCGAGGGCGAACTGACGGTCCCGACCGCCCCCGGCGTGCGCACCGCCGACACCCCGCTGCCCTCCTGGGTGTGGTGGCTGCCGCTCGCCGGGGCCGCGCTCGCGGCGGCCCTGCTGCTCACCGCCCGCCGCCGCACCACCGCCCCGGCCCCTGACCCCGCACTGGCCGGCGTGCCCCTGGAGATCACCGGCCTGAGCAAGCGGTACGCCAAGTCCGCCGACAGGTACGCCGTCAAGGACGTCTCCTTCCGCGTGGAGCGCGGCCAGGTGCTCGGCCTGCTCGGCCCGAACGGCGCCGGCAAGACCACCACCCTGCGCATGCTGATGGGCCTGATCACCCCGGACGACGGCGAGATCCGCGTCTTCGGCCACGCCGTCCGCCCCGGCGCCTCCGTACTGTCCCGGGTGGGCGCCTTCGTCGAGGGCGCCGGCTTCCTGCCGCATCTGTCCGGCCGGGACAACCTGCGGCTGTACTGGCAGGCCACCGGCCGCCCGGCCGAGGACGCGCACCTTCGGGAGGCGCTGGAGATCGCCGGGCTGAGCGACGAGGCGCTGGCCCGCGCGGTGCGCACGTACTCGCAGGGCATGCGCCAGCGCCTGGCCATCGCCCAGGCCATGCTCGGCCTGCCGGACCTGCTGATACTCGACGAACCCACCAACGGCCTGGACCCGCCGCAGATCCGCGAGATGCGCGAGGTGATGATCCGGTACGCGGCGGCCGGCCGCACGGTGATCGTCTCCAGCCATCTGCTGGCCGAGGTCGAGCAGTCCTGCACACATCTGGTCGTCATGGACCGCGGCCGACTGGTCCAGGCCGGCCCGGTCGGCGAGATCACCGGCGCCGGGGACACCCTGCTCGTCGGCACGCAGACACCCGTCGGCGAGCCGCTGGCGGAGAAGGTCGCCGCCCTGCCCGGCATCACCTCGGCCGTGGCCGTCGAGGGCGGGCTGCTGGTCGGGCTGGAGCCGGACGGCAGCGTGCCGCGGCTGGTCGCCGAACTCGTCCGCCTGGAGGTCCCCGTGGCGTCGGTGGGCCCCCACCGCCGCCTGGAGGACGCCTTCCTGACCCTGATCGGAGGCTCGGCATGAGCAGCCTCGCCGGTCCCGCTTCGCCCGGCCGCCCGTCGCCGCCCCCCGAGGTCGCCGACGGGTACCGGGCCGGGCGCACCCTGCCGCTGCGGGTCGAGCTGATCCGCCAGCTCAAGCGGCGCCGCACGCTCGTCATGGGCGCGGTGCTCGCGCTGTTGCCCTTCGTGCTGCTGATCGCGTTCGCCGTGGGCGACCCCGGCTCGCAGGGCGACCGCGTCACCCTGATGGACACGGCGACGGCGTCCGGCGCCAACTTCGCCGCGGTCAACCTGTTCGTCTCCGCCGGGTTCCTGCTGGTGGTGCCGGTCGCCCTGTTCTGCGGGGACACGGTCGCCTCCGAGGCGAGCTGGTCCTCGCTGCGGTACCTGCTGGCGGCGCCCGTGCCGCGGGCCCGGCTGCTGTGGTCCAAGCTCACCGTCGCACTGGCGCTGAGCCTGGCCGCGATGGTGCTGCTGCCACTGGTCGCGCTGGCCGTCGGCTCGGTCGCCTACGGCTGGGGACCGCTGCACATCCCCACCGGCGGCACCCTGGCCACCGGCACCGCGGCCCAGCGGCTGGTCATCGCGGTGGCGTACATATTCGCCTCCCAACTGGTCACCGCCGGGCTCGCGTTCTGGCTGTCCACCAAGACCGACGCACCCCTGGGCGCGGTCGGCGGCGCCGTGGGCCTGACGATCGTGGGCAATGTGCTCGACGCGGTCACCGCGCTCGGCCACTGGCGCGACTTCCTGCCCGCGCACTGGCAGTTCGCCTGGATCGACGCCGTCCAGCCGCGGCCCGAGTGGTCCGGGATGGCGCAGGGCACCGCCGTGTCGGTCGCCTACGCGCTCGTCCTGTTCGCGGCGGCGTTCCGCGGCTTCACACGGAAGGACATCGTGTCGTAGCGAGGTGCCGTTGCACACGGAAGCGGGGCGCCGGACGATCGGTGCCCCGCTTCCGTGTACGGGCGCTCGGCGCCCGGACCCGCTCGGTCCATGCCGACGAAATGACCGCCGACCGCCTGGACGTCGTTGGCCAGGCCTTCCTTCCGGGCGCCCGCGTCCAACCGGGTGAACCCCAGCAACCAATCCTGCGGCGCCGAGTTGATGAGGCCGTAGGACATGCGTTGCCGAAGAGAGGGACGCGGAGTGCTCAGGAATCCGAAGGTCGCCGTGACGGCCGCCGGGCCGCTCCGGCCCGCGCGACCGGGCGGAGAGAAGTCGCGGAGCCGTCACCGCAGCCGCACGGAGGATCACTGCGGTGATTACCTTTCGCGCGTCGGTGCGGGCGTCGCGGCTTTCTCCGGGGTACCGCGTCGACCAGGTCCGCGGCGCTCGGGCGTCGTCACGGACGACACGCGTTCCGCGGCTTCCTTCTCCTCCGACCGCTCCTGGACCACGGCTCGCGGATCGTGCCGCCGGCCGTCCATGCGGTGCTCGCTCGGTTCCGGCCGGCGCAGGGAGCACGACCGAGCAGGAAGGAAAGCACGAGAAGCACGAGAAGAGCGCTGCCGCCGTCGGCGGCGCGCTGACCCCGCGGTCGGCAACGTCTGCTGCGACGACTGAGCCGACGGTGTGGCAGCCGCACGGCTGCCACCGGCTGGTCTCGGACTGTCCCGTGCGGCTTCACGGCCGGCCTTTCCCACCTCCACCAGTAGGAAGACAAGCTGAATTGCGACAGACACTGAACAGAGGAATGATCGCGGCGGCGGCCGCGACGGGCATCTTCTCCCTCTGCGCCGCTCCCGCCATCGCCGACTCGAACGCCGACGGCACGGCGGCGAATTCGCCCGGCGTCGCCGCGGGCAATGTGGTGCAGGCGCCGGTGGACGTTCCGGTCAACGTGTGCGGCAACTCCGTGGACGTGGTGGGCGCGCTGAACCCGACGGACGGCAACCGGTGCGAGAACGACGGGTACGGGGAGGCCTCCGAGCCGCCGAAGAAGCACGCCCCCGAGGAGGAGCCGCCGGAGCACCACACCTTGCCCGCACCTCACACGCCCTCGGTGGCGACGCACACCGAGCAGTCGTACGCACAGCCGCCGGCGCTGGCCGAGACAGGCGGTCGAGGGCTGGTGGCCGCCTCGCTGGCGAGCGCCGGTCTGCTGACCGGCGGCATGGTCCTGTACCGCCGTGGCAGGGCGACGGCGCAGCGCTGACCGTGCCCGGCGGGGGTTCGCGGTACGCCGCTCGCGCCCCCGCCAGGACCTGGCGTACGAGTCCCGCCCGCCGGGCGGGACTCGCGAGGCAAGCCCTATCCACCCGCCCCCGAGCCGCCCGTCGGCGCCGGGGGCGCGGTGTGTGCGGACACCGGATGCGCGGGGGCGGGCACCTGGGCCTCAGCCCCGGCCCTGCCGCGCCCGCGCGGCACCCGCACCTGTCCGGCGGACCCGCTCAGTCGGCCCCGTACGCCCCTCACCAGCGTGCGCGCGGTGAAGTCGGCACCCTGTACGAACCGCATGGCGGGCCCGAAGGCGGGCGCCGTCATCAGCCCGGCCAGGAACAGCCCCGGGACCGTCGACTCGAACAGCGGACCGACGGTCGGCGCCTCGTGCGCACCGGGCGCCAGCCGGGCCCGTACCTCTTCGTCCAGCATGTCCAGACGCCCCGCCGTCGCGGTGAAACCCGTGGCGGCGACGACGTGTTCGGTGCGCAGGACGCCCGGCACGCCGGACCCGGTCACCGTGTCCAGATGGACTGCGCCGGCCACCTCCCTGGCCCGGACGATCTCCTGCCCGAGGCGCAGTTCCACCGCGCCCTCCACCCGGTCGCGCACCCACCACGCACCCGCCGGCCCCAGCGCGTTCGCGGCCACGCGGGAGCGCAACGTCCCGGGCAGCCGCCGGTAGAGGCCCGGTCGCTCGGCGTAGAACCAGTTGCGCCAGCCGGGGCCCAGCCCGCTGTGCGGTGAGCGCGCCGAACGCCACCACGACCGCTCCAGCGGCGGCGGCACGTCGTTCCAGCACAGCCGGTCCGCGCGGGCCAGCACCCGGACCCGGGTGCCCTGCTCGGCGAGGAGCGCCGCCGTCTCCAGGGCCGCCTGCCCGCCTCCCACCACCGTGACGTCCCGGTCCAGGAACCGGCTCAGTTCGGCGTGGTGGCTGCTGTGCGTGACGTACTCGGGGTCCAGCCCGTGCAGCGCCTCGGGGAACCGTACGAACGGCAGGACGCCCACGGCCAGGGCGACCGTCCGGGCGTGCAGTACCTCCCCGTCCTCCAGCACCGCCTCGAAGCCACCGGGCCGGGGACGCAGCAGTGTCACCGTGCGCACGTCGACGTCGTCGGGCAGGGCGTGGCGGGCGAACCACAGGCCGTAGGAGGCGAACGTCTCGACCGGGATCGGTTCCCCGTGCCGTGCGCCGACGCCCTGTCCCGCGCAGTACCGGTCCAGCCGCCAACGCCCCGAGGGATCGGAGAGGTTGGAGGCCCACGGCTCCGACTTCAGGAACATCCCGGTCGGCATGTGGTCCCGCCAGGACGCCATCGGGCGGCCCTGCACACGCAGGGACAGCCCGGCGGCCGCGGCGTGGGCCGCGATGGACAGGCCATAGGGGCCGGAGCCCACCACCAGTAGGTCGTACATCAGTGACTGCTCGCTTTCTCGTCGTCGATCGGGGAGGTCGGGGAGGTCGATGGTGTGGCGCCGCCCTGCCGTACGAGGCACGCGGCACCGGCGGGGTCCGCCTGCGTCGGTGCGGTCCGTGCGGGGTCGGCGAGCCCGGCCGGTAGGGGCCCGGGCCGTCCGGCGGGCCGCGGTGTGGACACCGGCTCCGCGGGTGGGGCCGACTCGCTGGAGCGGCCCGCGGCAACGGAGGCCGCGGGGCCGTGAGCCCCCTGCCCCGCCGTCCCGGCGGCGGCCCGGCCGGGACGGGCGGCGGCGCGGGCGCGGTCCACCGCGCGACGCACGACGCGCTCCGCCACGCGCCCTGCCACATGGCGGGACCACAGCGCCCACATCACGAGACCCGGCGCCGGGTCGTCCGGGGCGTGCCAGGCGAGCTCCCTGCCCTGCGGCCGGCGGCGCAGGGCGGCCAGTGGGGCGTAGTTCTCCACGACGAAGCCCCGCCCCGGCCGGGGCGTCGGCGCGGGCAGCCCACGGCCCGTCAGGTCCAGGTGCAGCGCGCGGACGACGTCCAGCCCGGAGGCCTCCGTGAACAGCCGGAACTGCGCCCCCGGGCGGGGGTTGAAGTCGAGCAGGTGGTAGCCGCCCGTGCCGGCGTCACGGCGGAAGTCCAGGTCGAGGATGCCGCGGTAGCCCAGCGCCTCCACCAACCGCTCGGCCGACGCCGTCACCCGCGGGTTGTCCGCCCACTCGCCCACCGCGGTCAGCCCGGCGCCGCGCGGCCACGACCGGTGTTTGCGGCCCGGGCCGCCCGCACGCAGAAAGCCGTTCCGGTCCGCGTAGCCGTGGAAGAACCAGTCACAATCAGGCCCCGGCGGCAGGAACGCCTGGAGCAGCAGTCGGCTGCCCGCCTCCGCCGAGCGTGCGTACAGCTCCCGCGCTTCCCGCGTCGAGCGCAGCAGCACCGTGCTGCGCAGTCCGCGCCCGGTGGGCAGCAACCAGGGCCGGCTCCACTTGGCCACCATCGGGAGCCCCAGCCGGCGGACCCCGGCGGCCGCTTCCGCAGGGCTGTCCGGCACGAGCGTGACCGGGTGCGGCACGCCCACTCGCGCGCAGGTGGCGGCCAACTCGGCCTTGTCCGCGACACGTTCGGCGAGCACGCCGGGCTGCGGGGGAAGCAGGAACGCGGACGAGAGCTGCTCCCGCAGGCGGCTCACCGCCACCGCGCCCGCGTCGTCCATCGCGACGAGCACGGCAGGGCGGCCGAGCTGCCCGGCGACCCGGTGCAGTACGGCGGCGATGTCGGCGGGGCGGGCATCGGGTGCCGGCGGGGGATGCAGCCGGCGGATGAACCGTGAGTCGCGTACGGGGCTGGCGGCGCAGTCGGCGACCAGGTGCACCTCCACACCCGCCCGGCCGAGCGAGCGCACCGCGCCCAGCGTTCCGTGGTGGAAGGGGTTCCGGTCGATCCGCAGCAGAACGGCGGGGACAAGGGGGTCGAGCAGCGGCACGGTGGCTCTCCTTCAACTCCGTCGGCGTGGCGGCATCGGCATTGGCTTCGGCATTGGCATCGGATCCGGCTTCTGCTTCGGCTTCGGTTTTGGTTTCGATTTTGGTCTTGGTTTTGGTCTTGGTTTCGGATTTGATCTCTGCTTCGGCTTCGGTCTCGGTGGAATTCCCCGATGGTTCTCTCAACGTGTCGCGCCGGCCTCTTCCGAACCGGTTCACCCGTGCGAGCGACAACACCACCCGAAAGCCGCAACCACCGTTGGCGTGACGGGCATTCATATGACGGAATGTCAGTATCGGAAATCCGCCGAATGGATACCGGCAGGGCCCGGACGATGCTCGGGCCGGGTCGGCGACGGCGCATCGCGAACGGGAGCGTGCATGGGAGTACAAGGGCAAGGACGAGCTCGCACGGACGTAACGCGGAAACGACCCCGACGGCCGGTGGTCCTCGCCGCGGCGATGGTCGCGTCGGCCACCCTCGCCGCGGTGCCCTGCCATGCCATGGGCGCCGCGGACCCGCCACCCCCGGCGCCCGCCGTCGCCCCACCGGCCGCGTCCGCCACGCCCCCCGCCCCCCTGCCCGCACCCGCTGCGGCCCCGGCACCGCGGCCGCCGGCAAGCCCCTCGCCCGGCGCCCCGCTCCCCGCGGCCGCCGAGGGCTCGCCCGCCGGACCGGCCGCACGATGGCCCGCCTTCGGCGCCTACCTCGACTTCGACGCCCGCGGCGTGTCCCGCATGGCGGAACTCGGGAAGTGGCTCGGCGGCACCGAACCGAGCGTCGGTCACACGTACCTGCCCGGCGACCGGTGGAGCAACATCGAGGGCCCGGAAGGCTTCCTCGACGTCTGGGCGCGCTGGCGGCGGCAGCGGGACGACCGGACGCTCGTCCTCAACGTGCCGATGATGGAGCGCAACGAGGCGCACGTCCCCGACGACGAGGTGCGCGCGCTGCTGCGCCGGGGCGCGGCCGGCGAATTCGACCGGCACTTCACGGCGCTCGCCGAACGCCTGGTCGCGCTGAAGGTGCCGGACACCGTGATCGTGCTCGGCTGGGAAATGAACGGCACTACGTACACCCATCGCTGCGGGCCCGACCCGGAGAACTGGAAGAAGTACTGGAAAAGAGTCGTGTCGACCATGCGCGCGGTGCCGGGGCAGAGATTCCGGTTCGACTTCGCGCCGAGCCGGGGCCGCGACGCCGTTCCCTGGACGCTGTGCTATCCGGGGGACGACACGGTCGACATCATCGGCATGGACGCGTACGACCAGCCGCGCGGCCTGTCATTCGAGGAGCAGGTGAAGGAGCCCTACGGACTGCAGGCGCAGGTCGATTTCGCGAAGGCGCACCACAAGCCGGTGTCGTATCCGGAGTGGGGGCTCTTCCGCAACGGCGACAATCCGGCGTACATGCGGGGAATGCTGGACTGGATGGCCCAGCACCGGCCGGTGTACAACACGCTCACCGACTACTGCCCCCACGGCGTGTGGAGCTGCGACGAGAACCCGAAGGCGTCCGAGGTCTACCGCACGCTGCTCTCGCACCTGCCACACATCAGCCCGATGCCCATGCCCGTGCCCACTCTCACGCCGGCGCCGGCGCCGGCGCCGGCGTTCCCGGCTCAGCCGGCGGGCTGTACGCCGATCAGGCTGGGGGACTGGGTGGAGTACTGGCTCGGCGGCAGGCTCTGCGTGCGGTTCGACTGGTGGTCGCGCGTCCGCTGAACGGTGGGAGTCCGCGGGGGCACGGAGGGTGCGGTCAGCCACTGCCGCCTCCGCGCTCGCGTCGGCGCCGCAGCAGTTCCTTCCCGTGGCGGCGCGCCGCGACGTCGCACAGGACCGCACCGATCAGCGGCGCGGTGTGCCGGCGGGCCAGCAGCAGCCGCTGGTTGGCGACCGGGGTGGGGCGCCAGTGGTGCTTGTACGGTTCGTCGCCGCGCAGCAGACTCAGCGTCGTACGTCCGTGCTGTGGACCGGTGTTGCCGCTGCACGCGTCAAGCAGCATCACCGCGACGTCCGCCTTGCGCTCGCGCAGCCGCGGGTGGGCGCCGTACAGATAGCCGCCGGCCAGGCTCGGGGAGAGCAGGGTGAGGTCGACGGCGGCCACGGAGCCGTCGAGGCGGAACTCGGTCACCACCGCGTCGCCGGAGCGCACCATCGGCCCGACCGCCCGCACCAGATGCACGGCGAACCGGTCCGTGAGGTGCTCCGAGGTCACCTTGCGGCCGCGCCACTGCAAGCGGTGCAGCTCCAGCAGCCGGTGCAGCGCCGCTTCGACCTCGTCCGGCGGCACGACCGTGCGCTCCACACCGAGTGCGTCCAGTTTGCGGAGCTTGGCGCGCACCCGTTGCGCCTTGCCGGAGGGGAGGCGGGCGATCAGTTCCGCCATGGGGGCGGCGGGCAGTTCGAGGCAGAGCGAGTCCTCCAGGCGTCGGCGGGGCCCGCGCCAGAGGTCGTATACCTGTTCGATGGCGCCGCCGGGCCGCACCTCGCGGAAGTCGATCACCGCGGTGCGGGAGGCGGCGGCCAGGCCCTCGGCGAGCGCGGCGGCGGCGGGTTCGGCGTACTCGTCGTCGAGCAGTACGTCGGCGTAGTCCGAGATCGCGCCGCCGAGCGGCACGAGGGCGGGCACCGATGTGCGCACCCGCGTCAACGGGGCGACCGCGCGCAACTCGGCGCCGTCGCGCACCAGTACGAGACGCAGTCGGCCGCGCCGGCCGTACGACAGCCACCAGGAGTGCGACCAGGCGTGACTCTGGAACGGCGTGGCCGCACCACACCGTCGGTGCAGGCGCCCCCAGGCCGGCGCGAGCGCCGCGAACTCCCGCTCGTCGTCGACGACCTCGACGACGAGCCCGCCCCCGCCGGCCCGCCTCGGGGCCGCGGCAGGTGTTCCGGCGCCGCGGCGTGCGTCGGCCGGGGCGGCTCGGGGGCGGGCGGCGGCGGACGAGGTCCCCACGACCTGTGCCGCGCGACGGACCGCGGCGGCATCCGCGGCCCGCGGTCCTTCCGTGCCCGCGCCCTGCGGCGCGGCCGTTCCAGCCCCCGGCTCCGTGTCCCGCGACGCGGTCGGGGGCGCGGCGGTCGGGCTGTCGGGCGCGGGGGCCGAGGCCGGGAACTGCCGCGTCCCTCCCGCGCGGACCTCGTGGCTCACAGCTGGCCGTGGACGTCGGCGGCCTGGGCCGGGCTGGGCACGGAGGCCGGGCGGGGCGGGTCCTCGGGGGCACGCCGGGGCCTTACCAGCAGAGCGAGGCCGCCGAGGAGGCCACCCGCGCCCGCCCCGACCAGCCCGGTGAGCGGCGCGGAGGGCGAGGAGGGCGAGGCCGGTTCGACCGCGCGCGAGAAATTCAGGAGCTTCACGTGCGTACTGGACTGCGTGTCGTTGGCATGCCGGGTCAGCGAGCGCGCCACCGCGTTGGCGATGTCCGCGGCCAGGTCGGGCCGTGCGGACGTCGCCGTGACCGAGATCATCGGTGCGTCCGGCGAGGTCGCGGCCCGCACGCTGTTCCGCAGCGTCGACACCGGCACTCCCGCCCACACCTGCGCGTCCCCGAGCACCGCGAGCTGCGTGGCGACCCGCCCGTACGCCTGTGCGAACCCGGTCGCCGAGGCCGGGTCCGACTTCGCGGTCGGTACGGCGACGACATAACTGGAGGCGGTGTACTCCGGGGCCCGCAGCTCCCCGTACGCCCCGCCGGCGAGCCCGCCGCACAGGACGCCGGCCGCGACCGTCGTCCACGGCGGGAGCGCCCTGACGCGGGTCGACAGCGCGCCGGCGAAGCGGCGCCTTCGGGTGGGATTCTCGGTCATCGGGAACTCGCTCCTGCTGGTGTGGGACGGGCGACGGCGGCCGCGTACACGCCCATCAGTCGGGCGGCGCTGCGCGTGACGCAGTAGTGATGGGCGGCGTCCGCGGCATCGCGCGGGAGCGCACCCCGGGCGCGGACATCGGTGACGGCGCGGGCGAAGGACTCGGGGGCGCACTCGACGCGCTCCGCGCCTCCCGTCGCGCCCGGCGGCAGATCCTCGACCGCCGGGCAGGACACGTACCGCACGGGCAGTCCGGCCGCGAGCGCCTCGACCGCCGCGAGGCCGAACGCCTCCTCGGGCGACGGCGAGGCGAACAGGTCCATCGCGGCGAGCAGCGACGGCAGGTCGGGTCCGGGCGTGCCGTCGGGCAGGGCGGGCCGCTCCCCGGCGAACAGCACCCGCTCCGCGACCCCGGCCCGGCGCGCGGCACCGCGCAGCGCGCCCTCCTCGGGCCCGGCGCCGACCAGCAGCAGCCGTACGTCACCCGGCAGCAGCGCGAGCGCGTCGACGAGAACGTCGAACCGCTTGCCCGGCGCCAGCCGCCCGACGCCGCCGACGACGTACGCCCCGGCAGGCAGCCCCAGCTCCCGCCGGGTGCGCGCACGCCGCTCCGCGTCGAAGCGGAACAGGCCGGCGTCGATGCCGTTGGGCACGACCTCGATGCGCGGCGCCGGCACCCCCCACCGCGTCAGCCGGTCTGCGACGGTGGGGGAGACGGCGACCGTGGTCCGGCCCAGCCGCTCGCCCGCCAGATACAGCGCGCGCACGCCGGGGCCCAGCGCGCGCCCCTCCATCTGCGAGCCGCCGAGCGAGTGTTCGGTGGCGACGACCGCCCGGACGCCGGCCAGCCGCGCCGCGATCCGCCCGTAGAGGCAGGCCCGGTACAGGTGGGTGTGGACGAGGTCGTAGCCGCCGCGCCGGACGAGCCGGACCAGGCGCGGCAGCGCGGACAGGTCGCGGTTGCCGGTCATCCCGAGGTGGTGCACGCGGACCCCGTCGGCAGCCAGACCGGCGGCGACCGGACCCGGGTTGGTGAGCGTGACGACGTCGCAGGTCACCGGCAGGTGACGGAGCAGCAACCGCAGCTGCTGCTCGGCGCCACCGATCCCGAGACCGGTGATGACGTGCAGGACCCGCACCGCGGTCACACCCCCTCGACGGAGCGGCGGCGCCACCGGTGCAGCCGCCGCTTGAGCGCCAGCCGCAGCGGCGTGTCGCGCTCGCCGAGATGCAGCCGGGGCAGCGCGAACGGCCCGGTCAGCGGGCCGGGGTCGATGGCGCACCCGTACACGTATCCCGCGTTCCGTACCGCCTCGACGACCCGGCGGTCCACGGTCCCGTACGGGTAGCAGAAGCCCGGCACATGCGCGCCGACCAGCTCGAAGAGCGCGGCCCGGCTGTCGGCGACCTCGGCGCGCAGCGTCTCGTCGTCGACCCGGGTGAGGTCGAGGTGGGTGAGCCCGTGCGAGCCGATCTCGATGCCGTCGGCCGCGGCGGCCTCCCGGATGCCGTCCGCGTCGAGGAGCGGCTTGCGCGGGCCCAGCGGGTCCCAGGCGTTGTCGCCGCCGAGCCGGCCGGGGAGGACGTAGAGGGTGGCGCCGAAGCCGTGCCGACGCAGCAGCGGCAGCGCGGCGGAGACGAAGTCGGCGTAGCCGTCGTCGAAGGTGAGGCCCACGAGCCCCGCGCCCGCGCCGCGCGCGCGGGCGGCCAGCAGTTCCGTCACGCCCACCCCGCGCAGGCCCCGGCGGCGCAGCGCGCCGAGCTGCTGGTCGAGCCGCGCGGGGGAGACGGTGACGCGGTAGGGGTCGTCGGAAGCGTCGCCCACCGAGTGGTACATCGCGATCCACGGCACGGCGGGCATGGCCGCACGGGAGGCGGGGGCTCTGGGGGAGACGGGTACGGCGGGCACGGTGCTGGGGCCCGGCGCGGCGGACCCGAGGGAACGCATTGCGTCAGCGGGAACGGACATGGGTGAGCCTCCGGGAGACGGCGCGGGTGACGGAGCGGACGGCGGGGGCGACCGCCTGGGCACCGAGCGCCCAGGCGACGAGGAAGAACACGACGGCCACGACCACCAGGCCGACGGCGAGGCCCAGCACGGGGGAGTCCGGGCGGCTCGCGCAGAACGTGCCCAGCGCGGCGGCCGCCGCCGCCGCCCGCACCGGCCTGCCGATCTCGGTGAGCACCGCGCGGATCCGGACCGGCACGCTGCGCGCGCCCGTCCCGTACAGCAGGGCGGCGGCGCTGAGCGTGACACCGGCCGCGTTGGCGGCGGCGATCCCGCACACCCCCCACGTGCCGACCGTGAGCACGCCGAGACAGGAGGTGACGGCGACGCCCGCGGCCATCGCGGACATCGGGTACCAGGTGGGCCGGCCGCCGGAGAAGTACGAGCGGGCCAGCGCGCCGACCAGCGTGTGGCCGAGCAGTCCGAGCGCGTACACCCGCATCACGGCGGCGGTGGCCTCGGTGTCCTTCGCGGTGAACGCGCCGCGCTGGAAAAGGAGTTCGACGATCTGCGGGGCGCACGCGACCACGGCCGCGGCGCCCACCAGCACCGTGCAGGACACCAGCGCGAGATCCCGCTCCACACGCCCCCGCGCGCGCTCGGTGTCGCCCTCGGCGAGCGCCTGCGCCACCACCGGGAAGGTGACGGTGCAGAGCATCAGCGCGATCACCATCGGCATCTGCGCGACCTTCTGGGCGTAGTTGAGGTGCGAGATGGCCCCGGCCGGGAGCGAGGATCCGAGGAACCGCTCGACGAGCACCTGCGACTGCCGGGCCAGCGCGAACATCAGCACGGGGGAGATGGTGGCGAGGTCGACGGAGGACCGGAGGGAGCCGGCCGACGGGGAAAGCGCCGCGGCGCCGGGGGACGCGCCGGTTCCGGCGACCCCGGCCGACGGCCCCCCGGCTCCGGCGGCTTCGGCCGCGGGGCGGGCTTCGTGGGGCGCGGCCGGTCCGGTGGCGCCGGGGAGAGCCCCGGCTGTTCCGGTGGGTTCGATCGGCGCGGTGGTCGCGGTGTGTGCGACCGTCCCGTTCGTTCCGACCGTCCCGTTCGTTCCTGCTGCCCCTGCCGCCCCTGCCGCCCCTGCCGCCCCTGCCGCCCCTGCCGCCTCTGCCGCCCCGGCTGTCGGCCCCGCGCTCCCGGCCCGCAGCCGACGCCGCAGCGACGGCAGTTGGACGGCCGCCATGAGGAGGCCGCCGGCCGCCACCCCGGCCGCCGCCGACCGTACGCCCCAGTCGCTCCCGAGCAGGAACATCGCCGCGATGATGGCGATGTTGTAGGCGACGTAGATCGCGGCCGGTGCCACGAACCGCCGATGGGCGCGCAGCGCCGCGCTGCAGTACCCGGCCAGCCCGAAGCTCAGTACACACGTGGCCGTCAGCCGCGTGCAGTCCACCGCGAGCCGCGGGTCGGGCAACCCGGGCGCGAGCGCCGCGACCAGGTACGGCGCCCCGGCGATCAGCAGCGCGGACACGGCGAGTAACACCGGGAGGAGGCGCGGCAGGGTCGCGCGGACCAGCGCGCGCACCGGGTCTTCCACGCCGCCCTCGGCCCTGCGCGCCAGCGCGCGGCTGAACGCCGGTACCAGGACGAACGCGAGCCCGTCCTCGATCAGCAGCGTCGCCGCGAACTCCGGCACCGTCCAGGCCACCAGGAAGGCGTCCGTCTCCGGCCCGGCGCCGAACAGCCGGGCGAGCGCCTGGTCGCGGCCGAGTCCGAGCACCGCTCCCGCGACCGACAACCCGATGGTGACGAGGGCGGCCCTGGCGAGGAACCGCCCGGTGGCGGGGGCGAGACCGGCGCGTGCCGGGTCGGTGGCCGCACGGGCCGCGGGGACCGGTGGAACGCCGGTGGCGGTCCCCGCCGCAGTGGTGGCCGCGGCGTCGGCGTCGGTGTGGGGTGGGGTCACCGTCATCGTGCCGCGGCCTCCTTCGAGTACGACGGGGCGTGCGTACGGGGCCGGACGGGCGGGCCGGCCGCGCAGGCCGGGTCGGCCAGCGCCCAGCGGGCCACCAGACCGAGACAGACGGCGGTCAGCGTGGTGGAGGGCCCGCCGATGTCGCCGTACGCGAAGTCGACGAGCTGCCAGATCAGCAGTCCGCACGCGAGGAGTGCGCAGTCGAGCCCGCGCGGAACGCCCTCGTGCGTCAGGCCCCGGACGCGCGCGCCATCGGGTGCGCCGGGCGTGCCGTACGCGCCGGACGTGCCCCGGCGTACCCGGATCAGCCCCCGCATCCCGCACACCAGCAGTGCCAGCCAGCCGCCGACGAGGGCCGTCGCGCCGAGCGACCCCTGCTCGCTCAGCACCAGCAGGTACATGTTGTGCGGTGACAGCAGCGGCTGCTTGCGGAAGGCGGCGCCCGCCCCCTCCGTGTCGCTGCCCGAGGAGAGCGCCAACGAGGCGTAACCGTCGCGGTGTTCGGGGAAACCCTTGAGGCCGACACCGGTCAGTGGGTGATCGCTCCACATGCCGACCGCCGCCGACCACATCGTGTACCGGTCGGTGACGGACTGGTCCGGCGCGTCCGTGACCTGCCCGATGCTGCTCAGCCGTTCCCGCAACACCGCGGAGCCGACACCGAACCCGCCCACGAGCACCAGACCGGCCGCCACCACGACCGCCAGTACCCGCAGCGCCCGCCGTACCCCGGCGAGCAGCAGCTGGGCACCGCAGGCCACGGTCGTCGCGATCCACGCCCCCCGGCTGAACGACAGCGCGAGCGGAGCGAGCAGCGCCAGCGCGCACACCAGGGCGCCCGCGCGTTGCCGCACGCCCCCGGCGCCGAGCGCGAGCCCGACCGCGCACACCACCCCGAACGACACCACCGCCGCCATTCCCATGACGTCCGTCGCCCCGAAGGTCCCCACGGCCCGGATGTCCTCGCCCCGGTACGAGGCGCCGGTCCCGGTGGCGTACTGGTGCACACCGAGCGCCCCCTGCCACAACGCGAGCCCCACCAACGACCAGGCGAGCAGCCGCAGATCCGTCCGGTCCCGCAACAGCAGGACGACCGCGGCCGGGACCAGCACGAAGACCTGCAGATAGCGGCCGAAGCCGACCAGGCCCTCGGCCGGCGAGGGAGCCCCGAGGGCGGCCGCGGCGAAACCGAGGACGGGCAGCCCCAGCACCACCGCGGCGGTGACCGACAGCGGGCGCCGGCGCCCGCGTACGAGCCGGAGCGCGCAGTACACCACCAGTGCGCCGGAGGCGGCGTCGGCCGCGGTCGCGCCGCCGTCGCCGCCGGGGGCGACGGGCAGCGCGAGCAGGGCGACGACCGCGACCACCGGCAGCACCGGTGCGACGGCGGCGATCCGGCGGCCGAACGACGTCGAGGCGGCCGGGAGGTGAGTGACGGGGGGAAGGGGCCGACCGGAGGGGCCCCCGGGGTGGGGGAGCGGCGGGGCGACGTGGCTCACCGGTCAGCTCCCCGTCGGACGGATCAGCGCGGCGGCCGTGCGCATGAGGATGCAGACGTCCTGCCAGAGCGACCAGTCGTCGATGTAGGCGTTGTCGAAGCGGGCCCGGTCCTCGATGGACGTGTCCCCGCGCAACCCGCTGACCTGGGCGAGCCCGGTGATCCCGACCGGCATCCGGTGCCGGGCGGCGTAACCGGGGTACGCCTGGCTGAAGGTGTCGACGAAGTACGGCCGTTCGGGGCGCGGGCCGACCAGGCTCATGTCGCCCCGGAAGACGTTCCACAGCTGCAGCAGCTCGTCCAGCGAGGAGCGGCGCAGGAACCGGCAGAACCGGCTCATCTCCGGCTCGCTCGCGACACTCCACCGGGTCGCGGCCTCGTGCGCGTCGGCCGGCCGGTGCGTACGGAACTTCAGGAGGGTGAACGGCAGGCCGTCCTTGCCGATCCGCTCCTGCCGGAACACCACGCCGGGCCCGTCGGACAGCCGCAGCACGAGGACGCAGCCCAGCAGCAGTGGGGAGACGAGCAGCAGCAGGGTGCCGGAGACCAGGACGTCCAGCGTCCGCTTCGCGCCGGTGGCGAGGCGCGGGCCCGGCCGCCCGGCGTTGTCGAGCCGTCGGCAGACGAAGCCGGCGAGCCGCTCGGTGGGGGTGCTCAGGGCGGAGGAGGCGCCGGCGTACGGGGCCTGCACGGCGTACGGCGTGAAGTGCGCCTGCTCCGTGCCGTACGCCGGTGGCGTCGCGTCGACCTGCCACAGGGCGCAGCCGGCCGCGACCAGTTCGCGTGCGAGCACCAGGTGCTCGGGGCCGGGCGGGATGTCGGCGGGACCGGTACCCGTGCCCGTGTGCGCGCTCGGGCCCGAGTGGGGATGCGTGCTGGGGCCCCCGCCCGCGACGAGCAGGACCGCGCGGACGCCGTTCTGGATGAACGCCCGCCGCACCTCTTCGGCCGTGGTCAGTACGGGGAGCCCGTCGCCGCCCGGGGCCGGGGCCGGCGCGACCACGCCGACGGGACGCAGCCCGCAGCCCGGGTGGCGCAGAAAGGCCGCGGCCACCCGCTGGGCGGTGGCGGCGTCCCCGGCCACCAGCGCCGCGCCGGGACGGCGGGCCAGCGTCCGGCGGCGCAGCCAGTGCACCGTGCCGCGGCCCGCACCGCTCACCGCGGCTTGCAGGACGCAGCCGAGGACGAGAGCGTGCGCGGACAACGCGTACGCCGGGGCGAACGCCGCGGTGAGCGCCGCGAGCGCGCACCAGCTCACCGCGATCCGTCCGCACACCGCGGGCAGTTCGTCGAGGAGCACGGGCACGGCGGGCGGGCGGTGCAGACCCGCCCGCGCGTTGAGCGTGAGCACGCCGAGCAGCAGCGCCCCCACGACCAGCGGGTGGCCCCGGGTCCCGTCCACCGCGAGGCCGGCGAGCAGTGCCGCCCCGGCGTCCACGGCGAGCAGCAGCGCCGCCGACGGTCGGTGCACGACGGGCCGGCGGCCGGTGGGCAACTGGTGATCGTCGACGGCCTCACGGGGAGGGACGACCGAGACGGGCGAGTGTCCGTACTCCCGCGGCTGTCCGCCGGGGGAGGGAACGGTGCTTTCCGCAGTCACGTGTGGCTGGACTCCCTGCACTCGGTGGCTTCCGCGCCGGTGGTGTGCTCGGCGCGCACGGCGCACGAGGCGCACGGGACGGACCCGCCGCCCGGCACGTGGTCGGTGCGTCTGGCACGCACGGTTTTCGGGAGGTGCGCGGTGCGGACGGAGGCGCGCGGTGCGGCGGCAGAAGCGCTCCATGCGCCCGTCGCACCCCACATGGCCCGTACGCCCGCCATGCGCCGTGCGTTTCCCGCGCTCCGCGGCTGCCCGGTGAGCCCCGCGCGTCCGGGCGCCGCCCCCGGCGTCGGCCCGGACGGCGTCGCGGGGGCGAGCAGTTCGCGGTAGACCTCCATGACTGCCTCCGCCGTCCGCCGCACGTCGTGCGTGGCCACGACGTGGTCGCGGGCCTCCGCACCGAGGCGGGCACGCAGCGGGGAATCGAGCAGCAGAGCGACGATCCGGTCGGCCAGCGGGCCCGGCCGCTCGACGGGTACCGGCTCCTCACCCGGCGGCAGGCACTCCCGGGCGCCGGCCACCTCGGTCAGCACGACAGGCCGCCCGCACGCCATCGCCTCCAGGGGCGCCAGCGCCATGCCCTCCCAGCGGGAGGGCAGGACGACCAGGTCGGCCGCGCGGTACCAGGGCACGACCTCGTCCACGGCGCCGGCGAACAGCACCGACGCGGGTGCCGCTGCCCGCAGCCGGGCCTCCTCCGGGCCGTCCCCGACCAGCACCAGCCGCGCCCGTGGCACCTGCCGGACCACCGCGGGCCAGGCGCGCAGCAGCACATCCTGCCCCTTCTGCCGGCACAACCGCCCGACGCAGACGACGAGCGGGCCCTCGTGGCCGTCGGAGCCGGTGTCGGAGAGGAGAGCGAGTCCGGAGCGCGCGTCAGCGTGCGGTGCGGGGTGGTGGTGTGCGGTGTCCACCCCGTTCGGCACGACACTCCACGCGGCGCGCACTCCGGCGCGTACGCCGGTCTCGCGCTCCGCCTCGCTGACGCACACCACGCGGGAGGCCCAGCGGGCGCCCCAGCGTTCCCAGCGCACCGACAGCGCCGCCAGCGCACCGTCCACCGCCTCGAACGACCAGGCGTGCGGCTGGAACACGGTCGGCACCCGGCCCCGCACGGTGAGCCGGGCCACGAGCCCGGCTTTCGCGCTGTGGGCGTGCACCAGGTCCGGTCGCGTCCCGGCGAGCACGCGCCGGAGCCGCCGTACCTCTCCGGGCAGCGCACGCCCCGGGGAGCGGGTCGCCGGCCAGTCGTGCACCTCCGCGCCGAGTGCCCGCAACGTGCCGGCGAGCCGGGAGCCGTCAGGGCAGGCCACGGCCACGCGGAGACCGGCGGCCCGCTGGGCGTGCACCAGGTCGCCCACCACGCGGGCCACTCCGCCGTCGACCGGCTGGGTGATGTGCAGGACGAGTGGCCCACGGCCGGTCGTTGGCTGGCGCATGCTCGGTTCCTCGGTCACGGACGGCGCCAGGCGGCGCGCGTCACTGCTGGGCATCGACTGCGGTGAAGAGCACCCCGGCCCAGGCCGCGTCGCGTTGTGAAACGATCTGAAAGTCCAACCGGTCACCCCCGTTCCGGGTCGCGTCGCCGAGATCGAGCACGTCGGAGTCGTATCCGAGGGTGTTCACGGGGCCCGATCGGCGCGGGCCCGGGCCACTCGGAGAAGAAGTCGGCCGATACGGCCCGGCAAGTCCGGGCGATCCGGTCATTTCCTCTGACGATCCGTCCGGTCCCGCGATGGTCGAGTTCAATACGTCGGTAGGCGGATTGGCGGAATCACTCAGTACCGTGCGCGCCCCCTCGCCCGCCGACACGCTCAACGAGTCGCCCGTACGCCCCCGGTCGCCGTTGTAGGCGACCAGTCCCACGAGGCCGTGCGCACCCGGCGCGAACGGCAGCCGGTGCATGCGCACCAGTGCGCGCGTGCCCGGCGCGAGCGCCTCGAACCCGTCCCACAACGCCAGGTGCCGCAGGGGTTCCGACGCCTTCTCGTACGCCACCACCAGCGTCCAGCCGCCCCAGGAACCGGCGGCCGAACGGCCCTTGGCCACATTGATCTGCGCCACCGTGTACGCGCCCGAGCCGCTCGACCGGACCAGCCCGGTGACGTCCGCCGAGGCCTGGTAGGCGTCCGCGCCGTCGGTTGCCCGGTGACCGACGACGGTGTCCGCCGACAGCTCCTTGTAGTGGCCGCCCGGCTCGGCGACGAGCACCCGCCCGTTGTCCGCGGGCGGCTTCTGCTCGCCGACGCGCAGGTTGCCGCCCCAGTACAGGCGTGCGTAACGGACGTACGCACCCGGCGGCAGACCGAGTTCGGCGCGACTGGAGTTGTAGGTGTTCGGATCGTCGTCGACGTCGACGTACGTCATGTCGAAGTCTCCGTTGGCGCCCTCACCGCCGGCGCGGGCGTCGAGACAGGCGCGGCCGCCGCCCGGGGTGTGGGCGGGCCCGCCGGAACAGGTCACGGCGGTACCGGCCGCCCGGACAATGCCGCCGTGCCGCAGGGCGCGATACCGCTCGGCGAACGGAACGCGCCACTGTTCCGGCACGAAGGCCGGGGCCGGCGCGGCCTGCGCGGCCGACGGGGCGGGCGGGGCCGCAGTGGCTGTGGTGGCCGCGGGGGCCCAGAGGGAGAGGAGGGCGCAGGCGCACGCGATCGCGCGGCCCAGGGAATGACCGGAGGAAAAACGCATGACCGTCGGTGCACCCTTCGCGGCTCGTGGGTGGTCTCGGACGGCTCGCCACTGTAGCCACAAGGGGGATGTAATGGATAAAACCGGCAACTGTGTCGAGCTGGTCAATCGCCGTACCGCCGAGTTTCACCCCATCGGCGCCACAACCCGGGCGGCGGCCACGCGTTGGTTCAGCGTCGGGCATTCCGCCCGGCCGTTGTGACAACCCAAGGAGCACTTCTCCATGTCGCGTATCGCGAAGGGCCTGGCCCTCACCACCGTTGCCGCCGCGGCTGTGGCGGGCACCGCCGGCATTGCCGCTGCCGACGCTGACGCCGGGGCCGTCGCCGCCCACTCGCCGGGTGTTGTGTCGGGCAACGCCATTCAGGCTCCGATCCACGTGCCGGTCAACGTCTGCGGCAACACGATCAACGTCATCGGCGCGCTGAACCCGGCGTTCGGCAACACCTGCGTCAACCACTGACGTTCGAACGACTGACGTCTCGACGGACCGGCCGTTCCCCTGGCGGGGGCGGCCGGTCCGCGCTGTCCGGCCGCTCCGTTCATGGGGTGGTTGGTTCTCGCTGTCAGGCCGCTCCCCTCGGGCTGCGCTGCCCGGCCCGAATGGCGGCGCGCGGCCGGGGGGCCGGTGCGGGCGCTCCCACCAGGGGTGACGCCGTGTGTGGAGCGTCCGCGATATCACGCTCCGCGACTCAAGGGTTGCAGTGAGTCATCGATCCTTTCATGGTGAGCAGAGGATTCCATGCCCCGCTGAAAGGAACATCCATGCGTGCTCTGCCCGCACGGCACCTCGCGGCCCCGGCACTCTGTGCCGTGCTCCTGCTCGGGACCGCCGGCCCCGCCGCCGTGGCGGCCGACGGCCGGTCCGCCTCCGGCCCGTCCGGGTCCGGCACGTCCGCCTCCGCCCACGGCCGGGCGCAGGTGCCCGTCCCCGGCGCGGACGGGCTGCGCGCCCAGGTCAGGTCGCTCTCCACCGCCGGCGGTGTGCTGACCCCCGTCACCGACCTGCTCGACACGGCTCTCAAGGCGGACAACGGTCAGCTTCCCGTGAGCCTGGCGGCCGAGCTCGGCCGGGCGGCCAAGGACGCCATCCGGGAGGCCGCGGCGGCTGCTTCAACGGTCGCGCAGCCCGCGAAACCCGTGGTGAGGCCCACCTCACCGGCCGGGTCCGCGAGCCTGGCGAAGCCCGCCGATCCGGCGAAACCGGTGCAACCCGCGAAGACGGCGGCTCCAACTGCGGCCGCGTCGCCGGGCGCCTCCGCTTCCGCCGGCGCGTCCGCGGCTCCTGGGGTGTCCCATAAGCCGGCAACGCCTGCGGCCCCGCCGCTGTCGAAGACCGCCGCCGCCGGCGGGGAGGGGCGAGGGCACGGTGACAGGGCCAGGGGGAAAGACACCAGGCAGGACGCGCTGACGGCCCTTCAGGAGGCGGTCGACGCGTTGGTGAAGGCGTCCACCTCCGGTGACGTCGGCCAGGTGGTGCCGGCCGTCTCCGGCGCGGTGAACAACCTCGTCGACGTGCTGCTCGCCACGCTCACCGACGGCAGCCTGACCGACACCGCCCTGACCGGCCCCGCCCTGACCGGCCCCGCTCTGACCGGCCCCGCTCTGATCGACCCCGACCTGGCGGGCCTGATTTCGTCGGCGAGCGACATCGCGGCCGGCACTCTCCCGGCGCCGCCGTCGCTGCCGAGCGATCTGATCCTCCTGGCGAGTTGACCTACCTGACGAGTCGAGCCTCCCGATGAGTTGATCTGCCCGGCGGGTCGGTCCTTCCGACAGGTCGATCCGACGAGTGGAGCGAAAGGCGGGCGAGAACGCTCGCGCGCCGCCGAGTGACGGCGCCGGCCCTGCCCATGGCCGGTGCCGTTCGTGTACGGCGCCGTTCGTGTACGGCGCCGTTCGTGTACGGCGCGGAGGCCGTGGGGCGCGGCTCGGCTGCGGGGCGCGGTCCGGTGACTGCGGGGGCGCGGCCCGGCGACCGAGGCGAACCGCCCGTATCCGTGGTCCTCGGAACTCGTTAGGCCGTGCGCAACGCCGCCCGGCGACGTACGCGTGCGTCGCCGAAGAAGGAGGAACACGCTGAAGTCGCTCAAGGCGGTCGCCGTCGTTGCCGGGTGCCTCACCGCAGCAGGAGCGGCCGCCCCCGCGCTTGCCGCCGCGCCGCCGCGCCGGCTTCGGGACATCCACCTGCCTCGCCGGCGGTGTGGAGAAAGTCCTCAGCACGCGGTTGCTGAACCTGTGCCCGCCGCGGCACCGGCCGGACACCCTCGACGCCGGGAACGAGAGCTCCGTGCTCAGCACGGTGAACGGCGTGGGGGAGACCTCGGTGCCCGCTCCGGCCCCGGCTGCCCCGGCCCCGGATCCCGCCCGGCCGCCACCGCCGGAGGCGACGGCGCCCACCTGGCCCCGCCACCTTCCACACGAACGGCGGTGCCGCCCGGCCCCGGGACGGATTCCCGCTGCCGAGCGGACTCTCGGTCGTACTACTGCGTCACCCGCAGGGAGAGCAGTGCCGGCACTCTCCCCCGGCCGTTGTCCGATACGCAGGCAGCGCCATGCCCCGCCGAGAGGCACCGCACCCGACATGTGGCCGACCAGCCGAGCAACGCTCGCCGCCACGGGCACCCGCATGGCGGCCACCGTCTGCGCCACGCCCGTAGCCGTGGCGCGCACGGTGCCGGTGCCGCTGGCCACCGTCGAGAAGTCCTGCGCGGGAGACGCCCCACGTCTGGAGACGCCCCGCCTCATTGGGGACCCGGTGGTGCCCGTCCCGGACACGCCCGAGGGCACCCGGCCCGCCGAGCGGCACCTGCCGCCGGAGCGGGCCAGACCCTAGCCGCGGGGACCGCTCGGCGGGAACGTGCGCGCCCCACTGCCGCACGACCTCGGCGACGGATTCGGCCACCCAGGCATCAGCGCCCCGACCCGCGTACGGCGAGGCCGGGGTCGCGCCTCGGCCCATCGCCGAACCGGCCGGACGCGGAGAACGGGGGGCGTGCACTCGCCCCAGGAGCCCCGCGGCACGCTCGGTGACCCGCTGCTGCTGCCGCCGGAAGCCGGGATCGTCATGGATGCCGCGCAATCGTCCCTCCAACCCGCTCCCCCACCGCTCCCCCACAACCCACTCTCCCCACACGAACGAGGCCGAGGAGGAAGTGTTGGCCGAGAGAACTCGCAGGGAAGCCATCCGGGCACTGATCGTGACGGTCGGCGCCCTGGCTGTGGCGCCCGCCGTCACCGCGTCCCGTTGCCGACGCACGCGGGACCTGGCCGCCGGACCGGACGCCCTCAGGGGCGACGATGGCGCCCCGGGCGCTCCGGCCGACGACCCCACCGACCCCCGCTCCTCCACGGGCCGGCCCGGCGACCCGGCGGGAGCGGACGGGCAGCGGCGGAGGTTCACACAGACGTACCGGGGCCGCCGTATCGAGGGCACCTGGGCCGCGCCGAGCCGGGCCGCCCGGAGCGGCGCCGGCGCGGGCGACGCCACGAGCGGCGGAGACGACGCCGGGCAGTGGCACATCACCGTGGACGGCCGCCCGCTGCACCTGATGCGCCGCGCGGACGGCACCTGGATCAGCATGGTCGACCACTACGAGTCACGCGCCACCCCGTTGGCCGCCGCCCGTGCCGCCGTCGATGTGCTCAGCCCCGGCAGCCACCTGCGCGAGGCCGGTAGGGCGCACGACGGAGGGCGGGCCGTCGCGGGCCGGACACCCGCGGACCACCGCTCGATCCACGACATGTGACAGACAGGACGCACGGCACGGCACATCACGGCCGCCCGGTGCCGAGAACCGCCGTGGCGTGCCGAGCAGAGGGAGAACTGGATGGCGGTCCACACACGGAAGAACGTCACCGCGCTGTCCCGCACGGAGCGGCGCCGCCTTGTCGAGGCGCTGCTCGCGCTCAAACGGCGCGGTGAGTACGACGAGTTCGTCCGCACGCACATCGACCACTACGTCGCCGACGGCGAGGACGGGCTGCGCACAGCCCACATGACGCCGTCCTTCCTGCCTTGGCACCGGCGGTTCGTACTGGAACTGGAGCGTGCTCTGCAACGCCTCGACGCGTCGGTGACGGTGCCGTACTGGGACTGGACCCGCACACGTGACGCGTCCGCCGCGCCCTGGACCGACGACCTGCTCGGCGGGAACGGGCGCCGCTCCGACGGCCGGGTGACCACCGGCCCGTTCGCCTACGGCGGGGGTGCCTGGACGATCAAGGAGAGCGTGACGGACGCCGAGTACCTGATGCGGGACCTCGGCCGCCACCGCGACCCGATCGGCCTCCCCACGCGTGCGGAGCTGGACCGGGCCCTCGCCGAGCCCCTGTACGACGTCGCGCCCTGGAACTCGACGTCGGCGAAGGGGTTCCGCAACAAGCTGGAGGGCTGGGGCCGGGGGACGGGCAGCGCGGCCTGGCTCACTCACAACCGCGTCCACCGCTGGGTCGGCGGTCACATGCTCGGCGGCGCCTCGGTCAACGACCCCGTCTTCTGGATGCACCACGCCTTCGTCGACCTGCAGTGGTCGCGCTGGCAGCAGCGGCATCGGGGGGCGCGTTACCTGCCCGCGCGGCAGCCGGGACACGAGGACCCCCAGCACGGACGAATCGTGGCTCGCGACGAACGGCTGCCGCCGTGGGACGTGACCCCGGCGGACATGGAGGACATGAGCGACGTCTACCGGTACGTATAGCGGCTTCTCCTGGTCGCGTGTACGGCGAAGCCCCCGGTGGTCGGACCACCGGGGGCTCGCTCATGTGCCCGGCGCGTGACGAGGGTGAAATCGATCAGCCGCCGTAGCCGCCGGCGTGCCGCTTGTAGCCCGACTTGCCGTCGTCGTGCCGCTTGTGCCCCGACTTGCCGTCGTCCTTGGAGTGACCGGACTTCTTCTCGTCCTCGTCGCCGTTGACACAGACGTTGCCGAAGGCGGGGTTGAGGGCGCCGATCACGGTGATGGTGTTCCCGCACACGTTGACGGGGATGTGGACGGGGACCTGGACGACGTTGCCGGAAAGGACACCGGGCGACCCGACGGCCGTACCCTGGGCACCCGCGTCCGCCATGGACAGGCCGGCGCCGCTGAGCACCACGGCACCCGTGCCGAGGGCAACCGCGGTCGCCTTCGCGATGCGAGACATCACATACTCCTTCGGTGAAAGGACGAGCACGGTGATCGCCACCGTGCTCACCTTTCAACGCGCCCGAGCCCGCCCGGTCACGGCGTTCAACCGGGAGATCAACTCTTCCGATCGGAGTATGGGTCCGGCGTGCCACTCCCCGAGGGCGGGCTCACGCCCGTACGGAGTCGTAGGGGAACGTCGGGCGCCGACGACCCCGTCCTCTCCGCGGACCTACGCCGGTCCCAGGACGCGTATCGGCTCCCCGGCCAGGTAGGCGCGGATGTCTTCCACAGCCTGCCCGTAGAAGCGTTCGTAGTTGGCCCGGCTGACGTATCCGAGGTGCGGGGTGGCCAGCAGGCGTGGGGCGGAGCGCATGGGGTGGCCGACGGGCAGCGGCTCGCTGTCGAACACGTCGATGGCGGCGCCCGCGATACGGCCCTCGCGCAGGGTCGTGAGCAGCGCCTCCTGGTCGACGAGGCCGGCGCGCGAGGTGTTGACCAGGTAGGCGGTGGGCTTGAGGAGGGTGAGTTCGGCGGCGCCGAGCATCCTCCGGGTGCGCTCGCTCAGCACAAGGTGCAGCGAAACGAAGTCACTCGTGCGGAGCAACTCCTCCTTCGACCCCGCGCGTTCGACACCGACCTCGTCGGCACGCTCCTGGGTGAGGTTCCGGCTCCAGGCGCTCACCCGCATCCCGAACGCGAGCCCGACCTGGGCCACCCGCCCACCGATTTTCCCGAGCCCGAGCAATCCGAGCCGCTGCCCGTGCAGATCGGCGCCGAGGGTGCTCTGCCAGGGGCCGCCCGAACGCAGCGCGGCGTTCTCGGTGACGATGCCACGGGCCAGCCCGAGCAGCAGCGCCCAGGTCAGCTCGACGGGCGGGGTGGGGGAGCTCGCCGTACCGCACACGGTCACACCGTGCGCCTCGGCGGCGGCGTAGTCGATGACGCTGTTGCGCATCCCGGAGGCGACGAGCAGCCGCAGCCGCGGCAACCGGGAGAGCACGGATCCGGGGAACGCGACGCGTTCCCGCAGCGTGACGACGATGTCGAAGTCGGCCAGCGCGCCCACGAGGGCGTCCTCATCGGCGAAGTGCTTCCCGAAGGACACGACGTCGAGGTCACCGGCGAGCCCAGACCAGTCGACCACGGAGGTCGCCACCCCCTGGTAGTCGTCCACCACCGCACACCTGAGCCGCACCCGACCTGCCCCCTTTTTCCCCGTCTCCACCACGGCCCTCACACCCTAACGGCCCCCACCGACAACGCCCCGAACAGCGAGAAACCCCGCCCCCGACGAGCTGACTTCCGCCCGTCACCCAGCAGTCATCCGGCACCTGGCACCTGGCACCTGGCATCTGGAAATCTGCCACCTGCCACCTGCCACCTGAAATCTGGAATCTGCCACCTGACATCTGGGGGCTGGGGTCTGGGGTCTGGAATCTGCCACCTGACATCTGGCGGACATGGAGCGAGCATCGAACAGTCCGCGCAGCGATCCACCGCCGAGGTACTTCACTCGCTCAGTCCCACGACGCACCACCCTTGCCGCGCTGCCTCGGCCAGGACATGACCTCACTCCGTCAGCAGGTCCACGAACACGTCGAAGTCCTGGACCCGGCCATCGGGGACCGCGGCCTGCTCGCCGAAGGCCCCTCGCATCCGATCGAGGTGAGGGACCGCCCGCTTCCGGGCCATGGCCGGTTCCCGCACGCTCTCCGGCGACCGTGCGAGCGGCACGCCATGACCGCTCTCACCGAAGACACCCGTATCGATGTGCCCGGCCTCGCGGTCTCGTACACGGCGAGAAGGGCTCCGTTCGGCCCCTGCGGCCACGCCCGTCCCGTCCCGCCTGCCAACGCCTCGTGGTCCCACAACCCCGTCTCGTCGGCGTGCCAGGCATCCCTCAACCGCGCCACCCGCTCCCGCGGCGGAACCCGCGTCAGCCATGAACGGCCGGCGATCAGCACAGCGATGCCCAACCCCATGCCGGCGTACCTGCCGACCCCGCGCGTCCGCGCACTGAGTCGTCAAAAGGTTCCCGGGACTACGTCACGTCGGCCGGCACTCACGGCGAACAGTGAAGATCCCTCCCGAACGGGAGGACGGAAAGAAAACGGCGCCCCCGGCAGGACTCGAACCTGCGGCCAAGCGCTTAGAAGGCGCCTGCTCTATCCACTGAGCTACGGGGGCCGATGTGGTGGCCTGTGTCGTGGTGCCCGGGTGTGGGGCGATCCGTGACTCGCCGGGGACAAGGATAGGGCTCCCGAGCCCTTGTCCCTGTTGCTTCGCCTCCGTGGCTCGATGTGGAGGTTCGGTGAAGCGGGTCCGATAATCGCAGGCAGGTACGAATCCTGCATCGCTTTTGGCCGCTCGCGCATCGGGTGTTGTGCACTCGTTATGCCTGGACTGTGCCCATGTCCCGGTCGTCCTTTCCGTCCCGTGTGTCCAATCGGCGCGCAGAACCAGTTATATGCTTCAGAAAGACTGCAAAATTGGGCATTCTTCACATGTGGTGACCTTGGATGTACGGCCCCAGTTGCTCGACGCACTCTCCGCCCTGCGCGACCGTGTGGCCTGCGCACGCTTTCCGCTCCCTCTCGCGGGAGCGCCACGTGCGCGTGCGAACCGGGACGAACTCCTCGCGCAACTCGACGACTATCTGGTGCCCAGACTCCGTCAACCAGAGGCGCCGCTGCTTGCCGTGGTGGGTGGTTCGACCGGTGCCGGCAAGTCGACGCTCGTCAACTCCCTGGTGGGGCGCAAGGTCAGTGAGGCCGGCGTCCTGCGGCCCACGACCCGCACCCCCGTGCTGGTCTGTCATCCCGAGGACCACCACTGGTTCAGCGGCATGCGCGTCCTGCCCGAACTCGGCCGTGAATGGCTGCCCCACGGGGAGACCGGCGACGACGACCTGCCCTCCCTCGGCGATCAGGGACAGCGCGTACTGCGTATCGAGACCGCCGAGACCCTGCCACCGGGCCTCGCCCTCCTCGACGCCCCCGACGTCGACTCCCTCATCGCCGACAACCGCACCCTCGCCGCCGAACTCATCTGCGCGGCCGACATCTGGGTCATGGTCACCACCGCCGCGCGGTACGCCGACGCCGTCCCCTGGCACCTGCTGCGCACCGCCAAGGAGCAGCGGGCGACGCTCGTGACCGTCCTGGACCGCGTTCCCCACCAGGTCGTCACCGAGGTGTCACGGCAGTACGCCGCCCTGCTCACCAAGGCCGGACTCGGCGACGTGCCCCGCTTCACCGTGCCCGAACTGCCCGAGTCGGCCTGGGGCGGCGGCCTGCTGCCCGCGACCGCCGTCGCGCCGCTGCGCACCTGGCTCACCCATCTCGTGCAGGACCCGGCCACCCGGAGCGCCGCCATGGCCCGTACCGCTCACGGAGTCCTGGGCTCGCTCGACTCCCGGCTGCCCGAACTGGCCGGCGCCGCGGCCGCGCAGTACGCCGCGGCGCTCCGGCTCACCGCCGCCGTCGACAGCGCGTACGACAGCGAGTACGCGCGTGTGCGGGGCCGGTTGCAGGCCGGTGCCGTACTCGCCGGGGACGCCCTCAAACGGTGGCGCAGCTTCCCGTTGGACTGCACCGCCCGGGAACTGCTCGACGCCCTGGTGGAGAGCCTCGGCGCGTTGCTGCTGTGTGCCGTCACCGCCGCCGACGAACGCATCGACGAGGCCTGGCGCCTCGAACCCGCCGCCGACGCCCCGGAACTCGCCGGCCACGATCCGGCTGCCGACCACACCGAGCACCGGATCGGCCTGGCGGTGCGCCGCTGGCGGCGCGTGCTGGAGGAGTACGCCGAGGAGGAGGCGCGCGATCTCGACCGGAGCGTCGCGCCGGACGCCGAGATGGTCGCGGCGCTGGTTGCCACCGCGCTGCTGGGCGGCCGCCGGGCGCGTTCCGCGGGCGAGCGGCTCGCCGAGCGGATCGGCGCCCACGGTGCCCTGCGGCTGCGCGACCGGGCCGCACGGTTGCTCTCCGACTACGTCGACCGGGTGCTGCACACCGAGCGGGAGCGCCGGCTCGCCCCGCTCGACGCCCTGGAGGTCCATGCCGAACCCCAGGCGGAACTCATCGCCGCGCTGTCCCTACTGCAGAAGGAGAGGTGACCGGGGTGACCGCCGTCACTGACCGCACGGACCACGCCCCAGAACGGCCCGGGGGGCCCGTGGGGGCCGACAGACCGGAGGAACCGGACGGCCGGGAGGGCCTGGACAGCCGGGAGGGTCCGAACAGCCCGGAGGGTCCGGACAGTGCGCAGGGTCCGGACGGTGCGCAGGGCGCTCCCTTGGAGGGTGGGGCGGGGCAGGAAGTCGCGCCGCACGTCGCGGGGAAGGGCTCGGAAGGAGCGCCGGGGACGCCAGGAAAGGCGGAATCGGCGGTAAGGACGGCTACGGCGGCAACGGTGGAAGCAGGGCAACCGGAGGGGGGCCGCGGCGGGGGCGACGAGGTCGGCACGGGCGGCGAGCGAGGCAAAAGCGGGGAGCGAGGCAAGGGCGACGAGCGAGGCAAAAGCGGGGACAGCGTCGCGGACGGGGAGCCCGGCAAGGGCACAAGCATCGGCGCGGGCGGGAGCGTCGGCAAGAACGCCGGTGGGACGGAAGCCTTCAGGGATCCTCGGGCCCACATGGCCCTCCAGCGTGCCCAACCCGACGTCCGTAGGCCGTCGGAGGGCGCCCGGCCGGGCGGCCGTACGGCACCTGAGGGGCGTCCTCCCGCGCTCGCACCGGTACCGGCACCCGAGGGCCGTCCCGCGCCCGAGGTCGGCGACGGGAACAGACGCGCGGCCGCGCCCGAGGACGGTGACGGTGGTGATGTCTGGGACGACGGGCTGATCGCGCGGCGGGTGAACGAGAAGAACGCCGCCCAGGAGGCGCCGTCCGCAGTGGAGACCAGGAGCAGCGCCGCACGGCGGCCCGCGCCCCTCGCCTACGACGGTCGCCTCCGGTCGCGTCTCGACGCGCTGCGCGAACTCGTCGGGTTGTCGCGCACCCGACTGGACAGCCGCACGCTGACCGAGGCGAGCCGCGTACTGGAGGAAGCGGCGGCGCGCCGCAGGCTCTCCGGGCAGCACACGGTCGTCGCCCTGGCCGGCGCGACCGGCAGTGGCAAGTCGGCGCTGTTCAACGCGCTCGCCGGGGTCGCGATCTCGGAGACCGGCGTGCGCCGGCCCACCACCGCCGCACCCATCGCGTGCAGTTGGAGTGACGGCGCCGCGCCGCTCATCGACCGGCTGGGCATCCCCGGACGGCTGCGCAGACGCCCCGTCCAGGGACCCGACGGAGACCCGCAGCTGCGCGGGCTGGTCCTGGTGGACCTGCCCGACCACGACTCGGCGGCCGTGGCCCACCGCGAGCAGGTCGACCGCGTCCTGGCGCTCGTCGACGCCGTCATCTGGGTCGTCGATCCGGAGAAGTACGCCGACGCCGTCCTGCACGAGCGCTATCTGCGGCCCATGGCGGGCCATGCGGAGGTCATGTTCGTCGTCCTCAACCAGGTGGACCGGCTCCCCGGCGAAGCCGCCGAACAGGTGCTCGACGACTTGCGGCGACTGCTCGACGAGGACGGTGTCGCCCTCGGCGAGTACGGCGAGCCGGGCGCCACCGTGCTTCCGGTGTCGGCGCTCACCGGTGACGGCATCGGGGAACTGCGCGAGGCGCTCGGGCAGTTCGTGAGCGAACGGGGCGCCCCCGGGCGCCGGGTCTCGGCGGACGTGGACGCGGCCGCCGCTCGGCTGCGGCCGGTGTACACCACGGGGCTGCGCGCGGGGCTCAGCGAGAACGCGCGTGACGAGTTCGCCGCGCGGCTCGCGGACGCGGTCGGCGCCACCGCGGCGGGCGAGGCGGCCGAACGCGCCTGGCTGCGCAACGCCAACCGGGCGTGCGGAACACCCTGGTTGCGGCTGTGGCGCTGGTGCCGGGACCGGCGCGAGCCCCCGACGGGACGGCTTCCGCTGCGTGCCCCCGCGGACGAGGAGGCGACGGCGCGACAGCGCGTCGAGCAGGCGGTGCGGACGGTGGCGGACCGCGCGGCGGCGGGGCTGCCCTCGGCGTGGGCACAGGCGGTGCGCGAAGCCGCCGTGCGCGGCGCGAGCGGTCTCCCGGAGGCGCTGGACGCGCTGGCCGTGCGCGCCGGTGCGCCGCCCGGACGGCCACCGCGGCCGGGCTGGTGGCCGGCGGCGGTGCTGGCGCAGGCCTCGATGACCCTGCTGCAGGTGATCGGTGGGTTGTGGCTGATCGGTCAGATCATCGGATTCATGTCGCCGAACCTGGGTGTGCCGGTGCTGTTGATGGCGTTGGGGATCGTCGGCGGACCGGTGGTGGAGTGGAGCTGCCGGATGGCCGCGCGGGGGCCGGCGCGGCGGTACGGGCTGGAGGCTGAACGCAGGCTGCGGGAGGCGGCTGCCGGGTGCGGACGCGCCCGGGTGCTGGACCCGGTGGCGTCCGAACTGCTGCGGTACCGGGAGGTGCGGGAGCAGTACGCGAGGGTCACGGGAGTGGTGGCCGGGGCTGGGGTGGGGGCCGAGGCCGCGGGCGCGGCGGGGGCCGGGGGCCGGAGGCCGAGGGAGATGAACGGGTACCGGTGACGTGGCCGTGCTGTGCTGTGCCGTGCATGGTGAACAGGGGCCGGACGAGTCGGCGGCAGGCAACCGGCGGGTGGCGGACGCACTCGTTCGGGTGGCGGAGATATCCACAGCCGGGCGGTCGTCCACAGCCCTCAGCGGGATCGGGCCGGTGGAGGCAGTCTGATTCCCGCGGCGCTCGCGACGGAAGCGGGTCGCCGCGGCAGACGCCACCGTGCGGGAGGTACCCGTGCGTGGGTCCGCCGTCCCGCCGGTCCTCACCGGCCGGGAGGCGGTGAGGGAGGGGTACGACATGAACGAGACGACTGTGTGCGTGGTCGGCAATGTCGCGACGCAACCGGTGTTCCGCGAGTCCGCGACCGGCCCGTCGGCGCGCTTCCGACTGGCGGTGACGGCGCGGTACTGGGACCGCGAGAAAAGCGCGTGGGCGGACGGGCACACCAACTTCTTCACGGTGTGGGCCCGTCGGGCACTGGCCACTCACGTCGGCGCGTCCCTGGCAGTGGGTGATCCGGTGCTCGTGCAGGGCCGGCTGAAGGTGCGCACCGAGCAGCGCGACGGGCAGAACTGGGCCTCGGCGGACCTGGACGCCTCCGCGATCGGCCATGATCTGGCGCGGGGCACGTCGGCCTTCCGGCGGGCCACGAGGCCCGAGACACCGCAGAGCACGGCGGCCCGGCCCGAGGACGCGCAGCCGGAGCCCGTCTGGGAGGCGGAACCGCCCGGCGAACCGGCCACGCATCCCGGACGGCGGACCCGACCCCAGCCGGTCGCGGCCGGGGCGACATGAGGCAGGCACGGGCGGGCGAGTTCTCGGCCCCCCTCACCGACGCACACGGCCTCCCCGGCAGGCTCGGCCTCCTCGACAAGTGTCGACAAGTCCCCGAAAAGCGCAGCTCATGCACAACCTGTGGACGGGATAACGATTCCGAGTCGGATCAGTCGCACGAGGAGGCGACCGGGAAAAGCGGCGTCTTCGCGTCCTTAGGATGCCGGGCATGACTCACAGGGCTCGTGAGTGTGCCGACGGGACCGCTCCCCGCCACGTCAAAGGGCTCTGTTCTAAGGGGGATTGCTTGTGAAGCCCGCGTTGTCCGCCCTGTCGGGGCTGTCCGCATGGACCGGCACGCTGTCCGCCCGCGGCCGGCGAGCCGTGCGGGCGGTACTGCCGCGGAGGCCCGCGCGTCTCGCCGCCGTGACCCTGGTGTCCGGACTGGTGGCCGCCGGAGCGCTGGCCGGCGCGACCTCCGCCGTCGCCGAGGAGAGCACCCGGACCGAGGGCGGCGCCACGGCGACCATCGGCGGCCTCAAGACGTACGGGGACGCGGTCATCCACGGCGCGGACGGGGACCGGCAGGTGTCCGCGGGGCTGTTCGAGATGACCGTCGAGGGCGGCGGCACACTGCAGACGTACTGCGTCGACATCGACAACCCCACACAGAAGGGCGCCCGGTACCAGGAGACCCCCTGGAGCGGCACCTCGCTCGGCGCCAACAAGGCCGCCGGCCGCATCCACTGGATCCTGCGCAACTCCTACCCCCAGGTCAACGACCTCGCCGCGCTTGCCGCCAAGGCAGGGGCCACGGGCCTCACCGAGCAGGACGCCGCGGCCGGCACCCAGGTGGCCATCTGGCGGTACTCGGACGGCGCCGACGTCGAGGCGCTGAACCCGCGGGCGGAGCGGCTCGCGGACTACCTCGAGCGCACCGCCCGCTCGGCCGTCGAGCCGCAGGCCTCGCTGCGCCTGGACCCGCCCGCCGTCTCCGGGCACCCGGGCGAACGGCTCGGACCGGTCACCGTGCACACCACCGCCGACAGCGTCACCGTGGCACCGCCGGCCGCCGCCACCGCGAACGGGGTGACGGTGGTCGACACCCACGGGAAGCCGATCACCTCGGCCGCCGACGGCAGCCGGATCTACTTCGACGTGCCCGAGGACACGGCGGCCGGGTCGGCCTCGCTGACCGTCCAGGCGTCCACCAGCGTGCCGGTCGGCCGGGCCTTCGTCTCCGACAGCCGCAGTCAGACACAGATCCTGGCCGGCTCCAGCGAGTCGACGGTGTCCGCGACGGCGACGGCCGACTGGGCGGAGCAAGGGGCGATACCCGCGCTGTCGGCCCGGAAGAACTGCGCCGGGGGCGGGCTCGACATCACCGCCGCGAACCAGGGCGACAAGCCCTTCGTCTTCTCCCTGATGGGCTCCGAGCACAGCGTCGAGGCCGGTGCCAGGAAGACGGTCACGATCCCGTTGCAGGAGGACCAGGCGTACGACTTCACCGTCAAGGGGTCGCACGGGGCCGACAGCCGCTTCGAGGGCGTCCTCGACTGCGCGACCGAGACGGCCGAGAGCACCGACGTGGGCGGTGAGTCGGTGCAGACACTGAGCGAACCGAGCCCGGTGACGGTCGGCGGCACCACCGACGTCACCAACCTCGCCGAGACCGGTGGCTCGAACGCGACTCCGCTGATCGCCGGAGTGGCGATCGGCCTGGTCGTGATCGGCGGCGCGGTCCTGCTGCTCCTCGGTCGCAGGAAGAACCCCACCACCCGGCACTGACCGGCAGCACCTTGGCAACTCCACAGTGCGCTCAGGCCCGCCTCCCCCCGGGGGCCGCCCCGGGAGCGGCCGTCGAAGGGCCAGGTCAGAGCCCACCCGCCCCTCGGGTTTTCTCCCTGGGGCGGCGGTGCGGCAAGATGGGTGTGTCTGCCCACTCCCAGATTTCAAGCTGCCGGACGGTTTCTCTTGGCTGAGTTCATTTACACCATGCGCAAGGCGCGCAAAGCGCACGGCGACAAGGTGATCCTCGACGACGTCACCCTGAACTTCCTGCCGGGGGCGAAGATCGGCGTCGTCGGCCCGAACGGCGCCGGTAAGTCCACCGTCCTCAAGATCATGGCGGGCCTCGAGCAGCCGTCGAACGGTGACGCCTACCTCTCTCCCGGTTACACCGTGGGCATCCTGCTGCAGGAGCCCCCGCTGAACGAGGAGAAGACGGTCCTGGAGAACGTCCAGGAGGGCGTCGCCGAGATCAAGGGCAAGCTCGACCGGTTCAACGAGATCGCCGAGCAGATGGCGACCGAGTACACCGACGAGCTCATGGACGAGATGGGCAAGCTGCAGGAGCAGCTCGACCACGCCAATGCCTGGGACCTCGACGCCCAGCTCGAGCAGGCCATGGACGCGCTGGGCTGCCCGCCCGGCGACTGGCCCGTGGTCAACCTCTCCGGTGGCGAGAAGCGCCGCGTGGCGCTGTGCAAGCTGCTGCTGGAGGCCCCCGACCTGCTGCTCCTCGACGAGCCCACCAACCATCTCGACGCCGAGTCGGTGAACTGGCTGGAGCAGCACCTCGCCAAGTACGAGGGCACCGTCGTGGCCGTCACCCACGACCGGTACTTCCTGGACAACGTCGCCGGGTGGATCTGCGAGGTCGACCGCGGCCGGCTGCACGGCTACGAGGGCAACTACTCCAAGTACCTGGAGACCAAGGCCTCCCGCCTCAAGGTCGAGGGCCAGAAGGACGCCAAGCGGCAGAAGCGCCTCAAGGACGAGCTGGAGTGGGTCCGCTCCAACGCCAAGGGACGCCAGGCCAAGTCCAAGGCCCGCCTCGCCCGTTACGAGGAGATGGCCGCCGAGGCCGACAAGATGCGGAAGCTGGACTTTGAGGAGATCCAGATCCCGCCGGGGCCGCGCCTGGGCAGCGTGGTCGTCGAGGTCGACAAGCTCAACAAGGCCTTCGGCGAGAAGGTCCTCATCGAGGACCTCAGCTTCACCCTGCCGCGCAACGGCATCGTCGGCGTCATCGGCCCGAACGGCGCCGGCAAGACCACGCTGTTCAAGATGATCCAGGGCCTGGAGGAGCCGGACGCCGGTTCCATTAAGGTCGGCGAGACGGTCAAGATCTCCTACGTCGACCAGAGCCGCGAGAACATCGACCCCAAGAAGACCCTGTGGGCCGTCGTCTCCGACGAGCTGGACTACATCAACGTCGGACAGGTGGAGATGCCCTCCCGGGCGTACGTCTCCGCCTTCGGGTTCAAGGGACCGGACCAGCAGAAGCCGGCCGGCGTGCTCTCCGGCGGTGAGCGCAACCGCCTCAACCTCGCGCTCACCCTCAAGCAGGGCGGCAACCTGCTGCTCCTCGACGAGCCGACCAACGACCTCGACGTCGAGACGCTCTCCAGCCTGGAGAACGCGCTGCTGGAGTTCCCCGGCTGCGCCGTGGTCGTCTCCCACGACCGGTGGTTCCTCGACCGCGTGGCCACGCACATCCTCGCCTACGAGGGCGAGTCCAAGTGGTTCTGGTTCGAGGGCAACTTCGAGTCGTACGAGAAGAACAAGATCGAGCGCCTGGGCGCCGACGCCGCGCGCCCGCACCGCGCCACCTACAAGAAGCTGACCCGGGGCTGATCGATCTTGCGGCACCTCTACCGCTGCCCACTGCGCTGGGCGGACATGGACGCGTACGGCCACGTCAACAACGTGGTGTTCCTCCGCTACCTGGAGGAGGCCCGTATCGACTTCCTGTTCCGTCCGGACATGGACTTCCGGCAGGGGTCCGTGGTGGCACGCCATGAGATCGACTACAAGCGACAGCTCGTCCACCGGCACGCGCCCGTGGACATCGAGATGTGGGTCACGGAGGTCAGGGCGGCGTCCTTCACCCTCGCCTACGAGGTGAAGGACCCCGGCCAGGTCTACGTCCGCGCGTCGACGGTGATCGTGCCGTTCGACTTCGAGGCGCAGCGGCCGCGCCGGATAACCGCCGAGGAGCGCGAGTTCCTCGACGGTTACCGGGACGACGGCGCGGCGGACGAGGCCACGGGCGCAGCGCAGGACGAGGGCGAGGCCGTCGCCGCATGAGCGTGCTGCACCTCGCGGACGAGGGGGAGGCGGCCGACCTGGCCGGCTTCCTCTCCCGGCTGCTGCACTACGACCGCGCGGCGGCGGTGCGGCTCCAGGCGGCCGGGACGGCGCTCGCCGTGTTCGGCCGGCCGCCCTCCTTCGAGGTGCTGGCCGTGCGCGCGGCGCGGCTCGCCAAACCGTACGAGCACGGTCTCGAGGCCGGGCTCGACGTGACCGTCTCGGCCGGTGACCTGCTGGAGTCCGTGGACGAGGCGGCGGCCACGGCCACCGTTCCGGCCGCGGTCACCGGCCCGCCGTGGGCCGGGGTGCTCCCGCCGCGCGGCGGCTGGCGGCCCGAGCCGGGGCTGCCGGCACCGGACGCGCTGCGGGCGACGGTGGGCGAGGCGGTCGCCGAGTTCCGCTCCCGTACGGACGCGCTGCCCGAGGAGCGGCGGACCCGGGCCGAACTGGACGGGATCGGGCGGGAGATCTGGTCCCGCACCGTCGCCGGCACGGCGCTGCCCGTTCGGGCGGTGCACGCGGCGCAGACCCTCGGCTTCCTGCGGGCGGTCGGAGATGTGCGGGCCGAGGCGGCCCGGCCGGAACTGTTCTCCTCGGGTTCCTGGCTCCGGCTGCGTACCCCCTACGGCTCGGTCGCGGTGCGCCGCACGGGCATCGGCGTGGGTGGACTGGGCGTCAGCGTGCGCTGAGCCGGGTACCCGGGGCGGCCTGAAACGGTCCCCTGGCAGTGGCTGCTCAGCCGCGGTCGCGGCTGCGGTCGTGTTCGGGCCTGGTGGCCGAGTCCGGTTTCGGATCGGGATGCGGGTCCGGATCGGGATGCGGGTCCGGGTTCCGGTGCGTGTCGTCCGGCCGGACGGCGATGTGGTCGGGTTCCAGTTCCAGGGCGACCCGGTCGCGCATGTCGAGGGCCCGTGTGTAGTCGGCGGGCAGTTGGAGCCGGCCGGCCCGGTCCAGCATCGCGTACTCGCGGGCCACCACCGCCTCCCGCCCGGTGGCCGCGTCCACCTCCGTGCGGCGCAGCACCTCGGTCGACGTGCGGCCGTCGCGGATGGCGACCGTGCGTCGGACCTCGCTCGCCACCGCCTGGTCGTGGGTGACGATGACGACGGTGGTGCCGAGGGACTCGTTGGCGGTGCGGAACGCGGCGAAGATCTGCTCGGCGGTGCCGGAGTCGAGTTCACCGGTGGGCTCGTCGGCGAGGAGCACGGCGGGTGCGTTGACCAGGGCGACCGCGATCGCGACCCGCTGCTGCTGGCCGCCGGACATCTGGTGCGGACGGCGGTCCCGGCAGTCGGCGACGCCGAGCAGGTCAAGCAGTTCCAGCGCGCGATCCGTGCGGGCGCGACGGCGTGCCCCAGGACCGCGGACGCCGACCGGGCGGCCCGCCAGCCGCAGCGGGAGCGCCACGTTCTGTGCGGCCGTGAGATAGGAGAGCAGATTGCGGGAGGTCTGCTGCCAGACGAAGCCGACGGTTTCCCGGCGGTAGCGCAGCCGGTCCCCGGCGGTCATGGTCAGCAGGTCCTGACCGGCCACGCGGGCCGCGCCGGCGGTGGGGGTGTCGAGCCCGGCGAGGATGTTCATCAGGGTGGACTTGCCGCTGCCGGAGGCGCCGACCAGTGCCATCAACTCGCCCTCCCGCACAAGGAGATCGAGCCCCTGCAGGGCTTGCACCTCGACGCCGTCGGCGGAGAAGACCCGCACCAGACGGTCGCAGGCGATCAGCGCGTCGTGGCCGAAGGCGGGCCGCGAGCGGTCCGCGCGGGCGCGGTCCGCCAGGTCGGCGAGCGTGGGGTCGGTGGTCATCGTGGCCTCCCGCCGGTGATGTTCATGCGCGTTCTCCCGCCCGTAGCTCCCGCACCGAGCCGCGTCGCCCCGTCACCCACGCCTGCAGTGCCGCGACGGCGACCGTGAGCAGCAGCACGGCCAGGGCCGGCAGCAGCAGGGACGCGGGGTCGGTGCGCAGGTGGCCGACGTCGGCCGCGCCCGGGGTGGCCAGGGCGAGCGTAGTGAGGTCGATGCCGGGGGACAGGAGCCGTACCGCCGCCCAGCCCGTCAGCGTGCCGCCCGCCGCGGCGAGCACGGCCTGCGGCAGCGACTCGAGGATCAGCAGACGGCGGCCCTGGGCGCGGGTGAGGCCCATGGTGCGCAGCCGGGCCAGCAGCGCGGTGCGTTCGGGGGCGGCGCGGACCAGGGCCAGCAGCAGTGCGAGGACGGCGTAGCCGGCGCCGGCTACGACCGCCGCCGTGTAGAGGTGTTCGGCGCCCGCCTGCAGGGGCGAGTGGGCGTAGGCGGCGCGCTCCCGCGCGCGGATCTTCACGCTCGGGGAGTCGCCCGCCGCCCGGCGCAGCGCGGCCGCGCCGAGATGCGTGCCGGTGACGAGGAGGGCGGTCGGGCGGGTGGCGGCCGGGGGTAGTCCGGAGCGGTCGACGACGAGGAACTCCGTACCGGGCACGGCCGGGGTCGCCCCACGCACCAGCGTGATCCGCACCGTGACGTGGCTGCCGTCGGCCAGCAGCACCGGGAAGGGCGCCGTGCCGTAGCGGTGGGCGACGGTGGGCGAGGCGAGCGCGGGCAGCGGCGCCGGGCCTGAGTCGGTCGGGTCGGAAGAGCCGCCTGACCCGGAAGAGCCGGGGGAATCGGGGGAGTTGGAGGAGCCGGGGGTCGAGGAGCTCTGGGATGTCCGGGCGGTGGGCGATGGGGTCAGGGTGTGCGCCGGGAAGGCGCCCAGGTGCAGACGGCCGGCCAGCCGGGCGTAGGCGGACGGAGACACCGCCGCCAAGGGCACGGACTCCGGGCCGTCGTGGGGCTTGGCCTCCCAGGTCACGGCCGCCGTGGTGACCTCCTCGACGCCCGGCGCCCGGCGCACCCGCTCCGCCGCACCGGCCCGCAGCGCGGACGTCGACTCCACGCGGGCGTCCGCGCCCGTGGTGAGCAGAGCGGCGTGGTCGCGGGCGGCCCCGATCCCCGCGGTGACCGAGCCACCGAAGGCGGCCGTGGTCAGCGCGGTGAGCAGGGCGAGGAGTGGCAGGACGGCGGAGACGGAGGTGCGGCTCGCCCGGGCCAGCGCGAGGGGGCCGACCGCGCCCCGCAGCCGGTTCGTCGCCCGGGTCAGCAGGCGCAGTGGCAGCGGGTGCAGCCGGACCAGCACCAGGGCGGCGATCACTCCCACGAGCACGGGCGCCAGGGAGACCAGCGCGTCACCGCGAGTACCCGCTCCCTGGGAGGTGCCCCGCCGACGCAGTGCCTCCACCGCGCCGGCGGCCAGGACGAGCAGGGTGAGCTCGGCGATGGTACGACGCCGGGAAGGGCGTACCGAGACCACGTCCGCGCGGGCCGTGCCGAGGTGGGCGGTGCGGTGCCGGACGACCGCGCGCAGAGGGAGCGTGACGCACGCGAGCAGGGTGACGGCGCCGGCCGCCGCCACCGCGTACGCCGACCGGCCGTGCGGGACGGCCCACAGCGCCGCGGCCAGACCCAGCGCGCCGGCGGGCAGCGCCACCGCCGCCGTCTCGGCCAGCAGCCGCCCGGCGAGGCCGGGCAGCGAGGCGCCGCGGGCGCGCAGCAGCCCCAGCTCGGCGCGGCGGCGGTCGGCGGCGAGGCCGCCCGCCATCAGCAGGACGGCGACGGCGACCGTACCGGTGCCGAAGGCGGCGACGGAGACCAGCGGGGCGATGCGGGAGCGGAGGCCGTCGTAGTCGTCGAGGACGCCGTCGAGGTCGGTCTCGGCGTCGGCGGCCGGGTCTACGGCGTCGCGTATCCGGCCGAGGCCGGGACCGCTCTCCAGGGCGGCGACGGCGGAGCGCAGCGCCGGCAGCGCGTGCGCGGGCGTGCGGGAGGTGTCGGGCGCCACCTGCCAGTAGCGCCAGGGGTTACCGGGTGTGCCGAGCATCGCGGGCGCGGCCTCCGGCGGCAGCAGCAGGGCGCCGAGCCAGTAGGTGGGCGCGTCGGGCGAGTTGCCGTCCCGCACGAGAGAGGGGGAATGCAGCAGGGGCTGGGCGCCCCAGTAGGCGCCGTCGGACTGCCGGGGCGCGACGATGCCGGTGACGCGCACGGCCAGCGGGGCGCGCTCCGCGCCGGGGACGTGGAGCACCGAGCCCACTTCGATGCGCAGGTGGGCGGCGGTCCCGGTGGTGACGGCGGCCTCGACGGCGCCGGTGGTCGCGGTGATCGTGCCGGTGGCGCGGGGCAGCCGGCCGGAGCGCAGCCGGGCGTGACCGGCCAGGTCGTCCTGGGCGGCGAGCACCACGCGCGGCGGGAGCCCGCTGGGCCGGGACAGCCCGGCGTCGGGCACCTCCAGGGGCGTCGAGGTGACGGCGCCGTAGGAGGACTGCGTACGGTCGGCGGTCAGCGGCCGGCGTACCTCGCCGAGCACGGTGGCGTACTGCCGGCGCAGGACGTCGGGCCGCAGCGCGGACTCGCGGCGCTCGCGCGGGAACCCGGGGTCGAGCGGCGGGGCCGTCACCTGGACGGTGGTGCGGCGGGCCTCGGCGTCGGCGACGGCCCGCCGCAGCCCGACGTCCTCGGACCGGTCGACGGCCAGGGGGCAGGCGGCGGCGAGGAAGGCGGTGACGGCCACCAGGACGGCGAGCCCCACCGCGACCCCGGGCGCCACGCGCAGCCGGGTCCGCACCCAGGGGGCGACGACCCGGCCGGCGAGGGGCGTGCGGCGGTGCGGGCGCATGTCAGTCGCCCCCCGGGCGGCGCAGGGCGGCCGCCGGGTGCGGACGGCGGCGCAGGGACAGGTGGACCGTGAGGGCGAGGGGCGCCGCGGCGACCACGGCGAGGAGCAGGACCGCCCGGGGCACGGGTATCCGGACCAGGACGTCCGGCACGGGGCGGGTGGCGCCCGAGGTCATGACGATCAGCGGGACCACGGCCCGGGTGAGGACTGTGCCCAGGGCCGTGCCCACCAGCAGTCCCAGCGCCACCAGGAGCCCCTGTTCCACGGCGACGAGCCGGGCGAGCTGCCGGCGCGGGGCGCCCAGGGCGCGCAGCACGGCGAACTCCCCGGCGCGCTCCCGCAGTGCCCCCGCCGTGCTCACCGCGAAGCCCACCGCGGCCAGGGCGGCCGCGACGACGGCGGCCGCGGCGAACGCCGTCTGCGGGCCCACGCCGAACGGGTCGTCGCGCAGCCGGGCGGCGATCTCGTCGCGGACGACGACCTGCGAGGGTGTCAGCTCCGGGCGCTCCCGCAACGCGGCGGCCACCCGGGCGGTGGCGCCCCGGTCGGGCCGCAGCCACCACTCGGTGGGCGGCGCGCTCTGCCCGTAGCGGGTCCGCAGGACGTCGTTCACGGCCCGCAGGTCGACGAGGAGGGCGCCGCCGTCGGTCTCCTCGCCCCGACCGGCGGCGGATGTACCGGAGGCGGAGGCGGAGGCATCGGCGGTGGAGGTGCCGGTGTCGGAGGTGCCGGTGTCGGCGGCTCCGGTCGTCGGGAGGGCCTTCGTCGTTCCCACGATGCGCACCGGTACCGTCGCGCCGGCGAACTGCACGTCGACGCGTTCACCGCGGTGGGCGCCCGCCGCGCGCAGGAAACGGTCGGTGGCGACGCCGGTCGCCTCCGGCACCGTCGCCCCGCCCGCCCGCAGCCGGACCGTCAGCGTGCTGGACACCCAGGTGAGCCGCCGCGGCACGAACCCGGTGCCGTACCGCACCGAGACCACCCCGTCCGACGTGCGGCTTACGCGTGGCGGAGCGGGGCGGTCGCGGGCGTCGGCGGCGGTGCCGGTGCCGTCCGTCCGGGAGGTCGCCGTCCAGGCGGTGGCGGGCCGCAGGCGGCTGGTGGTTCCGTCGGCCGTGACGGCGGTCAGCCGCTCCACGGTGAACGTCTGCCGCCGCGCGGTGGCGACGGGCTGCGGCACGGTCAGCTCCAGGGCGGTCAGGGTGAGCGGACCGGCCGCCCCGGACAGGTCCAGGGTGACCTCGTGAGGGCGTCCGTCGGCCGGGAGTGCGGCCGTCGACGGGTACGGGACGCCGTAGCGGTCGGTCACGGTGGCCCGTACGTCGGCGGTGGGGTCGGCGTCGTCATCGGGGGGCGGATCGCTGCGCAGCCGCAGCACCATGCGCAGTGCGGTGGCGTCCTTCGGCAGCCGGGTGCCCGCCGTGGAGGCGGCCGAGGGCTTCGGCGCGAGCCCGGTGAGGGGTGTGCCGTCGGGGGTCAGGTCGGGGCGGAGCAGGACCGTGCCGGCGGCGTGTGCGGTGTCCAGGGCCAGCACGGTCGCCGTGCGGTCGCCCGAGAGGGGCACGGTGGTGCGTACGGCGGGGGCGGCGTCGCGCACCCCGGGGAGCGCGGCGAAGGCTCCGGACTCCCCGAGCGTGCCCTCACCGGTGAGCGACACGCGCACCGGGGCGCCCGCGCGGAAATCGGCCTGGTCGTCCTGCGAGCGGCTCCACGAGGCGGCCTGGCCGATACCGAGCAGGCCCAGCGCGACGGCGAGCACCAGCAGCAGCACGGGACCGGCGCCGCGCCCCGGGCGGCGGCTGAACTGCCAGCCCGCCAGCGCCGCGGACAACCCCCGCCCGGCTGCCGCCCGGCGCTCCGCGAGCCGGGCCACCGGCGGCAGCAGCCGCAACGTCAGCACGGTCCCGGCGAGCAGCGCCAGCGCGGGCGCCGCCACCAGCAGCGGATCGATGCCGAGGCCTCCCGCGCCGTCACCGCTCACGGCACCGCCGGCCCGGCGGTCCAGCTGCCAGTACGCCACCCCGGCCACGGCCAGCAGCCCGAGGTCCGCCCCGGCGCGCACGGGGGCGGGCAGCGCCCGCGCACGCCCCGCCGGTTCGTCGGACGCGGTGCTGAGCGCCGGTCCGGTCACCGCGAACGCGCACCCCAGCGCGGCCGCGCCCGCCACCAGCCACACCCCGGGCTCCGCCACCGAGATGTCCGGGCGCAGTCCGATCCGGGCCGGCGGGCCCAGCCCGGACAGCAGCGCGGTGAGCGGGCCAGCGAGCAGCGGGGCGCAGAGCGCGGCCGGCAGCGCGAGCAGCAGCGCCTCCGTGGCCGCGAGTGCGGCCACCCGGCCCCGGGAGGCGCCGCGGGCGCGCAGCAGCCGGGTCTCCGCGGCACGTTCGGCGTTCAGCAGCCCGGCGACGAGCAGCAGCGCGTACCCGGCGAGAAGCACCAGTTGCAGGGCGACGATCAGCAGGGTGGAACGCGCCACCAGCAGCGCGCGTTCCACCCGGTCCAGCACGGCGGGCAGCGAGGTGCTCACCGCCGTCGAGCCGTTCAGGGCGGGGGCGTGGCGCAGCGCCCGCGGCCCCGCGCCGGCCGCGTCCCGCAGCCGGTCGAGGTCGCCGGCGCGCAGGGCGGAGTAGTCGGCGGTGGCCAGCCAGGCGGTGGTGCCCGTGCCGACCCTGCCGGAGGTGAACGCGCCGGGGGCGGTGACGAGGGGGCCGTAGGTGGTGAAGGAGAGGGTGCTGACGCCGCGGCCGCCGAGATCGTCGAGGCGCCAGTAGGGTGCGTCGGGGTGCGTCGGGCGGTACAGCCCGGTGACGCGGACCCGGACGGGCGGGCCGTCCAGGCGGTCGGTGACGGTGAACCGGTCACCGGGCGCGAGCCGCAGGCGGCGGGCGACGGCCTCGGGGAAGGCGGCCTCGACGGCGCCGGTGGCGGTGCCGGTGGCGGCCGGTGCGGAGGGGGCGCGGCCGGAGGTGAAACGGATCTGGCCGCGGTCCAGGGCGGCGAAGAAGGTGAGGTCGGGATTGTCGCCGCCGGTCCCGTCCTCACCGCTGCCCTTGCCGTCGTCCGCGCTGCTGTCCGCGCCACCGTTCTCGGCCGCCGCGTCGGCGGTGGCGGTGCGGCCGGCCGGGTGCAGGGAGCGGGGAAGGGCGTACGGACCCGAGCGCACGAGGGTGCGCACGGTCACCGGGAGCCCGTCGAACGTGCGCCGGGCGCCCGCCCGTACCGCGTCGTCCGCCGCCGCGCGCCGGTCCGCCGGCACCTCCGCCTTGACGACCAGCGCGGCCTCGCCGGCGGTCGGGGGATCGGCGAGGGCATGGCGCAGGGAGGCGTCGCCGAGGGCGCCGGAGTAGGCGGTGAGGGTGGCCAGCACGGCCGTGGTCAGCGCGACGGTGAGCAGCGCGGCCGTGAGCAGCAGGCGGTGCGCACGAGCGCGCGGTAGCACCAGCCCCGTCACCCGGCCCCCCGCCGCTCGTTCCGGTCGCGCTCGTACGTCCGTGTCCGTGTCCGTGTACGCGCGTTCTTGGCGATGTTCGCAGAGCGGAGTGGGCGAGGGTAAGGCGGTGTGGTGCGGCTTTGATCAGATTGTGATCGGAATGCGGGGGGCGGTGACCGGAATGCGCACGTCGCCGGGTCCGGACGAGGCCCGAACTCACGAACTCCCGACTCCGAGCTCTGGGCTCAGTCAGGGGTGTTGATCATCGTGGCGGCGGCGTAGGTCAGGTACTTCCACATCGTGCGGTCGTGTTCCTCGGGGAGGGCGAGGTCGTCCAGGGCGTCGCGCATGTGCTTCAACCAGGCGTCGTGAGCGGCGCGGTCGACGGTGAACGGGACATGGCGCATGCGCAGGCGGGGGTGGCCGCGCCGCTGGCTGTACGTCGTGGGGCCGCCCCAGTACTGGATCAGGAAGAGGGTGAGGCGCTCCTCGGCGGGGCCGAGGTCCTCCTCCGGATACATGGGGCGGAGCACGGGGTCGGCGGCCACGCCCTCGTAGAAGCGGTGGACGAGGCGGCGGAAGGTGTCCTCCCCGCCGACCTGCTCGTAGAAGGTCTGCTCCTGAAGCGTGCCGCGCGGGATGTCATTCACCGTTCCATGGTCTCAGACGGCGTAAGGGTCCTGTGGGGGAGTGGGGCGAAGGCGGGTGGTGCCCTGTCGCGCGGGCGCATGTGCCGCTCGGGGCGCCCCTTACGGGACCCGAGTGGAACAGTGGAGGTATGGGTGGTTTCGCGGACCTCGAACGGGAGGCGCGGGGCGAGCTGGTGCGGGCGATCGGGGCGCGCGGGGTGTGGGAGGGCGAGCCGCGGTGGCGGGAGGCGTTCGCCGAGGTGCCCCGGCACCTGTTCGTGCCGTACTACTACGTCGGCGTCATGGGCGGCTACGAGCGGTGCTGGGGCGAGCACCCCGACCCCCGGCACCGGGAGCGCTGGCTGCGCGGCGTCTACGAGGACGTGCCGCTCGCCACCCGGCTGCGGGACGGGGAACTGGTCTCCTCCAGCAGCCAGCCCTCCCTGATGGCGACCATGCTCGTGGAGCTCGACGTGCGGGACGGGGACGACGTGCTGGAGATCGGCGCCGGCACCGGCTACAACGCCGCCCTTCTCGCCCACCGGCTCGGCGACGACCACGTCACCACTGTCGACCTCGACCCGGAGATCACCGAGTCGGCCCGCCGGCACCTCGACGCCGCCGGGTACCACCCCGCCGTCGTCACCGGCGACGGCGCGCGGGGAGTGCCCGAACGCGCCCCCTACGACCGGATCATCGCCACCTGCGCGCTGCCGTCGATACCGCGTGCCTGGCTCGCCCAGTGCGCCCCCGGCGGCCGCATCCTGACCCCGCTCGCCACCGGGCTCGCCCTCCTCCGCGTCACCCGCGCCGGGCACGCCGAGGGACACTTCCTCGATACGCCCGTCTACTTCGTGCCGTTGCGCGGCGACACCCCGCCCGAGCCGCGGGTCCCGAGGCTGGACGAGCTGCCGCGCCGGGTCCGCGACGACGATCGCTTCCGGTTCCTGCTCACGCTGACCGCCGGCAGCCTCGACCCGCGGGAGACCTGCACTGTGTGGGAGCGCGAGGGCGAACCGCCGCGCGAGCGGTACGGGATCACGGTCGACGGCGACCGCGCCTGGAGCTGGCTGGACGATCCCGGGGGCCCGTACGCCTGGCCGCTGCCCTGAGGGGCGTGCACGCGGCACGCACACACGCGCCCCCCACCCAGGAGGGGGCGCGTGCGGTCGTACGTACGGGCGGTCGCGGCTCAGCCGCGGTGGATGGTGATGGTCGTCCACGCGCCGACGTGGACCCGGTCGCCGTCCCGCAGCGGGACCGGCACGAAGGGCTGGATGGGCTCCTCGCCGCCGTTGACCGTGGTCCCGTTGGTGGAGTTCTGGTCGACGACCGCCCAGGTGCCGTCCTGCTGCTGCACCAGCATGGCGTGCTGGTGGGAGACGCCCGGGTCCTCCGGCGGCACGGCCAGGTCGATGTCGGGCGTGTCACCGGTGGAGTGCCGGCGGCGGCCGATCGTGATCTGGTTGCCGCTCAGGGTGCGCTGCTGCTCGGGCGAGTAGGCGGGCAGGTTCAGCCCAGCCGCCTCCGGACCGGAGCGCTGCATCATCGCCAGGAAGTACTCCCGGTCCGGACCGATGGTGGCAGTCCAGGTCGCCGGCCCCTGGTCGTACGACGGTGGGGCGGCCCGGCCGGAGCCGGGCTGCGGGAAGCCGTAGCCGCCGCCGGGGCCCTGCCCGCCGCCGGCACCGGGGCCGCCGGGCGCGGAGGAGGACGGCGGGTTGAGGACCCAGTCGTCCTCACCGACGCCACCGCCCCCGCCGTAGGGCGGGGCGCCGCCCTGCTGCGGGTAGCCGGGAGGCGCCGTGGGGCCGCCGGGCCGCTGGAAGGCGGACGGCGCACCGGCGCCGAAGCCGGCGGCACCGGGGGCACCGCCGTCGGGACCGCCACCGCGCTCGCCGCCGTAGCCACCGGGGCCCTCCGGCGCGCCCCGGCGGGGCAGGCCGCCGCCGAAGCCGTCGGGGCCGCCCTGGCGGGAGGGGTCGCCACCGAAGCCCCCGGGACCACCCTGTCGACCCTGTCCGCCCTGCCCACCGGGGCGTGCCGGGTCGCCACCGAAGGCGCCGGGGCCACCGGGGCCGCCCTGGCGGGAGGGGTCGTTGCCGAAGGCGTCCGGACCGCCCGGACGACCGGGGCCGCCCGGTCCGCCCGGTCCGCCCGGTCCGTGCGGACCACCCGGCCCGTGCGGGCCGCCGGGACCGCCGGGACGCGACGGGTCACTCCCGAAGCCGCCTCCGGGACCGCCCTGCCCGCCCGGGCCTCCCGGACGCGAGGTGTCCCCGTATCCCGAAGGGCCGCCGGGGCGTGCCGGGTCGCCGCCGAAGGCCGGTCGCTGCGGGGCGCCGCCGAAGGCGCCGGGGCCGCCCTGGCCGCCGGGTCCGCCCGACGGCTCGCCGCCGAACGGCGGGCCGGGCGGGAGCGGTTCCGCCGGGCGGTTCATCTGCGAAGGGCGGGAGCCCTGGTAGTCGTAGGAGTCGGGGCCCGGACCCTGGCCCGGACCCGGCTGGGTCCGCGGTCCCTGACCTCCCGGCCCCTGTCCCTGACCTCCCGGCCCCTGTCCCTGGCCCGGCCCGGGGCCCTGCCCCGGGAACCGCGGCGGCGGTCCGGCGGAACCCGAGGGGCGCGGGGCCGCCGGGGTGTACGTCGTCGCCGTGTTCGTCAGGAAGTTCCACCGGCACTCCTCGCAGAACGGCGCGCCCCCCTCACGGGGCGTGCGGCACTGCGGGCAGAGCTCCGGCTCGGAGTCGCGGCCGCTGTAGGGGTTCCGTCCGCCCGCGGCCCCGGGGGGCGGGGGCGAACCCGGTGGTGGGAAGCCGTAGCCCGCCGCGGGCGGCGGTGGCGGCGGAGGCGCGGCACCGGCCATGCGGTGACCGCAGACCTCGCACCAGTCGTCGGAACCCGACTGATGTCCGTTCGGGCAGGTCGGCATGTCGGCGCTTCCCCCTCTCCTTCTCCGGCCCCACGACCGCCCCGTACGGCCGGAAAGGTCCGGACGGCGGGCCGCGGTGGCCGTTTGCTCCCACCCCTGGGGGTCGGGCTCGATGCTGGCTGTGACCGCTTCAGGTCACTTCTTTACACGGACTGTCTTGGTGGACCTGGTCTCGAGGGTCATTTCGTCCGCCTCTTCGACCTTCGCCTTGAGTCGCACAGTACCTGCCGCCGCGTCGACCACGTCCACCACCTTCGCAAGCAGTTTCGCAGTATCCGCGTTCCCCGAGACCCCGGCGAGCTGCACCGCCCGTCCCAATTTGGCGGTCGCGCCGTCCAGATCGCCTGCTTTGCGAAGGTCGAGACCTTCCTGGATGACATGGGCCAGTTCGGCCTGCCCGGTGTAGTGGGCGACTTGGGGGCTGATCCGGGTGGACGCCGCCATGTCGTCCGTCCACACCGCCCGAACGAGGCCCTGGGCGCCCAGGTTCTGTGCCGTTCCTCCCCCACTCTCGGCTTCGCTGGAGCGGGAGGTGCCCCCAGTCCGCAGCACCACGAGCGAGACGCGGGCGGCGAGCATCTCCTGGCCGATGCCGGCCGGCGGGACCGCCACGCACACGTGGTAGTCGCGGGATTCGTCGCCCCAGGAGCCGGTGGGGTAGTCCGCGGTCCGCGGACCCGCCTCGGCGCGGCGGCCGGTGAGATCTTCCACACTCGGCGCGACCTGCTTGACGAACCGCACGGCGGCGCCCACCGGCGTCCACAGCCGCAGCGCCACGTCGGCGACCTCCTTGCCCATCGCCGTCTCCATCATCGCCGTGAAGTCGGCGGCCAGGCCGGCCGGATCGGCGACGATGTCCGCCGTCCCGAGCAGCGCGGAGGCGATCTGGGTGACCTCCTTGACCTCCCAGTCGGTCCCCACGCCCCGCGCGTCGCAGGTGAACCGTCCGGCGCAGCTGTCCAGGGCGGCCCGCAGGTCCTCGGGCGACTCGTGCTCGTTGCGGCCGTCGGTGAGCAGGATGCCGTGCCGGATGGTGACGTCGGCCGAGGACAGCAGCCGGTCGGCCAGCCGCAGCCAGGTGCCGATCGCCGTGCCGCCGCCCGCGCTCAGCCGCCGCAGCGCCTGCTTGGCCGCGTCCCGGGTGGCGTCGCTCGCGACGGCGAGCCGCCCGGCGCCCGGATAGACCTCCTTGGCGACGTGCGTGCCGCCGACCACCGCGAAGTGGACGCCGTCGCGCAGGGTGTCGATCGCCGCGGCCGTCGCGTCGCGCGCGTGGCGCATCTTCGTCGGCGGGTAGTCCATCGAGCCCGAGCAGTCGACCATGAGCGCCACCGCGGCAGCGGGTCCCCGGTCCGGGGAGTACAGGTGCGCGGCGCCGGCCGCGCCGCCGATCGTGCCGCCGCCGGTCGCGCTGACCGTCACGACGGCATTGACCTCGCGGCCACCCTCGGGGAGGTACTCGTTCTGGTAGACGTCCACCGCGAACCGGGGCACCGTCGGTTTGGAGAAATTGGCCATGCCGTCTCACGTCCCCCTCGTGTGCCCCACCGGGGGTGGGGCGATGACCGGGTACGGACCGGTCCCCTCCGGCCCGCGACCCTCAGGCGGATCCTGCCCCCTGCGGCGGCACCGGGAACGGCACGACGGCCACTGTTACGTTGTCGTGGCCGCCTCCGTCCAGGGCGTGACCCACCAGCACCCGCGCGGCGTGCAGCGGACGGGCGGCGGCGTCGGACGGCAACAGCGCGGCCAACTCCTCGGCGGACTCGGCGTAGTTCCACAGTCCGTCGGTGCACACCACGACCACGCCCGGCCGGTCCGGCTTGAACGCGGCGGTGTGCGGCTCCAGTTCGTACGCGTCGGCGCCGAGCCAGCCGGTGATGGCGTGGGCGCGCTCGTCGGCGTACGCCTCCGCCTCGTTCATCAGGCCCGCGGCGACCATCTGCGCCGCCCACGAGTCGTCCTCGGTCAGCCGGGCGGGGGGCGCGGAGCGGTCGGCCGGGATCCAGTAGGCGCGGCTGTCGCCGACCCAGCCGATCACCAGCAGCGCGTGGGTGACGACCGCGCCGACGAAGGTGCACGCCGGCGCGTTCTGGTGCGGGGCGTGCTCCTGCGCCGTCTCCGGCTCCTCGGCCAGCGCGGTGACCGCCCGCGCGGCGGTGAGGATCGCGTCGTGCATCGCGGCCTGCGGGTGCGTGCCGCGCGGCAGCGCCTCGCACAGCGAGGTGCCCGCGGTCTCGGCGGCGGCGAGGGAGGCGTCGTCGGGACGGGTCGCGGACGACACACCGTCACAGACCAGGGCGAGCACCGCCGGTGGGGCACCGTCGGGGAGCGGGGCGGTGAGCACCGCGAACGCGTCCTCGTTGCGGTGGTGGCGCAGCCCGCGGTCGCTGACGGCGGCCACCGGGCCGAGGTCCCGCTCCATGTGGTCGCGCTCACGGGGCTGGGCGTGGCCGCAGTTCTCGCAGTAACCGTCGCTGTCGACGGTGCCGGCGCGGCAGGCCACGCAGACGCCGGGTCCGGCCGGGGCGCCCGGCTGCGGGCCGCGGGCCCAGGGGTCGCCCCCGGGCGGCGCGGTCGCCGCGGGGGGCTCCGGCGGGGCGAGCGGGTACTCGTCGGGCTCACCGGGCTCACCGGGCTCACCGGTGGGCCCGCCCGGGCCGTCGGCCGCCGTGTGGTCCGGCCGGTCGGCGGGGCGCGGCCGGTCCAGCCGTACGCCGGCGGTGCCCGCCGCGTGCGGCTCGGCGCGCGCCGGGCGTGGCACCGGTGGTGGTCCGTCGGCGCCCGGTTCCGTGCCGTGCGCACCGATCGCCAGGTGGACGGTGTCCCCGGCACCAGGGGCACCAGGGGCGGGCGGAACGGCAGGGGCGGTGCCCGGGACCCGGCCCGCGACCGCCGCGCCGTCCATGGTGAGCGTCGGGGTGTCCCCGGACGCTGCCGGCCCCGTCGGCACCGCCGACAGGTCGTGTCCGCACGCACCGCAGAAGCGGTCACCGGATTCCAGCGGCTCGTCGCAACTGGGGCACCTGGCCGGTGCCGTCTGCTGGGGCATCTGCGACATCACTTCACACCCATGTCCGGGGGCGGTAACGATTGGCACGTTCCACCAGGTCGATCCTCTCCTCGCCACCGCGCGCCAGCCGGGCCAGCGTGCGGTACGAGCGTTCCAGGCCGAACCGGAGTCCCCGCTCGTCCAGTCGGCTGCCGAGCAGCGCGGGGCCGGCCGGCACCGGAGCGGGTGTCCGGCTACCGGAGAGTACCCAGTCCAGGGCGGCCCCGAGGACCTCCGTGGTCAGTCGCTCGCGCCGGACGGCGTCCAGACCGTATCCGTCGAGGGCCTCCACCTGCCGTGCGGCGGCGGTGAGTTCGTCCAGGAACGGGGTGTCCGGCGTTTCGTTCGTACGGTGCCGCAGCCGCGCCCGTACGGCGGCCACCCGGGCCGCCGTGTAGTGGATCGACGACTCCGGCACGGATTCCAGGGTACGGACCGCTCCGCCGCCGTCGCCGGTGGCCAGTTGGACGCGGGCCAGGCCGAAGGCGGAGCTGACGTGACTCGGGTCGGTCGTCCAGACGATGCGGTAGTACTCGGCGGCGTTGTCCGACTGCCCGAGGACCTCCGCGCACAGGCCGAGGGCCAGCTTCGGGGCGGGCTCGCCCGGGAACGCGTCGTAGACCGCGTCGAAGGCCAGCGCGGCGCCCTCGTGGTCGCCGGTGACGAGCGCGGCCAGGCCGTAGTACCAGACCACCCGCCAGTCGTCCGGCTGTTCGTCCGTCAGCCGCCGCAGGACCTCCACGGCGGTGCCCGAGTCACCGCCCTCCAGATGGGCGCGGACCTGACGCAGCCGGGTCTCCAGGGAGGGCGAGGGGGCGTTGTCCAGCGCGGCGATCAGTTCCGCGGGGCCGGAGGTCAGCAGCCCGGCGAGGAACCCGGCGTCGGGATCGGCGGGGTCGACCCTCGGCACGGGCAGCGCGAGCGCGGCGGCGCGGGTGTCCAGCGGCTTCGTCACGGACCTCATGGACGCCACGGACCTCACGGACCCGGAAACGGCGGAGGGGTCCGGGACGGCGCCCGGAGCGGCAGGGGCCAGGGCGGCCCGCCGGAAGGCGCGGCCCCTCAACCGACGCCGTTCCGCCGTGGCCGGGCCCGGTACCGTCACGGCCCGTGCCCCGAGCCGCGACACCTCCTGCTCCCGCGTCGGACTGGCGAACAGCTCCGTGTCCGTGACCTTGACCTCGGGGCCGAACAGCGTCGACAGCGCCGGGCGCGGACGGCCCGTCCGCAGGGCCACCACCTCCCGCAGCACGCCCGTGAGCTGCTCCGTCATCTCCTGCGCGGAGGCGAACCGGCGTGCCGGGTCCGGGTCGGTGGCCCGGACCAGCAGCCGGTAGAAGGACTCGTACCGGCCGAAGACGTCGACGGTGTCCGGGTCCGGCAGACAGTCGGCGTAGACGGTGGTGTACCCCTGGAAGTCGAACGTGAGGACGGCGAGGGTGCGGGCCACCGTGTACAGGTCGGAGGCGACGGACGGGCCGGCCTCGGCGACCTCCGGGGCCTGGTAGCCGACCGTGCCGTAGATGGCCGACTCGTCGTCGTCCATCCGGCGCACCGCGCCCATGTCGATCAGCTTGAGCTGGTCCTCGGCCTGTATCGCGTTGTCGACCTTGAAGTCGCAGTACAGCAGGTTGCGACTGTGCAGATGGCCGAGCGCCTCCAGCGCCTCGATGCCGTACGCGCAGGCCTGTTCCACGGGGAGCGGGTCCCGCCCGCCCGCGGCGGTGCGGCGGTCGTTGGCGATCTCCTTGAGCGACTTGCCGCCGACGTACTCCATGACGATGTAGCCGTCCAGCGAACCGGTGCGCGGGTCGAGGTGCTCGACGAAGTTGTAGATCCGCACGATGTTGGCGTGCTCGATCTCGGCGAGGAAGCGGCGCTCGGAGATCGCGGCGGCCATCGCGTCCTGGTCGCCGGTGTCCAGCAGGCCCTTGAGCACGACCCAGCGGTCGGAGACGGCGCGGTCCACGGCGAGGTAGATCCAGCCGAGGCCGCCGTGCGCGAGGCAGCCGACGACCTCGTACTGGCCGTGCACGACGTCGCCGGAGCGGAGCTTGGGAACGAAGGAGTAGGGGTGGCCGCACTTGGTGCAGAACCCCTCGGTGCGGCCCCGGTGTTCACCACGGGAGCGGCCCACGGGGGCACCGCAGTCCGAGCGCGAGCAGAACCGCTTGCGCTCGGGCACCTCGGGATCGTCCAGCACCATCGCGCGTGGGTCGGGGCGCGGGACGCCGGGCACCTCCACCAGGCCGATGCCGAGTCGGCTGCGGCCTGAGGAGCCGGCGGCCGAACCGGCGCTGCGCACGGAGACCGAGACGGAGCCGCGGCCGGAGGCCGAGGGCGACAACCGTCCGGACACGGACCTCCGTGACGACACCGACCTCCGCGACGACGCGGACGGTGCGGAGCCCCGGCCGGACGCCTGACCGGACGCCCCCGCCGAGGTACGCGCGGAGGTGCGGCCACTGGTCAGGGACCCGGCACCGGCGGACCCCCGGCCGCCGTCCGCCGGTACGGCGGGGGCCAGGCCGCAGGTGTCGCAGTACAGTTCGCCCTCGCCCACGTCCTCGTAGGCCCCGCCGCACCCCTGACGCCGGCACGCCCCGCCGGCGGTGGCCCCGGACGTTCCGGCGCCCCCGGCCGCGCCCGCCGGTTCCGGCGGGGTCGTCGGCCCCGCCGCCCCCGTCCCCGCCGCCCCCGTCCCCGCCGCCCCCGTCCCGGCCGCCGCCGGTCGCGCGGCCACGTGGGTGTCCGGTTCGGTCACCGGCGGTGCCGCTGCCTGCCCGGAGGAGCCCGCGCTCTCCGGGCGCGCCGCACCCACCGGCGCCGGCACCTTTGAACGGGCCTTCGAGGGCGCCTCCGAAAGGGCGTTCCCCGCCTCGGTCGGCGTCGGTGGGGCCAGGCCGCAGGTGGTGCAGTACGGCAGGGCCCCGCCCATGTCCTCGTACGTGCCGTCGCAGTCGGGGCGACGGCAGGGGGACGGCGGCTCGGTCATGGTGTTCCCCCTCGGTCGTCGCCCCGCCCGTCGCCCCGTTCGTCGTCGGGGACGCGCGGGTTCAGGAGGTCCATCGCCGCGTGCTGGTAGCGCAGGACCGCCTGCTCGGCGACGCGCAGGTCGCAGGGGGCGCTCCACAGCATGCGGCGGGCCGCGTCGTACCGCTCGACCAGCAGCGGATCCTCCCCGAGCCCGTGCCGGGAGACCTTCGCCCGGTACGCGTCCAGCCGCCCGCGCAGCTCCGCGCGGACCGCGAGCGGCGCGGTGACCGCCGTCAACGACTCACGCGCGCGCAGCAGTTCGTCCTCCGCCTTCTGCTCCAGCGACTCCAGCAGCGGCGACAGCCGGTGCCACTGCGCGTGCCGCCGGTACTCCGCCGCCCTCGCCAACTGCTCCTGCAGCGCCGTGGGCGGACCGCTCACCGCGGGCACCTCCGACGCCGCGATCTTCGCCAGCACCTCGCCGCGCGCGCTGCGCGCCTCCGCCAGGGTGCGGTCCGCGCGGGAGAGCAGGTCCCGCAGCCGTACCAACCGCTGCTCGGCGTCCTGCCGCACCGTCAGCACCGCGTCGATCTCGCGGCGCACCTCCTCCAGCGCCCGCGCCTGCCGGTCGTACGTCGTCGTGTCCGGGCGACCGCCGCCCGGCACCGAGCTGCCCGGTGCCGGCACCCAGTGGGCCAGCGGGTCGGAGATCACCTCGGCGCGCAGGGCGGTCAGCGACCGCGTGATCCGCTCCAGGTCGTCCCCGGCCGGGTGCTCGCCCGGCCGCACCCCCACGGAGTGCGCCAGGCGCCGGGTGCGCCGCAGTTCCTCGGCGAGCAGATCGATCCGCGCGGGCAGCGCCGACCACACCGCGTCGGCGGCGACCACCATGTCCAGGGAGGACGCGTACAGGTCGTTCATCCGGTCCACCAGCCCGGCCAGCGTGAACCGTTCGCTGAGCCTGCCCGAACCGGACAGGGTCGGCGCGTTGGCGGTGGCCGTCGTACTGCCCGCGACGGTGACCCCCGCACCGTTCAGCAGTTCGGTCAGTTCCATCAGGTCCTCCCTGCTGGACCAGCGCCGGCGGGAACGCACCCGGCGGGCGTGGTGCAGGGCGTCGGAGTACGCGTCGAAGTACGCCCACAACAGCGTGATCGACGCCTCGGCGGCCGTCCAGCGCTCCCGGGTGACGCCGGTGAGTTCGGCGCCCTCGAGGAGTCTGCGGCCCGCGTGGTCCTGCAGGGCGAGCAGCGAGGTCTCGATGGCCTCGTGCTCGGCGCCGAGTCGCGCCAGCGCACGGTCCACCTCGTCCCGGTCCATCACCGGCCCGGCGGGTCCAGCGACGCCCATCGATCACCTCTCGCTCTCGCGTCGTTCCCGCGCGCGTGTCCGATGCGCCCGGGCAACGGTTCACCTGTCCGACTGTTCGACCGTTCCAACTGCCCAGTCGTATCAGTTCGGTTGGTTCGGGTTGTCCGCTTCGGTCGTCCGATCCCGTCCGTGCCGTTGTCTGTATCTGTGGTCCGTATCCGGTGGCGGTATTCGTATCCCGCGCCGGTATTCGTGATCAATGAGTTTCCGCCCGTTGTCGCGTGCCGGCCCGGCCCGCTCAGCGGTACGTGGGCGACGGCGGAGCGGACGGCGTCGGGTCCTCGCCCAGCGTGGCGGCGAGCCACTTCTCGTACGAGGCCCGCCAGCCGTCCCCGCGGTAGTCCTCGAGGACCCGGTTGACCCGGCGGACCAGGTCGTCGGCGTCCTTCTTCATGGCCACCCCGTAGTACTCGGTCGTGAACGGTTCGCCCTTGAGTTCCACCGTCGGATCCTGCGCGGCCTGGCTCGCCGCGAGCGCGCCGTCGGTGACGACCGCGTCGACCTGCCCCAGCTGCAACCGCACCAGGCAGTCGAGCTGGTTCGGCACGGTGACGGAGATGTCGGTGGAGGGCGGTATCCGCCCGCTGCGGCGGTCCGCCGTCAGCTGGGACAGCGCGGTGGACCCGGTCGCCGAGCACACCCTCCTGTGCGCGAGCGTGTCGTCGTACCCCGTGATGTCCGACGTCCTCGGGGCCAGCACCTGCTGCCCGGTCCGGAAGTAGGGCGCGGAGAACGCGACCTGCCTCAGCCGGTCGCAGGTGATCGTCATGGTGCGCACCACCATGTCGACGCGGCCCGAACGGATCGCGTCGATCCGCTCGTTGGTGGGGATCGCGCGGAACACCACGGCCTCCGGGTCGCCGAGGATCTCCCGCGCGATGCGCCGGGCCAGGTCGATGTCGAAGCCCTCCAGTTCGCTGCCGCCGCCGCGGTTCGGGTCGCGGTAGCCCCAGCGGTAGCTGTTCTGGTCGACGCCGACGACCAGTTTGGGGTGGGCACGCCTCTTGATGGCGTCGATGGTGGACCCGTCGGCGTCCGACGGCGACAGGCTCTGCCGCTCCGGGTCCTGGCACGAACGGGCGCTCGCCCGGACGCCCTCGGCGAGGCCCCCCGGACCCCCGGCGGTCTGGTCGGTCCCGCCCGCGCGGGCGAGCGGCAGCAGGACGAAGACGGCGGTCAGCACGAGGACGATGGCCATCGCCCCGACGCCGCCCCAGCCCTTCAGACCCGCCCGCAGGCGTCGTACACGCATTCCCGCTCCTCCTCCCACCGCTCCTCCTTCCACCGCTCTCCCCCTCACCGGTACTCCGAGAGCCGTCGGCCGATGCCCAGCACCGCGCCCGCCGCGCCCAGCACCGCCAGCACCGCCGCGCCGGCGGGCAGCCCGCCCAGCGCGTCGCGCCCGTCGGCCGCCGCCCGGTGGAACTCGCTCTCCTCGTGGTCGACGGCCCGGCCCAGGTTCTTGTCGACGCCGTCGAAGCACTCGCCCGTCGACTCGTCCCCCGCGCCGCCGATCACCTTGTCCAGCGCGCCCTGGTAGTCCCCGCCGTCGTCCGCCTCGCGGGCCACCGCGTGCCGCTGCCGCCACACCTTCATGTTCCCGGTGGCCGCCTCGACCGGCTCCCGGCCCGCACCGTCGTCGGCCAGCGTCCCGGCGTGCGCGAGACCCGCGGCGAGCGCCTTCATCTCCCGGCCGAAGTCGTAGTCGTACAGGTCGACGACGTCGCCGTCGGCCAGCGTCCTGGTCTCCGCGCCCCGGCTGACCAGCGTCAGGTTCTCGTTGCCGCGCGCGTTGAGCGAGGCGATCCGCGCGTCGTGCAACACGCTCAGCGAGCGGATGCCGTGCTCGTAGGAGGAGTCCAGGCCCGCGCGGGCCACGGTGTGGCCGACGGCCGTCCACAGCAGCACGACCGCCGAGGCCGCTGTCGCCGCGACCAGGCCCCGGTTGAGCACCCGGTTGGTGCGCCGGTAGTGGCGCCGCTGCGCCCAGGCCAGCGCGGCGAGCGCGGCGACGCCCAGCGCGAGCGCGAGCCAGGGGTACGGGGTGGCGTCCCCGTAGTCGGCGCGCAGCCGCTGGTTCTCCTTGGTGTACAGGTCCTGGGCGGCCGGCAGCATGCGGTCCTGCATCATCGCGTTCGCCGCGCGCAGGTAGGCGCCGCCCACCGGGTAGCCGAGCCGGTTGTTGGCACGGGCCCGCTCGATCAGGCCCTCGTACTGCGGCAGCAGCCGGTTGAGCTTCGCGATCGTCGCGGCGGCGGGCGAGCCGGGGTCGGCGGCGGCCGCGGCGGTGACCAGTTTGGTGGCGGCGGTCTCCAGGTCGCGCTCGTAGCGCGCGCGGGCCGCGGCCGGTTCCTGACCGCCCGCCAGGAAGCCGCTCGCGGCGGCGGTGTTGGCGTCGGCGAGCGAGCGGTAGATCTCGGCTGCGCCCGCGCTCAGCGGCTGACTGCGGTTCAGGACGTCGTCGGCGGCGGTGGCGCGGTCCGTCATCTGCCAGGCGGTGACGGCGCCGAACGCGACGACCAGCGCGGCGAGCAGGGCCCCGATGAGGCGCAGCCGGCCCGGTTCGGTGCCGGCGGCGTGCCGCAACCGGTCGAAGCCCTCCGCGAAGGCGGTGCGGCGGGGGGCGGTAGGGGCGACGGTGACGGTGGTGGCGGGGTCCGGGGAGGGCGACGCGGACGGGAGGCCCGGTGGTGCCGTGCCCCGCTGCCTCGAACTCGTCGTCACGCGACCTCCCCCGTGGTCAACCCGTCCCGGCGCCAGTATCGCCGCCCGGTGCCGTCCCCGAACAGGGCTCGGCACCGCGACGGGCCCACTGCCCCGCGGTGAGGAATACGCGTGCGGGCCGGGCACGGTTCCCCGGCCCGACCGGACCGCTCGGCCCCCGTGCCGGTTCACCGGGCCCGCGGGCCGGTGGCCGGCTCAGCCCCCGTGCCGGTTCCCGCCCCCCGACCCGCCCTCGAAGAAAGCCCGCACCCGCTCCTTCGCCTCCGCCGGCGCCCCCACGTGGTCCAGGCCCAGCAGGGCCGCGCCCAGGACCGGCGGGGAGGTCACCACCCGGGCGGTGGCCCGGGGGGCGCGCGCGGCGAGAAGGGTGCGGACCGCGTCGTCGAGCCGACGGTGCCGGGCCGCCAGCACGCTGCCGCCGAGCAGGACCGGCACCTCGGCCTCCAGCAGGTCCAGGCGGGCCAGGGCCACCGTCGCCATCGTCACCACCTCCTCGGCCAGCCGGTCCACCAGTGCCCGGGCGATCCGGTCGCCCGCCCCGGCGGTGGCGAACAGGACCGGGGACAGTTCGTGGCGGCGGCGCCCAGGGATCTCCCCGAGGTGCAGGGCCTGCAGGAGGTCGTACATCGTGGACAGCCCGAAGTGCGCGGGGAGCGTCCTGGCCAGCGCGGTGTCCTCGCCGCGACCGTCCTCGGCGCGCGAGGCGTACCAGAGCGACTCCTCCGCGAGCCCCCAGCCGCCGCCCCAGTCGCCCGAGAGCCGTCCGAGCGCCGGGAAACGGGCGGTACGGCCGTCGGGCCGCATGCCGACGCAGTTGATGCCGGCGCCGCAGACGACGGCGACCCCGTACGGCTCGGTGACCCCCGCCCGCAGGAGCGCGAACGTGTCGTTGCGCACCTCGGTCCGCGCGCCCCAGCCGCGCGCGTGCAGGGCGGTGCCGAGCCGCTCCTCCTCGACGGGGAAGTCGGCGTTGGCCAGGCACGCCGAGACGTGCGTGACCGCCGTCAGCCCGGCGGCGGCCAGCGCCTCCTTCACGGGGACGGCGAGGGCGTCCACCGCCGGGTCCACGCCCACCGCGGGCGGCCGGAAGCCCTCGCCCCGTGCGGTGCCGAGGACCCGCCCGTCGGCGGTCACCACGGCCACGTCCGTCTTGCTGTTCCCGGCGTCGACGGCGAGTACGGAGAGTGCGGAAGGTGCGGAAGAGGTGTCCGTGCCCCCTGTCGTCATGCCCACGGCAGGTGCTCCCGGTTGTGCGCGAGCAGGCGGTCGGTGAGGGCGTCGGCGTACGCGTACTGGCCGATCAGGGGGTGGGCGAGCAGCGCGCGGAAGACCCGGTCCCGGCCGCCGTGCAGGGCGGCCTCCAGAGCCAGATCCTCGTACGCGGTCACGTTCGCCATCAGCCCCGCGTACAGCGGGTCCACGGGGGCGACCGGCAGCGGCCGCGCGCCCCGCGCGCCGACCGCGGCCTGCGTCTCGATCACCGCGTCGTCGGGGAGGAAGGGCAGCGTGCCCCGGTTGAACGTGTTCACCACCTGGTACGGCGATCCCGCGCCGGCCAGCAGCGCGGCGGCGAGGTCCACCGCGGCCTCCGAGTAGTACGCGCCGCCGCGCCGGGCCAGTAGTTCCGGCTTCTCGTCCAGCGCCGGGTCGCCGTACATGCGCAGCAGTTCGCGCTCCATGTCCGCCACCTCCGCGGCCCGCGAGGGCTTGGTGCCGAGCTCCCGCACCACCTCGTCGTGGGCGTAGTAGTAGCGCAGGTAATAGGAGGGGACGGTGCCGAGGCGGTCCAGGAGGGGGCGGGGCAGCCGCAGGTCGGCGGCGACGGTGTCGCCGTGCTCGGTCAGCAGCTCGGCGAGGACGTCCTCGCCCTCGGGGCCGCCCAGGCGTACGCCCGTCTCCCAGGTGAGGTGGTTGAGGCCGACGTGGTCCAGGTGGACGCCGGCCGGTTCCACGCCGAGCAGCGCGGCGAACTTGCGCTGCAGCCCGATCGCCACGTTGCACAGACCGACCGCCCGGTGCCCCTCCTTGAGCAGGGCGCGGGTGACGATGCCGACGGGGTTGGTGAAGTCGATGATCCAGGCCCGCGGGTTGCGGCGGCGGACCCGCTCGGCGATGTCCAGGACCACCGGGACCGTGCGCAGCGCCTTGGCCAGGCCGCCCGCGCCGGTGGTCTCCTGGCCGACGCAGCCGCACTCCAGCGGCCAGGTCTCGTCCCTCTGCCGGGCCGCCTGCCCGCCGACGCGCAGCTGGAGGAGGACCGCGTCGGCGCCGTCGACGGCCGCATCCAGGTCGGAGGTGGTGACGATCCGGCCGCCGTGCCCCTGCTTCGCGAAGATCCGGCGGGCCAGGCCTCCCACCAGCTCCAGCCGGTCGGCGGCGGGGTCGACCAGCACCAGCTCCTCCACGGGCAGCGTGTCCCGCAGCCGGGCGAATCCGTCGATCAGTTCGGGGGTGTAGGTCGATCCGCCGCCGACCACGGTCAGTTTCATTCGGTACGCAGCCCTTCGCTCCGGTGACGGGGATCACGGTGTCACGAGCGGTGCGGTCCGGGCCACGGAGCGGGACGTCCCCTGCCACTTCGACGGACGTCCCTTGCCTGCTTCGGCGGACGTCCCTCGCCCACTTCGTCGGAGCCGTCCCTACTTCGGCGGGGCCGTCCGGGCCTGCGGGATCGGCTCCGCGGCCTGTGCCTGCGGGGACGCCGGGTCCGCGAGCGTGGCCGGCGCGGCCATCGCCGCCGTCGGGTCGGCCGGCTCCTCCTCCGGCGTGGCCGTCGCCCCGCCGACGATGCGGATGTCCGCCGCGTCGAACGCCCGCTTGATCCGCCAGCGCAGCTCCCGCTCGACCGTCACCGACTTCCCCGGCATCGTCTTGGCCGTGACGCGTACCACCATGGAGTCGATCAGCACGCTGTCCAGGCCGAGCACCTGGATGGGCCCCCACAGGAGCTCGTTCCAGGGCTCCTCCTTGCTCATCTTCTCGGCGACCGCGTCCAGGGTGGCCTTGAGCCGGTCCAGGTCCTCGTCCGCCCGGACGGTGACGTCGACGCCGGCGGTGGCCCAGCCCTGGGAGAGGTTGCCGATGCGCTTGATCTCGCCGTTGCGGACGTACCAGATCTCGCCGTTGTCGCCGCGCAGCTTCGTCACGCGCAGCCCGACCTCGATGACCTCGCCGGAGGCGACGCCCGCGTCGATGGTGTCGCCGACGCCGTACTGGTCCTCCAGGATCATGAAGACACCGGAGAGGAAGTCGGTGACCAGGTTGCGGGCACCGAAACCGATCGCGACACCGGCGACACCGGCGGACGCCAGCAGCGGGGCGAGGTTGATCTGGAACGCGCCGAGGATCATCAGCGCGGCCGTGCCGAGGATCAGGAAGGACGCCACCGAGCGCAGCACCGAGGCGATGGCGGCCGAGCGCTGCCGGCGCCGCTCGGCGTTGACCAGCAGACCGCCGAGGCCGCTGCCGTCCACGGTCTGGCCGGTGCGGTTCATCCGCTCGATCAGCTGGGTGACGGCCCGCCGCACCATCGCCCGCAGGACGACCGCTACCGCCAGGATCAGCAGGACCCGCAGCCCGATCGCGAGCCAGGTCGACCAGTTCTGCTCGACCCAGCCGGCCGCGTTGGTCGCGCCCTCCTGGGCGTCCTCGAACGTGGTCGTGGCCGCGTTCCCCGTCGAGGACGGGGAGGGGGACGGCGACGGCGCGGCGCCGGACGCGTGGAAGGCGGACGCCCGGAGGACGGACGCCGTAAGGGCGGACGGGGACACGACGGATACCTCCTGGTGCGGCCTGCCGCCGGCGCCGGACGGCCGTAGCGGTCGGCCGGCCGGCGTCGATCGGATCACGGGAAGGTCACCGGACGGGCAGGAGGCACCACACTAACGGGGCATGTTGAGCGGATTCCCTCCGATGTGGGGAGAAGAGACGGCGCTCACCTGCGTATGCGGGGAGCACGGTCCGGGAATCGCTTCGGGTGTGGTCGAAAACACTCCCAGCCCGTTACCGGCACATGGTGGCGCTTCCCGCAGCCATGAGGGGAGACTGACTACCTGTCGTCCCGGCGCGAGCCACGCGCCGCCGGCGTACCAAGGAGGCCATCCGTGCCGCATGTCCTGGTCCTCAACGCGTCGTACGAGCCCCTCGGCGTCGTACCGCTCCGCCGCGCACTCGTCCTCGTCCTGGAGAACAAGGCCATCAGCCTCGAGGAGTCCGGCGCCTTCCTGCACAGCGCGACCGTCACAGTCCCCGCACCCAGCGTGGTCCGGCTGAAGAGGTTCGTCCGGGTTCCCTACCGGGGGCCCGTGCCGCTGACCCGGCGGGCGCTGTTCGCCCGCGACGGAGGGCGGTGCATGTACTGCGGGGGCATCGCCACCAGCGTCGACCACGTCGTTCCGCGCAGCCGCGGGGGACAGCACGCGTGGGACAACGTGGTCGCCTCCTGCCGCCGCTGCAACCACGTGAAGGCCGACCGGCACCTCGTCGAACTGGGCTGGCGCCTGCGGCACAAGCCCGCCCCGCCGACGGGACTGGCCTGGCGCATCATCGGCACCGGCCACCGTGACCCCCGCTGGCTGCCGTACCTGCAACCGTACGGGGCGGACGACGCGCTGGCCCGCATCGACGGGATCTCGGCGTAGGGCGTCCGGCCCCTCGGACGGAGACCCGGCCCCTCGGACGGAGACCCGGCCCCTCGGACGGAGACCCGGCCCTCGGACGGAGACCCGGCTTCTTCGGACGGAAGCGGAGGCGGGGCGGGGTGCGGGGGACCCCGTACGCACGCCCCCGGCCCCGCCCCGGCCGCACACCGTCACTCGTGGCGCAGTTCTCCCGGCCGCACCCCCCGCTTCAGTCCCGGCACGGCCGTCGCCGCGGCGGCGACGCACGCGCCCCACACCAGCACCGGCACCGCGAGCGACTCCCACGGCAGGCCCCCGCCGCCCGCGAGCGCCGCGTACCCCCCGCCGAGCGCCAGGCCTCCGGCCCCGGCGAGAGCCACCCCGGGCGCCAGCGGCAGCGCCGTCTCCAGCAGCAGCGCCCGCACCAGCACCCCGCGCGGCACCCCTGCCGCGACCTGCGCGGCCGCCGCCCCCCGCCGCGTGGCCGGCGGCTCGGCGATGTGCACCGCGAGCCCCATCAGCGCGACCACGAGGGCGGCCGACAGCGCGGCGGCCGTCAGGTTCAACCCCGCCGTGTAGAACGACGCGTTCCCGGCCCCGCGACCGGTGTCCCCCTCGCTCAGCCCGTCGAGCAGCACCCGGCGCACGCCTACGAACCCGGTCCCCACCACCGTCACCAGCAGCACCGCCCCGTGCGCGCGGGCCGCCGCCCAGGGGTCCTGCCGCAGCCGTCCGGCGGCGATCAGCACCGCGGGGCGGCCGGTGCGCCCGGCCAGCCGTCGGCCCACCAGTCGGGCGGTGACCCCGGACAGCCCGACCGCGCCCGCGCCCGCCGACGTCACCACCGCGCACACCAGCAGCGCGGTCCACACGGCACCGTGCCGGGCCCCCGCCGTCACCAGGCCGAGCGCCGCGAGCGACAGCACCGACGCCGCACCCGCGCACACCAGGGCGGGGCCCCGACCGGTACGCGGCCGGGACCGCCGTACGACGCCCAACGGCGAGGCGATCACCCGCCGCAGCGCCAGGACCGCCACCAGCGCGCCCAGTACCGGCACCGCCACCGCGACCAGCGCGGCCCCCGCCCACATCAGGGCCGGCGGGCGCTGCCAGACGCGCAGCAGGAGCAGGACGCAGAACACGGTGGCGGCCGTGGAACCCGCCGCGCAGGCGAGCCCCGTCTCCAGCCCCGCGATCCGCCGCACGCGGCGCGCGGGGGCGCCCGCCAGCCGCAGCGCGGCCAGCCGCCGGTCCCGGTGCACCGCGCCGATCCGGGCGCACTGGCCGAGGAGGACGAGCACCGGGACCAGCAGGAGCAGCAGGGCGGCGACCACACCGCGGCGCTCCCCGGGCCGGTCCAGCAGACCGTGCGCGAACGGCACGCTCACCTGCCCGCGCGGCCCCGCGACGGCGAGCGCGGCCAACGCGCACCCGGCGACGAGGGCGGCGCCCGTTCCGGTCAGCAGCAGCCGCCACCACTCCCGCCGGTCGGACCCGCGCACCAGCGCGTGGGCCAGCCGCAGGTCGGCCCGTACCGTCGTCGCTCCCGGGGTGCTCATCGGCCCGCCCCCGCCGTGGCACCGGATCCGGTGACCGGCGAGGACGCCCACCCCGGCTCGTGCGCCAGGACCCCGTCCCGCAGCGCCACCTCGCGGTCCGCGTACGCCGCCACCTGCGCGTCGTGCGTGACCAGCAGCACCGCTGTGCCCGCCTCGCGGGCCGTGCGCACCAGGGCCGTCATCACCTGCTCGGTGGCCAGCGAGTCCAGCGCGCCCGTCGGCTCGTCCGCGAACACCACCCGCGGCGCCGTGACCAGCGCCCGGGCCAGTGCCACCCGCTGAGCCTGGCCGCCGCTGAGCTCGCCCGGCCGCAGTTCCATCCGCCCGCGTACGCCGAACCGCTCCAGCCACTCGCCCGCCCGTTCCCGCGCCGTCGCGCGGGAGGCGCCCGCCAGCAGGAGCGGCAGGGCGACGTTGTCGGCCGCCGTCAGCTCGGGGACGAGCTGGCCGAACTGGAACACCACCCCGAACTCCGTGCGCCGCAGTTCGCTCAGCCGGTGCTCCGGGAGCCGGTCGACGCGCTCGGCGCCGTAGCGCACCGCGCCCGAGTCGGGACGCGTGATGCCCGTGAGGCAGTGCAACAGCGTGGACTTGCCGCTGCCGCTGGGGCCCGTGACGGCGACGATCTCGCCGGCGCGCACCTCGATCGAGGCGCCGCGCAGCGCCGGTGTCGCGCCGTGCGCCTTGGTCAGGTCCTGGCCCGCCAGGAGCGGACTGTCCGTGCCGAGTGGATTGTTCATGTCGCGTGGACCTCCGCGGTCAACGTGGTGAGCCGGGCCGCCGTGGTCGTCATCCAGCGGAGGTCGGCGTCGAGGTGGTGGAGGGCGTAGTCGGCCGAGAGCACGGTCGCCAGATCGGCGCCGGGTGCCGTCTTCACCGCGGTGAGCTCACGCATCCGCGCCATGTGCGCGGCGCGCTGGTCCCGCAGGTAACCGGCGGGGTCGCCCGGGGCCAGGATCGCGACGACGACCTTGGCGAAGATCTCGTTCGTCACGAACGGCGCCGGGGGAGTGACGGCTCCCGCCCAGTGGGCCAGCTCCCGGCCGCCGGCCTCGGTGGAGCGGTACAGGGTGCGCTCGGGGCCGCCGTCGGAATCGGTCCCCTCGACCTGGGCGAGGCCGTCCCTGACCAGCCGTTGCAGCGTCGTGTAGACCTGCCCGTACGCCAGGGGACGTGCCTGGGGGAAGCGCTCGTCGTGCCGCCGCTTGAGGTCGTAGCCATGACTCGGCCCCGCGGCGAGCAGCCCGAGCAGGATGTGGCGGGTGCTCATGAAGATCAGTATGTACTTACGACATGTACTGAGTGAATAGTTGGGTCCCGCGCACCCGGAAGTGTGACGCGGAGCACGTTGTGCGGTGAGTTGCGTCTGCGGGTCCACCCTCGGGGTAGGGCTAAGTCCCATCCGCCAACCCGCCACGCGCGACGGGCCACGCCCACACCGGACCGTCCGATGACAAGGAGGCCCTCGTGGCCGCACCGGTACGCCTTCTCTTCCCCGCCCAGTCCAAACGCCCGGCGGACCGGTCCGCCGGGGCCGCCGAGTCCGCCGAACCCGCCGAGCCGACCGAACCCACTGTGCTCGACCTGTGCATGCTCAGCTCGGAGAGCAGCTGCGCCGAGGCGCCGCTGACCAGCGAACCGCCGCTGCCCGACTTCGAACCCCTCACCAGCGAACCGCCGTTGTCCGACGCGGCCCCCCTGACCAGCGAACCCTCCGTCGTGGGCGCCGGACCGACCGGGGCGTGCGCGGACCCCTCGGAGCTGTAGATGCCGCCGGCCGAGCGGGACGAGACGCCGACGGGGGCCGAACCCGACGCGACGCCGACCGGGGCGGAGTCCGGCGACACGCCGACCAGGGCGGCACCAGAGGGCACGCCGCCGACCGGGGCGCCCCCCGACGACACCCCGTTGGCCAGGCTGGCCGGCCTCCACGGCGTCGCCGCCTCCTACCGCCCCTCCCCGGACCGTACGGTCGCCGCCTCGGACCGTGCCGTGCGCGCCGCACTGGCCGCCCTCGGCGTCGACGCGGGCGACCCCGACGCCGTGCGCCGCGCCCTCGACACGCGCGAGGCAGAGCTGCGGGAGCGGCTGCTGCCGCCGACGGTCGTGCGGTGGCTGCCCGGCCCGGAGGACGAGTCGGCGGCGCCGGACGCCCTCGCCGCGCTACCACCCGGCACCCGGCTGCGCGTCGACACCGAGCAGGGCGAATCCCGCGACGGGGCCGACGACCTCCCGCCCGGAGTGCACACGCTGCACGCCACCGCCCCGGACGGCCGCACCGCGACCGCGCACCTCGTCGTCGCCCCGCCCCGGCTGCCCGCCCCGCCCGGCCGCACCCACGGACTCCTCGTCCAGCTCTACTCCCTGCTGTCCGAGCGCTCCTGGGGCATGGGCGACCTCGGCGACCTCGCCGAGCTCACCGCCTGGGCCGGCCGGACGCTCGGCGCCGGATTCGTGCAGGTCAACCCGTTGCACGTGGCCGTGCCCGGCGCACCCACCGACCCCTCCCCGTACCGGCCCTCCTCCCGCCGCTACCCCGACCCGGTCCACCTGCGGGTGGAGGACGTGCCCGAGTACCCCTACGCCGACGACCCCGGCCGCCTCGCCGCACTGCGCGCGGCGGCCGCCCGGCTGCGCGCCGCCGTCCTGCACGAGGACGCGCTCATCGACCGCGACGCCGTCTGGGAACTGAAACGGCAGGCCCTCGAACAGATCCGCACCGCCCCCCTCGGCCCCGGCCGCGGCGCCGCCTACGCCGACTTCCTCGCCCGGGAGGGCCAGGCCCTGGAGGACCACGCGACCTGGTGCGCGCTGGCCGAGGTGCACGGCCCCGACTGGCACCGGTGGCCCCGGCCGCTTCGCGGCCCCCGCTCGGCCGAGACCGCCCGGGTGCGCGGCGAACTCGTCGACCGGGTCGACTTCCACAGCCGGCTCGCCTGGCTCACCGACGCCCAGCTCGCCGCCGCCCAGCGCTCCGCGCGCGACGCCGGCATGGCGATCGGGCTCGTGCACGACCTCGCCGTCGGCGTCCACCCCGGCGGCGCCGACGCCTGGGCGCAGGCCGACCACTTCGCCGCCGGCATGTCGGTCGGCGCCCCGCCCGACGCCTTCAACGCCCGCGGCCAGGACTGGGGACTGCCGCCCTGGCGCCCCGACCGGCTGGCCGCCTCCGGCTACGCCCCCTACCGCCGTCTGCTGCGGGCCCTCCTCCGGCACGCCGGCGCCCTCCGCATCGACCACGTCATGGGCCTGTTCCGGCTCTGGTGGGTGCCGCAGGGGCAGCCGCCCACCGAGGGCACCTACGTCCGCTACGACGCCGACGCCATGCTCGCGATCCTCGTCCTGGAGGCCTCGCGGGCCGGTGCCCTGGTGATCGGCGAGGACCTCGGCACCGTGGAGCCCGGTGTGCGCGAGGCGCTGCAGAGGCGCGGGGTGCTCGGCACGTCCGTCCTGTGGTTCGAGCGGGACTGGACCGGGGACGGCCGCCCGCTGCCCCCCGAGCGCTGGCGCACCGACTGCCTGGCCACCGCCACCACCCACGACCTGCCCTCCACCGCCGCCCGCCTCACCGGCGACCACGTCGACCTGCGCGACCGTCTCGGCCTGCTGACCCGCCCGGTGGAGGAGGAGCGCGCCGAGGCATCGGCGGACGTCGCCGAGTGGCTGGCCCTGCTCGACCGGCTCGGCCTGCTGGAGGGCGCCGGCGGCGGGCTGCCCGAGCTGCGGGAGGAGGCCGAGATCCAGGCACTGCACCGGTTCCTGATGCGCACCCCGGCCCGCTTGGTCGGCGTCTGGCTCCCCGACGGGGTCGGCGACCGGCGCCCGCAGAACCTGCCCGGTACCTGGGACCAGTACCCCAACTGGCGGCTGCCGATCGCCGACGCCGACGGCCGCCCGGTCACGCTGGAGGAGCTGGCCGCCTCCCCCCGCGTCCGCGCGCTGACGGACGTACTGCGCGAGCGGGGGGAGCGGTGACCGGAGCGGCGACGCCGGCGCGGCCCGCCGGGCCCGGCCGCGTGCCGTACGGCACCCCGGGCGCGCGGGGCGTGCGGCCGTTCGCTACGTTTGCACCGTGGACAAGAAGAACGCCCTGCGCGCCGGCGCCCTGGCCGCCGGTACGACGCTGATGATGCTGCTCATGTCGTCCCCCGCGCTCGCGCTGGCCCGCGACGACGGCGACGACCCCGGCCAGGGCCTCAGCGTCGGCGAGACGCTGGGACTCTACGTCGCCGCGCCGCTCGTGCTGTTCGCGGTCATCGCCGGCCTGGTGATGGTCCTGGACAAGTCCCACAAGCAGGAGCAGCGCTGACGCCGCCGAACTGACCCAAGGGCTGACGCGACGGGACCGGCACGGCCCGGTCGACGCGACCCTTCCGTCGAGGGAGTCCGCACACCACACGGTGCGCGGGCTCCCTCGTCGCGTTTCCACGGCGCAGGCCGGCGCACATAGGTCCACGCATGTTTGCCAACAACTGTTGACGTCCCGGCCGTTCGCCCCTAAGTTGGCGAACAAGCGTTGGCCCACACCCGTTGGCCTACAGGCGCGGACGCGCAGACCTTGGTGAGGCAGTCATGACGGACCAGTCCCGCACCACCCGTACCAGCCCCGTTCCCGTTCCCGCCCCCCGCGTGCTCGTCGTCGGCGCCGGGCCGACCGGGCTGCTGCTCGCCGGGGACCTCGCCCTCGCCGGGGTCCCCGTCACCCTCGTCGAGAAGCGCCCGCGGCGGATCAGCAACCTCTCCCGCGCCTTCGTCCTGCACGCCCGCACGCTGGAACACTTCGACGCCCGCGGGATCGCCGACGACATGGAGGCCACCGGGCGGCAACTCGCCGACATCGGCCTCTTCGGCCGCCTCTCCGTCCGCCTCGACGAACTCCCCTCCCGCTTCAACCACCTGCTCGTCGTTCCGCAGTACGAGGTGGAGAAGGTGCTGCTGCGGCGCGCCGAGGAGGCCGGGGTGGCCTTCCGGTACGACACCGAGGTGACCGGCCTCGCGCAGGACGGCGACGGCGTCACCCTCACGGTGCGCGGTCCCGGCGGGGAGGACGAGGGGGAGCCGCTGCGCGCGGAGTACGCCGTCGGGACGGACGGGATGCGCAGCGCGGTGCGGCAGGCGGTGGGGCTGCCGTTCCCGGGCCGCTCGGTCATCCGCTCCGTCGTGCTGGCCGACGTACGGCTCGGCGAGGAGCCGGAGAACCTCCTCACCGTCAACGCGAACGGCGACGCCTTCGCCTTCCTCGCCCCGTTCGGCGACGGCTACCACCGCATGATCGGCTGGCGGCGGGGGCGCGACGTCGCCGACACCGCGCCGCTCGGTCTGGACGAGGTCAAGGAGATCACCCGGCTCGCCCTCGGCCACGACTACGGCATGCGCGACGCCCGCTGGATGTCCCGCTTCCACAGCGACGAACGGCAGGTACCGGACTACAGGGTCGGCCGGGTCTTCCTCGCCGGGGACGCCGCCCACGTGCACACCCCGGCCGGCGGGCAGGGCATGAACACCGGGCTGCAGGACGCCGCCAACCTCGGCTGGAAACTCGCCGCGGTGCTGCACGGCCACGCCGGCCCCGGCCTGCTCGACACCTACCAGGCCGAACGGCACCCGGTCGGCCGGGCGGTCCTGCGCAGCAGCGGCGGCATCGTGCGGCTGGCGATGGCCAAGCGGCCGTGGACCCGCGCACTGCGCGCCGGTCTGACCACCTTCCTCGACCACTGCGGCCCCGCCCGCCGGCGTCTCGCCGGCCAGGTCACCGGCATCGACCACGCCTACGCCGCCCCGCGCGGCGCCCACCGGCTGACCGGCAGGCGGGTCCCGGACGTCGCCCTGGAGGGCGGCACCCGGCTGTACGAGTCCCTGCGCGGGGGCCGCTTCGTGCTGGTCCTGCCGCGCGGCGAGGAGACACCCGGCACCGCCGGCCGCGAGGACCGCCTCGCGGTCCGGCACTGGACGAGCCCCCGCCGCACCACCCTCCTGGTCCGCCCCGACGGCCACACGGCCTGGGCCGCGAACGCACCCGCGTCCGCGGCCCGGTTGAAGGACATCCTCGCGACCCACGTCGGCCCATGAAGGGGCGCGGGGAACCGCGCGTCCCCAGGGGGTCCGGGGGCGGAGCCCCCGGGGGACGGGAAGGGTAAGGGCGGCGGGGGGCGAAAACCCCTACCGCCCGGCCCCCGCGTCCACCCCCTGCGCCCGCAACGCCCGCTCCACCCCGGCCCGCGCCTCGGACATCAGCCTCCGCAGCGCCGCGTTCGGCCCCGCCGAAGCCAGCCACGCGTCCGTCTTCTCCAGCGTCTCCCGCGTGACGTGCACCGAGGGGTACAACCCCACGACCACCTGCTGCGCCATCTCGTAGGACCGCGACTCCCACACGTCCTCGACCGCCGCGAAGTACCGGTCCACGTACGGCGCCAGCAGCTCCCGCTGATCCGTCTGCACGAACCCCGCGATCACCGCCTCCTGCACCGCGTTCGGCAGCTTGTCGGACTCCACGACCGAGGCCCACGCCTCCGCCTTGGCCTCCTGGGTCGGCCGCGCCGCCCGCGCACTCGCCGCGTGCCGCTCACCGGCCGCCGTGCGGTCCCGCTCGTACTCGCCGGCGATCTCGTTCTCGTCGAACCGCCCGACCGCCGCCAGGCGCTGCACGAACGCCCAGCGCAGCTCGGTGTCAACGGTCAGGCCCTCCACGGTGTGCGAACCGTCGAGCAGCGCCTCCAGCAGGTCGAGCTGCTCCGGCGTACGGGCGGTCGCGGCGAACGCGCGCGCCCAGGCGAGCTGGTGGTCGCTTCCCGCCTCGGCCGACCGCAGGTGGGCCAGCGTGGCATCGGTCCACCGGGTGAGCAGCGCCTCGCGGGCGCCGGGGTCGGCGTACAGGTCGACGGCGAGCTTGACCTGGCGGTGCAGCGACTGCACCACACCGATGTCGGACTCCTTGCCGATGCCGGACAGCACCAGGGACAGGTAGTCGCGGGCGGCGAGTTCGCCGTCGCGGGTCATGTCCCACGCCGACGCCCAGCACAGGGCGCGCGGCAGCGACCACTCGAAGTCGCCCAGGTGCTCGGTGACGAACGCCAGCGACTCCTCGTCGAGGCGGACCTTGGCGTACGACAGGTCGTCGTCGTTGAGCAGGACGACCGCCGGGCGGCGCCGGCCCACCAGCTGCGGCACGGCGGTGAGCTCGCCGTCGACGTCCAGCTCGATCCGGCCGTCCTCGGCGCGCACCAGCTTGCCCGTCGTCCCGTCGACGTCGTAGAGGCCGATCGCGATGCGGTGCGGCCGCAGCACGGCCTCGCCCTTCGCGCCGGCGGGCAGCGCCGGGGCCTCCTGGCGGACGCCGAAGGAGGTGATGACACCCTCGGCGTCGGTCTCGATCTCGGGGCGCAGGATGTTGATTCCGGCCGTCTGCAGCCACTTCTTCGACCAGGTGCTCAGGTCGCGCCCGGAGGTCTCCTCCAGCGCGCCCAGCAGGTCGGACAGGCGCGTGTTGCCGTACGCGTGGCGCTTGAAGTACGCCTGCACGCCCTGGAAGAACTCGTCCATGCCCACGTACGCCACGAGCTGCTTGAGCACACTGGCGCCCTTGGCGTAGGTGATGCCGTCGAAGTTGACGAGCACGTCCTCGAGATCGTTGATCTCCGCCATGATCGGGTGCGTGGAGGGGAGCTGGTCCTGCCGGTACGCCCAGGTCTTCATCTGGTTGGCGAAGGTGGTCCACGACTGCGGCCACTTCGTGCCCGGCGCGTGCGCGAGGCAGGCGGCCTCGGCGTAGGTGGCGAACGACTCGTTCAGCCACAGGTCGTTCCACCACTCCATGGTGACCAGGTCGCCGAACCACATGTGGGCCAGCTCGTGCAGGATCGTGGCGGCCCGGCCCTCGTACGCCGCGTCCGTCACCTTGGAGCGGAAGACGTACTGGTCGCGGAAGGTGACCGCGCCCGCGTTCTCCATCGCGCCCGCGTTGAACTCCGGTACGAAGAGCTGGTCGTACTTCTTGAACGGGTACGCGTAGTCGAACTTCTCCTGGAACCAGTCGAAGCCCTGCCGGGTCACGCCGAAGATCGCGTCCGCGTCGAGGAACTCGGCGAGCGAGGGCCGGCAGTAGATGCCGAGCGGGACGGACTGCCCGTCCTTCTCGTAGACGCTGTGCACGCTGTGGTACGGGCCGACGATCAGCGCGGTGATGTACGTCGAGATGCGCGGCGTCGGCTCGAACACCCAGAGGTTGTCGCTGACGGTACTGGGGTCGGGCGTCGGCGAGTTGGAGATGACGGTCCAGCCCTCGGGCGCCCGCACGGTGAACTGGAAGGTCGCCTTCAGGTCCGGCTGCTCGAAGTTGGCGAACACCCGGCGGGCGTCGGGCACCTCGAACTGGGTGTAGAGGTAGGCCTGGTCGTCGACCGGGTCGACGAACCGGTGCAGGCCCTCGCCGGTGTTGGTGTACGCGCAGTCGGCCACGACCCGCAGGACGTTGGGGCCCTCCAGCAGCCCGCGCAGCGCGATCCGGGAGTCGGCGAAGACCTCGGCGGGATCCAGCGCGTCACCGTTGAGGGTCACCTCGTGCACGGCCGGGGCGATCAGGTCGGCGAACGAGTCCGCGCCGGACTCGGCCACGTCGAAGCGCACCGTGGTCACGGACCGGTAGGTCCCCCCCTCCTGGGCGCCCGAGAGGTCGAGGTCGATCTCGTAGGAGTCGACGGTGAGCAGCTTCGCCCGCGTCCGTGCCTCTTCGCGGGTCAGGTTGGTGCCAGGCACGCGGTCATCTCCTCCATATGTGTCGGTTCCGTCATCCTTCCACGATCGGTACGGCGATGGCTGCCGGGAGTTCGTGGAAGGGCCGGCCGGCCGGACACGTCGAGGGAAAGCCCTGCCGTGATCGCGGCCGACGAGGGGAAACCCCTCCCGGCCACCCCGGACGGTACGGGCGAGCCGCATGACGGAGCGGGCGGCACGAGGACGGGGCCCCGTCCGCCCTGCGGCGGCGGGACCCCGGTCATCCGTCGGGCCGGACGGCCCGGCTGCTGAACCTCTACCGCTGCGCGGCCTTCTCGTTCAGCTCCGCCGCGACCAGTTCCGCGATCTGCACGGCGTTCAGCGCCGCGCCCTTGCGGAGGTTGTCGTTGGAGATGAAGAGGGCCAGCCCGTTGTCCACCGTCTCGTCCGCACGGATGCGGCCCACGTAGGAGGGGTCCTGGCCGGCGGCCTGCAGCGGGGTGGGGATGTCGGAGAGGGCCACGCCGGGGGCGCCGCCCAGCAGCTCGGTGGCGCGCTCGGCGCTGACGGGGCGGGCGAAGCGGGCGTTGACCTGGAGGGAGTGGCCGGAGAAGACCGGCACGCGCACACAGGTGCCGGAGACCTTGAGGTCCGGGATCTCCAGGATCTTGCGGGACTCGTTGCGGAGCTTCTGCTCCTCGTCGGTCTCGTTCAGGCCGTCGTCGACCAGGTTGCCGGCGAAGGGCAGCACGTTGAAGGCGATGGGGCGCTTGTAGACGTTCGGCTCGGGGAAGTCCACGGCCGAGCCGTCGTGCGTCAGCCTGTCGGCCTCCGCGACCACCTTCTGTGCCTGCCCGTGCAGCTCGGCGACGCCCGCGAGACCGGAACCGGACACCGCCTGGTAGGTGGCGACGACCAGCGCCTGAAGCCCCGCCTCCTCGTGCAGCGGCTTGAGGACGGGCATCGCGGCCATCGTGGTGCAGTTCGGGTTGGCGATGATCCCCTTGGGGCGGTTCAGCGCCGCGTGCGGGTTCACCTCGGAGACCACCAGGGGTACGTCCGGGTCGCGGCGCCACGCCGAGGAGTTGTCGATCACGACGGCGCCCTGGGAGGCGACCTTCTCGGCCAGCGCCTTGGAGGTGGCGCCGCCCGCGGAGAACAGCACGATGTCCAGGCCGGTGTAGTCGGCCTGCGCGGCGTCCTCCACCGTGATGCCGTCGACGACCGAGCCGGCCGAGCGGGCCGAGGCGAACAGCCGCAGCTCGGTGACCGGGAAGTCGCGCTCCACCAGGATCCTGCGCATGACCGTGCCGACCTGTCCGGTGGCTCCGACGATTCCGACCCTCACGGTGTCTCCCTGCTTCTCGGCGGTACGCGACGTTGTTCGGCGTTGGTCCCATCATGCGGTGGTGCCCGGGCCGCGTGTCCAATCCTTTGCCGTCCCGCTCGGGGAGTGGGACGCGGCCGCCCGCTCCTCGGGCGTGGCGACCCTGCCGATCGCCCGGCGCGGGACGGGCGATTGACAGGTTTGGTTAATGGCATTAGCTTTTAGTTAATCGCATTAGCCAAACGCCTGGAGGACGGGTCATGACCGAGTTTCTCGCCGTGGAAGGTGGAACCCTCGCCTACGAGGTGGCGGGGCAGGGCCCCCTCGTCGTGCTGGCGCACGGGGTGGGGGACAGCCGGCACGCGTACCGGGCCCTGGCCCCCCGGCTCGTGGCCGCCGGGTACCGCGTCGCCGCCGTCGACCTGCGCGGGTGCGGCGAGTCCAGCACCGGCTGGGCCTCCTGGAGCCGCACCGACGTCGCCGGCGACCTGCTCGCCCTCGTCCGGCACCTCGGCGGGCCCGCCGTGCTCGTCGGGCACTCCTTCTCCGGCGGTGCCGCCACCATCGCCGCCGCGCGGGAGCCCGAGCTGATCGACGCCGTCGTCGAACTGGCGCCGTTCACCCGCAAGCAGTCGGTGAGGCTCGGCGACTTCAGGGTGAGGCGGTTCCGGAAGGGCAGCCTGCGGCTGATCGGCGCCGGACTGTTCGGCAGCCTGCGGCTGTGGCGCGCGTACCTGGAGGTGGCCTACCCCGGCGTCCGGCCGGCCGACTGGGCGGAGCGGATCGCCCGGATCGAGGCGATGATGCGCGAGCCGGGCCGGATGAAGGCCCTGCGGGGCATGGGCCGCAGCACCCCCACCGACGCCGGGGAGCAGCTCGGCAACGTGCGCTGCCCGGTGCTGGTCGTCGAGGGCACCCTCGACCCGGACTGGGCCGACCCGCACGCCGAGGGCGAGGCGATCGTCGCGGCGCTGCCGGACGGGCTGGGCCGGCTGGAGATGATCGAGGGCGCCGGACACTACGCGCACGACCAGTACCCCGAGCGGGTGGCAGCGCTCCTGCTGCCCTTCCTCCGCGCGGAGGCCGCCCGTGCCTAGGGCGGGACTCGACACGGCGGCAGTCGTCGCGGCGGGCGCCGCACTCGCCGACGAGGTCGGCGCGGGCCGCCTCACGATGGGCCTGCTGGCCGAACGGCTGGGCGTGCGCACGCCTTCCCTGTACAAGCACGTGACCGGGCAGGAGGACCTCAACCGGCGCATCGCCGCCCTCGCGCTGAGCGAGGCCGGCGCCGCGGTCGGCGCCGCGATCCAGGGGTACGCCGGCCGGGACGCCCTGGCCGCGGCGGCCCGCGCCTTCCGCACCTATGTCCTCGACCACCCCGGCCGGTACGCCGCGACGATCGGCATGGAACCCACCGGCCCCGACGACCCGCTGACCGCCGGCGGCCGACGGCTGCTCGACGCGCTGATCGCCGTGCTGCGCGGCTACGACCTGGCCGAGTCCGACGACACCCACGCCCTGCGGATGCTGCGCAGCCTGTTCCACGGCTTCGCCACCCTGCAGGCGGCGGGCGGCTTCCGGTGGAGCACCGACCTCGACGAGAGCTTCGAGTGGCTCGTCGACTTCGTCGACCGGGGCCTGCGCGCCCCGTGAACGGGCGGGGAACGGGGGAAGACCTCCGTGTCCCACCGCGTGGTGCGGTTACGGCGCCACCTTCCCGATGCTCACGTTGCCGGTCCCGGCCACCGTGCCCCGGGCGTTGACCAACTGCACCCGGCCGAAGAACTCCCGGCCCTCGGGCGCCGCGGCCGCCACCGTGACCTGCGCGTCCACCGTCACCGACGCGCCCGTGCCGAGGAGTCCACCGTCACCGTGCCGAGCGAGGACGAGAACACGTCCCGGTAGTCGTACTCGGTGGTCCCGTCCGGCGCCGAGTAGCCGACGACCTCGACCGTGTACGTCCCGGCGGCCGGCTCCGCCACCGGCACCGACTCCTCCGAGTCGCCGACCGCCTCGGCCCGGCCGGAAGGTCGGCGACGTCCGAACCGAGCTTGGCGGGACCGGACTTGACGGGGGCGGCCCCGACCGGGTCGGACGCGGCGGTGGAGGTGCGGCCCGCCGCGACGGCCAGAGGTATCGGCCCGGTCGCGGAGAACGCGGCCACCAGGCCGGCGGCCACGGCGACGCGGACCGCGCGTCTTCTCGCGGCCGATGTGTATGGGGACGCGCTGAGGGGCGGAGGTCATCAGCATCCCTTGTAGGCCAACCGAACCGAAGTGGGCCGCTCAGCTCTACCCGAGCGGGGGTTGTTTGGGGAGTGTCGACCGAGAGGTGACCCGTGCATGGCGTACTTCCGCCATACGCCATCGGGGAGCTAGCGGGCAAAGCGGGTGGTTCCGTTCGGGTGGCGGTGGGCTTTCGGCCGTGGGGTCCTACCGTCGTCGCATGCGGAGGAACGTGAGGGTGGCGGCGTACGCCGTGTGTGTCCGGGACGGGCGGATCCTGCTGGCGCGGTGGACCGGAGCGGGCGGGCCCCGCCGGTGGACGCTGCCGGGCGGAGGAATGGAGCACGGGGAGGACCCGTACGGGACGGTGGTGCGGGAGGTGGAGGAGGAGACGGGGTACCAGGTGGAGCCGGTGGCCTTGCTGGGGGTGGAGTCGGCGCGGCGGGTGATCCCACGGCGGGGCTGGCGGCGGTCCGCGGTCGACCACCAGGCGGTGCGGGTGATGTACGAGGTGCGCATCACCGGCGGTGAGCTGCGGTCGGAGGTCGACGGGTCGACGGACCTGGCGGCGTGGCACAAGCTGTCGTCAGTGGGCTTGTTGACCCGTGTCCCTTACGTGGACACGGCTCTGCGCCTCTGGCGCGACCGCCCTCCGACGGGCCGAGCGATGGGTTCACCGTAAGGATTCCTCGCCCCCGCCTTCCCTACCCGACCCATTTCGCAGACCGTACGGCAGACACAGCACAACGCTCCAACTGCGACTCTCACTTGCGCAGTTGGAGCGTTGCTTCGTCCCGGGAGACCTCTACGCTCCGTGATCCGTGTGGAAGACCGTGGCTGCCGACGCATCATCGTTGATCCCGCCGGCCCTTGACCGACTGCGTGAAAGCCACAGGTCGGCCCGGAGGAAGTTCCGAGCCTGCTGGAGTGGCTGGCCGAAGTGGCGGACCGACTAGGGTGCGCCACCGCCTGGCCGTCGTACTCGCACCCACCGCGTGTGCGGTGCTGGCGGAGCGACCTCACTGCTGGCGGTGGGCGTGGTCGGAAGCTGGCTCGCGGACCGCCAGCCGAAGACGACCGGGGCCACCGCGTTGCGCGGTCTGGCCGTGGACGGCAACCAGAAGAAGCTCCGCACATATCCCAACTCGCGCGGCTCGTCCGCGACCACTGGAAGATCGAGGCCCTGCACCACGTCCGTGACAGCAACCTTCGCCGAGGACGCCCCACAAGTACGGACCGGCAAACGCGCCCCACGCCCGATGGCCACCCGGCACACCGTGCCAGTGGAGCCCTCCGAACAGCTGGAGCCAACAACATCGCGGCCACTTTCCGGCACAACGCCCGCGATCCCCGTCGTACCCTCGCACTCCTCAGCCTCAACTGATCACACACCGAACGTCACGCGACTATGCCGAAAACCTGCGCCCCAGACCCCCGGCGGCACCCCTCCCTCAAGGGGCGGAGCCCCTTGAGGGAGGGGAAGGGCAGGAGCGGCGAGGGCGAAAAAACTCCTGAGGGCGCCGCAACGTTGCCGTGCCGTTCACGCCGTCGCCACCCCCGGTGCCAAGCATCCCGGTGAGCGGAAGGTTCGCGCAGGCGAACCCCGCGCCACCGTCGATGCGTTCGCCCCCGGGGAGATCCCGCCATGCCGCGCCAGCGCTCAGCCACCGCACCCCCCGCCCCCGCCGCATTCGCCCCCACCCGTCGCACCCTCCTCGCCACCGCCGCCGCGGCCACCACCTCCGTCGGCATCGGCCTCGCCCTGCGGCCCGACAGGGCGGCCGCCGGAGCCGCCGAACCGTGGCCCGCCGCGCACGGCCGCCCGGCAGCCGCCCCACCCCTCGCCCCCTACACCCGCGGCACCACCCTGGCCACCGTCGCCACTCCCGTCGGCAGCAACACCGGCTACCGCCGCCTCGGCGACGGCCCCGCCTGGCCCCGCGTCGTCCGCACCGACCTCGCCGCCCCCGCCTCCGGCCGGGCGGCCCGGCGTACGACGCTCGCGGCGTTCGTCCAGTTCACCGACCTGCACCTGGTCGACGTCCAGCACCCCCTGCGCTACGAGTACCTGCGCGCCCAGACCTCCAGCGCCTGGCGCCCGCAGGAGGCCCTGTCCGTGGCCGGCGCCGCCTCCCTCGTCGAACGCGTCAACGCGTTGCGCGGCGCCCCCGCCACCGGCTCGCCGCTGCACTTCGTGATGACGACCGGCGACAACTGCGACAACAACTCCCGCACGGAACTGGACTGGTTCCTGAAGGTGATGAGCGGCGGCCGTGTCACCCCCAACTCCGGTGACCCCCGCCACTACGAGGGCGTCCAGAACAGCGGTCTGAAGCTGTACTGGCAGCCGGACGCCGCCCTGCGCGACATCGACAAGCAGCACGGCTTCCCCCGCCTCGACGGCTTCCTCGCCGCCGCGATCGCCGAGGTCAACAGCCCCGGCCTGAACCTCCCGTGGTACTCCACCGTCGGCAATCACGACGCCCTGCCCGGCGGCTGCTATGCCCCGGGCGACTCCTGGTTCGCCGAGTTCGCCGTCGGCGGACGCAAACTGATGAGCCTGGACGAGCACGCGGGCAAGGCCGTCTGGGACAACGTGCGGCACGGCGGCGACCCCACCGGCGCCGCCTTCCGCGACCTGCTGAGGTCCCAGGCACGCCACATGCGCGCGGTCACCGCCGACGAGGCACGCGCCCCCTTCACCCCCGCCGAGTACCTCAAGGCCCACCTGGACCCGGCGCACACCGGCCCCGGCCCCGTCGGCCACGGCTACACGCAGGCCAACGTCGACGCCGGCACCCAGTACTACGCCTTCCGCATCGGCGACGACGTCCTCGGCGTCAGCCTCGACACCACCGACCCCGGCGGCCACTACGAGGGCTCGATCGGCACGGCCCAACTGCGCTGGCTGGAGCGGACGCTGAGCGAGAACCGGGACTCCCACGTCCTCGTCTTCAGCCACCACACCAGCAAGACCATGCGCAACCTGCGCACCGACCCCGGCCGCCCGGACGAGAAGCGGCACGGCGGCGACGAGCTGGTCGCCGCGCTCGGCCGCCACCCCAACGTACTGGCCTGGATCAACGGCCACAGCCACAAGAACGACATCACCCCGCACCGCTTCTCCGGCAACGGCTCCTTCTGGGAGGTCTCCACCGCCTCCCACGTCGACTTCCCCCAGCTCGCCAGGGTGATCGAGGTGGCCGACAACAAGGACGGCACGCTCAGCCTGTTCACCACGCTCGTCGAGTCCGCCGCCCCGCACCGAACGGACTTCGCCGACCTCACCCAGACCGGCCTCGCCGCCCTCTACCGCGAACTCGCCTTCAACGCCCCCGGCTCCCGCGCGACCCTGTCGGGCGGCGCCCGGGACCGCAACACGGAACTCGTCCTGAAGAAGGCGTAGCGCGCTCACCTGGGCAGCACCACGATGTACGCGGGCGGCTTCCGGTCCGCCGCGGCCATCAGTGCCGTGCGGACCACCGTCGCCTGCTGCTCCATCGCGTCCCGCAGCTTCTTCGGCGTGAGGTGGACGACGGTGACGCCGAGCCGCTCCAGGTCCTCCCGCTTGCGGGCGTGCGCCGACCACGCGGCGTCCTCGTGCGGGCGGGCGACGCCCGGTGAACCGCCGTGGCGCGGGGCGCGGGTGTCCAGCTCCACGGCGACCGCGGCGTGCGGCCAGTAGGCGTCCACGCCGCCCAGGTGCGGGCCGCCGGGCAGGCGCAGGTCCACGTTCCACACCGGGTCCGGCAGCCCGTACTCCTCGACCATCCGGTACAGCCGCTCCTCGGCGAGGGTCCGGCCCTCGGCGAGGAGCGCGTCCACGGCGTCCACCACGTGCGGCCGGTTCAGCAGCCGTGCCTGCGTCAACTCCCGGACGGCGGCGGCCGGTTCGCAGTGGCCGCCGCGGACTGCCTCGGTCAGCAGCCGGATCACGGTGGTGGCGTCCGACAGGTGCGCCACCGCGTCGGCCAGGGCGCGCGGCACCGGGGCGACGGGGACGCCGGTGACCCGCTCGGCGATCGGCAGCACGGAGGTGCGCAGGATCCGCGCGCACCCCACGCTGCGCAGCCGGCGGGTGCGGGGGACCAGGACGTCGATGCGGTCCAGGGACGGCAGCGGCGGGGAGGCGGTGAAACCGTGCAGGGTGAGCGCGGCGAGCCCGGTGACCATCGCCTCGGCCTCCGGCACCGGGCGCGGGCCGGGGCCCGACTCCTGGGCCTCGTCCGAGCCCGGTTGCGGCGGAATGCCGGGGGCGGCCCGGCCGGCACCGTCGGCGGCCCGCGCGCGGTGGGCGTAGAGCAGTACCGCGTGCAGCCGCTCCTCCGAGGTGGGCGGGCCGGGGTGCAACAGGACGACCCCCGGCAGCAGTTGCTGCCAGGGGCCGCCGGGCCGGCACCGCCCGTCGGTCTCGGCGGCCCCGACGCCGTGGGCGCGGAGCTGGGCGGCGGACAGCACGCGCGGGCGGGTGTCGCAGAGGTGCTGGAGCGGGCGGGGGGAGAGGGGGGTGTTGTGCGTCATGCGGGGGAGTTTCCCGGGCCGGATCGCCCTGCCAACCGCTGTTACGCGTCCGTCGACGAACCAGGACAAGCAGGCCCTGGCGGACAGCTGTTCGGCCCCTGAAGAGGCTGGTCCGACCGGGCGGCCCCCCGGGTTACGGCCCAGGCGTCAGGGTTGCGTAACACCCACTGGTCCACGACGGGTTGACGCCCTCCCGCGCGGCGGCCGGCCCGCGCTCGGCCGGCGCCTCCGCTCGGCCGGCGGCCTTAGTCCGGGCGACAGATCTCATGTTCGGGTGGCGGCCCCCGCCTCTCGGCCGACGGCCCCGGACTCGGGCGGCGGTCCTCACCTCTGGGCCCGAGGCCCCCGTCTCTCGGCCGGAGGTACCCACCGCTCGCGCGGCGGGCCGCCCCAGGCCGCGCGGCCCGGGGCGGCCGCGTCGGTCGGGGCGGATGAGGCGGCCGGGGGCGCCGGGGTGGCTCCGCCCCCCGGTCAGCCGGCGGCGGCCGCGTCGCAGGACTGGCCGCGCAGGCCGCGCGCCAGGTCGTCCCGCGCCTCCAGGACCAGGCGGCGCAGCGCCGGGGCGGCGTCCTCGTGGGCGGACAGCCACGCGTCTGTCGCCGTCAGCGTCTCCTCCGACGCCTGGAGCGAGGGGTACAGTCCGCGGACCACGTCCATGCCGATCTGGATCGACCGCTCGGCCCACACCCGCTCGATCACCTCGAAGTACCGCTCGGCGTACGGCGCGAGCAGTTCCCGCTGGGACGGCTGCGCGAACCCCGCGATCGTCGCCTCCACCAGCGCGTTGGACAGCGTCTCCGACTCCACCACCTGCTCCCACGCCCGCGCCTTGACCCCGGCCGAGGGCCGCGCCGCCAGGCACCGCACCTCGTGCCGCTTGCCGGACGCGGTGTCGTCGCGGGCGAGCTCCGCCGCGAGTACCGCCTCGTCCACGGCGCCGTGCGCGGTGAGCGGCTCCAGGAACGCCCAGCGCAGCTCCTGGTCCACCTCCAGGCCGTCGATCTTCTCCGTGCCGTCGAGCAGCCCGCGCAGCACGGCGCAGTCCGCCTCCCCGGCGGCGGCCGCCGCGAAGAACCGCGCCCAGGTGAGCTGGTGCTGACTGCCCGGCTCCGCCGCCCGCAGCTCGCGCAGCGCACCCTCGGACAGCAGTCGGGCGCCCGTCTCCCGCCATTCGGGCGCGGCGTAGTGCGTCAGCGCGGACTCGGCCCACGCGTGCAGCATCTGCAGCACGCCGATGTCGGACTCTCGGCCCGCGAACCGCAGCACCAGGTCGACGAAGTCCCGTGCGGGCAGCAGCGCGTCCCGCGTCAGGTTCCACAGCGCCGACCAGCACAGCGCCCGAGCGAGGGGGTCGGTGAGGTCGCCGAGGCGGCCGCGCAGCGTGGCCAGCGAGGTCTCGTCGAAGCGGATCTTGCAGTACGTCAGGTCGTCGTCGTTGACCAGCACCAGGTCCGGTGCCTGGGCGCCCGCCAGCTCGGCGACGACCGTGCGCGGCCCGGCGACGTCCGCCTCGGCGCGCGCGTACCGCACGAGCGCCCCGTCCTCGTCGCGGTACAGGCCCACCGCCACCCGGTGCGGGCGGATCGTCGGATGCGACTCGGCGGCCTCCTGCACCACCGCCACCTCCTCCACGCGCCCGTCGGTGCTCAACAGCACCTGCGGGGTCAGGGAGTTGACGCCGGCCGTCTCCAGCCAGGCGCGCGACCACTCGGCCATGTCCCGCCCGCTGGTCTCCTCCAGCACCGCCAGCAGGTCACCGAGCCGGGTGTTGCCGTACGCGTGCCGCTTGAAGTAGCGACGGGCGCCCTCCAGGAAGGCGTCCTGGCCCACGTAGGCGACGAGCTGCTTGAGCACGGAGGCGCCCTTGGCGTACGTGATGCCGTCGAAGTTGAGCTTGGCGTCCTCCAGGTCGCGGATGTCCGCCGTGATCGGGTGGGTGGAGGGGAGCTGGTCGGCGCGGTACGCCCACGCCTTGCGGCGGTTGGCGAACGTGATCCAGGCGTCCTTGAAGCGGGTCGCGCCCACGTTGGCGAACGCGCCCATGAAGTCGGCGAAGGACTCCTTCAGCCACAGGTCGTCCCACCACTCCATGGTCACGAGGTCGCCGAACCACATGTGCGCCATCTCGTGCAGGATCGTGTTGGCGCGGGCCTCGTACGAGGCCCGGGTCACCTTCCCGCGAAAGATGTACTCCTCGCGGAAGGTCACCAGACCCGGGTTCTCCATCGCCCCCAGGTTGTACTCGGGCACGAACGCCTGGTCGTACTTGCCGAACGGGTACGGGTGGTCGAAGCGGTCGTGGAAGAAGTCCAGGCCCTGCTTGGTGACGAGGAAGACGTCGTCCGCGTCGAAGTGCTTGGCGAGGCCCTTGCGGCACAGCGCGCCGAGCGGGATCTCCAGACGGGTGCCGTCCTCGAACGTCCGCTCGTAATGGTCCGTCACGTAGTGGTACGGGCCCGCGACGACGCAGGTGATGTACGTCGAGATCGGCTTCGTCTCGGCGAAGCGCCACACCTCGTCCCGCAGGTCCCCGACGCCGTTGCTCCACACCGTCCAGCCCTCCGGTGCTTCCACCTCGAAGCGGAACGGGGCCTTCAGGTCCGGCTGTTCGAAGTTGGCGAAGACACGGCGGGAGTCGGCGGGCTCGTACTGCGTGTAGAGGTAGACCTCGCCGTCCTCCGGGTCGACGAAGCGGTGCATGCCCTCGCCGGTGTGGGAGTAGGCGCACCGCGCGTCCACCACCAGCTCGTTCTCCGCGGCCAGGTCCTCCAGCCGGATCCGGGTGCCGTCGAAGACCTCGCCGGGGTCCAGGTCGCGCCCGTTGAGGGAGAGCGCGGTGACGGCCGGGGCGATGAGGTCCGCGAAGCTCGTGGCGCCCGGCTCGGCACAGCGGAAACGGATCGTGGTGACCGAACGGAACGTGCGCGGCCCGTCGGCGGGGGCGTCGCCCACCGCCGAGCGCAGGTCGAGCGACACGTCGTACCCGTCGACGGACAGCAGGGCGGCCCGCTCCCGGGCCTCGTCGCGGGACAGGTTCTCACCGGGCACGGGCGGCACTCCCTCGGGTGTGGCGTGACATGGTCCGGCGGTCCGTCTCGGATGCCGGACACACGAGTACAGGAGCGATCCTGCCATGCGCCCCTGACATCGGACACGGGGGAATGTCCGGTACGGCCTGTCATGTTGCGGGAAAGTAGACCGTCGAGATCCCCACCGGGCCGCCACGGCCCGTTCGGCACCCCGGGTACGGCGTCCGGCCGTACGACCGCTCTTCGAGGAGACCCATGTCCGAGAAGCACGAAACGCACGAGGCCATTGACACGAGTCAGGCGCCTGGGACAGGAGCGACCACTGCGACGGCCGGGACGGCCGGGACGCCAGGGACGGCAGGGGCGGCCGTGACTGCCCCGGGTGCCGCGACGGTCGCCGGTGGCCCGTCGGGCAGGACTCCGGTCGACTTCTGGTTCGACCCCCTGTGCCCCTGGGCCTGGATGACCTCCCGCTGGGTCCTGGAGGTCGAGAAGGTCCGTGACATCGAGATCCGCTGGCACATCATGAGCCTGGCGGTGCTCAACGAGAACAAGCTCGACACGCTGGGCGACGGCTACCGCGAGCTGATGACCACCCGCGCCTGGCTGCCGGTCCGCGTCGTCACCGCCGCCTGGCAGAAGCACGGCCCCGAGGTGCTCGGCCCGCTCTACACCGCGCTCGGCACCCGCATCCACAACCGCGGCGAGGGCACCACCCGCGAGGCGGTCGTCGGGGCGCTCGCCGACACCGGCCTCCCGGCCGAGCTGATCGACTACGCCGACCAGGAGGACTTCGAGTTCGAGGCGCAGCTGCGCGCCTCGCACAAGGAGGGCATCGACAAGGTCGGCCAGGAGGTGGGCACCCCGGTGATCGCGCTCCCCGGCCCGGACGGCGAGGAGATCGCCTTCTTCGGTCCGGTGGTCACCCCCGCCCCGAAGGGCGAGGAGGCCGCCCGCCTCTGGGACGGCACGCTCGCCGTCGCCTCGGTCTCCGGCTTCTACGAGATCAAGCGCACCCGCACCAAGGGTCCCGACTTCAGCAACCTCTGACGGGGGGGCGGTCGGGGCGCCGCACGGCGACGCGTCGGCGGGGGCGCCGTCGCCCGGGGAGGGCCGGGCCGCGACGGCACCCCCGCCGATGGTCCGCTCAGAGGCCCTCCGGCAGACTCGCCCCCGTCTTCCAGCGGTCCTTGCGCTGCACCCGCCGGCAGCTCCCGCGGGTGCAGCGCTGGTAGGCGGCCGGACGGAACGGCATCTCGTCCGGGAAGAGCGCGAGCACCACGGCCTCCGCGGGGCCGTACTCCTTCTCCTTCAGGTCCCGGAACCACTTCAGGTCACTCCCGGGACATGTCGGACAGCGCACCCACGCCATGGCGTCTCCCCCCAGTTCCGGGCGGTGCCGACGCGCCGCCTTCGGGGCAGCGTACGGTCGCGGGACGCCGCGCCAGGAGCCCGGAATCGGTCCGACCGGGGACGCGATCCGGCACCCACAGCGGGAAACCCCCCGGGAGTCACGTCCTCCCGGGGGGTTTCCTCCGTGCGCCTGCCCGGTGAACGGTGAGAAGACGATCACGAGCAGGCCGCTTCAGTGTGCCCTCAGGGCGCGAGCAGCAGAACATCCGTGCGCGACTTCGCCGCTGCGTGACGCCGGGCGACGTCCTGCCAGTTCACCACCCGCCACATCGCCTCCACGAAGTCGACCTTCTGGTTGCGGTACTGCAGGTAGAAGGCGTGCTCCCAGGCGTCGAAGACCAGAAGGGGCGTGGCGCCCTGGCCCACGTTGCCCTGGTGGTCGTAGACCTGCTCGACGATCAGCCGCCCGCTCAGCGGCTCGTACGCGAGGACGCCCCAGCCGGAGCCCTGGGTGGTGGCCGCCGCCTTCGAGAGCTGCGCCTTGAACGAGGCGAACGAGCCGAACGACTCGGTGATGGCGTCGGCCAGTTCGCCCACGCCGTCCGCCGCCAGTGGCTCCCCGCCGCCGTCGCCGGTCATGTTCCGCCAGTAGATGGAGTGAAGGATGTGGCCGGAGAGGTGAAAGGCCAGGTTCTTCTCCAGGCCGTTGATCGAACCCCACCGCTCCTTGTCCCGCGCCTCGGCGAGCTGCTCCAGCGTGTCGTTGGCGCCCTTGACGTACCCCGCGTGGTGCTTGTCGTGGTGCAGTTCGACGATCTCGGGGCTGATCACGGGCGCGAGGGCCGCGTAGTCGTACGGCAGGTCCGGCAGCGTGTAGACGGGCATGGCGGATCGATCCCCTCCGGCCTTTATTGCACATTAGTTGCAACTGCACGCTAGCAACAACAAGGCCCTGGTGTCAGGCGGGCGGAGGCGGCCGGGTGCGCCCGTCGGCCGGGCGGGTGGACGGTTGCGGCAGACGCCGTTGGCGGGTCCCTACAGTCCGCCGGCGTGCGCCCGGCACACCCGCATCGCCGTCGCCTCCGTGATCAGGGTCACGCCCGGCGAGGTGTGAGGCACCGTCTTTGTGCGGTGTCCATCAACGCCGTGTTCCCCGCTTTGTCGGACGGTGACGGTGTAGGGGCGGGCATCCACCGGATAGCGTCACGGTGTCCCGAACCGTCCTCACCCGCGGAGTCCCCCATGAGCACCGCCGTCCTCGCCCGCCCCGGTCACGTCCTCGCCGACCTGCTCCCCTCCACCCGTGCCCGGGACGTCGCCCTCGTGGCCGGCGGCGCCGTGCTCACCGGGCTCGCCGCCCAGCTCGCCGTGCCCGTCCCCGGCTCCCCGGTGCCGGTGACCGGGCAGACCTTCGCCGCGCTCCTGGTCGGCACCTCGCTCGGCGCCCGCCGCGGCTTCCTCTCCCTCGCGGTGTACGCGCTGGCCGGCGTCGTCGGCGTGCCGTGGTTCGCGGGCGGCGGCTCCGGCGCGGGCGCGCCCTCCTTCGGCTACGTCCTCGGCATGCTGCTCGCCGCCATGGCCGTCGGCGCGCTGGCCCGCCGCGGCGGCGACCGCTCGGCGCTGCGCACCGTCGGCACGATGCTGGTGGGCGAGGCGATCATCTACGCCGTCGGCGTGCCCTACCTGGCCCTGGCGACCGGCATGTCCGCCTCGGCCGCGCTCGCGGCCGGCCTCACCCCGTTCCTGATCGGCGACGCGCTCAAGGCCGCGCTGGCGATGGGCGCGCTGCCGACCGCCTGGCGGCTGGCCGGACGGCGCTGACCCGGAAGCCGCACGGGGGCTCGTGCGGCCGGCTCGCACGGCGAGTCGCAAAGCGGTCCCGTACGGCGGTCCCGTACGGCGGTCCCGTACGGCGGTCCCGTACGGCGGTCCCGTACGGCGGTCCCGTACGGCGGGTCCGTACGGCGGCGGATGACGACGGAGAGGGGCGGGAGCCGAGCACGGCTCCCGCCCCTCCCGCGTGTTCCGCGCCCGTCAGGCGTCCACGGCCTCGCGCCGCCCGCGCACTCGCTCCTTCACCACCGCGACGACCAGCACCACCGCCGCCACCAGCAGGGACAGCAGTACCGTCTCGCGCCCGTCGTGCTCGGTGTCGGTCAGCATGTAGCCGAGGACGAAGACGATCAGCGCGGCCGTCGCCCATGTCAGATACGGGTACAGCCACATCCGCACGACCAGCCGCTCCGGCGCCTCGCGCTGGATGATGCGCCGCATCCGCAGCTGGGAGAAGCAGATCACCAGCCACACGAACAGCGCGACCGCACCGGAGGAGTTGACGAGGAACAGGAAGACCGAGTCCGGGAACTCGTAGTTGAAGAACACCGCGACGAACCCGAAGAGCACCGAGGCGATGATCGCCGTGCGCGGCACGCCCCGATGTGTGGTCCGGGCGAACGCCTTCGGCGCGTCGCCCCGCTCGCCCAGCGAGAACGCCATGCGGGAGGCGGTGTAGAGGCCGGAGTTGAGGCAGGACAGCACCGAGGTCAGCACGACGACGTTCATGACCTGTCCGGCGTGCGCGATGCCGAGCGAGTCCAGGGCGGCGACGTAACTGCCGTCGTCGGTGATCGACTTGTCGTTCCACGGCAGCAGGCAGATGACGACGAAGATCGAGCCCAGGTAGAACACGGCGATCCGCCAGATGATGCTGTTGGTCGCCTTGGTCACCGCCCGCTGCGGGTCCTCGGACTCGCCGGCGGCCAGGGTCGGGATCTCGCTGCCCATGAAGGAGAAGACGACCAGCAGCACACCGGTGAGGATCGCGCCGGGCCCGTGCGGCAGGAAGCCGCCGTGTTCGCTGAGGTTGCCGAGCCCCGCCCGGTCGCTGTGGACGCCGGGCAGCACCCCGAAGACGGCCAGCCCGCCGACGATGATGAAGATCGTGATCGCGACGACCTTGATCCCGGCGAACCAGAACTCGAACTCGCCGTAGGAGCCGACCGAGGCCAGGTTGGTCGCGGTGAGGACCAGCATGACGATCAGGGCCCAGCCCCACTGTGGGACCGCCGGGACCCAGCCCGCCAGGATCGTCGCCCCCGCGGTCGCCTCGACCGCCAGCACGACCACCCAGAAGAACCAGTACAGCCAGCCGATGGAGAACCCGGCCCAGCGGCCGAGCGCCCGGTCGGCGTGGGCCGAGAACGAACCCGAGGTCGGGTTGGCGGCGGACATCTCGCCGAGCATCCGCATCACCAGCACCACGAGGACGCCGACGAGCGCGTACGACAGCAGGATGCCGGGCCCGGTCGTGGCGATGCCGGTACCGGAGCCGACGAAGAGACCGGCGCCGATCACGCCGCCGATCGCGATCATCGTGAGGTGGCGGTTCTTGAGTCCCGCCTGGAGTCCGGTGCCGGTACCGGAGCCGGAATCGGGTCCGCCTGGTTCGGGACCGCTTCCGGGTGTCGCCAGGGTCGGCTGCGAGGTCATGCGCGTCTTCCTTTGCGCCGGGGCCGGGGGTGAGGGGCCGGGGAATAGGGCTGTCGTCTTCCCCCGCGGCGCGGGGATCATCCCGCGCTTCACGAGGGGTGCACGAAGGCCGCACGGCCGGAACACGTACGAGGTGTGCGACGAGTGGCCCGCCGTGCGAGCGGTGCACGAGCCGGAACAGTGAATCCCAGGGCAGTGCCCTACGGAACCTCTGTTTTGCACATTTTACAAGCGCCTTACCTGTACTTCCGTGGTGTGCCTCACAGTTTACGTGGGCGGTACCCGGCAGGCCGGGGCGCGTGGGGCCGTGCCACACTCGGAACCATGCGCGTCTACCTCGGCTCCGATCACGCCGGTTACGAACTGAAGAACCACCTCGTCGAATGGCTCGAGGCGGCGGGACACGAGCCCGTGGACTGCGGGCCGCACGTCTACGACGCCCAGGACGACTACCCGCCGTTCTGCCTCCGCGCGGCGGAGCGCACCGCGGGCGACCCCGGCTCGCTCGGCGTGGTGATCGGCGGCTCCGGCAACGGGGAGCAGATCGCGGCGAACAAGGTGAAGGGCGTGCGCGCGGCGCTCGCCTGGAGCGAGGAAACGGCGTCGCTGGGGCGGCAGCACAACGACGCGAACGTGGTGGCGGTGGGGGCGCGGATGCATACGCGTGAGGAGGCGACGAAGTTCGTCGAGACCTTCCTGGCGACGCCGTTCTCCGGGGACGAGCGGCATGTGCGGCGCATCGACATGCTGTCGGGCTACGAGACCACGGGGGAGCTGCCCCCGATTCCCCCGCACCACCCGCAGGGCTGAGGGGCGGAGCGGGACGGGGGCCCGTTTCCTCGCCCCCGCCGCCCCCACCCGTCCCATCACCGGGGGCTCCGCTCCCGGAGCCCCCACGGGGTGCGTTGTCGGGAGCGGGCCGGTGGGGGTGCGCCGCGCAGTTCCCCGCGCCCCTCAGGGGGCGCGGTCCGTCAGAGGGTTGCGGGGAACCGCGCGACCGGCCACGACGCACCCGCACCCCGCCCACGCACCGGCACCACCCGAGCTGTCCGCACCCACCCGCCCCGTCAGCAATCCCCGCACCGCCGGAGGCGCCCCGTGCCGGAAGGGCACACCATTCACCGCCTGGCCCAGGACTACGCCCGCTTCACCGGCGGAGCCGTCCGCGTCAGCAGCCCCCAGGGCAAGTTCGCCGACGCCGCCGCCCTCCTGGACCGTACGGAACTCACCGCCACCGAGGCCCACGGCAAGCACCTCTTCCTCGGGTTCGGCGCGACCGGCTGGGTCCACATCCACCTCGGCCTCTTCGGCAAGGTCGCCTTCGGCGGCGCCCCCGCGCCCCCGCCCACCGACACCGTCCGCCTCCGCCTCGCCGACGACACCGCCCACGTCGACCTCCGCGGCCCCACCACCTGCGCCCTGATCACCGATCCCGAGAAACGGGCCGTCCATGCCCGCCTCGGCCCCGACCCGCTGCGCGCCGACGCCGACCCCGCCGCCGCGTACCACCGGATATCCCGCAGCCGCACCACGATCGCCGCGCTCCTCATGGACCAGAAGGTCGTCGCCGGCGTCGGCAACGTCTACCGGGCCGAGGTCCTCTTCCGGCACGGCATCGACCCCCACCGCCCCGGCCGGGACCTCACCCCCGCCGAGTGGGACGCGCTCTGGACCGACCTGGTCGACCTGATGCGCGAGGGCGTCCGCCATAACCGCATCGACACCGTGCGCCCCGCCCACACCCCCGAGGCGATGGGCCGCCCGCCCCGCGTCGACGACCACGGCGGCGAGGTGTACGTCTACCGCCGCGCGAACCTGCCCTGCCACCTGTGCGGCACCCCCGTCCGCACCGCCGGCCTCGCGGGCCGCAACCTCTTCTGGTGCCCCACCTGCCAGAGCGCCCCGTAACGACCGTCCGGACGCCTTCGACACCCGGGCCCGGTCCACGCACGCCGTCCCAACTCCCTTGCGTACAGCACGTGATCGACCGACCCCGCACCGCCTATCGGGGCAATCCCGTACGGGAGAGGCCATATCACTCACCGTACGGCCCCCCGAACCCTGTGAAGTTGGGCGCTCCGAGGGGGGACAAGCGGTACCTCCCGTGCCAAGCACCTGGTCCGATGGATAGGGTCCCGAACAATGGCATCAGGACGAGAGCGGCGCGCGGAAGCCGAGACTTTCCCGGCCCGGGTGAAGAAGCAGTGGCACCGGGCCCGCGTCGGGCTGCGCCGCGCCGCCGTGGACTACTTCCGCGGGGACGGCTCCGACTGGATCGCCCTCGTCGGCCTGATGCTCACCGTGCCCCTCATCGCGGCGACGACGATGGCCAACTCGGTCTGGTGCGCACCGGCCGTCCTCGTCCTGCCGATCGTCGCCGGCGGCCTGCTGCTGCGGCCCTCCAGCCTGCTCGCGCTGTACGCGGCCGCCGCCACCGCGCTGATCGTCGAATCCGTCCAGCTCGGCCCGTACACCCAGGGCCCCTCCCGGGTCACGCCCGGCGTGGTCCTGGTGGTCGCCGCCTGCGGTTTCTTCGGGCTGCTCATCGCGCAGTTCCGCAGCCGGGTCGGCGTGCCCTGGCGGCGCGGCGGCACCATGCTGTTCGACCTGCGCGAACGCATCCGGGTACAGAGCAAACTGCCCAAACTGCCGATGGGCTGGCACCGCGAAATGGCGCTGCGCCCGGCCGGCGGGCAGTCCTTCTCCGGCGACTTCGTGGTCGCCGCCCGCACCAACGGGGGCCGCACACTGGAGGTCGTCCTCACCGACGTCTCCGGCAAGGGCATGGACGCGGGATCGCGGGCCCTGCTGCTGTCCGGCGCCTTCGGCGGCCTCCTCGGCTCCCTCCCGCCGCACGCCTTCCTCCCCGCCGCCAACGGCTACCTCCTGCGCCAGGACTGGGAGGAGGGGTTCGCGACCTCCATCCACCTCGTCCTCGACCTGGACTCCGGCGACTACGAGCTCTACTCCGCGGGCCACCCGCCGGGCCTCCAGCTCAGCGCCGGCAGCGGCCGCTGGGAGGAGAAGTCCGCGGAGGGTCCGCTGCTCGGCGTGTACGACGGCGCGCAGTTCGACTCCGTCAAGGGCACGCTGCGCCCCGGGGACGTGCTGATGCTCTTCACCGACGGCCTGGTGGAGACCGCCGAACGGGACATCGCCGAGGGCATGGACCGCCTCACCGGCGAGGCCGACCGCTACGTCGCGGGCGGCTTCCGCGGGGCGGCCTGGCATCTGATCGAGGCGGTCGCGAAGGACGTCAACGACGACCGGGCACTGCTGCTGATCTGCAGAGAGGGCCCGACGGCCCCGTCGCACTGACCGCTCGCCGGCTCCGCTCCGGATTGCATGAGCAATCGCGGAGTTGATAGAGATGACTCCGCGCACAGCACGGCACAGAACGGCACAGCACGGAGCCAACGGGCCGGGACGGGGGTCGAGGTCGCGGTGATCAGTCCAGAACAGATTCCGCAGTACACCGGGGATCTGACGCAACTGGAGAAGGACTACGGGGACCTGAGGACGGACGCGTCGCACCTCCGCTCCACGGGTGCGGACGTCCACTCGCAGTTCCAGGGGCTGTCGGCGTACTACAAGGCTCCGGAGGCGGAGCAGTTGTTCGCGTCGACGAAGCCGGTGAAGGACCGTGCGGACGATTTCGCGACGGATCTGGAGACGGTGTCCTCGGCCCTGTCGTCCTACGCCACGGAGATCCGCCCGCTGGTGACCAAGCTGGCGGAGCTGAAGACGAAGGCGACGACGTTCGTCAACTCGGTCAAGGACGACGACGACTGGGAGTACGACGGGGACAAGGTCGAGGAGCACAACGGGATCCGGGACGACATCACGGCGACGGTCGCGGCGTTCTGGGCGGCGGAGCGGACCTGCCACAACAAGATCACGGCGGTCTTCGGCGGGACGCAGATGGTCGCGGGGGACGGCTCCGACCGCAAGGACCAGTACGGATTCGACGCGGAGGACCTGAAGAACGCGAAGCTGCCGTGGGGCGATCCGGTGGAGGAGAAGCACCACGCCTGGGAGATCGGCCACTGGATCAAGTCGTTCGTGTGGGACGGCCTGATCGTGGACGGTGTGTGGGGCACGATCAAGGGGCTCGGCACGCTGGTCGGCTTCGGCGGCTGGGACGCGATGGGCCAGGCGTGGAAGGGCCTCGCGCAGCTCGCCACCGGCCTGGCCATCGCCTCGATCCCCGGTGTGGGCACCGCGTTCTGGGCGCTGCCCGACGACAAACTCCCCTCCTGGATCCGTGATTCGCGTACGGCGGTGAAGGAGACGGGCAAGGCGCTGGTGGCGTGGGACGAGTGGGGCAAGAACCCCGCGCGGGCCGCGGGCGCGGTCACGTTCAACGTCGTGACGACGGTCTTCACGGGCGGTGCTGGCACGGCCGCCTCGGGCGCGGGCAAGGCCGGCGCGGTCGCCAAGGCCCTGTCCGTGGCCGGCAAGGCGGGCAAGATCATCGACCCGATGACGTACGTCATGAAGGGCGCGGGCGCGGGCCTGTCCAAGATCGGCGACGTCACGAAGGCGCTGAAGGGCGTCGGCAAGATCGACATCCCGACCCTCCCCGACGGCGCGGTACACCTCCCCGAGGGTTCGATGCACCTCCCCGACGGCTCGGTCCACCTTCCCGACGGCCGCATCCTCGACCCCCAGGGCCACCTCACCACCCCCGACGGCGTCGTCGACACGACCCCCGCCCCGCACGAGGCGGCGCCGGGCCTCCCGAAGAGCTGGACGCTCCCGCACCAGCCGGTCCACGCGGCCGCGCACGTACCGGGCGGATCCGCGTTCCACACGGCGGACACGGCCGGCCACTACGGCGCCCAGACCCCGGCCCCGCACGTCCACGAGCCCGGCCCGTACGGCCACGGCCCGGGTGCGTACGACCACGGGCCGGGCCCGCACGGCGAGGGGCCGGGCCCGACGTCGTACGACCACACGACCACGCACGCGCCGCACGAGACACCGGGGGGCACCCCGCACCCCGGCCACGAGGCACCGGGCGGCGGCCATGGGGGCGAGCATCAGCACGAGGGTGAGCACGCGCACGGCGGCGACCACGACGGGGCGGGCCACGCGGACGACGCGCACCACGCGGACGACGCCGGCCATGTGGGCGACCACACGCCCCCCGTCCACCAGGCGACGGACGCAGCGGCCCACCACGGGCCGGACGGCGCGACAACTCCGGGGCACGCGGGTTCCGACGCCCCGGGGCACGGAGGATCCGGCGAGCCGTTCGAGTACGAGCCGATCATGTCGGCGGACGACTTCGACGATCTGGCCACCGACGCCGAGAAGCACGCGGTGGCCGAGGCGGAGCTGGCTCACGGCACCGACCCGACGCCCAGCCTCAGCGACGACGCCGGGCAGGTGTACGGCGACAGCTACTGGAACGACTTCCTGGACGACCTCGACCCCTCCGGGAGGGACGCGCTGCACACCTACAGCGACCACTACTACACAGAGATCAACGGCCACCTGCGGGGCAGTCACCCCGATGTGGACCCCAGCATCCTCCACACGATCCAGGAGATGGACCGGGTCATGGGAACCCGTCCGGTGCCCGAGAACGTCATGGTCATCCGTGGTACGGGCATCGACCACCTCAATCTGAGGTCGCCGCTCGAGATGGAGGGCAACGTCTACGGTGATCCGGGGTACACCTCCACGGCATTCGGCCGGACCGTTCCCGCCGCCTTCCGCTACAAGCCGGTGGTGATGCACCTGCGGGTACCCAAGGACACTCCCGCCCTCTGGATCGACCACATCTCCGCGAACCCCGGAGAACGGGAAATCCTGCTGGCACGTGGTACGCAGTACAAGGTGACGCGCGTCTTCATGGACGACGCGGGCAAATGGCACGTCTACGGTGAGGTCCTGCCGAGGCCCTAGCCGCGCTCAACACGAAGCCGCGCGAAGGAATGTGTGAACGACATGAGCAGTGAACGCCCGGTCAACCCGCGATTCGACGACGACATGAGGTTCGTCGAACAGCCGGGCGGCCCGCCGCGTTACCACCACTGGACCGACAAGCCGGTGCGGTACTTCACCGTGGTGGACAAGGAGGCCGGCTCGATCCTCGGGTATGTGTGGGCAGGCGACGAGGATGGCGCCGCCGCGTACGAGCCGAGGCAGGCTGCAGGGCCTCGTGGGGTGAACGCGGGCGGTCACTGGGTACGTCGGCTGCGTGCGGCCCGGGAGCGGGAGCTTCGACCGTCCCAGGCGCTGGCCGAGTTGTACGGCGATCCCGACCCCGGCGGAAAGGGGCGCCCGCTGCCGGGCTCACTCGCGGACGCGCCGAACGCCGCGGCCGTGGAGGCCCTCGCCGCCGGCGACTGACCCCCCGTTCCTCCCGTATCGCGTCCGTCCCGGGCTGTACTGGCCGCTCACCCATGGCTTATGTTGCAGGGGCAAAGTGAGGGGGAGCCTGAATGCCGTACGAGGGGCACCGGCAGGGGCGCACGGAGGCGTTGGGCGGCGGGCTGGGGCTCGCCGAGGTCGAGGCCGTGGCGCGTACCGCGCACGCCGCGCAGCAGGACAAGGCCGGGCGGCCGTACGCCGAGCATCTGCGGGCCGTGGCGGAGGGCGTGCGGGCCAGGGGCGGAGCGGACGACCTCGTCGCCGCGGGCTGGCTGCACGACGCGCTCGAGGACGGCGTCCTCGACGACGCCTGGCTCGACGCCGCCGCACTGCCGCAGCGCACCAAGGACGTCGTCCGGGCCGTCACCAAGCGCGACGGCGAGGACCCGGAGGCGTACGCGCGGCGCATCCTCGCCACCCCCGGCGCCCGGCTGGTCAAGGCGGCGGACCTCGCGCACAACGCGGACCCCGACCGGCTCGCCGTCCTCGACGAGCACACCGCCCGTCGGCTCACCGCCAAGTACGCCACCATGCGCCGGCATCTCGGCCTCACCGCCGACGACTGACGGTACGTCAGGGACCACGCGGACCACATGGACCGCACAGCCCACAGGGACTACACGGACCACACGGACTACACGGGACACGACGACTGATGGCACGGGACTACGACAGCCAGTTGCTGGAGTCGGTGGCGGTGCGCCGGCGCCGGATGCGCGACGCGCTGCTGTTCGGCGCGCAGCGCGGCCGGCGCACGGTGGACGAGCGGCTCGGCAAGATCTTCGCGGGCATCGCCATCGCGGCCGTCCTGTGCGCCGGGTGCGTCGGCTGGTCCTTCCTGCAGGCGACCCTGGACAAGCAGAAGGCCGAGAAGAAGAAGCAGGAACAGCAGCAGGAGCAGCTCTACAACCCGTCCGGGGCGAGCGACTCGCCCACCCCTTCCGGCAGCGCGACGAAGGGCGCCGGGAAGGGCGGGGACGGGAAGCGTTGAACCGGGGCCGGCGACGGGAAGGACATACGGGGGTCATGATGGGCATGCGCACGTCAGTAGCGTCGCCCGCCGCACGATCGGCGGCAGTGCTGTCGGCACCGTCGTCGGCGCCGCCGACGACATCGTCGGCACCGTCGACCGCGACGGCCGCGGCGCGCGCACCGGCAGGCACCACCACTCGCCCCCCGACCGCAACCGCCCCCGCACCCGACATGTTCACGCCATCGGTGTCCCCGTGGCCGAAAAACTACGCGATGATAGGTTCCCGCACGTGGTGAGCACAGCAACGACGTCCCGGGCCCAGCTCAGCAGGGTCACCCTGGTCGGCGAGCGACGGCGAGCCGACATCGTCCTGCCGTCGGACACCCCGATCGGCCAACTGCTGCCCGACATCCTGCAGTTGCTCGACGACCGGGCCGCCTCGCGGCCCATGACCCGGCAACTGATCACCTCCGACGGCTCGGTCCTGCCGCACGACGCCACGCTCTCCTCCGAGGGCGTCCCCGACGGCGCCGTACTGCAACTCGTGCGCGCGCACGCGGCACCGCCCGCGCCCGTCGTGCACGACGTCACCGACCAGGTCGCCGACGACCTCGATCTGCGCGCCTGGCGCTGGCGCCCCGCCGCCCGCCGGGTCACCGCCGGCGCGGCCACGGTCACCTTCGCGGTGGTCACCGCCGTGCTCGCGCGCCGCGAGTTCGCGCTGGACTCGCTGGCCGGCGTCCTCGTCGCCGCCACCGTCGTCTTCCTGCTCGCCGGCGCCGCCGTCGCGAAGATCGGCGAGGGCAACCAGGGCCTGGCCACCGCGCTGCTGCTCACCTCCGGCGGACTCGGCCTGCTGGCCGCCTGGACCCTCGCCGACGCCCAGGACTGGGAGGCGACCGCGCGGCTGGCCGCCGTCGGGGCGGCACTGGTGCTGATGCTCCTGCTGCTCGCCTTCTTCTCACCACTGGGCCGGGGCGGGCTCATCGGCGCGGGCGCGGTGGCCGTGATGGCCGCCGTCTGGGAGGCCGTCGCCGCACTGCAGGACCGTTCCGACCGGCTCGGCGCGGTGATGGCGGTCTTCTCCGTCGTCCTGCTCGGCCTGCTGCCCCGGTTCGCCCTCATGGCCTCCGGGCTCACCGGGCTCGACGACAAGCGCTCCGGCGGCGTCTCCATCAGCCGTCACCAGGTGGCCAACGCACTCGCCGCCACCCACCGCGGCCTCGCCCTCGCCACCGTCGTCACCGCCGCCTCCGCCGCGGCCGGCGGCTGGCTGCTGACCACCGCGGACGCGCCGACCCCGTGGAGCGTGGCGCTCGCCTCGCTCACCGCCGTCGTCCTGCTGTCCCGGGCGCGGGCCTTCCCGCTCGTCGCCGAGGTGGTGCCGCTGTTCGCCGCCGCCGCGCTGCTCGTCGTACGGCTCACCGTGGTGTGGACGGACCACGCGGGCGGCGCCGGACCGCTCGCCGTGCTGTGCGCGGCCGCCGTACTGCCGCTGCTGGTGCTCGCGGTGCAGCCGCCGGAGCACGTGCGGGTGCGGCTGCGGCGGACCGCCGACCTGATCGAGTCCATCGGCGTGATCGGGCTGTTCCCGCTCGCCGTGGGCGTGTTCGGCATCTACGGGCAACTGCTCGACAAGTTCTGACGCGCACCGCCGCGCCCCGGACAGAACACGGGGCACGGGGGCCGGGCAGAGGCAGAGGTACAGGGGAGAAGGGCGACATGCCGAACGGCGACAACTGGCAGAGCGACGTGCTGCGCGACCTGAACGGCGGCGCCGCGTCCGCGCGGGGCGCGCAGCCGGGTGCGGACGCGCAGCCCCCGAGGGGCGCCGGCGCGCCCGCCCCCGGCACGCCCGGGCCGGCACCGCAGTCCCCCGCCCAGCCCCAACAGGCGTACGTTCCCCCGCAGAACCTCCAGCCCCGGCGCCCGCAGACGCAGGCCCGCCCCGCCGCCGGGGCCGCGGGCCCCGCCCGCCCCCGCACCCCCGAGTCCCGTCCCGTCGTGGAGAAGGACCTCGTCGCCGCCGGCCTCAAGCCCCGGCACGGCGAGCCCCTCACCGCCCGCGCCCTGCGCGCCGTGCGCCGTACGGTCTCCTCCTCCGCCGCCCGCGAGGTCGCCCGCACCACCGCCACCGCCGAGGTGCTCCAGCAGGCGGTCACCACCGGACGGCAGATCGCCGTCACCTCCATCCGCGGCGGCGCCGGCAAGACCACGATCGCCGCGCTGCTCGGCACCACCTACGCGCACTACCGGCACGATCCCACCCTGATCATCGAGGCCGACCCCGCGCTCGGCTCGCTCCCGCTGCGGCTCGGCGCGCAGAGCCTGCGCTGGACCACCGGTGACGTCGCCGGCATCGTCGAACCGCAGATGTCGCTGCTCGACGTCACCGGCTACCTCGTCCAGCTCCCGGACAACGCCTGGCTGCTGCCAGGCAGTCAGGGGCAGATCGGGGCCATGCTCGACCTGCGCTCGTACGAGAAGGTCATGGTCTCGCTGCGCCGCTACTTCGGTGTCACCGTCGTCGACTGCGAGACCCTGCCCGCCGAGGTCGCCCGCGTCGCGCTGTCCGCCGCCCAGGCGCGCATCCTCGTCACACCCGCCACCCTCGAGGGCGTCGCCAGCACCTACGCCGTCCTGGAGTGGCTGCGCGGACTGCCCCGGCACGTCATCGCCGGGACGATCGTCGTCCTCACCGAGACCGTGCCGCACGCCGGTCTCGACCTCGACGCGGCCGGCGCCAAGCTGACCGCCACCGGCGCGGGCGTCCACGTCCTGCCCTACGACCGGCACCTCGCGGCGGGCGGCACCATCCGCACCGAACTCCTCGCGCACGCCACCCGGCAGTCCGTCACCACACTGGCCGCCGACATCTTCCAGCTCTCCCAGAAGCGCCGCTGACCGAAGAAGGGGGAGGCCACGGCACATGAGCACCCGACTGATCCACCGTCCCGCCCGGACCACCCGACCCGCCCCCGCGCCCGACCCGCGTTCCATCGAGGCGCCGCCCAACCTGCCCGAGGGCAAGGCGGGTTCGATAGCGACCTCGCTGCTGCCGGTGGCGGGCGTGATGTCGTCCGTGGTGATGATGACCGTCGTCCGCAACAGCCAGTTCGCGGGCCTCGGCGCCATCATCCTCGTCGTCACCCTCGCCGGCTCCATGACCCTGGTGTTCTCCCAGCGCGGCAAGGCCCAGCGCACCCGCCGCACCCAACGCGAGGCGTATCTCGCCTACTTGGAGGACCTGCGGGAGCAACTGTCCAAGGAGGAGCGGGAGCGGCGCGAGCGGGCCCAGGTGCTCAACCCGCCGCCGGACGCCCTCTACGACATCGTGCGCGACCCCGCCCGGCTCTGGGAGCGCCGCCGCCTCGACCCCGACTTCCTGCGCGTACGCGTCGGCACCGGCGAGATGCCCGTACGGGACCTGAAGGTCGCACAGCAGGGCTCCTCCGTCCTCACCCCGCCCGACGAGTTCATGCTGAACGAGGCCTCCGCGCTGATGGCCCGCTTCAGCACCGGCACCGAACTCCCGCTCACCGTCCCGCTCGACCGCGTCGGCGACATCAGCGTCATCGGCGCCCGCGAGGACACCCTGCGGGTCGCCCGCGCCCTGCTGGTGCAGGCCGCCGCCACCCACGCCCCCGACGACGTCGCCATGGCGCTCGCGGTGCCCGGAGACCGCCTGGAGGAGTGGGAGTGGGCCAAGTGGCTCCCGCACCTGCTCGACCCCGAGCAGTTCGACGGCCCCGTCGCCGCCCGCCGCATCGCCCCCTCGCTGCCCCAGCTCGCCCGGCAGATCCGCCCCGAACTCGCCCGCCGCGCCTCGTACGCGGCCGAGGTGCGCCGCGGCCTGTCCGGCAAGGACGCGCTCGCCATGTCCTCCCGGCTGCTCGTCGTCGCCGACGGACACGGCGAGGACGCCGTCGACCTGCCCCGCCCCGACGAGGCGGTCGGCCTGCGCGACATGGGCGTCACCGTGCTGCACCTGCTCGACCGGCGGGTGCAGGAGCCCGGTCACGTCGGCGTGCGGATCACCGTCGAGGGCGGGCGCGTGGTCATCGAGGACCTGCGCGAGGCCGAACCGGTCGGCGCCCACGGCACCGTCGACGAGGTCGGCGTCCCCTTCGCCGAGGGCCTCGCCCGGATGCTCGCCCCGATGCGGCTGTCCGCCGACTCCACGGGCGCCGACGCCCCCCTGTCCGGCCCCGTCGACTTCGCCGACCTGCTCGGCATCGACGACGTCGCCGACCTCGACCTCGGCCGGCTGTGGGCGCCGCGCGGCGAACGCGCCTTCCTGCGCGTGCCCATCGGCGTCAACGACGCCCGCGAACCGGTCCTGCTCGACCTGAAGGAGTCCTCCGAACTCGGCATGGGCCCGCACGGCCTGTGCGTCGGCGCCACCGGCTCCGGCAAGTCCGAACTGCTGCGCACCCTCGTCCTCGCCCTGGTCACCACCCACCCGCCGGAGGACCTCGCCCTCGTCCTCGTCGACTTCAAGGGCGGCGCCACCTTCGCGCCCTTCGCCGAACTCCCGCACGTGGCCGGCGTCATCACCAACCTGGAGAACCAGGCCGGCCTCATCGAACGCGTCCACGCCTCCCTCGCCGGCGAGGTCAAGCGCCGTCAGCAGGTCCTCAAGGACGCCGGGAACGTCGCCGACATCGGCCACTACGCGGCCCTGCGCGCCGAGAAGCGCCCCGACCTCGACCCGCTGCCGCACCTGTTCGTCGTCATCGACGAGTTCGGCGAACTCCTCACCGCCAAGCCCGACTTCATCGACCTGTTCCTCTCCATCGGACGCATCGGCCGCTCCATCGGCGTCCACCTGCTGCTGTCCAGCCAGCGCATCGAGGGCGGCAAGCTCAAGGGCCTGGACACCTACCTGTCGTACCGGCTCGGACTGCGCACCTTCTCCGCCGACGAGTCGCGCACCGTCCTGGACACCACCGACGCCTTCCACAACCTGCCCCCGCTGCCCGGCTTCGGTTACCTCAAGGTCGACACCAGCCACTACGAGCGGTTCAAGGCCAGCTACGTCTCCGGCGCCTACCGGGGCCCCGTGCAGCGCGAGGCCGAGGAGGACACCGGACCGCTCGCCCTCGCCTACGAGGCGTACAACACCCTCGGCCGGGACGAGACCGGCGGGCCCGAGGAACCGCAGATGCGGCGCCGGGAGACCGGGCCCACCGAGATGGGCGTCCTCGTCGGACGGATCGAGGAGTCCGCCGCCCCGCCCGTCCGGCAGATCTGGCTGCCCCCGCTGCCCGACGCCGTCGCCCTGGACAAGGTCGCCGGCCCCGTCGAGGTCGGCGCGCGCGGCATGCAGCTCGCCAAGCGGCGCGGCCCGCTCCAGGTGCCCATGGGCCTCCTGGACGACCCCACCAAGCAGTGGCAGGGCCAGTGGTACTTCGACCTCACCGTCGCCGGCGGCCACGCCGCCGTCATCGGCGGACCCCAGTCCGGCAAGACCACCCTGCTGCGCACCCTGGCCCTGTCCCTCGCGCTCACCCACACTCCGCAGGAGGTCGGCCTCTACGGCCTCGACCTCGTCGGGGGCGGCCTCCAGGCCCTGGCCGGACTGCCGCACGTCGGCGGCGTCGCCGGCCGCGCCGACCGCGAGCGCGCCGCCCGCACCATCGACTCGGTGCGCACCATGCTCGACCAGCGCGAGGAACTCTTCCGCGTCCACAGCATCGACTCCCTCGAACAGCTCCGCGACCTGCGCGCCGCCGGCCGGCTGCCCGAACTCGCCTCCACCGAGATCGTCCTGCTCATCGACGGCTTCGGCGCCCTGCGCGACGACTTCGAGCAACTCGACGACGCCGTCGTCGACATCCTCAAGCGCGGCGGCGGCTACGGCATCCACGTCGTCGCCGGCATGCTCCGCTGGAACGACGTCCGCATCGCCACCCAGTCCCAGTTCGGCACCCGCATCGAACTGCGCCTGAACGACCCCAGCGAGTCCAGCGTGGACCGCAAGCTCGCCGAGACCCTCGCCCCCACCGAGAAGGGCCGCGTCCTCACCGACGGCAAACTGTTCGCCCAGGTCGCACTGCCCCGCACCGACGGCCTCGCCGACACCGGCGACCTCGGCGCCGTCCTGGAACGCACCGCACGTTCCGTCCGCGCCACCTGGACCGGTGACGTCGCCCAGCCCGTCCGTGTCCTCCCGCACGTCGTCGAACCCCGGCAACTGCCCGGCCCCGCCGCCGAACCGCGCCGGGTCCCCATCGGCCTGGACCAGAACCGGCTCGCCCCGGTCCTGCTCGACCTGTTCGACCGCGACCAGCACCTGATCGTCATGGGCGACAGCGAGTGCGGAAAGACCAACCTGCTCAAGGTGATCGCCCAGGGCCTCATCGAGCGCTACGGCGACGAGGAGCTCGTCTTCGGCGTCTTCGACCCCCGGCGCGGACTGCGCGGCGCCATCCCCGAGGAGTACCGGGGCGGCTACGCCTACAACGCCAAACTGGCCGGGGGCCTGGCCGCGGGCATCGCGGGCGAACTGGAGAAGCGGCTGCCCGACGAGAGCGCCGACACCGAGGACCTGGAGCCCGGGAGCTGGGGCGCGGGACCCCGCATCGTCATCCTCGTCGACGACTACGACGTCCTCACCACGGCCGGACAGCAGCCGCTCGCCCCGTTCCTGCCGTACATCCCCTCCGCCGTCGACATCGGCCTGCACTTCGTGCTCACCCGCCGCGTCGCCGGCGCCTCGCGAGGGCTGTACGAGCCGCTGCTCCAGGGGCTGCGCGAGTCCGGCGCGAGCGCGCTGGTGATGACCGGCGACCGCGGCGAGGGCCAGCTCTTCGCCGGGGTCTACGCCACCCAGCAGCCCTCGGGCCGCGGCACCCTGATCCGCCGCGGACAGCCCAACCGCCTGATCCAGACGGTGTACACCGGGACGAATTGAACGTTGAACAACGTGCACATCGACGGCCATGACAGCCGTACGGCACCCGGTGGCCGGGTGCTCACCGCCGACGCGACGAAGGGCCTGCCCACCTCATGACCAAGGACGTCATCGCCCTCACCCGCAAGATGCCCGATCCGCTGAGCGTGCTCGCGGGGCTGCTCTCCGGCGGCCCGGACAAACTGGTCGGCGCCGAGGGCGACGGCGCGGTCGTGCAGCTCTGCGACGAGCAGGGCCGCCCGCTGGTCTCCGTCGAGGCCCCGCTCCTCGTCCAGGTGCGCGGCGAGGCCGAGCGGCTGCTCGACGCCACCGAGCCGGAGGTCCCGTACTGGTGGACGGAGGCCCGCGCCACCACCGGCGTACGCGAGGCCGAACAGCTCGCGGGCACGTTCGCCGCGAGGGTGGCCAGTCTGGTCGGCGGCACCGCCTGGCCGCGCGAGGCGGCGACGTCGCTGGCCGTGGTGAACTCCGACGGGATCAGCGCGGTGCCCACCCCGGCCGCCGCCCAGCCGGCCGTCGACGTGCTCACCGACAAGGTCGCCGTCATCATCCAGGACCGCCCCGTGGTCGCCATGACGGCCTGGCTCTCCGACGCCCTGCGCGCGGCGGCCGCCGCCGAACTCGGCCTGCAGATCGTCACCCCGGCCGGTACCCGGCTCTCGCCCGCCGTCCGGGGCAGCCTGCCCGGCTGGCCCTCACGGTGGGTGGTGCAGGACGAGAAGGACGGCTACTACGACGGCCTCTCCGGCGCCGTACTGGAGTGGAAGAACGGCCTGTTCGTCACCGTCGAGTCCCCGGAGGCGACCCCGCGCGACCCGCGCACCCCGGTCGCCGACACCTTCGCCGCGGACACCGCCGACACCGGCGAACGCCAACTCGCGCTCTCCTTCCGGGCGATCCACCCGGCCGACGACCGCCTCGTGCTCGGCGGCGCGGTGGAATCCGTCTGGGAGGCGGTCACCGGCGAGCCCCCCGCGGGCTGGGGCACCGAGGAACCGGCCAACCTGCCGTGGAACCTGCGCCAGTTGACCGACGTGGCCCACGAACGTTCGCCCGCCCCGACCTGGCTGGTCGTCGTCGGCACCCCCGAGCGTCCGGGCCTGGCGACGGTGCGGGTCAGCCGTACGACGGGGGGCGTGGAGGAGGACGTCACGCTGGCGTTCGGCTACGGGCCGGGAGAGGAGGTCCCGGTGGACGCGGTACCGAAGGCGGCGGAGGTACTGGCGACCCGGCACGACCTGCAGTCGATGCTGGCCCAGGTCCGCCGCGCCCGCCGCGACCTCTCGGTCCCGCCCCGCTTCGAGGGCCCCGGCGTCCCTCTCGCCTTCGCCCTGGGCGCGGAAGAGGTCCGCACGATGCCGGGCGACCGCGCCCGCAACACCCCCCTGCGCGATAAACCGAGAGAGCTGGGCCCCCGAACCCGCCCGTCCCTCTACTACCCCCTCCCCGGCGACCCGTCCGACCTCTCGGCCTGGCAGGACTTCGAACGCCTGATGAGACACCTGAAGGGCGCGTAGGACAGCCCCGCAAGGGGCGCGCCCTTCCAGGGGCGCGGGGAACCGCGCGACCAGCCACGCACGAACCGCAGCCGCCCGCAGACAGGCCCCCCGCATCCCTCTAGGCGCTCTTCTCCCGGGCCCCCGCACCGGAGGTGCGGAAGGCCCACCCCATCTCCGGCTCCAGCACGACCCGGAACACCCTGCGGACCGGCGGCGTACACAGCACCGTGACGACCGCAGCCGCCACCACCGTCGCAGCCACCTCACCCCACACCTGCTGCGCCCACGCATGGTCGTACCAGCCCCAGAACCGCGAACCCTTCGCGAGGAACCCGTGCAGCAGGTACCCGTACAGGGTTCCGGCGCCGAGCACCGTGAACCACGTCTTCCGCCGCGGCACCCACGCGAGGAAGCACCCCGTGAGCACCATCGAGCAGCCGAACAGCGCGAGCGTCATGACCACGCCGGCCCACCAGGGCGCACCCAGTTCCTGCGCACTGTCCCGGTGGTAGAACCACGCGGAGTTCATGCGCGGCCCGGCCCAGTAGGCGAAGGCGACCGCGCCCGCCACGACCGGCACGGACACCGTCCGCACCGCGCGCCCGCGCAGCCGCCGGAAGTGCTCCGGCCTCATGAACAGGCCGACGACGAAGAACGGCAGGAACTGCAGCACCCGCTGCAGATCGAGGTCGTCGCCGATGTCGGGGGAGACGGAGGCGAGGCAGGCGATGACGAGCGCCAGCGGCACCGGGTGGCGGACGACCTTCCACAGCGGGGTGGTCAGCCGCCACACGAACAGCGCGACGAGGAACCAGGTCAGGTACCAGGGGTCGAGCAGGCTGATCGGATGTCCGGGGTCGTGGTCGGCCCACCTCTTGAACAGGGAGTAGACCACCTCGAAGACGGCGTACGGCACGGCGACGCCGGTGATCAGCCGCCTGAGCCGGTCGGGCCGCATGTCGAAGCTGCGGGAGAAGTAGCCGGAGATGAGGATGAACGCCGGCATGTGGAACGTGTAGACGACCATGTAGAGCGCCTCGGCGGCGCGGCTGTGGTCGGTCAGCGGCTCCCAGGCGTGCCCCATGGCGACGAGGACGATCGCCAGGTACTTCGCGTTGTCGAAGAACGCGTCACGCCGGCCGGCCGGCCGGGCGGCGGGGGAACCGCCCGCGGTGGTCGCGTCGGGCGGGCGTCGCGGGTCGCGGGGTCCGGGCACCCCGTCCGCCGTCGGCCGGGCCGGGGGGAGCGGGACGCGGGAGGAGGAACCGTGCGGTCGCAGCGAGTTGGTCACCGGACCCCCCAGCGAGCGGGGGGCGGGGGGAGTGACCGGGACCTCGCTGCGCATACGGGGGACGAGGCAGCGGAGAACATTTGAGGCACCCTAGCGCTGTCTGCGGGGCTCAGTAAAACCCCTGTGGCCAATCCTGGTTATGGCCTGCGCATACCCGCGATTCACAGAAACCTGACAGTGCGGCTCACGTGTTCCGGGCCACATCCGGGGTAGCCGAGTCGTATGTCGGACCGTCATCAATTCCCATACCGTACGCGGGCGTTGTGTCCTACTTCCACACGATGAAGCAGGATGAAAGACCCCCAAAGGGGGCACGCGAGGACCGTCCGATTTCCGAGGGATGCCCGTTGTGCGCGTCCGGCGTCCACGGGCTTGCCCCGTATTCGTCGCCGCGCCTCCGCGCAATTCAAATCACTCGCGAACGAGATGTGTGGACATGGAAACGATCCGTGGCAATTCCCTCACGGGCGGCTGTTCGAATTCACGTGCGACACATGCTTGTTGAGCGGCGCACGCACGGGGCGCGTGCCCGTCCCGTGAGCGCCTCGATGGACGCGGGCGCACGACGATGTCTCACGCGCCGCATACGTACGGCCGGTTGGTGGCACGATGGTTCTGGCGGGGGCGCGCCGGGTTGGCGTCCCGGGCCGGTGGAGCGGGACCGACCGAGGGTGTGATCTGTTGTGGCCATTTCGCTGTCAGTGGTGCTGCTGTTGGCGATCATCCTTGTGGTGATGGTGCGAGGGGGCTCCATCAAGGCGGGCCCGGCCATCGTGGCCGTCCTCTTCGGCTTCTTCCTCGCCTCGACCGGTATGGCCCCGTCGATCAACCGCTTCATGAACTCGCTCGCGGACATGATCAACTCGATCACCCTCTGACCACCGGGCCGGCCGCCACCGCCGCACGCACGACGACGGCCTCCGGCCGGCCGCGCCCCCGAAGGGAGCGGCATCGGGCCCTGGGCCGCACCGGAGCGGGCGACGGGAAACGGACTCGCCTAAGAGGTGTCCCGCAATCCGTGGCGGACGTGCGACGACAGCTACGGCACCTCGCCGCGTTGTCGGAACGTCCGCATACATCCAGTACGCGGACGCCCCTCCGGCTCGCGATGCACCGCATCCGACGCCGCGCGCTGATCCACCAGGGATCACGGGACAGCCCTCAGCCGGCCGAGTGGATCGCGTGACCAGGCCGGGCCCGGCCGGGGAAGGTGCTGACCCGCGCGTTCCCGAACACTCGTCAACGGTCCCCGAAAATCCCCCGCCATGTGCCGCCTGAGCGGGCACCCGGGAGGCATGTGCGCCGTCGCTACGGCGGGTGCGGACGGGCTCCGCCCACCCGTCGGGTCACCGACCCCGACGCGTCGGCATGCCATGCTCCCGGCGTACGGAGCTCGACCGACCGGAAGGACACCATGCCCGCCTACGCCATAGCCCACCTGCGAGAGGCCGCTCCGCATCCGGAGATCGCCGAGTACGTCGAGCGCATCTCCGCCACCTTCGAGCCGCACGGCGGGCGCTTCCTGGTGCATGCCACGCAGCACGAGGTGAAGGAGGGCAGCTGGCCCGGGCATGTAGTAGTGATCGGCTTCCCCGGGATCACCGAGGCGCGGGCCTGGTGGGACTCGTCCGCCTACCAGGAGATCGCACCGTTGCGCTCGCGGCACATCGAGGGCGACATCATCCTGGTCGAAGGCGTCCCGGAGACCTACGACCCGACGGCCACCGCGAAGGCGATGCGAGAGGCCCTGCCCGCCGAGTGACCCGCCCGCATGATCTGCGCCACACGGGCAACACTCTCGCCGTGTCCACCGCGGCCAGTGACCGGGAGTCGACGGCGCGCGGGCCCCGGCACCGCCCGCACATCGCTGATCCACCAGCACGCCGGCGCCGACCGTGGTCGGCTGATCGCCGACGCCCCGACCGGCCCGGCCGACCGGGGCCGGAAGGCACCCGGCCACCCGGAGGGGTACGCGGGGGACATGGCCGACTGAACCTGTTGCACGCGCCCTTGGAACACGACCAGGGCCAGGTGGAGGATCGAACCTCCGACCTGGCCCTGACGCGTATGGAGCGGGCGACGGGAATCGAACCCGCGTAGCTAGTTTGGAAGACTAGGGCTCTACCATTGAGCTACGCCCGCACAGTCGGGCCGCAGGTCAGTGACCGCGGCACCGCACGCATCGTAGCGGGTGGGCCACCGACTAGGCCAACCCGTACGCCCCCGTGCGGCTCACGGAGGGGCGCCGCGCGGCCCGGCGAGCAATGCGGTCGGCGCGTCGCGCCCGGGCATGTACCCTACGTGTCGCACCAGACGGGGTGTGGCGCAGCTTGGTAGCGCGTCCGCTTTGGGAGCGGAAGGCCGTGGGTTCAAATCCCGCCACCCCGACCACCGGCTCCGGCTCGTTCGTCACCTCGCCGGACCTCTTCGGGCCTCTTCGGCAAGATCGCCTTTGGGCGCGTGTGCGGCCTGCGGCTACTATGCAGAATGCGCGCCCGTGTGTCCGCACAGTCACGTCTCACCGGACGGACGGCTCGGCTGTCTCAAGGGCGCGAATCCGCTGAGGCCCTGCCCGGTCGTACACCCGATCTCCGGCAGGCGCGTTCAGCAGAACCCGAAGAAGTCAGCCACAAGGAGACCGAACCGTGAAGAGCGCCGTGGAGACCCTGAACCCGACCCGGGTTCGGCTCACTGTTGAGGTGCCCTTCGAGGAGCTCAAGGACAGCCTCGACGCGGCGTACAAGAAGATCAACCAGCAGGTCACGGTGAAGGGCTTCCGCAAGGGCAAGATCCCCGCCCGAGTCATCGACCAGCGGTTCGGCCGCGGTGCGGTGCTGGAGGAGGCCGTCAACGAGGCGCTCCCCAAGTTCTACACCGACGCGGTCAACGAGGCCGAGCTGAACCCGCTGGGCCAGCCCGAGGTCGACATCAAGGAGCTGAAGGACAACGAGCTGCTGTCCTTCACCGCCGAGGTCGACATCCGCCCGGCCCTCGAGATCCCGGACTACTCCGGCATCGAGGTCGAGGTCGACGCCATCGAGGTCACCGACGAGGACGTCGACAAGGCGGTGGAGGAGCTGCGCGAGCGCTTCTCCTCCACCTCCCCGGTCGAGCGCGCCGCCGAGGAGGGTGACGTCGTCACCCTGGACCTGGAGGCCAAGGTCGACGGCGAGGTCCTCGAGGACGGCGTCGCCAAGGACGTCTCCTACACCATCGGCTCGGGCGAGCTGCTCGACGGCATCGACGACGCCGTGAAGGGCAAGTCCGCCGGCGAGGAGGCCACCTTCGCCTCCGAGCTCAAGGGCGGCTCGGCGGCCGGCAAGGAGGCCGAGGTCACCGTCAAGGTGTCCCAGGTCGCCGCGCGCGAGCTGCCGGAGCTGGACGACGAGTTCGCCCAGCTCGCCTCCGAGTTCGACACGCTGGAGGAGCTGCGGGCCGACAGCCGCAAGCGCCTGACCGACATGAAGGAGTACGACCAGGCCACGCAGGCCCAGGAGCGCGTGCTCGACAAGCTCCTGGAGCTCGTCGAGGTGCCCGTCCCCGAGAAGCTGCTCGAGGACGAGATCAACACCCGCAAGCACAACCTGGAGCACCACCAGCTCGGCCAGATGGGCCTCACCCTCGACAAGTACCTGGAGCTCCAGGAGAAGACCGCCGAGGAGTTCGAGACCGAGACCCGCGAGGCCGCGGTCAAGGGCATCAAGACGCAGTTCGTCCTCGACGAGCTGGTCAACAAGGAGAAGCTCAACGTCAACCAGGAGGAGCTCACCGAGCACCTGGTGCGGCGCGCGGCCGGCTCCGGCATGTCCCCCGACCAGTTCGCCCAGGCGGTCGTCGAGGGCGGCCAGGTCCCGATGCTGGTCGGCGAGGTCGCCCGCGGCAAGGCGCTGGCGGTCGTCGTCGAGTCGGCGACGGTCAAGGACACCAACGGTGAGGTCGTCGACCTGAGCGACGACGAGGACGAGGCGGAGACGGCTGCCGCCGGCTCCGAGGAGGAGACGGCGCCCGAGGCCGCCGACGCCGAGGAGAAGGCCGAGGACTCCAAGGAGTCCTGACCTCTCCTCCCTCCCCCCCCCCCCCCGCACGCCCGGAACGGGCCCCGTGGTCGTACACGGGGCCCGTTCCCGTTCCGGGGGACCGCCGTGTGCCACCAGGCACGCGCCCGACCGCGGCCCGACGGGGGCCGGTCGCGCAGTTACCCGCGCCCTTCAGCCGGGCGCCCGCACCGCACCGCATTGCACGAGGCACCGACGTCCCCCGTAAGCGCCCTCAAGGGGCGCGGGGAGCCGCGCGACGGGCGGCCCCGGCCCACCGTTCCCTTGCCGACCGCCGGGCGAGCGCCGCGCCCCCCAGGGGCGCGGGGACCCGCGCGACCAGCCCCACCGGCCCGCAGGCCATCCCCCGCCGGCGGGGCCACGGCGAGAAGGAGCCCGGGGGCCGGGGCGGAGTCCCGGGGCTGGGGGCGGGCAGGGCCTGTGCCGTCACCGCCCGGGCCCGCCCCACAACCCCCCGCTCACCGGCGGAGCCATGCGCTCACAGCGAACACTCCCGTGCGCGGGATTCCCCGGAGGGACCCGCGCGTTAGGGTCCATGAGTACGAGGGCAGGGGAGTCCCCGAATACGGCCGGACGGCCCGCGCCCCGGCAGAACACGTGAGACGGCCCGGCGCCGTCGTAAGACGAGCAGGTGGATACGTGACGAATCTGATGCCCTCCGCCGCCGGCGAGCCCTCCATCGGTGGTGGCCTCGGCGACCAGGTGTACAACCGGCTGCTCGGCGAGCGGATCATCTTCCTCGGCCAGCCGGTCGACGACGACATTGCCAACAAGATCACCGCACAGTTGCTGCTCCTCGCCGCTGACCCGGAGAAGGACATCAACCTGTACATCAACAGCCCCGGCGGCTCGATCACGGCGGGCATGGCGATCTACGACACCATGCAGTTCATCAAGAACGACGTGGTCACCATCGCCATGGGCCTCGCGGCCTCGATGGGCCAGTTCCTGCTCAGCGCGGGCACGCCGGGCAAGCGCTTCGCCCTGCCGAACGCGGAGATCCTGATCCACCAGCCCTCCGCCGGCCTGGCCGGCTCGGCCTCGGACATCAAGATCCACGCCGAGCGGCTGCTGCACACCAAGAAGCGCATGGCCGAGCTCACCTCGCACCACACCGGCCAGACGGTGGAGCAGATCACCCGCGACTCGGACCGCGACCGCTGGTTCGACGCGTACGAGGCCAAGCAGTACGGCCTCATCGACGACGTCATCACCCACGCAGCCAGCTTGCCGGGCGGCGGAGGCACCGGAGCGGCGTGAGCGCTCCCGTCCGCGCGCACGCCCCGCGTGCGTGACCGCGACGGAGCCCACGCGTCACCGCCCCAGCCGACCGCCACAGCCCCTCTCAGGCCCCAGGAGATATTTACGTGAACGACTTCCCCGGCCGCGGCCTCTACGGCCGTCTGCAGGCCACACAGGCCGCCGAGGCCGAGTACACCGGCCCGCGCGCCGAATCCCGTTACGTCATCCCCCGCTTCGTCGAGCGCACCTCCCAGGGCGTGCGCGAGTACGACCCGTACGCGAAGCTGTTCGAGGAGCGCGTGATCTTCCTCGGCGTGCAGATCGACGACGCCTCCGCCAACGACGTCATGGCGCAGCTCCTGTGCCTGGAGTCGATGGACCCCGACCGGGACATCTCGGTCTACATCAACAGCCCCGGCGGCTCCTTCACCGCGCTCACGGCGATCTACGACACCATGCAGTTCGTGAAGCCGGACATCCAGACGGTCTGCATGGGCCAGGCCGCCTCGGCCGCCGCCATCCTGCTGGCCGCCGGAACGCCCGGCAAGCGCATGGCGCTGCCCAACGCCCGGGTGCTGATCCACCAGCCCTACAGTGAGACCGGCCGCGGTCAGGTCTCCGACCTGGAGATCGCCGCCAACGAGATCCTCCGGATGCGTGCCCAGCTCGAAGACCTGCTGGCCAAGCACTCCACCACGCCGATCGAGAAGATCCGCGAGGACATCGAGCGCGACAAGATCCTCACGGCCGAGGAGGCGCTCTCCTACGGCCTGATCGACCAGATCATCTCCACCCGGAAGATGAACAACGACTCGGTCCGCTGAACCCGGACCTCCACAGGAGCTGTATCGTCTGCCGCCCCTTGGTTCGGTTCGGCACACCTCACGTGAGCCGTGTGTCGAAGTGAACCGTGCCAAGGGGGGCCCGAACGGGGGCCGCGGCAAGGTACCGTCGGACATAAGGCAGCACCAGGAGTCGCTGGACGTTGACGTCCAGGCGGTTCCCAGGCGAAGGGGAAGCACACCGTGGCACGCATCGGTGACGGCGGCGATCTGCTCAAGTGCTCGTTCTGCGGCAAGAGCCAGAAGCAGGTCAAGAAGCTCATCGCAGGCCCCGGTGTGTACATCTGCGACGAGTGCATCGATCTCTGCAACGAGATCATCGAGGAGGAGCTCGCCGAGACCAGCGAGGTGCGCTGGGAAGAGCTCCCCAAGCCCCGCGAGATCTACGAGTTCCTCGAGGGCTACGTCGTCGGCCAGGAGCCGGCGAAGAAGGCCCTCTCGGTCGCGGTGTACAACCACTACAAGCGCGTCCAGGCCGGCGAGAACGGCGGCGCGCAGGGCCGTGACGACGCGATCGAGCTCGCCAAGTCGAACATCCTCCTGCTGGGCCCCACCGGCTCCGGCAAGACCCTGCTGGCCCAGACGCTGGCCCGCATGCTCAACGTCCCCTTCGCCATCGCCGACGCGACGGCGCTGACGGAGGCCGGCTACGTCGGCGAGGACGTCGAGAACATCCTGCTCAAGCTGATCCAGGCGGCCGACTACGACGTCAAGAAGGCCGAGACCGGGATCATCTACATCGACGAGATCGACAAGGTCGCCCGCAAGAGCGAGAACCCGTCGATCACCCGGGACGTCTCCGGCGAGGGCGTGCAGCAGGCCCTGCTGAAGATCCTGGAGGGCACCACCGCCTCCGTCCCGCCGCAGGGCGGCCGCAAGCACCCGCACCAGGAGTTCATCCAGATCGACACGACGAACGTGCTGTTCATCGTGGGCGGCGCGTTCGCCGGACTGGAGAAGATCATCGAGTCCCGGGCGGGCGCCAAGGGCATCGGCTTCGGCGCCACCATCCGCTCCAAGCGGGAGCTGGAGTCCAAGGACCAGTTCCAGGACATCATGCCCGAGGACCTGGTCAAGTTCGGCATGATCCCGGAGTTCATCGGCCGGCTCCCGGTCATCACCTCCGTGCACAACCTCGACCGCGAGGCCCTGCTGCAGATCCTCGTCGAGCCGCGCAACGCGCTGGTGAAGCAGTACCAGCGGCTGTTCGAACTCGACGGTGTGGAGCTGGACTTCGAGCGCGAGGCGCTGGAGGCCATCGCCGACCAGGCGATCCTGCGCCAGACCGGCGCGCGCGGTCTGCGCGCCATCATGGAGGAGGTCCTCCAGGGCGTGATGTACGAGATCCCGTCCCGCAAGGACGTGGCCCGCGTCGTCATCACCGCCGACGTCGTCCACTCCAACGTCAACCCGACGCTCATCCCGCGGGACGCCCGCGGACGCGGCCCGGGCGAGCAGAAGTCGGCGTAACGCGACCCGGAAGTCGGCGTGACGCGCCCGCACCCGCGAGCAGCGCACACGAAGGGGCGCCCGGCAGTCCGCCGGGCGCCCCTTCGTGTGCGGTCGTATGCCGTGCGCCTTCGTCAGGCCTTGACGCGTGCCTTGCCGCGCAGCTCGGTGCCGAACGCGGACACCTTGTCCTGCGGGATGCCGGCCCCCGTCTTGGAGGACGTCAGGTCGAAGCCGTTGACCACGCCGTAGGTGCTGTGGTCGGCCCACACGCAGATCGGCATGTCCAGGCTCTGCGCGCCCTCGGTGATGTGTGCCGTCTGGCACTTCATCAGGGCCCCGTCCAGGCCGTTCGGCTCGACGGCCGCCGGGCTGCCCTTCCAGGAGATCTTCTCCTTGTTGTCGCCCGTGCTCGACGTCTTGTGGGCGTTGGCGAAGCCCGCGTCGATCGTGGCCTCCGGGTCCTTGATGTCCCCGTAGGCGCCGTTGAACGACATGATCCTGCCGCTGGTGCCGGGACCGGCGGTGTACGTGGCCTTGACGACATGGCCGTTCTCGATGCCGATCGTCTTGAGCTTCGCCGGGTCGCTGGTCCCGGTGGGGCCGCCGTCGCTGTCGGTGGTCAGACCGTCCGCCTTGGCGTAGTCGCCGACCGCGGCCGGCGTCACCAGCTTGTGCGGGCCGTCGTCGGCGACCGAGGCGCTGCCGCCGTCGTCGCCGCCGATCACGAAGTACGCGCCCACGGCGATCGCCGCGACCACGGCCACCGCACCGATGATCAGCCCGGTCTTCTTCTTGCCGCCGCCCGGCGCCGCCGGCTGCGGCGGGTAGGGCTGCTGACCGTACGGCTGCTGCCCGTAACCCGGCTGCGGGGCCTGCTGCTGGCCGTAAGGGTTCGGCTGCTGCGGCGGTACGCCCTGCGGCTGCTGCGGGTAGCCGTAACCGGGCTGCGGCGGGGTCTGGGGCGGCTGTCCGTAGCCGGGCTGCGGGGCCTGCGGCGGCTGACCGTAGGGTCCCGGCTGACCGTACGGCCCGGGCTGCTGCGGCTGCCCGCCGTACGGGCCCGGCTGGTTGTGGCTCATCTCTGGGTTCCCCCTCGGTTTCCTGTGTGGCCCCTGTCATCCTGACGGAAGCGCCATGCCCCGGGGGCGGCGGGGGCCGCACCGTTACAGAACAAACGCGTTTCAGAACCGGCCCGTGACACCTCTAAACTGAGCGGGTGACCGAGAACGCATCGCAGCAGCCCACAGCGCCCAGCACCGAACTGCCGACCCAGTACGCGCCGGCCGAGGTAGAGGGGAAGCTGTACGAGCGCTGGGTCGAGCGGGGTTACTTCGAGGCCGACGCCAAGAGCGAGAAGCCGCCGTACACCATCGTCATCCCCCCGCCGAACGTCACCGGCTCGCTCCACGTCGGGCACGCCTTCGAGCACACGCTCATCGACGCCCTGACCCGCCGCAAGCGCATGCAGGGCTTCGAGACGCTGTGGCAGCCCGGTATGGACCACGCCGGCATCGCCACGCAGAACATCGTCGAGCGTGAGCTCGCCAAGGAGGGCAAGTCCCGCCACGACCTCGGCCGGGAGGCCTTCGTCGAGCGGGTCTGGCAGTGGAAGGCCGAGTCCGGCGGGCAGATCAGCGGGCAGATGCGCCGCCTCGGCGACGGCGTCGCCTGGTCCCGTGAGCGGTTCACGATGGACGAGGGGTTGTCCCAGGCCGTCCAGACGATCTTCAAGCGGCTCTACGACGACGAGCTGATCTACCGCGCCGAGCGCATCATCAACTGGTGTCCCCGCTGTCTGACCGCGATCTCGGACATCGAGGTCGACTACCAGGACGACGACGGCGAGCTGGTCTCCATGACGTACGGGGAGGGCGACGAGACCATCGTCGTCGCCACCACCCGCGCGGAGACGATGCTCGGTGACACGGCCGTCGCCGTCCACCCCGAGGACGAGCGCTACAAGCACCTGGTCGGCAAGCTCGTCAAACTGCCGCTGACCGACCGCTCCATCCCGGTCGTCGCCGACGAGCACGTCGACCCCGAGTTCGGCACCGGCGCCGTCAAGGTGACGCCCGCTCACGACCCGAACGACTTCGAGATCGGCCGGCGCCACGACCTGCCGTCCATCGCCGTGATGGACGAGCACGCCGTCATCACCGTCCACGGCCCCTTCCAGGGCCTGGACCGGCTCGAGGCCCGCTCGGCCATCGTCGCCGCGCTGCGCGCCGAGGGCCGGATCGTCGCCGAGAAGCGGCCGTACGTCCACAGCGTCGGCCACTGCTCGCGCTGCAGGACCACCATCGAGCCGCGCCTGTCCCTGCAGTGGTGGGTCAAGGTCGCCCCGCTGGCGAAGGCCGCCGGTGACGCCGTCCGCGACGGCAGGGTCACGATCCACCCGCAGGAGATGGAGAAGCGGTACTTCGACTGGGTCGACAACCTCCACGACTGGTGCATCTCGCGCCAGTTGTGGTGGGGCCACCGCATCCCGGTCTGGTACGGGCCGAACGGCGAGGTCGTCTGCGTCGGCCCCGACGAGCAGCCGCCCACCGGCGAGGGCTGGCGGCAGGACTCCGACGTCCTGGACACCTGGTTCTCGTCCGGACTGTGGCCCTTCTCCACCATGGGCTGGCCCGAACAGACCGAGTCGCTCGCGAAGTTCTACCCGAACTCCGTCCTGGTCACCGGCTACGACCTGCTCTTCTTCTGGATCGCGCGGATGATGATGTTCGGTCTCTACGCGATGGACGGCACCCCGCCGTTCCGCACCATCGCCCTGCACGGCATGGTCCGTGACCAGAACGGCAAGAAGATGTCCAAGTCCTACGGGAACGTCGTCAACCCGCTGGACTGGATGGACAAGTACGGCTCCGACGCCGTGAGGTTCACCCTCGCGCGCGGCGCCAACCCCGGCGTCGACGTCCCGATCGGCGAGGACTGGGTCCAGGGTTCCCGGAACTTCGCCAACAAGATCTGGAACGCCACGCGGTTCGCGCTGATGAACGGCGCGACCGTCGACGGCCCGCTGCCGGACGCCTCGAAGCTGTCGTCCACGGACCGGTGGATCCTCTCCCGCCTCAACTCGGTCGTCGCCGAGGTCGACGCGCTCTACGAGGACTACCAGTTCGCGAAGCTCTCCGACGCCCTGTTCCACTTCGCGTGGGACGAGGTCTTCGACTGGTACGTCGAGCTGTCCAAGACGACGTTCATGGCCGGCGGCGAGGCCGCGCAGGTCTCGGGGCGGGTCCTCGGCGAGGTCCTCGACGTCACCCTGCGCCTGCTGCACCCGATCGTCCCGTTCGTCACCGAGACGCTCTGGACGACGCTCACGGGCGGCGAGTCGGTCGTCATCGCCGCGTGGCCGTCGGCTGTGCTGGTTCCTGGCGCTGACGCGCCGGGCGGCTTCCGCGACGCCGAGGCCGAGCGGGAGATCGGGACGCTCCAGCAGGTCATCACCGAGGTCCGCCGCTTCCGCGCCGACCAGGGCCTGCAGCCCGGCCAGCGGGTTCCGGCCCGGCTGAGCCTCGACGGTACGGCCCTCTCCCCGCACGAGGCCGCCATCCGCCAGCTCCTGCGCCTCACGCCGGAGGGCGACGCCTTCACCGCGACGGCGACGCTCCCGGTCGCTGGGGCGACGGTCGCCCTCGACCTCTCCGGCACGATCGACGTGGCGGCGGAGCGCAAGCGGCTCGCCAAGGATCTGGCGGCGGCGGAGAAGGAGAAGGCCCAGGCGACGGCCAAGCTGGGCAACGAGGGGTTCCTGGCCAAGGCCCCCGAGCCGGTCGTCGGCAAGATCCGCGGCCGCCTCGCCAAGGCGGAGGAGGACATCACCCGCCTCCGGGCCCAGTTGGACCGCCTCCCGCAGGCATAACGCCCTTGACGGCAAGCGTGGCCCCGGAGCCTCCAGGCACCGGGGCCGCGCCCTGTTCAGGGGGCCGCGTCGATCTGCGGCTCCGCCGCGTGGGCGCGCGACGGGCCACCACGCGCCCGCAGCCGCCTCACAACAGGACAGCCCGAGCCGAAAGGCGCCCAAGAGGGGCCGAAGGGGCACAGCCTCACTCCAGGGCAGGACCTCCGTAGACTGGACCGCGTGAGTGAGCTCCCGCCCGACAACGGCAACGCCCCCGACGGCTTCGACGCCGACGGCGACTTCGAAGACATCATCGCGGCCGAGACGGACCGCGACCCCGACCTCGCCGTCATCGAGGCCGGCAGCCGCACCCTGCGCACCCTGGGCGGCCCGCCGGAGCCCGACGTCCCCACCCGCCCCGCCGACCCGGAGACCGACGCGGCCCTGCGCGAGGTCGAGACGGAGCTCGCCACCCGCTGGGGCGAGACCAAGCTGGAACCCTCCGTCGACAGGATCGCCGCGCTGATGGACCTGCTGGGCGACCCCCAGCGCGCGTACCCCTCGATCCACCTCACCGGCACCAACGGCAAGACCACCACGGCCCGCATGATCGAGGCCCTCCTCGGCGCCTTCGACCTGCGCACCGGCCGCTACACCAGCCCCCACGTGCAGTCGGTCACCGAGCGCATCAGCCTGGACGGCGCCCCCGTCTCCGCCGAGCACTTCGTGGAGACGTACCAGGACATCAAGCCGTACATCGAGATGGTCGACGCGGCGCAGGAGTACCGCCTGTCGTTCTTCGAGGTGCTCACGGCCATGGCGTACGCGGCCTTCTCCGACGCTCCCGTCGACGTCGCCGTCGTCGAGGTCGGCATGGGCGGCACGTGGGACGCCACCAACGTCATCGACGGCGATGTCGCCGTCGTCACCCCCATCGACCTGGACCACACCGACCGCCTCGGCTCCACGCCCGGCGAGATCGCGGGGGAGAAGTCCGGGATCATCAAGCAGGGCGCCTCGGTCGTCATGGCCCAACAGCCGGTGGACGCGGCCCAGGTGCTGCTGAGGAAGTCGGCCGAGGCGGACGCCACCGTGGCCCGCGAGGGACTGGAGTTCGGCGTCGTCGCCCGGCAGGTCGCCGTCGGCGGACAGCTCATCACCCTGCGCGGCCTGGGCGGCGAGTACGACGAGGTGTACCTCCCGCTGCACGGCGCCCACCAGGCGCACAACGCCTCCGTGGCACTCGCCGCCGTCGAGGCGTTCTTCGGCGTCGGCGCCGAGCGCCCGCACCCGCTGGACATCGACACCGTCCGCAAGGCGTTCGCCGCGGTCTCCTCCCCGGGCCGCATGGAGGTCGTCCGCCGCTCCCCGACGGTCGTCCTGGACGCCGCCCACAACCCGGCCGGCGCGCGGGTCACCGCCGAGGCGGTGGACGAGGCGTTCGAGTTCAGCCGGCTCATCGGCGTGGTCGGGGCGAGTGCCGACAAGAACGTGCGGGGGGTGCTGGAGGCGTTCGAGCCGATCTTCGCGGAGGTCGTGGTCACGCAGAACTCCACCCACCGCGCGATGCCCGCCGACGACCTGGCCGCGCTCGCCGTGGAGGTCTTCGGTGAGGACAGGGTCCAGGTGGAACCGCGCCTCCCGGACGCCCTGGAGGCGGCCATCACGCTCGCCGAGGAGGAGAGCGAGTTCGCCGGCGGCGGTGTCCTGGTCACCGGTTCCGTGTACACCGTCGGCGAGGCCCGACTGCTGCTGAAGAGGGGCTGACCGCCGTGCGCACCCTGTGTTCCTCGACCCTGCTGGGCGAGTTCTTCGTGATCGGGTTCGCCGGACTCGTCGCGATGAAGGACCCCGACCTGTCCACGGGCACGGTCTGGACGGTCAGCGGCATCGCCATGGTGCTGTGCCTGCTGCTGTGCGGGGTGCTCACCCGCCCCGGCGGCGTCCAGCTCGGCTGGGCGCTGCAGCTCGCGCTGATCGCCTCCGGTTTCTTCGTCCCGACGATGTTCTTCATGGGCGCGGTGTTCACCGCCCTGTGGTGGGCTTCGGTGCACTACGGACGCAAGATCGACGAGGCGAAGGCCCGCTTCGCGGCGCAGGAGGCGCAGGGCGCGAACCCCGGCCCGTCGGACCTCGGTACTGCGTGATTTCTCCACGGAGGGGCCCTGTACCCTCTGACCACTCACTCACCAGTTCCCAAGGAGTTCCCCCGTGAGCCAGCGCACCCTTGTCCTCCTCAAGCCCGACGCCGTCCGGCGCGGCCTGACGGGCGAGATCATCAGCCGTATCGAGCGCAAGGCCGGCTGGAGCATCACGGCGCTGGAACTGCGCACCCTGGACCAGGAGACGCTGGAGCAGCACTACGGCGAGCACAAGGGCAAGGTCTTCTACGAGCCCCTCGTCGAGTTCATGGCCTCCGGCCCCGTCGTCGCCCTCGTCGTCGAGGGCGAGCGGGTCATCGAGGGGGTCCGGGCGCTGGCCGGTCCCACCGACCCGATCGCCGCCGCCCCCGGCTCCATCCGCGGCGACTACGGGGTCATCGTCCGCGAGAACCTGATCCACGCCTCGGACTCGGAGGACTCCGCCGAGCGCGAGCTGAAGATCTTCTTCCCCGGCCGCTTCTGAACCCGCGGGCCCGGCGGCCCGCGGCCCGTTCCCCTGCCCGCCCCGCCGTGCGGCGGCCCGCCGAACGAGGCCGATCCGCCGTACGCCCCCGACTCGCCGTCGACACGGCACCTGACGCCATGTCAGCCGAACGGACCACATGACGCGGGACGGCCGCCACCGAAGTGGCCGTCCGTCCGCGTATGCGTGCCGATCGGGGGAACGCGCACCCCCGAACGCCCCTCTCCACAAGCGGGGCGGGGCGTGATCTGCTGACAATGGCGAAGACCCTCGCACGGTGTTCGTGCAGGCGAGACTACGATGTAAGCCTTCACGTCACCGCACCCACTTCGCCGCCCCAACACGAGCCCTCACACGCTTCACTTGGGAAGGCCAGACGAAATCTGATGGGGAACTCAATGTCGTTCATCGGCCGTGACATGGCTGTCGACCTCGGGACCGCCAACACGCTGGTGTACGTCAGGGGTCGCGGAATCGTACTCAACGAACCGTCCGTCGTCGCGATCAACACCAACACCGGTGGCATCCTCGCGGTCGGTGCCGAAGCCAAGAAAATGATCGGGCGCACGCCGGGCAACATCGTCGCCGTGCGTCCGCTGAAGGACGGCGTGATCGCCGACTTCGAGATCACCGAGCGCATGCTCCGCTACTTCATCCTGAAGATCCACAAGCGGCGCTACCTCGCCCGCCCGCGCGTCGTCGTCTGCGTGCCCTCGGGGATCACCGGCGTCGAGCGCCGCGCGGTCATCGAGGCCTCCTCGCAGGCCGGCGCCCGCCAGGTGCACATCATCGAGGAGCCCATGGCCGCCGCCATCGGCTCCGGTCTTCCGGTCCACGAGGCCACGGGCAACATGGTGGTGGACATCGGCGGCGGCACCACGGAGGTCGCGGTCATCTCGCTCGGCGGCATCGTCACCGCCCAGTCCATCCGCGTCGCGGGGGACGAGCTGGACAACGCGATCATCCAGTACGTCAAGAAGGAGTACTCGCTCCTCCTCGGCGAGCGGACGGCGGAACAGATCAAGATCACGATCGGTTCGGCGTACGACCTCGACTCCGACGAGCACACCGAGATCCGTGGCCGCGACCTGGTCTCCGGCCTGCCCAAGACCGTCGTCATCTCCGCGGCCGAGGTGCGCAAGGCCATCGAGGAACCGGTCAACGCGATCGTCGACGCGGTCAAGACGACCCTCGACAAGTGCCCGCCGGAACTCTCCGGCGACATCATGGACCGCGGGATCGTCCTCACCGGCGGCGGCGCGCTGCTGCGCGGCCTCGACGAACGGCTGCGTCGCGAGACGGGCATGCCGATCCACATCGCCGAGGACCCGCTGGACAGCGTCGCCCTCGGATCCGGCAAGTGTGTCGAGGAGTTCGAGGCCCTCCAGCAGGTCCTCGACGCCCAGCCGCGCAGATGACGTAACGCTTCGATTCCGCCGTACGAGAAGCGCCCCTCTCGTACGGCGGATCACTGCTAGCGAGGCATAGGCTCCCCCACAACACCGCCGACACGGCGCCCCCCCCGCGACACCGCGGGGCCCGCGACACCGCACGACCCATCCCCTTCGCTCCACCCCCCCGCCCCATCCCTGTTCCACCCACCCCCACCCCACCTCCCATTCCGACGAGGAAGGCACGGCCGCCGCACGTGAGGGACACAAAGGAGAGCCGGCTGCTCCTGGTGCTGCTGATCGCCATCGCTTTCGCACTGATCACGGTGGACATCCGGGGCGGTGAGGACTCCCCGGTCGACGGCGCCCGGCAGGCCGCCGCCACGGTGTTCGGGCCGATCGAGAACGGGGTGTCGACCGCTGTCGACCCCGTCGGCAACGCGATCGCCGCGGTCCGCGACTCCGGTGACAAGCACGATCGCGTCGCCCGACTGGAGCGCGACAACGCCGCGTTGAAGGCGAAGCTCGGCAGCGGCGCCCGCAACCGCAGTCGGCTCGCCCAGCTCGACAAGATGCTGAGCGTCGCCGGCGAGGGCCAGTACGGCATCAAGGGCGCTCAGGTCATCGCCATAGGAGCGGCCCAGGGCTTCTCATGGACCGTCACCATCGACATCGGCGCCGACGACGGCGTCAAGCGGGACATGACCGTCCTCAACGGCGACGGGCTCGTCGGCCGCGTCACCACCGTCGGCCCGCACTCCGCCACCGTGCTGCTCGCGAACGACCCCGACTTCACCGTCGGCACGCGGATGGAGGGCAGCGACGAACTCGGCTTCGCCGCCGGCCAGGGCGACCGCCCCTTCCGGGTGCAACTCCTCAACGCCAAGGCCGACGTGAAGAAGGGCGACCGGCTCGTCACCTTCGGCTCCCAGGCCGACAAGCCGTTCGTGCCCGGCGTTCCCGTCGGCAAGGTCTCCCGCGTCGACCCCTCGGGCGGTGACCTGACCCGCACGATCTACGTCGAGCCGTTCGTCTCCTTCACCAAGCTCGACATCGTCGGCGTCGTCGTCGAGGCACCCGGCAAGGACCCGCGCGACACCGTGCTGCCGCCGAAGTCCAAGCCCAGGCCCACGCCGACCGTCACCGTGACCGTGACACCCTCGGGTGGCGCCCGCACCGAAGAGGACACCGGCGACGCCGGCACCACCGGCGACGCCGGAACAGACGACAACACCGACGGCAACAGCGACGGCAACGCCACCGCCGGTGCGCAGCCCACCCCGTAGGAGCCGAACCTGATGCGCCTCAACCGGATGCTGCTCTCCGTCGCCCTCGTGGTCGTCGCCCTGGTGGTCCAGGTGAGCGTGCTCGCCCGCCTGCACCTGCCCGGCGCCGTCCCCGACCTCGTCCTGCTCACCGTGCTCGCCCTCGCCCTGGTCTACGGCCACGTGGGCGGCGCCCTCGTCGGCTTCGGCGCCGGGCTGCTGTCCGACCTCGCGCCCCCCGCCGATCACGCGGCCGGGCGGTACGCCCTCGTGCTGTGCGTCGTCGGCTACCTCGCCGGGCTCGCCAGACCGGAGAACGGCCGACTGAAGTCCGCCACCGGCCCCATGGCCGTGGTCGCCGTCGCCGCGATCGGCTCCACCCTGCTGTACGCGGGCGTCGGCGCCCTCGTCGGCGACACCGCCGCCCGCCACGTGGGCCTGTCGGGCCTGCTGCTCAGCGCCACCGTCTACGACCTGCTGCTGGCGCCGTTCGTGGTCCCCGGACTGATGGCGCTGGCCCGCCGCGCCGACAACGACCCGCTCGACGGGGCCGGTTCGGGCGCCAAGGCCGCCGACGTCTCCGCCGGCTGGCTCTCCTCCGGCACCGGGCTGCGCATCGGCGGCCAGCGCGGCGGTCTCAAGGCCCGCGCGGCCAAGGCCAGGGTGGCCCGCGCCGGACGCATCAAGGGGGTCAAGCGGCTGTGACCACGGACCGGCCGGCGACCGCCGGACCCGCCGGACGTGCCGGACCCGCCCGACCCGCCGACGTGCCGGACCTCGCGGTCACAGGTCCGCACGGTATGACTCGTACACGCACTGAGAGGGGGCGGCAGCACCAGTGACCAACATCCCCGAGACCGGACGGACACCACGCGTCCAGATCCGACTCGTCGTCATCCAGATCCTCGTCCTCTCCCTGCTCGGGACCCTCGGCGGCAGGCTGTGGTACCTCCAGATCCGCGAGGGCTCCGCCTACGCCAAGGAGGCGTCCGGCAACCACGTCCAGCAGGTCGTCCAGCCGGCGGTCCGCGGCTCCATCCTGGACGCCCGCGGAGTGGCCCTCGCCGACAACGAGACCCGCCTGGTGGTCTCCGCCTCCCGCACCGACCTGCTGAAGATGCAGGACGACGGCAAGGCGGTCCTCACCAAGCTCGCCGGCGTCCTCGGCATGAAGCCGAGGGACGTCATGGACAAGGTCCGGCTGTGCGACGCCAAGACGCGCCAGCCCTGCTGGAACGGCTCGCCGTACCAGCCCATCCCCATCACCGACGAGGCCACCGCCAAGCAGGCCCTGCAGATCCGCGAGCGCGCCGAGGACTTCCCCGGCATCACCGCCGAACCCGAGGCCGTGCGCCGCTACGCCGCCCCTGGTGACGCCAACACCGCCCAGGTGCTCGGTTACCTCTCCCCGGTCACCGACGACGAGATCACCAAGGCGCAGGACACCGACTCGCCCTACCTCCGCTCCGACCAGGTCGGCCGCTCCGGCCTCGAGCGCCAGTACGACAAGCAGCTGCGCGGCAAGGCCGGCGTCACCCGCTACGAGGTCGACAACCTCGGCCGCGTCATCGGCAAGGCCCGGTCCGACAAGGCCCAGTCCGGCTCCAACCTGGTCACCAGCATCGACGCCCGCGTGCAGCGGGTCGCCGAGTACGAACTGGACGCGGCCATGAAGGCGGCCCGCAAGCAGTTCGACAAGATCACCGGCGAGAACTACAAGGCGGACTCCGGCGCCGTCGTCGTCATGGAGGCCAAGACCGGCCGCGTCGTCGCCATGGCCTCCGCACCGACCTACGACCCCAACGTCTGGGTCGGGGGCATCTCCGCCAAGGACTACCAGGCCCTCACCGGCAAGAACTCCGACTACCCGCTGCTCAACAGGGCCACCCAGGGCCAGTCGGCGCCCGGCTCCACCTTCAAGGTGGTCTCCACCGCCGCCGCCGTCGAGGCCGGCTACGACTTCGACGGCGGCTACCCCTGCACCAGCTCCTACTCCGTCGGCAACCAGGTCTTCAAGAACTTCGAGGGCGAGAACTTCGGCGACATCACGCTCGGCCGCGCCCTGGAGGTCTCCTGCGACACCGTCTTCTACGGCCTCGCCGACCGGGAGTGGAAGAAGGACGGCGGCATCAACCCCAAGAAGGGTGAGCCGAAGGACTACTTCTACAAGGCCGCCCACCAGTTCGGCCTCGGCCGGAAGACCGGCATCGACCTGCCCAACGAGGTCACCGGCCGGGTCCCCGACCGCGAGTGGAAGCAGAAGTACTGGGAGGCCAACAAGGACGCCTGGTGCAAGACCGGCAAGAAGGACGGCACCTACGTCCAGAAGATCGCGTACGAGAACTGCCTCGAGGGCAACAAGATGCGCGAGGGCGACTCGATCAACTACTCCATCGGCCAGGGCGACACCCTGCTCACCCCCGTCCAGGAGGCCGTGATCTACGGGGCGCTCGCCAACGGCGGCACCATGTACCACCCGACCATCGGCAAGGCGGTCGTCAGCGCCGACGGCAGGAAGGTCACCGAGATCAAGCCGCGGCCCTCGGGCAAACTGCCCGTCAGCAGGGCCACCATCGCCAAGATGGACGAGGCACTCGCCGGCGTGGCCACCCGCGGCACCGCCGCCTGGAAGTTCCAGGGCTGGCCGCAGGACAAGATCCCGCTGCACGCCAAGACCGGCACCGCCGAGGTCTACGGCAAGCAGACCACCTCCTGGCTGGCCACGTACAGCAAGGACTACTCGGTCATCATGACGATCTCCCAGGCCGGTACCGGTTCCGGCGCCTCCGGTGAGGCCGTCCGCAAGATCTACAACTCGCTGTACGGCGTCTCCGAGGACGGCAAGGTCGACAGGAGCAAGGCGCTGCTGCCCACCCCGCAGAAGAGCCTGCCCAAGATCCGGCCCGACGGCACCATCAAGGCCCCCAAGGTCAAGAAGTACGACCCCAAGGCGGACCAGGCCAACCAGGAGACCCCGCAGGGCGGCGCCTCCGAGACGCCGGTGGCGACCACCCCGTCGCCCACAGGCGGCAACCGACAGACACGACGGCGCTCCGGCGGAGGCCGCCGCGGCGGACGCGGGAGGACGGCATGACCGGGGCCAACAGCTTCTCCGTCTCCGGATACGGGCCCCAACGGGCCGGCTGGACCCGGGTCCTCGCCCGCGACTCCCTCGCCCGCCGCCTCGACTGGCCGATACTGATGTGCGCCGTCGCGCTCTCGCTGATCGGCTCGCTGCTCGTCTACTCCGCGACCCGCAACCGCACCGAGATCAACCAGGGCGACCCGTACTACTTCCTCCTGCGCCACCTGCTCAACACCGGCATCGGCATCGCCCTGATGATCGGCACGATCTGGCTCGGCCACCGCACCCTGCGCACCGCCGTGCCGATCCTCTACGGCCTCTCGGTCTTCCTCATCCTGATGGTGCTCACCCCGCTCGGCGCCACCGTCAACGGCGCCCACGCGTGGATCGTTTTCGGCGGCGGCTTCTCGCTCCAGCCCTCCGAGTTCACCAAGATCACCATCATCCTCGGCATGGCGATGCTGCTCGCCGCCCGCGTCGACGCCGGCGACAAGCCGTACCCCGACCACCGCACGGTCCTGCAGTCCCTCGGCCTGGCCGCCGTCCCGATCGCGATCGTGCTGCTCATGCCCGACCTCGGCTCGGTCATGGTCATGGTCATCATCGTGCTGGCCGTGCTGCTCGCCTCCGGCGCCTCCAACCGCTGGATCTTCGGCCTGATGGGCGTCGGCGCGCTCGGCGCCCTCGCGGTGTGGCAGCTCCACATCCTCGACGAGTACCAGATCAACCGCTTCGCGGCCTTCGCCAACCCCGACCTCGACCCGGCCGGCGTCGGCTACAACACCAACCAGGCCCGCATCGCCATCGGCTCCGGCGGACTGACCGGCTCGGGCCTGTTCCACGGCTCGCAGACGACCGGTCAGTTCGTCCCCGAACAGCAGACCGACTTCGTCTTCACGGTCGCCGGCGAGGAACTCGGCTTCGTCGGCGCCGGCGCGATACTGCTCCTGCTCGGCGTGGTCCTCTGGCGCGCCTGCCGCATCGCCCGCGAGACGACCGAGCTCTACGGCACGATCGTCGCCGCAGGCATCATCGCCTGGTTCGCCTTCCAGGCCTTCGAGAACATCGGCATGACCCTCGGCATCATGCCGGTCGCGGGCCTCCCCCTCCCGTTCGTCTCCTACGGCGGCTCGTCGATGTTCGCGGTCTGGATAGCGGTGGGCCTGCTGCAGTCGATCAGGGTGCAGAGGCCGCTGTCGGCGTAGGGGGCGGCGCCCCTTTGAAGGGCGCGGGGAACTGCGCGGCGCACCCCCACCGGCCCGCGGCCGACAACGTACCCTCCGGGGTCCGAGGGGCGGGGCCCCTTGACGGGACGGGAAGGGCGAGGGCGGCGGGGGCGAAACCCCCCGCACCCCCACCCCCGCGTTACGCTAGATGGCCCACCCCGCCCCGCCGGGGCCGGTACCCACCCCTCCCTCTCCCGAAGGTAATCGCGCGATGCCAGTCGAGTCGGTCTTCCCACAGCTCGAAGCCTTGCTCCCGCATGTGCAGAAGCCGATCCAGTACGTCGGCGGCGAACTCAACTCCACCGTCAAGAACTGGGACGACTGCGACGTCCACTGGGCCCTGATGTACCCCGACGCCTACGAGGTCGGCCTCCCCAACCAGGGCGTCATGATCCTTTATGAGGTCCTCAACGAGCAGGACGGTGTCCTCGCCGAACGCACGTACAGCGTCTGGCCGGACCTGGAGGCCCTGATGCGGGAGCACGCCGTCCCGCAGTTTACCGTCGACAGTCACCGCCCGGTGAAGGCGTTCGACGTCTTCGGCCTCTCCTTCTCCACCGAGCTCGGCTACACCAACATGCTCACGGCCCTCGACCTGGCCGGCATCCCGCTGGAGTCGAAGGACCGCACGGTCGACGACCCGATCGTGCTGGCCGGCGGCCACGCGGCGTTCAACCCCGAGCCGATCGCCGACTTCATCGACGCCGCGATCATCGGCGACGGCGAGCAGGCCGTGCTCGACATGACCGCCGTCATCCGCGAGTGGAAGGCGGAGGGCCGCCCCGGCGGCCGCGAGGAGGTCCTGTACCGCCTGGCGCGGACCGGCGGCGTGTACATCCCGGCGTTCTACGACGTCGAGTACCTCCCCGACGGCCGCATCGCCCGCGTCGTCCCCAATCGCTCGGGCGTCCCGTGGCGGGTGTCCAAGCACACGGTGATGGACCTCGACGAGTGGCCGTACCCCAAGCAGCCCCTGGTCCCGCTCGCGGAGACGGTCCACGAGCGCATGTCGGTGGAGATCTTCCGCGGCTGCACGCGCGGCTGCCGTTTCTGCCAGGCCGGCATGATCACCCGCCCGGTGCGCGAGCGCTCGATCACCGGCATCGGCGAGATGGTGGAGAAGGGCCTGCAGGCCACCGGCTTCGAGGAGGTCGGCCTGCTCTCCCTCTCCTCCGCCGACCACACGGAGATCGGCGACATCGCCAAGGGCCTGGCCGACCGCTACGAGGAGGACAAGGTCGGCCTCTCCCTGCCCTCCACCCGCGTCGACGCGTTCAACATCGACCTGGCCAACGAGCTGACCCGCAACGGCCGCCGCTCGGGCCTCACCTTCGCCCCCGAGGGCGGCTCCGAGCGCATCCGCAAGGTCATCAACAAGATGGTCTCGGAGGAGGACCTCATCCGGACCGTCGCGACGGCCTACGGCAACGGCTGGCGCCAGGTGAAGCTGTACTTCATGTGCGGCCTGCCCACCGAGACCGACGACGACGTCCTGCAGATCGCCGACATGGCCACCCGCGTGATCGCCAAGGGCCGCGAGGTCTCCGGCGCCAACGACATCCGCTGCACGGTCTCCATCGGCGGCTTCGTCCCCAAGCCGCACACCCCCTTCCAGTGGGCTCCGCAGCTCAGCGCCGAGGAGACGGACGCCCGGCTGCAGAAGCTGCGCGACAAGATCCGCGGCGACAAGAAGTACGGCCGCTCCATCGGCTTCCGCTACCACGACGGCAAGCCCGGCATCGTCGAGGGCCTCCTCTCCCGCGGCGACCGCCGCCTCGGCGCGGTGATCCGCGCGGTCTACGAGGACGGCGGCCGCTTCGACGGCTGGCGCGAGCACTTCTCCTACGACCGCTGGATGGCCTGCGCGGAGAAGACGCTGCCCGCCTCCGGCGTGGACGTCGACTGGTACACCACCCGCGAACGCACTTACGAGGAAGTCCTCCCCTGGGACCACCTGGACTCCGGCCTCGACAAGGACTGGCTCTGGGAGGACTGGCAGGACGCCCTCGACGAGACAGAGGTCGACGACTGCCGCTGGACGCCGTGCTTCGACTGCGGGGTGTGCCCTCAGTTCGATACATGGCCGCAACTGAGCGACAGCGGCAAGAAGTTGCTGCCGCTGACGGTCAAGAAGACGGCTCCGACCAGCTGAAACGGTCGCTGACGTGAGTGATGACCCGCTGCAGCGTCTCGCCGACGCTGTGGCGGAGGTCACAGAGGATGAGGTGGCCGCAGCGCTCGGTTTCCTCGGCATTCAGGGGGCGCGTGGGGCGGCGCCAGAACGGCCGAGGACGCCCCTGCCGGTGCTTGGGAGCCCCGCGGGGATCGAGTCCGAGGTGGAGTGGGTCTAGCCGGCCCTCGTGAGAACCTGGGCGGCATGAGCGACGTGTCGACGGACCGGGCTGCCCGGGACTTCCTGGCGGCCGTGCGGGTCGGTGCCCTCCGCTCGGGAACAGTCACGGCGGTCACGCCTGGCGAGGCCGTGGTGCTGCTGGACGGGTTCGCGGCGCGCCCGCTGGGCGTGGTGGGTCCGTTGGATGGTTCTTGGCGTCGACGCTTCGCCGACGCTGTCACGGTCGGGCAGCGGATCACGGCCGAGGTGACGGCCGTGGATCTCGATGCGACGCGGGTGCGGCTTTCGATGGCGGCCACCGAGAACCCGGACCTCTGGGCGTTCCTCAAGCGGCTTCGCCACGGTGAGCTCTTGGCCGGCACGGTGGCGGCGATAGAGCCCTTCGGTGTCTTCGTAGCACTGGACGAGGGCCCCGACCATCCGGTCCATCCCGGGGTCGGCTTCATCACCTACCCCGAACTGTCCTGGCGGCGCTTCGAAGCGGCGTCCGAGGTCGTTTCGGTCGGCCAGCGTGTGTCGTGCGAGTTCCTGCAATTCGACACCTGGAACGGGGAGGCCCGGCTGTCCCTGCGAGCAAGGCAGCCTGACCCCTTCCAGACGTTCGCCGACCACGTCCGGGTCGGCCAGCCACTGCGTGGGCGCGTGACCAAACTGCTGCCCTTCGGCTTCTTCGTCGAGGTGGCCGACGGAGTCGAGGGACTGGTCCCGCTGCGCGAGGCCGGCGCAACCCCGGTGGCCGTGTCTGAAGACGCCGTACAGATCGGCGACGAACTAACGGTCATCGCCACTGACATCGACCGTGAGCAACGACGGCTGTCCCTGTCTCGGTGACCGGCTGGTGTAGTTGCGGTGCGGGCCGTGCCCTCAGTTCGATACATGGCCGCCACTGAGCGACAGCGGCAAGAAGTTGCTGCCGCTGACGGTCAAGAAGACGGCTCCGACCAGCTGAAACGGGTCTTCTTGATGTGAGTAATGCGTCGAGCAGTGGCCGGAAGCAGGTGATTCGCTGGGCTTCTCGCTGACGTCCATCTATGCCAGGACCAGTGCGCTCCAACCGTCCCCGGCTCTTCGTCACCCTGACCGCGCCGTCCTTCGGCCCCGTGCACCGGATCGGAGAACGCTGCCGCCCCCGCCGCGACGGCGGCACCTGCGACCACGGGCGCCCCCTCGGTTGCACCACCGAGCACACTCCGACCGATCCCCTCATCGGCCAACCCCTGTGCCCCGACTGCTACGACTACACCGGACACGTCCTGTGGCACGCGCACGCCTCCAAGCTGTGGGACCGCTTCGTCATCGACGTGCGGCGGCGCCTGGCCACCTCCGCCGGCCTCGTGCAGTCCCGCTTCGCCCACCACGCCCGACTGTCCTTCGCACGCGTCGCCGAATACCAGAAACGGGCGGCCGTCCACGTGCACGCGGTCGTCCGCCTCGACGGCCCCGACGGACCGACCGACGAACCCCCGCCCTGGGGCACGGCCGACCGGCTCACCGACGCCGTCCGCGCCTCCGCCGGGCGCGTCCTGGTCCGCACCCCGTACAACCCCGCCGTCGGCGAACTGCTCCTGCGCTGGGGCGCCCAACTCGACGTCCGTCCGCTGCACGCCGACGGTGACGGGGCTGGGCCCGGCGATGACGCCGTGGCCGCATACGTCGCGAAGTACGTCACCAAGGGCGCGAGCGAGACAGGCGCCGGTACCGACCACAGGGTCACCACCTGGGCCGACATCGACACTGCACCCGTGAGCGCGCACGTCCGCACCCTCATGCGCACCTCCTGGCGCCTCGGCGGCCTCCCCGAGTACGCACCCCTCCACCTGCGCACCTGGACCCACACCCTCGGCTACCGCGGGCACATCCTCACCAAGTCCCGCGCGTACTCCACCACCTATGCGGCACTGCGCGCCGAGCGTGCTCAGCACGTCGGAGACGCCGAGATTCCAGACGCGATCACGGAAGCGCACTGGCGTTACGTCGGCTCCGGCCACACCCCCGGCGCGGCCCTCATCGCGGCCGGTGTGGCGGAGGACCTGGCGGAGGGTCGGCGGCTCAGCGCTGATGCCAGGCAAGAGGGCGGTGGGCGCTGATGACCCCTCTGCCCATTCCTCAGCCCTCGAACGACGGCAGAGCGGCGCACCTGATCGAGAGCGAGATCGTGATCGTGGATGAGGACGGCACCGAGGAACCGTTCGACGCCACCGCATGGTTCGAGTGAGACGCGAAGCCGCCTTCCTCGCGTCACGGGAAGGCGGCTTCGTTCTGTGTGCGGTGTGAGGGCTCAGAAGGCCTGTGCGAAGTCGTCCTCGCGAATCACGAGCCGCTCGCGTACGTCCTTCGGAATCAGCAAGCGAAGGTGCACCTTCGGGGCCCGGACACCTGGCATCTTCGTGCGCGTGACCTCGCAGCGAATGCCGACGCGGTACAGGTCTGCGGACATGGCTTCCATGCCGCCCTCTTGCCAGTGCTCACGGAACGTCTTCCCGCCGTGGACGTTGACCCATCGGTCCTTCGCCGTCTCGGGATCGATCGCTTCCAGCTCCTCAATAAGCTTGTCCAGCGTCGTCTCTGCCTGCTCCTTGGCGAACCGCGTCTTCGTGTACCGGCCCCCGGGTTCCAGCTCCTTCATGTACAGCGCGATGGACTCCTGAAGACGCTTGATCTCCCGCCGTGCCTCGGCGCCCTCGGCGTACTGACGAACCTGTACGGGGAAGTCTCCGAGGACCCTGAGCACGTCCTCCACCAGGCGCTCGTAGACCCGCTCCGGGTTGGGTGCCCCGTGTCCGCCGCTCTTGCAGTTGCGGCACCGAAGGTAGGGGTAGGTACCGAACCCGTTCCTCGTGACCTGCACGGTCATGTTCGTCTTGCAGTCGGCGCACAGGAGCACGCCGAGGAACTGCGTGGCTCCGCCGGGACGGCGTGGCGGCTGTTTCTTCATCCGCTTGTCCAGCGCTGCGCCGAGAGTCTCGAACTCCTCCTCGGTGAAAATCGGGGGAGCGACCCTGATCGGCTTGCCGTCCTTGCCGAGGACCGGCTTCGAGCGACGTTGTCCGCCGTTCTTGTCCTCCTCCACGCGGTAGCCGAGGAGTGCGGGGTTACGGAGCCGACGAAGGAGCGTCACCACGGTGAGCCCCTGGCTCATGAGCCCGGCCCGCTTCAGGCAGCGCACCATGAAACGGGCGGAGCGTCCGCGAAGTGCCATGCGGCGTGCCCAGTGCAGTGCCTTGTGTGCCTCGGGATCGATGACGAGAACGACCCTCCCCGTGTCGTCCTCGTCGGTGACGTAGCCGTACGCCGGCTTCCCGATGAGCCATTCCTCCTGGGACTTCGCGTAGTCCCACAGGCTCGTGACCCGGGTGGAGGTGTTGGCCGCCTCGATCTCGGCGATACCGCCGATGATCGTGACCATGATCTTCCCGGCGGTCGTCGTGAGGTCGAGGCTGTCGTTCTTCGAGACCAGGTTCTTCCCGCGCTTCAGGCTCCACTCGATCATCGTGGAGAGATCGGAGAGACGGCGCACGAAGCGATCGAGCTTCCAGAACAGGATTTCGTCGAACTCGGGGGAGCGGTTGTTCAGCCAGTCCCCGAGTTCCTTCCGCTTCCACGGCGGGACCTTCGTCGCCGACACGTTCAGGTCCGAAGCGACGCCGATGACTCGGCAACCCCGCTCCCTGGCCAGGATGCGGAGATCGAGTTCCTGACGTACTGGCGATGTCGTCTCGTCCGTCAGTACGGATAAGCGGATCGACAGGAGTGCCCGGGGAGCGTCCTCGGGGAGCAGCGCCTCAGCCTGCTTCAGCTCTTCCAAGAGCGCGAGATCGGCCTTGGTCCACTCGGCTTCCACGTTGTAGGCCGCTCGCTCCGCCGCGAGCCGCCGCTGTCCTCGTTTACTCATGTCGGGCAGCGTAGAGCTGGTTTTAAGCATTTTTCCATATGTCCCCAGATGGACACAAGTATTCAGATCGGACCAACGGGTAAGAAGCTTCTGCCTCTTTCGGTCAAGCAGCCGGCGGGCAGTGCGCACAGTCACTGAGGCGTGAGCCCAGGGACGGACGGTGGGCGGGGCGTTCCCGCTCCGGGCCGGGTGCGTCAGATGCGCTCGGTCCGGAGAGGGGCCCCTCTCATGCGGACGACACGGGGAAGCTCAGCACGCTGATGCTGTTGGACGCGGACCACTGGTCCGGGTTGTAGCCGTCCCAGTCGCGGGCGGTGCGGTCGTTCGCGAAGGACGCCGCCCGGTCCTGGCCCACCAGGACGAGCAGATAGATCTGGCCGATCCCCTTGGCCCCCGGGTAGCCGATCGGTCGGGCGTCGTCCTCCCAGCAGCCCCGCGAGGTGGGGGTGACGGGCGCGACCGGGTAGTAGCGGCCGTTGCCCGGATTGCCTTCCTGGTCCCGGGTGCCGGGGTCGGGCCGTCTCACCATGTAGAGGACCTGCCCGGCCGGTACGTCGAGGTTCAGCCGCCCCCTGACGCTCACCTCGGGGTTCGAGTCGGTGCTGACCCGGGTGTAGACGCGAGGGGTCCGGTGGTCGGCGAGGAGCGCCTCGTTGTGACGTTCGGACGGGGGCTGGGCCCAGAACCCGGTGAGCCGGTCGAGGTCGCAGGGATCCGTCGGCGGATGAGGCGGATCGGACCTGACGAGCAGGGGAACCGCCGCGGCGGCGACGGCCGCGACCCCTGCGATGAGAGTGGTGACGATCGCGTTCCTCCTGCCGGGCTTCCCGCCCCCGTCCGGTGGCCCGGAGGCGGCTGTGTCGTTCGTGGAACCTGTGTCGGTACTGGTCACGTGCGTCCCCCTGTTCGGAAGTCCGTAATATCCGACTGGTGTGGCCCCGGGAAGGGCGCGCGGGCGCAGCGCGGGGCGTGCGCGCTCGGGTTGGGCGCCCCGGTCGGGCGGTGGCCTGGAGGGATAGAGTCGCCCCATTGATACTGGTTGTGGGGACAGGGTCGGTGGGGTGCGCCGGAGCCCTGGGGGAGGGGCCTGTAGGGGATGAGTCGTCGCTCCAACGGATTGGCCGGGATCTGGGCCGAGGCGCAGCGTCAGCAGCAGCGGGGGCTGGAGGCGCAGGTACGGCAGCAGCGGGAGTACGAGCGCCGGCAGCGGGCGTACGAGCGTGAGGTGAACCGCAGCCGACGCGAGCAGCAGGCGGCGTACCGGCAGCAGCGTGAGGCCGAGGCGCGGCGCCGCACGGAGGAGCTGGACGCGCAGGTCGAGGCGTTGCAGGGGCTGTTGGCCGCCGGTTGCGGGGCGCCCGCGTTCCGCGCGGGGGCGCTGGCACGGGCGGAGGAGCTGGAGCCGTTCACGCCGGGGCCGCTGGCCGAGCCGCTCGTCATGCCCGACCCCGATCACTACCAGGCGCAGGCCGGCTGGGGTGCGGGCCGGCGGGCGCAGGCACAGGCGCAGGCCGAGGCGCGGGCCCGGTTCGAGCGCGACTGGCACGCCGCGCAGGCGGCCGAGGCGCAGCGGCAGCGCCAACTGGCGGACTACCGGCGGCAGTACGACGCGTGGGCGGCGGCCCGGCTCGCCGAGATCCGCGCGCACAACGCGGGGATCGCGCAGATGGGGCAGGCTCTGCGGGCGGCGGATCCCGAGGCCGCCGTGGAGTACTTCTCGGCCGCCCTGTACGCCTCCTCCGCCTGGCCGGAGGGGTTCCCGCGCCAGGTCGCGGCGGCGTACGATCCGGCGGCCCGGCAGCTGGTGCTCAACTGGGAGCTGCCGAGGTACGACATCGTTCCGGAGACGAAGCAGGTGCGGTATCTGCCCGGCTCCGACCAGGACAAGGAGACGCCCCGCCCGGTCACCCAGCGCCGTGCGCTGTACCGGGAGGTGCTCGCGCAGAGCGCGCTGCTCGTGCTGCACGAGCTGTTCGCGGCTGACGAGTTCGGCGCGCTGGAGTCGGTGGCGTTCAACGGTTTCGTGGACGACCACGATCCGGCGACGGGCCGGCGCACGGAGATCTTCCTGGTCACGGTGATGGCCCCGAGATCCCTCTTCGCCGGTCTGCACCTGGAGCAGGTCAGCCCGGTGGACTGTCTGACGGAGGCGTTGCGGGGGCAGCTCTCGACCCGCCCCGACCAGTACGCCGCCGTACGGCCGGGCCGGCGTCCGGAGGAGGTCGGCGGCGGGGTCGTCACGCACGGCGGGGAGGAGGAGCCGGACCTCTTCGCGATGGACCCGCTCGCCTTCGAGGCGCTGGTCGCGGAGTTGTTCCGGGCGATGGGCATGCAGGCGGTGACGACGCAGCGGTCGAACGACGGCGGGGTGGACGTCGACGCGCTGGACCCGACGCCGATCCGCGGCGGTTCGCTCGTGGTCCAGGTCAAGCGGTACAGGAAGACCGTCCCGCCGACGGCCGTCCGTGATCTGTACGGCACGGTGCAGTCCCTGGGCGCCAACAAGGGCGTGCTGGTCACGACGTCCGGCTTCGGCCCGGGCTCGCACACCTTCGCCCACGGCAAGCCGCTGGAACTGGTCTCCGGCCCCGAACTGGTGGACCTGCTGCACCGGCACGGCCTGCGCGGCCGGCTGGGGGACGGCGACAGCGACCGCCGAGGGGGATCACGGAGCGGGGGGTCCGGCGGCCGGGTGCCCGCGCCGCGCGGTGGGTCCCCGGAGCCCGCCGCCGACGCCGCCACCGACGACTACAACGTGCTCGGCATGACCTGGTCCGGCGGCGTCGCGGTGGACGTGTGCGCGCTCGTCTGCCACGGCGACCGGGTGCTCAGCGACGACCACTTCGTCTTCTACAACAACCCGCACACCCCCGACGGCACGGTCCGCGCGCTGCCCGCCGACGCACCGGACCGGGCCGCGCTGCGGGTCACCTTCGACGCGCTGCCGCAGTCGGCCGACCGGCTCGTCCTGGTCGCCGCGGTCGACCCGGCCGTCGACCCCGGCGCGGACCTGTCCGGCTTCACGGACGCGGGCATCCGTCTGCTGGACCCGGACCGCACCGAACTGGCCCGCCTGGAGGTCTCCGACGGCCGCCCCGGCGAGACCGCCCTCACCCTCGGCTCGTTCCGCCGCCGCCCGGGCGGCGACTGGGACTTCGTCCTGGGTGGCAAGGGCTACCGCGGCGGCCTGGAGGACCTGCTGCGGGACTTCGGGATCGACGTGGAGTAGCCGTGACGTAGTGGACGTGGAGCGGGGGAGCGCGCGTTGAACGGGGGAGAGGTGCGAGTGGTGGGGGAGCCGGGCAGGAACGCGGAGTCGGGCGAGAGCGGGGAGACGGTGAAGCCCGCGGTGCGCGAGCCGGTGGCGCCGGGCGGCGAGGGGTGCCTCGTCGTGGCCGTGCGCCTGCCGGTGCGGATCGTGGTGTTTGTGCTGGTCGTGCCGCTGAGGATGGCGTGGGACGTGCTCGTCGCCGGGGGTCGGCTGCTGCACCGTGCGGTGCTGCGTCCGCTGGGACGGGGGCTGTCGTGGGCGGGGCGGGCGCTGTTCGTGTGGCCGTGGGTGGCGCTGTGGCGGTACGTACTTGTGCCGGTCGGCGCGGGGCTGGGGTGGCTGGGGCGGGTGCTGCTGGTCATACCGGCGGTGTGGCTGTACGGCAGTGTCCTCGGACCGGTCGGACGCGGTGCCGCCCGCGCGCTGCGTGGCGTCGGTGCGGGGCTCGCCTGGGTACTGCGGGGGGTCGGCGCCGGTGTGGCGTGGGTGCTGCGGGGTGTCGGAGCCGCGCTGGTGTGGGTGGGGCGCGGGGTGGCGGCCGGGCTCGGATGGCTGTATGCGCGGGCGCTGACCCCGTGCGGTCACGCGGTGGTGTGGCTCGTGCGGTGGTTGGTGATCGTCCCGGCACGGTGGCTGGTGGTCGTTCCGGCACGGTGGCTGTACCGGTACCTGCTCATACCCGCCGGCCACGGGCTCGTCCGGTGCGTGCGCGCGCTGCTGTGGCTTGTGCGGACGAGCGCCGCGGGGATCGGCTTCGTCCTGTACTGGGCCGCGCGCCTGCTGCTCGTGCTGCCGGCGTTCGCCGTGTGGCGGTGGCTGCTCGTGCCGGTGGGCCGGGGGCTCGCGGCTGTCGGCCGGGTGCTCGCGGTCGTCGGACGCGAGCTCGCCGCCGCGCTGGGGCATGCCTGGCGCGTCGCGGGGCACGTGTCGCTCGCCGTGGGGCGGTTCCTGCGCGCGCTCCTGCGATGGACGGTCGCGGTGCCGGCCCGCTGGGCCTACCGCCGGCTGCTCACCCCCGTCGGACACCTGGTGCGCGACGGGGTGCTGCGGCCCGCCGCCGAGGCCGCGCGCGGTGCGGGCCGCGTGGTACGTCAAGCGCTCGCCGCGGCACGTGAGACCGCCCGGCAGACCCGCGCCGACCTGCGCCGGGCCCTGTTCGGCGAGCCCGCGAAGCGGCGGGAGGCGGTCCGCGGGGAACCCGGGGCCGACGGGACACGTACCCTGGAGAAAAGGACGACCGCTCTCACGAAGGACTAGGACACTGGGCAAGCGACAGCCCGAAGGCCCGCCGCCCGCACCCGCGGTGCAGCGCATTCGACTGCGTTACACCAAGCGCGGCCGCCTCCGGTTCACCAGCCACCGTGACTTCCAGCGCGCCTTCGAGCGTGCCCTGCGCCGCGCCGAGGTACCCATGGCGTACTCGGCGGGGTTCACGCCGCATCCGAAGGTGTCGTACGCCAATGCCGCACCCACCGGCACGGGCAGTGAGGCGGAGTATCTGGAGATCGCGCTCACCGAGCCGCGGGACCCGGAGACCCTGCGCGAACTCCTCGACGTGTCGCTGCCCACCGGGCTCGACGTGCTCGAGGCGGTGGAGGCCCGCACCCCGGGTCTCGCCGACCGGCTCACGGCTTCCGTGTGGGAGTTGCGCCTGGACGGCGTGGCGCCCGCGGACGCCGAACGCGCGGTCGCGGCCTTCACCGCGGCCGGGACCGTAGAGGTCCAGCGCCGTACGAAGAACGGCCTGCGCACCTTCGACGCGCGTCCGGCCGTGACTCGGCTCGAAGCGCACCCTCCACAGGCCGATAGGCCGAACGACCGGCCCTGTGCGATACTGCGGCTGGTTGTTCGGCACGTGACGCCTGCCGTACGACCCGACGACGTCCTGTCCGGTCTCCGCGCCGTGGCCGACCTGGCGCCGCCGGTCCCCGCAGCGGTGACCAGGCTGGCGCAGGGGCTGCTCGATGAAGAGACCGGCACGGTGACCGACCCGCTCGCGCCCGACCGCGAGGCGATCACGGCCGCCCCGGCCACTTCAGTGGGGGCCGCCGAAACCGCCGCGTCGGCGCTGGTGCCGGAAGGTTCCGCGTAGGGACGGACGTCGTAGCGCCGCCCTCGTACTCGGGAGCCACCTGGGTCGGGCAGCGCACCGACCACAAGACTTTCGCCAGGCCGTGCACAAAAAGGGGTACGGAACCGGCGAGACAGGACACAGACAGCTTCCGAGTGGCGCCCGCGCCCCGGACGGCGGCAGGCGCGCATCGCGCGAGCCGCGGACGTCACCGGCACTGCCGGACCAGGCGGGGCGCCCGGAAGCCTGACGGGAGATACGCCCGCATGCTCGAACCGACCGAACCCACCGAGGGTTCCACAACCGACAACCCCAGCGTTTCCGGCACTCCGAGCGACACCCTGCCGCCGCGCCGTCGACGCCGCGCCGCGTCCCGCCCCGCGGGGCCGCCGGTCGCGGCGTCGGAGACGACCGCCGAGATCACGCAGACCGCGCCGCCGGCCGTGGAGGACGACGCCGAAGAGGCGGACCTCGCCGGCACGGAGACGGCTGCGGTGAGCGACGCCGCCGCGGAAGAGGCGGCCTCGTCCGCCGACGCCGCTCCGCCGCGTACGCGGCGCCGCGCGACACGCCGGGTGTCCGCTCCGGCCGGGACCCCCGAGGGGGCCGAGGTCACCGCCGCCGAGACGACGGTGACACCGCCGGCCGCCGACAGCGGCGCCGGAACCGAAGCGGCCGTGGCGACCGAAGCGACCGGGGAGGTCCCGGCCGCGACCGACGCGTCCGCCGAGGCCGCTCCGCCGCGTGCGCGCCGTCGTGCGACGCGTCGGGTGTCCGCGCCCACCGCTGCCCCGCAGACGACCGCCGAGGCACCCGCCACCGGCGAAAAGACCCCTGCCGTGACTCCCGCCGCCGACGGCGAGGAGACCGCCGCGGCGGTCCCCGTCGACGTCGACGCCGCGAGCGAGGCGTCCGCCGAGGCCGCTCCGCCGCGTGCGCGCCGTCGTGCGACGCGTCGGGTGTCCGCGCCCACCGCTGCCCCGCAGGCGCCTGCCGCGACCGACGCGACGGACACGTCCGACGGGACCGCTTCCGTCGCCGAGACCCCGGTCACCGCGGAGACGCCCGTCGCCGCCGAGGTGTCCGTCGAGGCCGTTCCCGCTCTCCGGGCGGCCGAGGACGAGGACGTCGCTCCTCGTCGCAGCCGTCGCCGCGCCACCCGTCGGGCCTCCGCGCCCGCCGGCGCCCCCGATGAGCGCGTGGAGGCGCCCGTGACCGCCGACGACGCTCAGGACTCCGCCGAGTCCTCCGAGTCCTCCGAGACCGCCGGTCCCGGCGCCGAGACCCCCCGGGCCGGACGCGGCAGGCGTCGCGCCGCCGACACCGCGGCCGATGCCGCCGGGTCGGAGCCGGGTTCGCTCCCCGCGCCGCCCGAGATCGGTGACGCCCTCGCCGCCGAGGAGACCGGCCCCCGCCGTCGGCGCCGCGCCGTGCGCAAGGCCGCCACCGGCTTCGCCGCCCCCGCGCAGCCCGCGGGCCGCAAGGGCGCGGTCGAGGGAACGGACGAGGGAACGGACGAGGACACGCGGCGGCCCAAGCGGCCCGCCGTCGCCGTCTTCCAGGCGCCCGTGTTCACCGAGCCGATGTTCCAGACCCCGGAGCGCGCCGCCGCCGCAGCGGCCGCCGAGGCCCGGCAGGAGCGGCAGGAGCCGCAGGAACGGCCCGAGCAGCCCGTCGAGCTCGCCGCGCCCGTCACCGAGGAGGAGACCGGCGGTTCGCGTCGTCGCCGTCGCCGCCGCGGGGGTGCCGAGGGCGACGAGGCGCCGCAGGCCGCCGCGCAGCCCGCGGAGAGGGACGAGGAGCCCGAGGAGGACGAGGCCGGGACAGCCGAGGACTCCGCCGACGGCGACGACAACGAGGAGACCGGCTCCCGTCGGCGCCGCCGCCGCGGTGGCCGCCGACGCCGCCGGGGCGAGGCCGCCGACGGCGACACGGACGCCAACGACGCGGACGACACGGACGAGGCCGAGGGCGAGGACGTCGCCGCGACGCAGGCGGCGCAGGACGCCGAGGACGCGGCAGAGGACGCCGAGGAGGCGGAGGACGACTTCCGCGGCGACCAGGGCGGTGGCTCCAGCGGTACCCGTCGGCGCCGCCGTCGCCGTCGCCGCGCCGGTGACGGCTCGGGCGAGGGCGAGCTCTCCACCGACGACCCCGAGCGCACGGTCGTCAAGGTCCGCGAGCCCCGCAAGGCGAGCGAGGCGATCGACGAGGTGCAGTCCATCAGGGGCTCCACGCGGCTGGAGGCCAAGAAGCAGCGCCGCCGCGAGGGCCGCGAGCAGGGCCGTCGGCGCGTCCCGATCATCACCGAGGCCGAGTTCCTGGCCCGCCGCGAGGCCGTCGAGCGCGTGATGGTGGTCCGGCAGAGCGGCGAGCGCACGCAGATCGGCGTCCTCGAGGACAACGTGCTCGTGGAGCACTACGTCAACAAGGAACAGGCCGTCTCGTACGTCGGCAACGTCTACCTCGGCAAGGTGCAGAACGTGCTGCCGTCGATGGAGGCCGCCTTCATCGACATCGGCAAGGGCCGCAACGCCGTGCTCTATGCCGGCGAGGTCAACTTCGGTGCGCTCGGCATGTCGGGCGGGCCGCGCCGCATCGAGTCCGCGCTGAAGTCCGGGCAGTCCGTGCTGGTCCAGGTCACCAAGGACCCGATCGGCCACAAGGGCGCCCGTCTCACCAGCCAGGTCTCGCTGCCCGGCCGCTACCTGGTCTACGTGCCCGAGGGCTCGATGACCGGCATCAGCCGCAAGCTGCCCGACACCGAGCGGGCCCGCCTGAAGAGCATCCTCAAGAAGGTCGTCCCCGAGGACGCGGGCGTCATCGTGCGCACCGCCGCCGAGGGCGCCAGCGAGGACGAGCTGCGCCGCGACGTCGAGCGGCTCCAGGCGCAGTGGGAGGAGATCAAGAAGAAGTCGCGCAACGGCGGCAACGCGCCGACGCTGCTGTACGGCGAGCCGGACATGACCGTCCGGGTCGTGCGGGACATCTTCAACGAGGACTTCTCCAAGGTCGTCGTCAGCGGCGACGAGGCCTGGGAGACCATCCACGGTTACGTCGCCCACGTCGCGCCGGACCTCGCGCCGCGTCTGTCGCGCTGGACCAGCGAGACCGACGTCTTCGCCACGTACCGGATCGACGAGCAGCTCGCCAAGGCGCTGGACCGCAAGGTCTGGCTGCCCAGCGGCGGGTCGCTGGTGATCGACCGGACCGAGGCGATGGTCGTCATCGACGTCAACACCGGCAAGTTCACCGGTCAGGGCGGCAACCTCGAGGAGACCGTCACCAGGAACAACCTGGAGGCGGCCGAGGAGATCGTGCGCCAGCTCCGGCTGCGCGACCTCGGCGGCATCATCGTCATCGACTTCATCGACATGGTGCTGGAGTCCAACCGGGACCTGGTGCTGCGGCGCCTGCTGGAGTGCCTGGGCCGGGACCGGACGAAGCACCAGGTCGCCGAGGTGACCTCGCTGGGCCTGGTGCAGATGACCCGCAAGCGGGTCGGCCAGGGCCTGCTGGAGTCCTTCTCCGAGACCTGCGTGCACTGCAACGGGCGCGGCGTCATCGTGCACCTGGACCAGCCGAGCGTGTCCGGCGGTGGCGGTGGTGGCGGCGGAAAGCGCCGCAAGCGCGGCCGCGGCGGGGCCGACCAGCCGCACGAGCACGAGACGCACGAGCACGAGCCGGCGACGGCGGTCGAGGAGGCCGAGCCCGAGCCGGAGCGGCAGCGCGCCGTCGCGGCCGAGGTCCAGGAGGTCTTCGCGCCCGACGAGGAGCTGTACAGCAGCGTCGCCGAGGCGGAGGCCGCGGCCACCCGGGGCCGTTCGCGGCGCCGGGCGACCCGGCGGTCCTCCGCCCCCGCGGGTGCCCCGAAGCGGGCCGGTACGGAGGCGCCGACGGCGCAGGACGTCACCGTCGAGGAGGAGACCGCGCGTCCGGTGAGCCAGGAACCGGCCGCCGCCGCGCACGCCGAGCCGGCCGCCGCGGAGGACCCGGTGATCGAGGCCGCCGACGCCGCCGCGGCCCCCGAGGAGGCCGCACCGGCCGCGCCCAAGGGGCGTACACGCCGCCGGGCGACCCGCAAGGTGTCGGCGCCGGTGACCGCCCCCGAGGAGGCCGTGGTGACGGTCACCGAGCCGGCGCCCGCGCCGGTGCGGGTGCCCGAGCCGGAGCAGGCGGCGGCGCAGGAGCCGGCCGAGCGGCCGGAGCCGTCCGCCGAGAGCGCCGCCCCGGCCCGTCCGCGCCGCCGTGCCGTCCGCAAGGCCACCGCGCCCACCTCGTCCGAGGACGCGGCCGTCGTGGTCGTACCGGCCGCGGAGACCCCGGCGGAGCCGGCGCCCGACACGACGGCTGAGGAGCCGGCGGCCGAGGCGGCGGAAGGGGCCGAATCGGCCCCGGCCAAGAAAGCGGCCCGCAAGACCGCCAAGAAGGCCACGGCGAAGAAGGCCGCCACGAAGAAGACGACGGCCAAGAAGACCGCCGCGAAGAAGACCGCCGCCAAGAAGACGACGACGAAGAAGGCGACGGCCAAGAAGGCGACGGCGAAGAAGACGGCCGCGGCGACCGAACCGGGCCAGCCGACGGTGTCGGCGTCCACGGACGACTGACCCGAGCCGGTACGACGACGGTGGCCCACCCGCGGCTCGCGGGTGGGCCACCATGCGTGCGGAGGGCTTCCGCGGGTCCCCGAGGGCTCGGTTTGACCCTGTCGGAAGCGCCCCGTAACCTTGGCCGTCGGCGTGTCGAGTGGCACGCCACATCCCCGTAAACCCTTTTCCTCCGGGGCACCGTGTGTGCCGGAGAGGCGGCCCGTGTTGTCGGGCGGCTGGACTGCGGGGGTGCCGTTCCCGAGCGTAGAGAGTGAGATCCGCGTGTACGCCATCGTGCGCAGCGGTGGTCGCCAGCACAAGGTTGCTGTCGGCGACATCGTTGAGGTTGACAAGATTTCCACCGCCAAGGTTGGCGACACGGTCGAGCTCTCGACCCTGCTCGTCGTCGACGGCGACGCTGTGACCAGCGACCCGTGGGTGCTGGCCGGCATCAAGGTCCAGGCCGAGGTCGTGGACCACCACAAGGGCCAGAAGATCGACATTCTGCGCTACAAGAACAAGACCGGCTACCGCCGTCGTCAGGGCCACCGCCAGCAGTACACGGCGATCAAGGTCACTGAGATCCCCGCGGCTGCGAAGTAAGGGACTGAGAACAGATGGCACACAAGAAGGGCGCATCGTCCACCCGGAACGGTCGCGACTCCAACGCCCAGCGGCTCGGCGTGAAGCGCTACGGCGGTCAGGTCGTGAACGCCGGTGAGATCATCGTCCGCCAGCGCGGCACCCACTTCCACCCGGGCAGCGGCGTCGGCCGCGGCGGCGACGACACGCTGTTCGCGCTGCAGGCCGGTGCGGTGGAGTTCGGCACCAGCCGTGGCCGCAAGGTCGTGAACATCGTCCCGGTCGGCTGACCGGACGTCTTCCCGAGAGGCGGACCTCACTTCCCGGTCGGGAAGCGGGTCCGCCTTTCGCGTGTTGCACCACAGGCACCCCAGGTGCCGACACCGCAGGTACACGCACCACAGGTATACGCACCACAGGTATTCGTACGTTTTATCGCGGCGCTCCGCCGCTCACTGGAGGCACCGAACCATGACCACCTTCGTGGACCGCGTCGAGCTGCACGTCGCCGCGGGTAACGGGGGCCACGGCTGTGCCTCCGTCCACCGTGAGAAGTTCAAGCCGCTCGGCGGCCCGGACGGCGGCAACGGCGGCCGGGGCGGCGATGTGATCCTCACCGTCGACCAGTCCGTGACCACGCTGCTCGACTACCACCACTCCCCGCACCGCAAGGCCACCAACGGCAAGCCCGGCGAGGGCGGCAACCGCTCCGGCAAGGACGGCCAGGACCTGGTCCTGCCCGTCCCCGACGGCACCGTGGTCCTCGACCCGGCGGGCAACGTCCTCGCCGACCTCGTCGGCCACGGCACGTCCTACGTCGCCGCCCAGGGCGGCCGTGGCGGCCTCGGCAACGCGGCGCTGGCCTCCGCCCGGCGCAAGGCCCCCGGCTTCGCGCTGCTCGGCGTGCCGGGCGACCTCCAGACGATCGTCCTGGAGCTGAAGACCGTCGCCGACGTGGCGCTGGTCGGCTACCCGAGCGCCGGCAAGTCCTCGCTGATCTCCGTGCTGAGCGCGGCGAAGCCGAAGATCGCCGACTACCCGTTCACGACCCTGGTCCCGAATCTGGGCGTGGTGACGGCGGGCTCCACCGTCTACACCGTCGCGGACGTGCCGGGGCTCATCCCGGGCGCCAGCCAGGGCAAGGGGCTGGGCCTTGAGTTCCTGCGCCACGTGGAGCGGTGCAGCGTGCTGGTGCACGTACTGGACACCGCGACCCTGGAGTCCGAGCGCGACCCGGTCTCCGACCTGGACACGATCGAGGCGGAGCTGCGCGAGTACGGCGGCCTGAACGACCGGCCCCGCGTCGTCGTCCTCAACAAGATCGACGTACCCGACGGCAAGGACCTCGCCGAGATGGTGCGGCCGGACCTCGAGGCGCGCGGCTACCGTGTCCTCGAGGTGTCCGCGGTCGCCCACATGGGGCTGAGGGAGCTCTCCTTCGCGCTGGCGGAGCTGGTCGCGCAGGCGCGGGCGGCCCGGCCGAAGGACGAGGCGACCCGTATCGTCATCCGGCCCAAGGCCGTCGACGACTCGGGTTTCACGGTCACCCCGGAGGACGCCGACGGCGAGCCGCTGTTCCGGGTGCGGGGCGAGAAGCCCGAGCGCTGGGTGCGGCAGACCGACTTCAGCAACGACGAGGCCGTCGGCTACCTCGCCGACCGGCTGAACCGGCTCGGCGTGGAAGAGGCGCTGATGAAGGCGGGCGCCCGCACGGGCGACGGCGTCGCCATCGGCCCGGAGGACAACGCGGTCGTCTTCGACTGGGAGCCGACGGTGACGGCCGGCGCGGAGATGCTGGGCCGGCGCGGTGAGGACCACCGGTTCGAGGCGCCGCGCCCGGCGGCGCAGCGCAGGCGGGACCGTGACGCGGAGCGCGACGAGTCGCTCCGCGAGTTCGACGACTTCGAACCGTTCTAGGCGGAGCCGAAGGCGAAGAGGGAGGGGCCCCGGGGAAATCCCGGGGCCCCTCCCTCTTCGCGCTCGCGGCCGTGGCGTCAGGCGGTGACGGAGTCCTCCGTGCCGGCCTCCGTGTCCGCCTCGATCGCCGGCTCCTCCGGCGCCTCCTCCGCGGCCCCGCGCGGCGCGGGGATCTCGGAGCCCGTACCACGGGACTCCATCCGTGCCCGGCGCTCGTCGGCCCGCTCGCACAGCGCCCGCACCGCCTCGTTGAAGCGGACCAGCGACGGCGGCTCCGAGGGGCCGAGGAGCTGTACCTTCAGCTCCGCACGGGCCGCCGTGAACGCGTCCTTCTCCGGGTGCCGCACCGATTCGAGGAGCCCCTGGACCCCGTCCGCGTCGGGCGTGAGCACCACGCCCGCGGAGACGGTCGGGAACGCCTCGCGGAACGCCTCCTCGGGCAGACCCGAGGTGTTCGCGACCGCGTACGGCTTCTCGCTGGAGAGCCAGTCCGACACCACCGAGGACACGTCGCTGACGAGCAGGTCCGCCTCGTTGAAGCAGGCGAAGATACCGGGGCGCGCGGCGGTGATGATCTGGTGCTCCCACTCCGGGAAGGAGGCCCAGTAGACCCTCTCCCAGGCCGCCGTCGCCTCGGCGATCAGCGCCTCGCGCCGTCCGTCGGGCCGGCCCTGGAGCAGCATCCGCTCCATCTCGTCCGCGCTCGCGCGAAAGCCCGTGGAGGTCAGCCGGTCCAGTTCGGCCGTGCGGCGGACGAGCTCGGCGGCGGCCTCGGGACCCGGCCGGGCACCCGACCGCTTGGCGTTCGCCTCCGCGATCATCGCCTTGATGCGCTCGTTCGCCCGGCCCGCACGCGGGTCGACGGAGCCGGTCATCGGGTGCGGCTTGTACAGCAGGCGCACACCGTCGTCGGCGAGCAGCCTGCGGACGATGTTCTCACCGGCCAGGACCACGGAGGTGTTGCCGGGGTTGCCGTCCCAGCCCTCCCAGGTGGGGGCGTACAGCACGGTGGTGTACGTGCCCGTCGGGGGGCCGGAGTGGGGGCGGATCGGCGCGAGCTGCGGCCGTCCGACCTCCACGATGTCCTTGTCCTCCACGCCGACCTCGGCCTGCGCGTACCGCTCGCGGGCGGCGGAACCGGCGACCCAGACCTCGTCGTAGGCCTTGGCGTACGGGTTGCAGGAGGAGAGCTTGTCGCTCTCGCCGTGGTTGATGAAGGCGTGCTTGATCGTGGGGATGCGCAGCACCTGGGACGTCTTCGCCGCGTTGGCGGGGTGCAGCATCATCTTCAGCGTCGAGTTCTCCAGCGAGAACATCGTGGAGACCTTCGGGAAGCAGATGACCGGCACGTCGGTGGCCTCGATCTTCTGCACCATGAAGCGCTCGCGCAGCACGATCAGCGGGCGGCCGTCGAGCTGGGACAGCGTGGAGAGCCACATGTTGGCCTGGTACGCCGACGTCGTACCGCCGGAGAAGTACATCGCGACGGTGGGCCGGTACTCGGCCAGCCAGCCGTCCAGCCACTCCATGACCTGCTGTTCCGTCCTGGCGCGCTTGCCCTTGAGCAGCCAGGTGGCCAGGTAGGCGGTGCCGCCGACGGCCATCAGCAGGGCCAGGCCGACGCCGATGTCGCCCCACAGGCCGTCCCCGGTGGCGGCGGTGGCCAGAAGGCCGGCGGTGGCCGGGACGGAGAGGGTCAGCAGCCGGTGGCCCTGGCGGCGGGCCAGGATGCGCGGCGGGGCCTTGGTCAGGTGCAGCGCGGAGGCGTCGATGTTGCGGGTGACGATCGGCAGCGTGCGGGTGCGGCGGACCAGGACGGCGACCGCCTGGCAGCAGAAGTGCAGCGCGTAGCAGGCGCACAGGGCGACCGTCAGGGGCGCCTGCTCGCGCAGCGGCTCGATGTCGTCGATCCGCAGGAGTCCCACCAGGACGAGCATGTCGCGCAGCAGTTGGCGGACGGTGACGTCGAAGCGGACCTTGCCGAGCAGGGCGAGGAGGCCGGGGTCGCGGTACTGGTAGTACAGGTCCAGGGCGAGTCCGGCCGCGCTCACGGCGACGAGCACCGGGACGTCGGGCAGCAGCGCGGTGATGATCTGGGCCGTGAAGAGCGCGAACATCGCGCACAGCGTGGCCACCTGCACGAGACGGCGGGTGGCGGGGCCTGCGGAGGGCACGGGCTGGGCTCCTGCGGAGGGAGATGCGGCGGATGGGGGGAAATGGGGGGTGACTGCCCGCCCTTCGGGAGCGCCCGAACAAGAGTGCACCTTCGAGGAGAGCCGACGCTGACGGTATGACTTCGGACGCCCGCCAAGCAATCTCCGCCACCCAAGGTGCCCGTAAAAGGGATGTATCGGGCGGAGCGTGCTCCTGTGAGCGGCGCGCCCCGTCAGGGACGCCGGGTGGCGTGACCCAGGGCCTCGGCCTCATTCACCCCGCGAAACGGCGGCGCGGACCGAGCCCCCGTCCTCCCGGGTTCGCCGCCGCGAACCGGGCCCCCGTCCACCTCGCGAAATGGCCGCGCACCCCCGGTCTCCGGTCCCGTAGATTGCGAACCGGAACCGCCCGTCGGGGCGGCCGTCCGCACATGTCGGGAAAGTGAGAGGCGCACGTGTCAGCGCACAGGCAGGACGTCGAAGCAGCACGCCGGATCGTCGTGAAGGTCGGCTCCTCCTCCCTCACGACCGCCGCCGGCGGCCTCGACGCCGACCGCGTCGACGCCCTGGTCGACGTCCTCGCCACGTACCACGGCGGTCGCGGCAAGGAAGTGGTGCTGGTCTCCTCCGGTGCCATCGCCGCCGGTCTCGCCCCTCTCGGCCTGCCCCGCCGCCCCCGTGACCTGGCCCGGCAGCAGGCCGCCGCCAGCGTCGGCCAGGGGCTCCTCGTCGCCCGCTACACGGCTTCCTTCGCCCGCTACGGCGTCCGCGTCGGACAGGTGCTGCTCACCTCGGACGACACCAGCCGCCGCGCCCACCACCGCAACGCCTCCCGCACCCTGGACAAGCTCCTCGCGATGGGCGCGCTGCCGGTCGTCAACGAGAACGACACGGTCGCCACGGACGAGATCCGTTTCGGCGACAACGACCGCCTCGCGGCCCTCGTCGCCCACCTCGTCCACGCCGACCTGCTGGTACTGCTCTCCGACGTGGACGGCGTCTACGACGGCGACCCCGGCCGGCCCGGCACCTCCCGCATCTCCCAGGTGCGGGGCCCCGCCGATCTCGAGGGCGTCGAGATCGGCAGCGCGGGCCGGGCCGGCGTGGGCACGGGCGGCATGGTCACCAAGGTGGAGGCGGCCCGGATCGCGGCGGCGGCCGGCATCCCCGTCGTACTGACCAGCGCGGTGCACGCCGCCGACGCGCTGGCCGGCGGGGACACCGGCACGTACTTCCGGCCCACCGGCAAGCGTTCCGCCGACCGCCTGCTCTGGCTGCAGCACGCCTCCGCCCCGCAGGGGGCGCTGATCCTCGACGACGGGGCCGTGCGCGCGGTCGTCGAGGGCCGCAAGTCGCTGCTGCCGGCCGGCATCGCGAGCGCCGAGGGCGACTTCACGGCGGGCGACCCGGTGGAGCTGCGCGACGGCGCGGGCCGGGCCGTGGCACGGGGGCTCGTCAACTTCGACGCCAGGGAGATCCCCCGTCTGATCGGCCGCTCGACCCGGGAGCTGGCGCGCGAACTGGGACCGGCTTACGAGCGCGAGGTCGTGCACCGCGACGACCTCGTCCTGCTGGAGGGATGACGGGCGGCGGCTCCCCGTGGCCGTGCCGCGCCGATCCGCCGCCCCTGGCCCCGGCCCGAACACCTATTCGCCGACCTCCGACGGAGGACGTTCCGCAAAACCGCCACACGACCGTCTCCCGCCTGCTCAACTGTCTCCCGGGGACACGTTCCGCACGACCGCTGGACACGGCACGACCGTGCGCTGAAGGAGGCCGCCGTGAGACGAGTGCGCCCTGGGACGCCGACGTCCCGCCCCGAGGGCACCGCACCCGAGCCCCGAGCCGCAGCCCGCGACCCGCGGGGCGCGTCCGGCGCCCGCGAGCCCCGGGATCCGGCCGCCGCCCGCGAGCCGCGCGGCGCGCCCGGCGGCCGCGGGTCCCAGGCCCTGCGCCGAGTGCACGGGCTCCGCAGCGTCGGCGAGGGCCGGACACCGGCCGGAGCCGCCGGTACGACCGGCGCGGACGAGCACGACGGTTACGACGGGTTCGAGGGATACGACGGGTACGACGGGCCCGCCGAGCCGGGCGCGGCCGCAGGACCGGGGCGCGCAGGCCGGCCCGCCGCCCGGCTGTGGCACGTCACCCTCAGCGTGTCCGGCGGCGAGGCCCCGCTCGACGAGGTCAGGCGGGGGCTCGAACAGCTCGCGCACGACCACCCCTTCCTGCTCACCAGCCGCTACGCCGGCGACCACGCCGAGATCCGCTACTGGGAAGAGGCCCGCGACCTGCACGACGCCGCCGCGGTCGCCCTCCGCCTGTGGGGCGAGCACCGGCGCACCGCCGGGCTGCCGCCCTGGGAGATCGTCGGCCTGGAGGTCATCGGCCGCGAGACCTACCAGCAGCGCGTGGCCGCGGGCTACGGCCCGGCCCCCGCCACCCCGGTCGGGGTCCACCCCTTCTGACTCCGCTCCGTCCGACCCGCTCCCGACGGGATTTCTCACCGTTCGCCCCGTCTCGTTGCGTGGAACGGCGGAGGACCGGGCCCGTCCGGCGCACTACGCTTTTCCCATGACCACGCTCTCGCCGTACGACTCGATGTCCCCGGTCGCCCGGGCCGCCTACCGGTCGCAGGCAGCGGCCGCCGAGATCGCCCCGCTGCCGCGCGCCGTGAAGGACGACACGCTGCTCGCCGTGGCGGACGCGCTGGAGGTCCGGACGAGCGAGATCGTCGCCGCCAACGCCAAGGACGTCGAGCGCGCCCGCGAGGCCGGCACCAGCGGGGCCATCGTCGACCGGCTCACCCTCACCCCGGAACGGGTGCGGGCCATCGCCTCCGACGTACGGGACGTGGCCGCGCTGCCCGACCCGATCGGCGAGGTCGTCCGCGGCTCCACCCTGCCCAACGGCATCGACCTGCGCCAGGTCCGCGTCCCGCTCGGCGTCGTCGGCATCATCTACGAGGCCCGCCCGAACGTGACGGTCGACGCCGCCGCCCTGTGCCTGAAGTCCGGCAACGCGGTGCTGCTGCGCGGCTCGTCCTCGGCGTACGAGTCGAACACCGCCCTGGTCCGCGTGCTGCGGGACGCGGTCGGCGGGGCGGGGCTGCCGGCCGACGCCGTCCAGCTCGTGCCCGGTGAGGGGCGCGACGCCGTGCGCGAGCTGATGCGCGCCCGCGGCCTGGTCGACGTACTGATCCCGCGCGGCGGCGCCTCGCTGATCCGCACGGTCGTGGAGGAGTCCACCGTCCCGGTGATCGAGACCGGTACCGGCAACTGCCACGTCTACGTCGACGCCGACGCCGACATCGACATGGCGATCGACATCCTGGTCAACTCCAAGGCGCAGCGGCCCAGCGTCTGCAACGCCGCCGAGACCCTCCTCGTCCACCAGGACATCGCCCCCGAGTTCCTGCCCCGTGCTCTGGACGCGCTGGCCGACGCCGGGGTCACCGTGCACGGCGACACCCGCGTGCTGGCGTACGCCAAGAACTCCAGGGCCACCGTCGTGGAGGCGACGGCGGAGGACTGGGACACCGAGTACCTGTCGTACGACATCGCGGCCGGCGTCGTCGACTCACTGGACAAGGCCGTGGCCCACATCCGGCTGTGGAGCTCCCGGCACACCGAGGCGATCGTCACCAATTCGCAGCAGGCCGCCCGCCGGTTCACCCAGCTGGTGGACGCGGCCGCGGTCGCGGTGAACGCCTCCACCCGGTTCACCGACGGCGGCCAGTTCGGCTTCGGCGCCGAGATCGGCATCTCCACGCAGAAGCTGCACGCCCGCGGCCCGATGGGTCTGCCGGAGCTGACCAGTACCAAGTACATCGTCACGGGCGACGGCCACGTACGACGCTGAGACCGGACCGGGCCGGGGGCCCGTCCCCGGCCCCCGGTCCGGACAGGAACGGACGAATCTCCGTGCGCTCTGCCCAAATTGCCCCCCCGGGACTACTCTGGATCCGTGCCGGAGGACGTGGGGGGCACGCCGTTCCCTGACGGCTGGGAGCCCGACGACGACCACGACCGCGGAGCGACGGACGAAGAGTTCGCCTCCGTGGTCTTCGACGAGACCTTCGTACGGGCCGCCGTGGTCCACGAGCCGACGGCCGTGGAACGCCTCCTCGCCGCCGCACAGTCCCGCGCCGAGGCCCAGGAGGCCGAGGCCCGCCGGGCGCACGCCCGCGGCGCCCTGGGCGACGACGACCTCTACGAGGACGACTTCGGCCCGGACGGCGGCCGCGGCATCGGGTACGGCCCGGATTTCGACGACCTCGACGACAGCGACCTCCTCGGGCGCCGCGGCCCGCGCGGCACCCGCGGGCGGCTCTACGGCAAGCACGCCCGCTGGCACCGCCCGGTGGCCTGGATGCTCGCCCTCGTGATGGGGATCGGCATGGTCGCGCTGGCGTTCGCCGCGGTCTACCGGGGCTCCTCCTCGTCGGACCGCCGCGACCAGGTGCCGCCGCCCGCCTCGACGGGACTGGAACAGGGCGTGGGCGTGGGCGCGGATCCCGCGGGCTCCGCCGAACCGGCCCCGCCCGCCGTCTCCGCGGCACCACCCTCACGCTGAGCCGCACAAGGCGTGCGAACACTCCCCGAACCTGGCCGGGACCTGACAGAACTTGTCCGGTAGCGCGGCGTTTACCGCGGCTCCGCGAGACCTACTCTGAAGGTATGGGCGGGCCAGGAGAGCCACCGGAAGGGACGACCCCCGAGGGCGCCCCCGGCGGCGGTGAGGACGAGTACCGATCCGTCGTCTTCGACGAATCGTTCGTCCGCGCTGCCCGCCTCCAGGAGTTCTCCGCGCAGGAGCGGATCTCCGACCACGCCCCCGCCGTACGCCGCCGGCCCGCCGCCCTGCGGCGCGGCCTCTCCCGACAGGTGCTGCTCCTCGTCCTGCTCATCGCGTTCGCCTTCAGCACCGCGATCTACATGGGGTTCCGCCACCCCTACCAGAAACCCGGCGCACGGCCCGCCCAGCCGCTGCGGACGACGGTGATCCCGCTGGCCCCGCGCTCCGCCGTCCCCGGCTCCGCCGACACCGAGGCGCTCTACGCCCACAGCCCCGCCGCCGGGTTCCGCTACGGCGCCGAGGGCTTCACGCTGCCGGGCGTCCGGCGCACCGCGCACTTCGCCGAGAGCCAGGTCCTCTCCGCGCTGACCACCGCCAAGGACTACCTCGTCGACTCCGCGCTCGACCCCGAGGTCCTCGCCGGCGCCACTGTGCGCCCCGTCCGGACGCTCCTCGACCCCCGGCAGTCCGCCCAGTTCGACCGGAGCCTCGCCCACCCGGCCGCGGACGGCCGGCACGCGGTCACCGGCTGGCTGATCCGCTTCGACCCCGCCCGCGCCGAGCTCGCCGACCGCAGGGTCCGGGTGCGGGGCACCCTCCGGGCAGCCGAGGCCGCCTCCGACACACTGGAGGTCGTCGCCGACCACACCCTGGTGTACGCGCTGCGGCCGACCGGTTCGGGCGCCGGCGCCAAGGCCTCGCTGTTCACCGTGCGCCGCGAGCTGACATTCCGCTTCGACCGGGGCGACCTGCGCGTGCACCAGACGGAACTGGCCACCGCCTCCGTCCAGGCCGGTCCCCTCTCCTGCGCCGAGGACCCGTCCGGCAGGTTCGTCCCGCTCCTGGCCGGCCAGTCGCCCGCACCCGGCGGCCCCGCCGGCACCAACCCCTACGCCACCGACGCGGCCACGGCCGTGTGCGGCACCCTGGCCACGGCGCCGCCTCGCTGAACCCGCGGCGCCTCAGCCCCGGTCCCCGTCCTCAGCCCTCGTCCCCGTCGCGCCCCGGCGCGTCCTTGGGGGAGCCGCCGGGCGAGTCCTTCGGCGCGTCCTTGGGCCCGTCGTTCTGCGGACCCGAGGTGAAGCCGTCGAACCCGCGCCGTACCCGGCCCCCGATTCCGCCGGCGCCGCCCGCCAGGTCGCTGACCAGCTTCATCAGCGGGTCCTTGGAGCTCTTGACGCTGCTCGCGTAGTGCGCCGCCGACTCCCGGAAGGAGTCGGACACGGACGCGTCCTTGTCCTCCGTCCGCCGCGGGTAGTGCCCGTCCATCAGCCGCTGGTAGTCCCGCGACTCCGCCCATTTCTTCAGCTCCGCCGCACGGACGGTCGTGAACGGGTGCGAGCGCGGCAGCACGTTGAGGATCTTCAGCACGGAGTCCCGCAGGTCACCGCCCGCCTCGTACTCCTCCGCCTGCGCGAGGAACGCGTCCACGTTCATCTCGTGCAGGTGGTTGCCGCCCGCGATCTTCATCAGCCCGCGCATCGACGCCCGCAGGTCCTGTCCGACCAGCAGCCCCGCCCGGTCCGCCGACAGCTCCGACTTGCGGAACCACTCGCGCAGCGCGGTCACGATCGCCATGATCGCCAGGTTGCCCAGCGGGATCCAGGCCACCCGCAGCGCGAGGCTGGTGAGGAACAGCAGGATCGTGCGGTACACGGAGTGGCCCGACAGCGCGTGCCCCACCTCGTGCCCGACGACCGCCCGCATCTCCTCCTCGTCGAGCAGCTCGACGAGGCCCGTGGTCACCACGATGATCGGCTCGTCCATGCCGATGCACATCGCGTTGGGCTGCGGGTTCTGGGTGACGTACATCGGCGGGACCTTCTCCAGGTCCAGGATGTAACAGGCGTCCCGCAACATGTCGTTGAGGTGGGTGAACTGCGCGTCCGAGACCCGTACCGAGTCGGACAGGAACAGCAGCCGCAGGCTGCGCTCGGGCAGCAGGCCGCTGAGCGCCTTGAAGACGGTGTCGAAGCCGCTGAGCTTGCGCAGGGCCACCAGGGCCGAACGGTCCGCCGGATGTTCGTACGCGCGCGAGGAGATTCCCGGGAAACGCCTGCGCTGCCTGCTCGGCACGTGCTCGTGGCCGTTCGGTCGGCTGTCGTCGGACATGTGGTCCCCCATGCGTCGATGGCTGCCCTGTCGGTCCTGCTGTGACGAAGGTGTGGATCCGGTGGGAGCCGTACAGGAAACCCCCGCCCCGCGACCCCCCGGAGCGGAACCCAGCCTAAGCGGAGTTACCGTGGCGGGGCAGCACACTCGTAAGGAGCGATCCATGGAGCATCTCCCCGCCGCCTGGCTCACCGGGGCGGCCGATGCCGCCGCACGACAGGGCTCCGGATACCTCCTCCGCGTCGTCCTGATCGTCATGATCGTCGGCTGCGTCTTCACCGCCTGGTTCGTGCTGCGCGGGTACGGCCGTCACGACGACTGACGTCTTTCAGCCCCGAACGGTTGCCCGAGCGGCTGCCCGACCGGGCCCGCGGAGGGATCACCCAGGGCTCCGCACGGTCCTCGTGGGCCCCTCGCCCGCCCCAACGGTGGAGTCGGCGTGAGGCGCGCACAGGCCCCCGCATACGATGAGGCGACGTCTTTATCCCGCCCACACCGGATAGGTCCTGCCGAAGATGAGCCTTCCCAGCACCGCAGCCCAGTTGGTCACTCTCGCCGCCGAGGGCGGGGAGCACGGTGGCAACCACGAAAGCCTCGACCCCGCCGTGACCGGCGGTGCCGCCCTCCTCATCCTGCTCCTGCTGCTGTGGATCACCACCCGCTTCAACCGCGACCGCTGAACCCCGGGCGCAGCGTGGTCCCGGCCATGACATGGCTCGATGGACGCCCGTCGGACGGAGCTCGCAGGACGGGCCGGTAGGGTCTGCACGCATGGGAGAGCAGGACATGCCTACCGGTCCGGCGAGCGGCACGGCCCCCGGGATCCGGCGCGGCCCCGGCAACGCGCCGTCGAATCCGGGCAAACGCCGTCTCGGCGTCATGGGCGGAACGTTTGACCCGATCCACCACGGGCACCTCGTGGCGGCCAGCGAGGTCGCCGCGCAGTTCCACCTGGACGAGGTGGTGTTCGTCCCCACCGGCCAGCCCTGGCAGAAGGCCGACCGCCAAGTCACGCCGGCCGAGGACCGCTATCTGATGACGGTCATCGCCACCGCCGAGAACCCGCAGTTCTCGGTCAGCCGCATCGACATCGACCGCGGCGGCCCCACCTACACCACGGACACCCTGCGCGACCTGCGGGCCCTCAACCCGGACACCGACCTGTTCTTCATCACCGGTGCCGACGCCCTGGGACAGATCCTCACCTGGCGGTACGCCGAGGAGCTGTTCTCGCTGGCCCACTTCATCGGCGTCACCCGCCCCGGCCACACGCTGACCGATCCCGGCCTCCCCGAGGGCGGTGTCTCGCTGGTCGAGGTCCCGGCCCTGGCCATCTCCTCCACCGACTGCCGTGCGCGGGTCGCGAGCGGCGAGCCGGTCTGGTACCTGGTCCCGGACGGCGTGGTGCGCTACATCGACAAACGCCAGCTGTACCGCGGCGAGTGAGCCGAGAGGGGCACCGGTGAACGACCGATACGACGGATATCCGGCCGGCGACCAGTACGAGATCGTCGGCTACGACGAGTTCGGGCAGCCCGTGTACCGGCAGGTGCCCGCGCCCCGGGCACCCGAGGGGTACGACCCCTACGATCCCTATGCCGGCGGCCCGCCGCAGCAACAGCAGGGCTACGCCGACCAGTCGGGGCAGGCCGCGGGGACCGGCTACCCCGGTTACGGCTACGACCCCTACGCCGCCGCGCAGCAGCCGGCTCCGCCGTACGACGACACCGCGGGCGCGGGCGGTGCCGCGGGCGCCTCGCCGTATGGCGCCTACGACCCGTACGGGACCACCGGGAGCGCCCCGGGCGCCCCCGAGGACCCCTACGGGCAGACGTCCGGCGGACAGCGGTCCCGGGTGACGGGGCGGACCGCCCGTATCCCCCAGCAGTCGGGCCCGGCGGACCAGGCCGCGTACGAGACACCGGGCGGCACCGAGCACGCTCCCGGCACGGGCGCGGGTACCGCGGCCGGCTCCGGCATGGGTACGGCGACCGGCTCCGGCACCGGTCCCGACTCCGACGGTGACGCCGACCGCGAGTACCGCACCGAGCAGTTCGCCTTCGTGGAGGAGCCCGACGGCGACTCCGAGGACGTCATCGACTGGCTCGCGTTCACCGAGAACCGCACCGAGCGCCGCGAGGAGGCCAAGCGGAGGGCCCGCAGCCGCGTCGTCGCCCTCGTGGTCGCCCTCGCCGTCGTCGCCGTCGGCGGGGTCGGCTACCTCTGGTACGCGGGCGAGCTGCCCGGCGGTTCCTCCGGCGGCGGCGCCGCCGGCACCACGACGGCCGCCGGCGCCCAGAGCCGCGATGTCGTCGTCGTCCACCTGCACAACACCAAGGGCGGCGGCACCTCCACGGCGCTCCTCGTCGACAACACCACCACCAAGCGGGGCGCCACCGTCCTGCTGCCCAACTCCCTCGCCCTGACCGACGAGGACGGGTCCACCACCACCCTCGCCAAGTCGGTCGACGACGACGGCTCCAGCGGCACCCGCGAGGAACTCGACACCGTCCTCGGCACCGACATCGAGGGCACCTGGCGGCTGGACACCCCGTACCTGAACAACCTCGTCGAGCTGGTCGGCAACATCGAGATCGACACCGACGCGGACGTGCCCGACCCCGCCGACAAGAAGAAGGACGCCGGTCCGCTCGTCCACAAGGGGAGCTCCCAGACCCTCAGCGGCAAGATGGCCGTCGCCTACGCCACCTACCGCGCCTCCGGAGAGTCCCAGGACGCCCAGCTGAAGCGGTTCGGGCAGGTCATGCAGGGGGTGCTGCGCAAGCTGTCCTCCGACGCGGGCGCCGCGACCACCACCGTGCGGACCCTCGCCCAGATCCTCGACCCGTCCCTGAGCGACAAGGACCTCGGCGCCTTCCTCGCCAAGCTCGCCGCGCACGCCAAGGAGGGCGACTACACCACCGACCTGGTGCCGGTGGGGCCCGACGGGAGCGTCGACGACACGGCCTCCGACGGCGTGGTGAAGAAGCTGCTCGGCGGCACCGTCAAGAGCCCCGGGGCGGGGGACGCCGTACGCGTCGGCATCAAGAACGCCACCGGTGACAAGGACGACACCGAGAAGGCCCGCGTGACCCTCGTCAACGGCGGCTACACCTTCCTCGACGCCGGCACCACCACCGGCGTGGCGACGTCCGCCGTCACCTACAAGGACACCGCCCACAAGGACGACGCCGTCGAGGTCGCCAAGACCCTCGGCCTGTCCGCCGGCGCCGTCACGAAGGGCACGGTCGCCTCCGGCGCCGATGTGTCGGTCGTCCTGGGCCAGGACTACCACCCGTCGTCGTGAGCCCGGAATCCGGGACCCGGGGCGGGATCCCGGCCGGGACCGCGCCCCGGGTCCCGCCGTGCGGTTGTCCGCCCGGAGCGCCCGGCGGACCGTGAGACCCTTGGGGGGTGATACCCCGTGCGGGCGGTCGCCGCCTGGTGCGGCCCCGGGCCCCCGCACCGCCCCGACCGCCGACACGGAAAGCCGCGCAGTGACCGCTACCGACCGCTCTCTCGAACTCATCAACAAGGCCGCCCAGGCGGCGGCCGACAAGCTCGCGCACGACATCATCGCCTACGACGTCAGCGACGTGCTGTCGATCACGGACGCCTTCCTGCTGGCGTCCGCCCCCAACGACCGCCAGGTCAAGTCGATCGTCGACGAGATCGAGGAACGACTCAGCAAGGAACTCGGCGTGAAGCCCGTACGCCGCGAGGGCGACCGCGAGGCCCGCTGGGTGCTGCTCGACTACGTCGACATCGTCGTCCACGTCCAGCACAGCGAGGAGCGCGTCTTCTACGCCCTGGAGCGGCTGTGGAAGGACTGCCCCGAGCTCGACCTTCCCGACGACGCCCGGGCGACCCGCGGCAAGGCCGAGGAGCACGCCAAGCTGCGGGCGGCGGAGGAGGCGGCCGAGTTCGACGGGGAGCCGCGATGAGCGCGGCCGTCGACGGTGGTGCGAGCGGCGGCCGCAAGCCCGGCCGCGGCCTTCGGATCATCCTGTGGCGGCACGGCCAGACCCGGTGGAACGTCGAGCGGCGCTTCCAGGGCTCCACGGACGTCGAGCTGACCGAGGTCGGCATCGGCCAGGCCCGCCGGGCCGCCCGGCTGCTCGCCTCCCTGCGCCCGGACGCCATCGTGGCCTCCGACCTCCGGCGGGCCGCCGCCACCGCCGGCGAACTCGCCGCGCTCACCGGCCTGGACGTGGCGTACGACGAGGGGCTGCGCGAGACCTACGCGGGCGTCTGGCAGGGGCTGACGCACGACGAGATCATCGCCCGTCACGGCGAGGAGTACGCCGCGTGGAAGCGCGGCGAACCGGTCCGCCGCGGCGGCGGCGAACTGGAGTCCGAGGTCGCCGACCGGGCCGCTCCCGTCGTGCTGCGGCACGCCGAGAAGCTGCCGGAGGACGGCACCCTCGTGGTCGCCAGTCACGGCGGGACCATCCGCACCACCATCGGGCGGCTGCTGGGCCTGGACTCCCACCACTGGGAGAGCTTCGGCGGACTGTCGAACTGCTGCTGGTCGGTGCTCGGCGAGGGCAGCCGCGGCTGGCGCCTGCTGGAGCACAACGCGGGCACTCTCCCGGAGCCGGTCCTGGGCGACGACGTCTGAACGGTCCGTGCCGCCCGAACGGTCCGTGCCGTCTGAACCCGTCCGTGCCGTCCGGACCACCGGATTTCACTTTCCGGCAGGTCGCAGGCTAAAGTTCTCTTGTTCGCCCGCCGAGCGGGAAGAACGACAAGGGGCTATAGCTCAGTTGGTAGAGCGCCTGCATGGCATGCAGGAGGTCAGGAGTTCAATTCTCCTTAGCTCCACACCTTTCGCACCACAGGATCCCGTCGGGCCGAGTCGGCCGGGCGGGATCTCGCGTTTCCTGGCCGGCCCGCGCGACGGCCCGGCCAGGGGTCGGGGCGGGCTCGGACGGGGGGGGGGGTGAACGAGGCATCGGGCGACTGCTTGAGTCGGTTGGGCCCCGGGGGCGTATATCTCTACGCACGCGCTCCTCCCGCACACGAACGCGCCGGTCGTGGCGGGTGGGCCGGGTGCCGTGTCCGGACTGGTACGAAGGCGTCGCTGACCGTATTGGCCCGGCCGTGGCAGAATCAAACGGCCGGAAGGGGGCGCGGCCCGACGGGAGGGAGTAGCGATGCCTGCGAGCATCCTCGGGGAGGTCGACCACCTCCACGCCGTGGGAGCGCCGAGAAAGAAGGCCACCTCGCTCGACTGCCCCTCCTGCGGTTCCTCGCACGTCGCCCAGGTCCTCGGCGACAACGGCGGCGTTTCCTACGTGTGCACGGCCTGCGGCCACATCTGGAGCTGATCGATGGGTGCCCACAGGCGGAAGTGCGACTGGTGCGGCAGCGGCACGCCCATCGTCCGCGACATGGAGCCGGTGAACCGGGACTACCAGTACTGGTGCGAGGAGTGCGCGCGGGCGCTGATCATAAAAGGCGACCCCATCGAGACGTACCGCGAACTGGAGGGTGAGCCGATCTACGGCCGGCTGCTCGACGAACACTGCACCCTCAAGCGGTTCTATTCGTTCGCGACGGCGTGAGATCGCGGTCCGCTCCTGTGACCGTCCTCGGGCCCGCGGCCCCGGTCCGGTCGGCACCGGAATCGATTTGGTGGTCGACCCCCCGGACCGTGTAATGTTGGCGTCGCCGCCAGGGAGACCGGCGGCCCGGTCGGAAGCGCGGTTTCACCGCGTGGCCGTACGGGGCTATAGCTCAGTTGGTAGAGCGCCTGCATGGCATGCAGGAGGTCAGGAGTTCAATTCTCCTTAGCTCCACAAGTGACACAAGCAGCACAAGTGACAAGCAATACGCACCACGTGCGAAGGCGGGCCATCCGAAATGGATGGCCCGCCTTTCGTATGTCGGGAACGAGAGTGGGGGCGGGGGGCGGTTCCCGGTGGTCACTGTGGTCACCGGGAACCGCCCCCGACCTCACCGGCCGCTGCCCAGCGCCCGTCGGCCGCGGCCTCCGCCGCGCCCCTGGGAGAGGACGGGCAGGTTGCGCGAGGGCGCCGTGGAGCGGGTGTCCTCCTCCAGGCGCAGCGCCAGCGCCGGGCACCGCCGTACCGCCCGCAGAGCCTTCGCCTCGGCGTACCGGGGGACCGGGGCCTGTGCCACGGTCGGGAAGCCGTCCGCGCCCAGCTCGAACACCTCGGGGAGGATGTCGGCGCACAGGCCGTGCCCCCGGCACAGCGTCCAGTCGACGTAGATCTTCTGCCGGCTCTCGCCGGACTCGGGCTCGGCCGCGCCGCCGCCCGGGATGCCGGTCGGTGCCCTGCCCCCCTCGAAGAGCGGCAGGACGCCCTCCACGGGCCGCCCGCAGCCGTTGCCCAGGACATGGGCGGCCAGGTCGTCCGTGAACGCCTTGATGGTCGACTCCAGGAACATCGCCGAGCCGTCCGGGTGGGAGCAGGCGCCGCGCCGCTTCACGGACTTGGCGACCTGCTTGAGGGCCTCCAGGGCGGCCGGCCCGCCCCCGTTGAGGATGTCCTCCAGGCCGCGCGCGGCGGCCGGCAGACCGAGGTAGCAGGGGCCGCACTGCCCCGCGCTCTCCTCCGCCAGCCACTTCGCCACCTGGAGCGACTCACCCAGCGGGCAGGTCTCCTGACGGATCGGCAGGATGGCGCCCGCGCCCAGTGAACCGCCCACGGCGTCGAGGGAGTTACGGGAGACGATCGCCTCGTCGACCGTGGCCGCGTCGATCCACTTGCCGTGGTAACCGCCCGTCAGCACGCCCTGCGGAACCGGCGGGGCGCCGGCCAGTTGCAGGACGTACCGCAGGGGCACACCGGTGGGGACCTCGATGACCATGGGGCGGGCGACGGCGCCGGAGACCGTGAGCATGACGGTGCCCGGCTCGTCGTACAGGCCGGTGTTGCGGTAGCGGTCCGGGCCGATGCGGGCGGCGATCGCGAGCTGGGCGAACGTCTCCGCGTTCGACAGCAGGGTGGGCAGGCCGCCCACGCCGCTCTGGGAGGCGCTGATCTTGCGGCCCGGCGGGATGGCCGGGCCGCCGTCGATCGAACGGATCAGCGAGGCGGCGGCGCCCGTCACCATCCGTACCGGGTTGCGCTGCACACGGGCCCGGATGGCCGAGCCGCGCCGGTCGCTGAGTCCGCGCTCGGCGAGCGCCTGCTCCATCGACCGCTCGGTGGACTCCCTGGTCACGCCCACCACCAGGGTGCGCGCGCCCAGAGCCTCGGCGACCAGCAGGGCGCCGTCCAGGATGAGGTGGGGTGCCCGGTTGATCAGCACCGTGTCCTTGCGGCAGGCGGGTTCGTCCTCGCTTCCGTTGACCACGACCACCGGCCGGGTGCCGCGGCGGATCGCCTGTTCGGCGACCGACCGCAGCTTCTTGTGGAAGGGGAAGCCGGCGCCGCCCCTTCCTTTCAGGGATATCTGTTCGGCGAGCTGCGCGAGCTGCTCGCCGCCCAGCGGATCGAGCGGCCCGTGCACCTTCAGATGCATGGGCAGATCGAGCCGTTCCACAAGGTCGAAGCCCGACGTGAGCTGGGGAAGTCCGACGACGCGGACCTCGGGGACGTCGGGCAGGGCCTCGTTCACTTATAGCCTCCGGAAGGCGCGTTCCATGATTCTCCGGAGCCCGGGGCGTCGAAGGCACCGGGCGGGGTGTCGCTGGCGGGACCGCTGTTGTACGTGTCATTGGGGTTGTACGTGCCGAAGGGGGCGTTCGACTCACCCGCGGCCGAGAAAGTGCCGGAGGAATTGTCGTAGCCGCCGTAACCCGCCTGGTACGTCATCCCGCCCGCGAAGGTGTCGGTCATCGGGTCGTACGCCGAGGGCGGCGCCTCGCCCACCGGCGGCGGGGAGGGGGCGGGCCAGCGCGGGCCCGCCGGGGCGCCGCCGTCCATGCGGGGCAGCGGCCCGGTGCCCTGCATGTCGGGCAGGTCCATGCGCCCGGTGCCTTCGGCGAAGGAGCCCTGTCCCCCCTGCCCCCGCGGGGTGTTCGAGACGGTCCGGTAGGCGGCCGCGAAGCCGTTGCCGGGCTCCGGGCTCATGGTGCGGGTGCCCGAAGTGTCGTAGAGCGGCGCGGATCCGGCCGCGCCCGCCGTCGGCACGCCGGGGGAGCGGCGCCCGGAGTCGCCGGAGCGGGCGCCGAGGCCCGCCATGGCGGCCGTCTCCGCGTTGCGGGCGCGACTGGCCTCCAGGTCCTCGCGGCCGATCCGGTTGTCGGTGCCGATGAAGGCGACGATCCGGTCGGCGACCTTGCGCTTGAAGGGGCGCGGCGCGCTGCGCAGGGCGAGCGCGGCCATGACTCCGACCAGGCACAGCTCGTACAGGACGGTGAAGAGGGGAGACTTCACCGCGCGGCCCGCGTACAGGCCGTGGACCAGGGCGCAGCACCAGGCGGGGTAGGCCAGCATGTGCATCGCCCGCCAGCGGGCGGCGACCGGCGCGGGGGACGCGAAGGCGCTGCGCAGGGCACCCGTGATGGCGGTGAAGATCATGAGCAGTCCGGCCACCGAGCCGAGGCCGATGAGCCCGGCGAGGCCGGTGAAGCCGAGGCTGAAGGGGATCACCGCGGCGATGAACTGCGTGTGGTCGAGCGCCAGTTTGACGGTCACGTGCAGCAGCAGGAAGGCCACCGAGGAGATGGCCGTCGTCCGGTGCACGGCCTGCGCCACGAGGCGCTGGCGCGTGTTGAGGAAGATGCGGTCGGTCGCGACCAGGCCCCAGATCACCGAGCAGGAGAGGGCGACCAGCGACAGCACGCCGGCGCCGAAGTTGAGGAACTCCCGCACCGAGTTCCCGCCGGCCAGCACGACGACGGGTATCAGGAGCAGGACGACGGCGCTCGCCGGACCATAGGCCGAACGGCCTGGTTTGGGCAGCGAGCTGGCACTACGACGAGGATTCATGGGGGCGACTCCGAGCGGTTCGGGAAAGCGGTCCCGGTGCTGCACTCTAAGGCGGCCCCGTACCGAGCGGTACGAGGTTTGAGTTATTGCCTTGTTATCTAAGGGTCTCCAGGGGGGTGTGTTGTCCTATAGAGGGCATTACGCGAAGTAACAATTGAACGATGTTCAAGGTTTTTCGGTGCCGGTGTGACGGAGGCAATGTGACGGAAGCGGTCGCGGGCCGCCGGGAACCGGTGGCGGGGTGAGACGGATCGGGCGGCGGGGCGAGGCGACGGGGCGCGGACGGCGCGGGAAGTCCGTCGCGGGGCGCTCGGTCGCTGCGGTAACCTGTCGCCATGCGTGCCGTACGCCTTCTGCTTAGCGAGCCGCGCTGATCAGTCCCGACCGCCGGACAGTGAGAGACGGTCGGAATCGGCGCGGCGTCCCCTCCTGTGCGAGGGGTTTTTTCGTTTCCGGGGAGTCCCTTTCCGGAAGCCGCAGCCGAGGGCGCAGACGATCGATGGAGCTTTGAGGATCATGAGCGAGACGAACCCCGCTGCCGCCGCCATGCAGGCGGAGGCAGCGCCGCACCGCTACACGGCCACCATGGCGGCGGACATCGAGGCACGCTGGCAGGACTTCTGGGCCGCCGAGGGCACGTACGAGGCGCCCAACCCGAAGGGCGACCTGGCCGGTGACCCCGACCTGGCGGCCCGCCCCAAGAAGTTCATCATGGACATGTTCCCGTACCCGTCCGGGGCGGGACTGCACGTGGGCCACCCGCTGGGCTACATCGCCACCGACGTGTACGCCCGCTTCCAGCGGATGACCGGCCACAACGTCCTGCACACCCTGGGCTTCGACGCCTTCGGCCTGCCCGCCGAGCAGTACGCCGTGCAGACCGGCACGCACCCGCGGGTCTCCACCGAGGCCAACATCGAGAACATGACCTCCCAGCTGCGCCGGCTGGGCCTGGGCCACGACAAGCGCCGCTCCTTCGCCACGATCGACCCGGACTACTACAAGTGGACCCAGTGGATCTTCCTGCAGATCTTCAACTCGTACTACGACGAGCAGGCGGGCAGCGCCCGTCCGATCGCCGAGTTGGTCGAACAGTTCGCCTCCGGTGAGCGGCCCGTACCCGGCACCACGCGCGCGTGGAGCGAGCTGAGCGAGGCCGAGCGCGCCGACGTCCTGGGCGGGTACCGCCTGGCCTACGCCTCCGACGCGCCCGTCAACTGGTGCCCCGGTCTGGGCACCGTGCTGGCCAACGAGGAGGTCACCGCCGACGGCCGCTCCGAGCGCGGCAACTTCCCGGTCTTCAAGGCCAAGCTGCGCCAGTGGAACATGCGGATCACGGCCTACGCCGACCGCCTGCTGGACGACCTGGACGAGCTGGACTGGCCCGAGGCCATCAAGCTGCAGCAGCGCAACTGGATCGGCCGTTCCGAGGGCGCGCGCGTCGACTTCCCCATCGACGGCGAGCGCATCACCGTCTTCACCACCCGCCCCGACACCCTGTTCGGCGCCACCTACATGGTGCTGGCTCCCGAGCTACCCCCTGGTGGAGAAGTTCACCCCGGCCGCCTGGCCGGAGGGCACCCACGAGGTGTGGACCGGCGGCCACGCCACCCCCGCCGAGGCCGTCGCCGCCTACCGCGCGCAGGCCGCGTCGAAGTCCGACGTCGAACGCCAGGCCGAGGCGAAGGACAAGACCGGTGTCTTCATCGGCGCCTACGCCACCAACCCGGTCAACGGCGAACGGGTCCCCGTCTTCATCGCCGACTACGTCCTGATGGGCTACGGCACCGGCGCGATCATGGCCGTACCGGCGCACGACACCCGCGACTTCGAGTTCGCGCGCGCCTTCGAACTGCCGGTCCGCTGCGTCGTGGAGCCCACCGACGGCCGCGGCACCGACACGACGGAGTGGAAGGACGCCTTCGCCTCCTACGACGCCACGATCGTCAACTCCGCGAACGACTCCGTCACCCTGGACGGCCTGGGCGTCACCGAGGCCAAGGCGCGCATCACCGAGTGGCTGCGCAGCGAGGGCGTCGGCGAGGGCACCGTCAACTTCCGGCTGCGCGACTGGCTGTTCAGCCGCCAGCGCTACTGGGGCGAGCCCTTCCCCATCGTCTACGACGAGGACGGCATCGCCCACCCGCTGCCCGAGTCGATGCTGCCCCTGGAGCTGCCCGAGGTCGAGGACTACTCGCCCCGCACCTTCGACCCGGACGACGCCGACACCCAGCCCGAGACCCCGCTGTCGCGCAACGCGGACTGGGTGAACGTCACCCTGGACCTGGGCGACGGACGCGGGCCCCGGAAGTACCGCCGCGAGACCAACACCATGCCCAACTGGGCCGGTTCCTGCTGGTACGAACTGCGCTACCTGGACCCGCACAACGACGAGAAGCTGGTCGACCCGGAGGTCGAGCAGTACTGGATGGGCCCGCGCGAGGGCATGCCGCACGGCGGTGTCGACCTGTACGTGGGCGGCGCCGAGCACGCCGTGCTGCACCTGCTGTACGCGCGCTTCTGGTCCAAGGTGCTGTACGACCTGGGGCACGTCTCCTCCGCCGAGCCGTTCCACAAGCTGTTCAACCAGGGCATGATCCAGGCCTACGTCTACCGGGACAGCCGCGGCATCGCGGTGCCGGCCGCCGAGGTGGAGGAGCGCGACGGCGCGTTCTACCACGAGGGCGAGAAGGTCTCCCGGCTGCTGGGCAAGATGGGCAAGTCCCTGAAGAACGCGGTCACCCCGGACGAGATCTGCGCCGAGTACGGGGCGGACACCCTGCGCCTGTACGAGATGGCGATGGGCCCGCTGGACGTCTCCCGGCCGTGGGACACACGTGCGGTGGTCGGCCAGTTCCGGCTGCTGCAGCGGCTGTGGCGCAACGTCGTCGACGAGGCGACCGGCGAGGTCACCGTCGCCGACGTCGGGACCACCGGGAACGACGCCGTCGATGTGGACACCCTGCGCGCGCTGCACAAGGCGATCGACGGGGTGCGCCAGGACCTGGAGGGCCTGCGGTTCAACACCGCCATCGCCAAGGTCACCGAGCTGAACAACCATCTGACGAAGGCCGGCGGACCGGTGCCGCGCGCGGTGGCCGAGCCGCTGGTGCTGATGGTGGCGCCGCTGGCCCCGCACATCGCCGAGGAGCTGTGGCGCCGGCTGGGCCACACCGACTCGGTGGTCCACCAGGACTTCCCGGTCGCCGACCCGGCGTACGTCGTCGACGAGACCGTCACGTGCGTGGTGCAGATCAAGGGCAAGGTCAAGGCCCGGCTGGAGGTCTCCCCGGCGATCTCGGACGAGGAGCTGGAGAAGGTGGCGCTGGCCGACGAGAAGGTCGTGGCCGCGCTGGACGGGGCCGGCATCCGCAAGGTGATCGTGCGGGCGCCGAAGCTGGTGAACATCGTTCCGGTGTAGGTGTAGGTGCGCGTGTAGACGTACGCGTGGGCGTGGGCGGTGGCTCGGGAGTGGTCCGGGCGTTGGTGTGGGGGAAGTCCCCTACGGGCAGGTTCGGGGTTCCGCGGGAACCCGGGACCTGCCCGGTGCGTTTACCGTGGAAGGGCGGCGGGCCAGCCGCGCACACTCGCGTGGAGGAGGAGCGCCGTGGAAACGGTCATCGCGGTCGTCGCACTGCTCTTCGTGCTCTTCCTCGGTCTCGGCGCGTACGCCACCGTCAAGGCGGTCGGCGCCGCGAAGCGAGGTGTGGACCGCACGCTCACCCAGGCGCGGCGCACCGTCGAGGACACCACACTGCGCGCGCGGACGTTCGCACTGCCCGGCCCGGTGGGCGAGCTGGCCCAGCTCCGGCTGAGACTGCGCACCTCCCTACGGGCCACGCAGGAGGCGCTGGAGGCGGGCGCGACCGAGGACGCGTCGCTGAAGGAGTCCCTGGGCCTCTTCGAGCGGCTCAGCGCGCACGGCCGGCAACTGGACGGCGAACTCAGGCGCCTGGAGAGCGAACCGGACCGGTCCGGCCTCGCCCGCCGCCTGCCCGAGCTGCGTGAACGCATGGAGCGGATCACCACCTCCGCGGACTCCCTGCGCTGGGCGGCACACGAGCGCGCCCGCCGCTTCTCGCAGGACGACCTGTCGACGCTGAGCGAGCAGATAGACATCGAGGCGGGCGCGCTCAGGCACTGGACGACGGAACCGGCCCCGGGGCGGGACGCGGTCTCGGCGGAGTCGGCAGCGGCGGGGCCGACAGCGGGGGTTGCGGCGGCGGAGGAAGCGGCGCCGCGCGCGGACCCGCCGGTGCGTCCCGCCGCCGCGGCGCCCGGGCCGCGGCCCACCTACCCCTGGGACAAGAAGCCCCGCCCCGAGACGACGACATGAGCGGCGCCCCGGTCGATGACTTGATCCCGTCGGTGTCACCGCAGGCGGAAGGGGTCGGGCTGCCTCCGCTTAGCCACGGCAGGTAACCTCCAGCTCATGTCCCGCCATGTCGCGATCGTCACCGATTCAACGGCCTACCTGCCGCCGCGGACGATGGAGCGTCACGGCATCACCTCGGTACCGCTGACCGTGGTACTGGGCGACCGGGCATTCGAGGAGGGCACCGAGATCTCGGCCCGCTCCCTGGCGGAGGCACTGCAGAAGCGCCGGTCCGTCACCACCTCCCGGCCCAGCCCCCAGATGTTCGCGGAGACCTATCGCAGGGTCGCCGGGGCGGGAGCGACCGAGATCGTCTCCCTCCACCTCTCCTCCGAGTTCTCCGGCACGTACGACGCCGCGGTGCTGGCCGCGCGAGAGGCACCCGTGCCGGTGCGCGTCGTGGACACCGGTGTGGTCGCCATGGCACTCGGCTTCTGCGCCCTCGCCGCGGCCGAGACGGTGGAGACGGGCGGCACGGTCGACGAGGCGGTCGCGGCCGCGGAGAAGCGCGCCGCCGGGACATCCACGTTCTTCTACGTCGACACCCTCGACTATCTGCGGCGCGGCGGCCGGATCGGCGCGGCCCAGGCCCTGTTCGGCTCCGCCCTCGCCGTCAAACCGCTGCTGCGGCTGGACGACGGACGTATCGATCTGCTCGAGAAGGTCCGCACGGCGTCCCGGGCGATCGCCCGCCTCGAGGAGATCGTGGCCGAGCGGGCGGCCGGCGCACAGGTCGACATCGCGGTGCACCATCTCGCCGCGCCCGAGCGGGCGGCGGCGCTCGCGGAGCGGCTGCGGGCCAGGGTCCCGGGGCTCGAGGACCTCCATGTCAGTGAGGTCGGCGCGGTGATCGGGGCGCACACGGGGCCGGGGCTGCTGGGCGCGGTCGTCTCGCCCCGTTGACGTGCATCACCCCCACGGGTGACGGAGATATCCACAACCGGCGAGTAATCCACGGGTTTTGAGCAAGATCATCGCGAGTCGCGCGATGTGCCCGATCCTGCCCGCATGGCACTTCGATCACCTTCACGTACAGCGACTCCCACCAGTGGTCCGGGCCGCGGCCCGGCCTCCGACGGCCGCACCCGGCACCGTGCCGCACGAAGCGGCTCCGCACGGACGCACGGTTCTTCCGGCTGGCGTCGGAGCGCCGGCGGGCGGCACGGTCAGCAGCGGCACGCCTCGGCCGAGGCGCTGCGGGTGCGCGCGGAGGCCCTCTTCGCGCGAGGGCCCGGGGCGGGTCGGCCGGCGCTGCCGGATGCGGACTCCCAGGCCGAGGACCGGTTGCCGTCGCCGCAGACGCATCCGTTCTTCACGGGGGTGGACTGGGAACCGCGGCCGGAGCGGGAGGAGGCGGGCAACGACCCACCGGGGCCGTCCGAGCCACCGGTGCGCCCGAAGCGGGGGACGGGCGCGGCCGTGGGCGTGGGGACGGCGGCGGCAGTGGGGGAGTCGACGGCGGCAACCGCGGGCGTGGGGGCGGCGGCAGTGGATGAGGGGACGGCGACAGTTGCCGCAGGTGCGGGGACGGCGGCGACCGCAGGGACGGGGGTGACCGCGAGGACGACTGCGCGGGTGCCTTCGTGGGCGGCCGCGGAGGAGCTCGCGGAGAGGGAGCGGACTGCTGGTACGGAGGGGATTCCTGCCACGGAGGGGGCTCCTGCCACGGAAGGGGCTCCTGGTACGGAGGGGGCTTCCGCCAGGGAGGCGGCGCCCGGGCCGACTTGGCGGGAGCGGGTGGGTCTCGCGGTGCAGGAGCGCACCCCGCTGTGGCTGCAGACCCGGTGCGGACTGGAACGCAGGAGCGTGGCGGCCCTCGCCGTCCTGCTCGTGGCGGCCGCGGCCCTCGCCGGCGGGCACTTCTGGTCCGGTCGCACCGAGGAGGTCGAGGCACCGCGGCAGGTACGGGCGGCGCTCCCCTACGGCGGGCACGGCGACGGCACGGAACCGGTCCCGAGGCCGTCACCGGGCATCCGTGGTGCGACCGCTCCGCGTTCCTCCGCGGCGCCGGTGGCGGGGAGCGGCGCCGACGCGACGGTCGTCGTCGATGTCAGCGGCAAGGTGCGGCATCCGGGCATCCAGCGGCTGCCCGCGGGGTCCCGGGTCGCGGACGCCTTGCACGCGGCCGGGGGAGTGCGCTCCGGTACGGACCTCGGCACCCTGAACCGGGCACGGGTCCTGGTGGACGGCGAGCAGATCGTGGTCGGCGGCGGCGCGCCCGCCCCGGTGCCCGGTCCCGTCCCCGCGCCGGGCGCCGGAGACAGCGGGGCGGCACCCGGCGGCGCGGCTGCCGCCCCCGGACCGGCGAGCCCACTGTCCCTGAACTCCGCCACCACCGAGCAGTTGGACACCCTGCCGGGCGTGGGCCCCGTCCTGGCCAGGCACATCCTCGACTACCGCACCCAGCACGGCGGTTTCACCTCGGTCGACCAGTTGCGTGAGGTGACCGGCATCGGCGACCGGCGCTTCGCGGACCTCCGGGACCTGGTGCGGCCATGAGCGCCCCACGGACGCCGGTGCCCGTGCCGGCGCGAGTGCGGGAGCCGGCGCCCTCGCCAGGCCGCCGCCCCCGGCTCGCGGACGGCGGGGACCCCCGGGACCCCGGGGACCGGGCCGGACCCGGCCGGGCGGGAGCCACGCCCGGCCTCCGCCCCGGGCAGCCCGCCGGCACCCGGATGCGCGGCGGTCGGCTCGGGGAGGCGCATCCGCGGCAGCGGAACCCGAGCGACCTGCGGCTGGTGCCGCCGGCGCTCGGCGCGTGGGCGGCGGCCGCATGGGCGCTGGACGCGCCGCCGGGATGGGTCACCGGTGTGACAGTCGGCTGCGCGCTGGTCGCCGGTGGGCTGCTGCTGTCACGGCGGACCGCCTGGCCGGCGGTGCCGGTCGCCGCCGTACTGCTGTGTGTCGCCGCGGCCGCCGCCTCGGCGGGGCTGCACGGCGCGGACCTGCGACGCGGACCGGTCCCCGACCTCGCCCGCCACTACGCCACGGTGACCGCGGAGGTGGAACTGACCTCCGATCCGCGACTGGTCCGTCCGAAGGTCGTCGGCGACCGCGCGGCGCCGAGAGCGGTGTTGCTGCACGCGGACGTACGACGCCTGACGCGACCGGACGGCACGACGGCGTCGACCCGTACGCCGGTACTCCTGCTGGTCGACGCGCGAAGCCATCGCATCGCCCCCGACCCTTCCGCCACAGACGACGCCGGCCCCGGAGCCGACCGTGACCGGCGCTCACCCTGGCTCGAGTTGCTGCCGTCCACACGGTTGCGGGTGGTCGCACGGCTCGCGCCGGCGCTGTCCGGCGGGGACCGGGTCGCCGCCGTGCTGCGGGTACGGGGGAAGGGGGCACCCGAGACGCTGCGGGCGCCCTCGGCCCCGCAGCGCTGGGCGGGGAGGCTGCGGGACGGACTCAGGGAGGCGACCGCCGGCCTGGATCCCGACCCACGGGCGCTGCTGCCGGGACTGGTCGTCGGGGACACCGCACGTATCACCCCGGAACTGGACGACGCGTTCAAGGCGACCGACCTCACGCACCTCCTCGCGGTCAGTGGGGGCAACTTCACCCTGCTCCTCGCCCTGTTCCTCGGCCCGCCGGGGCTCGCCCAGCGCGTGGAGCGGCGCGGACTCGCCCCCCGGCTCGGGATCCCACTGCGCGGCACCGCGCTGCTCGGCGGGGTGCTCACGGTGGGGTTCGTCGTGGTGTGCCGACCGGATCCGAGCGTGCTGCGGGCGGCGGCCTGCGGTGGGGTCGCGCTGCTCGCCCTCGCCACCGGGCGGCGCAGATCGCTGCTGCCCGCGCTGGCCGCGGCAGTGCTGCTGCTCGTGCTGTACGACCCGTGGCTGGCCCGTGGATACGGTTTCCTGCTCTCCGTGCTGGCGACCGGCGCGCTGCTCACCGTGGCTCCCCGGTGGAGTGCCGCGCTACGCCGGCGGCAGGTCCCGCCACGGTTGGCCGAGGCACTGGCGGCGGCGGCCGCCGCGCAGGCGGTGTGCGCCCCGGTGGTCGCGGTGCTGTCCGCCCGGGTCAGCCTGGTCGCGGTGCCGTGCAACCTGCTCGCGGAGTTCGCGGTCGCCCCCGCCACCGTGCTGGCTTTCGCGGCCCTGGCGGTGGCACCGGTGTCGATGCCGTTCGCCGAAACCCTCGCGTGGTGCGCGGGGTGGCCCGCCGGGTGGATCGCCGACATCGCCCGCACCGGGGCGTCCCTGCCGGGCGCGGGCGTGGACTGGCCGGGCGACTGGACCGGGGCCCTGCTGCTGGCCCTGGCCACGGCCGGTGTCGTGGTCGTCGGACGGCGGATCCTGCGGCGGCCGTGGCTCACGGCCGCGACCGCGCTGCTCCTGGCGCTGGTGGTGGTCCGGCCGCCACCGCTGACCAGGGTGATCACGGGGTGGCCGCCGCCGGGGTGGCGGTACGCGATGTGCGATGTCGGCCAAGGTGACGCGACGGTCCTCGCGGCGGGCGAAGGCACCGGCATCGTGGTGGACGCCGGACCCGACCCGGTGCTGGTGGACCGGTGCCTGAGCGCTCTCGGCATCACCCGGATCCCGCTGGTGGTGCTCACCCACTTCCACGCCGACCACGTGGCGGGGCTCCCCGGCGTCCTACGGGGACGTTCGGTCGGGGCCATCGAAACGACCGGACTCGCGGAGCCACCCGAACAGGCACTGTCCGTCCGCGCCCAAGCGGCGGCCCGGCACATCCCCGTGACCCGCGCGGTGGCGGGAGAACAGCGGCGCACCGGAGCGCTCACCTGGCAGGTGCTCTGGCCACCCCCGGACCCCGCGCTCCGCCCCGACGGCCCCAACGACGCCAGCGTCACCCTGCTGGTGAAGTCCGGCGGGCTGCGCCTGCTCCTGCTGGGCGACCTCGAACCGCTGTCCCAGCAGGCCCTGTTGGCCTCCCCCACCGCCCGGCAACTGGACGGGGTGGACGTCCTCAAGGTGGCCCACCACGGCAGCGCCTACCAGGACGCCGACCTCCTGCGCAGAGCATCACCCCGCCTCGCCCTCATCTCCTGCGGCCGGGACAACCCCTACGGCCACCCGGCCCCGGGCACGGTGGCGGCGCTGCGCGCGGAGGGCGCGAAGGTGCTCCGCACGGACCGGGACGGGGCGGTCGCCGTGACGGGCGAGGGGGACCGGCTGGCCGTGGTGCGGGCATGAGCGCACGAATGCGGCAGGACAGCGGACGGCACGTCGGATCCGCACGTCGTGATCACGGTCGGGATCTGTATGTAAATTCCATGTATTCCTCCCGTATATCCTGTGCCGCCCGGCTCGTCGTGCACGGTCGAGTTGCCGGTCGGGTACTCAGGAGCCCGCAGTGGAGAACCCGTTGCCGATCCCCCCGAACTTCCCCCCGCCCCCCTCCGGGCCTCCCCCGCCGCAGGTGCCGGCTGATGCGACCCCGGGGGGCTGGCGGGACGAGTACGAGAGCGACCCGGAGTACCAGCGCATCCTGGCGGGGATGGGCAACCCCTGGTGGAAGCGGCCGTTGGCCCTGTGGGGCGGCGTGGTCGCGATCGCCGTGGGGTCGTTCCTCCTGGGGGGCGCGGTTCTGGGCTCCGACGGGGGCTCGGGCTCCTCGTCCCCGGACCCTTGGGGGCAGGGGCAGATCGACGACCAGTCGGGAAACAGCCGGCAGCCGAACGATCAGCCTGCCGGGATCTCGCCCGCGCGGAAGAGCCAGATCCTGCCGCAGTACTGCGATCAGCGGGCCGGAGGGCCCACCAATGTCTCGGAGGCCGCCTTGCTCGAGTGCTTGCAGAGCTACCAGGTCACGGACGAGGGCATGGTGATGCCGGAGTAGCGGCCTCGGGGTGCGGGCGGATCGGCTCAGCGCACGGTGAGGACCAGCTTTCCCACGGTGCGGCCCGTCTCCGCCAGTTCGTGGGCCCGGGCGCCTTCGGCGAGGGGGAAGGCGTCGGAGACGTGGGCCCGCAGCCTGCCCCGGCGGACGAGTTCGGCGACGGCGCGCATTCCGGCCTGGTCGTGCTCGACGAGCAGGGTGACGGCGCGGACCTGTGCCTTCTCCGCCGCGGCGGACGTGTCCTCGGCGCCCGGCACCAGGGAGACGAGGACGCCGCCGGGGCGGAGCACACCCACAGAACGGGTGGCGGTCTCCCCGCCGAGGGCGTCGAGGACGACGTCGTAGGGCTCCTCGGCGTCGGTGAAGTCCTCGGAGCGGTAGTCGACGCAGGCGTCAGCGCCGAGTTCGCGCAGGAACTCGTGCTTGGAGGCGCTCGCCGTCCCGGTGACGTGCGCGCCGCGTTCCTTGGCGATCTGTACGGCGAGATGACCGACGCCCCCGGCCGCGGCGTGGATCAGCACGCGCTGCCCGGCCCGCAGGCCCGCGGTCTCGACGAGGGACTGCCAGGCGGTGAGCGCGGCGAGCGGCAGGGCGGCCGCCTGGACATGGTCGATCTCGGCGGGCTTGGCGGCGAAGGCGCGGGTGGGGCCGGCCACGTACTCGGCGTGGGAACCCGCCCCGTAGGGGTAGGGCAGCATGCCGAACACCTCGTCACCGGGCTGGAAGAGGGTGACGCCCGGGCCGGTCTCCACCACGGTGCCGGAGACGTCCCAGCCGAGGGTCAGCGGCGGGGCCGGCAGGAAGATGCTCAGGGCGCGGTGCTTGACGTCCGTGGGGTTGAGTCCGGCCCGCGTGCACGGCGACGAGGATCTCCCCGAGGCCGGGTGCGGGCCGCGGAAGCTCGGCCAGCCGCAGGACCTCGGGGCCGCCGAGGACCGTCTGGTGCAGGGCGAGCATCACGGGGGTGCCGTCCGGGGCGGCGGAACGTGGGGAGTCCGTGGCGGTCGCAGGGTCCGTGGAGCCGAGGTTCTCAGGGGTGTTCGTCGAAGTCATGCCTTGATCCTCGCCAGGGGGCCGACCCGGGGCGATGGCAGAAAGGTCATCATCCGATACATTCTTGCCATGCCCGTCACCCCCGTCGACCACAGCGTCCCCGGAGCCCCCACCGCTCCCGTCGTCAACCCGTCCGCAGCGCCCTCGTGGGCCCGTGACCTGGTCGACCGCGCGGCCGAACTGGGGCGCCGGATGAGCCCGCCCCCGCGACCGGGCGCCCACAAGGTCGTCGTACTCGCCCTCGACGGTGTCTATCCCTTCGAACTCGGCATCCCGCACCGGGTCCTGGGCTCCGCCGACGGCCGCTACGAGGTGCTGTCCGCGAGCGTGGACGGGCAGCCCGTGCGTACGGACGCGGACCTGACCGTCATCCCCGGGCACGGTCCCGAGGTGCTGGCCGAGGCGGACACCGTGATCATCCCCCCGTACGCGGTCTCGCCGGCCCCGGACCCGCGGGCCCTCACCGCTCTGTCCCGCGTTCTCCCCGGGACCCGCCTGGTGTCCATCTGCACCGGCGCCTTCCTGCTGGCCGTGGGCGGTCTCCTCGACGGTCGCCGGGCCACCACCCACTGGGCGCTCACCGACTACTTCCAGGAGCTGTTCCCCCAGGTCGAGTTCGACGCCGGCGTGCTCTTCGTCGACCACGGTGACGTGCTGACCTCCGCGGGAGCGGCGAGCGGTGTCGACGTCTGCCTGCACCTGGTGCGCCAGGACCACGGCAGCGAGGTGGCCAACGAGGTCGCCCGTCGTTGCGTCGTGCCGCCGTATCGGGACGGCGGGCAGGCGCAGTACATCGAGCGGCCGCTGCCGTCGGCGAGCGAGGCCGGCACCGGGCCGACCCGCGACTGGGCGCTGAAGCGGCTGCAACTTCCCCTTTCACTGGACGAGTTGGCCGTGCACGCGGCGATGAGCACCCGTACCTTCGCCCGGCGCTTCCGGGAGGAGACCGGGCTGAGCCCCGGCCGCTGGCTGACCCAGCAGCGGCTGCGGCGGGCGCGCCACCTGCTGGAGTCCACCGACCTGCCGGTCGAGCGGGTCGCCCACGAGGTCGGCTTCGCCACCGCCACCTCGCTCCGACGGCACCTGGCGGCGGAGGCCGGGGTGTCCCCGTCGACGTACCGGCGCACTTTCCGCGCCTCGGGCCCGGCTGCGGGCGGCGACGGCGGCGGCAACGACGGTGACGCCTATGGCGAGGGCGAGCGCGTCGTCAGGAAAGCGTCGACGACACACTCCACCGGGTGACCCAGCAGTGCGCCACCCACCCGCCGCGCCCCCGTTGACCGTCGCGGACAATGCGGGGGTGAGCGATGTGAGACATGTGCTGGTGCTGCCGGACCGCGACGCCGCGGAGGAGGCGGCCGAGGCGCTGGGGGAGCGGTTCCGGCTGGACGAGGAGCCGCAGCTCGTCCGGGACGCGCTGGCAGGCGAGGACGACGCCGAGGACGCGCAGTGGCTGCTGGTGCTGCGGGACGAGGCGGGCCGGCTCGACCCGGCGGAGCTGGACGCGTTCGCGGGGGAGTGGGAAGGGTGGCGGGAGGAACCGTAGCCCTCGAACAAGGACTTCCGGCAGGGGCGGCGGACTCCCGCCGAGCGTTCCACGGGGCATTCCACGGGGCCATCCCGCGGAGCGGCGCTGTCAGTGGCGCGTGCGATGCTGTGAGCGATGGCCAGGAAGACCGCAACAGACGACCCTCTCGCCCCCGTCACACTCGCCGTGGGCCAGGAGGACCTCCTGCTCGACCGTGCCGTGCGGGAGGTGGTGGCCGCAGCCAAGGCCGCCGACGCCGACACGGACGTACGTGACCTCAACCCGGACCAGCTTCCGCCCGGCACACTCGCCGAGCTGACCAGTCCGTCGCTCTTCGCCGAGCGCAAGGTCGTCGTCGTACGCAACGCACAGGATCTTCCCGCCGACACGGTCAAGGAGTTCAAGGCGTACTTCTCCTCGCCCGCCGAGGAGATCACCCTCGTGCTGCTGCACGCGGGCGGCGCCAAGGGCAAGGGGCTGCTCGACGCGGCCCGCAAGTCCGGGCTGGCGCGCGAGGTGGCCTGCCCGAAGATGACGAAGCCGGCGGACCGGCTGGCGTTCGTGCGGGGGGAGTTCCGGACGCAGGGGCGGTCGGCCACGCCCGAGGCGTGCCAGGCGCTGGTCGACGCGATCGGCAGCGATCTGCGGGAGCTGGCGTCCGCGGTGTCGCAGCTCGTCGCGGACGTGGAGGGGACGATCGACGAGGCCGTCGTCGGCCGGTACTACACGGGGCGGGCCGAGGCGTCGAGCTTCACGGTCGCGGACCGGGCGGTCGAGGGGCGGGCGGCGGAGGCGCTGGAGGCGCTGCGCTGGTCCCTGTCGACGGGGGTGGCGCCGGTGCTGATCACCAGCGCGCTGGCCCAGGGCGTGCGCGGGATCGGGAAGCTGCTCGGCAACCGGGGCGGCCGCCCGGCGGATCTGGCGCGGGAGCTGGGGATGCCGCCGTGGAAGATCGACCGGGTGCGGCAGCAGATGCGGGGGTGGACGCCGGACGGAGTGTCGGTGGCGATGCGGGCGGTCGCGGAGGCGGACGCCGGTGTGAAGGGCGGCGGTGAAGACGTGGGCTACGCCCTGGAGAAGGCGGTGGTCGCCGTCGCCCACGCGGCCCGCTCCCGCGGCCGGGCCTGACCGAAGCAGGCTGCCGGGGCTGCGCTCCACAGCTCCGGGGCCCTGGCCGCCCCAGGGGCGCGGGGAACTGCGCGTCCGGCCCCCACGCGGCCCGCGCCCGCCGACGCTCCGGGTCCCCCGCGTTCTCCCGCGCGGCTCGTACCCGCGGCCGGGCCTGGACCGGGGTAGGAAGGCCCGGGGCTCCCCTTCGCGGCCGCGGGGGGACCCCGGTCGGCTCAGGCGGGCGGGGAACTGCGCGCCCGCCCGCACCTGCCGACACTGCCCGCCCCCCCGAGTTCTCCCGCGCCCGGACACCCCCGCGCCCGGACATGCCGAAAGCCCCCGTTCCTCCCTGGGGAAGGGGGGAACGGGGGCCCCGGCAAAGCTTGAGGATTCGCACCCGCGTGGCGAACGCAGGCCGCGTGCGAACCCGGGGGCCGGACGGGAGCGGATGAGAGAGGGCCCGCTCGTGTCCCTCCGGCGTGTGGACCCGTGGGCACGGATGCGATGCGACCGTACGCACGGATCCGGACCCTTGCGGGTCCGTTCAGATCAGGGGCGAAGGGTGTCAGCCCTTCAGCGCCGCCACCTTGGTGGCCAGGGCCGACTTCTTGTTGGCGGCCTGGTTCTTGTGGATGACGCCCTTGGAGACGGCCTTGTCGAGCTGACGCGCGGCGATGCGCTGGTACTCGGTGGCCTTCTCGACGTCACCCGCGGCAGCGGCCTCGCGGGCCTTGCGGACCGCGGTCTTGAGCGAGGACTTCACGGCCTTGTTGCGCAGCCGCGCCTTCTCGTTCGTCTTGTTCCGCTTGATCTGGGACTTGATGTTCGCCACGAAGGAGCCTTTTCAGGTTCTGGCGCGCGAAACGGTGACCGCGGACGGGACCGCTTCACGTGCCGGTGATTTCTCGGAGAAGTGCCTCCCGTGAGAGGACAGAAGACACAGCTGCCCAGGCTACCAGTCGCCCGGTGGGCCGCCCAAACCACCCGGCACCCCCGGCCCGTGGGACCATGGAGGCTGCGTAACGATCCGACCGAGACCGCAGCAGCTGCGGACGCCTCAAGAATCAGGACCCTGCGTGCCCGCGATCCCCAGCCACGTGCCCGAGCCGAGCCGTACCGACCCGGCGCTGATCCGCAACTTCTGCATCATCGCGCACATCGACCACGGCAAGTCCACGCTCGCCGACCGGATGCTCCAGCTCACCGGTGTGGTCGAGCAGCGGCAGATGCGCGCCCAGTACCTCGACCGCATGGACATCGAGCGCGAGCGCGGCATCACGATCAAGTCCCAGGCGGTGCGCCTGCCGTGGGCCCCCACCCACGACAAGAGCGCCACGCACATCCTCAACATGATCGACACCCCGGGGCACGTCGACTTCACCTACGAGGTGTCGCGCTCGCTCGCCGCCTGCGAGGGCACGGTCCTCCTCGTCGACGCCGCCCAGGGCATCGAGGCGCAGACCCTCGCCAACCTCTACCTGGCGATGGAGAACGACCTCACGATCATCCCGGTGCTGAACAAGATCGACCTGCCGGCCGCGCAGCCGGAGAAGTTCGCCGAGGAGCTCGCCAACCTCATCGGCTGCGACCCGAGCGACGTGCTCAAGGTCTCCGCCAAGACCGGGCTGGGCGTCGACGCGCTGCTGGACAAGGTGGTCGAGCAGGTCCCGGCCCCGGTCGGCGTCAAGGACGCGCCCGCCCGCGCGATGATCTTCGACTCGGTGTACGACTCCTACCGGGGCGTCGTCACCTACGTGCGTGTCATCGACGGACAGCTCAACAAGCGCGAACGCATCCGGATGATGTCCACCGGCGCCACGCACGAGCTGCTGGAGATCGGCACCAACTCCCCGGAGATGCTTCCGGCGGACGGCCTGGGCGTCGGCGAGGTGGGTTACCTCATCACCGGCGTGAAGGACGTGCGGCAGTCCAAGGTCGGTGACACGATCACCAGCCATGTCAAGGGCGCCGAGGAGGCCCTGGGCGGCTACAAGGACCCCAAGCCCATGGTCTTCTCCGGGCTGTATCCGCTGGACGGCTCGGACTACCCCGACCTGCGCGAGGCCCTCGACAAGCTCCAGCTCAACGACGCCGCCCTCGTCTACGAGCCGGAGACCTCCGCCGCGCTCGGCTTCGGTTTCCGCGTCGGCTTCCTCGGGCTGCTGCATCTGGACGTGATCCGCGAGCGGCTCGAACGCGAGTTCGGGCTCGACCTGATCGCCACCGCGCCCAACGTGGTCTACCGCGTGATCATGGAGGACGGCACCGAGCACGTCGTCACCAACCCGAGCGAGTTCCCCGAGGGGAAGATCGACGAGGTCTACGAGCCGGTCGTGCGGGCCACCGTCCTCGCGCCGACCGAGTTCATCGGCGCGATCATGGAGCTGTGCCAGACCCGCCGCGGCACCCTGCTCGGCATGGACTACCTCTCCGAGGACCGCGTCGAGATCCGCTACACGCTCCCGCTCGCCGAGATCGTGTTCGACTTCTTCGACCAGCTCAAGTCCAAGACGCGCGGGTACGCCTCCCTGGACTACGAGCCCACCGGGGAGCAGTCCTCCAGCCTGGTCAAGGTCGACATCCTGCTGCACGGCGACAAGGTCGACGCCTTCTCCGCCATCACCCACAAGGACCAGGCGTACGCGTACGGCGTACGGCTCGTCGCCAAGCTGCGGGAACTCATCCCGCGGCAGAACTTCGAGGTGCCTGTCCAGGCCGCCATCGGCTCCCGGGTGATCGCCCGCGAGACCATCCGCGCCATCCGCAAGGACGTCCTCGCCAAGTGCTACGGCGGTGACATCTCCCGCAAGCGGAAGCTGCTGGAGAAGCAGAAGGAAGGCAAGAAGCGGATGAAGATGGTGGGTTCGGTGGAGGTTCCGCAGGAGGCCTTCATCGCCGTCCTGTCCAGCGACGACGGCGGTGGCGCCGGCAAGGCCAAGAAGTAACCGTCCTCCGGTCGCGGCCGGGGGGACGAAGCGGACATGGAGGGGCTCGTCGTGCGAAAGTGCGGCGGGCCCCTCGGTGTGCGTACGGTCGGCCTGCGGAGGAAGTGAGCGCACATGGCCCCTTACCAACCGGCCGGTCGGCCCTTACGCTGTGCTCGGTAGTTACTCGCGAGTTAAACAAGAGTCGTTGCCCGTGAGTGGAACGACGTCAAGCACGTGAGTGGAACGACACTGAGAGTGAAACCAGCCGCACCTGAGTCAGCCGCACCGTCGCGGGCCCGGAGGATGTCGTGAGCGACACACAGACACTGATCGAGAACCGTCCGCCCTCCGTGGCGGCCCTCTTCCTGGAGCGCGTGGCGGCCACACCGGACGCCGAGGCATACCGCTATCCCGTGCCGTCCCCGTCGGGAGAGGGGCCGGACGACTGGAAGTCGCTGAGCTGGGCGGAGTCCGCGGAACGGGTGCACGCCATCGCGGCGGGTCTCATCCAGCTCGGCGTGCGGCCCGAGGAGCGGGTCGCGCTCGCCTCCTCGACCCGCATCGAGTGGATCCTCGCCGACCTCGGCATCATGTGCGCGGGCGCGGCGACGACCACCGTCTACCCGCAGACCAACGCCGAGGAGTCGGCCTTCATCCTCTCCGACTCCGAGAGCCGGGTGCTGATCGCGGAGGATGCCGCGCAGCTCGCCAAGGCCCGCGAGAAGCGCGCCGAGCTGCCCGAGCTGGCCCACGTGGTGGTCGTCGACCCGGCCGGGGTCGAGCGGACCGCCGAGGAGGGCGACTGGGTCCTCACTCTCGACGAGCTGGAGAGCCGGGGCGCCGCCCATCTGCAGAAGCACCCCGAGCTGATCAAGGAGCGGGTGGGGGCGATCACCAAGGACCAGCTCGCCACCCTCATCTACACCTCCGGCACCACCGGCCGCCCCAAGGGCGTGCGCCTGCCGCACGACAACTGGTCGTACATGGCGAAGGCCACCGTCGGGACAGGACTGATCAGCGGCGACGACGTGCAGTACCTGTGGCTGCCGCTCGCCCACGTGTTCGGGAAGGTGCTCACCTCCGGGCAGATCGAGGCGGGGCACGTCACCGCCGTCGACGGCCGCGTCGACAAGATCATCGAAAACCTGCCGATCGTCCAGCCGACCTACATGGCGGCCGTGCCGCGCATCTTCGAGAAGGTCTACAACGGTGTCGCCGCCAAGGCCCGGGCGGGCGGCCCGGCCAAGTACAAGATCTTCCAGTGGGCGGCCGGGATCGCCCGCGAGTACGCCAAGGTCACCCAGGACAACTTCCGGCGCACCGGTACGGCGTCCGCACCCTTCGGGCTCGCCACCAAACACAAGGCCGCCGACCGGCTCGTCTACGCCAAGATCCGTGAGGCGTTCGGCGGACGGCTGCGCGCCTGCGTCTCCGGCTCCGCCGCCCTCGCACCCGACATCGGCTACTTCTTCGCCGGCGCCGGCATCCACATCCTGGAGGGCTACGGGCTCACCGAGTCCTCGGCGGCCTCCTTCGTCAACCCCGGCGAGGCCTACCGCACCGGCACGGTCGGCAAGCCGCTCCCCGGCACCGAGGTGCGCATCGCCGACGACGGCGAGGTCCTGCTGCGCGGCCCCGGGATCATGGAGGGCTACCACGGGCTGCCGGAGAAGACCGCCGAGGTGCTGGAGGCGGACGGCTGGTTCCACACCGGCGACATCGGCGAGCTCTCGCCCGACGGCTATCTGCGCATCACCGACCGCAAGAAGGACCTGATCAAGACCTCCGGCGGCAAGTACGTGGCGCCGGCCGAGGTCGAGGGCCAGTTCAAGGCGGTGTGCCCCTACGTCTCCAACATCCTGGTGCACGGCGCCGACCGGAACTTCTGCACCGCGCTCATCGCCCTCGACGAGGAGGCCATCCTCGGCTGGGCGAAGGAGAACGGACTGGCGGGCAAGTCGTACGCGGAGGTGGTGGCGGCGCCGGCGACGGTCGCGCTGATCCAGTTGTACGTCACGGAGCTCAACCAGGGCCTCCAGCGCTGGCAGACCCTCAAGAAGTTCCGCCTGCTGCCCCGCGACCTCGACGTGGAGCACGGCGAGATGACGCCGAGCCTGAAGCTGAAGCGCCCGGTGGTGGAGCGGGAGTTCGGGCACCTGATCGACGAGATGTACGCGGGGACGCGGGAGGCGTAGCGACGACGGCCGCGCGCACCGCCGCCGGGTCACCGCGACCCGACGGCGGCGCGTGCTCATGCCCGCGGTCTGCTTGCTCATGCCCGCGGTCTACGTGCTCATGCCCGCGGTCTACGTGCTGCGCATCCGGCGCAGGGTCTCCTCCATGCGCCGTACGTGGCGGCGCAGTGCGAAGACGTCCTGGACCGGGTGCGAGGACAGGTGCGTGTCGAGTTCGTCCAGGTGGGCCGAGAGCTGCTCGAACTGGTGCCGCTCGCGGGCCAGCATCCGTTCGAGCTGCCGGCCCTTGCGGTGCAGGTCCAGGAAGACGCTCACCTTGGCCCGCAGCACCCACGGGTCGAACGGTTTGGTGAGATAGTCGGCGGCCCCGGTGGCGTAGCCGCGGAAGGCGTAGCCCGCGTCCGGGTCCTCACCGGTCAGGAAGATGATCGGTACGTCCTTGGTCTGGTCGGCCCGTTTGATGTGCGCGGCCGTCTCGAAGCCGTCCATGCCCGGCATCCGGATGTCCAGGAGCACCACCGCGAACCGCTGCTTGAGCAGCGCCTTCAGTGCCTCCTCGCCCGACCGTGCGCGGACCAGCGGCTCGTTGAAGGAGCCGAGCACGGCCTCCAGCGCGAGCAGGTTGTCCTCCATGTCGTCGACCAGGAGGATGGCGGCGCGGTTCTCCTCGGCCGCGGTGCCTGCCGTCTGCTCGGCGTTCATCCCGGCGTTCCTCGCCGGTGCCCCACCCGTTCCGACATCTGTACGGAGCCTGGAACCGGTTCTTGAGCGGATGCTCGAATTTGATCGTTTCCCTGCCCGTTTCGGAGTGCATCCGTAGCACTGTTCTCACCCATGGCGGCCTACTTCGGTAACTCGGCGCTTATGGCCGGGGTCAGTCTGTCACTCTGTCCGCATCGGTACAGGCAGATTCGACCGACTGCTCCGGGAGCTGTCCATGGGGGCCATTCCCACACAACGGGACACCTGGGCCCGTCCGGCCGCCACGTCGGCCACACTCGGGGGAATGACCCCCACGGGTGACGATGCGTCCGTCGTGGCCGCGTACGGAAGCGCGGGGTGGCGCACGGTGGCGCGCACGTCGCTGCCCGGCGGGGCGCTCGCGCCGGGCGCCGCCCGCCGCTTCGTCCGCGAGACGCTCGCCGCGTGGACGGCCCGTGCGCTGCCCGGCGCCGGGTTCCTCACGGACCGGCTGTGCGACGACGCCGAGGTGGTGGTGAGCGAGCTGGTCACCAACGCGGTGGTGCACGCGGGCACTGACGTGGTGGTGGAGTGCCGCCTGGAGTACGCGGGGTGCACCGGCTCCGAGGACTTCGGCGGATGCGGGGAGCGTGCCGGGGGCGTGGTGGAGGCGGTCGGACCGATCGAGCCGATCGAGGCCATGGAAGCCATGGAGGCCATCGAGACGATCGAGTGCCTGGATCCGCTCGCGGACGGCGCTCGGCCGCCGGACGGCGCTCTGCTGTCGGGCACCGGTTCGCTGTGGGACAGCGGTGCACCGTCGGACGGCGGTTCGTTGTCGGCGGCCGGGTCCCTCGGGGTGGGGGTGCCTCCGTTCGCCGGGGCCCTCGGGGACGCCGGGGGCCCCGGCGAACGGCAGGACGGCGGCACACGCGGGCCGTACGGCGACGAGGCGGACACCGGCGGTCGTGGGGCGAGCGGATCCGCCGCGCTCGTCGTGGAGGTGTCGGACCGTCATCCCTCCCGGCCCGTGCGGGACGAGGGGGCCCGGGCCCACGGCACGCCGGAGTACGGCCGCGGGCTGCGGCTCGTCGCCGCGCTGGCCCAGGAGTGGGGCATCACCTACCGCCGGGGCACCAAGTGCGTGTGGGCCCGGCTGGCCGGGGGCGACGGGCCCGGCGGGGAGAGAGAGTTCGGCACGTACGGCGCGGTCACGGACACGGCGGAGGCGCCGGCCCCCGTCGGCACGTCGGCGGCGCCGGCCGTCGTCGGCACCGTGACCGGGCCGTACGTCGCCGGCACCGCGGAGGCGCCGGCCGTCGTGGGCCCGTCGGCGATGTCGGACCCGGCGGCCACGGGTGGTGCGCGCTCCACGACTCCGGAAGCGCCGTCCGGGGACGCGGCATCGCCGCACGCCCGGCCGGGGCCCGCCGGCAGGACCGCCGACGGGACGGGGGACGAGCCCGCCGACGGGCCCGAGCAGGACTGGCTCGACCGGGGCGCCCTCTCCTTCCTCGCCGAGGCGTCCGACCTGCTGGCCGGGCAGCTCGACGAGGACCTGGTCACCGCTCTCGCCGGTCAGCTTCTCGTGCCCCGGCTCGCCGAGTGGTGCGCGGTGTGGCTGGAGGACGGGACCACCGACCCGCGCGCCGCCGGGACCGGTACCGCGCGCGGCTCCCGGCTCGCCCGCGTCTGGCACAGCAACGAGGACCGCCTGGAGGAACTGCGCCGCGTCCTGGAGAAGGACCCGCCCCGCCTCCCCGACGCCGCCCGCACCCGCCCCGTACCGGTCTCCTGGCCCGCCGAGGCGCTGGACCCGCCCCAGGGGGAGACAGCCGCGACGGAGCGGGACGACGGAGCGGACGGCGGCCCCGGAGCGGACGGCGACCCCGCCGTGGTCGTCACCCCGGGTGCCGCGCTCGCCTACCGTCTGATCGTCGGCGGCCGCCCCCTCGGCACCGTCGTCATCGGCCGGTCCGGCGTGCCGCGCTTTCCCGACGGGGTCTCCGCACTGGTCGAGGACCTGTGCCGCCGGGTCGCCCAGGCCGTCGGCGCGGCCCGCCAGTACGCCCGGCAGGCCAACATCAGCCGTGTCCTCCAGCGCGGACTGCTGCCCGGCGCGGTCGCAGAGATACCGGGGATGCGCAGCGCCCTCGTCTACGAACCGCGTGACCAGGGCGGCCCGAGCGGCGACTTCTACGACCTGTTCCCCGCCGGCCACGGCCGCTGGTCGTTCGCGATCGGCGACGTCCAGGGGAAGGGGCCCGAGGCCGCGGTGGTCATCGGTCTCGCCCGGCCGTGGCTGCGGCTGCTGGCCCGCGAGGGGTACGCCGTCCCGGAGGTCCTGGACCGCCTCAACCAGCTCCTCCTCGACGACGCCACCGAGGCCTCGGACGCCGCCGCGCGGGCCCTGGTCGCCGCCGGGGTCCCGGACCTCGGTGCCGACGACGGGCCGCAGAACCGGTTCCTGTCCCTGCTCTACGGCGAGCTGGCGCCCGTCGAGGGAGGGGTGCGCTGCACGCTCGCCTCCGCCGGGCACCCCCTGCCGCTGGTCCTGGCGCCCGACGGGAGCGTACGCACGGCGGCACAGCCGCAGACCCTGCTCGGGGTGGTGGAGGACGCGACGTACGACTGCGAGACGTTCGAACTCCGCTCCGGCGACACGCTGCTGTGCGTCACGGACGGGGTGACCGAGCGACGGCACGGACCGCGCCAGTTCGACGACGCCGACGGGCTCGCCGACGCGCTGGCCGGCTGCACGGGCCTGACCGCGGAACGCGTCGCGGACCGGATCCGCCGGCTCGTGCACGACTTCGGCGACGGGCCGCCCGAGGACGACCTGGCCCTCCTGGTCCTCCAGGCGGAGTGACGTGCCGCGGGCGGCCCGGTGCGGGGCGCGTGGGGCCGCCCGTGCCGGTGCGCACGGCGCGTGGATCGGTCCCGCGCGCCGTGCGGGACAATGGAACGCATGCCTTCCGCTCTCCCCGACGGCGAGCCCGTGCCCCACGACGGTGCCCTGCCCGCGTCCGCCCTGGCCGGCGCCGCCGACCGACCCCTCGGCTTCTACCTGCACGTTCCCTACTGCGCGACCCGCTGCGGCTACTGCGATTTCAACACCTACACCGCCACCGAGCTGCGCGGCACCGGCGGAGTGCTCGCCTCCCGCGACAACTACGCCGACACCCTGATCGACGAGATCCGCCTCGCCCGCAAGGTCCTCGGCGACGACCGCCGCGAGGTCCGTACGGTCTTCGTCGGCGGAGGCACGCCGACGCTGCTGGACGCCGCCGACCTCGTACGGATGCTGGGCGCCGTGCGCGAGGAGTTCGGTCTCGCCGCCGACGCCGAGATCACCACGGAGGCCAACCCCGAGTCCGTCGACCCGGCGTATCTGGCCACCCTGCGCGAGGGCGGCTTCAACCGGATCTCCTTCGGCATGCAGAGCGCCCGGCAGCACGTGCTCAAGGTCCTCGACCGCACGCACACCCCCGGGCGGCCCGAGCGCTGCGTCACCGAGGCCCGCGCGGCCGGTTTCGACCACGTCAACCTCGACCTGATCTACGGCACGCCGGGGGAGTCCGACGACGACTGGCGGGCCTCGCTGGAGGCGGCGCTGGGCGCCGGGCCGGACCACGTCTCGGCGTACGCGCTCATCGTCGAGGAGGGCACGCGGCTCGCGGCGCGGATCCGGCGCGGGGAGGTGCCGATGACCGACGACGACGTGCACGCGGACCGGTACCTGATCGCGGAGGAGGTGTTCTCAGCGGCGGGCTACGACTGGTACGAGGTCTCCAACTGGGCGACCTCGGACGCGGCGCGGTGCCTGCACAACGAGCTGTACTGGCGGGGTGCCGACTGGTGGGGGGCGGGACCGGGGGCGCACTCGCACGTGGGGGGCGTGCGGTGGTGGAACGTCAAGCATCCGGGGGCGTACGCGGGAGCGCTGGCGGAGGGGCGGTCGCCGGGGGCGGGGCGGGAGGTGCTGTCGGCGGAGGACCGGCGGGTGGAGCGGATCCTGTTGGAGCTGCGGTTGCGGGAGGGGGTGCCGTTGCGGTTGCTGCGGGAGGAGGGGCTCGCGGCGTCCCGGCGGGCCCTGGCGGACGGGCTGCTGCTGCCGGCCCCGTACGAGGAGGGCCGGGCGGCGCTCACCCTGCGGGGGCGGTTGCTGGCGGATGCGGTGGTACGGGACCTGGTGGACTGACGGGGCCTGCGGGGGCGCCCGGGATTCTTTCGCCCCCGCCGCCCCTGCCCTTCCCGTCCCTCAAGGGGCTCCGCGCGAGAGTTCACCCACCCGCACGCCAGGGGCCAACCCCGCTCAACCCTCCGGTGGGGCCGTGACGAAGTCGATCAGTTCCTCCACGCGGCCCAGGAGCGCCGGCTCCAGGTCCTTGTACGTCCGCACCGCGGACAGGATCCGCTGCCACGCCGCCCCGGTGTTCTCGTCCCACCCCAGCCGCCGGCACACCCCCGTCTTCCAGTCCTCCCCCCGCGGCACCCGCGGCCACCGCCCGATGCCCAGCGCCGCCGGCTTCACCGCCTCCCACACGTCGATGAACGGATGCCCCACCACCAGCGCGTACTCGCTCGTCACCGCCTCGGCGATCCGGGACTCCTTGGAGCCGGGGACGAGATGGTCGACGAGGACCCCCAGCCGCGCGTCCGGTCCGGGCGCGAACTCCTCGACCACCGCCGGAAGATCGTCGATCCCGGAGAGGTACTCCACGACGACCCCCTCCACCCGCAGGTCGTCGCCCCACACCTTCTCCACCAGCTCCGCGTCGTGCCGTCCCTCGACGTAGATCCGCCCGGCCCGCGCCACCCGCGCCCGCGCCTGCGGCACCGCGACGGACCCCGACGCCGTCCGCGTGGGACGCACCGGTCCCCGCCCCGTCGCGGCAGGCCGTACCAGCGTCACCGGCCGCCCCTCCAGCAGGAACCCGCGCGGCTCCATCGGGAAGACGCGGTGCTTGCCGAAGCGGTCCTCCAGGGTCACCGTGCCGGCCTCGCAGCGGATCACCGCCCCGCAGAAACCGGTGCCCGGCTCCTCCACCACCAGCCCCGGTTCGGCCGGAACCTCCGGTACGGGCGCGGGCTTCTTCCACGGCGGGGTCAGATCCGGAGAGTACTGGCGCATCCGACCGACGATAGGGAAAGCTCCCCGCCCGTCACGGCGACACGCCGAAGCGGCGGGCCAGCGCGTCCCGTTGGGCACGGACGAACCGCGCGTCGAGCACCGCTCCGTGGCCGGGCACGTACACCGCGTCCTCGCCGCCGAGGTCGAGCAGCCGGTCCAGCGCGGCCGGCCAGTGCGCGGGTACGGCGTCGGGACCCGCCTGCGGCTCGCCGGACTCCTCGACCAGGTCGCCGCAGAAGACGACCTTCGGGGACGAGGGCGTGGCGGGGACCAGTACCGCGAGGTCGTGCGCGGTGTGGCCGGGGCCCACGTCGGCCAGCAGCACGGTGAACCCGCCGCCCAGGTCGAGGGTCCACTCGCCGCGGACGTGGTGGCGGGGAGGGACCAGGGAGCGTGCCGCCTCGGCCGCCGCGTCCTCCGCCAGCCCGTTGCGTACGGCGTCCGCGCGCAACTCCTCCCGGCCGCGCGCCGTGTACGCCACGTCGATGCCGACCGCGCCGAACACCTCCGCGTCCCCGAACGCCGCCGCACCGAAGACGTGATCGAAGTGCGGGTGGGTCAGCGCGAGATGCGTCACACGGCGCACGGGACCCGTGCCGGTGCCGGTCTTGGTCCCGGTGCCCCCGCCCAGCGACCGTTCCGCCTCCTCCCGCAGCCACCCGCCCTCCGCCACGCTCGACCCCGCGTCCACCAGCAGCGCCGCGCTCTCACCCACGACGAGCCCGGCGGTGCAGTCCCACCGGGGCAGCCGGCACCGCCCGACCCGGGCCGTCACCCGTTCCCACCCCGACGCCTGCTCCGCACGGTCCTCCCACAGCACGCTCATACCGGGACGCTAGCCCCAGAGGCGGTCGCCGGGCACGGCATCGCAGGCCCCGCCCTTGCCCGGCCCGTACCCCCCGGCCGTACACTGGACCGGGGATGTTGGCACTCGCGCACGTGGAGTGCCAGGCACAGTAGCCAACGGGACAGCCTTCTGGAGGTGCGCGCGGTGCTCAGTGAACGCAGGCTCGAAGTGCTGCGCGCCATCGTCCAGGACTACGTGGGCACCGAGGAGCCGGTGGGCTCCAAGGCGCTCACCGAACGGCACAACCTCGGCGTCTCCCCGGCCACCGTGCGCAACGACATGGCGGCCCTCGAGGACGAGGGCTTCATCGCGCAGCCGCACACCAGCGCCGGGCGCATCCCCACGGACAAGGGCTACCGCCTCTTCGTCGACAAGCTGGCCGGCGTCAAACCGATGACGGCGCCCGAGCGGAGGGCGATCCAGAACTTCCTCGACGGCGCGGTCGACCTGGACGACGTCGTCGCCCGCACGGTGCGGCTGCTCGCGCAGCTCACCCGGCAGGTGGCGGTCGTGCAGTACCCCTCGCTGACCCGTTCGACCGTGCGGCACGTGGAGTTGCTGTCGCTCGCCCCCGCGCGGGTGATGCTGGTGCTGATCACGGACACCGGACGGGTGGAGCAGCGGATGATCGACTGCCCGGTGCCGTTCGGCGAGGCCTCGCTCGCGGACCTGCGGGCGCGGCTGAACAGCCGGGTCGCGGGGCGCCGTTTCGCGGACGTGCCGCAGCTCGTGCAGGACCTTCCGGAGGCGTTCGAGGAACCGGAGGACCGCGCCACGGTCGCCACGGTGCTCTCCACGCTGCTGGAGACGCTGGTCGAGGAGACCGAGGAGCGGCTGATGATCGGCGGCACCGCCAATCTCACCCGCTTCGGACATGACTTCCCTCTCACCATCCGGCCCGTCCTGGAGGCGCTGGAGGAGCAGGTCGTGCTCCTCAAGTTGCTGGGCGAGGCGAAGGATTCGGCCATGACCGTGCGTATCGGTCACGAGATCGCCCATGAGGGACTCAACTCCACGTCCGTCGTCTCCGTCGGCTACGGTTCGGGCGACGAGGCAGTAGCCAAACTCGGCGTGGTCGGACCGACACGCATGGATTACCCGGGAACGATGGGAGCGGTACGAGCGGTGGCACGGTACGTCGGACAGATCCTGGCGGAGTCTTAAGGTGGCCACGGACTACTACGCCGTGCTCGGCGTGCGCCGCGACGCGTCGCAGGATGAGATCAAGAAGGCCTTCCGGCGGCTCGCCCGCGAGCTGCATCCGGACGTCAACCCCGATCCCAAGACGCAGGAGCGTTTCAAGGAGATCAACGCCGCCTACGAGGTGTTGTCGGACCCGCAGAAGAAGCAGGTCTACGACCTCGGCGGCGACCCCCTGTCGCAGAGCGGCGGGGGCGGTGCGGGCGGCTTCGGCGCCGGCGGCTTCGGCAACTTCTCCGACATCATGGACGCGTTCTTCGGCACGGCGTCGCAGCGCGGGCCGCGCTCGCGCACCCGTCGCGGCCAGGACGCCATGATCCGGATCGATGTCGAACTCGACGAGGCGGCCTTCGGCACCACGAAGGACATCCAGGTCGACACGGCGGTCGTCTGCACGACCTGCAACGGAGAGGGTGCCGCGCCCGGCACCTCCGCGCAGACCTGCGACATGTGCCGCGGCCGCGGCGAGGTCTCGCAGGTCACCCGGTCCTTCCTGGGCCAGGTCATGACCTCCCGGCCCTGCCCCCAGTGCCAGGGCTTCGGCACGGTCGTGCCCACCCCGTGCCCCGAGTGCGCGGGCGACGGCCGGATCCGCTCCCGCCGGACGCTGACGGTGAAGATTCCCGCCGGTGTCGACAACGGCACGCGCATCCAGCTCGCCGGGGAGGGCGAGGTCGGGCCGGGCGGCGGTCCCGCCGGTGACCTCTACGTGGAGATCCACGAGACCGCGCACTCCATGTTCCAGCGGCGCGGCGACGACCTGCACTGCACGGTGACGATCCCGATGACGGCGGCGGCGCTCGGCACGAAGGTGCCGCTGGAGACGCTGGACGGCCTGGAGGAGATCGACATCCGGCCCGGCACGCAGTCCGGGCAGTCGGTACCGCTGCACGGGCGGGGCGTCACGCACCTGCGGGGCGGGGGGCGTGGGGACCTCGTGGTGCACGTCGAGGTGCAGACGCCGGGGAAGCTCGATCCCGAGCAGGAGCGGTTGCTGCGGGAGCTGGCGAAGCTACGGGGTGAGGAACGGCCGACGGGGCAGTTCCAGCCGGGGCAGCAGGGTCTGTTCTCGCGTCTGAAGGACGCGTTCAACGGCCGCTGACGCGGCCGGGGTTCCCTCGCACCGCCTCCGGGTGCGCCCGGACTTCTTCCCCGCCTCCGCCACCCCTTCCCGTCCCGACCCCGGGGGCCGCGCCCCCGGACCTCCGAGGCGCGTGGGAGCTCGGATGGGCGGGGTACATCGGCGGGTGCACGTACGTCGTGGCCGGTCGCGCAGTCCCCACCCGCCCGCACCCGCCGCACCCGCCCGCGCGCCGCATCCCCCGAGCTCTCCCGCGCCCCGCCCGCAGGGCGCCCGGGGTGGGAGGGGCGAAGCCCCTGGGGGACGGGGAGGGTACGGGCGGCGGGGGCGGAAAACGCTGGCGGAACCGTCGATTCGGACTCTTCGGGGGGACGTGGCACCATGCGGGCATGTCCTCCCCGCTGACCGATCTGTTCCCGCACCCGATCGTGCAGGCCCCCATGGCCGGCGGCGTGTCGGTGCCGCGGCTGGCCGCCGCCGTCAGTGACGCCGGCGGTCTGGGTTTCCTCGCCGCCGGTTACAAGACCGCCGACGGCCTGTACCAGGAGATCAAGCAGATCCGCGGACTGACGTCCCGTCCCTTCGGCGTGAACCTCTTCCTGCCGCAGCCCGAGTACGGCGACCCGGCCACCGTCGAGGTCTACGCCCACCAGCTCGCCGGCGAGGCCGCCTGGTACGCGACCGAGCTGGGCGACCGGGACAGCGGCCGGGACGACGGCTACGAGGCCAAGCTCGCCGTCCTCCTCGACAACCCGGTCCCCGTCGTCTCCTTCCACTTCGGCACCCCCGGCCGGGACACCGTCGACGCCCTGCACCGCGTCGGCACCTTCGTCCTGGCCACCGCCACCACCGCCGAGGAGGCCCTCGCGGTGCGGGAGTGCGGCGCGGACGCGGTGATCGCGCAGGGTGTCGAGGCCGGGGGGCACCAGGGCACCCACCGCGACACCCCCGAGAACGACGGCACCGGCATCGGGCTGCTCGCCCTGCTCGCCCGGATCCGCGAGACCATACCCCTGCCCGTTCTCGCCGCCGGCGGTCTGATGCGCGGCAGCCAGATCGCCGCCGTGCTCGCGGCCGGCGCGAGCGCGGCCCAGCTCGGCACCGCCTTCCTCGCCACCGACGAGTCCGGCGCCCACCGCCTGCACAAGCAGGCGCTGACCGACCCGCTCTTCGTCCGCACCGAACTGACCCGCGCCTTCTCCGGCAGACCCGCGCGCGCCCTGGTCAACCGGTTCCTGCGGGAGCACGGCCGCTACGCGCCCGCCGCCTACCCGGAGGTCCACCACCTCACCTCGCCGCTGCGCCGCGCCGCCGCGGCGGCGGGCGACGCGCAGGGCATGGCGCTGTGGGCCGGCCAGGGCCACCGCCTGGCCCGCGCGCTGCCCGCCGGACAGCTCGTGGAACTGCTGGTGGCGGAACTCGACACGGCGGCGGCCGCACTGCCGTCCCACCCGGCGGGAGGCACGCACCGATGACGGCTCCGGTGTTCGTCGTGGACGAACTGCGCGGCGTGGGACCCGACTTCGTGCTGGAGGGACCCGAGGGGCGGCACGCCGTCTCGGTGAAGCGGCTGCGGCCCGGCGAGGACGTCGTCCTCACCGACGGGCGGGGCCGCTGGGCCGAGGGCGTCGTCAAGGCCGCCGAGGGCAAGGACCGCCTCGTCGTCACGGACCTGGCGCACGTACGGCAGGAGCCGCCGGAACAGCCCCGGATCACCGTCGTGCAGGCGCTGCCCAAGGGCGACCGGGGCGAACTCGCCGTGGAGACCATGACCGAGGTCGGCGTGGACACGATCGTGCCCTGGCAGGCGGCGCGCTGCGTCACCCAGTGGAGGGGTGAACGGGGGCTGAAGGCGCTCGCCAAGTGGCGGTCCACCGCGCGCGAGGCGGGCAAGCAGTCCCGCAGGGTCCGCTTCCCGGAGGTCGCGGACGCGGCGACGACCCGACAGGTTGCCGCGCTTCTGGCCAAAGCCGACCTCGCGGCCGTGCTGCACTCCGACTTCGAGTACGGCAGCACCCCGCTGGCCACCGCCGAACTCCCCGCCGAGGGCGAGATCGTGCTGGTCGTCGGCCCCGAAGGCGGTGTCGCCGCCGACGAGTTGGCGCAGTTCAGAGAGGCGGGCGCGAAGGCGTACGTGCTGGGCCGCAGCGTGTTGCGCACCTCGACGGCCGGTACGGCGGCCGCCGCTCTGCTCCTCGGCCGCACCGGCCGCTGGTCGTAGAAGTCCCCGGCCGGCGTGCCCTGCCCGGACAGGGCCTGGGCTGGGCGTGCGGGGTGGCCGTATGCGCCCTACCGCGCTGCCCGGGACGGTGGCAGGCTGCCGTGCATGAGGGCAATGACGCGCTCGAGCGGCGGCCGCGTGGCCTCCGTCGCCGGTCTCGTCGTGGTCGCGGTCGGTGCCGCCGTCGCCTGTGAACCCGGTGGCCTGAGCGGGGTGTCGGTCGCGTACACCACGGATCAGACGGCCACGCACGAGCTGGAACGACGGCACGTCGACCTGAGCTGGCTGAGCTGCACCGCGGCCTACGGCGACAAGTCGACCGGTAGGTCCGGCAGTTCCGGTGAACCCTCCTCGACGGGTTCACGAACCGTCGCCTCCGTCGACTGCCAGGGCAAGACCGACGACGGCAAGGACGTCACCGTCAAGGGCCGTGTCACCCGTGCCGTGGACGGCAGATGCGTACGCGGGCAGTTGCGGGGAACCGTCGGCGGCAGGCAGGTCTTCCGCGTCGACGGCCTCGGCGACTGCGACGCGAGCGCCACCCCCACCCCGCCCGCCACCTACCGGCCGTCGCCCCCCGGACGCCCCGGACCCACCGTCACGGTCACCCGCACCATCTGGTGCCTCGGCGACCCCACCTGCCGGCCCGTGGAGGGCAAGTGATCCGGAACCCTGTCCGTGCGGCCCGGTCGGTGCATAGGGTGAGCTGGTGACACAGCCCGCATCGCCCGCGTATCTCCGGTTTCCGCATCTGCACGGCGACACGGTCGCCTTCACCGCCGAGGACGACGTCTGGGTCGCGCCCCTGGCCGGTGGCCGCGCCTGGCGCGTCAGTGCGGACAACGTCCCCGTGAACCATCCGCGTATCTCCCCCGACGGCACCCGGCTCGCCTGGACCTCCACCCGCGACGGCGCCCCCGAGGCGCACGTCGCGCCCCTGGACGGCGGGCCCGCGACGCGCCTCACGTACTGGGGGACCAGGACCCAGGTCCGCGGCTGGACCCCCGACGGCGAGGTGCTCGCGGTCAGCACCCACGGCCAGAGCTCGCTGCGCCGCACCTGGGCCCGCGCGATCCCGCTCGACGGCGGCCCCGCCACCACCCTGCCCTACGGCCCGGTCGGCGACGTCGCCCACGGACCGCACACGGTGCTGCTCTCGGCCACCATGGGCCGGGAGGCCGCCTGGTGGAAGCGGTACCGCGGCGGCACCGCGGGCAAACTGTGGATCGACCGCGAAGGCGACGGCGAATTCGTCCGCCTGCACGAGGAGTTGGACGGCAACCTGGAGTACCCGCAGTGGGTGGGGGACCGCTTGGCGTTCCTCTCCGACCACGAGGGCACCGGCGCCCTCTACTCCTCCCTCGCCGACGGCTCCGACCTGCGCCGGCACACCCCCGTCGGGGGCTTCTACGCCCGCCACGCGGCCACCGACGGCACCCGCGTCGTCTACTCCTGTGCCGGTGAGCTGTGGATCCTCGACGACCTCGACGGGGCCGAGCCCCGTCGCCCGGAGATCCGGCTCGGCGGACAGCGCGTCGACCTCCAGCCCCAACCCGTCAGCGCCGTCCGCTGGTTCGGTGCCGCCGCCCCCGACCACACCGGCCGCGGCAGCGCGGTCGCCGTACGCGGATCCGTGCACTGGGTCACCCACCGCTCGGGGCCCGCCCGTGCCCTCGCCGACGAGCACGGCGTACGGACCCGGCTGCCGCGCACCTTCCGCTCCGAGGGCGAGGAATGGGTGGTGTGGGTCACCGACGCCGAGGGCGAGGACGCTCTGGAGTTCGCGCCCGCCACCGGCGGCGCACCCGGCGCCGCCCCGCGCCGGCTCGCCGCCGGCCGGCTCGGCCGGGTGCTCGGCCTCGCCATGGCACCCGACGGCAGCAGGGCCGCGGTCGCCTCCCACGACGGTCGAATCCTCCTCGTCGAACGGGAGAGCGGCGAGGTCCGCGAGGTCGACCGCGGCGAGGACGGTGAGGCCGACGGACTCGTCTTCTCGCCGGACTCCACCTGGCTCGCCTGGTCCCACCCCGGCCCGCGCCCGCTGCGCCAGCTCAAGCTCGCCAACACCGCCGACCTGTCGGTGACCGAGGCGACCCCGCTGCGCTTCCGCGACTTCTCGCCCGCCTTCACCCTCGACGGCAAGCACCTCGCGTTCCTCTCCGCCCGCTCCTTCGACCCGGTCTACGACGAGCACGTCTTCGACCTGGCGTTCGTCGGCGGCGTACGCCCGCACCTGATCACGCTCGCCGCGACCACCCCGTCCCCGTTCGGACCGCAACGCCACGGCCGCCCCTTCGACGCGCCCGACAAGGACGAGACCCCCGACAGCGAGGGCACCCCCACCACCCGCATCGACCTCGACGGGCTCGCCGACCGGATCGTGCCGTTCCCCGTCGAGGCCGCCCGCTACTCCACCCTGCGGGCCGCCAAGGACGGCGTGCTGTGGCTGCGCCACCCCCTCCAGGGCGTCCTCGGCTCCTCCCGCGCCACCCCGGAGGACCCCGACCCCAAGACCGACCTGGAGCGGTACGACCTGCTCCAGCAGCGCGTCGAGCACCTCTCGGGCGACGCCGACCACTTCGCCGTCACCGGTGACGGCAAGCGGGTCCTGCTGTGGACCGACAGCCGGCTCAAGGTCGTCCCCAGCGACCGCCGTGCCTCCTCCGACGAGGACAGCGACACCAACATCCCCGTCGACCTCACCCGCATCCGGCAGACCGTCGACCCGGCCGCCGAGTGGCGGCAGATGTACGACGAGGTGGGCCGCCTCATGCGGGACAACTTCTGGCGGCCCGACCTCGGCGGCGTCGACTGGAGCGCCGTCCTCGACCGCTACCGGCCGGTCCTGGACCGTGTCGCCACCCACGACGACCTCGTCGACCTGCTCTGGGAGGTCCAGGGCGAACTGGGCACCTCGCACGCCTACGTCACCCCCGGCGGGGCCTGGGGCGGCTGGTCCGACCGGCGGCAGGGGCTGCTCGGCGCGGACATCTCCCGCCGCGAGGACGGCAGTTGGCGCATCGACCGGGTGCTGCCCTCGGAGACCTCCGACCCCGACGCGCACGCCCCGCTCGCCGCGCCGGGCGTCGCGGTGCGCGCGGGCGACGCGATCGTCGCCGTCGGCGGCCGGCCGGTCGACCCGGTCACCGGCCCCGGACCGCTGCTCGTCGGCACGGCGGGCAAGCCGGTGGAACTGACGGTGTCCCCGGCGGGCGGCGGCGACCTGCGGCACGCGGTCGTCGTCCCGCTGGAGAGCGAGGAGCCGTTGCGCTACCACGCGTGGGTCGCCGGCCGGCGGGCCTACGTCCACGAGAAGTCCGGCGGCCGGCTCGGCTATCTGCACGTGCCCGACATGGTCGGCTCCGGGTGGGCGCAGCTCCACCGCGACCTGCGGGTGGAGGTCGCCCGGGAGGGCCTGGTCGTCGACGTACGGGAGAACCGGGGCGGGCACACCTCCCAGCTGGTGGTGGAGAAGCTGGCGCGGCGGATCGTCGGGTGGGACCTGCCGCGCGGGATGCGTCCCTCCAGCTACCCCGAGGACGCGCCCCGGGGTCCGGTGGTCGCCGTCGCCAACGAGTTCTCCGGGTCCGACGGGGACATCGTCAACGCGGCGGTCAAGGCGCTGGGGATCGGGCCGGTGGTGGGCACGCGGACGTGGGGCGGGGTCATCGGCATCGACAACCGGTACCAGCTCGTCGACGGTACGGCGGTGACCCAGCCGAAGTACGCGTTCTGGCTGGAGGGGTACGGGTGGGGGGTGGAGAACCACGGTGTCGACCCGGACGTGGAGGTCGTGACGGCCCCCCAGGACTACGCGGCGGGCCGTGACCCCCAGCTCGACGAGGCGATCCGTCTGGCCCTGACGGCCCTGGAGCAAACCCCGGCCAAGACCCCGCCGTCGCTTCCGTAGGCGATTTCCCTCGCCCCCGCCGCCCCTGCCCTCCCTCAAGCTCTCAACTTCGTTCGAGCAGGGGGACCCCACGTCCCGGGTCGAAGGGGCGGAGCTCCCGGGGGACGGGAAGGGCAGGGGCGGCGGGGGCGGAAGAACTCCGGCCCCCGGCCGATAGCATGCCCCGCAAGTGATCCACTCCGTCAGGAGGAACCCCATGGCCGCAGAGCCACAGGACGACTGCCTGTTCTGCAGAATCGTCGCGGGCAAGATCCCCGCCACCCTCGTCCGCGAGACCGACACGACCCTCGCCTTCCGGGACATCAACCCCCAGGCCCCCACCCACGTCCTCGTCATCCCCAAGGCCCACCACCGCGACGCCGCCGCCCTCGCCACCGCCGACCCCGCCCTCACCGCGGACGTCCTGCGCGAGACCCAGGCGGTCGCCACCGCCGAGGGCCTCGACAGCTACCGCGTCGTGTTCAACACCGGCGCCGGCGCGGGCCAGACCGTCTTCCACGCCCACGCCCACGTCCTCGGCGGCCGCGGCCTCCAGTGGCCCCCCGGCTGACCGGGAAGCACATACATCGTGTCCGTCCGCGAACTGGTCGTCCTCGGCACCGCCAGCCAGGTCCCGACCCGGCACCGCAACCACAACGGCTACCTGCTCCGCTGGGACGCCGAGGGCATCCTGTTCGACCCCGGCGAGGGCACCCAGCGCCAGATGCTGCGCGCCGGCGTCGCCGCGCACGACCTGAACCGGATCTGCGTCACCCACTTCCACGGCGACCACTCCCTCGGCCTCGCCGGCGTCATCCAGCGCGTCAACCTCGACCGCGTCCCGCACGAGATCACCGCCCACTACCCGGCCTCCGGGCAGCGGTTCTTCGACCGGCTGCGGTACGCGACGGCGTACCGGGAGACGGTCGCGCTCACCGAGGCCCCGGCCGCCACCGACGGCGTACTGGCCGAGACCCCCGCGTACACCCTGTACACCCACCGGCTCGACCACCCCGTCGAGTCCTACGGCTACCGCCTCGTCGAGCCCGACGGTCGCCGCATGCTGCCCGAGCGGCTCGCCGCGCACGGCATCGCGGGCCCCGACATCGGCCGTATCCAGCGGGAGGGCTCCCTCGGCGGCGTCCCGCTGGAGGCGGTGAGCGAGGAGCGGCGCGGGCAGCGGTTCGCGTTCGTCATGGACACCCGGCTGTGCGAGGGCGTGCACGTCCTCGCGGAGGGCTGCGACCTCCTCGTCATCGAGTCCACCTTCCTCGACGAGGACGAGGAACTGGCCGTCGAACACGGGCATCTGACGGCCGGCCAGGCGGCCCGCGTCGCCCGCGACGCCGGCGTACGGCACCTCGTCCTCACCCACTTCAGCCAGCGCTACTCCGACCCCGCCGAGTTCGAGCGGCAGGCCCGTACCGCCGGTTTCGCGGGCGAGCTCACCGTCGCCGAGGACCTGCGACGCGTACCGGTTCCGAAACGGGTGTGAACGGGACGTACCATGCTCTGATGCCCCTGCCCAAAGCCGAGCTGCACCTGCACATCGAAGGCACCCTGGAACCGGAGCTCGCGTTCGCGCTCGCCGCGCGCAACGGTGTGTCCCTGCCGTACGCCGACACGGACGCGCTCCGCGAGGCGTACCGGTTCCAGGACCTGCAGTCCTTCCTGAACCTGTACTACGAGCTCATGGCGGTCCTGCGCACGGAGCGGGACTTCGCCGACCTCGCGGACGCCTACCTCGCCCGGGCCGCCGCCCAGGGCGTGCGGCACGCGGAGATCTTCTTCGACCCGCAGGCCCACACCGCACGGGGTGTGCCGATGGAGACGGTCGTGCGGGGGCTGGGGCGGGCACTGGGCGGCAGCGTCCAGAACCACGGCGTCTCCACCCGGCTGATCCTCTGTTTCCTGCGCGACCGGCCCGCCGAGTCGGCCCTGCGCACACTCGAGGAGGCCAAGCCCTTCCTGGACCGCATCACCGGCGTCGGACTGGACTCGGCCGAGGTCGGCCACCCGCCGGCCGTCTTCCGTGAGGTCTACGAGACCGCCGCCGCGCTCGGCCTGCGCCGGGTGGCGCACGCGGGGGAGGAGGGCCCGCCGGAGTACATCACCGAGGCCCTGGACGTCCTCGGCGTGGAACGCGTCGACCACGGCCTGCGCTGCGTGGAGGATCCCGCACTGGTCGACCGCCTGGTCCGCGCGCGTATACCGCTGACCCTGTGCCCCCTGTCCAACGTCCGCCTGCGCACGGTCGACCGCCTCGCCGACCACCCCCTCCCGGCCATGCTCGACGGGGGCCTCCTCTGCACCGTCAACTCCGACGACCCGGCCTACTTCGGCGGCTACGCCGGAGACAACTTCGACGCCGTCCGCGACGAACTCGGCCTGGGCGAGGACCACCTCCGCACACTCGCCCGCAACTCCTTCCTCGCCTCCTTCCTGGACGACGACGAGGAACTGCGGACGCGGTACCTGGCGGAGGTGGAGGCGTACGAGTTCCCGTGAGCGGACCGAGGGCCCAGGGCCACCGAGTACGACGTGAGACGCCATGCGGACAGGCGAAGCAATGCCGTGGCGCAAACGCAGCTCGCACGCACGCGTGCGGTCGAGCATGAGTCCATGCGGTCGCGCCTGCCACTCGGGGACGAACCGCGGTCCGAGCTGTCCCGGCACCGATCCGGACGAACGTGTCCTGTTCCTCGAGCACTTGGACCACCAGCCGCCCCGCGAAGGCTGGATGGTCGAACTACGCTGCGGCACCGGCCCGCGCTTCAGCCACTGCCCCCGCAAAGGCAGTGAAAGTGCCGGCCGCAGCCTGGCCCACGACGTGACCTCGAACCACCAGCCAAGAGTTGCCACGGGCAGGGGGGGGAGCCTCGTCGAAGCTCGTAGACTCGTGGCGTGGCATTCATGAGCACCCCGCACTGCTGCTTCCTGTGAGTGGGAGGCCCTGAGGGCGATGCCGGACGGCGTCGCCCTCCTTGGTGTGCCTGCCGCGCGGGTCATGTTTTCGGTGCTGCCCTTCTGGGACGGCGGCTTTCCGGGTGCGCCGGCGTAGGCACGTTCTCCTTCCCCCACCTCGCACCGTGCCAGGAGTGCCCCGTGTCCGTAACCTTCCCCCCTGCCCTCGTACGCTCCCTCGATCTGTTGCGCTGCCCGGCGTGCCGGGCGGGTGCGCTCACTGCCGACCGGGGCGCGCTGCGCTGTCCCGCCGGTCACAGCTTCGACGTCGCCCGGCACGGCTATGCCGGTCTGCTGACGGGTGCCCGCGCCACCAGTGGTGACGACGCTGCCATGGTCCGGGCCCGGGAGCGGTTCCTGGCCACCGGCGCCTACGCACCCGTGCGTGCGGCCGTGGCCCGGCTGGCGGGCGGATCCGGGCCCGGGCGGGCGGCCACGGTGGTGGACTCCGGGTGCGGCACCGGCTACTACCTGGCCGGGGTACTCGACCGGCTGCCCGGCGCGCGCGGTCTGGGGCTGGACACGTCGACGCGTGCGCTGCGTTCGGCGGCCCGGGCTCACGCGCGGGCCGCCGCGGTGTCGTGGGACGTCTTCCGTCCCTTTCCGCTGGCCGACGCGGTGGCCGACGTCGTCCTCGACGTGTTCGCCCCGCGCAATCCGGCCGAGTTCCACCGGGTGCTGCGTCCGGCCGGCCGACTGGTCGTGGTCCGGCCCACAGGGCGGCATCTGGCCGAACTGCGGAGCCGGGCGTCCGCGATGGTCACGATCGACCCGGACAAGGAGCGGCGGCTGCACCGAGCGCTCGATTCCCTCTTCGAGGTCGCCGGCACCGAACGGGTCGAGTACCGCATGCCCCTGGACCGGGCGGAAGCGCTGGACCTGGTGGCCATGACACCGGGCGCACGCCACCCGCACCGGGCGGAACCGGAGAGCGGTGGCCCCCTGCCCGGACGGGTCACCGTCTCCGTACTGGCCACCGCCTACCGGCCGCGATTGACGGACCTTGGTTCGTGTATCTAACCTTCATCTGCATACGTGAATAGTGTCTACAGGTCTACACAGATCTACATGGGGAGATGAACGCGGGTGAACCTCGACACCGGCACCACCGACGTGGCGCAGCGGTTGCGGGACGGGATGGCGAAGGGGGTGCTGTCCTTTCCGCTGACCTCTTTCCACGAGGACGGCTCGCTCGACGTGGACGGGTACCGCGAACACGTCGCCGGGCGGCTCGCCGCCGCGCCCGGCGCCGTCTTCCCGGCCTGCGGTACCGGCGAGTTCTTCTCGCTCGACGAGGAGGAGTACCGGCAGGTCGTCACGGCCACCGTCGAGGTCGCGGCGGGCCGCCTGCCCGTCGTGGCCGGCACCGGGTACGGCTGGGCGCAGGCCGCCCGGTTCGCCCGGATCGCCGAGGAGGCCGGCGCCGACGCGCTGCTCGTCATGCCGCACTACCTCACCGCCGCCCCGCAGGACGGCCTGGTCGCCCAGCTCGAACAGCTCGCCGCCCGCACCCGCCTCCCCCTGATCGCCTACCAGCGCGGCCAGGTCGCCTACGGCCTCGACGCCTTCCGGCGGATCACGGAGATCCCCGGCGTCATCGGCCTCAAGGACGGCCACAGCGACCTCGACCGCCTCCAGCGCCTCACCCTCGCCGCCCCCGACGGCTTCCTCTTCTTCAACGGCGCCTCCACCGCCGAGATGCAGGCCCGCGCGTACGCCACCGTCGGCATCCCCGCCTACTCCTCCGCCGTGCACGCCTTCGCGCCCGAGATCGCGGGCGCCTTCTTCACCGCCCTGCGCGACGGCGACGGCGCCACGGTGGACAAGCTGCTGCGCGACTTCTACGTCCCCCTCGTCGAACTGCGCGACCGGGCGCCCGGGTACGCCGTGTCCCTGGTCAAGGCCGCCGCCCGGCTGCGCGGCTGCCCGGTCGGCCCCGTGCGCGCCCCGCTCACCGGCCCCTCCGCCGCCGACCTGGCCGACCTCACCGCCCTGCTGAGCACCGGACTCGACCTCGTAGGAGCCGCGCTGTGACCCGCGACCTCACCCTCACCGACGTCCGGCTGACGCCGATCCTCGTCGCCGACCCGCCGCTGCTCAACACCCAGGGCGTCCACCAGCCGTACACCCCCCGGCTGATCATCGAGGTCACCACCGCCGACGGCGTCACCGGCGTCGGCGAGACCTACGGCGACACCAAGTACCTGGAACTGGCCCGGCCGTTCGCCGGGAAACTGATCGGCCACCGTCTCACCGACCTCAACCGGCTGTTCACACTCGTGGACGAGGTCGACGTCGACTCCTCCCGCGTCTCCGGACAGGTCGACGTCGGCGGACTGCGGGGCGTGCAGACCGCCGACAAACTGCGGCTGTCCGTCGTCTCCGGCTTCGAGGTGGCCTGCCTCGACGCGCTCGGCAAGTCCCTCGGCCTGCCCGTGCACGCGCTGCTCGGCGGCAAGGTGCGCGACGCCGTCGAGTACAGCGCCTACCTCTTCTACAAGTGGGCCGCCCACCCCGAGGGCGTCGCCGGCGAGCGGGACGACTGGGGCGCCGCCCTCGACCCGGCCGGCATCGTCGACCAGGCGCGGAAGTTCACCGAGCGGTACGGCTTCACCTCCTTCAAGCTCAAGGGCGGTGTCCACCCGCCCGAGCAGGAGATCGCCGCGATCCGCGCCCTCGCCGAGGCCTTCCCCGGCCGGCCGCTGCGGCTCGACCCCAACGGCGCCTGGTCCGTGGAGACCTCGCTGAAGGTGGCGGCCGAACTCGGCGACGTCCTCGAATACCTGGAGGACCCGGCCCTCGGCACCCCCGCCATGGCCGAGGTCGCCGCCCGCACCGACGTCCCGCTGGCGACCAACATGTGCGTGACGACGTTCGCGGAGATCAAGGAGGCGTTCACCCGGGACGCCGTCCAGGTCGTCCTCTCCGACCACCACTACTGGGGCGGACTGCGCAACACCCAGCAACTCGCCGCGCTCTGCCGTACGTTCGGCGTCGGCGTGTCCATGCACTCCAACACCCACCTCGGCATCAGCCTCGCCGCCATGACCCACGTCGCGGCCACCGTCCCGAACCTGCACCACGCCTGCGACTCGCACTACCCCTGGCAGTCCGAGGACGTCCTCACCGAACGGCTGAACTTCGACGGCGGCAGGGTGAGGGTCTCCGACGCCCCCGGCCTCGGCGTCGAACTCGACCGCGACCGGCTCCAGTTCCTGCACCGCCGCTGGCTGGAGGACGACGGTGCCCTGCGTGACCGGGACGACGCGGCCGCCATGCGGGTCACCGACCCCGACTGGGTCACCCCGGCCGTACCGCGCTGGTGACGGGAACTCCCGCACGGTACGGGGGTGCGCCGACCGCGTGCACCCCCGCCGGGCGGGCGCGGTGGTGCACACTGGCCGGAACCGCACCACCTCAGGGAGCCCACCGTGACCCCGTCCACCGGAGAGGGACCGCACAGCCCCGCACACGTCGACCCGCTGGCCGCCCTGCGCACCCCGGACGATCCGCCCTGGGACGTGTACCTGACCGGCACCGTCTTCCTGGACATCGTCTTCACCGGACTCGACTCCGCCCCCGTGCGCGGCACCGAGTCCTGGGCGCGCGGCATGGGCTCCAGCCCCGGCGGCGTCGCCAACATGGCCACCGCGCTCGCCCGGCTGGGCCTGCGCACCTCCCTCGCCGCCGCCTTCGGCGACGACCACTACGGCGAGTACTGCTGGGACGCCCTCGAGCGGGGCGAGGGCATCGACCTCGGCCCCTCCCGCACGGTGCCCGGCTGGCACTCGCCGGTCACCGTGTCCATGGCCTACGAGGGGGAGCGCACGATGGTCTCCCACGGACACGAACCGCCGCAGGAGGCCGCACTCGCCCAGGAGAGCGCCCCCGACCACCCGCCGCGGGCCCGCGCCGCCATCGCCTCGCTCGTGCCGGGCGTCCGGGCACCCTGGATCGCCGAGGCCGCCCGCGCGGGCACGCGGATCTTCGCCGACGTCGGCTGGGACGACACCGGTGCCTGGGACCTGGCGGGACTGCCCGACCTCGCCCACTGCGAGGCGTTCCTGCCCAACGCCGAGGAGGCCATGCGCTACACCGGCGCCGACTGCCCGCGCACCGCCGCGCACGCGCTCACCGCGCACGTCCCGGTGGCCGTGGTGACGCTGGGCGCGGAGGGCGCCTACGCGGTGGACGCCCGCACCGGCGAGACGGCGGAGGTGCCGGCGATCGAGGTCGAGGCCCTCGACCCGACCGGCGCGGGCGACGTGTTCGTGGCCGGCTTCGTCACCGGCTCCCTGGCCGGCTGGCCGCTCGCCGACCGCCTCGCCTTCGCCGGCCTCACCGCCGCGCTCTCCGTCCAGGAGTTCGGCGGCTCGCTGTCGGCACCGGGCTGGTCGGAGGTCGCGGCCTGGTGGCGCCGGGTGCAGTTCTACGACGACCAGGACCCGGCAGCCCTACGCCGCTACGCCTTCCTCGCCGACCTGCTCCCCGAGAACCACGCCCGCCCCTGGCCCCTGCGCCGCGCGGTCCCGACGATCGGCTTCGGCCGCTCGGCGTGACGGGGACGGGCCGTGCCCCGTCAGGGGCGCGGCCCGTGGCGATCCGCGGCTCCGCCGCGCGGGCGCGAGCAGCTCCCACCCACCCGCACTCCCCACGCGACCCCACCCACCCGAGCTCTCCCGGGGCCGGAGGCGCAGAGCCTCTCAGGGAGGGGACGGGCAAGGGCGGCGGGGGCGGAACCCCCCCCGTCAGAACCCCAGCCGCCGCAACTGCTTGGGATCCCGCTGCCAGTCCTTCGCCACCTTCACATGCAGGTCCAGGAACACCGGCGTCCCCAGCAACGCCTCGATCTGCTTGCGCGACTTGATCCCCACGTCCTTCAGCCGCTTCCCCTTGGGACCGATGATGATCCCCTTCTGGCTGGGCCGCTCGATGAACACGTTGGCGTGGATGTCGAGCAACGGCCTGTCCGCCGGCCGGTCCTCGCGCGGCAGCATCTCCTCCACCACCACCGCGATCGAGTGCGGCAACTCGTCCCGCACCCCCTCCAGCGCCGCCTCGCGGATCAGCTCGGCCACCATGACCTGCTCGGGCTCGTCCGTCAGGTCGCCCTCCGGGTAGAGCGCGGGGCTCTCCGGCAGCATCGGGATCAGCAGGTCGGCCAGGAGGTCCACCTGCTTGCCCGCCGTCGCCGACACCGGCACGATCTCCGCCCAGGTGATCCCCAGCTCCCGGCCGAGCTGGTCGATCGCGATGAGCTGCTCGGCCAGCGCCTTGGAGTCCACCAGGTCCGTCTTCGTGACGATCGCGACCTTCGGCGTCCGCTTGATCCCCGCCAGCTCCTTGGCGATGAAACGGTCGCCCGGGCCGAGCTTCTGGTCGGCCGGCAGGCAGAAGCCGATCACGTCGACCTCCGCCCAGGTCGCCCGTACGACGTCGTTGAGCCGCTCGCCGAGCAGCGTGCGCGGCTTGTGGAGGCCAGGGGTGTCGACCAGGATGAGCTGCGCCTCCGGCCGGTGCACGATGCCCCGGACCGTGTGCCGCGTCGTCTGCGGTCGGTTCGAGGTGATCGCCACCTTCTGGCCGACCAGAGCGTTCGTCAGGGTGGACTTGCCCGCGTTGGGGCGGCCCACGAAGCAGGCGAAACCGGCACGGTGGACGGCCTCGGCCGGCTCTTCGGATGACTGGGTAGGAACGCTCATGGCGCCCATTGTCCCTGATCCACGAAGCCCCGCCGCACCGGCCACGCACGGGCCGCACCCGCCCCCGGACCCGCGCCGCCGCTCGGTGAGCTTTGCGAAACCCGAACGCAACGAAACACCGGGGAAACACAGCCGTACGCGACGTGAAACGCACGCCGGTGACGCTCGGGACGAGCCCCGCCCCCGCGGGCACCCGTCCCGGGAGGGCCGTCCCGCAAGGGCCCCTTCCCACGGCCCCGCCACACCAGGGCCGACCCGCGACGGACCCGCCCCGACGAGACCCGCCCCGAGGAGACCCGTCCGTGGAGACCGTCACCCTGTCCGCCGCCCACGCCTCGGCCCTCTCCGCCGGTGACACCGCCTGGCTGCTCGCCGCCACCGCCCTCGTCCTGCTGATGACCCCCGGGCTCGCCCTCTTCTACGGCGGCATGGTCCGCACCAAGAGCGTGCTCAACATGCTGATGATGAGCTTCGTCTCGATCGCCCTCGTCACGGTGGTGTGGCTGGCCGCCGGCTACTCCCTGGCCTTCGGCGACGACACCTTCGCCGGGCTGATCGGCGGCCTCGACCACCTCGGCATGGCCGGCATCGGCCCGGCCGACGTGCACGGCACCGTCCCCACCCTCCTCTTCGCCACCTTCCAGCTCACCTTCGCGATCATCACCGCCGCGCTGATCAGCGGGGCCGTCGCGGACCGGGCCAGGTTCGCGGCCTGGCTGGTCTTCGTCCCCGTGTGGACCCTCCTCGTATACGTTCCCGTCAGCCACTGGGTGTGGGGCCCCCGCGGCTGGGTCTCCGCGAGTCTCGGCGCCCTCGACTTCGCGGGCGGACTGCCCGTGGAGATCACCTCCGGCGCCTCCGGGCTCGCGCTCTGCCTGGTCCTCGGCCCCCGCCTGGGCTTCAAGAAGGACGCCATGCGCCCGCACAACCTGCCGATGGTGGTCATGGGCGCGGGACTGCTCTGGTTCGGCTGGTTCGGCTTCAACGCCGGCTCCGCGCTGCGCGCCGACGGGCTGGCCGCCGCGGCCTTCCTCAACACCCTCGCCGCCGGCTGCACCGGGCTCCTCGGCTGGCTCGTCGTCGAACAGCGGCGCGACGGCCATCCGACGACGCTGGGCGCCGCCTCCGGCGCGGTCGCGGGCCTCGTCGCCATCACGCCCTCCTGCGGTACGGTCTCGCTGCTGGGCGCGCTGGTCGTCGGCCTCGCCGCGGGCGTGCTGTGCTCGTACGCCGTGAGCTGGAAGTTCCGGCTCAACTACGACGACTCCCTCGACGTCGTCGGCGTCCACCTCGTCGGCGGGATCGTCGGCACCGTCCTCATCGGGGTCTTCGCGGCCCGCGGAATGACCGGCGGGGCCGAGGGGCTGCTGTACGGCGGCGGGTTCGGGCAGCTCGGCAGGCAGCTCGTGGCGGCGGCCGCGGTGGGCGCGTACGCCTTCGCGGTGACGTACGGCATCGGCAGGGCGCTCCACCGGGTCATGGGCTTCCGGGCGAGCGAGGAGCAGGAGCACACCGGCCTGGACCTTACGGTGCACGCCGAGACGGCTTACGATCACGGGGTTCTGGGGCACGGTGCCCCGGTCTCGTCCTCCGTGCTCCACTCCGCCCAGAAGGCCGGCAGCCAGCCATGAAACTCATCACCGCCGTCGTCAAGCCGCACCGCCTCGACGAGGTGAAGACCGCGCTGCAGGAACTCGGGGTGCACGGCCTGACCGTGACCGAGGCCAGCGGGTACGGGCGGCAGCGGGGGCACACCGAGGTCTACCGGGGGGCGGAGTACCGGGTGGACCTGGTGCCCAAGGTACGGATCGAGGTCGTCGTGTCCGACGCGGACGCGGAGCCGGTGATCGACGCGATCGTCGCGGCGGCGCGCACGGGGAAGATCGGCGACGGCAAGGTCTGGTCGGTCCCCGTGGACACGGTGGCCCGCGTCCGCACGGACGAACGCGGGGAAGCCGCGCTGTAGCCCCGCCCTCCAAGGGGCGCGGGGGACTGCGCGATCTTTTGGGGGTCCGGGGGCGGAGCCCCCGGGGACGGGAAGGGCAAGGGCGGCGGGGACGAAGGAAAGTGCCCCGGCTCAGCCCGCCGCGACCGTCTCCCGCACCACCCCGTCCGCCCCCGCGAGGAGAACCGGCGTCCCGGGCCCGCCGAGGTCCCGCACCGCCGCCAGGTCCTCCGCCGCGATCCCGTCGGCCCCGGACACCACCGCCGCCGCCTCCAGCGACGTCGCCCCCGACGCCACCGCCATCGCCACCGCCGTCCGCAACGCGCTCAACCGCAGCGAGGGAAGCTCCACGCTCCCCGCCACATACGTACGCCCCGTCTCGTCCCGCACGGCCGCCCCCTCGGGCACCCCGTTGCGGGCCCTGGCCGAGCGGGCCAGGGTGACGATCTTGCGGTCCTCGGCGTCGAGCGCGCTGCTGTCGGTCATGAGCCGAGCATACGAACCCGCCCGCCCGGCGCGTGCCTCAGGGGCGGTCCAGCCGCAGCCGCTCCGCCCGTGGCAACCCCGCCACGACCAGGTCGTACGAGTCCTCCACCAGCTCCCGCACCAGCCGGTCCGGCAGGGCCCCGTCCACCGTCACGGTGTTCCAGTGCCGCTTGTTCATGTGGTACCCGGGAACGATCAGCCCCTCGTGCCCCGGCGTCTCCCGGAGCCGCACCGCGTCCTCCGGGTCGCACTTCAGGTTGACCGTCAGCGGCCGCGCCCCTAGGTTCGTCAGCGCGAACATCTTCCCCAGCACCTTGAAGACCGAGGTGTCCGGGTTGAACGGGAAGTCCTCCACCACCGCGTTGAAGGACAGGCACAGGGCGCGCAGTTCCTGCGGGGTCATTCCGGTCTCGCCTCCGTCGGATCCGGCACCGCGGCCAACGGCTCCACCAGCACCGTCACGATCTTGTTGCGCCGCCCGGCCGCCGCCTCCGCCGTCAGCCGCAGCCCGCGTCCGTCGGGCAGTTCGACCTCCGAGGACGCGCCCGCGATCGGCACCCGGCCGAGCGCCTTGGCGAGCAGGCCGCCCACCGTCTCCACGTCCTCGTCGTCGTACTCCTCGACGCCGTACAGCTCGCCGAGGTCGCCGATGTCCAGGCGGGCGGTGACCCGGAAGCGGTCCTCGCCCAGCTTCTCCACCGGCGGCAGCTCGCGGTCGTACTCGTCGGTGATCTCGCCGACGATCTCCTCGAGGATGTCCTCGATGGTGACGATGCCCGCCGTGCCGCCGTACTCGTCGATGACGACCGCCACGTGGTTGCGCTCCTGCTGCATCTCGCGCAGCAGATCGCCCGCGTTCTTCGTGTCGGGCACGAAGGAGGCCGGCCGCATCGCCGTGGAGACCAGGTCGCTCTCCGTGTCCCGGCTGATGTGCGTCTTGCGGGCCAGGTCCTTGAGGTAGACGATCCCGACGATGTCGTCCTCGCTGTCCCCGGTGACCGGGATGCGCGAGAAACCGGAACGCAGCGCCAGCGTCAGCGCCTGCCGGATCGTCTTGTACCGCTCGATGACCACCAGGTCCGTGCGCGGCACCATCACCTCGCGCACCAGGGTGTCACCGAGCTCGAAGACCGAGTGCACCATGCGGCGCTCGTCGTCCTCGATGAGCGACTCCGCCTCGGCGAGGTCCACCAGCGCCCGCAGCTCCGCCTCGGAGGCGAACGGGCCCCGGCGGAAGCCCTTGCCGGGGGTGAGCGCGTTGCCGATGAGGATGAGCAGCGAGGGGATCGGGCCGAGCACCCTGGCCAGCGGCACGAGCACGTACGCGGCCACCGTCGCCGTGTTCAGCGGGTGCTGGCGGCCGATGGTGCGCGGCGAGACGCCGACCGCCACGTACGACACCAGCACCATCACCGCGATGGCGACGGTCAGCGCCTGGGCCGTGCTGTCGAACTCCTTCAGGCAGGCGTACGTCACCACCGCCGCGGCGGCCATCTCGCAGGCGACCCGCAGCAGCAGCGCGAGGTTCAGATAGCGCGTCGGGTCGGCGGCGACCTGCACCAGCATGGCGCCGCCACGCCGCCCGGACCGTACGGCCTCCTCGGCGCGGAAGCTGGAGATCCGCGCCAGGCCCGCCTCCGCGCAGGCGGCGAGCCAGGCGACGACGACCAGGGCGACGGCCCCGGTGAGGAGTTGGGTCATGACACGGTCGGGGCCGGGGAGGGACCGGTCATGCCCTTCTCGGCACGCCAGCCGTCCACGATGGCGGCCTGCAGCCCGAACATCTCGGCCTTCTCGTCGGGTTCCTCGTGGTCGTAGCCCAGCAGGTGCAGCACCCCGTGCACGGTGAGCAGTTGCAGCTCCTCGTCCATGGAGTGCCGCGTGGCCGCCTCGGCGCCCTGCCTGGCCGCGACCTCGGGACACAGCACGATGTCGCCGAGGAGGCCCTGCGGGGGCTCGTCGTCGTCCTTGCCCGGCGGACGCAGCTCGTCCATCGGGAAGGACATGACGTCCGTGGGCCCCGGCAGGTCCATCCACTGCTGGTGGAGCTGCTCCATGGCGTCGGCGTCCACGACGATCACCGAGAGTTCGGAGAGCGGGTGGATGCGCATCCGCGCGAGCGCGTGGCGGGCGATGTCGAGGATCGCCTGCTCGTCGACCTCGGTTCCGGATTCGTTGTTGACGTCGATCGACATGGTCGTGCCGTGTCTCTACTTCCCCTTGTGCCCGGACGACCGGCCCCGGCCGCCCGCCTCGCCCCGCTCGGGGCTCTTGTGGGTGCCGTTCTCGGTGCCGTGCGTGCTGTCGTACTTCTCGTACGCGTCGACGATACGGCCGACCAGCTTGTGCCGGACGACATCCTGCGACGACAACCGGGAGAAGTGGACGTCGTCCAGGCCCTCCAGGATGTCCTGCACCTGCCGCAGACCGGACTTGGTGCCGCTCGGCAGGTCCACCTGCGTCACGTCACCCGTGATCACGATCTTCGAGTCGAAGCCGAGCCGGGTGAGGAACATCTTCATCTGCTCGGGCGAGGTGTTCTGGGCCTCGTCCAGGATGATGAAGGCGTCGTTCAGCGTCCGGCCGCGCATGTATGCCAGCGGGGCGACCTCGATCGTGCCCGCCGCCATCAGCCGCGGGATCGAGTCCGGGTCCAGCATGTCGTGCAGCGCGTCGTAGAGCGGGCGCAGGTACGGGTCGATCTTCTCGTAGAGCGTGCCGGGCAGGAAGCCGAGGCGCTCACCGGCCTCGACCGCGGGCCTGGTCAGGATGATCCGGTTGACCTGCTTGGACTGCAGGGCCTGAACCGCCTTGGCCATGGCGAGGTAGGTCTTGCCGGTACCGGCGGGGCCGATGCCGAAGACGATCGTGTGCTTGTCTATCGCGTCGACGTACCGCTTCTGGTTGAGGGTCTTGGGGCGGATGGTGCGGCCGCGCGAGGACAGGATGTTCTGCGTGAGCACCTGCGCGGGGGTCTCCTGGCCGTCGCCCTCGCCGTTCTCGCTGGCCTGGAGCATGGCGATCGACCGTTCCACGGCGTCCTCCGTCATCGGCTGTCCGGTGCGGAGCACCAGCATCATCTCGTCGAACACGCGCTGGACGAGGGCCACCTCGTGGGTGTCGCCCACCGCGCTGATTTCGTTGCCCCGGACGTGGATGTCGGTTGCGGGGAACGCCTTCTCGATCACGCGCAGCAGGGAGTCTCCGGAGCCCAGCACGGTCACCATGGGGTGCTGGGCGGGCACGGTGATCTGCGCTCGTGCCTGCCCCTTCGCGGGGTCGTGCGCTGTGGATGTCTGAGTCATGGGCCGGCTCTGTAGGCCTTGCTCGTCCTCCTCGGAACGTCTCGCCCGCCGCACGGGCGTCCTGGTGATTCCAGTCATTCCAGAGTACGACGCGGGACTGACAGTGCCGTAGGGCTTTTCCGGGTCCCCGTGCCGCATGTCCGGCGGGCGTCTCAGCCGCGTTGTGCCCGTAGCGCGTCCCGCAGCCAGTGGTACGACGCCTTCGGCGTGCGCTCCAGCGTCGCGAAATCGACGTGCACCAGGCCGAAGCGCCGGGCGTACCCCTCGGCCCACTCGAAGTTGTCCAGCAGCGACCACACGAAGTAGCCCCGTACGTCCACGCCCGCCTCCATCGCCTCGTGCAGCGCGCGCACGTGGCCGTCGAGGTAGGCGATGCGGTCCTGGTCGTCCAGGCCCTCGTAGGAGCAGCCGTTCTCGGTGATGGTCACCGGGGGCAGCCGGTCGCCGTAGCGGTCGCGGAAGGCGGTGAGCAGTTCGGTGAGTCCTTCCGGGGCCACCGGCCAGCCGAAGTCCGTCACCGGGCGCCCCTCGATTTTCCGCACCGAGAACGGCAGTTCGGCCGGCATCGACACGCCCCCGAACTCGATCTCCGTGCCCTGCGGGGCGCCCACCCGGGTCGGGGCGTAGTAGTTGATCCCGTACCGGTCCAGCGGCTCGGCGATCACCTTCAGGTCCGCCTCGACCCGCGCCGCCGTGCCGGGCATCAGCTCGCCGAGGCCGTCGGGGTAGGCGCCGAGCAGCAGCGGATCGGCGAAGAGTCGGTTGAGGAGCAGGTCGTAGAAGCCGGCCGCCTCCACGTCCGCCGGTTCCCGCGACGCGGGCCAGGTCGGGCCGTGGGAGTTGGCGATCCCGACGTCCCGGGCCCCGGCCGCGCGCAGCGCCCGTACGGCCAGGCCGTGCGCGAGGAGCTGGTGGTGGGCGACGGGCAGCGCGTCGAAGAGGAGCCGGTGGCCGGGGGCGTGCACGCCGAGGGCGTGGCCCAGGAGGGTGTGCTCGGCGGGTTCGTTGAGGGTGATCCAGGTGGGCACGCGGTCGCCGAGCCGTGCGGCGACCCCGGCCACGTACTCGGCGAACCGCTCCGCCGTCTCCCGGGAGCGCCAGCCCCCGGCCTCCTCCACCCCAAGCGGCAGGTCCCAGTGGAAGAGGGTCGGTACGGGCCGTACGCCGGCCGCGCACACCTCGTCCACCAGACGGTCGTAGAAGTCGAGACCGCCGGGGCCGTTCACGCGCGGCCAGGAGATCGAGAAGCGGTACGCGTCCACGCCGAGGTCGCGCAGCAGGGCCACGTCCTCGGTGTGGCGGTGGAAGTGGTCGCAGGCCACCGCCGCCGTCGAGCCGTCTCTCACGCGCCCGGGTGCGGCGGTGAAGGCGTCCCACACGGACGGCTCTCGGGTGTCCGCCGCGCCTTCTATCTGGTGGGCCGAGGTGGACACCCCCCACAGGAACCCGGAGGGGAACCGGGGGAGAGGACGCACGTCAGGAGCGCCTGCCGGGGACGCCGCGGAGGTCACGGAGGTCACGCGCCCTCCTTCAGGACCCGGGAGATCAGTTCGCGCTGGGCCTCGGTCAGTCGGGGGTCCGCGCAGTACACGCTCGTCCCGTCCGCCGTGATCCGGTAGCTGAAGCCGTCCGGGACGCCGGAGGGGGGCCGGTCCCGGCCGTCGGCCAGCGCTCGCTGGGCCAGGGCCCGCCACTCCCCGGCGTCGGGCCGCCCCGAGGTGTCCACCTCGGCGTGCCGCTCGATGCCCGCGAAACCCCCTGTGCGCCTCACCTGAATTCGCATGACGTTCTGTGTAGTACGGATCTACAGCGTGCGCACCCCCACCTGCTCCCAGGCCTTGAGGACCCCCTGGAGTTCCTTGCCCTCGCCGTACCGCTCCCGCGCGGCGGACACGGTGAGGGTGGCGAAGTCGGTGAACAGGGCGTCCTCGTGCAGCTCGCCGCCGGTGAGCACGTCGTACCAGACCTGCCCCGCCCGCTCCCAGGCGTGGCCGCCGAGCGCGGTGGCGGCCAGGTAGAAGGCGTGGTTGGGGATGCCGGAGTTGAGGTGCACGCCGCCGTTGTCGCTGCCGGTGTGTACGTAGTCCTCCATCGTGCTCGGTTGCGGATCCTTGCCGAGGACGTCGTCGTCGTACGCCGAGCCCGGCTCCTTCATCGAGCGCAGCGCCGTGCCGGTGACGCGCGGCGCGAGGAGTCCGGCGCCGATCAGCCAGTCCGCCTCGGCGGCGGTCTGGCCGAGCGTGTACTGCTTGATCAGCGAGCCGAAGACGTCCGACAGCGATTCGTTGAGCGCGCCGGACTGGCCGAAGTAGGCCAGGTTGGCGCTGTGCTGGGTGACGCCGTGGGTCAGCTCGTGGCCGATGACGTCGACGGGGAGGGTGAAGTCGAGGAAGATCTCCCCGTCCCCGTCGCCGAACACCATCTGCTCGCCGTTCCAAAAGGCGTTGTTGTAGTCCCTGTCGTAGTGCACGGTGGCGTCCAGCGGCAGTCCGGATCCGTCGATGGAGTCGCGGCCGTACACCTTCAGGTAGAGGTCGAACGTGGCGCCGAGGCCCGCGTGGGCGCGGTTGACGGTGGCGTCCGCGGTCGGCTCGTCGCCCTCGCCGCGGACCTTGTGGCCGGGCAGTTCGGTGCCGTGGCGGGCGTCGTACACCGTGCGGTGCGGCTTGCCGGCCTCGGCCCCGGGGGGCGAGGCGACGGCGGCAGCGCCGACGACGGTGGTGAGCCGGCGCCGGGTGCGCTCCAGCGCGTCCCGTTCCAGGGTGCGGCGCGCGGGTCGCGCGAGTGCGGGGTCCTCGTGCCGGGCGAGCCGGTCGAGGACGTGCGGCGGAATGATCGTGCAGAAGACGGGCTCGGAGCCCCCGTTGCGGGTCATACGGGAACGATTGCACCGGGTCACCGCGTTGTCACTAGGCGCAACCGGAATTGATGAACGGGGAGGTGTGAGGTCGACGTGGCGGGTGCGCCGGCGGAAACCTGTCCGCGTTCACCCAACCTCCCCACTCGCCTTGGACCCTGGGCCGGGGCGCGCTCGTCCTACTCACCGTAAGTCCCACAGGGTCGATGACCGGCCTGGCCGGTCCGGCTCCTACCGTGAGGAGATACACGTGAAGTCCTGGCGTTCCCGTATCGCCGTCGCCGCCGTGATCGGCGCCGCGGCGGTCACCATTCCGCTGACCGCAGGTTCCGCCTCCGCCGTGACCGACCCCGACGGCTTCCAGCTGGCCAGTGGCAGCCGGACGCACGACGCATGCCAGGAGGAGGGCCGGTACGACCTCGAGTTCAACGGATTCCACGAGTTCCAGTGCCGCTGGAACGCGGCCTCGGGGTACTGGGAGGAGTGGGTCCGCTGAGCGGACCTCACAGGATGCACGCGGTGTCCCGCCGGGGCGCGCCGTCCCGCGGGTCGCGTGGCTGACCGCGGGCGGTGACCCGCCGGGAAGACAGCGGCGCCGGTCGGTGACTCTCGGACGGGTCACCGACCGGTGGAGCCGGCGGCGGCCGGCAGGCCAAGGCATCGGGCGCCCGGTCCCGCATACTGATACGTGGCCCCGCCCACCGCAGGCGGTCCGCTAGCATGCGGAGCATCATGCGTATCGGGCTGCTTCTCCTTAGCTGCCGCGGCGAGGGCCTGTAGTCGAGGCCGACCCCCTCCCCGCGGAGTTCGGCGTTGCGCCGTCGGCCGTGTCCCTTCCGGACCCGCTGACCCGCGGACACTTGGCCCGCGGACATCTCGAGGAGCCCACGCCACCATGGCAAACCGCCAGCAGCCCAGCACCATGCCCGTCCACAAGTACGGCCGCTACGACCAGGTCGACATCCCCGACCGCACCTGGCCGGAAGCGCGCGTCACCACCGCTCCCCGCTGGCTCTCCACCGACCTGCGCGACGGCAACCAGGCCCTGATCGACCCCATGTCGCCCGCGCGCAAGCGCGCGATGTTCGATCTGCTGGTGAAGATGGGCTACAAGGAGATCGAGGTCGGCTTCCCGGCCTCCGGCCAGACCGACTACGACTTCGTGCGCTCGATCATCGAGGAAGAGGGCGCGATCCCGGACGACGTCACGATCTCCGTACTGACCCAGGCCCGCGAGGACCTGATCGAGCGGACCGTGGAGTCCCTGAAGGGCGCCAAGAGGGCCACCGTCCACCTGTACAACGCGACCGCGCCCGTCTTCCGCCGCGTCGTCTTCCGCGGTTCCAAGGACGACATCAAGCAGATCGCCGTCGACGGCACCCGCCTGGTGATGGAGTACGCCGAGAAGCTGCTGGGCCCGGAGACCGAGTTCGGGTACCAGTACAGCCCGGAGATCTTCACCGACACCGAGCTGGACTTCGCCCTGGAGGTCTGCGAGGCGGTGATGGACGTCTACCAGCCCGGACCGGGCCGCGAGATCATCCTCAACCTGCCCGCGACCGTGGAGCGTTCCACCCCCTCCACGCACGCGGACCGCTTCGAGTGGATGCACCGCAACCTCTCCCGCCGCGAGTACGTCTGTCTGTCCGTGCACCCGCACAACGACCGCGGCACGGCCGTGGCGGCGGCGGAGCTGGCGGTCATGGCCGGCGCCGACCGCGTCGAGGGCTGCCTGTTCGGACAGGGGGAGCGGACCGGCAACGTCGACCTGGTCACCCTGGGCATGAACCTGTTCTCCCAGGGCGTCGACCCGCAGATCGACTTCTCCCAGATCGACGAGATCCGCCGCACCTGGGAGTACTGCAACCAGATGGAGGTCCACCCGCGCCACCCGTACGTGGGCGACCTGGTCTACACGTCCTTCTCCGGCTCCCACCAGGACGCCATCAAGAAGGGCTTCGACGCCATGGAGGCCGACGCGAAGGCCAAGGGTGTCACCGTCGACGACCTCGAGTGGGCGGTCCCGTACCTGCCGATCGACCCCAAGGACGTCGGCCGCTCCTACGAGGCCGTCATCCGTGTCAACTCGCAGTCCGGCAAGGGCGGCATCGCGTACGTCCTGAAGAACGACCACAAGCTGGACCTGCCGCGCCGGATGCAGATCGAGTTCTCGAAGATCATCCAGGCGAAGACGGACGCCGAGGGCGGCGAGATCACTCCCGCCGACATCTGGGCGACCTTCCAGGACGAGTACCTGCCCAACCCGGACAACCCCTGGGGCCGCGTCCAGGTGCGGACGGGGCAGTCGACCACCGACACCGACGGCGTGGACACGCTCACCGTCGAGGCGACCGTCGACGGCGAGGACACCGTCCTGACCGGTTCGGGCAACGGCCCGATCTCGGCCTTCTTCGCCGCCCTGCAGTCCCTCGGCATCGACGTACGGCTGCTGGACTACCAGGAGCACACGATGAGCGAGGGCGCCTCCGCGCAGGCCGCCTCCTACATCGAATGTGCGATCGACGGAAAGGTCCTGTGGGGAATCGGGATCGACGCGAATACGACACGTGCCTCGCTGAAGGCGGTCGTCTCCGCGGTCAACCGTTCCGCGCGCTGAACCGGCCGCTCCGCCCTGACCTCAGCTTTTTAGGCCCCCGTCCACCCCGCCCGGCGGACGGGGGTCCGTCGTTCGACCGTCGGGTACAGGCCAATCCGTGTAAGGGTCACACATAGGTCTCGTCCAAGGTACTGACTACGCGTCCACGATGTGGCTAACATCACGCAGACGCGACGACGTCGTCGCGGCACCACCCGCGCCCCGTAAGGGCCGCGGGGGAGTTACGGAGGTGCGACGTGCTGCCAGGACGGGGACGAAGCGGCCACAAAGCCGGAAACCGGCGCATGCCGCGCGCGCTCGCCATCCCCGTGACCCGCCTCGTCGGCACCCGCACCGCGTGGACCGCCGTCGGCGACGGCGAGTTCTTCTGCCCCGGCTGCGGCGGCGACCGCAACTACCAGCGGCTCACCGGGCGGCGCCGGCTGGCCGTCGCGGGCGTGCCCGTGCTGCCGCGCGGCGAGACCGGGCCCGTCGTGGAATGCGCCTCCTGCCGCCACCACTACGGCACGGACGTCCTGGACCACCCCACCACCGTGCGGTTCGCGGCGATGCTGCGGGACGCCGTGCACACGGTCGCCCTCGCCGTCCTCGCGGCGGGCGGCTGCGCCTCCCGTACGTCCCTGGAGACCGCCGCCGTCGCGGTGCGCGCCGCCGGCTTCGACGACTGCACGGAGGGCCAGCTCGCCGCGCTCGTCGAGGCCCTGGAGGCGGACACGGGGCGGGTGTACGGCCACGCGTGCGGCCCCGGCCTCGCCATAGAGCTCCACGAGGCACTGGACCCCCTGACCCCCCACCTCGCCCCGGCCGGCCGCGAGTCCATCTTCCTCCAGGGCGCCCGCATCGCCCTGGCCGACGGTCCGGACACCCCCGCGGAACGGGACGTCCTGGCAACGGTCGGCGCGGCGCTGACGCTGCCGGCGGAAGAGGTCACCCGCCTCCTGGAAACGGCGCGTACGCCGTCGTGACCCACCGGAGAAGGCCCGGCCGGCGCGGGTGGACCCGCCCCCGACCGGCCGCCGGACGGTGCCGTGCCACCCGTGACCGCGACACCGCCGGGCGAACCAAGACGCCCCGGATCAGACGTTTCCCGGTCCGGGTGAGGATCCGGGCCAGGCGGCCGGACACCTTCTCCTCGATGTGCTCATCCGCTGCGACCGGGTTCATCGCCGGGGGGGCTTCGTGTCCGCCCGTGGAACCGGGCGCTGTTCCGTGGAGTCGTGAAGGGGGCGGGGCGCGGGTTGTCCCGCCGGCCGACCGGCACACGTTCGGCGTAGGCGAGAATGGGGTCCATGAGCCTGTTCCGCGACGACGGCATCGTGCTGCGCACCCAGAAGCTGGGTGAGGCGGACCGCATCATCACCCTGCTCACGCGCGGTCACGGCCGGGTACGGGCCGTGGCGCGCGGGGTGCGGCGCACGAAGTCGAAGTTCGGGGCCCGGCTGGAGCCCTTCTCCCACGTGGACGTGCAGTTCTTCGCCAAGGGGAGCAGCGAACTGGTCGGGCGCGGGCTGCCGCTGTGCACGCAGAGCGAGACCATCGCCCCGTACGGCGGTGCCATCGTCACCGACTACGCCCGGTACACCGCCGGGACGGCCATGCTGGAGACCGCCGAGCGGTTCACCGACCACGAGGGGGAACCGGCCGTGCAGCAGTACCTGCTGCTGGTCGGCGGGCTGCGTACCCTCGCCCGCGACGAACACGCCCCGCACCTCGTGCTCGACGCCTTCCTGCTGCGCTCCCTCGCCGTCAACGGCTACGCGCCCAGCTTCGGCGACTGCGCGAAGTGCGGCATGCCGGGGCCCAACCGGTTCTTCTCGGTGGCGTCCGGCGGTGCGGTCTGCGTCGACTGCCGGGTGCCCGGCAGCGTCGTACCCTCGCCGCAGGCCCTGGAACTGCTCGGCGCGCTGCTGACGGGGGACTGGGCGACGGCGGACGCGTGCGAGGCGCGGTACGTGCGGGAGGGCAGCGGGCTGGTGTCCGCGTACCTGCACTGGCATCTGGAGCGGGGGCTGCGGTCCCTGCGGTACGTCGAGAAGTGACCCTGGTCATCGGATGACCCGACCATCGAAGGAGACGAGTAGCACATGGCCGTACGTGGGATCCTGGGGGGCCGGCGCCGGGAGTACAGCACGCCGGAGCCGCATCCGTCCGGTGCCCGTCCGCCGAAGCTCCCGGGCGAGCTGATCCCCAAGCATGTCGCGATCGTCATGGACGGCAACGGCCGGTGGGCGAAGGGGCGGGGGCTGCCGCGCACCGAGGGGCACAAGGTGGGTGCCGAGCGCGTGCTCGACGTGCTCCAGGGCGGTATCGAGATGGGCGTCGGGGCGATCTCGCTGTACGCCTTCTCCACCGAGAACTGGAAGCGGTCGCCCGAGGAGGTGCGCTTCCTCATGAACTTCAACCGCGACTTCATCCACAAGTCCCGTGACCAGCTCGACTCGCTGGGTGTGCGGGTGCGGTGGGTGGGGCGGATGCCGAAGCTGTGGCGGTCCGTGGCGAAGGAACTCCAGGAAGCGCAGGAGCAGACCAAGGACAATGACCGGATCACGCTGTACTTCTGCATGAACTACGGCGGGCGGGCCGAGATCGCGGACGCGGCGAAGGCGATGGCGGAGGATGTGCGGGCGGGGCGGCTGGAGCCGTCGAAGGTCAACGAGAAGACGCTCGCGAAGTACCTGTACTACCCCGACATGCCGGATGTGGACCTGTTCCTGCGACCGAGCGGGGAGCAGCGGACGTCGAACTACCTGATCTGGCAGAGCGCGTACGCGGAGATGGTCTTCCAGGACGTGCTGTGGCCGGACTTCGACCGGCGGGACCTGTGGCGGGCGTGTCTGGAGTTCGCCTCGCGGGACCGGAGGTTCGGGGGGGCGATTCCCAATGAGGAGTTGCTGGCGATGGAGGGGCGGCAGGGGGAGTAGAGCCGTGGGTGGGGGTGGGTGGGGTGCGTGTGAGGGGTTTCCCGCCCCTGCCGCCCCTGCCCGTCCCCGTCCGAACCTGGGTGGGGACTTCTCGCGCGGTCCCCCGCGCCCCTTACCGGGGCGTGTCCTACGGCGCGCAGTCCCCGCACGTGCCGAAGATCTCCAGGGTGTGGTCCACGTTGACGTAACCGTGGGTCGCGGCGATGGACTCGGCCCACTTCTCGACCGCGGGGCCCTCCACCTCGACCGCCTTGCCGCAGACGCGGCAGACCAGGTGGTGGTGGTGTTCGCCGGTGGAGCAGCGGCGGTAGACCGACTCGCCCTCGGACGTGCGCAGGACGTCGACCTCGCCGGCGTCGGCGAGGGACTGCAGCGTGCGGTAGACCGTGGTCAGACCGACCGAGTCGCCCTTGTGCTTGAGCATGTCGTGCAGATCCTGGGCGCTGCGGAACTCCTCCACCTCGTCCAGGGCCGCCGCCACAGCGGCACGCTGGCGCGTGGAACGTCCCCGTACGGGCTGGCCGGCGGCGGTCACCGTTGCCTCCTCACGTCTGCGTCTCGCGGGGCCATTGTGCCAGCCCCGGCTGTGCGGGGTCAGGCGTCGGCCCCCTCGGCCGGACCCCGCATGGCCGGAACGGTCGCTTCCGGCGGCTCGGGGGAGCCTGCCCGTTGCGACGGGGTCCATGCGGGCCGGTGCCCCGCCGCGGCCTCCGTCACGTCCTCGGCCGCATCGTCGGCCGCTTTCTCCACCACGGTCTTCGCCCCGCCCTCCGCCCGCCTGGCCCGGCGTCGGGCCAGTGGTGTCGCCAGCGCGGTGAGCACGACGAACACGGCGATGGTCAGCAGCACGATCGTCGCGCCGGGCGGTACGTCCTGGTAGTACGAGGTCACCGTGCCGCCGATCGTGACGCTCACGCCGATCACGACCGCGAACGCGAAGGTCGCCGCGAAGCTGCGGCCGAGCTGCTGCGCGGCCGCCACCGGCACCACCATCAGCGCCGAGACCAGCAGCAGGCCCACGACCCGCATCGCCACCGTCACGGTGACCGCGGCGGTGACCGCGGTGAGCAGGTTCAGGGCGCGCACCGGCAGGCCCGTGACCCGGGCGAACTCCTCGTCCTGGCTGACCGCGAACAACTGCCGCCGCAGCCCCAGGGTGACCAGGACGACGAAGGCGGCGAGCACGCAGATCGCCGTCACGTCCGACTCCGACACCGTCGACAGCGAACCGAACAGGTACGAGGTCAGGTTGGCGTTGGAGCCGCCCGGGGCGAGGTTGATGAGCATGACGCCGCCCGCCATGCCGCCGTAGAAGAGCATCGCGAGCGCGATGTCGCCGCGCGTGCGGCCGTACCAGCGGATCAGTTCCATCAGGACCGCGCCGAGGACGGAGACCGCGGTCGCCATCCACACCGGGGACCAGGAGAGCAGGAAGCCCAGGCCGACGCCGGTCATCGCGACGTGCCCGATGCCGTCGCCCATGAGGGACTGGCGGCGCTGCACGAGGTAGATGCCGACGGCGGGCGCGGTGATCCCCACCAGGACGGCGGCGAGCAGCGCCCGCTGCATGAAGGCGTAGTCGAGTATGTCCATCAGCTTTCCCTCAGCTCGGCAGTCCCGTTTTCCATCAGCTCAGCAGTCCCGTGCGGATCTCGGCGCCGGCGCCGGCGGGGGCGTGCGGGTGGACGTGGTCGTAGGCGTGGTCGTGGCCCGGCAGGGCGTGCCGGTCGGCGGCCCTCGGCGGCGGGCCGTCGTGCACGACGCGGCCGTCGCGCAGGACGACCGCGCGGTCGATCAGCGGTTCCAGCGGGCCGAGTTCGTGCAGGACGAGCAGGACGGTGACGCCCCGTTCGATCTGCCCGCGCAGGGTCTCGGCGAGCGCCTCCTGACTGGCCAGGTCCACGCCCGCCATCGGTTCGTCCATGAGCAGCAGTTCGGGTTCGGCGGCCAGCGCGCGGGCGATCAGCACCCGCTGGTGCTGGCCGCCGGAGAGCGCGTCCACGGAATCCCTGGCCCGGTCCGCCATGCCGACCAGCTCCAGCGCGTGGCGCACGGCGTCGCGGTCGGCCCGGCGCAGCACGCCGAAGCGGGTCCGGGAGAGCCGGCCGGCGCAGACCACCTCGGTCACCGTGGCGGGCACGCCGCCGGCGGCCGTCGTGCGCTGGGGCACGTACCCCACGCGCCGCCAGTCGCGGAACCGCCGCCGTGGAGTGCCGAACAGTTCGACCTCGCCTGCGGTGACGGGGACCTGGCCGATGACCGTGCGGACGGCGGTGGACTTCCCGGAGCCGTTGACGCCGAGCAGGGCGACGACCTCGCCGCGCCGCACGGTCAGGTCGACGCCGCGCAGCACGGTCCGCGAGCCCAGCTCGGCGGTGACACCCCGCAGGGCGATGACGGGTTCGGTGACGGACCCGTCGGGACCGGGATGCTCGGTCGGTCGGCTCACGGTCGTCTCCTCGGAAAACACTCGGCGCTCACTGGTACTCGCCTGCTGCGGGCACCTGTTGAACCGTTTCGGCGGGTCATTCGCTTCCCGGGTTTCCCAGGGCCTTCCGCAGCGCCTCGAGGTTGGACTCCATGACCTGGAAGTAGTCGTCGCCGCGGGACTTGCGCGTGATGCCTTCGATCGGGTCGAGGACGTCCGTCCTCAGATCGGTGTCCGAGGCGATCGTCTTCGCGGTCCTGTCGCTGACGAGCGTCTCGTAGAAGACGGTGGTGACGCCGTCGGCCTTCGCCATCCTCTCCAGCGCGTGGACGCGGGCCGCGCTCGGCTCCGACTCCGGGTCCAGGCCGTTGATGGCCTCCTCGGTGAGGCCGTAGCGCTCGGCGAGATAGCCGAAGGCGGCGTGGGTGGTGATGAACACCTTGGAGTCGGTGTCCTTCAGGCCCTTCTCGAACCGGGCGTCGAGTGCGTCGAGCTTCTTCACCAGGGCCGCGGTGTTCTCGCGGTAGGCGTCGGCGTGGTCGGGGTCGGCCTTCTCGAAGGCCTTGCCGACGCCCTCGGCGACCTCGGCGTAGCGCACGGGGTCGAGCCAGATATGGGGGTCCTTGCCGCCCGGCTCCTCCTCGCCGTGCTCGTCGCTGTGCTCGGCAGCGTGCCCGCCGACCTCGTTGCCGTGGTCCTCGAGCGTGGTCAGGGAGGCGGCGTCGATCTTCGTTCTGATCCCGGACTGGGCGACGGCGTCGTCCACGGAGGGCTGGAGCCGGCTGAGGTAGAGCACCGCGTCGGACTCCTGGAGCCGCGCGGTCTGCCGGGCGCTGATCTCCAGGTCGTGCGGCTCCTGGCCCGGCTGGGTCAGGCTCGTGACGTGCACGTGGTCGCCGCCGATCGACTCGGCGAGGAAGGCGAGCGGGTAGAACGACGCCATGACGTCGAACTTGGCGGTGTTGCCGCCGGCCGCGTCGGCGGAGGAACAGGCGGAGGTGGCCGCGAGGGTGAGCGCGGAGACCGCGGTCAACGCGGCCGTGGGTATGAGTCGACGCCGGATGTTCATGACAGTCATTTTCAATGACAATGGAAATGATTGTCAACTAGCGTCCGCAGGGTCCCGAGTGCGAGGCGGTCGGCCCCTTTTGTCACCGGTGTCCGTACAGCGGCCCCACCGATTTGATGCGAGCCCGGGCCACGCCGGTAACCTGAAGCATTCGCGCCGTTCCGTCGTATGAAGAGAGCATCGTGGCCGCCGACAAGATCGACACCATCGTCAGCCTGAGCAAGCGCCGTGGCTTCGTGTACCCCTGTAGTGAGATCTACGGCGGGCAGCGCGCCGCCTGGGACTACGGCCCGCTCGGCGTCGAGCTCAAGGAGAACATCAAGCGCCAGTGGTGGCGTTACATGGTCACCTCCCGCGAGGACGTCGTCGGTATCGACTCGTCGGTGATCCTGGCCACCGAGGTCTGGGTGGCCTCCGGCCACGTCGCCACCTTCACCGACCCGCTGACCGAGTGCACCTCCTGCCACAAGCGCTTCCGCGCCGACCACCTGGAGGAGGGGTACGAGGAGAAGAAGGGGCACGCCCCGGCGAACGGCCTGGCCGACATCAACTGCCCCAACTGCGGCAACAAGGGCACCTTCACCGAGCCCAAGCAGTTCTCCGGCCTGCTCTCCACGCACCTCGGCCCCACCCAGGACTCCGGCTCGGTCGCCTACCTGCGCCCCGAGACCGCCCAGGGCATCTTCACCAACTTCGGCCAGGTCCAGCAGACCTCGCGCCGCAAGCCCCCCTTCGGCATCGCCCAGATGGGCAAGTCCTTCCGCAACGAGATCACGCCCGGCAACTTCATCTTCCGCACCCGCGAGTTCGAGCAGATGGAGATGGAGTTCTTCGTCAAGCCGGGCGAGGACGAGACGTGGCAGGAGTACTGGATGGAGCAGCGCTGGAACTGGTACCGGGGTCTCGGCCTGCGTGAGGAGAACATGCGCTGGTACGAGCACCCGAAGGAGAAGCTCTCCCACTACTCCAAGCGCACCGCCGACATCGAGTACCGCTTCCGCTTCGGCGGCTCGGAGTGGGGCGAGCTGGAGGGCGTCGCCAACCGCACCGACTACGACCTCAGCGCCCACTCCAAGGCCTCCGGCCAGGACCTGTCGTACTTCGACCAGGAGGCCGGCGAGCGCTGGACGCCGTACGTCATCGAGCCGGCGGCCGGTGTCGGCCGCACCATGCTCGCCTTCCTGCTGGACGCCTACGTCGAGGACGAGGCGCCCAACGCCAAGGGCAAGATGGAGAAGCGCACGGTGCTGCGGCTCGACCCGCGCCTGGCCCCGGTGAAGGTCGCCGTCCTGCCGCTGTCGCGCAACCCCGAGCTGTCGCCGAAGGCGAAGGGGCTCGCGCAGGCGCTGCGCCAGAACTGGAACATCGACTTCGACGACGCGGGTGCGATCGGGCGCCGCTACCGCCGCCAGGACGAGATCGGTACGCCGTTCTGCGTCACCGTCGACTTCGACACGCTCGAGGACAACGCGGTGACCGTGCGCGAGCGTGACTCGATGAAGCAGGAGCGGGTGTCCCTCGACCAGATCGAGGGATACCTGGGGAGCCGGCTCCTCGGCTGCTGAGTCGTCGGCTGCCGGTTCGTCGCAGTCGCGCACTTGCGGTTTCTCGTGCCGTTCCCCGCGTCCCTCCAGGGCGCGGGGAACGGCTTTCTCATGCCAGTGCCGCAAGCGCCTGCAGGCGTTCCAGGCGGGCACGGGTCTCGTCGTCCGCCGGGGCGTAGGTGACCAGCCGGGGGCCGTTGCGCGGGCCCAGCCAGAGGTCGGTGTGGTCCAGGGTGAGCAGGCCGACCTGGGAGTTGCAGAACTGCTTGCGCTTGACGCGCGGGCCCACCACCTCGTGCCGCTCCCAGATCTCGACGAACTCCTCCGACTCGGTGAGCAGCCGGTTCAGGAGGAACTTCCAGGCGGGCTCGGCGAGATGCTCGGCCATCGTCGCGCGGAGCTTGGCGGCCATCAGCCGCAGCACCTCCTCGCGGTTGGTCAGCGACGTGCGCCACTGTGGGTGGGTGTAGGCGAGCAGGATGCAGTTGCGGTCCTCCACGGGGATCGCGTCCAGATCACAGAGCATCCTCCCGTAGGTGCGGTTGTACGCGAGGATGTCGTACCGGCTGTTCTGCACGCAGGCGGGCAGCGGCTCCAACTGCTTCAGCAGGATGTGCTGTGCCGGGGTGACGGCGGAGCAACTGCCGCTGGGCGCCGGGTCGACGGCTCCGGCGAGGTTGAACAGGTGCGCCCGCTCGCTGGAGTCGAGCAGCAGCGCCCGGGCCAGGGAGTCCAGGACCTGCACCGAGACCTGGATGTTGCGGGCCTGCTCCAGCCACGTGTACCAGGTGACGCCGACCGAGGAGAGCTGGGCGACCTCCTCGCGGCGCAGCCCTGGGGTGCGCCGGCGCAGGCCGCGGGGGAGCCCCACCTGTTCGGGCGTGACATGCTCGCGGCGGTGCCGCAGAAAGGCGGCCAGTTCGTGCCGCCGTACCGCCGACGCGGAGCCCTCGTGTCCGGCGGGGGTCGCGCGTACGGGCATGGTCTCCCGCGCGGTCGCGTGTACGGGCGTGGTCTCCTGCGCGGTCGTCGTCATGATTCCATGGTGCCGTGCGCCGGATCCTGTTGCCAGGTGGTTCCGCTACCAGGATAAAGACACTCTGGTACCAGCCTGGGGTCCGGCGGAGCCTCGGTGAGGTGACGAAGACTCTTCCCCCCTCACCCTCTTCCGCCTTGTCGACCTCTGCTGCCTCCTCGGTGACTTCCGGTGCGCCGCCCGTGCTCGGCGCGCTCGGGCTGTTCACCGTGCTCCTGGGCGCGGCGCTCCCCCTCATCGACTTCTTCATCGTCAACGTGGCCCTGCCGACGATCGGCGAGGACCTGCACGCGGGCGAGGCCGTCCTCGAACTCGTCGTCGCCGGTTACGGGGTGGCCTACGCCGTCCTGCTGGTCCTCGGCGGACGCCTCGGCGACCTCTTCGGCCGCCGCCGGCTCTTCCTCGGCGGCCTGGCCGCCTTCGGCCTGGCCTCGCTCGCCTGCGGTCTCGCGCCGGACGCCTGGACGCTGGTCGCGGCCCGCGCGGCGCAGGGCGCGGCGGCCGCGGCGATGCTGCCGCAGGTGCTCGCCACCATCCAGGCCGGCACGGCCGGAGCCCGCCGGGCCCGCGCCATGGGCCTGTACGGGGCGACGGCCGGACTCTCCATGGTCGGCGGGCAGATCCTCGGCGGTGTCCTCGTGGCCGCCGACATCGCCGGCAGCGGCTGGCGCGCGGTGTTCCTGGTGAACGTGCCGGCCGTCCTCGTCGGCCTGGTCCTGGCCGTGCGGGCCGTCCCCGACACCCGCTCGCCGCGCCCGGAGCCGGTGGACGGCCCCGGCACCGTGCTGCTCGCCGCCTCCCTGCTGACCCTGCTGGTGCCGCTGACCGAGGGCCGGGCGGCCGGCTGGCCGCTGTGGACCTGGGCGGCACTGCTCGCCTTCCCCTTCGTGGCCTGGGGCTTCTACGCCGTGGAGCGCAGGGCCGACCGCGCCGGCCGCACCCCGCTCGTGCCGCCGAGTCTGTTCGCGCTGCCCTCGCTGCGCCGGGGCCTGATCCTGCTGGCGCCGTTCTCCGTCGGCTTCAGCGGCTTCATGTTCGTCCTCGCGGTCGCGCTCCAGCAGGGTGCGGAGCTGGGGCCGGTGGCGGCCGGGGTGACGCTGGTGCCGATGGCGGCGGCGTTCTTCGTCGTCTCGCTGTGCGGGCCGCGTCTGGTGGCCCGGTTCGGCACGCGCGTGGTGACCGCGGGCGGGCTGATCCAGGTCGTCGGCCTGGTGCTCATCGCCCTGGCGGTCCGGCGGGACTGGCCCGACCTGGGCATCGTGACGCTGCTCCCGGGCGGGGCGGTGGCCGGGGCGGGGCAGGCGCTCCAGATGCCGGTCCTGTTCCGCGTCATCCTCTCCGAGGTCCCGACGGCCCGCGCGGGCGTCGGCAGCGGCGTCATGATCACCACCCAGCAGTCGGCGCTCGCCCTCGGCGTGGCGACACTGGGCTCGCTGTTCCTGGCGCTGGCCCCGGGGATGGGCATGCGCGACGCGCTGGTGACGACGCTGCTGGCCCAACTCGCCCTGGTCGTCGTGACGGTGGCGCTGAGCCTGCGGCTGCCCAGGGAGGTCGGCTGAGGTCGGCTGAGGACGGGGCGGGTGGGGGCGGCGGGGGCGGCGGGGGCGGTGACGCTGGACAGGGTGCCCTCCCGCCCCGTAGAAGCGATCCCATGACTGCGCACTCCGAAGCCCTGCACGTCAAGCTCGTCGTCGACACCGCCGACGCCCCCGCGCTCGCGGACTTCTGGGCCGCCGCGCTGGGATACACCGTCGAGGACAACAGCGCCCTGATCGAACGGCTCCTGGCGGCCGGACGGCTGCCGCAGGCGGCGACGGCGGAGCACGACGGGCGCCGCGTCTTCCGCGGCCTCGCCGCGATCCGGCACCCCGACGACCCCTACGACGAGACCACCGGCATCGGCACGGGCCGGCGCATCCTGTTCCAGGACGTGCCGGAGCCGAAGACGGTGAAGAACCGGCTGCACCTCGACGTGCACGCGGGGGAGGAGGGCCGGGAGCGGACCGTCGCCCGACTGGAGTCGCTGGGCGCGCGGCGGGTCGAGGAGGTCGACCGGGGCCCGGCCGGCCACTGGTGGGTGATGCGCGACCCCGAGGGCAACGAGTTCTGCGTCGCCTGACACATGCCTGAGGGGGTGCATCTGAGGGGTGCACCTGGGCTGGGGGGCGTTGCCCGACGGCCCCCTCAGTGCGCCCGTAGCCCCGTCATCAGCAGGTCGAGGAGGGCCGCGGCGGTGGCCTCCGGTCCGGGGGACTGCCGGAAGCTGCCGTAGGACACCCGGGCCCGGACGGTCTCGGTGAGCTGTCCGGTGAGGACGCCGAGCGCCCGCGCCACGTCCGTCACGGTCGCCTTGGCCGGGCCGTGCCCGGCGCAGCACCTTCTCGGTGGCGTCGAGGACGCGGTCGGCGGTGAGGACGTCGCTGGCCGGTGCCATGCGGGAGACGGTACGCGCGGGGACCGGCGATCGGCGCGCGGGAAGGCGCGGTCACCGCGCGGCCGCCGGCTCCGGGGCGCTGTGGGCGCGGCGGTAGGCCAGCGGCGACAGGCCCACGTGCGCGTGGAACTGCTGGCGCAGGGCGACGGGGTTGCCGAAGCCGCAGGCGGTGGCGATCCGTGCGACGGGCAGGTCGGTGGACTCCAGCAGCAGCCGCGCGTGCGCGAGGCGCCGCTGCGCCAGCCACTTCAGCGGGCTGCTGCCCACCTCGCCCCGGAACTTCCGGGTGAACGTGCGCACACTCATGTGCGCGTGCCGTGCCATGTCCTCCAGCGTGAGCGGCTCCTCCAGCCGGTCCAGCGCCCACTGCCGGGTCGCCGACGTGGAGCGGTCGGTGTCCTGCGGGACCGGGTGCTCGATGAACTGCGCCTGCCCGCCCTCGCGCCACGGCGCCACCACGCAGCGCCGCGCGGCGGCCGAGGCCACCGCCGCCCCGTGGTCCAGCCGGACCAGGTGCAGGCACAGGTCGATGCCCGCCGCCCCGCCGGCGGACGTCAGGACGCGTCCGTTGTCGACGAACAGCACCTCCGGGTCGACCTCCACCCGGGGGAAGAGCCGCGCCAGCGCGTCGCACAGCGCCCAGTGGGTGGTCGCCCGTCTGCCGTCCAGCAGTCCGGCCGCCGCGAGCAGGAAGGCCGAGGTGCACAGGCTGACGATGCGGGTCCGCGGCCCGATGCGGCCGAGGGCCGCGGCGACGTCGGCAGGGAGCGTGCCGGTCGACAGCAGCTCCCGGCCGGGCTCCTGCGTGGCGAGGACGACGGTGTCCGCGGTCTCCAGCGCCGACTCGTCGTGATCGACGACGATCCGGTAGTCCTCGTGCGTACGGACCGGCCGGCCGCCCAGGGAGCAGGTCGTGACGGAGTACAGACGGGTCCCGTCCGGCGTGCAGGCCTCGTTGAACACCCGGGCGGGGATGCCCAGGTCCAGCGGGAGGACTCCGTCGAGGGCGAGGACGACGACTCGATGCGGCATGGCCGGAATGCTACTACAGGTGGCCTTCCGGCCACTCACTTGCCTCTGCGGCCGCCGGGCACTCTCTTCTTGCCGGGACACGGTCCCGGCAAGAAGTGAACGTCGGACGTACAGCGCGGGGCGCGCGGAACCCAGTGCGCGGCGCGCGGAGTGCACAGCACGGAGCGAGGACATCATGAGCAGCGACAACGTCATGCGGGCCGTCACCCTCAAGGAGTTCGGCGGACAGGAGGTGCTGACCGTCGAGGAGGTCGCGCGCCCCGAGCCGCTGCCCACCGAGGTGCTGGTGCGGGTGCACGCCGCCGGCGTCAACCCGGTGGACTGGAAGACCCGTGAGGGCCAGGGCATGGCGGGGCTGCAGAAGTTCCCGCTGATCCTGGGCTGGGACGTCTCCGGCGTCGTCGAGAAGGTCGGCTTCGGCGTCACCACCCTCGCGCCCGGCGACGAGGTGTACGGCATGCCGTGGTTCCCGCGTGCCGCGAGCGCCTACGCCGAGTACGTGACCGCGCCCGCCCGGCAGTGGGCCCGCAAGCCGGCCACCCTCGACCACGTGCACGCGGCCGCCGTGCCGCTGGCGGCGCTGACCGCCTGGCAGATCGTGGTCGACACCGTCCACGTGCAGCCCGGCCAGCGCGTGCTGATCACGGCCGCTGCCGGTGGGGTGGGCCACTTCGCGGTGCAGTTCGCCCGGCACCTCGGCGCGCACGTGATCGCCACCGCGAGTGCCGGCCGCCACACCTGGCTCAAGGAACTCGGCGCCGAGGAGACCGTCGACTACACCACCACCCGCTTCGAGGAGGCCGTCTCCGACGTCGACGTCGTCATCGACCTGGTGGGCGACGCGCACGACAGCACGAGCACCCGCTCGCTGAAGGTCCTGCGCCCCGGCGGACTGCTGGTGTCCGTCCCGGGCGGTGTCTCCCCGGAGCTGGCCGCGGCCGCCGAGGCGGCCGGTGCGCGGGTCACCGGGTACCTGGTCGAGCCGGACGGCCCGGCGCTGACCATGATCGCGGGGCTGATCGACGCCGGCGAGGTCTCCGTCGAGGTGGCGGGCACCTTCCCGCTGGAGCGGGCCGCGGAGGCCCACGCCCGCGGTGAGGAGGGCCGCACGCGCGGCAAGCTCGTCCTGACCGTCACGGACTGACGCCCCCAGCCCTTTCCCACCGACAACGGAGCAACGACATGTACTACGAGATCCGCCGCTACCAGGCCCACCCCGGACGCCGTGACGAATGGGTGCGGTACATGGAGGACGTGGTCATCCCGTTCCAGACCTCGCTCGGCATGGACGTGACGGCCTCCTTCGTCGACGACGAGGACGAGGACGGCTACATCTGGATCCGCCGCTTCGAGGACGAGGCCCAGAGCAAGGCCCTCTACGAGGCCGTCTACGAGAACGACCGGTGGAAGAACGAGATCGGTCCGGTCGTGTACGGCCTGCTGATCCCCGAGAAGTCGGTCGTCACCCGCGTGTCCCCCACCCCCGCCTCGCCCCTGCGATGACGCGGCCCCGGACCACGTGGTCCTCGCCCCGGACCGAGCAGTCCTCGCCCCGCCCCACACAGCCCCGCACCCGGAACAGCGACAGAGGAACCCTCATGACCACCGACACCCTCCAGAAGTCGGCCCCGACCCCGTCCGTCACCCAGGCAGCCGCCGGCGCGCTCATCGCGGCGGTCCACGCCGCCGCCGCCCGGATCGGCTTCGCCGCGGCCGTCGCCGTCACCGACCAGGGAGGACACCTCAAGGCGTTCGACCGGCCCGACGGCGCGCCCTTCCTGACCGCCGAGGTCGCCCTCGACAAGGCCTGGACCGCGGCCTCCTTCCAGCTCCCCACCCACACGTGGAACGAGTACCTCGCCGACCCGAAGGTCGCGCCCCTGGGCGGCCACCCCCGCCTGATGGCCGTCGGCGGCGGCTACCCGCTGCTCGAGGACGGGCGGTGCGTCGGCGGGCTGGGCGTCTCCGGCGGCAGCCACGAGCAGGACCGGCTGGCCGCCGAGGACGCGCTGACCGCGCTCGGGTTCGCCCTGCCCGGTCACTGACCTGGCCCAGGAGAGCGGGCCGGGGGCAGAGGGCGGCGTTCACCCGAACGGCCCGGTTTGCCGCCCGGTATGAGGGCACTCGCCAGGTTCACACGATTTTGTCGCGTACGCGAGGTGAATCATGGCCGAGGTCAAGTCGTCGAGTCTGCTCCTGCCGCTGCGCACCGCCGCCTCGGTGCTGCGGAAGGTGCCCGGTGGCGGGGCCGTGACCCGGGCCGCCGGGGACGCGCTGGACAGGGTCGGCGCCGTGTCGCCGCGCGGACGGCGGTTCGTCGTGTACACCGGGGCGGGGGTGCTCGGCCTCGCGGGCGTCGTCGAGTGGCCCGTCGCCGTCACGGGGGCGGCCGTCGCCTGGCTCACCCAGCCGCGCCCCCGGGACCGTGCGGAGGACGCCTCCCACGACGGGCACGCCGCGCACACCGCGACGGTCACCACCCCCGCGTCGCCCGCCGCCGTGTCCAGGGCACGCCGTGCCTCGCCCGCGCCGAAGGGCAAGGCGGTCGCCGCGGGCGGTACGGCGGCGCGCGCGGGCCGGGCCACCACGAAGGCGGCGACGAAGGGCGTGGCCTCCCCGACGGTCAGGAGGAGCAAGGCGGCCGTCGGTGCCAAGGAGACCGGTGGCGGGGCCGCTTCCCGGTCGGCGGAGTCGGCGAAGGCGACGAGGACGGCACGGGCCGCGAAGACGGTACGGACTGCGAACACGGCGAAGGCCGCGAAGGCCGCGAAGGCGGCGAAGGCGGCGGCCCGGGCCACCGCCGTGCGCGACCGCAGCACCGGCTGAGCGGGACGGCGGCGACATGGCACCGGCAGCGGCATTGGCATCGACATCGGCACTCCTGACCCGTCCGACGGCCACCGCCGCCGAACTCGCCCTCGCCGGGCCCCGGTTGCTCGCCCGGTCCGCCGCACCGGCGGTCGGCGCGGTCGTCGGCGCGGCGGCGGGCACCGCGCGGGCGGGCGTCCGTGGCGCGGACGGCGCGGCCCGGGTGGGCCGGGTGGTCCGCGACGCCCTGCCGGGCCGGCCGCGCCCCTGGCGGTCCGGCACCCGGGCCCACCTGGCGCTGCGCGCGGAGGGCGGCGTCGCGGGCGGTACGGAACACCGCGCGCGCCGGGTCGCCGCCGCCCTCGCCGACCACCCGGACGTGGCGTTCGCCTACTGGGACGGCGGGCTGTCCCGGCTGGTGGTCGCCGCCACCGAGGACACCGCGATGGACCGCGTCCTGGACCACGCGTCCGCCCTCGCCGCCCGGCACGGACTGGGGGAGAGCGACGAGCGGGTGGAGGAGTTCGCCCACCCGGGCGACCCCGCCGGCGTCCGCACCGCCGCCGCGGCCCTCGTCGCCGACGTGGGCGGCATCGCCGTGGCCTTCGCCGGCTCGGCCCTGCGACTGCCGGTGTCCCCGCGGGCGGTCACCGCCGTCACGACGCTGCTGCGCGAGAACCCCCGGTTCCGCGGCCTGCTGCGCGCCCGCATCGGCCGCTCGCGCATGGACCTGGCCCTGGCCGTCGCCAACGCCGCCGTCCACGGTGCCGGCCGCACCCCGACCGCGCTCGCGCTCGACGGGGCCCTGCGCGCCTGCCAGGTGGGGGAGACCGTGGCACGCGCCGCCGCCTTCGACGCCGTGCACGACGAGGTGTGCAGGCCCGACCGGACCGGCGTGCCCGCCGGCCGGTACCCGCGCCCGCCGCTGCGCACCTCCCCGGCGCAGGAGTACGCCGCCGCGGCCGCCACCGGAAGCATGGTGGGCGCCGCCGCGACCCTGCTGGTCAAGCACGACCTCGGCGAGGCGGCCGAGGCGGTGCTCGCCGGCTCCCCGAAGGCCGCCCGCTACGGGCCCGCCGCCTTCCACGCCGTCCTCGCCGCCGCCCTGTCCCGCGCGGGCGTGCTCGTCCGCGACACCGAGCGGCTCGCCCAGCTGGAGACCGCCGACACGCTCGTCCTGCACCCCAGCGCACTGCTCGCGCCGTCCGGGGGCGCCGATCCGTGGGCGGAGGAGATCCTGGAGGCGGCCCGCCGGGCCGGACTGCGCGTCGTGGTCGTCGACCATCCCGCGCTCGCCGACTTCACCGGCCTCGCCGACCACGTGGCGGACCCGGAACGCCCGTTGGCGGAGGTGGTCGCCCGGCAGCGGGAACGTCACGGAGGCACGGTGGTGACGGTGGCCCGGGTGCCGGCCGCGGCGGCGGAACCCGCCGTGCCCGGCCGTACACCCGCCACCGCCGGTGACACCGCCGCCCTCGGCGACGTACGCGACGACGTCCTGGAAGGGCTGCTCGGCGGGGACGTGGCCGTCGCCCTCACCGACGGGGACGCCGCCGTCGTCTGGGGGGCCGACGTGCTCGCCCGGCAGGGGCCGGCCGACGTGTGGCGGCTGCTCACCGCCGTGCCCGCCGCCCGCGCGGTGGGGCGCAGGTCGCAGACGCTGGCGCGGTCGGGGGCCGTGCTGTCCGGGCTGCTCGTCGCCGTCGGCGAGTCCCGGCGCGGGCGCCCCTCGCCCTGGCCCGGGCTGCGGCACGCCCCCGTCGACGCGGCAGCGGCGGTGGCCCTCTACACCGGGGCGCGCGCGGCGCTCGGAGTGGCGGTGGCGCGCGCTCCGCACCCCCGGCCCCGGGTGGCCTGGCACGCGCTCAAGCCGGGGGACGTGCGGCGGCGGCTGTACGAGGAGCCCGAGGTCCGGCCCGGTGCCGTCGAGCGGGCGACGCTCCGGGCCCGCGCGCTGGGCGACCGCACCGGGAAGGTCCGCGTTCTGGCACCGGCCCGCTGGACCTGGCAGCTCGGCCGCGCCGTACGGGGCGAACTCGACGACCCGCTCACCCCCGTCCTCGCCGTCGGCTCGGCCGCCTCCGCGATCCTCGGTTCCGCCGTCGACGCCCTCCTCGTCCTCGGTGCCCTCGATCTGAACGCGCTGGTCGGCGGCGTCCAGCGGCTGCGCGCCGAGCGGGCGCTGTCCGGGCTGCTGGACGAGCAGAAGCGCAAGGCCCGGGTGAGCACCGGCGACGACGGCCCCGCCGCCGAACCCCGCACCGTCGACGCCGCCGGGCTGCACCCCGGTGACGTCATCGCGCTCAAGGCCGACGACGTCGTACCCGCCGACGCCCGGCTGCTGTGGGAGGACGGCCTCGAAGTCGACGAGTCCGCGCTGACGGGGGAGTCGCTGCCCGTCGACAAACAGACCGCGCCCACCCCGAGGGCCGCCGTCGCCGACCGGAGCTGCATGGTGTTCGAGGGCACCACCGTGGTCGCCGGGCAGGCCCGCGCGGTCGTCGTCGACACCGGTGACCACACCGAGTCCGCGCGCGCCGTCCACCTCGCCGCCCGCACGCCCCCCGCCGCCGGCGTCCAGGCCCGGCTGCAGGAACTGACCCGCAAGGCGCTGCCGCTCACCATGGCGGGCGGCGCCGCGGTGACCGGGCTGGCACTGCTGCGCGGCACACCGCTGCGCCGGGCGGTCGGCGGCGGGGTCGCGGTCGCCGTGGCCGCCGTCCCCGAGGGGCTGCCGCTGGTGGCGACGGTGGCGCAGCTCGCCGCCGCGCGGCGGCTCAGCCGCCGGGGGGTCCTGGTGCGCGCCCCCCGCACGCTGGAGGCGCTGGGCCGGATGGACACCGTCTGCTTCGACAAGACCGGCACGCTCACCGAGAACCGGCTGCGCCTTGTCCGGCTGACCGACGCCGACGGCACCGTGCACCGACCTGACGACGTGGTCGAGACCGAGGCCGGTATGGAGACGCTGCGCGCCGCCGCCCGCGCCTGCCCCCGGGCGAACGGCGACTCCGCCCGCGTGGACCACGCCACCGACGAGGCGGTCCTCGACGCGGCCCGGCCCGACCCCGGCTGGCGGCAGGAGGAGTACCTGCCCTTCGAGGCCGCCCGCGGCTACGCCGCGGCCGTCGGCCGGGAGGCCGGTGGCGGGCGGGGGGCCGGTGGCGGGCGGGGGGCCGGTGGCGGGCGGGTGCTCGTGGTCAAGGGTGCCCCCGAGACCGTCCTGCCCGCCGTCCGGGGCCGTACCGAGCACGCCACCGAGACCGCGCACGCGCTCGCCGACGACGGACTGCGCGTGCTCGCGGTGGCCCACCGGCCCCTGGCGGACGGCGAGTCGGCCGCGGACGTCCTCGAACGCCCGCTGGGCGAGCTGGAGTTCATCGGTCTGCTGGCACTCGCGGACACACCACGCGAGAGCTCCACCGCCCTCGTACGAGGACTGCGCGAGGCGGGCGTACGGCCCGTCATGCTCACCGGCGACCACCCGGGGACCGCCAGGGCCATCGCCGCCGAACTCGGCTGGCCCGAGGACACGACCGTCGTCACCGGTGACGAACTGGCCGCTGCCGACCGCTCCGCACGCGCCCGCATGCTGCGCGACGTGGGAGTCGTCGCCCGGGTCGCGCCCGAGCAGAAGCTCCAGGTCATCGAGTCGCTGCGGGACGCCGGCCGGGTGGTGGCGATGGTCGGCGACGGCGCCAACGACGCCGCCGCGATCCGCGCCGCCGACATCGGCGTCGGCATCAGCGCCCGCGGCTCGGCCGCCGCGCGCAACGCGGCCGACCTCGTCCTCACCGACGACGACATGACCGTCCTCGTCGAGGCGGTGACCGAGGGCCGAGCCCTGTGGCGCAGCGTCGCGGACGCCATCGCCATCCTGATCGGCGGCAACGCGGGCGAGGTGAGCTTCGGCATCCTCGGCACACTGCTGTCCGGCTCGGCACCGCTGTCCACCCGCCAGATGCTGCTGGTGAACCTGTTCACGGACCTGTTCCCGGCCATGGCGGTCGCGGTCACCCCGAAGGAACAGATCCCGCAGGAGAGCCCGGAGGAACAGGTGCCGGTGGAACAGGCCTTGGACGAGCAGGCCCGGGCGGACGACCCCGACACCGCCCCGGAGCCGGCCGAACCGCTGGTCACCGCCCTGCTCGGCGAACCGCTCCTGCGTCAGATCCGGCACCGCGCGGCGACGACCTGTCTCGGCGCGACCGCCGCCTGGCTGGCCGGCCGCTTCACCCCCGGCACGGCACGCCGCTCCACGACCATGGCGCTGTGCGGCGTGGTCGGCACCCAGCTCGCCCAGACACTGACCGACCGCCGCGACAGTCCCCTGGTCCGCGTCACCGTCTTCGGCTCGGCGGCGGCCCTGGTGGCCCTCGTCCAGACCCCCGGCCTCAGCCAGCTCTTCGGCTGCACCCCGCTGGGCCCGGTGGCCTGGGCGGGAGTGGCCGCCGCCCTCGTGCTGGCGGTCGTGGCGCACCGCCGCCTGCCGGGTCTGGAACGGGCGGTACTGGCGTTCGCCGGGCGGCACGGCATGCCCGGGACCGCGTAGGCCGGGTACGGTCAGCCGCCCGACGTGTCCAGCTCCGCCTCCTCGCCCACACCCGCCATGTCGTACGGGTCCTTCAGCCATCCGTCCGGCAGGACGACCCTGTTGTTGCCGGAGCTCCGCCCGCGTGGGCCGTCCGCCCCCGCCGGCCACTCCTGGTCGAGGTCCAGCTCGTCCAGCCCGCCCCGCAGTTCCGCGAGCGACGACGTGATCGCCAGCCGCTTGCGCATCTCGGAGCCGACCGCGAACCCCTTCAGGTACCAGGCCACGTGCTTGCGGAAGTCCACCACTCCGCGCGCCTCGTCCCCGAGCCACTCCCCGAGCAGCGTGGCGTGCCGGACCATGACGTCGGCGACCTGGCGCAGCGTCGGGCGCACACAGGCGTCCGGGCGCCCCTCGAACGCGGCCACCAGGTCCGCGAACAGCCACGGCCGGCCCAGGCAGCCCCGACCCACGACCACGCCGTCGCATCCCGTCTCGCGCACCATCCGCAGCGCGTCCTCGGCGGACCATATGTCACCGTTGCCGAGCACGGGGATCTCCGGGACGTGCTCCTTGAGGCGGGCGATCGCGTCCCAGTCCGCCGTGCCGCCGTAGTGCTGGGCGGCGGTGCGGCCGTGCAGCGCTATGGCGGTGACGCCTTCCTCGACCGCGATGCGCCCGGCGTCGAGGTAGGTGAGGTGGTCGTCGTCGATGCCCTTGCGCATCTTCATCGTCACGGGGAGGTCCCCGGCGCCGCTGACCGCCTCGCGCAGGATCGACCGCAGCAGGTTCCGCTTGAACGGCAGCGCCGAGCCGCCGCCCTTGCGGGTCACCTTCGGCACGGGGCAGCCGAAGTTGAGGTCGATGTGGTCGGCGAGGTCCTCCTCGGCGATCATCCGGACGGCCTTGCCCACCGTCGCCGGGTCGACGCCGTACAGCTGTATGGAGCGCGGTTTCTCGCTCGCGTCGAACCGGATGAGCTGCATGGTCTTGTCGTTGCGCTCGACCAGGGCGCGGGTGGTGATCATCTCGCTGACGTACAGCCCCTTGCCGGCGCTGAACTCCCGGCACAGCGTACGGAAGGGGGCGTTCGTGATCCCGGCCATGGGGGCGAGGACGACGGGCGGTCCGACGAGGTGCGGGCCGATCCGCAGCGGGGCGGCGGGGGCGCCGATCTGCTGCGGAGCGCTGGGCGTGCCGAGCCGCTGCGGGGCGGTGGGCGTGCTGGTGGGCGTGGACATTGCTCCATTGTCCCGCACGCCGGCGGGCCCCGGCGCGAGGTCGTCCACAGAAAGATGCATACGTCATTAGTTAGGAAAGTCATTAGTTAGACTCGCTATTCATGTTGTCGTACGATGCGGTAATGCCTGAGCTCAGCCACCGCCGCCGCACGCTGGTGCTCGCGATCTGCTGCATGAGCCTGCTGATCGTGGGACTGGACAACACCGTCCTCAACGTCGCCCTGCCCTCGCTGCAGGAGGACCTCCACACCAGCACCTCGGGGCTGCAGTGGGCGATCGACGCCTACACCCTCGTCCTCGCCTCGCTGCTGATGCTGGCCGGCTCCACCGCCGACCGGATCGGCCGCAAACGCGTCTTCATGACCGGCCTCGCCGTGTTCACCGTCGGCTCGGCGCTGTGCTCCGTGGCCCCGAACCTCCAGACCCTGGTGATCTTCCGGATGGTGCAGGCCATCGGCGGCTCGATGCTCAACCCGGTCGCGATGTCGATCATCACCAACACCTTCACCGACCCCCGCGAGCGTGCCCGGGCGATCGGCGTCTGGGGCGCCGTCATGGGCATCTCCATGGCCGCCGGACCCCTCGTCGGCGGGCTGCTCGTGGAGTCGGTGGGCTGGCGGTCGATCTTCTGGCTCAACCTCCCGGTCGGCGTCGCCGCGCTGCTGCTCACCCTGCGGTACGTGCCCGAGTCGCGGGCGCCGAAGCCGCGCCGGCTCGACCCGCTCGGACAGATCCTGGTCATCGCCCTGTTCGGGGCCCTGACGTACGCGATCATCGAGGTGCCGGACGCCGGGTTCCTCGCGGTGCTGCCCTACGCCGTCCTCGCCGTGGCCGCTCTCGCCGGGCTGCTCCTGTACGAGCCCCGGCGCGCCGAACCCCTCATCGACCTGCGCTTCTTCCGGTCCGTGCCGTTCGGCGGGGCGGCCGTCATCGCGATCAGCGCGTTCGCCTCACTGGGCGGCTTCCTCTTCCTGACCACGCTCTACCTGCAGAACGTACGCGGACTCGACGCCCTGCACGCGGGCCTGTGGATGCTCCCGATGGCCGTCCCGACGTGCCTGTGCGCACCGCTCTCGGGGCGGCTGGTCGGCAGCAGGGGACCGCGGCTGCCGCTGGTGCTGGCGGGGTGCGCGATGACCGCGTGCTGCACCCTGTTCGCCGTGTTCGAGGCGGAGACGTCGAACGTGACCCTGTTCCTCGGCTATGTGCTCTTCGGTATCGGGTTCGGCTTCGTGAACTCGCCGATCACCAACACCGCGGTCTCCGGGATGCCGAGGGAGCAGGCCGGGGTGGCGGCGGCGGTGACCTCCACCAGCCGGCAGCTCGGGCAGGCACTCGGTGTCGCGGTGGTCGGTGCGGTGCTGGCCTCCGGTGTGGGGGCGTCGCCGTACCGGGAGGCGTTCGTGTCGGCGGCGCGGCCGGGATGGTGGATCCTCCTGGTGTGCGGGGTGCTGGTCCTGGTACTGGGCGTACTGACCACGGGCCGCCGGGCCCGGGCGTCCGCCGAGCGGACGGCCCGGCTGCTGGCGGAGCCCGAGGTACGGGACGCGGGCGCGGGGGAGCGGGTAGGGGCCTGAGGCGCGGCGAGGAGCGCGCGCTCTGCGGAGCCCGCGTCGGCGTGTCCGTGCGGCCCTGGCCGCGTGGGCGCTGATGCCGTGGTCACGAAGGTGGCTTCGCCGTGGTCAGGTACGTGTGGGTCTACGTGACGTTCGAGGCCAGGTCCGCGATCGAGTCGAGAAGCAGCCGGTGATCGGCCCAGGGTTCGAACGCGGCTCGCCCCTCCCGCACCGCCTCCCAGGTCGGCTCCTCGAAGCCCGCGATGTCCCGGGAACGGCTCTCAAGCCGCTGCCTGTGCGTCCGCGAGTCGGAGCACACCACCTCGATGAACACCACCGGCACCCGGTGGCGTCCGGCCGGGGCCCGCCACCGCCCGCGGGCCGCCTCCACCGCGTTGACCGCGTCGACGATCACACTGCGGCCCAGCGTCGGCACGCCGTCGGCCACCGCCCCGGCGACGAGGCAGGCCGCGGTGACCTCATCTCTTCGACGGGTGCGGCCTTGTCCCTTCGACGAAGGTGACCTCATCCCTTCGACGGGTGCGGCGTCGACCCGTACGCCGTCAGGAAGCGGTCGCGGAAGGAGCTCATCCGCCACACCGGCGCGTTCTTCGCGGGGCGCAGACCGTCCGTGAACCTCCAGTCCGCGATCTTGTCCAGGACCTTCGGGTCCTTCGCCACGATCGACACCGGCACCTGGTGGTCGGCCCCGTCGCCGCTCACCTTCGCCACCGGCTGGTGGTCGCCGAGGAACACCAGCACCGTGTCGTCGTCGCCGTACCGCTGAAGGAACTGCGTCAGCGCCGTCACCGAGTACTGGATCGACTTGCCGTACTCCTGTTTCACCTTCGTGGAGTCGTAGAAGACGTCGCCCGGGTCCTTGCCCGCCTTCTCGATCGCGTCGTACACCGATCCGTCGCCCACCTGGTCCCAGCCGACCATCTTCGGGATCGGCGCCCACGGCTGGTGGCTCGACGTCAGGATGATCTCGGACATCAGCGGCTTGTCGCGCTTCTTGCTGTGTTCCAGCCGCTGGAACGACTCCAGCGCGTACTGGTCAGGCATGGTCGACCAACTGAACTTCGGCCCCTCGTACCCCATCTGGAACGCGTTGTAGACCTTGTCCAGGCCGTAGAACTTCGCCTCCGGCCAGCCCTTCTGGACGCCGGGCATGATGCCGACGGTGTCCCAGTCGCCGGTCTTCTTGAACGCCTTGGTCAGACTGAGGTGGTCGCTGTTGGTCACCGTGCGGTAGCGGTTCTGGTTGTCGATCCACAGGCCCGACAGGAACGTCGAGTGCCCGAGCCAGCTGCTGCCGCCGTACGTCGCCGACGTCAGCCAGCCGCTCTTGGCGTGGAACCCGGCCTTGTCGAGCGCCGCCGTGCTCGTGGCGAGGGTCTTGTCGACGCCGGGTGCCATCACCGGGTCCTCGATCGCGCTGCGGCCGTAGCTCTCGATGAACGTGAAGATCATGTCCTTGCCGCGCAGGTCCGGCACGAGCTGGGACGGCGGGGTGTCGCCGAACGCGTCCGCCTTCGCCGTCTTCGCGAACTCCCGTTCGTCCCGCAGGGTGTCCTGCACGGCCTGGGCGCGGCTGCGGGCCAGCGCGATCGTGTGCTGCGAGGCGATCGGCACACCGTCGATCCGCAGGCCCAGCACGGTGCAGGTCATCCACACCATGCTGAGGACCAGCAGCGTACGGCCGGTGATGTGGCGGTGCCGGGCGAGCAGCTCGCTCAGCCGCACCACCGCGAGCGCGATCAGCACGACCAGGACGACGATCAGCGCGGCCGCGCCGATCAGAACGGCGGTCGTGCCGCCCTTGCCGACGGTGTCGTTCAGGTACGACCTGGCGTCGCCGAGCAGCACCCAGTCGATCACGATGTCGAAGCGGCGGCCGAGGAACTCGTAGAACCCCATGTCGAAGAAGTTCAGGACCGTCAGCAGGCCGAGGACGAGGCCACCGGCCCAGGCCGCGACCAGCCGCCAGCGCCGGGGCAGCGTCATCAGGACGACACCGCCGAGCAGCGCCTCCACGGGGATGCGGGTGAACTGCGCGGGGCGCAGGTGCATGCGGTTGGGCAGCACCATCGCCGCGAGGACGAGAACGGCGGCGAGAACGGTGGTGCCGTCGCGCAGCACACGGGCGGCGGTGGGGTGCGCCTCCCGCCATGCGGCGAGACGGGGGCGGGACGACTTGGGGGCGGGGGCGGGGGCATTCGGGGGTTCGTCGGCGTCCGCCGGGGAGAGAGTGCTTGTCGGTCCGGGCGCCTGTGTCGTCGGTTCGCGGGCGTCCGTCGCTTCACGGGTGTCCGTCGGTTCGGGGGCGTCCGCGGGCGCGGGTTCGTCCGCCGGTTCAGGGGCGTCCGCCTCGGCCGTCTTCCCCGAGGTCTCGGCGGACTCGACGGCGCCGGCGGTGTCGGTCGTCGCGGTGCCGGCGGTGTCGGTCGTCTTCGTGACCTCCGCCTCGGCCGGCGCAACGGGTTCCGCGGGCTGCGCGGATTCCGCCGGTTCAGCGGCACCCTCCGCATCGGCGGGCAGCGTCGGTTCCGCGGGTTCCGCCGGTTCCGTCGGTCCCGTCGATCCCTTCGCTTCTTCCGACTCCGCCGGTTCCGTCTCGTCCGCCGTTCGTCGCGTGTCCGTATTGAGAGGCACCCGCGGGTCCTTCCGTGCGCAGCCGTGGTGAGAGGCGGGTCGCTCGGGGGAGGCCGCGCCCGCCGTCCTCCCGTACGCGCCCCCGTCGACCCGCGTTCAAGCCCGCGCCCCCGTACCCGGCAAACACCCGGCAAACCCCTCGTCAACCCTTCTCCAGTACGCCCCGCACGGCGCACCCGCCCCGCACCCGACCGGCGTCCGCCGGGCGTCCGTTCCGCATCCGCCCGGCGTCCGCATGGTGAAATCCGGTCCGCTCGAACGGCGTGATTCTCGCCACCCCTGATAGGGGTTGCGCTCAGATGAGCGGATCATGAGTGCCTGTAACTCTCGGAGGCGTGGCACTCAGTGCCAATGCCCGATCATTCACGATCCTTAACCATACGGGCCGAGTGGCGCTCGTATGAGCGCGTAACCACCCGCTCGGCCCCTCTCGCCTTCAAAGAGTGAACGCGCCTCCACGCCCCGCTCGCTCCCGCACCCACTTTCGATCCAGCGGCGGACGGCTGGTTACGGGCACACGACGCGCGAGTGGACGTACCCACGCACCTTCGATCTGGGTATGTTCCTGGCCGTCAGGGCAGCCACCGCGTCCTCGAGGAGTCGAGACCGTGTCGGAAAACAAAGATCCTCACCTCACCGGGAACGCCGTCGAGGACGTGAAGTTCGTTTATGACTTCACCGAAGGCAACAAGGACCTCAAGGACCTTCTCGGCGGCAAGGGCGCGAACCTGGCCGAGATGACCAACCTCGGCCTCCCCGTCCCGCCCGGCTTCACCATCACCACCGAGGCGTGCAAGGTCTACCTCGGCACCGGCGAGGAGCCGGCGGACCTGCGTGACGAGGTGAGTGCGCACCTCGACGCCCTCGAGGCGAAGATGGGCAAGAAGCTCGGCCAGGCGGACGACCCCCTCCTCGTCTCCGTCCGCTCCGGCGCCAAGTTCTCCATGCCCGGCATGATGGACACCGTCCTGAACATCGGGCTCTCCGACAAGTCTGTGCAGGGTCTGGCCAAGCAGGCCGGCGACGAACGCTTCGCGTGGGACTCCTACCGCCGGCTCATCCAGATGTTCGGCAAGACGGTCCTCGGCATCGACGGCGACCTCTTCGAGGAGGCGCTGGAGAAGGCCAAGGAGGCCAAGAAGGTCGAGGTCGACACCGAGCTGGCGGCCGCGGACCTGAAGAAGCTGGTCGGCACCTTCAAGAAGATCGTCAAGAAGGAGGCCGGCCGGGACTTCCCGCAGGACCCGCGCGAGCAGATGGACCTCGCCGTCAAGGCGGTCTTCGACTCCTGGAACACCGACCGGGCCAAGCTCTACCGCCGTCAGGAACGCATCCCGCACGACCTCGGCACGGCCGTCAACATCTGCTCCATGGTCTTCGGCAACCTCGGCCCCGACTCCGGCACCGGTGTCGCCTTCACCCGCGACCCGGCCTCCGGCCACCAGGGCGTCTACGGCGACTACCTGCAGAACGCGCAGGGCGAGGACGTCGTCGCGGGCATCCGCAACACCGTCGCGCTGGCGGAGCTGGAGACGATCGACAAGAAGTCCTACGACCAGCTCATGCAGATCATGGAGGCCCTGGAGAACCACTACCTGGACCTCTGCGACATCGAGTTCACCATCGAGCGCGGCACCCTGTGGATGCTGCAGACCCGGGTCGGCAAGCGCACCGCCGGTGCCGCCTTCCGGATCGCGACGCAGCTCGTGGACCAGGGCCTGATCGACGAGGCGGAGGCGCTGCAGCGCGTCAACGGCGCCCAGCTCGCGCAGCTCATGTTCCCGCGCTTCGACGAGGACGCGAAGGTGCGGCAGCTCGGCCGGGGCATCGCGGCCTCGCCCGGCGCGGCGGTCGGCAAGGCGGTGTTCGACTCGTACACCGCGATCAAGTGGTCGCGCTCGGGCGAGAAGGTCATCCTGATCCGCCGCGAGACCAACCCCGACGACCTCGACGGCATGATCGCCGCCGAGGGCATCCTCACCTCGCGCGGCGGCAAGACCTCGCACGCCGCCGTCGTCGCGCGCGGCATGGGCAAGACGTGCGTGTGCGGCGCCGAGGAGCTGGAGGTCGACACCAAGCGACGCTGTCTGACGGCGCCGGGCGGGGTGGTCGTGGAGGAGGGCGACGTCGTCTCCATCGACGGGTCCTCCGGCAAGGTCTACCTCGGTGAGGTGCCGGTGGTGCCCTCCCCGGTCGTGGAGTACTTCGAGGGCCGGATGCACGCCGGTGCCGACGACGCCGACGAACTGGTCGAGGCCGTCCACCGCATCATGGCGTTCGCCGACCGCAAGCGCAGGCTGCGGGTGCGGGCCAACGCGGACAACGCCGAGGACGCGCTGCGCGCCCGCCGGTTCGGGGCGCAGGGCATCGGCCTGTGCCGCACCGAGCACATGTTCCTCGGCGACCGCCGCGAGCTGGTCGAACGGCTGATCCTCGCCGACACCGATGCCGAGCGCGAGGAGTCCCTCGCGCAGCTCCTGCCGCTGCAGAAGCGGGACTTCATCGAACTGTTCGAGGCGATGGACGGCCTCCCGGTGACGGTCCGTCTCCTGGACCCGCCGCTGCACGAGTTCCTGCCCGACATCACCGAACTGTCGGTGCGCGTCGCGCTCGCCGAGTCCCGCAAGGACCCGCACGAGAACGACCTGCGGTTGCTCCAGGCCGTGCACCGGCTGCACGAGCAGAACCCGATGCTCGGCCTGCGCGGCGTACGGCTCGGCCTGGTCATCCCCGGCCTGTTCACGATGCAGGTACGGGCCATCGCCGAGGCGGCGGCCGAGCGCAAGGCGGCGAAGGGCGACCCGCGCGCCGAGATCATGATCCCGCTCGTCGGCACGGTGCAGGAGCTGGAGATCGTCCGCGAGGAGGCCGACCAGGTCGTCGCGGAGGTCCAGGCGGCCACCGGCACGGAGCTGAAGCTGGCGATCGGCACGATGATCGAGCTGCCGCGTGCCGCGCTGACCGCCGGGCAGATCGCGGAGGCGGCCGAGTTCTTCTCCTTCGGCACCAACGACCTGACCCAGACGGTGTGGGGCTTCAGCCGCGACGACGTGGAGGCGAGCTTCTTCACGGCGTACCTGGAGAAGGGCATCTTCGGGGTGTCGCCCTTCGAGACGATCGACCAGGACGGCGTCGGCTCCCTGGTCAGGTCCGCGGTGCGGGCGGGCCGCGAGACCCGGCCCGACCTGAAGCTCGGCGTGTGCGGCGAGCACGGCGGCGACCCGGAGTCCGTCCACTTCTTCCACGAGGTGGGCCTGGACTACGTCTCCTGCTCCCCGTTCCGCATCCCGGTCGCCCGCCTGGAGGCCGGGCGCGCGGCCTCCTCGTCGACGGGCAGCGACCACCGCTGACCCGCCCGCGAACCCCGGGGCCCGGGTCCCCGACCGAACCGACCCGGGCCCCGGACCACCCCTCGCACGCCGGGGCCCCGCGGTTCCCTGACCGAACCGCCGGGCCCCGGCCCCGGGTCCCCGACCCGGCCCGGTCCGCCCCGGAACCGCCACGCCCCGCGCACCGCCCCTCACCCGCGCGGCGGCGGTCTCCACCGGGGCACCAGGAGGGGGCGGTACCCCTGTGCGGGGGGTACCGTCCCCTCCGTCCACGCCCAACCGTCGAAATCAGCCGGGGTCACGCGCGATAGGCCACGGTCGCCGCCCGGACGAACGCCTGGACCAGCGGGCTGGTGTCGCCCGTCCGCCACGCCACCACCGCACGGCTCGGCGGCATGCCGGTCAGCGGCACCACTGTCAGCCCCTCTCCCGGGTCGTGGCCGAGGAGGGTCATGCCGACCGTGCCGTTCCACAGCACCGCCTGCCGGCACTCCTGGACCGCGCGCACCACCGGACCCTCGCGCGGTTCCCCGGCGCTCCAGTACGCCTGCCAGAGCGGGTCGGTGCCCTCCGGGAACCGGAACCAGCGGCGGTCGGCCAGTTCGGCCGGTGCCAGGCTGTCCCGGCGCGCCAGCGGATCGTCGGCGCGCAGCAGGGCGCCCACCGGGTCGGCCCGCAGCTCGTGCACGGTCAGGCCGGTCTCGTCGAACGGGGCGCGGGTCAGGGCGACGTCGACCGCCTCGCCGTGCAGGCCGCAGGTGGGATCGGTCAGGTCGGTCTCGCGCACCTGGATCTCGACGTGCGGGTGGCGCCGGCGGTAGGCGCGGGCCAGCCGGGTGACGTCGGGGTCGGCGCTGTCGCCCAGGAAGCCGACGGTGAGGGTCGCGGCGCCCGCCGCCGCGGCCACGCGGACGCGCGCCCGGTCGGCCCGGTCGAGCACGGCGCGCGCCTCCTCCAGCAGGACCGCCCCGACCGGGGTCAGGCCGACACCGGCGGGCGACCGGTCGAACAGCGGGGCGCCCGTCTCCGCCTCCAGTTGCCTGATCGCCCGGCTCAGCGGGGGCTGGCTCATGTGCAGCCGGGCGGCGGCCCGGCCGAAATGCAGTTCCTCGGCGACCGCCACGAAATACCGCAGCGTGCGTAGCTCCATGCTGCGACGATACCCGTACGGTATCGGGGTCGCGGGGCAGGTCTTGGACAGGAGCCGGGTCCCCGCCGTGGAATCGTGGCATGACCGACAACACCACGAGCACGAGTACCAGCACGAGCACGAGTACCAGCACGAGCACAGGCACGGGCACCCATGAGCCGGCCGCCGACCCAGTCGTGTCGGTGGTCGGCCCGGACGACGGCGAGACGATCCTCCTGGGCACCACCCGTATGCGCGTCCTGGAGGACGGCAGCACCACCGGCCACCGCCTCGGAATCGCCGAGTCCGTCCTCGCGCCGCACACACCGGGACCGCCGCAGCACCGGCACGCCCGGCACGACGAGGGCTTCTACATCGTCTCCGGCTCGGTGCGGTTCACCGTGGGGGAGGACCGGCACGACGCGACCGCGGGCACACTCGTGATGGTCCCGCCCGGAGCCCCGCACACCTTCGCCAACGTGACCGACCGGCCGGCCGTCATGCTCAGCACCTTCACCCCCGATCTGTACGTGCAGTACTTCCGGGACATGCGGGACGCGATGGAGGACGGCCGGCTGCCGTCCCCCGCGGCGAACATCGCGGTGATGAGCCGCTACGCCACCGACCCCGCCACCGACTTCCCGCCGGGCCCCGGCCCCGCCCCCGCGTCCGCCCCCGGCTCCCGCTGAGCGGGGCACGGGGTGCGCGGCCCGGGGCGAAGCCGGTGGCACGCTCCGGGTCACTTCGTCAGGAGGCGTTCCGCGAGGTCCCAGAGGCGGTGTGCCGAGGCGGGGTCGGCGGCGTGCGGGGCCAGGTCGGAGGTGACGTCGCCGACGGCGAGCATCTCCGGGGTGAGGGGGCGGGCGTCGACGCGGGCGACGTCGCTGTTCTTGAGGTAGACGCCGCCGATGCCGTCGAGCAGCGGGCTCGCCGCCGCGAACGCGATGGTGGCGGCGGCCTGTTCCGGGGTCTTCTTCTCGCGCTCGGGGTCCAGGACCGGCTCGTCGTCCTCGCCGATCAGGCCCATGGCGCGCAGCTCCGCGGGGGCGTAGAGCGAGGTGGACGCCCTGCGCAGGGACGTGATCACGGAGATGCCCGGGTGCAGGCTGTAGCCGCGGATGCCGTCGGCGGCCCAGCGGCGGTCCAGTTCGCCCGCGAAGAGGATGAGTGCGGTCTTCGACTGGCCGTAGGCGAGGTCGCTGTCGTAGCCGTGGGCGAAGTGGAGGTCGTCCCAGCGGATGTCGCTGAGGCGGTGGCTGCCGGAGGCCACGTTGACGACGCGGGCGCCGTGGGCCGCGCGCAGGGCGGGCAGCAGGCCGAGGGTGAGCTGGAAGTGGCCGAGGAAGGCGGTGGCGAAGGTGGTCTCGTAGCCGCGCGCGTCCAGGACGCGCTGCCGGTGGGTGGCGGCCGCGTTGTTGATCAGGACGTGCAGCGGTCGGCCGGAGTGCGTCCAGCGGGCCGCGAAGGCGTCGATCGACTCCGGGTCGAGCAGGTCCAGCCGCTCGACCCGGACGCCGTCGATGCCCGCCAGGGCGGCGGCCGCCGCGTCGGTGTCGCGGGCCGCCACGGTGACGGAGGCGCCGGCTTTGACGAGCGCCTCGGTGCTCGCCAGGCCGAGCCCGCTGTGCCCTCCGGTGAGGACGATGTTCCTGTCCGTGAGGTCGACGCCGGTGAGGACCTCGGCGGCGGTGGAGAACGCGGTGAAGCCCGAGCCGAGCGGCTGCTGGTTTTCCAGGTGATGTGTCATGGCACCAGCCTGTGCCCGCTTCCTCGAACTGAGAATGCTTGACGGGACGGATTTTCTTCGCGAGAGTTCGAGCGTGGTCATCGATCATTTGTCAGAGGTGTTCGATCTCGTCGAGGTGCGCGGCCAGCTCTCCGGCGCGTTCGCGGTGCGCGGGCGCTGGGTCACGCAGGGCGCCGTCAGGAGCCCGCTGAAACTGACGGTGATGGTGCGCGGGCGGTGCCGGCTGTCGACCGACGGGCTCGACGAGCCCGTCGCACTGGAGTCCGGCGACGTCGCGGTCCTCACCGGCCGCTCGTGGCTGCGCGCCGAGGGCGGGACCGGCGGGATCGGTGATGGCCCGCCCGTGGAGTTCACGCCCGAGCCGGACGAGTACGCCCTGCGCGTCAACGGCGGTGACTTCGCCGTCGACGACGTCGTCCTCGGCGGCCGCGTCGACCTCAACCCGGCCGGTGCGGCGCTGCTGACGCAGTCGCTGCCGCCCGTGGCGCTCGTCCGGGCGTCCGACGCAGCCGCGCCCACCCTGCGGGCCTGCGTCGACCGGCTGGTCGAGGAGGTCACGGACGACCGGCCGGGCGCCGCCTTCGCCGTACGCCAGCACGCCCAGCTCCTGCTCCTGGAGGTGCTCCGGGCCTACCTCGACCGTGCCGAGCCGCCACCGGGATGGCTGCGCGCGCTCACCGACGACCGGCTGCGTCCCGCGCTGACCCTCATGCACGGCGACCCCGGACGCCCCTGGGGCCTCGCGGAACTGGCCCGCGCGGCGGCGATGTCCCGCACCTCGTTCGCCGTACGCTTCCGCGCCGCGGCCGGTGTCCCCCCGCTGACCTACCTCAACACCTGGCGCATGCTGCTCGCCCGACGGGCCCTGCGCGACGACGACGTCCGCATCGGCGCCCTCGCCGCACAACTGGGCTACACCTCGGAGAGCGCCTTCAGCACCGCCTTCAAACGCGAGGTCGGCGAGGCACCCCTGCGGTACCGGCAGCGGCTGCGGGGGGTGTCGTCGTGACCCGCGGGCATCGGCGGCGGACCCGGCCCGGCCGGCCGCGCATGCGCCGCCGCCCGCCGGGCACCCGCGACGCCGGGTCCGGCCGGCAGAGGGCCGGTGGGGTGGAGGGGGACGGGGGTGTGGTGGCACTGGTTGTTCTTCGCCCGGCCGGACATTCCCGAACGCGTCATCACCGCCGACCCGGATTCCTGGTACCGCGGCGATCCGCACCTCATGGGACGGGAGAACCTCGACGAGTGGCGGGCGGCCGGAGTTCTTCGGCGGCCCCGCCTGTGTGAACGCCCCCTCACGCCCGCCCCGTCCGTGTGAGCAACCTCCTCACACCCACCTCCCGCCCCCACTGAGGGCAGCGTTCCTCCGGGGAAACAGAGGGGATGCGGTCGGGTAACACCCGCGGCGCAGGCTCCTGGGCATGACCTCGGATGCGCACGTGGTGGTGATCGGGGCCGGGATCGCGGGTGTCGCGCTCGCCCGGCGGCTCGGTGAGCTCGGTGTGCCCGCGCTGGTCGTGGGGGAGGAGGAACACCCTCCGTACAACAGGGTGCTGCTCGCCGAGGTGCTGGCCGGGCGGTACGCGCCCGAGGTGATCGCCCTCCCCGGGACCGCCACCGAACCGGTGCGCGCACGGGTCACCGGTATCGACCGTGCCGCGCGGCGCGTGCGGTGTGCGGACGGGACGGAGATCGGGTACGGCACCCTCGTTCTCGCCACCGGCTCCAACCCCGTACTGCCGCCCCTGCGCGGGCTGTTCGGCGCGGACCGCCGGCTGCCCGAGGGCGTGCACGCGTTCCGCACCATGGACGATTGCCTCGGGCTCGCCCGTGCCGTACGGCCCGGCGCGCGCGCCGTCGTCGTCGGCGGGGGACTGCTCGGGGTCTCCGCCGCCCGTGCGCTGGCCGCGCGCGGTGCGCAGGTCGTGCTCGCCCAGCAGTCCGAGCGGCTGATGGAACGCCAGCTCGACCCGGTCTCCTCCGGGCTGGTCCGACGCCATCTGACCGGGCTCGGGGTGGAGGTCCACACCGAGACCCGGGTGCGCGACGTACGCTGCGCCGGCGGTGCGGTCCGGTCGGTGGAACTGGCCGACGGCTACCGCCTCGACACCGACCTCGTCGTCCTGGCCTGCGGGGTCCGTCCGCGCACCGGGCTCGCCGAGGAGGCCGGGCTCGCCGTCCGTACGGGCGTCCTCGTCGACGACGAGCTGCGCACCTCGGACCCGTACATCCGTGCGATCGGCGACTGTGCCCAGCACGACGGGACGGTCTACGGCCTGGCCGCACCCGCACTCGAACAGGCCGGCGTACTGGCCACCCTGCTCGCGGACGGCGACGCGGCCGCCCGCTACACGGGGACCAGGGCGCTCACCCGGCTCACCCTGACCGGAGGCGGTTTTCCTGGCGGGGGCGGCACCCCTGCCGACACCGACGCCGACGCCGGCCCCCGCGGTTTTCTCGACCTCGCCGCCTTCGGCGACCCCGAAACCCGCCCCGGTGACGACGTCGTGCAGCTCGCCGACGCCACCCGCGGCACCTACCGCAAGGTCGTCGTCCGCGAGGACCGCGTCGTCGGCGGGGTCCTCGTCGGCGAACTCGGCACCGTCGGCGCCCTCGCCCGCGCCTGGGAGGCGGCGGAGCCGCTCCCCGACGGCGGCCCCCTGCTCCACCTGCTCACCAACGACGGAGGCTCCTGATGACCACCACCCCCGGGGCCGGCCCCACGATCGTGCTCGTGGGCCACGGCATGGTCGGCCAGCGCTTCCTGGAGGCGCTCGCCGAGCGCGGGCTCACCGCCACGCACCGCGTGGTCGTCCTCTGCGAGGAACCCCGCCCCGCCTACGACCGCGTCCGGCTCACCTCCTACTTCGACGGCCGCACCCCCGAGGAACTGTCCCTCACCGACCCCGCGTTCCTCGCCGGCCACGGCATCGAACTGCACCTCGGCGACCCGGCCGAGAGCGTCGACCGCGAGGCCCGCACCGTCACCGCCCGCTCCGGGCTGACCGTCGCCTACGACACCCTCGTCCTGGCCACCGGCTCCTACCCCTTCGTCCCGCCGGTGCCCGGCAAGGACGCCGAGGGCTGCTTCGTCTACCGGACGATCGAGGACCTGCTCGCCATCGAGGAGTACGCGAAGCGGCGCGCCACCACCGGCGCCGTCGTCGGCGGCGGGCTGCTCGGCCTGGAGGCGGCCGGCGCGCTCAAGGGGCTCGGCCTGGACACCCACATCGTGGAGTTCGCGCCCCGCCTGATGCCCGTCCAGGTCGACGACGGCGGCGGCGCCGCCCTGCTGCGCACCATCGAGGAGATGGGGCTCGCCGTCCATACGGGCGTCGGCACCCAGGAGATCACCGCCGACGACGCGGGCGCCGTCACCGGCATGAAGCTGTCCGACGGCTCCGCACTCGCCACCGACCTCGTCGTGTTCAGCGCCGGCGTGCGCCCCCGCGACCAGCTCGCCCGCGACTGCGGACTGACCGTCGGCGAACGCGGCGGCATCAGCGTCGACGAGCGGTGCCGCACCGTCGCCGACCCGCACGTCTTCGCCATCGGCGAATGCGCGCTCGCGGCCGACGGGCGGGTGTACGGGCTGGTGGCGCCCGGCTACGAGCAGGCCGAGACGGCCGCCGCCGCCATCGCGGCCACCGCCGCCCTCGCCGCCGACGAGGACGGACAGCGCGCGTTCACCGGCGCCGACCTCTCCACCAAGCTCAAACTGCTCGGCGTCGACGTCGCCTCCTTCGGCGACGCGCACGGCACCACCGAGGACTGCCTCGACGTCGTCTACTCCGACTCCCGCGCCGGCCTCTACAAGAAGCTCGTCATCGGCCGCGACGGCACCCTCCTCGGCGGCATCCTCGTCGGCGACGCCGACGCCTACGGCACCCTGCGCGCACTGACCGGCTCGGTGCCCCCGCTCGCCCCCGAGTCCCTCGTCCTGCCCGCCGGCGCCGGCGCCCCCGCGCAGCTCGGCCCCTCCGCGCTGCCCGACGACGCCGTCATCTGCTCCTGCCACAACGTCACCAAGGGCACCATCCGGGGCGCCGTGACCGAGCACCACTGCACCTCCGTGCCCGAGGTGAAGAAGTGCACCAGGGCCGGCACCGGCTGCGGCAGTTGCGTCAAGGTACTGGGACAGCTCGTGGAGGCAGAGCTGGAGGCGAGCGGCGTCGAGGTCGACAAGGGCCTGTGCGGCTGCTTCGCGCAGACCCGCGAGGAGCTGTACGAGACGGTCCTCGCCCTGCGCGTCGACTCCTACCAGGACCTGCTGGACGGCCACGGCCGCGAGGAGGCCCGCGGCGGCGACGGCTGCGACATCTGCAAGCCCGCCGTCGCCTCGATCATCGCCTCCCTCGCCCCCGCGATCGGCGCCAGCGGCCACATCCTCGACGGTGAGCAGGCGGCACTCCAGGAGACCAACGACCACTTCCTCGCCAACCTGCAGAAGAACGGCTCGTACTCGGTCGTCCCGCGCATCCCCGGCGGTGAGATCACCCCCGAGAAGCTCATCGTGATCGGCGAGATCGCCCGCGACTTCGGCCTCTACACCAAGATCACCGGCGGCCAGCGCATCGACATGTTCGGTGCCCGCGTCGAACAGCTCCCGCTGATCTGGACCCGTCTGGTCGACGCCGGCTTCGAATCCGGACACGCGTACGGCAAGTCGCTGCGCACGGTGAAGTCGTGCGTGGGGCAGACCTGGTGCCGCTACGGCGTCCAGGACTCCGTCCGCATGGCGATCGACCTGGAACTGCGCTACCGGGGCCTGCGCTCGCCGCACAAGCTGAAGTCCGCCGTCTCCGGCTGTGCCCGCGAGTGCGCCGAGGCCCAGTCCAAGGACTTCGGCGTCATCGCCACCGCCAACGGCTGGAACCTGTACGTCGGCGGCAACGGCGGCGCCACCCCGCGCCACGCCGACCTGCTCGCCCAGGACCTCTCGGACGCCGAACTGGTCCGCCTCGTCGACCGGTTCCTGATGTTCTACATCCGCACCGCCGACCGGCTGGAGCGCACCAGCGTCTGGCTGGAGCGGCTGCCCGGCGGCCTGGACCACGTGCGGGACGTCGTCGTGCACGACTCGCTCGGGATCTGCGCGGAGCTGGAGTCCCTGATGGCGGCCCACGTCGCGCACTACCGCGACGAGTGGGCCGACACCGTCAACGACCCGGAGAAACTCGCCCGGTTCGTGTCCTTCGTCAACGCCCCCGACACCCCCGACCCGGTCGTCGCCTTCGTCCCCGAGCGCGGCCAGATCAAGCCCGACCTGCCCCTGCTGACCATCGGCACCCGTCCCCGAGCCCTCGGTCCCGCTCGAGCAGGGGAGACCCCGTTCCTGGAAGGAGCCCAACGATGACCCTGGCCCCCGAGACGACCGACCTGAAGATCCAGCTCAGGCTGGCGGCGGACGACTGGCTCACCGTCTGCGACCTGACCGCCCTCACCCCCGGCCGCGGCGTGGCCGCCCTGCTGCCCGACGGCCGCCAGGCCGCCCTCTTCCGCGACCGCGCCGGCCGCCTCTACGCGATCGGCAACCGCGACCCCTTCACCGGCGCCGCCGTCCTCTCCCGCGGCCTGACCGGCAATCACGCCGGCCGCCCGTTCGTCGCCTCCCCGCTCCTCAAGCAGCGCTTCGACCTGGAGTCGGGCCAGTGCCTGGACGACGAGGCGGTGCGCGTCCCGGCGTACGAGGTGCGGGCGGCGGTCTGACGGGGTGGGGTCCGGCGGGGCGGCGGTCCGGAGAGAGACCGCGCCTCGCCCGTCACAGGAGGACCCCGCCCGTCACAGGAGGGCGCCGCCGGAGACCTCGATGCGCTGGGCGGTGACCCAGCGCAGTCCCTCGGAGGCCAGCGTGGCGATGGCGTCGCCGATCTCCTCGGGTTCGCCGACGCGGCCGAGCGCTGTCTGCCCGGCCAGGACCTGGCGCATTGCGGCGTCGTCCCGCATCGCTCCGCCGTTGAAGTCCGTGGCGGTCGGCCCCGGGGCGATGGAGTTGACCCGGATGCCGCGGGGTCCGAGTTCCGCGGCGAGAGTGCGGCTGAGCGCCTCGACGGCGGCCTTCGACGCGGAGTAGGCCGAGGTGGCGGGGCTGGTGTGGCGGGTCAGTGACGTCGAGACGTTGATGATCCGGCCGCCCTCGGCCAGCAGCGGCACCAGCGACTGGATGAGGAAGAACGTGCCCCGGACGTTGGTGCCCATCACCGTGTCGAAGTCGTCGGTCGTGACGGTCTCCAGCGGCCCGAAGACCCCCACTCCCGCGTTGTTGACCAGGATGTCGAGCCGCGAAGCACCCCAGCGCTCCAGTCGCGCACCCAGTTCGGAGGTGAAGGACGCGAAGGAGGAGACGTCGCTGAGGTCGAGCCGGAGAACGGCGGCGGTCCCGCCCGCGGCCCGCACCTGTTCCGCCGTCTTCTCGGCCCCGGTCGCATCGCCGCGGTGGGTGACCACGACCCGCACCCCGCGTGCGGCCAGGGCGATGGCCGCGCTGCGCCCGAGGCCGCGATTGGCACCGGTCACCAGAGCGATCTTGTCGAGTGTCATGAGAATCCTCCACCGTGCGACAGCCCCGGGACGAGCCCGGGTGCCCAGACCGAGGCGAGTCACTCGACTCGCCTCATCGGTGCACCGTAGGCGGGTCTCCAGTGGCGAGTCAAGTGACTCGCCTCGGGGCTGCGGCATACTCTCCGTATGGCAGCAGAACTCACCGCGCATCACCGCAGGCTCGCCCGGCAGAAGCGTGAGGCGATCATCTCCGCGGCCACAGAACTGTTCCTGGAGCGTGGCTACGACGGCACCTCCCTCGCGCGGATCGCCGAAGCGGCCGGGGTCTCGAAATCCACCCTGTTCAAGCAGTTCCCCACCAAGGCGGCCCTCTTCGAGGCCATCGTCACCGAGTCCTGGCAGCGCGACGCCGGCGACACCGCCGCGCAGCCCCGGGCGGGAGACCCGCGCGCCGGGCTGACGGCCATCGGCCACCGCTACGCCGAACTGATCGGCCGCCCCGGCATGACAGCCCTGTTCCGCATCGTCATCGCCGAACTGCCCCGCTTCCCCGAACTGGGGCGGATGCAGTTCCAGCTCGGCAAGCTGCCCTACTTCGCCTCCGTCCAGCACTACCTGGAATCCGAGCACGAGGCGGGCAACGCCGATGTGCCCGACGCCGAGAGCGCCGCGAACCAGTTCCTCGGCATGATCGCCAACTACGTCCTGTGGCCCCGCATGCTGCTGACCGACTGGAAACCCGCGGCCTTGGACATCCACTACGCCGTCGAAGAGGCCGTCCGGACCATGCTCGCCAGATACGCCCCCGACCGGCCTGCCTGACCCGCAGCCGCGAGTCGACGAGAGCGTCGGGCCGGTGCGCGGCCGCCGGCCCTCACCGGGTGCCGGTCAGGTGGGCGAAGACGACCACGTTGCCCTGGTAGCCGGTCGTCCGCGAGTAGCCGCCGCCGCAGGTGATCACCCGGAGTTCGGGGCGGGCGGCGGCGCCGTAGACCTTCCGGTCGGGGAAGTGCTCCGCCTCGTACACCTCGACCGCGTCCACCGTGAACCGCGCGACGGTGCCGTCGCGCCGGTCCACCTCGATGGCGCCGCCCTTCTTCAGAGCGCCGAGGTCGTAGAAGACGGCGGGGCCCTCGGCGTTGTCGACGTGGCCGGCGACGATCGCGGTGCCCGTCTCGCCGGGGGTGGTGCCGGCCTCGTACCAGCCGGCCAGGTTCTTCTCCCGGGCGGGCGGCACGTCGAGGCTGCCGGACCTCGTCAGGCCCAGGCCCGTCAGCGGGGCGTTCACGCCGATGGACGGGATGCGGATGCGGTCGGGCGGCGACGGCGGCAGGGCGGGGGCCGCGGCGCCCGGACGGTCGGTCCCGGTGGAGGCCTGCGCGGCCGACGGCTGCGGGGGCGGCGCGGGGGTCTCGGCGGCGCCGCGCAGCAGCCAGGCGCCGGAACCGAGGGCGACCAGGGTGACGGCCGCTATCGCGGAGTTGCCTATTCTGCGCACGAGGCGCCCCCTTCCCGTCGGCCCCTCGGCCGGCTGCGGTGCTCCGGTCCGGCCCGCCTCCCCCCGCCGGACCCGCGAGGGGCGGGCGGACCCGGAGGGGGAGGGGACCGTGCGGTACCGGCGGACGGACAGCGGAGGGTGTCCGTCAGATCCCCTCGCCTCTCGCCCGGCGATGCAGGAGCCAGGTACCGCCCGCGGCGGCGACGGCGAGAGCCGCCACGCCGGCCGCGGTCCGTACGGGGTCGGCGCCGAGTCCGCCGCCGACCCCCGTCTTCACACTTCCTCTCGGCAGGGTGCCGTCCCGGGCGGCGCTCAGCGCCACCACCAGGTCGCCCGTGACCCGCTCGCCGTTCTCGGAGCAGCGGGCGACGATCTCGTACGTCCCCGGCTGCGCACTCGGCGGCACCTCGAACTGACCGATCGCGTCGTGCTCGTGGGTGCTCGGCGCGAGCGCGAAGCGCCCGGCGCCCACGGCGCTCGCGTCGCCCTCGGCCGCGCCGTCCGGGCCGCACGCGCCGGTGTCCACCGACACGTTGTCACCGGGGATCACGGTGGAGGGGAACACTTCCAGGCGACCGGCGTCCCCGCCGCCGTAGGCGGGCGCGGCGGCGAGACCGGCGGCGGTGACGGCGAGCGCGGTACCGGTCAGCAGACGGGCCGTGCGGCGCATGGTGCTCCTCCGAGGGGGCCCGGCCCGCGACACCCCTCATGTGCCACTGCGTAGGCCACGCCCCTGCCCTTCCGAGCAAAAGGGCCCGGTCCGACTCCCGCTTCCTGAGCCGCCGTCAGAAATACGGAGAACGGGTGTTCCGTACCTCGCACACGCGACCGGTGCGACCCCGTTACAGCAGGTCAACGCCCCGGCCCCGACCCGCCGGGAAGGACCACCCGGAGGGCCCAGGGGACGGGGCGAGACGGGTGACGGCAGCGGGAAGCGGCGAGGGGATGATGGGGGACATGACGACCGACTCGAACGGGCGACCGGCGGCGCCGGCCGCGCTGACGGTACTGACGACGACGGACTCCGAGGCCGCTGCGCGGGAGCTGGCCCGGGGCGCGGTCGAAGCACGCCTGGCGGCCTGCGCCCAGATCTCCGGCCCGGTCACCTCCGTCTACCGCTGGCAGGGCGGGGTGGAGACCGCCGCCGAGTGGCAGGTCTCGTTCAAGACGACCCCGGCACGCTACGAGGCCCTGGAACACCACCTGCGCACCGCGCACGACTACGAGACCCCGGAGATCATCGCCACCCCGGTGGTGCGGGGGAGTACGGAGTACCTCCGGTGGGTGACGGAGGAGACGGCACCGGACGGCGGCGCCGGACCGAGGTGAGGTCCGCCGCACGGGGGCGAGGTCCGCCGTGCGGGGGACCGTGCCGTGTGCCCCCGCGCTCCCCGGCGACCCCGCGCCTAGGGTCCCGCCATGACCGACAGACACGTCCCGCGCCCCCTTGCGGCGGTCGCCCTGGCCGCGGCCCTGCTCCTCGCCGCCACCGCCTGCTCCCCCGACGCCCCCACCGCACCCCCGGCCCCCGGCGCCCCGGCCGACGACACGTCACACACCCCGACGGCAGCAGCCCCGCCCTCCCCGGCCGCGACGACTCCGGCCGCGGCCCCCACCGCCACGCCGACCCCGACGTTCACCCCACCCGCCGACAGCGCGGCCAGCGCCTCCTTCATGACCCGCACACCGTCGAGCAGACCTTAGGACCGCGGGCGCGCCCCGGAAGGGGCGCGGGGCTGTGTCACCGTGCGGCTGCGGCCGCGCGGGCGCGACCAGCCCCCACCCGCCGGCGCTCCCCACACAACCCGATCCCCCGAGCCCTCCGGGCCCAGAGGGGCGCAGCCCCCTGAAGGGACGGGAAGGGCAAGGGCGGCCGGGGCGTGAACCTCACCGCACGACCTCCACCCGCACCGCGCACACCTTGAACTCCGGCATCCCCGACACCGGATCGAGCACGGGGTTCGTCAACACGTTCGCCCTTCCCGCCCCCGCCCAGTGGAACGGCATGAACACCGTGTCCACCCGAATCCCCCCGGACACCCGCACCGGCACCACCACCCGCCCCCGCCGCGACACCACCGCCACGTCCTCCCCGTCCGCCACCCCCACCCGCTCCGCCAGCCGCGGGTGCATCTCCACGAACGGCCCCGGCGCCGCCGCGTTCAGCTCCGCCACCCTCCGCGTCTGCGCCCCCGACTGGTACTGCGCGAGCACCCGCCCGGTGGTCAGCAGCACCGGATACTCCTCGTCCGTGTCCTCCCCGGCCGCCCGGTGCGACACCGCCGCGAACCGGGCCCGCCCGTCCCCGGTGGCGAACCGCTCCAGGAACAGCCGGGGCGTCCCGGGGTGCGGGCGCCCGTCCGCCGTGCCCGCGTCCTCCCCCTCCGGGATGTCCGCCGGGCAGGGCCAGAACACCCCATCCTCCTCCGCCAGCCGCCGGTAGCTGATCCCCGAGTAGTCGGCCGGGCCCCCCGCGCTCGCCCGCCGCAACTCCTCGAACACCTCCTCCGGATCGGCGGGGAACTTCTTCTCCACGCCCAGCCGCGCCGCCAGCCCGTGCAGCACCTCCAGATCGCTGCGGACGCCGTCGGGCGGGGCCAGCGCACGCCGGCGCAGCAGTACACGGCCCTCCAGGCTGGTCGTCGTCCCCGTCTCCTCCGCCCACTGCGTCACCGGCAGCACCACGTCCGCCAGCCGGGCCGTCTCCGACAGCACGACGTCCGCCACCGCGAGGAAGTCCAGCGACCGCAGCCGCTCCTCCACGTGCGTGGCGCGCGGCGCGGACACCACCGGGTTGGAGCCCATCACCAGCAGCGCCCGGATGTCCGTACCGAGCGCGTCGAGGAGTTCGTACGCGCTGCGGCCGGGCCCCGGCAGCGAGTCGGGGTCGACGCCCCACACCCGCGCCACGTGCTTGCGGGCCGCGGGGTCGGTCAGCTTGCGGTAGCCGGGCAACTGGTCGGCCTTCTGGCCGTGTTCGCGCCCGCCCTGCCCATTGCCCTGCCCGGTCAGGCACCCGTATCCGGACAGCGGCCGGCCCGCCCGTCCCGTCGCCAGCGTCAGGTTGATCCACGCGCCCACCGTGTCCGTGCCCTTGGACTGCTGCTCGGGCCCCCGCGCGGTGAGCACCATCGCGGCATCGGGCGCGCAGAACAGCCGTACTGCCTCCCGCAGCCGCGGCACCGGCACGCCGGTGATCCGCTCCACGTACTCCGGCCAGTGCGCCATCGCGGTGGCCCGCGCCTCCTCCCAGCCGCTCGTCCGCTCCCGGAGGTACTCCTCGTCCGTGTGACCCTCGGCGACGATCAGGTGCAACAGGCCCAGCGCCAGGGCGAGGTCGGTGCCGGGGCGGGGCGCCAGGTGCAGATCGGCCTGCTCGGCGGTACGGGTGCGGCGCGGGTCGACGACGATCAACGTGCCGCCGTTCTCGCGCAGTTCGGTGAAGTAGCGCAGGGCGGGCGGCATCGTCTCGGCGGGGTTGGAGCCGACGAGGATCACGCATCCGGTCCTCGGGATGTCCTCCAGCGGGAACGGCAGCCCCCGGTCGAGCCCGAACGCCCTCGTCCCGGCCGCCGCCGCGGACGACATGCAGAACCGCCCGTTGTAGTCGATCTGCGAGGTGCCGAGCGCGACCCGGGCGAACTTGCCCAGCGCGTACGCCTTCTCGTTGGTCAGCCCGCCGCCGCCGAACACCCCGACCGCGTCCGCCCCGTGCGCCGTGCGCGCCCGCGTGAGCGCGTCGGCGAGCGCGTCGAGCGCCTCCTCCCAGGAGGCGGGCTCGAGCACGCCGTCGCGGCGCACCAGCGGGGAGGTGAGCCGTACGGCGGACGACAGCAGCGCCGGTGCCGTACGCCCCTTGCCGCACAGCGCGCCCCGGTTCACCGGGAAATCGGCGCGCTCGGCCACCTCGACCCCGCCGTCGGCCGCCGGGACCAGGTTCATCCCGCACTGCAGGGAGCAGTAGGGGCAGTGCGTGGGCGTGACGGTGGTCTGCATGCCGCCCAGCGTGCGCGGCACGTGTTACGCACCGGGACGTGCGCGGTTACGCCGACGGCACGGGGGGCTCCCGGCGGCGCGGGGGGCGACGTGAGGGCTGCGGCAGGGGGCCGGCCGGCGTGCCGTCGGCCCGCCGCCGGTTCGTCGTCAGCCCGCCGTTCGTCCGCTCCCGGCCGCCGCCAGTGCCCGGCCCACCCCCGGCTCCCGCGGGCCGAGGAAGTGCGGGTCCGGCCGGAAGAGGGCGTCCAGTGCCGCCTTGCCCGCCGCGAACACCTCGCGGGTGGCGCCGTAGTACCAGGTCACGTCGTGCGCGTCGCCCGCGGCCGCGACGCCGTACGACTCCACGCCGGCCGCTCGGCACAGGGCCACCGCACGGCGGATGTGGAAGCCCTGGCTGACCAGTACGGCCCGGTCCACGCCGAAGATCTTCTTCGCGCGGGCGCAGGAGTCCCAGGTGTCGAAGCCGGCGTAGTCCTCGACGACGCGGTCGCGGGGGACGCCGTGCTTCGTCAGGTACGCCTGCATGGCGTCCGGCTCGTCGTAGTCGTCGCGGCTGTTGTCGCCGGTGACGAGGAGGACCTTGACGCGGCCGGCGTGGTAGAGCGCGGCGGCGGTGTCCAGGCGGTGGGCGAGGTACGGGGACGGTTCGCCGTCCCACAGTCCGGCGCCGAAGACGACGGCGACGTCGGTGCGGGGGGTGGTCTCCGGGGTGCGGAGGTGGCTGTCGGTGGTGGTGAACAGCCAGGCGGCGGGGGAGAGGGCGAGGACGCAGAGGGCGACGGTGGCCTGGAGCGTGCGGCGCTGGGCCCGGCGGGTGCGGGGGAGACGGGGCAGCCGGAGGAGGCGGCGGAGGCGCGGGTGGGGCGGGCGCATGGGCGGGGTCCCCCGGGGGTCGGCGCTGAGCGTACGGGTGTTCGTGAGGAGGGACGCGGGAGGTGGGGCGTTGGTTCAGACGGAGTGTGTCTCACTCCCGTGCGCCCGTCCCCGTGAGCCGACTCCTCACCCCCCGTGACGCCCACGCAACGGCCCCGAAACCTCCCCCGGCCACGCTGACGAACGTGACCGCACCCCGCACCCCGCCCCCGCCCACCCTCCTCCTCGTGGCCCACGGCAGCCGCGACCCCCGCACCCTCGAAACCGTCCGCACTCTCCTCGACGGTGTTCGCGCGCTGCGCCCCGGCCTCCCCGTCCGCCTCGGCCACATCGAGCTGAACGAACCGCTGCTCCCCGAGGCCCTCGCCACCCTCGGCCCCGCCCCCGCCGTCCTCGTCCCCCTCCTCCTCAGCCGCGGCCACCACGTCCGCCACGACATCCCCACCGCCGCGGCCGCCGCCCCCCTCCCCACCCTCGTGGCCGCCCCCCTCGGCCCGCACCCCCTCCTCGTGGACGTCCTGCACTCCCGCCTCCTCGACGCCGGCTGGCCGGCCGCGCCCACCGGCGCGGACCGCCGCCGCACCGGCGTCGTCCTCGCCGCCGCCGGCTCGCGCGACCCGGACTCCGCGGTCGACACCGGCCGCACCGCCGCCCTCCTCGCCGACCGCCTCGGCGTGCCCGTCGTCCCCGCGTACGCCTCCGCCGCCGCGCCCACCGTGCCGGCCGCCGTCCGCGCGCTGGCCGCCCGGGGCCGCGACCGGGTCGCCGTCGCCTCGTACTTCACCGCGCCGGGCCGCTTCCACACCGAGAGCGCCGCAGCCGCCCCCTGGATCGCCGCCGCCCCGCTGGGCGCCCACCCCGCGATGGCCCGCCTGGTCCTGCACCGCTACGACGAGGTCCTCGCCCGCGCCGCGACACCGGCCGGACCGGCGGAACCGGCCGGACCGGCGGAACCGGCCGGACCGGCATCCCGATTGCAGATGGCGAAAAGAGTCCGTACCAACGTTGCACTGGTGTCAATCGGCCGTGGTTCCTAACGTCGATCGCGGACAGCCGCGACGACACGAGGAGCACGCGCATGGACATCCGTACACACACGCCCCCGAGGCGCGCCGTGGTGATCGGCGCCGGAATCGTGGGCCTGACGACCGGGCTCGCGCTGCGCCACGCGGGGTTCGAGGTGGTGGTCTGCGAGCGGGCGCCGGAGATCCGCGCCGCCGGGGCCTCCCTGGGACTGTGGGCGAACGCGCTGGAGGTCCTCGACGAACTCGCCGTCGGCGAGCAGGTGCGCACGATCGGTGCCCCCACCGAGATGCGCTTCCACGACCCGGCCGGAGAACCGCTCCGCACCCCGGAGTTCGGCCCCGAGGACCGCCGGTACCTGCTGGTGCACCGGGCGAAGCTGAACGATCTGCTCGCCGACGCCGTGGGGCGCGGGAACATCCGCCTGGCCACCGCCTTCGACGCCTACGAGGAGCACGAGGACCGGGTGACGGTCCGGCTCTCCGACGGCAGCACCGTGGACGCCGACGTACTGGTCGGGGCCGACGGCGCGTACTCGGCGGTGCGCGACCGCCTCGTGCCGAGCACCCCGGCGCGCGAGCACCCCGGCCACCACGCCTGGCGCGCGGTCGTCCCGCCCGGCGGCGTCACCGTGCCCGAGGACCGGCTGATCCTCGGCGGGAACCGCTGCCGGGGCGGCTATGTGCGCACGTACGACGGGAGCGTCTACTGGCTGGTCAACCAGTTCGACTCGCCCCCGCCGACCGGCACGCTCAAGGAGCAGGCCGCGGCACGCGCCGTCCACCTGGAGGCGCCGGGCGGGGGCGGCATCCTGTCCGCGCTGATCGCGGCGACACCCGAGGACCGCATCCTGCACAACCAGATCATGCTGGTGCCGCCGCTGCCCCACTGGGTCTCCGCGCGGGTCGTGCTGGCCGGGGACGCCGCCCACGCCATGTCCCCGCACATCACCGCCGGTGCGACGCTGGGCATCGAGGACGCCGCCCTGCTCGGCCGGCTGCTCGGCGCCCACGACGACGTGCCCGCCGCGCTGGCCGCCTACCAGGCCGACCGGATCCCGCAGTACGCGCACGTCGCCCGGCTCTCCGAGGCGGTGGAACTCGCGTCCACCCCGCGGGAGTTCGCGCGGAACTACGCCGCGTTCAGCCACTGGATGCTGAACCAGCGGTCGCCGCAGGCCCCCGCACCGGAGGGGCGGGGCGCATGACGTTCACCGTCGACGTGGACGTGCCGGTGCCGATGCGGGACGGCACCGCGCTCGCCACCAACGTGTGGCGGCCCGAGGGACCCGGCCCCTTCCCCGTGCTGCTGCTGCGCACCCCCTACGGCAAGGACGACGCCGGAACGTTCGGCAACCCCAAACTGCCGGACGTGTTCGCCCTCGTGGACGCCGGCTACGCGGTGGTGGCCCAGGACGTCCGCGGCACCGGACGGTCGCCGGGGACGTTCGTGCCGCACGCCGACGAGGGCCGCGACGGCACCGACACCCTCGTATGGCTGACCGGACAGCCGTGGTGCGACGGCGCCGTCGGCATGTGGGGCGGGTCCTACATGGGCATCGCCCAGTGGCAGGCGGCCGTGGGCGACGGGCCGGGACTGCGCGCGCTCGCCCCCGTGATGGCGTCCGCCGACCCGTACGGGGCCCCCTGGTACTCCCCGGGCGGGGCGCTGTCCCAGGACGCCGTCCTGACCTGGGCCTCCCTCGCGGCCCTGCGCAACCTGCGACGCGGACCGGCCGCCGACACCCCGGACACCCCCGCCCCGGCAGACGCTGCCGCCGACGCCGAGGCGCTCCTGTCCGGCCTGGCGGACCCCCGGCTGCTGCACGAGCCGCTGCCGCTCGCCGACCGCCCCGCCCTCACCCGCCATCTGCCCTGGGCCGGGCAGGTCCTCGGCCACCCGGAACGGGACGCGTTCTGGCGGGAGACCGCCCCCATCGACCACCCCGACCGCGTCACCGCCCCGGCGCTGCACGTGGGCGGCTGGTACGACGTCTTCGTCGGCGAGACCGTACGGTCCTACACGACGATGCGCCGCCACGCCGGCAGCGCCGCGGCCCGCGACGGCCAGCGAATGGTCATCGGCCCCTGGAGCCACGCCGACGGCACCGACCTCGGCACCTACCCCGACCGGTCCTTCGGGCTCCACGCCAGCATCAAGGCCGCCGACATCACCGGCGTCCACCTGCGGTTCTTCGACCGCTGGGTGCGCGGCCGCACGGACGTGGCCGACGACGACCGGCGGGTGCGGATCTTCGTCATGGGCATCGACCGATGGCGCGACGAGGAGGACTGGCCGCTGCCCGGCACCCGGCCCACCGACTTCTTCCTCTCCGGGGCGGGCCGGGCCAACACCGCGGACGGCGACGGGACACTGACCCGCCGGCCCCCGACCGCCGAGGCGGTGGACACGTTCCGCCACGACCCCCGCCACCCGGTCCCCAGCCTGGGCGGCACCGTGCTCGCCGGCGCCTCCGGCGCCTACCCCGGACCGGCCGACCAGGCGCCCGTCGAGACGCGCGAGGACGTGCTCGTCTACACCGGCGACGTGCTCGACCGCCCCGTCGAGGTCACCGGCCACGTCACCCTCGTCCTGCACGTCTCCTCCTCGGCACCGGACACCGACGTCACGGGCAAGCTCGTCGACGTGCACCCGGACGGCAGGGCGATCCTGCTGTGCGAGGGCGTCCTGCGGGCCAGGTACCGCACCTCGCCCACCGACCCCGAACCGCTGGAGCCGGGGACGGTGTACGAACTGACGGTCGACATGAACGTCACCTCGAACGTGTTCCTGCCCGGACACCGCATCCGGCTGGAGGTGGCCGGCAGCAACTTCCCCCGCTACGACCGCAACACCGGCACCGGGGGCGCCCTCGCGGCCGACGGCGACGACGACCTGGTCGTCGCGGTCGACCGGGTCCACCACGGACCGGCCCACCCCTCCCGCCTGGTCCTGCCGCTGATCGAACGGCCGGGCACCGGACACCCCACGGCGACGGGAACACCGGCATGAGCACCCCGGCCGACCCGGTCACCGTGGCCGACCTGGCGGACCGGGCCGCCGTCACGGACGTCGTCGCCCGCCTCGCCCACGCCCAGGACGACCGCGACTGGCCCGCCCTGCGCGCGCTGTTCGCCGACGAGGTGCTTGTGGACCTGTCGGCCCACCACCACGGCACCCCGCCGACGACCGTGCCGGCCACCGAACTGGTCGCGCTCGCCCGCAGCACCCTGGACGGCTTCGACCACACCCACCACACCGCCACCGACCTGCTCCTGCGGCTCTCGGGCGACGAGGCCGAGTGCCGCGCGCACGTCGTCGCCCTGCACCACCTCACCACCGGCCCCGACGTCGTCGACCACTGCACGATGCGCGGCCTGTGGCGGCTCGGACTGCGCAGGAGCGACGGGCGCTGGCTCGTCGACCGCTGGGCCGTGGTCCGCACCGCCCCCTGGGAGGGGTCCCCCCGGATCTACGCTCTCGCCGCCGCCCGCGTCGCCCCACCGTCGTGACGGCGGCCGCATCCTCCGGCCCGAAGAAACGCGAGGAACCCATGTTCTACGAGCTGCGCATCGAACACGCGCGCCCCGGCCACGGCCCCGAACTGGCCCGCTACATGAGCACAACCGTCGTCCCGCTGCACCGGGAGAACGGCATGGAGGTGGTCGGCGCGTTCACCGTGACCGGCGACGAGAACCGCTTCGTCTGGATCCGCCGCTTCGAGGACTCCGCCGACCGCGAGCGCGTCCTGGCCGCCGTCCACGGACACCCCCGGTGCGCCGCCGTCGCGGAGACCGTCTCCGCACTGTCGGACGGCGCCCCGGCCACCCTCCGGCTGGAGCCCGCCCCCGGCTCCGGGCCGCGCTGACCGCACGGGAAACAGACGAGGAGGAAACCCATGACCCGACACCGGCTGCCGGCCACCCGAGAGAACGTGGTGAACGTCTTCGACCGGGACACCCCGCCGGTGCTCACCGTGGATCCGGGCGACACGGTGGTCGTCGACTCCCTGGACGCCGCCGGGTTCCTGGAGCCGATGCGCACGCCCCACGACACCGGCCCGACGATGTTCGAGGGCCGGATCGGCCACTGCCTCACCGGGCCGGTCGCCGTACGGGGCGCGGCACCCGGCGCCGTCCTCGCCGTGCGCGTCGGCTCCCTGGAGCCCGGCACCTGGGGCTGGACCCTGGCCGGCGGGCGGGACACCCCGCTCAACCGCAGGCTCGGCCTCGCCAACGGGCCCGAGACGGGACTGCTGTGGGACATCCGCGACGGTACGGCCACCGACGGCCACGGCCGGACGGTGACCACCGCGCCGTTCCTCGGCGTGATCGGCGTCCCGCCCGCGGCACCGGGCCCGCACTCCACGCTCCCGCCCCGCGCGGAGGGCGGCGGCAACATCGACTGCCGCGAACTGGTGGCGGGCTCGACGCTGTATCTGCCGGTGACCGTGCCCGGCGCGCTGCTCCACCTCGGGGACGGCCACGCGGCACAGGGCAACGGTGAGGTCGCGGGTACCGCGATCGAGTGCCCCATGACGACGGAGGTGACGCTGGACCTGGTCGAGGACCCCCCGGTCCCCGGCCTTCACGCCGAGACCCCGGAGGGGCGGATCACCTTCGGCATCGACCCGGACCTGGACACGGCCGCGGCCGGCGCGCTGGACGCCATGCTGTCCTGGATGTGCGTCCTGTTCGACACGGACCGCAGAACGGCGCTGGCCCTGGCCGGCGGGGTCCTCGACCTGCGGGTCACCCAGGTGGCGAGCGCCGCTTACGGCGTGCACGCGGTCCTGCCGCACGGAGCCCTCCGCACCCCGTGACACACCACGACACCGGGCCGCACCCCCTGACACACATCGACACCGAGCCGCCCCCGACCCCCTGACCAGGAATCACCCTCCCCCCCGCCCCGTCCGGAGCGGGCACTGCCGGTGGCGGCGTCTACTGTCGTACCCATGGAAGGAACCGCATCCGGCCCGGGCGGCGCCCCGGGCCGGCCGTACGAGCAGTACACCGCCGCCGGCGGGTACGACGCGGCGGCCGTGGAGCGCTGGGCCCCCGAGCCCGACAAGCGCCCCGGACGCACCGCCTTCCAGCGCGACCGCGCCCGCGTGCTGCACTCCGCTGCGCTGCGCCGGCTCGCCGGCAAGACCCAGGTCGTCACCCCCGGCAGCACGGGCTCCGTCTGGGACGCCAGCCCCCGCACCCGGCTGACCCACTCCCTGGAGTGCGCCCAGGTCGGCCGCGAGCTGGGCGCCGCGCTCGGCTGCGACCCCGATCTCGTCGAGGCCGCCTGCCTCTCGCACGACCTGGGCCACCCGCCCTTCGGGCACAACGGCGAACAGACGCTCGACGAGTTCGCCGCGGACTGCGGCGGCTTCGAGGGCAACGCCCAGTCGCTGCGCCTGCTCACCCGCCTGGAACCCAAGCGCTTCGTCCCCGACCCCGCCACCGGTGCCCTCGTCGGCGTCGGCCTCAACCTCACCCGCGCCGCCCTGGACGCAGCCACCAAGTACCCCTGGCCGCGCGGCGCCCGCCCCGACGACCCCGCCTCGCCCAAGTTCGGGGTGTACGAGGACGACCGCCCCGTCTTCGACTGGGTGCGCAAGGACGCTCCCGGCCCCCGCGTCTGCTTCGAGGCCCAGGTCATGGACTGGTCCGACGACGTCGCCTACTCGGTGCACGACGTGGAGGACGGCCTGCACGCCGGCCACCTCGACCCCCGCGCCCTGCGCGACGGATCCGAACGGCGGGAGATCTTCGCCGTCGCCCGAAGCCGCTACGCCGACCCGGACACCGACCCCGCCGAGCTCGCCGAGGCCCTCGACCGGCTCCTCGCCCAGGACTGGTGGCCGCACGGCTACGACGGCTCGGCGATCGGCCAGGCCCGCCTCAAGGACGCCACCAGCCAGCTCATCGGCCGCTTCTGTCTGGCCGCCGAGGGCGCCACCCGGGCGGCGTACGGCTCCGGGCGGCTCACCCGCTACGGCGCCGAACTCGTCGTACCGCGCGGCACCCGCCTCGAGTGCGCCGTCCTCAAGGCCGTCGCCGACCGTTACGTCATGCAGCGCGCCGAGCAGGAGCGGCTCCGCGCCGACCAGCGGATCGTCGTCGCCGAGCTGGCGGACGCGCTCACCGCCCGCGCCCCCGGGGGACTGGACCCCCAGTTCCGGGCACTGTTCGAGGAGGCGGCCGACGACCGGGCCCGCAAGCGCACCGTAGTCGACCAGATCGCCTCGCTCACCGACGCCACGGCCCGCTCCCTGCACGCGCGGCTGACCGGGCGGGTGTGACCATGCACCGACGGGTGGAGCGGAGGTGGCGGGAAAGACCTGCCGGGGCGACCCGGCGGGCCCCGATCTCGCCACCCCCCTCTTCCCGCACCGGGCCGCGTGCGGGAGGCTCGCATGTGGCGACATCCTTACGAGGAGGCATCAAGTGGTCGACGCGGATCAGACGTTCGTCATCGTCGGAGGGGGCCTGGCCGGGGCCAAGGCGGCCGAGGCGCTCCGTGCGGAGGGGTTCACCGGGCGGGTGATACTGATCTGTGACGAGCGCGACCACCCCTACGAGCGCCCCCCGCTCTCCAAGGGCTACCTGCTCGGCAAGGAGGAACGCGAGAGCGTCTTCGTCCACGAGCCCGCCTGGTACGCCCGCAACGACATCGAGCTCCACCTCGGCCAGACCGTCGTCGCGATCGACCGCGCCGCCAGGTCCGTCCGCTACGGCGACGACGGCACCGTCGTGCACTACGACAAGCTCCTGCTGGCCACCGGCGCCGAACCCCGCCGCCTGGACGTCCCCGGCACGGACCTCGCCGGCGTCCACCACCTGCGCCGGCTCGCCCACGCCGAGCGCCTCAAGGGCATGCTCACCGCGCTCGGCCGGGACAACGGCCACCTGGTGATCGCCGGCGCCGGCTGGATCGGCCTGGAGGTCGCCGCGGCCGCCCGCGGGTACGGCGCCGAGGTCACCGTCGTCGAACCCTCCGACAGTCCGCTGCACGGCGTGCTCGGACCCGAGCTCGGCAACGTCTACGCCGAACTGCACCGCGAGCACGGCGTCCGCTTCCACTTCGGCGCCCGACTCACCGAGATCGTCGGCCAGGACGGCATGGTGCTCGCCGCCCGCACCGACGACGGCGAGGAGCACCCGGCGCACGACGTGCTCGCCGCGATCGGCGCCGCGCCCCGCACCTCGCTCGCCGAGGCGGCCGGCCTGGAGATCGCCGACCGCGCGCACGGCGGGGGAGTCGTCGTCGACGAACAGCTGCGCACCTCCGACCCCGACATCTACGCCGCCGGCGACGTCGCCTCCTTCCCGCACGCCCTGTTCGGCACCCGGCTGCGCGTGGAGCACTGGGCCAACGCGCTCAACGGCGGCCCGGCCGCCGCCCGCGCGATGCTCGGCAAGGAGGGCGTCTACGACCGGGTGCCGTACTTCTTCTCCGACCAGTACGACGTCGGCATGGAGTACTCCGGATGGGCACCGCCAGGCTCCTACGACCAGGTCGTGCTGCGCGGCGACGCCGGGAAGCGGCAGTTCATCGCGTTCTGGGTCAAGGAGGGCAGGGTGCTCGCCGGGATGAACGTCAATGTGTGGGACGTCACCGAAACCGTCCAGAAACTGATCAGGAGCGGCACCCCCGTGGACACGGAGGCCCTGGCGGACCCGCACGTCGCCCTGGACAGCCTCCTCCCCTGAGACCGGGGGAGGCCGAGGGGCCGAGGGCGTCGGTGGACCACCGTAGAATTCACGCGTGGCAGGACGGATCAACGACGAGGACGTGAAGGCGGTCAGGGACGCGGTCCCCATCGACGCCGTCGTCTCCGAGTACCTCCAGCTGCGCAACGCGGGCGGCGGCAACCTCAAGGGCCTGTGCCCCTTCCACGACGAGAAGTCGCCGTCCTTCCAGGTCAGCCCGAGCAAGGGACTCTTCCACTGCTTCGGCTGCCAGGAGGGCGGCGACACCCTCACCTTCGTGATGAAGATCGACCACCTCTCGTTCTCCGAGGCGGTCGAACGGCTCGCGGGTCAGGCCGGCATCACCCTGCGCTACGAGGAGGGCGGCTACAACCCCTCCCACCAGCGCGGGGAGCGGATCCGCCTGGTCGAGGCGCACAAGATGGCCGCCCAGTGGTATGCCGAACAGCTCGCCACCCACCCTGAGGCCGACACCGGCCGCGCCTTCCTCGCCGAGCGCGGCTTCGACCAGGCCGCCGCCGTCCACTTCGGCGTCGGCTACAGCCCCCAGGGCTGGGACCACCTCACCCGCTTCCTGCGCGGCAAGGGCTTCACCGACAAGGAACTGGTCCTCTCCGGGCTCGCCCAGGAGGGCCGCCGGGGCCCCATCGACCGCTTCCGGGGCCGCCTGATGTGGCCGATCCGCGACATCGGCGGGGACGTCGTCGGCTTCGGCGCCCGCAAGCTCTACGAGGCGGACAACGGCCCGAAGTACCTCAACACGCCCGACACCCCGATCTACCGCAAGTCCCAGGTCCTCTACGGCATCGACCTCGCCAAGAAGGACATCGCCAAGGCGTCCCGCGCCGTGGTCGTCGAGGGCTACACCGACGTCATGGCCTGCCACCTGGCCGGCGTGACCACCGCCATCGCCACCTGCGGCACGGCCTTCGGCAGCGAGCACATCAAGATCCTCCGCCGGCTGCTGATGGACAACGGCTCGGCCCGCGTGATCTTCACCTTCGACGGCGACGCGGCCGGCCAGAAGGCCGCCCTGCGCGCCTTCGAGGACGACCAGAAGTTCGCCGCCGAGACGTACATCGCCATCGCACCCGACGGCATGGACCCCTGCGACCTGCGGCTGGTCAAGGGCGACGAGGCGGTCGCCGAGCTGGCCGAGCCGCGCACCCCGCTGTTCGAGTTCGCCCTGCGCCAGATCGTCGGCCGCTACGACCTGGACACCCCGGCCGGCCGCGCCGCCGCCCTGGACGAGGCGGCGCCGGTCGTCGCCCGCATCAAGAACACCGGCGCACAGCACGAGGTCGCCGTGCAGCTCGCCGGGCTGCTCGGCATCCTCGACACCCAGTTCGTCGTCCGCCGCGTCGGCCAGCTCGCCCGCTGGGCCCGCGAGCGCGGCGGCCGGGGCCCGGCACCCGCCGCCGACCAGCGCCGCCGGCAGGATCACGCCGCCGGACAGACCCCTTCCGTTCCGCGCGGCCCCGCGCTCAACCTGCGCAACCCCGTCTACGCCACCGAGCGCGAGCTGCTCAAGCTGGCCCTGCAACGCCCCGAGCTGGTCGCCCCGGCGTTCGACGCGTACGGCACCGACGAGTTCACCGCACCGCCCTACGCGGCGGTCCGCGAGGCGATCCAGGAGGCGGGCGGCGTCGAACAGGGCGTGCGGGACCCGCAGGAGTACCTGCTGCGGGTGCGCGAGGTGGCCCCCGACGACGCGGTCCGTGCGATGGTCACCGAGCTGGCCGTCGAGGCGATCCTGCGCCGCACGGTGGACGAGCACTACGCGGGCGAGCAGCTCGTCACCGTGCGCCGCCGCGCGGTCGAGCGGCGCGTGCGCGACATTCAGAGCCGGCTCACCCGCCTCACCGCACACGGCGACCCGGCCCAACTGGGTGCTGTGCAGAACGAGTTGTGGGTTCTCCAGCAGTACGACCAGGCCCTGCGGACGGGCGGGGCCGCCGCGCTGTGAGCGCGCCCCGACGCCTGCCGCGGCGCGCGCTCCGGCCCGCGGCCCGCCCGTAGCCGCCCCTCCCGGTAACCGCCCGGTCACCGACCGGACGCAAAAAGTCACCGCACGCCCCTCGTGGCGGGGATGTGTCGTACCCCACACTGGGGGCGGTGCCTGAGTCCTCGGAGCGCGGACGGCCCGCACACCCCGGATCCCCCACGCCCGCGATTCCGCCCCACGACTGCGGGATGGCCGCCGGCGAGGCCGTCGACCCCATCCCCCACACTCCGCTGCCGCACGCCCCCGCAGCGACTCATCCGGAGGTCGCCCCCGTGCAGACCCAGACCCTCACGCAGACAGACGGCGCGACAGACGGCGCGGCGGACGGCCGGGTGGACGGCCCGGAGGCGGAAGCGGTGGTGCCGGCCCCGCCGCCGCGCGGCCGCGCGGACACCGGTGGGTCCGCCGGGGCTGGGCCCTCCTCCGACCTGTTCCGCCAGTACCTGCGCGAGATCGGCCGCGTCCCGCTGCTCACCGCCGCCGACGAGGTCGAACTCGCCCGCCGGGTGGAGGCCGGCCTGTTCGCCGAGGAGAAGCTCGGCTCCACGCCCGACCTGGACAGCCGGCTCGCCCTCGACCTCGACCAACTGGTCGTCAGGGGCCGGATGGCCAAACGCCGGCTGATCGAGGCCAATCTGCGGCTGGTCGTCTCCGTCGCCAAGCGGTACGTCGGGCGCGGGCTGACCATGCTGGACCTGGTGCAGGAGGGCAACCTCGGGCTGATCCGCGCGGTGGAGAAGTTCGACTACGCGCGCGGCTACAAGTTCTCGACGTACGCGACCTGGTGGATCCGCCAGGCGATGTCCCGCGCCCTGGCCGACCAGGCCCGCACGATCCGCGTGCCCGTGCACGTCGTCGAGCTGATCAACCGGGTCGTGCGGGTGCAGCGGCGGATGCTGCAGGAGCGCGGCTACGAGCCGACGGCGCAGGAGGTCGCCGCGCACCTCGACCTGTCCCCGGAGCGGGTGGGCGAGGTGCTGCGGCTGGCCCAGGAACCGGTGTCGCTGCACGCGCCGGTGGGCGAGGAGGAGGACGTCGCGCTCGGCGACCTGATCGAGGACGGCGACGCGGCGAGCCCCGTGGAGTCGGCGGCGTTCCTGCTGCTGCGGCAGCACCTGGACGCGGTCCTGTCGACGCTCGGCGAGCGCGAGCGGAAGGTGGTGCAGCTCCGGTACGGGCTGGCGGACGGGCGTCCGCGCACGCTGGAGGAGATAGGCCGCATCTTCGGCGTCACGCGCGAACGCATCCGCCAGATCGAGTCGAAGACCCTGAACAAACTGAGGGACCACGCCTACGCCGACCAACTCCGCGGCTACCTGGAGTGAGCCGCCGGCGTTTTTCCCCGCCCCCGCCGCCCTTTTGCCGTCCCGTCCCTTCACCGGGGACGGAGCCCCGTGACGTGACGTGACGGGAAGGGCGGGGGCGTGCGGGGGCGAGAGAAACCCGCCCCCGCACGCCCCCGCAGGGAACCCCTCAGTCGACCTCCGCCACCGCCTGCGCGAACTGCGCCCGGTACAGACGGGCGTACGCACCGCCCGAGGCCAACAGCACATCGTGGGACCCCTGCTCCACGATCGAGCCGTCCTCCATCACCAGGATCGTGTCCGCGTCCCGGATCGTGGACAGCCGGTGTGCGATCACGAACGACGTCCGCCCCGCCGCCAGCTTCGCCATCGCCTTCTGGATCAGCACCTCCGTCCGCGTGTCCACGGAACTCGTCGCCTCGTCCAGCACGAGGATCACCGGATCCGACAGGAACGCCCGCGCGATCGTGATGAGCTGCTTCTCGCCCGCGCTCACCCCGGAACCCTCGTCGTCGATCACCGTGTCGTACCCGTCCGGCAGCGTCCGCACGAACCGGTCCGCGTGCGCCGCCCGCGCGGCCTCCTCGATCTCCCCGCGGGTCACCTCGCGGGAGGCCCCGTACGCGATGTTCTCCGCGATCGTGCCGCCGAACAGCCAGGTGTCCTGGAGCACCATGCCGATGCCCGCGCGCAGTTCCTCGCGGGACATCCGCGCGACGTCCACCCCGTCGAGCGTGATCCGCCCGCCGGTGACCTCGTAGAACCGCATCAGCAGGTTGACCAGCGTGGTCTTGCCGGCGCCCGTGGGGCCGACGATGGCGACCGTGTGGCCCGGCTCGACCGCCAGCGACAGGTCCTCGATGAGCGGCTTGTCGGGGTCGTAGCGGAAGGAGACGTGCTCCAGCGCGACCCGCCCGCGCAGCTCGGCCGGCTTCTCGCCCGGCACCGCGTCCGCGCTCTGCTCCTCGGCGTCGAGCAGTTCGAAGACCCGCTCGGCGGAGGCGACCCCGGACTGCACCAGGTTGGCCATCGAGGCGACCTGTGTCAGCGGCATCGAGAACTGCCGCGAGTACTGGATGAACGCCTGCACGTCACCGATGGACAGCGAACCCGTGGCGACCCGCAGCCCGCCGACGACGGCGACCAGCACATAGTTCAGGTTCGACACGAACATCATCAGCGGCTGCATGATCCCGCTGTTGAACTGCGCCTTGAACCCGGCCTCGTACAGCGCGTCGTTCTGCTCGGCGAACGCCGCCGCCGACTCGTCCTGCCGCCCGAACACCTTCACCAGGTTGTGCCCGGTGTACATCTCCTCGATGTGCGCGTTGAGCTTGCCCGTCGTACGCCACTGCTGCACGAAGTGCGGCTGCGACCGCTTGCCGACGCGGGTCGCGACGTAGAACGACAGCGGCACGGTGACCAGCGCCACCAGGGCCAGCAGCCAGGAGACGTAGAACATCATCACCAGCACGCCGACGATGGTCAGCAACGAGTTGACGAGCTGGCCCATCGACTGCTGGAGCGTCTGCCCTATGTTGTCGATGTCGTTGGTGGCCCGGCTGAGCACCTCACCGCGCTGGCGCTTGTCGAAGTACGACAGCGGCAGCCGCGACAGTTTCCCCTGCACGTCCCTGCGCAGCCGGGACACCGTCAGGTTGATGGCCCGGTTGGACAGCCGGGTGGAGACCGCCATCAGCAGGCCGGCCACGAGGAACGTGCCCAGCGCGAGCAGCAGGACGTCGCCCACGGCGCCGAAGTCGATGCCCTTGCCCGGGGTGAAGTGGGTGCCGGAGAGCATGTCGGCGACGGCACCGTCGCCGCGCCTGCGCATCGACTCCAGCACCTGTTCCCTGGTGGTGCCGGCGGGCAGCTGCCGTCCGATGATGCCGGCGAACACCAGGTCGGTCGCCCTGCCGAGGATCTTCGGCCCGAGCACCGACAGGGTCACGCTCGCCACGCCGCACGCCAGCATCACCAGCAGCGTCGCCCGCTCCGGACGGAACTGCGCGAGGAGCCGCTTGCCGGATCCCTTGAAGTCCATCGATCGCTGGTCGGGGGCGCCCCGCCCGGCCGCCATCCGTCCCATGGGCCCGGCCATCAGGCGGCCTCCGCTTCCGTCAGCTGGGAGAGCACGATCTCCCGGTAGGTCTCGTTGTCCGCCATCAGTTCGTGGTGCCGTCCGGCGCCGACGACCCGGCCCTCGTCCAGCACCAGGATCCGGTCGGCGTCACGGATGGTCGACACCCGCTGGGCGACGATCACCACGGTCGCCTCGGCGGTCTCGCGGGCGAGCGCCGCGCGCAGGGCCGCGTCGGTGGCGTAGTCGAGCGCGGAGAAGGAGTCGTCGAACAGATAGATCTCCGGGCGCTGCACCAGCGTCCGGGCGATGGCCAGACGCTGGCGCTGACCGCCCGACACATTGGTGCCGCCCTGGGCGATCGGCGCGTCGAGGCCGCCCTCCAGCGCGGTGACGAACTCCTTGGCCTGCGCCACCTCCAGCGCGTGCCACAGCTCCTCGTCGGTCGCGTCCGGGTTGCCGTAGCGCAGGTTGGTGGCGACCGTCCCCGCGAACAGGTACGGCTTCTGCGGCACCATGCCGACGGTCCTGGCCATCAGCTTCGGGCCGATCTCCCGGACGTCGACGCCGTCGACGAGGACCGTGCCGTCGGTGGCGTCGAACAGCCGGGGGACCAGCCCCAGCAGCGTCGACTTGCCGCTGCCGGTGGACCCGATGACGGCCGTGGTCTCGCCCGGCCGGGCGACCATGTCGATGCCGCGCAGCACCGGCTCCTCGGCGCCCGGGTAGGCGAAGCCCGCCCCGCGCAGCTCCAGGTGCCCGTGCCGGCGCAGTTCGAGGACCGGGGCCGACGGCGGCACCACGCTGCTGGAGGTGTCCAGCACCTCCTGGATGCGCTCGGCGCAGACCTCCGCGCGCGGCATCATCATGAACATGAAGGTGGCCATCATCACGGACATGACGATCTGCATCAGATAGGCGAGGAACGCGGTGAGGTCGCCGATCTGCATGCCGCCGCTGTCGATGCGGTGCGCGCCGAACCAGAGGACGGCGATCGAGGAGAGGTTCACCACGGTCATCACCATGGGGAACATCAGCGCCAGGATGCGTCCGGTGCCCAACGACACCTCGGTCAGCTCGCCGTTGGCGCCGGCGAACCGGTCCTTCTCGTAGCCGTCGCGCACGAAGGCGCGGATCACACGGTTGCCGCTGATCTGCTCGCGCAGCACCCGGTTCACGGTGTCCAGGCGGACCTGCATGCCCCGGAACAGCGGACGCAGCCGCCGTACCAGCAGGGTGACGCAGATGGCGAGCACCGGGACCACGGCGACCAGCACCCCGGACAGCGGCACGTCCAGACCGAGCGCCATCACGATGCCGCCCACGCACATGATCGGTGCGGACGCCACCAGCGTGAACGTCATCAGCGTCAGCATCTGCACCTGCTGGACGTCATTGGTGGTGCGGGTGATGAGGGAGGGCGCCCCGAACTGTCCGAGCTCGCGGGCGGAGAACGACTGCACCCGGTCGAAGACCGCGGCCCGCACGTCCCGGCCGAGCGCGGACGCGGTACGGGCGCCGATGTACACGGCCCCCACGTTGCACACGACCTGGACCAGCGAGATGCCGACCATCAGCGCGCCGAAGGTGAGGATGTAGTCCGTGTCGCCCTTGACGACACCGTTGTCGATGATGTCCGCGTTCAGGGTGGGCAGATAGAGGGTGGCTGAGGTCTGCATGAGCTGCAGCAGGACCAGCAGCGCGAGGGGTTTCCGGTAGGGCCTGAGGTGGGCCCGGAGGAGTCGTATGAGCACGCGGGACTCTCGGTTAGTCGACGACAGGGGATGCGGTGGTGCACCACCCCCTATCGTCCGGCACTCCACCCGTGTTACCTCAACCGATTAATCCGATCGCGGCACGGGTAGGTGCACGGGTTCGCTCCGGGGGCGCACGCCCCGCGCGTTCGAGCTTTCGGGGAGCGCGGTCCGGGCCCCGGTCCCGGGCCCCCGTCACCTGACCGCGAGGAGCCCGCCCCCGTGCCCGCGTCATGCCCGGCCCCGCGCTCGCGAGGAGCCCGCCCCCGCGCCCGCGTCAGGCCCGGAACGCCCCGGGATGGGTCTGTTCGCGCACCGACACGTACTGCTGCCGCACCGCCTGACCCACCGCCAGGTCCTCCCCGGCCTCCAGCACCTGCGCGGCCGCGCCCTGCCACACCGGCGGGGTGCGCGGGTCCAGGGTGCCCTGGGAGGCGCCGAGCGCCCACGCCGCCTGCCGTGCCGAGCCGATCGCCGCGTAGTCGGCCGGCTGGGGGACGACGACCTGCGCGGCGAACAGCGAGGGCGCCGCCGCCTGCACGGCCGGCAGCTCCGCGGCCGCCCCGAGCAGGAACACCCGGCGTACCTCGACGCCGCGCCCGCGCAGCACGTCCAGCGCGTCCGCGAGCCCGCACAGCATCCCCTCGAACGCCGCCCGCGCCAGGTGCTCCGGCTTCATCGACTCGCGCCGCAGCCCCGCCAGCGTGCCCGCGGTGTGCGGCAGGTTCGGCGTGCGCTCGCCCTCCAGGTAGGGCAGCAGCACCAGGCCGTGCGAGCCGGGCGTCGACTTCATCGCCAGCTCCGACAGCGTCTCCAGATCCGGCACGCCGAGCAGATCGGCGGCACCGCGCAGCGCCCGTACGGCGTTGGTCGTGGTGACCACCGGCAGATGCATCCCGGTGGCGTCCGCGAGTGAGGTGATCATGCCCGACGGGTCAACCAGCGCCTCGGGGTGCACGGCCATCACCGAGCCGGAGGCGCCCAGCGACACCACCGCGTCACCGAGCCCGATGCCCAGCCCGAACGCGGCGGCCATCGTCTCGCCGGTCCCCGCGGAGATCAGCAAGCCCTCCGGGGTGCGCCCGGCCGCGTCCGAGGGACCGAGCACCTCGGGCAGCATCGCGTGGTGGCCGAGCGCCAGTTCCACGAGGTCCGGCCGGTACGCCCCGGTCGCCGCCGACCAGTAGCCGGTGCCCGAGGCGGCGCCCCGGTCCGTGGTCCTGCGCACCGGCCGCCCCAGCAACTGCCACACCAGCCAGTCGTGCGCCTGCAGCAGTACGGCGGTGCGCGCCGCGTTCTCCGGTTCGTTCTTGGCCAGCCAGCGCAGCTTCGTCACCGGCTGCGCGGCCCCCGGGACGCAGCCCACCGACTGCGCCCACGCCTGCCGCCCGCCGAGCGCGTCGATCAGATCGGCGGCCGCCACCTGCGCCCGCTTGTCGGCGCCGACCAGCGCCGGGCGCACGGTGGTGCCCTGGGAGTCGAGCGGCACCACCGCCCCCGCCTGAGCGGAGACGCCGATCGCCTGCACGCCTTCGAGGAGACCGCCGCTCGCCGCGTCGCCGAGGGAGAGCAGCCAGGCCTGCGGATCGACGTCGGAGGGGCGGCCGCCGCCCTCGCGCGGTTCCAGCGGATGTGGCGCGTAACCCTGCCTGAGCACGGCGCCCGTGTCCGTGTCACACACGACGATGCGAGTGAAATCGGGCGAACTGTCCAACCCGGCGACTATCCCCATGGCGGAATTGTGCCGCACATGCGGAGCGCACCGCGCCGCTCCCCGGCGTCCGGGGGCGGCCGGACCCCGGGCCGGACGCGGCCGGGCCCGGGGCGCGGGCGGGTGGGTGACCTCGGCCACCCGGCCCGCACGCACCCCGGGCCCGGCATGTCCGGGGCCGCGGACGCGCGTCGCGGCGTCAGGTGTTGCTCGTGCCCCAGTCGTCCCGGCCGGACCCGGCCGAGCTGTGCTCGCGCAGCGTCTGCACGCGCCGGCTGACCGAGTCGGGCATGCGGTCGCCCACCCGGTCGCTCACCGCGTCGTAGGCCTTGCCCGCGAATTCCCGGCCCTGCTGGGCCGCGGACTCCGCGGTGTTGCGGACGGCGGGGTTCTGAGCCATTCGCCGTGCCGACTGCCTCAGTTGCTCGTAACGCTCGCGTCCGGCCCGTGTACCCAGTACGTAGCCCACGGCCACTCCGACCACGAACGTCAGCCGATAGCGCATGACGGCCACCTTCCCTTGCTCTTGCGTCCCGGTCCTTGCGCGGGCGCCGGTCGCGGGGGACACCGATTGGCGAAGCACCCCCCTGCTTGCGCTAATGTATGTGTCGCAGCGAGCGCGCGCCCTTCGGGGCGGCTACCCGGGTAGCCACGTTCGATGCGACGAAGCATTCCTCCGTAGCTCAATTGGCAGAGCAGCCGGCTGTTAACCGGCAGGTTACTGGTTCGAGTCCAGTCGGGGGAGCTCGGTCCTCCGTAGCTCAATTGGCAGAGCAGCCGGCTGTTAACCGGCAGGTTACTGGTTCGAGTCCAGTCGGGGGAGCATGCTGAACGAGGACCCTTCAGGGGTCCTTTTTCATGTCCGATCACCTGTCGATCACATGTCCGACCACAGGCCCGCCGCCGGTTCCGGGAACCGCACGGGCCGCCGCGGAGTCTCCAGGGACAGCAAGGTCGCCGAGCACCCGCCCACCTGGGGCAGGAGATCGTATGAGCGGCTATGCTGCGGCAGACGGCGCGCACACGTGTACGCGACGCGCCGCAACGGGGCGGTAGCTCAGCCGGTTAGAGCAGCGGACTCATAATCCGCCGGCCGTGGGTTCGAGTCCCACCCGCCCCACCAAGCGCCACTTCCACGGAAGAGGTCTTCCCGGTGACTCAGCCAGGAGACGGAACTCTTGTCTCCTGGCGCCGGGCGTCTTCATCAATGTGCCCGTCGCCCTCGGTCCGCCGGCCATCGTCCTCGGCCTCACCCAGGCCCGGAGCACGGTCGGGGTTCCCCCGAGGCGCTGCTGTCGCCGCTGTCGGCCTGCTGTTGCTGATCGTGTTCTGGGCCGTCGAGCGCAGGCTGAGCGTCCGGCCGGTGCCGCTCGGTGTGCTCGGCAGGCCCTGAGGGCTGTCCCGCAATCCCCGGCGGGCGCGCGACGACAGCTACCGCACCGGCTCCATGGTCACGGCCACCTCCGGTCCCGCCGACCACGAGCAGGGCCTGGCCACCGGGCTCGCGGCCATGACCCAGCAGATCGGCATCACCGTGGGCGCGCCGATCATGAGCGCGATCGCCACCGTCACGATGACCGGCACCGGCACCGGCGCTCGGCCGTCCTCGGCGGACTGCGGACGGCCCTCGCGGCCAACGCCGCCCTCGTCGTCGTCGGCGCCCTGGCCAGCGCCGCTGTCCTGCGTGGTGCGCGGTCGGATGCGCGGTCCGGTGCGCGCTGACTCGCTACGGTTCGGATTCCGCGCGGGTTCCTGACGGGGAACGTGCCCCGTCAGGAGACGGAGGGGTGAGGCGTCACTTGCGCAGGAGCGGCGGGCAGACGCCGGTCACCGAGCCGATGGAGTTGATCGTGGCGTTGTCGCGGGAGTCGTCGGCGTAGTTGATCTGGTCGGTGCACTTGACCTCCGGGTCCTTCACCGGGGTGCCCTTCTCCCCGCCGGCACCCTGGACCGGCGGGCAGGTGCCGGTGTCCGAACCGATGGAGTTGATCGTGGCGTTGTCGCGCGGGTCGCCCGCGTAGTCGAGCTTGTTCGTGCACTTCTCGTCGTCCGGCGCCTTCTGGACCGGCGGGCAGGTGCCGGTGTCCGAACCGATGGAGTTGATCGTGGCGTTGTCGCGGTAGTCGCCGGAGTAGTCGATCTGGTTCGTGCACTTCATGTCGGGCTTGGCGGGCGTGCCCGCCGACGTTCCCTTGCCCGCCGACGTCCCCGAACCCGTCCCCGCCGAGGTGCCCTTGCCCTGGTCGGACTTCGGGGTGTCCGTGGACACGGACGACTTGCTCGCGGTGGAGGAGGGCGCGTCGGCGAGGTCGTCACCGTTGCATGCCGTCAGCGACAGGCCGAGGGCCACCGCGGTCAGGGTCAGGATCGAGATCTTCCGAGCGCGCATGGGGTCCATCCTCCGTGTGGGGGTGGGGCCGGCCGTCCGGCCCCGGTGGCTTTCTGTCCCGCTAGAGGGGCGGCCCGTCCGGCACCGTTGCGCGGCGGGCGTGCTCAGGACACGCTCGTGACACAGCGGTGGCAGCGGCGTGAAGTTGACACCGGCCGGGACGCCTTCTGTCACACACCGAGGGCGGGAGCGCCTGCGGTGGGACGGCGGAAGCGGCCGGTTCCGGGGCGGCGCGAGCCCGACGGTCACCTCGGACCCCGTCCACGAGGGCGCGCACGCCCTGTGCTTTCTCCCTCGCGGGTGATGGGCACAGCGCGGTCGGCACCACCCAGGGGCTGGACGCGCTCATGCCGGGGCGACGGTCACCTACCGCGTCCGCGCTCCTAGGCCGACGTCGCAGCGCGCGACGGCACCGGTGTTCCTGGCGTGCCCGATGGTCCCTCGGTCACTGTCGTTCCCTTGTCCCGTCGTTCCCGGCGTGCGGGATCCGCCCCCGCGGCGACAATGGCATCAGACGACCAGTCGGGTACGGTCCGGACACCGGCCGGACAGTGTGTGCGTACCACCCGTGCCACGCCGGTCCCGAGGGTTCGACGAGGGGAGCGTTCCTCTATAGTTCTGCCGTTGCCCGGACCCCGGCGCGGCATCGTACGACGTGCGTGCGCGCACGCCAGCAGGGAAGGGCACGTACGTGCTGATGGACACGAGCGAACCCGAGTACGCCTCGGTTCTGGTGGATGTCGCGAACGTGCCCATGGACGCGCTGGAGGACCTGCCGGAGACAGCGCTGTCGGCGGTGCTGAGGGAATTGCGTGAACCGTCGGCGGAATCGTACGCCGCCTTCGAGTCCGCCCTCTAGGATCTACCACGACGGACCCGGAGCTCGCCGACCACTCTCGGCATACTGCCAATTGCCCACTGGCGCAGACCTGGTGAGGGTAGAGCGGTGAGCGGCATGGGTATGAAGGTGCCGCGTACGTGTCCCCGGCCCGGCGCGCCGTCGGTGGCCGGGTGGGCGGCGGTGGGGGTTTGGGGGTGCCCTTGGAGCGGGAGTCGTACTTCTTCCTCAGCTACGCGCGCCAGGACGACCGCGATGACGTCTTCGTGAGCCGCTTCTACGAGGACCTGGTGGGCGAGCTGGACCGTCTCGGAGAGGACTGCAGCAGGCAGAGGCCCTTCCGGGACGTGGAACAGCTTGCCCTCGGGGCGGACTGGGAACGCATGCTCGGCCGGGAGGTGGGGCACTGCCGCGCCATGGTCGCCCTGTGTTCCCCCGCCTATGTGCACAGTCTCTACTGCGGCAAGGAGTGGGCGGCCTTCCAGGCCCGGGTGGAGGACTACCGGGAGCGCACCGACATCGACGTACGCGCGCTGATTCCCGTCATCTGGGCCCCGTTGCGCGGCCCGGTCCCCGAAGCGATCAGCCGCTACCAGTTCTTCGAGCCGGGGCTGGGCCGCGAGTACGCGGAACAGGGACTGATGAGTTTGATGCGCGGTGACCCCACCGCCTATCGCAGGGCGCTGCGGCTCATCGCCAAACGTGTGCAGTACGCCGCCGGACTGTTCCGGCTACCCACGGTCAAGGAGCTCGACCTGGGCGCTGTGCGAAGCCTTTTCCCGGCTCAGGGCGCCATGGCACCGACCGGACGCAGCACCGGCCACGTGCGGCTCTTCGTGGCAGCGGGAGCCGCGGACGCCCTGCCCGCCGGCAGGCAGCGGCACGAGTACTACGGCCGCTCGCCACTCGACTGGACCCCCTACCACCCGCCGGTCCACCCCACCGTCGCACACCGCGCCCAACGGGTGATCCTCGAGGAGGAGTACACCTCCAGCATCGAGGTCGTCGACGACACGCTCGGCAGCAAGCTCGACGAGGCGATGCGGGAGAACCAGCCCAGCGTGCTGCTGGTCGACCCCTGGGCCGCCCGCGGGGCGCCGTACCGCGCGCCGCTGTCCGACTACGACCGGCGGAACCATCCGGTCACCGGCGTCCTGATGCCTTTTCACCAGTCGGACGACGAGTCCGGTGACAGGGTGCTGTGGGACGACGTGCGTCAGGTTTTCCGGCGCAACTGGATGCGGCGCAACGATCCGTACGACCGACTCTTCCGGGTTCTGGTGGACAAGGAGCACTTCGACGACCGGCTGGCCGAGATGGTGATCGTGGCGCAGAGCCGATTGATCGAGAACGCCGTCCCCCGACGGCTGCCCGCCGGACCGCCCGCACCACCGATGCCGGGACTCGCCGTCCCCGCCCAGCCCCCGCCCGGCGACCGGGACGACCCGTCCGGTCGCCCTCCCTCAGCAGAGGATCCCGACGATGACGACTGAGGCCGGTACCGGACGCGACGGTCGGATAGTGACGTTCTACTCGTACAAGGGTGGAACGGGGCGGACCATGGCACTGGTCAACGTCGGCTGGATCCTCGCCAGCAACGGCCTGCGGGTACTGCTCGTCGACTGGGACCTGGAAGCCCCCGGTCTGCACCGGTACCTGCGACCGTTGTTCGTCGACTCCGAACTCCGGCGCAGCAACGGCCTGATGAACATGATGACCTCCTACGTGGGGCAGGTTATGGGCTCGGGAGACCCGGGTCGGTCCGTCGGTGGCACCGAAACGGACCGGGACACTGTGATCGAGGGCGAGGAGTGGCTGCGCTCGTGCGCCAGCCTCCGCCCGTACACCACAGGGCTCGACCTGACCCTGCCGCCCGGCGGACGCCTGGACTTCCTTCCGGCCGGCCGTCAGAGCGCCTCCTACTCCGCCGCTGTCACCACCTTCGACTGGCACCGCTTCTACAATCGGCTCGGTGGCGGTTCCTTCCTCCAGGTGCTGCGCGAGGAGATGAAGGCGGAGTACGACTACGTCCTCATCGACAGCCGCACCGGCGTCAGCGACACCTCCGGCATCTGCACCATGCTGCTGCCCGACCTGCTGGTGAACGGCTTCGCTCTGAACCTGCAGAGCATCGGCGGCTGCGCCGAGGTCGCCGCCTCGGTCACCGCTTCCGCCCCGCACCCGGTGCGCATCCTGCCGGTGCCCATGCGGGTGGAGGACGCCGAGCAGGAACTGCTCCAACAGGGCAGGGACTCCGCGCGGGCCGCGTTCGCGCCCTACCTCTCATGGCTGCACAAGGGCGAGCGCGAGAAGTACTGGGGAGAGGTGGAGATTCCCTACAAGACCTACTACGCCTATACCGAGATACCGGCCACGGTGGCCGACCGCCCGTTACAGGCAGGTTCCCTGCTGGCCGCGTTCGAACGGCTCACCGGGTGGATCACCGACGGGCAGGTGCGCGGTCTGCGGCCGCAGCCGGTGGAGGAGCGTCGCCTGCTCAACGCCGAGTACCGGCGCGATCCGCGCGCGGTGCCGCCCCGCTTCTACGTCAGCTACGCCCCCACCGACCGGATGTGGGCGGAATGGGCGGCCGGTCACCTCCAGGCGGCCGGATATCAGGTGTCCCTGCACAGCACCTCGGAGTCGGTCAACGGCGTCCCGGCCGAGGCGACCGCCGTGTTGGAACGGCGGGGCCGGCTCCTCGCCCTGCTCACCCCGGACTACGTCCATCAGCAGCGCGCCGCCGACGTATGGGCGCGGGTGACCGGACGGGAGTCGGCGGGAGTGCCGGCGCTGGTGGCGGTCCGTGTCGAGGAGATGGACGGTTCCCACTCCGCGGACGGACTCTTCGACGACCGTCTCAGCGTCGACCTGACCCGCCGGAGTCCGCAGGACGCGGCCCGCGGACTGCTGGAGGCCGTCGGCTCGGCCTCGGCACCGCGTACCCCGGACGGCAGCACCGTCACGGGTGTGGTTCCGCCGCCGTTCCCGACCGCCGCTCCTGCCGTGTGGCGCGTCCCCACCCGTAACGTGGCCTTCACCGGGCGCGGCCCGCTCCTTGAGGAACTGCGCGACCGGTTCAGCGGCGGATCCCGGCAGGTGCCTCAGGTCCTGTACGGCCTCGGCGGGATGGGCAAGACGCAGATCGCCCAGGAGTACGCCCACCGTTTCAGGGCGGCCTACGACGTGGTGTGGTGGCTGCCCGCGGCCCAGCCCCACCTGATACGCCCCGCACTGGCCGACCTCGCTCCCCAATTGGGCATCGAGGACGGGGAGGACACGGCCGGAACGGCGGAGGCCGTGCTGCGCGCGCTGCGCGAGGGACGGCCGTACAAGCGCTGGCTGCTCGTCCTGGACAACGCCGGACGGCCCGAGATGCTGGAGGAGTTCCTGCCCGGCGGACCGTCCGGCGGGCACGTGCTGATCACCTCCCGCGACCGGACCTGGGCCAACAGCGCCGGTCTGATCGACGTCGACGTCTTCCAGCGTCGCGAGAGCCTGGAACTGCTCCACCTGCTCAACCCCCGGCTGCCGGTCGTCGAGGCCGAGCAGGTCGCCGACCGGCTGGGCGACCTGCCACTGGCCGTCGGGCAGGCCGCCGTCTGGCTGAGCGACGGAAGCATGCCGGTGTCGACGTACCTCGCCCTGCTCGACGACCGCCTCACCAAGGTCCTCAACGACACCCGGCTGCCCGAGCGGGACTATCCGCGCTCCGCCGCGGCCACCTGGCTCCTCGCCGTGGACGAACTGCGCCGGATCAACCCGGCCGCGGCCGAGATGCTGGAGATCTGTGCCTTCTTCGGTCCCGACCCCATCCCCATGAGGGTGCTGTACGGCCGGACCGTCACCGAGGCCCTCACTCTGGGCGAGGGTGAGCCGCGCGACGAGATGACCATCGCGTTGCTGCTGCGCGCCATCAACCGCTTCGGTCTGGCCAGGAGTGACCAGACGAGTGCCACCCTCACCGTGCACCGGCTGGTGCAGGCGGTCATCCGGGACCAGATCCCCAAGGAGGACAGGTTCACGATCCGTGCCGTGGTGCACGCGGCTCTTGTCGAGGCCGCGCCCGGTGATCCGGACGCGCCGGACAACTGGGAACGGTACGAGGAACTCCTCCCGCATCTGCAACCGGGCCGGGCCGCCAAGAATCCCGATCGGGAGGTCCGCAAGTGGATCACCGACTCGGTGCGTTATCTGTGGAAACGCAGTCTGTTCACGGCCGGTCTGGACCTCGCCGCATTCACTCTCCAAACCTGGGAAGCGCGTGGCATCGGCCACCCCGACGATCCGCAGACCCTCATGCTCCGCACCCAGCAGGGCAATCTGCTGCGCTCGCAGGGCAGGCTGCTGGAGTCCTACGAGATAGACCAGGACACCCTCGAACGGTTCCGGCGCACTCGTGGAGCCGAGTACGCCCACACCTTGGCGGTGGCCGGCAATCTGGGGGCCGACCTGCGTGCCCTCGGCCGTTACCGGGAGGCGCGCGAGTTGGACCGGGAGACACTGGCCGCCGCCCGGCGGGTCCTCGGCGACGATCACCCCCGCACCCTCATGTACACCAACAACCTCGGCATGTCGGAGTACCTGGCGGGCGACAGGCAGGAGGCTCTGCGCCTGCACGGCGGTGTCCACCGGCAGCAACTGGAGACCTACGGGCCCAAGAACCTTTACACCCTGTCCCGCGCCGACAACTATGCCCGCGATCTGCGGGAGACCGGCAGTCTGCGGATGGCCCTGGAGCTGCTGGAGACCACTGCGCAACAGTGTGCGCAGGCCCTCGGCGACAATCACAGCGTCACCCTGCGGGTACGCAAGAACTTCGCGGTGGCTCTGCGCAGGAACGGGCAGTACGAGCAGGCCAGGGAGATGGACGAGGACCTCCACAACCGCTACGTCACCGCCCATGGCCCCGAGCACGCCGACACCCTCGCCGCCGCCTGCAACCTCGCCGGGGACCTCGCCGCGCTCGGGGACACCGGGCGGGCGCTGGAGCTGGTCGAACGCGCCATGTCCCGCTACGAGACCTATCTCGGCGCCGAGCACCCCGTCTCCCTCGCCTGTGCCAACAACCTCTCCGTCTACCTCCGCCTGGAGGGGCACACCGGGCGGGCGCGGGAGATGTCGGGGCTGGCGTGGGAGCAGATGACGCGGGTGCTCGGGGAGAGGCATCCCTACACGCTGTGCTGCATGGTCAACCACGCCAATGACCTCGCGCTGGCCGGGGCCGACGACCCCGGCTGCTTCGTGGCCGCCGCCGAACTGGAGGTGCGGGCCCGGGAGCTCTTCGTCGAGGTGCTCGGGACCGATCACTACGACACCATCGGGGTGACCTCCAATCTCGCCCTCAGCCTGCGCGCCGTCGGCCGGACCGAGGAGGCGGACGCCCTGGCCGAGGAGGCGCTGCGGCGGTCCCGGCAGACGCTGGGGGAGGACCATCCCACGACCCGCGCGGTGCTCGCCGGCACCCGGCTGGACTCGGACATCGAGCCGCCGACCACCTGAGGTGTCCGTGAGTACGAGCAGTACGAGCCTGGGCACGGTCCTTGCGTCACCGCGCCCGCGGACCCCGTAGGGTGACGCCGTCCCTGACGCCCCACCAGAGCGACCGATGCCCATGCCCGCCACCCGCTCCCTCCGCCCCCCACCCGCACCGGACCCCGCACCCCTCGTGCCGTTCCGGCAGTTCTTGCTGAAGATCCACAGCCGGTGCGACCTCGCCTGCGACTACTGCTACATGTACGAGGCCGCAGACCAGAGCTGGCGCGGCCGCCCCCGGCGGATGGAGCTGGACACCGTCCGCCGCACCGCCGCCCTGATCGCCGACCACGCCCGCGAGCACCGTCAGTCCGAGGTGCGGATCGTGCTGCACGGCGGGGAGCCGCTGCTCGTCGGGGCCCGGCACCTCGACGAGCTGCTCGGCATACTCACCGGCGCCCTCGACGGCGTCGCCGCACCCCGGTTCGTGCTGCAGACCAACGGCGTGCGGCTGGGGCGGGATCCGGGGCTCCTGGAGGTGCTGGACCGGTACGGCGTACGGGTCGGCGTCAGCCTCGACGGCACCGCCGCCGACCACGACCGGCACCGCCGCCGGCCCGACGGCCGCGGCAGCCACGCCGCGACCGTCCGTGCCCTGGACCTGCTCGCCGCCGGCCCGCACCGGCACCTGTACGCCGGGGTGCTGTGCGTCGTCGACCTGGCCGCCGACCCCGTGGAGACGTACGAGGCGCTGCTCACGCACACCCCGCCCCGGCTCGACCTGCTGCTGCCGCACGCCACCTGGGACGCCCCGCCGCCGGGACTGGCGGACCGCACGGCCCCGCCCGACCGGCCGCCCGACCCGCCGTCCGGCCCCACCCCGTACGGCGACTGGCTGTGCGCCGTCTTCGACCGCTGGTACGGCGCCCCCCGGCGGGAGACCGGCATCCGGCTCTTCGAGGAGATCATGGTGCTGCTGCTCGGCGGCACGGCACGCAGCGAGTCGGTCGGGCTGACCCCCGTCGACCTCGTCGTCGTCGAGACCGACGGGACGATCGAGCAGGCCGACTCGCTCAAGGTCAGCTACCCGGGCGCCCCGGAGACCGGCCTCGACGTCTTCCGGCACACCTTCGCCGACGCCGCCCTGCACCCGGCGTTCCGCGCCCGGCAGCGCGGCACGGCCGGACTCGGGACGGTCTGCCGCGCCTGCCCCCGCGCCCGTGTCTGCGGCGGCGGTCTGTACGCGCACCGCTACCGTCCCGGCGACGAGCCGTCGTTCTCGGCGCCGTCCGTCTACTGCGAGGACCTCGCGCTCCTCGTCGACCACATCGCCGACCGCGTACGACGGGACGTCGCCCGGCTCGCCGACGCACCCGACCACCGCACCGACAGCCCCGACCACCCGGAGGCGGTCGCCCGATGAGCACCACGGATGCCGCGGACGCCACGGACGCCACCGAAAAGCCCGCCACGGACACCACCCGGTACCTCACCACGGACGCCCGCGGGGGCGCTTCGGGCCGCCTCGGACGTCATGCCGTCGGGCGCGAGGACTTCCTCGCGCTGGCCCGCGCCCGGGGCGGTGCCTCCCGTGTCGCGCTGCTGCGCGCCGGGCAGCTCAGCAAGCGGATGCTGCTGGTGCGCGCGCTGCGCGAGGCCGCCGGGGAGCGGGTCGGGGACGCCTACCGGCGGCTCGTCGCGCTCAACCGCCGCGACCCGGACGCCTGGCGGGAGGTCCTGCTCCAGCCCTACCTCGACGAGGGCGTCGCCCGCACCCTCGTCGCGCTGGAGCGCGCCGAACCGGCCGGCACGGAGTGGTTCGACCGCCTCGTGCGCGACCCGTACGCACCCGACGGCCCGCCCTGGCCCCGGGTGCGCACCGAATGCGACGGCCGCGTCCTGGATGTACGCCTCGCCGACCGGGGCCCCTTCCGCGACGCGCACGGTCACACCCTCGCCCCGCCCCTCACCGGCCCCGAACGGGAGCGCTGGACGCGGACGCTCACCGAGGCCTGGCGGATCCTCGTCCGCCGGCACCCCTGGCACGCCGAGGCCGTCGCCGCCTGCCTGACCACCCTCGTCCCGCTGGAGCCCGGCCCCGACGGCGGCGGCGTCAGCTCCGCCGCCCGGCGCGCGTACGGGGCCGTCGCCGCCTCCCTGCCCGAGGACCCCGTCCTGCTCGCCCTCGGCCTCGTCCACGAGTTCCTGCACGTCCAACTCGGCGCGCTCCTCGACCTGGTGCCGCTGCACGGCCCGCCCACCGCCGCCCGCTACCACGCCCCCTGGCGCCCCGACCTCCGCCCGGCCGGCGCCCTGCTCCAGGGCACGTACGCGCACCTCGGCGTCACCGACTTCTGGCGCGCCGAACTCGCCGCCGGCGTCGGCGGACCCCGCGCCCGGCGGGAGTACGACACCTGGCACGGCCACACCGACGCCGCCGCCGGCACTCTGCTCGACAGCGGTGAACTCCTGCCCGCGGGGACACGGTTCGTCGCCGAGCTGCGCCGCGCGATCCGCCGCCCGGACCCCGGGACGGGCGCGGGGGCGGGTGCCGGGGCCGCTGCCCTGTGCACCCGCGCCCGGCTCGCCGCCGACCTGCGGGCCCTCGGGCTCACCGCCGGGGACACCGTGCTCGTGCACTCCTCGCTGCGCGCGCTCGGCCCCGTCGAGGGCGGTGCCGAGACGGTCGTGGACGCGCTCCTGGACGTCCTCGGCCCGGCCGGCACCCTCGTCGTCTACACCCAGACCCCCGACAACTCCGACCCCTCCCGCTGGCCGGGCACCCGCGGCTACGCCGTCCCCGAGGCGCAGTGGGAGCGACTCCGCGCCGCGCTGCCCGCGTTCGACCCGGACACCACCCCCGCCTACGGCGTCGGCGTGCTGCCCGAGACCGTACGGGCGCGGCCCGGCGCGCTGCGCAGCGCCCACCCGCAGAGCTCCTTCGCCGCCCTCGGCGCCCGCGCCCGCGCGATCACCGCGGACCACGCCCCCGACTGCCACCTCGGCGAACGCTCCCCGCTGGCCCGTCTGGAGGAGGCCGGCGCGCGAGTGCTGCTGCTCGGGGTCGGCTGGGAGGTGTGCACCGCGTTCCACCTCGCCGAGTACCGGGTGCCCGGACGGCCCCGGCAGATGTACTCCTGCGTCGTCGGCGACGGGCAGGGGGGCCGCGCCTGGTACACGTACACCGACGTCCGGCTCGACTCCTCGCCGTTCGCCCGCATTGGCGCGTCGTACGAGGCCGGCGCGGGCGACGAGAGCGACGAGAGCGAGGGCGGGCGGCCGTCCGCCGTCGGGGAATCCGTCGTCCGGGGACGGGTCGGCGCCGCCGACAGCCGGCTGTTCGGCCTGGGACCGGCCGTCGCCCACGCCACGGCATGGTCGGCCCCGGCGGCAGGATCCGGCCCCGCCGTCCCCTGATCGGATGGTTCCGGGCCGTCCGGGGCCCCCGAGGCCGGTCTGCGTCTGGTGCCGGACGGGCCGGGGCGCGACCATGGTGGGTCCGATGACGGAGGCCGCAACGGGGGGCCCGGAAAACGGAGTTGGTCGACGTGGACGAGAGGGCTCTGCCGCCGCTCTTCGTGGAGAACGACCGCCTGGCGCTCAGCCGGCAGAGCGAGGCCTTCCGGGCCACCCGCACACAGCTCACCGTGCTGCTGTCGGGCACCGCCGCCGCGACACTCACCGAGCACTGGGCGGGCCGGTTCTGGGCGACGCTCGCCGCCCTGTGCTACGGGCTGGCGGCGATCCTCGGCCTGTACACCGCGCGCCGCAGGGCCCGCGCCCACTGGCAGGCGCACCGCGCGGCCGCCGAGGTCGTCAAGTCGCTGGCCTGGCAGTACATGGTGCACGGCGGGGCGTTCCGCACCGGCGTCGTCGACCCGGACGGGCTGTTCGCCGAACGGCTCGCGGACCGGCTGCGGGAACTGCGCAAGGTCGGCTGGGAGGACCACGGCGATGCCACCGCCGGGCTCGCCCTCCTCCGCATCGCCGAACAGATCACCCCGCAGATGCGGGCCGTGCGCGCCAAGCCGTTCGAGGCCCGGCGCGACACTTACGTCCGCGAACGGGTCCTGGAGCAGCTCGTCTGGTACGGCAAACGGTCCGCGCAGGCCCACCGCGCCTCCTCCCGCTGGTCCGCCGGCACCGCGGTGCTCACCCTGTTCGCCCTCGTCACGGCCGCGCTGCGGGCCTACGGCCTGCTCGGCAACTGGGACCTCAACGGTCTGTTCTCCGCCGCCGCGGCGGCCGGGGTGGCCTGGCAGGAGGTGCGCAGGCACCGCCCGCTGGAGTACGCGCACGCCCTCATCGAACAGGATCTGGACACCGCGCGGCTGGCGATGGGCACCACCGTCACCGAGGAGGGCTGGGCCGACGCGGTCGAGGACGTGGAGCGGCTGTGCAGCCCGCAACACACGGACTGGCTGGTGCGGTTCGGATCCTGAGCCGACGGCCGACGGCCGACGGCCGACGGCGGTCGGCGGTCGGCGGACGGCGGTCGGCGGACGGCGGGACGCGGGCCGTCACGCCCGGCTGACCCCCGGCCGCCACAGCACCCGCACCGGGACGCCGGTGCTGCGCGCGTACGCCACCACGTCGGCGGTGCCGCCCAGGCCGCGCGCCGGGTGCCCGTCCCACACCGCGAGCAGCCGGTCGGTGTGGTCGACGATCCAGCGGCCCGCCGCGTAGTACGCCTCCTCGTGGGTGGGTTCCAGCGGCAGCCGGACGCGGTCCGCGCAGGCGGCGAGCAGTTGCCGGTAGGTGCCGCGCACCCGCTCGTCACCGAGGTGGGCCTCGTAGTCCATGCCGGGGATGACGGCGGTCACCGGGACGCCGTGGTCCAGCGCGAGCTGGGCGAAGAGCTGGTCGCTCCCGGCGGCCAGCGCGCTGAACGCCACCGCGGCCGGTTCCAGGCTCAGTTCCGCGAGCTCCGCGACGATGCCCGAGCGCACCGCGGGCAGTACCTCGCTGGGTACGCAGCGGTGCCCGGTGATTCCGATCCGGGACACGGACACCACCTCCGCGGGCATGGTCGTCCCGTGCACCCTAACGGTCACCCGCCACCGGAACCTATCGCTCACCCCCCGGCGCCCACCGCCGTGACTGTCGTACGCCCCGCGCGCGTTCACGGCGGCCGGGGCACGGCGGCGTCGGGGGTCAGGCGGCCAGCGGGTCCAGCACCAGCGGTTCGATCCGGCCCTCCAGCATCTCGCCCAGGCCCTGCACCGCGCACACGTCGGGCCGCTCGGCGATGTACACCGGCATCCCGGTCGCCTGCCGCAGCATCTGGTCGAGCCCCGGCAGCAGGGCGCTGCCGCCGACCATCATGATGCCCCGGTCGGCGAGATCGGCGACCAGGTCGGGCGGGCAGTCCCGCAGCACCTTGCCGATGCCGTCGAGGACGGCGGTGAGCGGGGTCTGGATGGCGTTGCGCACGGCGGCGGTGTCGACCTTCACCGAGCGGGGGAGCCCGGTGGCCACGTCTCGGCCGTGGATCTCGGTGACCTCGGGGCCGCCCGGGGTGAGCCCGTTGCCGGACAGGGCGACCTGCAGCGGCCGTACCGACTGGCTGGGCAGCATCAACTCGTGCTGGTGGCGCAGATGCTGCACGATCGCGTGGTCCACGGCCTCGCCGCCCACCGGGATGCGCTCGGCGGTGACGATGTTGCCCAGCGACAGCACCGCGATCTGCGTGGCCGCCGCCCCGCACACCATGATCATCGAAGCCTCGGGCCGCTCCACGGGCAGCCCGCACCCGACGGCCGCCGCGACCAGCGTGTCCACCAGCTCCACCCGCCGCGCCCCGAGCCCGACCATCGTCTCCACGGTGGCGCGCTGGGCCAGCGGATCGGCGTCGTGCGGGGTGCAGGCGGCCGCCCGCAGCCGGGGCTTGCGGCGCAGCGTGCGGCGCAGCTTCTCGCCGAGCAGCTGCCGCAGCATCCGCTGGGCCATCTCGATGTCGACCACCGTGCCGCCGGAGACGGGCCGCACCACCCTGATGTACGAGGGCGTGCGCCCGGTCATCTTCTCGGCGAACTCCCCGACCGCGATCAGCGCCCCGGTCTGTGTGTTGACGGCGGCGGCACTGGGCTGGTCGACGACCAGCCCGACCCCTTTCACATAGACCCGGGTCCTCGCCGCCCCCAGGTCGACGGCGAAGTGGCAACGGCGCAACTGCTCCAGACTCGCGGTCACGGCGACATCCTCCCGAGGCACGGACCGTGGGACCTCCGGCCGGCGGCCCCTCACTCGCATCGTGAGCGCGACCACCCGTTCCCGCGCGCGGAGCTGGGCCGGGCAGGGAACGCCCGAACGGGTGAACTGTGCGGGGCGTGCGCGGTGCAGTGGTCAAGGCGTCCGTGGCGCCGTGTTCACGGCGGGTGCAGCGCGTGCGTGGCGCCGCCGTGCTCAGGGCGTCCGCAACGCCCGCTTCAGCAGCTTCCCCATGTCGTTGCGCGGCAGGGCGTCCAGGTAGTGGACGACCCGTGGCCGCTTGTGCGGGGCGAGCCGCTCCGCGACGTGCGCGGCCAGCGCCTCGGGCGCCGGTGGTGATGCCGGCTCCGCCGCCACCACCCATGCGACCACCCGCTCGCCGAGGTCCGCGTCCGGCTCGCCCGTGACCGCCGCCTCGCTCACCCCGGGGTGTTCGAGGAGCGCGTTCTCGATCTCCCCGGCGCCGATCTTGTAGCCGCCGCTCTTGATCAGGTCCGTCGCCTTCCGGCCCACGATGCGGACGTGACCGTCCGGGTCCCGGACCGCCATGTCGCCGGTGCGGAACCAGCCGTCGGCGGTGAACGCGCCGGCGGTGGCGTCCGGCCGGTGCAGATAACCGGTGAACAGGTTCGGCCCGCGCACCTGGATCTCGCCGACCGTCTCCCCGTCGTACGCGGCGATCGGCGTCCCGTCCTCCTCCACGAGCCGCAGTTCGACCCCCGGCAGGGGCAGTCCGACCGTGCCCGGCCCGGCCTCGCCGTCGGCGCGGACGGCGGTGTTCATCAGCGTCTCCGTCATGCCGTACCGCTCGACGACCCGGCGCCCGGTCGCCGCCGCGATCCGCTCGTGGTCGTGGACGGGCAGCGCGGCCGACCCGGACACCAGCAGCCGGGCCCCGGCGAGCGCCCGCACCAGCTCGGGGTCACCGGGCAGCGCCTCGGCGATCCGGTGGTACATCGTGGGCACCCCGAACAGCATCGTCGCCCCGGAGTTCAGCTCCCGGGCCACGCCCTCGGTGGAGAACCGGCCCAGGTGGCGCACGGCCCCGCCGCGCCGCAGCGGGCCGAGGACGCCGAGGATCAGCCCGTGCACGTGGAACAGCGGCAGGCCGTGGACGAGGACGTCGTCGGCGGTCCACTGCCAGGCGTCGGCCAGCGCGTCCAGCGTGGCGGCGACGGCCCGGCGGGGGATGACGGCGCCCTTCGGCGGGCCGGTGGTGCCGGACGTGTAGACGACGAAGGCGGGGGACTCGGGGTTGGGTTCGTCCAGGGCCGGGACGGTCTCGCTGCCCCCGAGATCGATCCCGGTGCCGGTCCCGGTGCCGGTCCCGGCGTCGATCCCGGTGCCGGTCCCGGCGTCGGTCCCGGTACGGATCCCGGCGTCGATCGTGACGTCAAGCCGCCTCAACTCCCGCACCGCCCGCGGAAGTTCTTCTCCCGGTGCCGCGAGGAGCAGTCGCGGTGCGCTGTCCGCCAGGATGTGCTCCAACTCGGCCTTGCCCGACCGGGGGTTGAGCGGGACGACGGCGAGGCCGGCCTCCAGCGCGGCCACCACGCCCACCGCCGTCTCCAGCACCGGTGTCGCCCACACCGCCACCCGCCCGCCGTCCGCGGCCTCGCGCACCCGCGCCGCGAACCGCCGCGCCGCGACGGCCAGTTCGCCGTGGCTCAGGGCATGCGTGCCGAAGCGCAGGGCGGGCCGGCGGACGGTCGCCGAGTCGTCCGTCGCGGCCTGGAACAACGCCGGAAACAGCAGGGACACGCGGCACACTCCTCGAGCGGGGACGAACGGACGACTGTACGACTGGGACGACTGGGACGACTGTCCGACTCGCGAACCTACGCGGCTGTCACCGGGTCCGCCAGCACGCGGTGCCCGTTCCCGTCACGTGCCCGTTCCCGTCACGTGCCCGTCCCCGTCACGTGCCCGCCCCCGTCACGTTCCCGCCCCGCGGCTCCCGGCCGTCCGCATCCGGAAACGGAGCGAGGCCGGTGCGGGAGGCTTGTTAGCCTCGCCGGGGCCGATCCGTGCCACCGTCGTCCGAGGTCAGGAGTCCATGCCGTGCCCCACATAGCCCTCGCCACCTACCGACGTGGACCGGACGGCCCCGAGGACCGCGATCTGCCCCTGCTGCTGTCGGCGCTCGACGGGGCCGGGGCTCGGGCGGAGACGGTGTTCTGGGACGACCCGGACGTGGACTGGGCCTCCTTCGACCTCGTCGTGATCCGTTCCACCTGGGACTACACCCTGCGGGTGGCGGAGTTCACGGCCTGGGCCGAGCGGTGCGGGAAGCTGACCCGGCTGGCCAATCCGGCCCCGGTCGTACGGTGGAACACGGACAAGCGGTACCTGGGGGAGCTGGCCGCCGCCGGCGTCCCCACGGTGCCCACCGGCTACCTCGCCCCCGGCGACCCGGCGGAGCTGCCCGAGGACCGGGAGTACGTGATCAAGCCGACCTCCGGGGCGGGCTCCCGGTACGCCGCGCGGTACGCCCCGGGCGAGCGCGCGACCGCCGTACGGCACCTGGAGCGGATGCACGCGGAGGGGCTGACCGCGATGGTGCAGCCGTATCTCAAGGCCATCGACGTCACCGGCGAGCGGCCGCTGCTGTTCTTCGGCGGGCGCCTGGTGCACGCGAGCCGCAAGAAGGCGGTGCTCACGCCGGGTACGCCGTACGACGCGCGCAAGACCGCGCATCCCGGGCTGGAGGTGTGGCAGCCGACGGCGGCGGAGGTCGCGGTGGCGGAGCGGGCGTTGGCGGCGGTGCCGGGGGATCCCGCGCTGTTGTACGCGCGGGTCGACCTCGTCGACGGGGACGACGGGCGGCCGTGCGTGATGGAACTGGAGCTGGTGGAGCCGAACCTGTTCCTGTGGCTGCATCCGGGGTCGGTGCCGGTGGTGGCGGCGGAGATCCTGCGGGCGGCGTCCGCCTGAAACGGGTTTCCCCGCGCCCTTTGACAGGGGCGCGGGGAACCGTGCGAAACGGGGCGAAGTCCCGTGCCGGGGTCCAAGAGGCAGCGCCCCTTGCAGGGACGGGAAGGGCAAGGGCGGCGGGGGCCAGAAAAACCCTCACCTCACCCCCACCCGCTGCAGCAACCCCCACGTGAACTCCGCCGCGCACTCCCGCCGCACCCCCTCCCCGTCCGGCGCGGTGAACGCCAGCCCCCACCGGGTCGGCGCCGTCCCCTCCAGCGGCCGGGCCGGCGCGAACGCCCGCGCCACCTCGTCCACCGTGCACGACCACGGCACCAGGTCGTCCACCGTCCGCAGCCGCGGCGCCGCCGCCCCCGGCGCCCGTACCAGCCACTCGTTCCACACCGCCCCGTCCGGCCCGACCAGCGCCTCGAAGCGCAGGTCGGGCCAGAGCGGCACCGGCCACCGCAGCGCCTCGCAGTCGAGATCGCCGACGCGGCGCGCGGCCGCCGTCTCCGGCGCCCCGAGCACGGACCGCAGACGCGCCGCCGCCCCTCGCGAGCGCGGCCCCCGCACCATCGCCTGCCACCGCCTGTTGGCCTCGCGCATGCCGGCCACCGACACCCCCAGCTCGTGCCGGGCGCGCTCGACGAGGTCCGGGTTGTGGTCGGCCATGCGGCGCAGCAGGACGAGCTGGAAGTCCAGGGGCGTGAAGGGCGTCGGCGGGACTTTCTTCGCGGGCGGCATGGGTCCATCGTCCCGCGCGGCTTCCGCACCCGGCTCCCGCTCCCGTGCCCGTGTGCTGCCGCCGCTGCCCGGCCCATTGCCGCTGCCCCGGCCCGTTGACTAGCCTGTGTTCGCCGTGTTCGTCATGCCGATCGCCAGTTGAAATCTCGAACACCCATAGAAGCGCTCAACGCACCACTGCGGAAACACGACCACAGAGAGGGGGCCGGACCGTGGGACGCCTCGTACCCGCCGTCACCCGGGCTCTCGACATACTGGAGCTCTTCCTGGACGGTGACGGTTCGCTCTCCGCCCCCGACATCGTGCGCAAACTCCAGCTCCCGCGCACCACCGTGCACGAGCTGGTGACCACCCTGGCCGCGCGCCAGTACATCGTCCAGGTGCCGGGGCAGCCGGGACGCTACCGCCTCGGCGTCCGCCCGTACCAGCTCGGCAGCCGCTACGCCGAGAACCTCGATCTCGCCGCCGAGGGGCAGCAGGTGGCCCGCGCGGTCGCCGAGACCTGCGACGAGACGGTGCACGTCGCCATCCTGGAGGGCACCGACGTCATCTACATCGCCAAGGTCGACTCCACCCACGCCGTGCGCATGGTGTCAGCCGCCGGACGCCGGCTGCCCGCCCACTGCACCTCCGTCGGCAAGATGCTGCTGGCCTCGCTGCCGGAGGAGGAGCTGGACGCCCGTGTCCCGGCCGGCGCCGAGCTGCCCGCGATGACCGCCAACAGCATCACCGACCCGGCCGCGCTGCGTGAGGCCCTGCGCGAGATCCGCGGCCGGGGCATCGCCGTGGAGACCCGTGAGTCCAACGAGGACGTCTCCTGCGTGGCCGCCCCCGTGCGCGACCGCACCGGCACGGTGGTCGCCGCGCTGTCCATCTCCGTGCCCATGATCCGATGGAGCGAGGAACGCCGCGCCGAACTGGAACAACTCGCCGCGAAGGGCGCCGCCGAACTGTCGGAACATCTCGGTCATCGGAGCGTGGCATGACGACGTACGAAGTGGAAGTCGCCGTACGGGCGGAGGCGGAACTGGGCGAGGGCCCGACCTGGGACGCGGCGGCCGGACGGCTGCTGTGGCTGGACATCCTCCGCTCCCGGGTGCACACCTACGACCCGGTCTCCGGACGCCGGACGGTCCGCACCACCGAGCAGCACGTCGGCGCCGTCAAGCCGCGCGCCGGGGGCGGTCTCGTGCTCAATCTGCGCGACGGTATCGGGCTGGTGGACGACGCCGGTGACTTCCGGTGGCTGCGCCACGAGCCGGTGCCGGGGCGGCGCGGCAACGACGCCGCCGTCGCGCCCGACGGGTCGCTGTGGGCCGGCACCATGCGCTACGACGAGGCGAAGGGCGGCGGCACGCTGTCCCGGATCACCGGGGACGGGGCGGCCGAGGTCGTCCTCGACGACGTGACGGTGAGCAACGGCACGGGGTGGAGCCCCGACGGGCGGCTCATGTACTACATCGACACCCCGACCCGCCGCATCGACGTCTTCGACCACGACCCGGCCACCGGGCGGGTCTCGGGGCGGCGGCCGCTGGCGACGGTGGAGGACGGCGCGGGCTTCCCGGACGGGCTGACGGTGGACGCGGACGGCTGCGTGTGGGTGGCGCTGTGGGACGGGGCGGCGGTGCGGCGGTACACGCCGGGGGGTGAGCTGGACCGGGTGGTGCGGCTGCCGGTGCCGCGCGTCACGGCGTGCGCGTTCGGCGGTGCCCACCTGACGGACCTCTACATCACGACGGCGCGGGTCGGGCTGTCGCCCGCGCCTCCCCTGGCCGGTTCCCTGATGGTCCTGCCCGGCGCGGGCAAGGGCCTCGCCCTGCCCCCCTTCGCCGGCTGACCCCGGACCCGCCCCTGCCCGCACCCCGGTTCGGGCGGGGGCCGTCCCGTGACGGCTCCCGCCCTCTCGCGAAGGAATTCATGGACAGCGCCCGCTTCACCCTCGACCCCGCCTTCACCGTCGGGGAGGTGAGCCCCCGGCTCTTCGGCTCGTTCGTGGAGCACCTGGGCCGCTGCGTCTACACCGGCGTCTTCGAACCGGACCACCCCACCGCCGACGCGGCGGGGCTGCGTGGGGACGTCCTGGACCTGGTCCGCGAACTCGGCGTCACCACGATCCGCTACCCCGGCGGCAACTTCGTCTCCGGCTACAGGTGGGAGGACTCCGTCGGCCCGGTGGCGGACCGCCCCCGCCGCCTCGACCTCGCCTGGCGCTCCACGGAGACCAACCGTTTCGGCCTGTCCGAGTACCTCGCCTTCCTGAAGCGGATCGGCCCGCAGGCCGAGCCGATGATGGCCGTCAACCTCGGCACGCGCGGCGTCGCCGAGGCACTGGAGCTCCAGGAGTACGCCAACCACCCCTCGGGCACCGCCCTTTCGGACCTCCGGGCCGCCCACGGCGACAAGGAACCCTTCGGGATCAAGCTGTGGTGCCTGGGCAACGAGATGGACGGCCCCTGGCAGACCGGCCACAAGACCGCCGAGGAATACGGCCGCCTCGCCGCCGAGACGGCCCGCGCGATGCGGCAGATGGACCCGTCCGTCGAACTGGTCGCGTGCGGCTCCTCCGCGCAGTCCATGGACACCTTCGCCGAGTGGGAGGCGACGGTCCTGACCCACACGTACGACCTGGTCGACCACATCTCCCTGCACGCCTACTACGAGCCGCACGACGGCGACGTCGACTCCTTCCTGGCCTCGGCCGTGGACATGGAGTCCTTCATCGAGAACGTGGCGGCGACCTGCGACCACGTGGGCGCGAAGCTCAAGTCGAAGAAGAAGATCGACCTCTCCTTCGACGAGTGGAACGTCTGGTACATGTCCCGCGCCGACGCCCAGGTCAGCGCCCTGGACTGGCCCGAGGCGCCGCGTCTGCTGGAGGACAGCTACTCCGTCACCGACGCGGTCGTCCTCGGCTCGCTCCTCATCGCGCTGCTGCGGCACGCGGACCGGGTGAAGGTGGCGTGCCTGGCGCAACTCGTCAACGTGATCGCCCCGATCATGACCGAACCGGGCGGCCCGGCCTGGCGCCAGACCACGTTCTTCCCCTTCGCCCAGGCGTCCCGCCACGGCCGGGGCGAGGTGCTGGACGTACGGGTCGACTCGCCGACGTACGAGACGCGGAAGTACGGCGAGGCCGACCTGCTGCACGCGACGGCGGTTCGCGCGGAGGACGGCACGGTCACCGTCTTCGCGGTCAACCGCGGCCGGAGCGAGTCCCTGCCGCTCGAAGTCGCCCTGTCCGGCCTGGACCTGACGCGCGTGGTGGAGCACACGGCCCTGTCGGACGAGGACCCGGAGGCCCGCAACACCCTCGACGCACCGGACCGTGTCACCCCCCACGAGGTAAGGGGCACCGCCCTGACGGACGGCCGTCTGAGCGCCACGCTGGAGCCGCTGTCGTGGAACGTGATCCGGCTGGCGTAGGCGTAGGCGCGGACGGCAGGGTCGAGGGGGAAGCCGGCGTCTGCTCCTCAGTTCCGGACGAGCTGGAACCACACGCCCTTGCCCGTGCGGGTGCGGGTGACGCCGAAGCCGTCGGCGAGTTCGGCCACGAGCAGCAGGCCCCGCCCGCCCTCGGCCTCGCCGTCGACCCTGCCCCGGGGACAGGGTGGCTCCGGGCTCTCGTCGTACACGGCCACGCGGACCGCCGTCGCCTCGACGACGGCTCGCAGGTGTACCTGGCCCTGCACGTGCAGGTGGACATTGGTCACCAGCTCGGACGTGCAGAGGGCGGCCGTGGGGGCGAGTTCGCCGGCTCCCAGCGTCGTGAGGACCGAGCGCACGAAGTCTCGGCACACCTTGGGGGAGGTCGCGGTGGCAGGCGTGAACAGGGTGTAGGCGTGCGGAAGGTGCATGACTGACGCCTCCAGGGCGCTGAGCGGTGACGCGGAAAGGGGATGCGGAACGAGCGCGTCGACGTGCGCCGCCCGCGGTGGCTCTGCCGCCCCCTGGGAACGGGCTAGCCCGGAACGGCCCGTGAATCCGGCGGTGCGCTTCCGCGATGCGGCGTGCGTACGCGTACGTCGACGGCGAGGCTTCCGACATCACTGTGTGAGCGTCGCCGTACATAAAGTAGCCATTGGCTCAGCACGTTTGCAACCTTCTTCGGTGATTGGTGGACCCTGTCCTGCCAACACGGCAGACTGTCCCCGACCTTCAGGGAGGCCCGGTCTTGGCCCTACGGCTCAACGTCACCGAACGTCAGCGACGGCTCGGCATCGAACTGCGCAAGCTACGCGAAGCCGCCGGCCTGAATCTCGCCGAAGGGGCCGCGCTGATTGGTATGGGGCGTCCCCACCTCAATCACATCGAGGCGGGCCGGACCGCGATCCCGGTCGAGCGCCTGCGGGAATTGGTGGAGGGGTATGGGTGCACAAGTGTCCCCTATGTCGATGAGCTGGTGCGTATGGCCGAGAGCAGCGGAAAAGGCTGGTGGTCGGAGTACCGAAGACTCATGCCGCCGCGCGCGCTCGACCTGGCCGAGTTGGAGGACCGTGCTGCCGAGATCGCCAGTTACGAGACACTGCTGATCCCCGGTCTTCTCCAGACCGAGCAGTACATGCGTGCCCTCTTCACGTCGGCACGGCCGGAAGCCGACCCTGCCGAGATCGACGCGCTCGTACGTTTCCGCCTCGCGCGGCAGCGCATCCTCGCTAGGGAACGACCGCCTCGTCTGCACGCCCTGATCCACGAAGCGGCGCTGCACATGGTCGTCGGCGGCCCGCACGTCATGCGCGGTCAGTTGGCGCACCTGATCCGTGCTGCCGCCGACGGGCACGTCGCGATTCAGATCCTGCCGTTCGACCGTGCCCAGCAGTCCTGGGTCAGTGCGCCGTTCCTGGTCCTGAGCCCCGGCGTACCGGGCCTGGAGACCGTGTTCCTCGAACACCCCGCCGCCGCTGTCAGCCTCCACGAGACCGACGACGTGGCCCACTACCGCGCGACGACCGCCGCGCTGGCCCGCAACGCCCTGCCCGCGATCGTCCCCTCGGCGTCTCCGGACCGCCACGAGGAGCGCGATTCCTGGGGTCTGATCCAGCATGTCCTGTACACCCACCGAGGAGCATGACGATGACCGAACTGACCTGGCAGAAGTCCTCGTTCAGTGAGGCGGGTGGTGCGAACTGCCTGCACGTCGCCGCCCGGCCCCCCGTCGGCCCCGTCCACCTGCGCGAGAGCGACCGGCCCGGCACCGTCCTCACCACCACTCCCGGCGCGCTGGCCGCCCTCATACGGGTGCTGGCACCCCCGGAGTTCCGGGCGGTGGTGGCAGCCGGTGGTCACCGGATGCCGCCTTCGGCACCACAATGAGCGTATGAGGATCTCGGCGCGGGCGGACTACGCGGTACGGGCTGTGGTGGAGCTGGCGGTGCGGCAGGGGGGCGGGCCGGTGAAGGCCGAGTCCGTCGCCGAGGTGCAGGACATCTCGCACAAGTTCCTGGAGGGCATCCTCGGCGATCTGCGCCGGGCCGGCCTCGTCGCCAGCCGGCGCGGCGGCAACGGCGGCTACCGGCTGGCGCGGGAGGCGGACACGATCACCGTCGCCGACATCATCCGCGCCGTCGACGGCCCCATCGTCTCCGTACGTGGCGAGCGGCCGACCCAGCTCAAGTACACCGGCCCCGCCGAGCCGCTGCTCCCGCTGTGGATCGCCCTGCGGGCCAACGTCCGCCAGGTACTGGAGGGCGTGACGGTGGCCGACCTGGCCGCCGGCGCTCTGCCCGCCCCCGTACGACAACTCGCGGAGAACCCGGCGGCCTGGCAGAACCCCTGAGCCGACGGCCCGCCCCCCGTCCGCGGGGCCGGTGCCGGCATCAGGCGGGCCACGCCGCCAGGAGCTCCGCGGGGCCGTACGAGGCGTCGAGGCCCGTGCAGTCCGTTCCGCTGCGTGAGACCGCGACCAGGGGGAGCGGGTCGGGTGTGAGCGCGGCGCGGTGGCGTTGCAGCGCGGCCAGGTCGTGCCGGTCGAAGGGAGAGTTCTCCAGCCACTTCACCGAGCCGACGAAGAGCAGCTTCTCGGCGAGGGGCGCACGGTCGGCTCCGACAAGGTCGATCTCCACATTGTTGGTCCGGGTCCAGTAGCCGCCGACGGCGGGTGCCGGTGGCAGAGCCGTGTCGGGCAGCAGCCGACCGAGTGCTTCGCGCACGAGCGGTTCGACCGCCCGGCCGCGCCAGCTGGTCCAGTTCTCACGGACACGGTTCAGCGTCAGGTCGCCCCGGCCCCGCTCCACCTCGCCCATCGCAGGGCCGAGGAACCGGAGCCAGAAGCGGAGGTAGGGGTCCGCCACCCGGTAGCGCCGGTCCTTCGACGGGCGTGTGGACAGCGGCAGTTCGGCCGAGACAATCCTCTTGTCGGTCAGTATCCGCAAGGAGCGCTGAAGCGGGGTCGCGCCGATCTCCCCGGCCGCACGGGCGATGTTGGCGAAGGTGCGCTCACCGCTGCCGATCGCCGACAGCACCGTACGGGCCTGTGCCTGCTGGGGGAACTCGGCCGCCAGGGACCGCTCCGCCGAAACCAGCAACGCCGTGACGGGATCGTTGAGGGCGTCCGACAGGAAGTCCCAGAGCCCGGCGCCGTGCGGCCATTCCGCACAGATCAGGGGCAGCCCGCCCGTGACCGGGGCGGCGTCGAACGCCGCCGCCGGCTCCAGCCCCAGCATGCCGCCCACCTCGGCCGGATTGAGGGGGCCGAGCACCATCTCCCGGCCGCGCTGGTGGAACGGGCGGCCGTAACTGTTCAGCGCCTCCATCATGGACAGGTCGGAGCCGATGAGGACGAGCAGGACCGGCTTGGTCTGAAGCACCCCGTCCCAGGCCCGTTGCAGCATGCCCTCGAACGCGCCCGTCTCATCCATCAGATAGGGCACTTCGTCCATGACCACCACGCTCGTCCGGTCGTGCGGCAGCGCCGCCGCCAGCACGTCGAAAGCGGCGTCCCAGTTCTCCGGACGGGCCGCGGCCAGCAGGTTTCCCTGGGGGAGGTTCGACGACCGCGCGTCCTGGGCCAGCCATCGAATCGATGTATACATCGATTCGATGAAACCTGCGATGATGGCCGCATGCTCGAACTCGCCATCCTCGGCTTCCTCGCCGAAGGCCCCCTGCGGGGGCACGCGCTGCGGCGGCCGGATCGCCCGGCTCACCGGGTACGTCCGGCCGGTCAGCGACGGCACCCTCTACCCGGCGATCAACCGGCTCGCCAGGGCCGGGCTGCTGGAGCGCAACCCCGAACCCGGCGCGGGCGCCGGGCGGTACGTGCTCGCGCTGACGCCGGCCGGGCGGGACGAGATGCTGCGGCGGCTGCGCACACCCGCCGAGCACGAGATCACCGACTTCACCCGGTTCCTCGTCGTCCTCGCGTTCCTCTCCCTGCTGCCCGACACCGCCGAGCAGCACGCCGTACTGCGCCGGCGGCTCGCGTTCCTGGAGGAGCCGGCGAGCTTCTTCGCGGCGGACGACGACGGCGAGAGCGGCGGCGGCCGTCCGCTGCGCGCCGAGGAGGTCGACGACCCCTACCGGCGCGGCATGCTCCTCACCGCCCGCGCCACCAGCCGCGCCGAACGCGCCTGGCTCCGCGAGGTGCTCGGCGGGGCGACGGGCGAGGGCCGGGTCGAGGGCCCGGCGGACTGACTTACCTAATTACTGACCGACCGACCGACCGATCCGGAGGATCGCCATGCGCGCGTCCTGGTACGACCGACAGGGGCCCGCCGCCGACGTGTTGCGCGTCGGCGAGCTGCCCGACCCGCAGCCGGGGCCCGGCGAGGTGCGGGTCAGGGTGACCGTGTCCGGGGTGAACCCCGGCGACACCAAGAAGCGGCGCGGCTGGCTCGGCTCCTCGATGCCGTACCCCCGTGTCGTGCCGCACAGCGACGCCGCCGGGGTCGTCGACGCCGTGGGGGACGGGGTGGACGCACGGCGGACCGGGCAGCGGGTGTGGGTGTACGGTGCCCAGTCCTACCGGGCCTTCGGCACCGCCGCCCAGTACACCGTCGTACCCGCCGAGCGGGCCGTGCCGCTGCCCGGCCACGTCGGCGACGACCTCGGGGCGAGCCTCGGCATCCCGGGGATCACCGCGCACCGGGCCGTGTTCGCGGACGGCCCGGTCGACGGGCGGACCGTCCTGGTGCACGGCGTCCTCGGCGGCGTCGGCTCCCTGGCCGCGCGGCTCGCGCACTGGGGCGGCGCGAGTGTGATCGGCACCGTGCGGCGCGGCGCGGACCTCGGCCGCGTCGACCCGGACGCCGTCCACCACGCCGTCGCGCTCGACTCCGGCGACCCGGCCGCCGCGATCCGCGCGCACGCGCCCGGCGGCGTCCACCGGATCGTCGAGGTGTCCCTGTCCGCCAACGCCGCGCTCGACGACGCGGTCGTCGCGAATGACGCCGTGATCGCCGCCTACGCCACCGGCGCCGACCGCACCGAAATCCCCTTCTGGACAATGCTGTTCAACAACGTCACGCTGCGGCTGCTCGGCAGCGACGACTTCCCCGCCGAGGCCAGGCGGCAGGCCGCCCGGGACCTCACGGCCGCCGCCGCGGCGGGCGCCCTCACCACCGGCCCCGTCGAGCGGTACGCCCTGGACGACATCGCACACGCCCACGAGCGCGTCGACGCGGGCGGCGGGGTGAGGGTGCTCGTCGATCTGCCGTAGCCGGTACGGCAGATCGACGAGCGCTACGACGGTCTGCACAGCAGTGGCTTCGACAGTTCCGCGCAGGGGCGGTCGCCGTGGGAGCGGATGATGTCCTGGCCGACCTGCTGGGCGAGGTAGCGCAGGAAGCCGGCCGCGAGGGAGTCGGCGGGCGGCTCGCCGTAGGTGTAGGCGTACTCCGTCTGCCAGTACGGGTACGCGCCCTTCTCGACCCCGTCCAGGGTCGCCGGGAACCCGTCGATCCGCACCTGGACGACGCCCGCGTGCCCGGCGGCGCTGCCCACCTCGCTGTGGCCGAGGGCACCGGGGGTGCGGGCCACCGTGTCGAGCAGGACGTCCGTCCCGCCGACTTCGCAGCGGCCCGGCCGGTCGCGCTCCAGGGCGGTGCAGTCGCTCGTGGTCGTCGCCGGGAGCTTCTGGCCGTCGAGGACCTTCCGTTCGAGCGTGGTGCGCGTGCCGGAGTCGGGGTAGCGGCTGACCAGGTGGATCGGGACGTCCTTGCCGTGCACGTCCTTCCAGTTGGTGATCCTCCCGGCGTAGATGTCCCTGATCTGCGCGAGGGTGAGGTCCTGGACGCCGGTGTCCTTGTTGACGACCAGGGTGAACAGCGAGAGCGCGACGGGGCGGGGCAGCAGCCGGGGGTAGCCGGCCGGCTTGGCGCCGTCGCTGAACGTCAGCCGGTTGCCGAGCCCCTTGCCGTCCGCCCCCTTCACCCCCGCGGCCTTGTCGCCCGCGTCCGCCAGGGCGCGCAGCCCGGGGCCGCTGCCGTTGAAGTCGCTGCCCGCGGTGGACAGGTGCGCGCCGGGGCACGTCCTCGCGTACTGCTTCGCCGCCTCCCTGACCACCGGCGCGAACGCGGTCGAGCCGGAGAGGGTGAGCCGGCCGCTCGCGCAGTCCAGCGGCGCCGCGTGCGCCTCGTCGCCCCGGGAGAAGGTGAGCAGCGACTGCACCGCGCCCACCAGGGTCAGCACGACGAGCAGGGCGATCACGGGACGGGAGGCGAAGGGGTGGTACTCGGTCTTCTTGACGGTCCCCCCGCGCACCCCGCCGACGACGCTCGCGACGACCTCCGGCTCCGGGAACGCCTCGCCCGGCACGCCCCGTTCGCGCTCCAGGACCGCCAGCACCTTGTAGTGGTCGCGCCGGTTCAGCTTCACCTTGGGCAGCTCGATCAGACCGTCGGTGACCCCGAAGCCGGGGACGGTGCCCGGGAGGAGGCCGTGGTGGCCGGTGCTCGGGGTGAAGAAGCCGCGCAACTCGTCCCGGCTGAGCTCGGTCACCACCATGCCGACGACACGACGGCCCCGGCACCGTATGCGGATGCCCATGGGGCCCTCGGCCGGCGCGAGGTAGTCGTCCTCCACGACCGGCGCCCAGCCGCTGTTCTCGATGCGCAGCAGGACGAACGACGGATCACGCAGCGGGGCGCCGTCGGTGCCCTGCATCTGCTGGAGGACTCCGGCGTACGGGGAGGCCGCGGCGTCGCCCGCGGTCGTGTCCATCTGGACGCGGTACCCGAGCCGTTTGCGCCCGGCGAGGACGAACTCCCACAGCGCCGCGCCGACGGGAACCGCGAGGCCGAGCACGGCGAACGCGGACTCCCAGGGAAAGCCGTTCACGGCCGACTCCGGAAAGGCAGGAGGGACGATGGGCGGCCATAGTGACCCCGGAAGATCCCCAAGTGCGAGAGTTGTGCGGGAATCACACGGTGAGTTCATCGTCCGGACGCCCCCAACACCCTTGCGTTCACCGGATGTTGGGAGAAGCGGGGAGAAGAGGCGGGTGCGGCGGGCGGCCCTGGTGGAGGTCAGCCCGCCCGATACATCGCGCCGGCCGGCGGCCGGCCCGCCGCCGCATCGGGTGGCGGGTCCGGCTGCGTACGGCCGCGCACCTGCGCCGCGGTCAGGCCGCCCGCCGCCGGCATGCCCCGGCGGGTCTCCACCGGCGGCACGCCGCCCGCCGGAACGGACCGCGGCCCGGGGGGGCCGGGCTGGGGCGGGATGCCCGGGATACCCGGCATGTTCGGCACACCCGGCATCCCCGGTCCCCCCTGGCTTCCCGGTCCACCCGGGCCGCCCGGCCCTCCCGGCCCTCCCGGCATCCCCGGTGTACCCGGCCCTGCGGGCATGCCCGGTGTGCCCTGCATCCCCTGTACCTCCTGCACGCCCTGCACCGGCTGCATCCCCCAGACTTCCGGTACGCCCTGCGGCTCCGGCGCCCCCGGCAGTGCGGCACCGGGTCCCCACCCCGGGGTGAGCGGCGCGGGCGCCTGGGCGGGCCCCACCTGGGCGGCGGCCGGCGGCGCCGACACCGGGGCGGCCGGTACCCCGCCGTAGACCACCCCCGGCAGCGGCTGCGCCGCCGGAGCCGACGGCGTCCCCAGCCCGGCCGCGGCCACCATCGCCCCCAGCCCCGGAACCGCCGAGGCCGCAGGGGCGGGCGTCGGGGCGGGTGCGGAGGCCGGCGCGGGAGCCGACCCCTGCCCCTGCACCTGCCCAGGCCCCTGCGCCTGCTCCGGCGGCATCGCGGACGCCTGTGCCGCCAGCCCCCGCATCCCCGCCCCGTTCGTCTCGCTCACCAGGCGGTCCACCGCCGCCGTCCCCGAGCTGTAGCCACCGGCACCGGGGGTACCGGGGCCCGCCGCGGACGTCCCGGTGCCGTAGAGGACCTGCTCCATCCCGGCCACCAGCCGGCGCACGTCGACTTCGGGGCGCACCACGAGACGCAGGAAGCGGCTGGAGGAGCCGATCTTGTTGCCGCACTCGCGCACCAGGATGCGGTGCCCGGTGAGCAGCCGGTCGCGCACGACCGTGCCCTCCGCGCCCACCGGCAGCCGTACGAAGAGGAAGTTGCCCTGGGACGGGTACACCGTCAGACCGGGGAGCCGGGCGAGCTGCCGGCCCATGTCCACGCGGTCCTGCCGCACCTGCCGCAGGCTCGCCCCGTACTCCGCGCTGTGCTCCTTCAGCATGAACACCACGTGCTCGGCGAAGGAGTTGAGGTTCCACTTCGGCAGCATCGAGCGGATCCTGCCCGCGAGCGCCGGGTTGGCCACCAGGTATCCGAACCGGATGCCGTGCAGCCCGAAGTTCTTGCCGAGGCTGCGCAGCACGATCACGTTGGGCCGAAGCATCGCGTCCTGGACGGTGCTGGGGTCGCCCTCCACGTCGGCGAACTCCAGGAACGACTCGTCGATCACGATGAGGTCGAGGTCGGCCATCGCGTCCATGAAGTCGACCAGCGCCTGCCGGGGCAGGAAGCCGCCGTCGGGGTTGTTCGGGTTGCAGACGACGGCGACCCGGGACCCGCGCTTGCGCAGGAACTCGGCGTACTGGCCGAGGTCGAGGGCGAAACCGCCGGACTCCTGCAACGGGAACATGTCGACCCGCTTGCCCGTCTCCATCGGCTGGTCGGTCCACCGCCCGAAGGTCGGCACGGGTACCGCGAGCGACTCGGTGACCAGCAGGTGGTCGATCCAGGTGATCAGCTCGGTCGAGCCGTTGCCCATCGCCACGCAGCTCGGCGGGAGCCGGAGCAGTTCGCACAGTTCGGCGGTGATGGTGTCGGCGCTGCTCGGGTAGTACGTGAGGATGTCGCGCAGCCGGCCCGCCAGCTCGTCGAACATGGCGGGGGTGGGGAAGTAGGGGTTGCAGGGGATGCAGAAGTCCACCGGCCCGGGGCCGTCGCCGCCCTCGCGCGTCAGCGCGGCCATCGAGGGGCTGTGCGCCGCGGAGCCGCGGAACAACGAGGTGACGTTGTCGGCCATGGAGCCTTCGAACCTCCGTATGGGAACGGGCCGAGACGGGCCCGTCACGTTTGAGCGGCCCGTGCGGGGGAGCACGGGCCGCTCAGTCATACGGATGCGGTGGCGGCCCCGTTCAACGCCTGCGAGCGGTCGGTCCGGCCCGTCGCAGTGCCCTGCCCGGGGTCCCGCTCACCGCCCCGCGCCGAACGAGTGGATCGTCGTCGTGCGGTACGTCTGCCCCGGCCGCAGCACGGTCGAGGGGAACGACGGCTGGTTGGGGGAGTCCGGGAAGTGCTGGGTCTCCAGGGCGAGCGCGTCGCCCTGGCGGTAGGTGCGCCCGGACGTGCCGACGAGCGTGCCGTCGAGGAAGTTGCCGGAGTAGAACTGCACGCCCGGCTGGTCGGTGGCGATCCTCAGCACGCGCCCGGAGGACGGGTCGCGCAGGGTGGCGACGTGCTCGGGCTCGTCGGTGCCCCCCTTGTCGAAGACCCAGTTGTGGTCGTAGCCCTTGGCGGTGACCTGCTGGGGGTGGCCGTCGCGGAGGTCGCGGCCGATCGCTTTGGCCCGCCGGAAGTCGAAGGGGGTGCCGGCGACCCGCGCCAGCTCGCCGGTGGGGATCAGCCCCGGGTCGGTGGGGGTGTACCTGCTCGCGGCCAGGGTGAGCTCGTGGTCCTCGACGGAACCGCTGCCCTCGCCCGCGAGGTTGTAGTACGTGTGGTTGGTGAGGTTGACGACGGTGGCGCGGTCGGTGGTGGCCTCGTAGTCGATGCGCCAGTCGCCGTGCCGGGTCAGTGTGTACGTGACCGTCACCCGCAGCGTGCCGGGGAAGCCCTCCTCGCCGTCGACACTGGTGTAGTGCAGGCGCAGACCGACGTCCGCGCCCCGGGTGAACGGCTCGACGTCCCAGACACGCTTGTCGAAGCCCTTGGCGCCGCCGTGCAGGGTGTTCTCGCCGTCGTTGACGGAGAGCTGGTACTGCTTGCCGTCGAGGGTGAAGCGGCCCTTGGCGATGCGGTTGCCGTAACGGCCGATGGTCGCGCCGAAGAACGTGGTGCCGGTGACGTAGGCGTCCAGGTTGTCGTAGCCGAGGGAGACGTTGGCGTGCCGGCCGTGCCGGTCGGGGATCTCCAGGGACTGGACGATGCCGCCGTAGCTGAGGACCTTCAGCCGGGTCGCGCCGTTCTCAAGGGACCAGCGGTACACCTTGGTGCCGTCGGCCAGCGTGCCGAAGAGCTCCTTCACGGGCTTCCTGCCTCTCGAGGACGACGCCGAGGACGACGCCCGGTTCGACGCCGAGGCGGTGGCGGTTCCGGCGGCCGCGGCGGTGATGCCCGCGGCGGCGGCGGTCGCGAGGATGGTGCGTCTGCTCATGTCCATGGTGCGACTCCTGCCGATGAAGCGGGCCCCGCCGTACCGACGGGGCCCGCGCCGAGGATTACGAACCGGACTTGCGCTTGTTCCACACGTCGAAGCCGACCGCCGCCAGGAGCACCAGGCCCTTGATGACCTGCTGCCAGTCGGTGCCGATACCGACGAGGTTCATACCGTTGTTCAGCACGCCCAGGACCAGACCACCGATGATGGCGCCGAGGACCGTGCCGACGCCGCCGCTCATCGACGCGCCGCCGATGAACGACGCCGCGATCGCCTCCAGTTCGAAGTTGAGGCCGGCCTTGGGCGAGGCCGCGTTGAAGCGGGCGGCGAAGACGAGACCCGCCAGGGCCGCGAGCATGCCCATGTTCAGGAAGACCAGGAAGACGACCTTCTTGTCCTTCACACCCGACAGCTTGGCCGCGGGCAGGTTGCCACCGATCGCGTAGACGTGCCGGCCGATGATGGCGTTGCGCATCAGATAGCCGAAGCCCACCACCAGCACGCCGAGGATGATCAGCACCACCGGTGCGCCCTTGTAGCTGGCGAGCAGCATGGTGACCACCAGGACGGCGGCGACCAGCGCCACCAGCTTGGTCAGGAACAGGTTGGTGGGCAGGACGTCGAGGGCGAACTCCTGCTGGCGCCTGCGGTCGCGGACCTCCTGGTAGATCACGAAGGCGATGACCACGAGACCCAGCAGGACGGTCAGGTTGTGGTAGTTGGTGTCCGGACCGACCTCGGGCAGGAAGCCGTTGGCGGCCTTCTGCAGTCCGTCGGGGAACGGGCCGAGGGTCTGGCCCTTGAGGACGATCTCGGTCAGACCGCGGAACAGCAGCATCCCGGCGAGGGTGACGATGAACGACGGTATGCCGAGATAGGCGATGAAGAACCCTTGCAGCGAGCCCGCGGCGGCGCCCAGGAGCAGGCACAGCACCACGGCCAGCGGCCAGGGCACGTCGTGCCTGACCATGAGCACGGCCGCCGCCGCGCCCACGAACGCCGTCAGGGAGCCGACCGACAGGTCGATGTGACCGGCGATGATCACCAGCATCATGCCGATCGCGAGGATCAGGATGTAGCTGTTCTGCAGCACCAGGTTGGAGACGTTGCGCGGCAGCAGCAGGTCGCCGCCGGTCCACACCTCGAAGAGGACGACGATCAGGCCGAGCGCGATCAGCATGCCGTACTGGCGCATGTTGCGCCGCATGCCGTCCACGAGCAGCTTCAGCAGGCCGTCGCCCGTGCCCGAGCCGCCCTTGCCCGGCGGCGCGGCCGCCGGGGTCTTCTCGGTGACATCCGTGCTCATCGGGTTACCTCTTTGTCCTTCTCGTCCTTCGTCATCCGGCGCATCAGCTCTTCCTGAGTGGCCTCCGCCCGCGGGACCTCGCCGGTCAGCCGCCCGGCGGCCATGGTGTAGATGCGGTCGCACATGCCGAGCAGTTCGGGCAGCTCGGAGGAGATGAAGACGACCGCCTTGCCCTGGGCCGCCAACTGGTCGATGACCGTGTAGATCTCGTACTTCGCGCCGACGTCGATGCCGCGTGTCGGCTCGTCCAGGATCAGCACGTCCGGACCCGCGAAGATCCACTTGCTGAGGACGACCTTCTGCTGGTTGCCGCCGGACAGCTTGCCCACCGGCTCGAACACGGTCGGTGCCTTGATGTTCATCGACGTGCGGAAGCCCTCGGAGACCTGGCGCTCCCCGTGCTCGTCCACCACGCCCCGCTTGGACACCTTCCGCAGGGCGCTGAGGGTGATGTTGCGGTTGATGGTGTCGATGAGGTTGAGGCCGTAGTGCTTGCGGTCCTCGGTGACGTAGGCGATGCCGTGCGCGACCGCCTCGGGGACGGTCTTGGTACGGATCTCCTTGCCGTCCTTGAACACCGTGCCCGCCGCGTACCGGCCGTAGCTGCGGCCGAAGACGTTCATCGCCAGCTCGGTGCGGCCGGCGCCCATCAGCCCCGCGATGCCGACGATCTCCCCGCGGCGCACGTGCAGGGACACGTCGTCGACGACCTTGCGCTGCTGGTCGATCGGATGGTGCACGGTCCAGCCGCGGATCTCGAAGGCCGGTGCGGCGCCCTCCTCCGGCTCGTGCGGGGTGCGCGGGGGGAAGCGGTGGTCGAGGTCGCGGCCGACCATGCCGCTGATGATCCGGTCCTCGGTGGTCTCCGGGGCCTTCACGTCCAGGGTCTCGATGGAGCGTCCGTCGCGCAGGATGGTCACCGAGTCGGCGACCCTGCGGATCTCGTTGAGCTTGTGGGAGATGATGATCGAGGTGATGCCCTGCTTCTTCAACTCCAGTATGAGTTCGAGGAGTTTGCCGCTGTCCTCGTCGTTCAGCGCCGCCGTCGGCTCGTCCAGGATGAGCAGTTTCACCTTCTTGGAGAGCGCCTTGGCGATCTCCACGAGCTGCTGCTTGCCCACGCCGATGTCGGCGACCCGGGTGTCCGGGTGGTCCGACAGGCCGACGCGGCGCAGCAGTTCGGTGCCGTGCCTGAGCGTCTCGCCCCAGCTGATGAGCCCGCGGGTGGCGTGCTCGTTGCCGAGGAAGATGTTCTCCGAGAGGGAGAGGTAGGGCACCAGCGCCAGTTCCTGGTGGATGATGACGATGCCGCGCTGCTCGCTCGCCCGGATGTCCTTGAAGTGGCAGACCTCTCCTTCGAAGAGGATCTCGCCCTCGTAGCTTCCGTGCGGGTGGACGCCGGAGAGCACCTTCATGAGGGTGGACTTTCCGGCGCCGTTCTCGCCGCAGATGGCGTGGACCTCGCCCTGACGCACCTTCAGGGTGACGTCAGAGAGCGCCTTCACACCGGGAAAGGTCTTGACGATCGAGCGCATTTCCAGGACGGGTCCCGCCATGGTCGTGCCTTTCAATCCGTAGGGATCCGTGGGGACGGGCGGTTACTTCAGTTCGTCCGCGGTGTAGTAGCCGCCGCCGACCAGGACCTTCTCGTAGTTGTTCTTGTCGACGCTCACCGGCTGCAGCAGGTAGGCGGGGACGACCTTGACGCCGTTGTTGTACGACTTGGTGTCGTTGACCTCGGGCTTCTTGTCGTGCAGCGAGTCGTCCACCATGTCCGCGGTGATCTTGGCGAGCTTGCGCGAGTCCTTGTAGATCGTCATCGACTGGTCGCCGGCGATGATCGACTTCACCGAGGCGACCTCGGCGTCCTGGCCGGTGACGACCGGCAGCGGCTTGTCCTTGGAGCCGTAGTCGTCCGACTTCAGCGAGGACAGGATGCCGATGGAGATGCCGTCGTACGGGGAGAGCACCGCGTCGACCCGGCGGTTCTTGTAGCTGGAGGTCAGGATGTCGTCCATGCGCTTCTGCGCGGTGCCGCCGTCCCAGCGCAGGGTGGTCACCTGGTTGAGCGCGGTCTGCTTGGACTGGACGACGAGCTGCTTCTTGTCGATGTACGGCTTGAGCACGCTCATCGCGCCGTTGAAGAAGTACCGGGTGTTGTTGTCGTCGTTGGAGCCGGCGAACAGCTCGATGTTGAACGGGCCCTTCTTCGAACCGTCCTTGAGCCCCAGCTTGTCCAGGATGTAGGTGCCCTGGAGCCGGCCGACCTTCTCGTTGTCGAAGGAGGCGTAGTAGTCGACGTTCTTGGTGCCGAGGATCAGACGGTCGTAGGAGATGACCGGGATGTTCGCGTCGGCGGCCTGCTGGAGCACGTTGTTCAGCGACTTGTTGTCGATCGCCGCGATCACCAGTGCCTTGACGCCCTGCGTGATGAGGTTCTCGATCTGCGAGACCTGCTGGTCCGGGTCGTCCTCGCCGTAGACCAGCTTGGTCTTGTAGCCCTTGGCCTGCATCTCCTTGACGACGTACTTGCCGTCGTAGATCCAGCGCTCGGAGGACTTGGTCGGCATCGCGATGCCGACGGTCCCGCCCTTGGTGTCGTCCTTGCTCTCCTTGCTGCCGCCCTCACTGTCCTGGCCGCACGCGGACAGGGTCAGGGCGAGGGTGGCGACCGAGGCGATTGCGGCTACTGCGGCTCTGCGAGTGGTCATGATGAACATCCTTGACGTCAGGCTCAGTTGGGGCGCGGACCGGTCCTCCGGTGCGAATGTGCGAACAGCGTGCGGCGGAGGGCGGTACAGGTCGGGAACGAGGCGAGTGTGTGGGATTCTGCGCGACTGTGTCGTCTTGTGTGAAGAGATTTTTCGGGAACGTTATGCGCTGGTGTCGAACCGTCGGAGCGAACCCGGCATCCGGGACCCGAGGGGCGCCATGTCGGTGTCCGCGCCGTGGCGCGCGAGCAGGTCCAGCGCGAGCCTGCCGCGGCGCACCCGCTCCTTGGCAGTGGCCAGGGTGACCTCCCGCAACTGGTGTCCGTAGGGGTAGATCCCGGGCGCCTTGGACAGCCCGAACTTCAGATAGATCGGGGCGCCGCGGCGGATCAGCTCGGCCACCTCGTACATCCGTACATAACCGCCCAGATCGTCCGGCGCCTCGATGTACATGTCCATCGGGGCGCCGGAGACCCGGCGGATCTCCGTGAGGTGGTCCAGGGTCAGATCGCTGGGCACGTTGATCGAGTCCGCGCCCAGCCGCTCGTGCACCGCGAACGAGGCGGGGTTGACGGGGCCGATGAGCGCCGACACCTTCAGCGTGGTGTCGGCGGGGATGACGCCCTGCGTGCGCGCCCGGTGCAGCGTCCAGAGCACCCCCTCGTCGGCCACCAGCAGGCACTTCACGCCGAGCTCGGTGGCGCGCACGGCGTCCTCCAGGCAGCCGGCCACCGCGTCGTGACCCCGGGCCCGCAGGCCGCCGCCGCGGGAGTCGGTGCGCACCGAGCCGCCGATGTCCCAGGTGCCGCGCGGCCCGGTGAACAGGCACAGCTCGATGTCGCGCGCGGCGGTGGCCTCGACCATCTCGGTGATCTCGGCGTCGGTCAGCATCCACACGCCGCTGCCCTGGCTGATCCGGTGGATCGGCACGTCGAGCCGCGAGGCCTCCTTCAGGACCACGGCGAGCGCCTCCGGGCCCTCGCAGGAGGGCACCTCGGTGCGCCAGCGGCCGCCGTCCGGGAAGGCGTGCGGCGAGGCATCGGCGGGGGAGAGGGCGGGCGCGGCCAGGCCGAGCGCGGCGAGTGCCCGCTCTCCAGGTCGACGGGCCGCCGTAGGGGAAGGGTCGGTCACGGGGTGTCCTTCATGTGCGTCAGGTGCGTGGCGTTGCGTCTGTGCGTGGCGTGCGGGCGGGGCCGGGGTTGTCCCGGGCTGTCTCAGGGACGGTGTTGCGCGGTGCTTTGTTCGGTATGTCGGACGCGGTTCGTGTCTGCGGTCGGGGTCGTGCGCCGGTACGGAGCCGTCAGGTCGCCCGTACCGGCGCACGGGCGCGGCCGGCTACGGGAGTCACGGCCGCAACAGCACCTTGCCCACCTTCGGGTCCCCGGACCCCACCAGTTCGATGGCGCGGGGGAATTCCTCCAGCGGCAGTTCGTGCGAGACCAGGGGCAGCGGATCGAGCAGACCCGCCGCGAAGACCCGGACCGTATGGGCCCACGCCTCGGGCGGTGCCCCGAACACGGTGTGCACCTCCAGTTGTCGTACGACGAGACCGGTCGGGTCGAGCCCGTCGGCGCCCGGGGCCGGGATACCGGTCAGCACCAGCCGCCCGCCGCGCCGCAGCAGGGCGGCGGCGGTGCGCGCGGCGTCGGCGGAGCCGGCGGTCTCGACGACGACGTCGAAGTCGTCCGGGAGCGGTTCGTCCTTGGTACGGAAGCTGGTGGCGCCGAACTCCCGTGACAGCGACTCGCGGTCGCGGCCGGTGCCCACCACCAGCAGCTCCCCGGGCGAGCCAGCCCGCAGGAACTGCACCGCGAACATGCCGAGCGTGCCGGTGCCGACCACCGCGACCCGTTCGCCCGGCCGCGCGTTCGCCTTGAGCGCGGCGGCGGCGACACAAGCGGCGGGCTCCAGCAGGGCGGCGGCCGTCAGATCCGCGTCGTCGGGCAGGACGTGCAACAACCGGGCGGGCAGGGTCAGGGTGGCGGCCATCGCGCCGGGCTGGGTGAACCCGGTCTCCTCGTACCCGGCGGTGCACAGCGTGGTCTCGCCGGCGTGGCAGCGGTCGCACACCTGGCAGTTGCGGAACCCCTCTCCGACGACCCCGCGGCCTACCAGGGACTCCGGCACCCCGGCCCCGACGCCCGCCACGGTGCCGGACCACTCGTGGCCGGGGGTGAGCGGGTAACGCACGTAGTCTGCGGGCCGGTTGCCCTGGTACACCTCGCGGTCGCTGCCGCAGATGCCGACGGCGTGCACCGCGACCAGGGCCTCGCCGGGGCCGGGGTCCCGCGGGGTGTGCGGGACGAGCCGGTGGGCACCGGGGGCCTCGATGACGACGGCGGTACGGCTTCCGCCCGCTTCGGTGCTCACCGGCCGGCCTTGGGCGCGCGCTTCTCCCAGCCCTCGGCCCACAGGTCGAAGCGGGCCTGCTGCTGCGGGAACTCGGCCGCCGCGTCGACGTCCAGCTCGACGCCGAGGCCGGGCGCGTCGGAGAGGTGGAAGCAGCCGTCCTCCGGGTCCACCTGCGGGGCGCCCTTGACCACCTTCTTGATCTCCGCGTCGGCGAAGTCGTTGAAGTGCTCCAGGATCTTGAAGTTCGGGGAGGTGAAGCCGACCTGGAGGGAGGCGGCGGTGAGCACGGACCCGCCCACGTTGTGCGGCGCGAGCAGCATGTAGTGGGTCTCGGCGGTGGCGGCGAGCTTGCGGGTCTCCCAGATGCCGCCGATGTGGCCGACGTCGGGCTGGAGGATGTCGACGGCCTGGCTGTCGAACAGCTCCCGGAACTCGATCCGGTCGTGGATGCGCTCACCGGTGGCCACGGGGATGTCCACCTTCGCGGCGACCTTCTCCAGCGCCTTGAGGTTCTCCGGCGGCACCGGCTCCTCCAGCCAGGCGGGCTTGAAGGGGGCCATCTCCCTGGCGAGACGGACGGCGGTGGCGGGGGAGAACCGTCCGTGCATCTCCAGCATCAGCTCGGCGTCGGGGCCGATGGCGTCGCGCACGGCCTCGATGAGGGAGACGGCGTAGTTCGTCTGCTGCTGGTCCAGCTCGAAGTGGCCGGTGCCGAACGGGTCGATCTTCAGCGCCCGGTAACCGCGCTCCATCACCCCGCGCGCGGCCTTGTGGTACGCCTCCGGGGTGCGCTCGGTGGTGTACCAGCCGTTGGCGTACGCCTTGACCCTGTCGGTGACCTTGCCGCCCAGCAGCTGCCAGACGGGGACGCCGAGGGCCTTGCCCTTGATGTCCCAGCACGCCATCTCGACGACGGCGATGCCGGACATCACGATCTCGCCCGCGCGGCCGTAGTCGCCGTACTTCATGCGGCGCACGAGGTCCTCGACGGCGAACGGGTCCGAGCCGAGGACGTGGTTCGCCTCGGCCTCGCGGAGGTAGCCGAGCAGCGCGTCGGTGTGGCCCAGCATCCGGGTCTCGCCGACTCCGGTGATCCCCTCGTCGGTGTGCACCTGGACGTAGGTCAGGTTGCGCCACGGCGTCCCGACCACGTGTGTGCTGATTCCGGTGATGCGCACGGCTGTCGCCTCTCGATTCGTCTCGCGGCTTGCTTGTCCGGCCCGCTTGTCCGGCTTGCGTGTCCGGCCCGCTTGTTCGGCTTGTTCGATATTTCGTCATGCGTTCGAAATGCTGGCGTGACAGTAAGGAGGGGGTGGGGGGAGTGTCAATGGGTCGCGCACGATGCGGGCGGGTGGATTTCCCCGGTATGCCGCGCTCGTCGCCCGAGAAGTCCGGGAAACGTGTGCGGATGACGGAGGATCAGGCCACGGACCGGTCGCGAACTGGCCGTTCCCTACACAACTTTCACAGCAGTCACTGGGCAAGCGAGGCGGGGGGAACCTAGTCTTCCGGCGTCATGAACTACTGCACCCCCTGCCGAAGACACCTCAACGGAGCCCTGGCGTGTCCAGGGTGCGGAACACCGGTGGGGTGGTTGGAGGGGGAGATCCCCGTGGAGGCGGGGGAGACGGCCGCGCACAGGGCGCCGGGGCGGGGCCCCGACCCGCGCGCCGGAGTGCCGTTCGCGCAGACCGCCGGCGCGGCGGGGGACGCTGTCGTGCCCGGCGGCCCTGTGCCGTCCCCGGGGCCCGAGGAGCGCGGCTCCCTGGGAGGCGCGGACAGCGGATCCCGGCCCGCCCACCCGGCGGAGCCCGCACGGGGACCCGACGGGGCCGAGGGGACGGAGCTCCCCGAGGGCAATGGGGCGGACGGGACGGGCGGGGCGGACGCGGACGGCAGGGGCGGTGGGGACACCGGTGGCACCGGCCGCATCGGCGGCACCAGTGGTACCGGTGATGCCGATGGCCCCGGTGATGCCGATGACGCGGCCGACGACGAACTCGACGGACAGCCCCCCGGCCGCCGTGACCGTCGTGCCGCCTCCCACCGTCGGCGCCGCCGCCGGGTCCTCCTCATCGGCGCCGGCCTCCTCCTCGCCGCCGGCGGACTGAGCCTTGCCGAACTCGGCACCGAGTCCCCGGGCTCGACCCCGAAGACCGCCGCCACCGGCGACGAGTCCTCCGAGAGCACCGACTCCTCGCCCGGACGACAGGGTGAGGAGTCCGGAGCCCCCGGCTCCGCGAGAGCGGGCGACGGCACGGCGAGCGCGACACCGGGGGCCTCCGCGTCCACGTCCGCCTCGGCCTCGCGCTCCGCGAAGGCGGAGGGCAAGGGATCGACGGCGAGTGCGTCCGAGACGTCGAGGACGGCACCGGCCGCCACGGGGCACGCGCAGACGACGCAGACGTCGGGCGCGGAGAGCCCGGGGGGCGGCGGTCAGGGGAACCCGTCGACCGGGGAGCCGTCGTCGCCGTCGTCGCCGGCCGACCCGTCGCCGTCGGACACCTGCGACCGCTTCCTGTGGTGGTGCACGTAGGAGGACCCCCTCGGTCACCCGGCCGCCCCCTCCCGGGGCTTCCGCGGGGCGCTCAGCCCTCCTCGGTCTCCTCCGGCAGCATGCGGCGCAGGAGGTCCCGCAAGGACACCCGTTCCTCCTCCGAGAGGGCGGCCAGGGGCGCGCGGGCAAAGCGGAGGGACTCGCGCAGGCTCCGGGCCACCCGGCGGCCCTCCTCCGTGGCCGCCGCGAGCTTCACGCGCCGGTCGGCGGGGTCGGGCCGGCGCTCCACCAGCCCCCGGCTCTCCAGCCGGTCCACGATCCCCGTCACGTTCGACGGCTCGCACTTCAGCTTCCGCGCCAGCCGCCGCATCGGCAGCGGCTCCAGCGACAGCAGGCTCAGCAGCCGTGCCTGCGCCCCGGTGAGCGCGTGCTGCGCCGCCGCCTCCTCGTACTCCTCGTGATACCGCGCGACCACCGTGCCGATCAGCTCGACGACCTCCAGCGTCAGCGCGTCCACACGGGGGTTCTTGTGTGCAGCCATGCTCCCGAGGGTACCCGGTTACTTGACATCCTGAAATATTCAGTCCCATTGTTGTTTCAGGTGCTGAATTAAATTCGGCCGACATCGCGCAAGCAAACGCAGGAGAGGCGCCACCCCATGACCGACCACGCATCGCTCCCCGCCACCGGCCGCGAATGGCAGCTGCTCAGCCGCCCCGTCGGCTGGCCGAAGCCCGAGGACTTCGCCCTCGTCGAGGCGGAGGTCGGCCGGCCGGGCGAGGGGCAGGTACTGGTGCGCAACCGCTATCTCTCCGTGGACCCGTACATGCGCGGCCGCATGAGCGCCGCCAAGTCCTACGTCGCCCCCTTCGAGCTCGGCAAGGTCATGCAGGGCGGCGCCGTCGGCGAGGTGATCGCCTCGAACGCCGAGGGCATCGCCGTCGGTGACCACGTCCTGCACTTCTTCGGCTGGCGCGAGTACGCCGTCGCGGACGCGAAGCACGTCGTCACGGTCGACCCGGACGCCGCCCCGCTCTCCGCCTACCTCGGCGTGCTCGGCATGCCCGGCCTCACCGCCTACGCGGGCCTGCTGCGCACCGCCTCCTTCAAGGAGGGCGACGCCGTCTTCGTGTCCGGCGCGGCGGGTGCCGTCGGCAGCCAGGTGGGCCAGATCGCGAAGCTCAAGGGCGCCTCCCGCGTCATCGGCTCGGCCGGCACCGACGAGAAGGTCGAACTCCTCCTCACCGAGTACGGCTTCGACGCCGCCTTCAACTACAAGAAGGCCCCGGTCGCCCAACAGCTCCGCGAGGCCGCCCCGGACGGCATCGACGTCTACTTCGACAACGTCGGCGGCGACCACCTGGAGGCCGCCCTCGGCCGCCTCAACCGCGACGGCCGCATCGCGGTCTGCGGCATGATCTCGGTCTACAACAACACCGAGCCCGCCCCCGGCCCGCGCAACCTCGCCCGCCTCATCCAGACGCGCGGCCGCATCGAGGGCTTCCTCGTCGGCGACCACTACGACCTCCAGCCGCAGTTCGTCCAGGAGGTCGGGCCCTGGGTCCGCGACGGCCGCCTCAAGTACCGCGAGACGGTGGTCGAGGGCGTCGAGAACACCCTCGACGCCTTCCTCGGCGTCCTCCAGGGCGCCAACACCGGCAAGATGATCGTCCAGCTCTGAGGCGCGGTCCGGGACGGTGGGGGCCGGGGTTGGGGGCGGGGGCGGCCCGAGACACGGGCCGGGGGGAGGGGGCGGGGGCGCGACCCCCTGCGCCCACGCTCCGCCCACTACAGTGCAGCCATGCGCGATCTGACCGCAGGATTCCGGCACTTGCTGCGGGGTCACCGCTGGGTGGCCCGGCACGGCAAGGTGTACGGTCTCGGGCTGCTGCCCGGCCTGATCACCCTCGTCCTCTACGCCGCCGCCCTCGTCGCCCTCGCCGTGTGGGGCGACGACTTCGTCGGCTGGGCGACCCCGTTCGCCGACGACTGGTCGAGCCCCTGGCAGGGCCTGTTCCGAGGGTTCCTCACCGCCGTGCTGTTCGCCCTCGCGCTGCTGCTCGCGGTCGTCACCTTCACCGCCGTCACCCTCCTCGTCGGCCAGCCCTTCTACGAGAACCTCTCGGAGCGGGTCGACCGTGACGTCTCCCCGGACGGCACCGCCCCCGAGTCCGACCTCCCGCTCGTCCGGGAGCTGTGGGTGTCGGCCCGGGACGGCCTGCGCATCGTGGTGCGGGCCGGCGTGTGGGGCGTGCTGCTGTTCGCCTGCGGGTTCCTGCCGTTCGTCGGGCAGACGGCCGTCCCGGTGATCGGCTTCTTCGTCACCGGGTTCTTCCTCACCGAGGAGCTCGCCGCGGTCGCCCTCCAGCGCCGCGGGGTCCAACTGCGCGAACGGCTCGCGCTGTTGCGCTCCCGCAAGATGCTGGTGTGGGGCTTCGGGACCCCGCTGGGCCTGGCGTTCCTGGTGCCGGTCGTCGCGGTGTTCCTGATGCCGGGCGCGGTCGCGGGCGCCACGCTGCTGGCCCGCGAACTCCTGGGCGAGGAGACGCGAAACGCAGACCAGTACGCCGAGGACGCCGAGGACGCCGACGGCGATCCGGAAACGGCGGACACGCGGGCGCGCTGAGGCGGGCGGACACGTGGGCGCTCCGAGGCGACTGAGGTGGCTGAGGTGACGGACACGCGGGTGCGCTGAGGCGGGCGGACACGCGGCCCCACGCAGGCGGGGCCTCAGCGCGCTCCCGTGTCCGTGGCCCCCTCCGCCCCCTCGGTGCTTTCCACCGGCCCCGGCAGCTCGCCCAGCAGCGTCACGAAGTCGCGGAACGCCCCCGGCATGTCCACCGCCTCCGGGTCGAGCAGCCACTGGAACTGCAGCCCGTCCATTACCGCCACCAGCAGCGGTGCCACCCGCTCCGGGGGCAGCCCGCCGGGCAGCAGTTCGCCGAACTCCGCGCGCAGGACCGACGCCATGCTCGCGCGGACCTCCTCGTACCGTCCGGTGAAGAAGTCCCGCGCCGGGTGCCCCTCGGTGACGCTCTCGCCGAGCAGCGCGGAGAAGGTCTGGACGACCCCGGGCCGCATCGCGTTGTACTCGACCAGCGAGCCCAGCAGATCCAGCCGCCACCGCTCCCCGGGCACCGAGTCCCACTGGTCGCGCTCCTTGAGCACGGCGACGAGCAGCGCGTCCTTGGTCGGGAAGTAGTGCAGCACCCCCTGCTGGGTCAGCCCCACCCGTTCCGCCACCGCGGCCATGCTCGCGCCCCGGTAACCGCGTTCGGCGATCACTTCGAGGGCCGCCCGGACGATCTCCGCGCGCCGCTCCTCGCCCCTGGCCCTGCTCGTCATGGCGTCACCGTACGGTAATCCGCACCTGCCCCACGTCACGAGAAGGTGACGAAAGCTACCGCATTACTGGTTCCCGGTGCAGCATGGGTGCGTCGAAGCGGTCTTCTACGAGGAGGTGCGGCCGTGGCCGGAACAGCGGACGGAACGGATACGCGGGCACAGGACCGGGCCCGCGACCAGGCCGGAGAGCAGGCGCGCGAACGGGTCGTCGAGGCAGCCCTCGCCCGGCTCGGCCTCGACGACAAGGCACGGCTGCTCGCCGGCCAGGACCGCTGGACGCTTCCCGCGCTGCCGGAGATCGGCCTCGCCTCCCTCGTCATGTCCGACGGCCCGATCGGCGTCCGAGGCGTCCGCTGGACCGCCGACGACCCGTCCGTCGCCCTGCCCTCCCCGACCGCGCTCGCCGCCACCTGGGACCCCCAACTCGCTCGCCGGGCAGGTGTGTTGCTCGCCCAGGAGGCCCGCCGCAAGGGCGTCCACGTGCTGCTCGCGCCCACCGTCAACCTGCACCGCTCCCCGCTCGGCGGCCGCCACTTCGAGGCGTACAGCGAGGACCCGTACCTCACCGGCCGCATCGGCACCGGATACGTCGCCGGCGTGCAGTCCGGCGGCGTCGGCACCACCGTCAAGCACTTCGTGGCCAACGACGCCGAGACCGAGCGCTTCACCGTCGACAACCTGATCGGTGAACGCGCCCTGCGCGAGCTGTACCTGGCCCCCTTCGAGGCGATCGTCGCCGACGCCCGCCCGTGGGGCGTCATGACCGCCTACAACAGCGTCAACGGCATCACGATGAGCGAGCACGCGCCGCTCGTGAACGGCGTCCTGCGCGGCGAGTGGGGCTTCGACGGCGTCAACGTCTCCGACTGGAGCGCCGCCCGCGACACCGTCCGCGCGATCGAGGGCGGCCTCGACATCGCCATGCCGGGACCCGACACCGTCTACGGCGAGGCCCTCGCCCGGGCGGTACGGGACGGCAGGGTCGAGGAGGCCACGGTCGACGCGGCCGTGCGCAACGTGCTGCGCCTCGCCGCCCGGATCGGCATCCTCGACGGCGCGGAACCCGTCGTCGCCGCACCGCCCGCGCACGTCGACGGCCGGGCCCTCGCCCACGAGATCGCCCGTCGCTCCTTCGTCCTCGTCCGCAACGAGCCCGCAGGGAACGCCGGGCCCGCAGGAAACACCGGGCCTGCCGGAAACATCGGGCCTGCCGGAAACGCCGGGAACACAGGGACCCCCGTCCTGCCGCTACGCCCCGACGCCACCGTCGCCCTCATCGGAGCCGCCGCCCGCGACGCCCGCGTCCTGGGCGGCGGCTCCGCCACCGTCTTCCCCGACCGGATCGTCTCCCCGCTGGACGGCCTCACCGCCGCCCTGCCCGGTGGCGCCGTGACGTACGCCCTCGGTGCCGACCCCAACGAGGAACTGTCCATCGCCGACCGCGGGTTCACCCTGCGCGCGGTCTGCCGCGACGCCGCCGGCACGGTCCTCGGCACCGGCCCCGTGCCCAACGGCGACATCAAGTGGACGGACGTCGACCTGCCCGAGGGCGTCACCCACGACAACCTGCACACCGTCGAACTGGCCGGCACCTTCACGCCGCGCGAGTCCGGCACGCACACGTTCGGCATCAAGGGCCTGGGCGCCTTCACGCTCACCGTGGACGGCACGACGTATTTCGACGGCGTCCAGCGCGCCGCCAAGGAGGACCCCTTCGCCGCGTTCTTCGGCGCCCCCGAGCCGCACGCACAGGTGGAGCTGACGGCCGGCGAGAGCATCGAGGTCTCCCTGACGCACGTCGTCGTCGCCCCCGAGGACACGGCCGCCACCTCGGTCCTCTTCGCCCTCGCCCACCAGGAGCCGCAGCGGGACCCCGACGAACTGATCGCCGAGGCCGCGGCGGCGGCGCGGGGCGCGGACACGGCGGTCGTCGTGGTCGCCACCACCGACCGCGTCGAGTCCGAGGGGTTCGACCGCACCGACCTCCGGCTGCCCGGCCGCCAGGACGACCTGGTCCGCGCGGTCGCCGCCGCCAACCCGAACACCGTGGTCGTCGTCAACTCCGGCTCCCCGGTGGAGCTGCCGTGGCGGGACGAGGTCGCCGCGATCCTGCTGAGCTGGTTCCCCGGCCAGGAGGGCGGCGCGGCCCTCGCCGACGTACTCACCGGCGCGACGGAACCGGGCGGCCGGCTCCCCACGACCTGGGGCGCCCTGACCGACGCCCCGGTCACCGAAGTGGTCCCGAACAACGGCCAACTCGCCTACTCTGAAGGCGTGTTCATCGGCTACCGCGCCTGGGAGAAGGAGGCCAGGACGCCCACCTACGCCTTCGGTCACGGCCTCGGCTACACGAACTGGGCGTACGAGTCCGTCGAGGCGGAGGGCACGACCGTGCGAGTCCGCCTGCGCAACACGGGAGAGCGGCCGGGACGCGAGATCGTCCAGATCTACGCAGCCCCGGCCACCGCCGACGGACCCGAGCGACCGGCACGCCGGCTGGCCGGATTCGCGGGGATTTCGGCCGACCCGGGGGAGACGGTGGAAGCCGTGGTGACGCTCCCCACGCGGGCGTTCGAGGTGTGGGACGAGACGGCAGGGGCCTGGGCACGTGTGAAGGGTTCGTACGAGATTGCCGCCGGACGCTCGATCGTGGACCACCGCGTGACGACGGCGATTACCGTCTGACCAAGGGCGCGGGCGCCCTCCCCGAGCAGCCCCGGCCCGGGCCCTGACACCCGGACCGGGGCTCAGCCCTCCCCTTCCGGGGCACGCATGAATTCGACATTCACTCGAGTGTCACGACCTGACCGCTGTCGCTGTACTTGGCCCAAAGCACATCGTGTCCGTCCGTGGACCCTGCCCACAGGGTGGCGGTGCACCCGTCGTTGAAGCGAAGCAATACCTCACTCCTCTGACGCCCTTTGTCGCTGCTCCATGTCCCCTCTCCGTCTTTTTCGCGAACACCATCCCGCGAGCAGCTGAAATATTCCAGCTTTAGTCGACTTGCCGTAAATTGTGCATGCTGCTGCAAATCCAGGACGCCAGACCCTGTCTTCCACGTACGAACAAAGGCGGCGGTCGACGCGAAGCGCCCTTCCGGATATTTCTCGTAATCTGTCGATGCATAACATCCGGACGTAAGCGGGATAACAAAGAGAACAGATGATAGAAAATGGAGAAAGTGACGGTGGCTTCTAGTCGTTCGACTCGGCTGCGACATTTGTTCTCCTTGCTCCTGGAGTTTGCCGTAGTTCACCGGTCAAACCAGTGAACTACGGCAAACTCCACGGCTCAGGTTCGAGCTTAGTTGACGATTACCGTTCGAAAGGTAATCGTCATGTAGTGCGAGGTGCCTGCGTGCCCAAGTGTGACGATCCCATCGTTGTCGTACCTCTGTACGGCGTGATCAGCTGCCGTTCCATAGCCCGTCGCAATGTGGGCAAAGGGTGATATCGTCATGTTGTTGTTGATCGTAATCCGAGCCTGTACCCCGTACGAGTTGGCTCGGAGGATCTTGTACTTCGCCGTGTAAGATCCGAGCACGGCAGTGGAGGCGTTAGTGTCGCCAGTCAGGATCGACCATTGATCACTCAGGAACTGCTTGGCCTTCCCCCTCGCGCTCTTCGAGCCGATCGAGTAGGGCTCAAGGGTTCCTTCGGTTTGACCTTTTGACCATCGCCGCATTATCTCCTTCCGCTGTGCGGCGGTGACGTCGCTGCCCATGACTTGCTTGGCCACTTCACTGTCCTCGCCGTAAGTCGTGGCACCATCGAGATCGCCTGTTGCCCACAGAAATCCAATCTTTCGGAGATCGGCGTTACCGCCACCCAGGACTGCGTCCTGGGGATTGCAGGAGACGAGGATTTGCACTGCGGCACAGGTGCGCTTCTCCATATATCCAGGGGCCGCGATGCCTGGCGGAATGTAAGGAAGATGTGGAGCGGGAGCGACCTCCCCCACCGGCCGTCAGTCAACAACGCACCGAACGGAAGCGGGGAGGGCAGGGGCGGCGGGATCCGAGGAAACGCCCCCTATCGCGCCGCGAACCCGTACGCCGTCTCAGACCGGTACCTCTGCCCCGCGTCCAGCCGCGTGCTGGGGAATTCCGGGCGGTTCGGGGAGTCGGGGTAGTGCTGGGTCTCCAGGGCCACCGCGTCGCCGGGGGCGTACGGGGCCGCGAGGTGGTCGCCGGTGTAGAGCTGGATCCCCGGTTCCGTCGTGTTCACCGTGAGCAGGCGGCCGGATGCCGGGTCGTACAGTTCGGCGACCGGCTCCGCCGTTCCCGTGACTCCCTTGTCGAGCACGAGGTTGTGGTCGTAGCCCGTGCCCACCTTCCGCGCCGAACGGAAGTCGAAGCGCGTCCCGTCCACGGCCGCCTCCTCCCCCGTGGGGATGAGGGCTTTGTCCACCGGCAGGTACCGGCCCGCGGCGACGGACAGTTCGTGGCCCGCGGCGCTCGAGGTCCCGGCAGCAGCGCCCGCCAGGTTCCAGTAGCTGTGGTTCGTCAGGTTCACGACGGTCGGGGCGTCCGTCGACGCCTCGTACGTGATCCGCAGCGTTCCGTCCGCGTCCAGCGTGTACGCCGTGGACACCTCCAGACGGCCCGGGAAGCCCTCCTCGCCGTCCGGTGAGACCCGCGACAGCCGTACGCCGTGTTCGATCTCCTCGACGGCCCACACGCGCTTGTCGAAGCCCTGCTCGCCGCCGTGCAGGGAATTGGGCGCGTTGTTGGCGGCGAGCTCGTACGTCCGGCCGTCGAGCGTGAAGCGGGCGCCCGCGATCCGGTTGGCGTACCGCCCGACCAGCGCCCCGAAGTACGGCGAGGGACAGTCGAGGTAACCGCGCAGCGAGTCGAAGCCCAGCACCACGTTCGTCGTGCGCCCCTCTCGGTCCGGGACCTCGACGGACTGCACGATCCCGCCGTACGACAGCACCCGCACCCGTACCCCGGCCCTTTCGAGCGTGCAGCGGTGCACCTCGGTGCCGTCCGGAAGCGTGCCGAAAAGTTCAGTCATGGAACAAAGGCTAGGTCACGGGGTTCTTCGCCGTGATGGTGCGGTAGGCGATCTCGGCCAGGCGGGCCTGGCCGTCGCGGCTGGGGTGGAACCAGTCCCAGTGGCTGAGCTGGGCGGGTCCGAAGCGGTAGTCGTGCACCGCGTCGCCGTCGAACCGGCAGCGGGTGTTCTTGGCGCACACCTCCTTCAGCACCTTGTTGTACTCCTCCACCCGCTTCTCCACGGTGTCGCGGCGCAGCGTGGCCGCCGGGTCCAGCGTGTCGGCGTCGCCCAGCATCGAGGGGCAGATCCCCAGCTTCCAGATCTGCTTGCCGAGCGCGCTGGTGCGGCCCTGCGCCCACAGCCGCTTGAGGTTCGGCACGCTCGACACGTACACCTGGGTCCTGGGCAGCTTCTTGCGGAGCGTGGCCAGCGCGTCCTTGAACTCGGAGCGGAAGTCGGCCACCGGGGTCATCTGCTTCGTACTGGGGCGGCAGGCGTCGTTGGCCCCGGCCATCACCGTCACCAGCTCCGGCCGGCGCCGCGCGGCCCTGGCCATCTGCGCGGGCACGTCGGCCATCCGGGCGCCGGTCACCGCGTAGTTCCAGCTGTGCTCGGCGGCGTCGGCCCTGCCCAGCAGCCGTACCGCCAGGCTGTCGACGGAGGCGTCGCTGCCGGTGGCCCAGGAGACGGTGGGGCAGTCGGAGAGCACGTTGCAGGCATCGAAGCCGCGGGTGATGGAGTCGCCGACGGCCGCGATCGAGTCGGGGCCGCGGTCCCAGACGGGAGCGTGGGCGGTGGCGGAGGGACGTGGGGCGGTGGTGTCGCCGTCGGAGTCGCAGCCGGCCGCGCCCAGCACGACAGCCACGGCCGCGGCCACCACGCCCGCCGCCCGCGGCCGGTGGCCGGGGCGCTTGCGACGGCTCCGGCCGTGCGGACCCTGGTTCCCCATCCCCTGGTTCCCCATCCCCTGGTTCCCCTCCTTGTCGAGGACTGATCGAGAGCTGATCGCGAGCTGAGCGAGAACTGAGTGGGACCCGGTACGAATCTCGCGTATCTCGTGAATATGTGGCCTCTGTGGTGAACGTGAGCGTCCGGTGATCCGTATGCAGAAGACGGGCATCCGGTCGCGCACGTTCCGTCAGTACCCGCGTCCCGATGGGTGAAACCTCGGGTTTCGCGGGCACTGGGACCGACGGTACGTCACACTCCCGACCCCGTCGCACGGTAGCCTCGCCACGTGGCTGCCCCGGCCACCGCCGTTCCGCAAAGTTACACAAAGCGCCGCTCTGCCCGGAGGTTCAGGTGACGACACGTGGAGTCCTGTACGTGCACTCCGCGCCCCGCGCACTGTGCCCGCACGTCGAGTGGGCGATCGCGGGTGTGCTCGGCACCCGGGTGAGTCTGGACTGGATCCGTCAGCCGGCCTCGCCGGGCATGTGGCGGTCGGAGTTCTCCTGGCGCGGCGAGGCCGGTACCGCCTCCAAGCTCGCGTCGGCGCTGCGGGGATGGCAGTTGCTGCGGTTCGAGGTGACGGCGGAGCCGTGCGCGGCCGCGGAGGGCGAGCGGTACAGCTGCACGCCGGAGCTCGGCATCTTCCACGCGGTCACCGGGATGCACGGCGACATCATGGTTCCGGAGGACCGGCTGCGGGCGGCACTGGTGCGGGCGCAGCGCGGGGAGACGGAGCTGGAGGGGGAACTGGCGAAGCTGCTCGGCAAGCCGTGGGACGACGAGCTGGAGCCGTTCCGTCATGCCGGCGAGGGTGCGCCCGTGCGCTGGCTGCACCAGGTCGTCTGAGCTCGGCGCCCTCCGCCCTCGCCGTCCCTACCCTTCCCGAACCCGGGGGCTCCGTCCCCCGGACCCCCGGACCCCCGGACCCCCGAAAAGAATGCGCAGTTCCCCGCGCCCCCGATCAGGGGCGCGGGGAACTGCGCATTGTGTGACCTCAGACCGACCTGAACGCCAGCACCACGTTGTGGCCGCCGAAGCCGAACGAGTCGTTGAGGGCCGCGATGCGGCCTTCCACCGGCAGCTTGCGGGCCTCGCCGCGGACGATGTCCGCGTTGGCCTCCGCCTCCGGGTCCAGGTTCCGCACGTTGATCGTCGGCGGCGCCACCCGGTGGTACAGCGCGAGCACGCTCGCGACCGACTCGACACCACCGGCACCGCCCAGCAGGTGCCCGGTCATCGACTTCGTGGCCGACACCGCGAAGTGGTCGGCGTCGTCGCCGAACACCTTGCGCAGCGCCTTCAGCTCCGCGATGTCACCGGCCGGCGTCGACGTCGCGTGCGCGTTGACGTGCACGATCTCCGCCGGGTCCAGGTCCGTGCGGTCCAGCAGGTTCTGCAGGGCCTGCGAGATGCCCCGCCCCTCCGGCTCCGGCTGCACGATGTCGTGGGCGTCGGCCGAGATGCCCTGGCCGACCGCCTCCGCGTAGACGCGGGCACCGCGCGCGGCGGCGTGCTCGGCGGACTCCAGGACGATCACGCCCGCGCCCTCGCCGAGGACGAAGCCGTCCCGGCCGGTGTCGAAGGGACGCGAGGCGCCCTGCGGGTCGTCGTTGTTCTTGGACATCGCCATCATGTTGCCGAACGCGGCGATCGGCAGCGGGTGGATGGCGGCCTCCGTACCCCCCGCGACGACCACGTCGGCGCGTCCGGTACGGATCATCTCGATGCCGTAGCCGATGGCCTCCGCGCCCGAGGCGCAGGCCGACACGGGGGTGTGCACACCCGCGCGGGCGCCCACGGCGAGACCGACGTTGGCCGACGGCCCGTTCGGCATCAGCATCGGCACGGTGTGCGGGGAGACCCGGCGTACGCCCTTCTCCTTCAGCACGTCGTACTGGTCGAGGAGGGTCGTCACGCCGCCGATGCCGGAGGCGATGACCGTGCCGAGACGGTCGGGGTCGACCGCGGGATCCTCGCCGGCCTTGCCGGTGAACCCGGCGTCCGCCCACGCCTCCTTGGCCGCGATCAGCGCGAACTGCGCCGAGCGGTCCAGGCGGCGGGCCTGCGGCCTCGGGATCGACTCGGAGGGCTCCACGGCGATCTGCGCGGCGATGCGGACCGCCTGGTCGGCGGCCCAGTCCTGCTCCAGGGGACCGACGCCGGAGCGTCCGGCGATGAGGCCCTCCCAGGTGGAAGTCGCGTCGCCACCCAGCGGTGTGGTTGCGCCGATACCGGTGACGACCACAGTGCGATTGGTCGAGCTCACGGGAATTCTTTCTCCAACGTTACGAGGATGAAGCGGCGCCACCGCCGGGTGGCGGGGCAGCTGGGGCCGTGTGCGGCGGTGGTGCCGCACCTCGTGCGACGGTCACCGCCGGCCGGTGCCGGCGGGGTCCGCCGGACGGCCCCGGCCCAGGCGGATCGGGATCAGGCCTGGTGCTTGAGGATGTAGTCGGCGGCGTCGCGAACCGTCTTCAGGTTCTTGACGTCGTCGTCGGGGATCTTGACGTCGAAGCGCTCCTCGGCGGCGACGACGACCTCGACCATGGACAGCGAGTCGACGTCCAGGTCGTCGGTGAAGGACTTGTCCAGCTCGACGTCCTCGACCGGGATGCCGGCGATCTCGTTCACGATCTCCGCGAGACCCGCGACGATCTCTTCCTGCGTGGCGGCCATGTTGGCGCTCCTTCGGTGTGTATCCAGAGGGTGTGGCGTGGGCCGGAAGATCCCGGCCGGTGCACTAGGGGAGGGTAACGACCGTGGCGGCGTAGACGAGACCCGCCCCGAATCCGATGACGAGCGCGGTGTCGCCGCTCTTCGCCTCGCCGGTCGCCAGGAGCCGCTCCATCGCGAGCGGGATCGAGGCGGCCGAGGTGTTGCCGGTGGTGCGGATGTCGCGGGCGACCGTGACGTGCTCCGGCAGTTTGAGGGTCTTCACCATCGAGTCGATGATCCGCACATTGGCCTGGTGCGGGATGAAGACGTCCAGTTCGTCCGGGCTGATCCCGGCCGCGTCCAGCGCCTGCTGGGCGACCTTCGCCATCTCGAACACGGCCCAGCGGAACACCGCCTGGCCCTCCTGGGTGATCGCCGGGAACTTGATGTTCCCCGCGCTGTCCAGCGGGAGCCGGGAGGCGTCGCCGGTGTGGAAGTCGGTCCACGGCACCGTCTGCTTGATCGTCTCGGCCTTGTCGCCCTCCGAGCCCCACACGGTCGGGCCGATGCCCGGCTCCTTCGCGGGACCGACGACGACCGCGCCGGCGCCGTCACCGAACAGGAAGGCCGTCGAGCGGTCCTCCAGGTCGGTCAGGTCGCTCAGCCGCTCCACGCCGATGACCAGCGCGTACTCCGCGGAACCGTCGACGATCATGCCCTTGGCCAGGGTGAGCCCGTAGCCGAAGCCGGCGCAGCCCGCCGAGATGTCGAACGCGGCGGCCTTGTCCGTGCCCAGCTTGTCGGCGATCTCGGTGGCGATGGCCGGGGTCTGGCTGAAGTGCGAGACGGTGGAGACGACGACGGCGCCGATCTGCTCCGCGTCGATCCCCGCGTCCGCGATCGCCTTGCCGGCCGCCTCGATCGACATGGCGGCGACGGTCTCCTCGTCGTTCGCCCAGTGCCGGCTCTCGATGCCGGACCGGGAGCGGATCCACTCGTCGGACGAGTCGATCTTCTCCAGGATGACCTCGTTGGGCACCACGCGGACGGGGCGGTAGCCGCCGACGCCGAGAATGCGGGCGTGCGGGGCGCCCTTGGCGGGCTTGATCTTCGACATGAGGCTCCTTGTCAGGCACCCGCCGCGTCGGCGGCAGGGACAGCCGCCTCGGCGACGAGCTCACGGGCGGCGGCGAGGTCGTCGGGGGTCTTCAGCGCCAGCGTCTTGACGCCGGGCAGCGCACGCTTGGCCAGACCGGTGAGGGTGCCGCCGGGGCACACCTCGAGCAGCGCGGTCGCGCCCAGCGCCTGGAACGTCTCCATGCACAGGTCCCAGCGCACCGGGTTGGCCACCTGGCCGACCAGCCGCCGGAGCACCTCGGCGCCGGACGTGACGGTCCGGCCGTCCTTGTTGGACACGTACGGGACGGCCGGGTCGGCCGGCGTCAACGCCTCGGCCGCCTTGGCCAGGGTGTCGACGGCCGGGGCCATGTGGTGCGTGTGGAAGGCGCCCGCGACCTTCAGCGGGACCACCCGGCGCACCCCCTCCGGCTTGTCCCCGGCCAGCGCCTCCAACTGCTCCAGCGTGCCGGCGGCGACGATCTGGCCCGCGCCGTTGACGTTGGCCGGGGTCAGCCCCAGCTTCTCCAGGTGCGGGATCGTGGTCTCCGGGTCGCCGCCGAGCAGCGCGGACATCCCGGTCGGGACGACGGCCGAGGCCTCGGCCATGGCCAGACCACGGGTGCGCACCAGCTTCAGGGCGGCGGTGTCGTCGAGGACACCGGCGAGCACGGCGGCCGTGATCTCACCGACGCTGTGCCCCGCGACCGCGCCGGGCGCGAGGACGGCGACGTCGCCGAGGGCCGAGGCGGACAGCAGTCCGGCGGCCACCAGCAGCGGCTGCGCCACCGCGGTGTCACGGATCGCGTCCGCGTCGGCCTCGGTGCCGTAGTGGGCGAGGTCGAGCCCGATCGCGTCCGACCAGGCGGCAACACGGTCGGCGGCACCGGGGAGTTCGAGCCAGGGGGTCAGGAAGCCGGGCGTCTGGGCGCCCTGGCCGGGAGCGACGAGTACGAGCACTCTCACACTCTCTCTTGTGGACGGGCACGGCCGCCCGTGGGGACAAGGACGAAGAACAGCAGGGGGATTTGTGGACCCCCGACAAAAAGCTAGTTCTGGGGATCTCCATCGGCCAGACGCCCCAGGATCAGCGCGATCCGCAAGGTGAAAGCGGAGCGTACATCAGAGGGTGACCAACCGGTGACGTCTGTCACACGTCGGAGCCGGTAGCGCACGGTGTTGGGGTGAACGAACAGCATCCGGGCGGCGCCTTCGAGACTGGACGCCTGCTCCAGATAGACACTGAGAGTTTCCAGCAGCGCGGAGCCGGCCTGCTCGAGCGGTCTGTAGATCTCCTCCACCAACTGCTCGCGTGCGGCGGGGTCTCCGGCCATCGCGCGCTCCGGCAGCAGGTCGTCGGCGAGCACCGGACGCGGGGCGTCCTGCCAGGCCGAACACGCCTTCAGTCCGGCGGCGGCGGCCTGCGCGGACCGGGTCGCGGCCTGCAGGTCCGGCACGATCGGCCCGGCCACCACGGGGCCCGCGGCGAACGGCCCGATCAGCGACCTGGCGACCCGCAGGGGATCGTTGTCGCCCCCGGCGATCACCACCAGCCGGTCCCCGAGCACCCCCGTGAGCACCTGCACCTTGGCGTGCCGGGCGGCCCGCCGGATCGCCTCCACCGTCAGCTCCGAGTCCCCGTCGGGCGCCGTCCCCAGCACCACGCACACATGGTCCGGGGAGTTCCAGCCGAGGGCGGCGGCCCGGCTGACGGCGCCCTCGTCCGCCTCCCCGCTCAGCACGGCGTTGACGACGAGCGATTCGAGCCGGGCGTCCCAGGCGCCGCGCGCCTCCGCGGCCTGGGCGTACACCTGTGCGGTGGCGAAGGCGATCTCGCGGGCGTAGACGAGCAGCGCCTCACGCAGAACGGATTCGTCGCCGGGGGCCGCCACTTCGTCGATGGCGGACTCCATGACCTCGATGGTGGTCCGCACCATCTCCACGGTCTGCCGCAGCGTGATCGCCCGGGTCAGTTCGCGGGGCGCGGTGCCGAACACGTCCGTGGAGATCGCCTGCGGGGTCTCCGGGTGCCGGAACCACTCGGTGAACGCGGCGATACCGGCCTGCGCGACCAGCCCGATCCACGACCGGTTCTCGGCGGGCATCGCCCGGTACCAGGGCAGCGTCTCGTCCATCCGCGCGATCGCCTGCGCGGCGAGCCGCCCGGAGGACTTCTCCAGCCGCCGCAGCGTCGCGGCGTGCGAGAGGGCGGCGGACGCGGAGGGGTCGGAGGAGTCGGAGGATCCGGCGGAGCCGGCTTCGGGTTCGGGCACGGAACAAGACTGCCTCATCGGGACACACGGACGCGGCGCCGGGGTGGCGCGACGGGACGGGGGCGCGTGCCGGGGCCGCGCCCGTGCTGCCCCCGGGGCACGGCGGCCGCGCCCGGCCCGCACCCCTCCTGCCGTTCACGAGGCCGCCGTTGAACCGTGGGCGCTGTCCGCCGAACCGTGGGCGCTGTCGCTGAACGGTGGGCGCTGTCGCCGAGCCGCGGGCGCTACCGTTGAGCCGTGATGGACGTACGCCGTGCCGACACCCGCTACCCCGGCGGAGACGCGTCCGCCGGGATCCGCACCCGGCACGCCTTCTCCTTCGGCCCCCACTACGACCCCGACAACCTCCGCTTCGGCCCCCTCATCGCCTGCAACGAGGAACGCCTCGCCCCCGGCGCCGGTTTCGACGAGCATCCCCACAGCCACACCGAGATCGTCACCTGGGTCGTCGAGGGCGAACTGACCCACCGCGACTCGGCCGGCCACGCCACCGTCATCCGCCCTGGTGACGTCCAGCACCTCAGCGCCGCCGCCGGCGTCCGCCACGTCGAGCGCAACGACGGCCCAGTGCCCCTCACCTTCGTCCAGATGTGGCTGGCCCCGCACACGCCCGGCGGTACCCCGTCCTACGACGTCGTCCCCGGCATCGCCGACTCCACCCCGTACGCCCTGCCCGCCGTCGGCGCGATGCTGCACGTCCGCCGCCTCGCCCCCGGCGCCCGCACGGCAGTGCCCGACGCCCCGTACGTCTATGTCCACGTCGTGCGCGGCCACATCGGTCTGGACGGCGAGCACCTGCACCCGGGCGACGCGGCCCGCCTCACCGGCCCGAAGGACATGGAGACGGTGGCGGAGACAGCGGCGGAAATCCTGCTGTGGGAGATGGCCTGAGACAGGACCCGGCGGCGTGCGCCGGGTTCGTCCTCACGTCGGCCCGATGACCTTCTTGCGCAGATGCCCGTAGACCACCGAGGTCCGTACGTCGGCCAGTTCCGGACGCTTCGTCAGCTTGTCCAGGACCACCGCGTGCAGATGGTCGGTGTCGCGCACGGCCACGTGCACGAGGAAGTCGTCGTTGCCGGTGAGCACGAAGAGCGAGATCACCTCGGGCATCTGCTCCAGGAACGTCTGGAACGCCTCGATCACCGCACGCGTCGGCGGTCGCACCCGGACGGCGATCACCGCCTGGAGCCCGCGGCCGATCGCGGCGAGGTCCGCCTCCGCGTGGAACCCGGTCAGGATGCCGCGTTCGCGCAACGACCGTATGCGCTCCAGACAGGTGGACGGCGCGATGCCGAGGGCCTGGGCCATGTCCCGGTTGGTGCGCCGACCGTCCTCCTGGAGCATGCGCACCAACGCCGAATCTAGTTCGTCCATGCTTGCCTCACTCTGTCTGAAACCGAAGTTAGTTCGGATCGTAACCGGGTCTGCCGTCTGCATGGTTACCTTTCCCTCAAGTCCACTGAGGTTTGTTCGGGCATGCCTGATGAATGGCAGTGACATGTGCGGGGTCCGGAAAGAGGGGAGACTTCGGATGCGGGAACGACGGGCCGATGTCCGGGCGGTCTGCGCGGTGGTGACGGCCGCGCTGTTATGGAGCAGTTCGTACGCGGTGACCAAGCGGGTGCTGGAGGATGTCGGCCCGCTCAGTGCCGGCGCGCTGCGGTTCACCGTGGCGGCGTTGGTCCTGGCCGTGGTGATACGGCTCGGCCGCACTCGCCCGGCCCGCCCGGACGCCCGGCAGCGGCGCCGGCTCCATCTGAGCGGACTCCTCGGCATCACCGTCTACTTCGTCCTGGAGAACGTCGGCGTCGACATGTCGACAGCGTCCGACGCGTCGCTGATCGTGGCCACCTACCCGCTGATGACCATGCTTCTCGAACTGCTCACCCCGCGCGCCCGGATGCCGTGGACGCGGGTGACGGGCGTGCTGCTGGCCACGGTCGGCGCGTTCCTCGTGGTCCGCAACGGCGCCGAGACGGGGGGCGGTTCACGGTGGGTCGGAGACGTCCTGCTCCTGCTCGGCGGCCTGGCCTGGGCCGGATACAACATCCTCGGCAAGCGGGCGAGCGCCGGCCAGAACGCGCTGAGCGTCACCTACTACCAGACACTCGCCGGGGCGGCCGGCTTCCTCCTCGCCTCCCTTCTGGAGGCGCGCGACTGGCACCTGCCGGACGCGACCGCCTCGGCCCTCGTCGTCCACCTGGCCGTGGCCTGTTCGGTCGGCGGCTTCCTGCTCTACAACTACGGCCTGCGCAGGATGCCGTCGAGCGTCGCCGTCAACATCCTCAACCTGGTTCCGGTCTTCGGCGTCGCCGGCGCGGTCGTCCTCAACGGCGAGTCGATCCGCCTGGCCCAGGCGGCGGGTGGGGTCGTCATCATCGCGGGGGTGGCGCTGGGCATGGTGGAACGGGGCGGCCGGACACCGGCGGACCGGGAGGCGACGGTCGGTAGCGTCAGGAACACTGTCGGCGCCGGCGGTATCGGCGCCGGTGGCGGCGGTGCCGGTGGCGATGTGCCGGTCGAGGCGCCGCAGTTGCTGCCGGGCGATGGGATCGATCGTCGTCGGGCGTGAACGGCCCCGTGGATCTCCACCCTGGTTCCACCCGTGGGTTGAAGGAAATCGCGGGGCCGGAGCGGAAGCTCGAAGGCATGACAACCACTGACTGGATCATCGACATCACCCTCGTTCTCATCGTCTTCCGGCAGATGCGCGAGGAGCGGCTCACCGTCCGCACGATCGTGCTGCCGCTGGCCGTCATCGGCTGGGCGGCCACCAACTACCTGCACTCCGTCCCGACCGCCGGCAACGATCTGTGGCTGGCCGGGGCGGGTGCCGGTGTGGGCATACTCTGCGGGTTCTTCGGCGGCCTGCTCACCCGGGTCCGGCACGGTGAGGGGCACGTGTGGATCAAGGCGTCCGTCGGGGCGGCCGCGCTGTGGGTGCTCAGCATGGGCTTCCGGCTGGGCTTCGCGGTGTGGTCCTCCCACGCCTCCGGGCAGTCCCACCTCGCCCACTTCTCCGCCGCGCACGACATCACCAGCGCGCAGGCGTGGGTGGTGGCCCTCATCCTGATGGCGTTCGGCGAGGTCGTCGTCCGCCTGTCTACGATCGTCGTCCGTGGCCGGCTCGCCGTGACGAGGGCCCGGCGCGAGGAGCCGGTCGTCGCCGCAGCGGCGCCGCTCCCCGGCGCACGTGTCTGAAGGCGGCGGATCCGGACCACGGTTCACGGCGAAGGAGCGGGCGGCATGAGCGGCACCACCAGTACATGGCTGAGAGCCGGTCCTCCGGTGCGCGGGAGGACGTCCGGCCGCCGTAAGTCGTTCGGCGCGGTGGTCATGGTGGCGTGCGTGGTGGTCTCCGTGTTCGCCGCTCCGGGGACGGCCGCCAAGGTGGCCGTCGGCCTGCTGGGGGCCGGCGCCGAACTCGGCATCCTGCTGGGTCGCCGGGCGACTCCGGCCCGCGGGGCGGTGCTCGCCGTCGCGTTGACCATAGGTGCCGGTTTCGCCATCACCTTCCTGGCGCCGAGCGGACTCGGCATGGTCCCCCTGCTCATGGGCACCGCGATGCTGCCGGCGTGTATGGAGGAGGGGCCGGTGCGGCAGGCCACCGTCGCGGCGGTGGCAGTCGGGTTCGGAGTGACGATCATGGCGATTTCGCACAGTCCGGCCGGCCTGCTGGCCGGGGCCGGCGTCTGGCTGCTCGCCGAGCGCACGGTGGAGCACGCCGCGCTCCAGGCCGAGCGGGACCGGGCCGTGGCCCTGCTGGCCGAGGTCGAGGCGTCCCGGCAGGCGCAGCAGGAGGCGGCGGCCGTCGAGGAACGCGGTCGGATCGCCCGTGAGATGCACGACGTACTGGCGCACAGCCTCGCCGGACTGTCGGTGCAGTTGCAGGCGGTCCGGGCGATCGCCGTCCGCGAGAACGCGTCGGCGGCGCTGACCGGACCGCTGGACCGAGCGGCCCAACTCGCCCGGGACGGAGTGCAGGAGGCCCGGGCCGCGGTCGGCGCGCTGCGCGCGATGCCGGTGCGGGGCGTGGAACACCTGGAGACGCTGGTCGGCGGGTTCCCCGGCGAGGCGCGGATACGGATCACCGGCCGGCCGGGACCGCTCGCACCGGAGGCGGGACACGCGGTGTACCGGGCGGTGCAGGAGGCGATGACGAACGCCGCGCGCTACGCCACCGGCAGCGCCATCGAGGTGGACGTCGTGGGAGAGGACGAGGAGGTGCGGGTCGCCGTGCGCGACCACGGACTGCCCGCCGGGCGCGGTGCTTCGGGCGTACGGGGGAGTGGGACCGGACTGCGCGGCATGGCGGAACGGATCGAGGCGGTCGGAGGCTCGCTGACCGCCGGACCGGTACCCGGCGGGACGGGCTGGCGCATCGTGGTACGGGTGCCGACCACGCGGGCGTCCGGTGCGGCAACGGGAAGCAGCGGTGCGGAACATGCGTCAGATGCCGGTCCCGCGGTCGGTGCCGGGCATGCGGGTGGTGCGGCGGCGGGGGGCGGTCAGGGACCTGCCTCCGGTACGGCGGACGCCGCCGGGACCGCGTCCGTCCCGGACGTCAGCGGGGCGGACCCCGCCGTGACGGACGGCGCGGACGGCGCCGGCGGTGCGGACGGCAGGATGGGGGCATGAACGGACCGGTCGCCGTCGGGGCGCCCGGCCCCGGCAGGGAGGCGGGCGCATGACGATTCGGGTGCTGGTCGCCGACGACCAGGCGGTGGTGCGGGACGGGGTCGTGCTGTTGCTGTCCTCGGCCGACGGCATCGAGGTGGTCGGCCAGGCCGCGGACGGGCACGGGGCCGTGCGGCTCGCCGCCGAGCTGCGGCCCGACGTCGCCCTGGTCGACCTGCGGATGCCGGGGCTCGACGGCGCCGGGGTGACCGCCGAGGTGCTCGCCGCGGATCTCGGGGTCCGGGTGCTGATCCTCACGACGTACGCCGACGACGACGCGGTGATACCCGCGCTGCGGGCCGGCGCCGCGGGTTATCTGACCAAGGACGTCACCGGCGAGGCGCTGCTGGCCGCGGTCCGCGAGGTGGCCGCCGGCCGCACCGCGCTGGATCCCGCGGTGCAGCGCCGGCTCGTCCAGCTCGTCGTCGAGGAGCCGGCCCCACCTGTGTCCGTCCAGGCTCCCGCCCCCGCTCCGCCGTCCGCCCTTCCCCCCGGGGCCGACGGACTCACCCGCCGGGAGATCGACGTCGTACGCCTCGTGGCGGACGGGCTCAACAACCGCCAGGTGGCCCGCGAGATGGTGGTCGGCGAGGCCACGGTCAAGACGCACCTCAACCACATCCTGTCCAAACTCGCCCTGGAGGACCGGGGCGCGCTGATCGCCTGGGCATGGCGCCACGGACTGGTCACCCCGACCGCCCCGCAGCCCCCACGCCGCCCCTGAGCGACACCCCGGTGTCCCGGCAGGGAGAGCCGTGGGAGGGCGTGCGCAGGCACGGACGTGCGACAGTGGGCCACAGAGCCACGACCGGCTCCTGGACGAGACGCGCCGTACCCAGTCAGGACAAGACGACGCCGGAGGGTGTGGTCGTTGTGGCGTGGGTCGTGCTCGTGGTGTCCGGGGTGCTGGAGGCGGTGTGGGCCACCGCGCTCGACAGGTCGGAGGGGTTCAGCAGGCTGCTGCCGAGTGTCGTCTTCTTCGGCGGGCTCGGGCTGAGCATGAGCGGGCTGGCGTACGCGCTGCGGACCGTGCCCGTGGGGACCGGGTACGCGGTCTGGGTAGGGATCGGGGCGGTGCTCACCGCGAGCTACGCGATGGTCTTCGGCGGTGAGTCCGCCACCCCGGTCAAGCTGCTGCTCCTGGCCGGCATCGTGGGATGCGTGGCCGGACTGAAGGTCGTGCACTGAGCCCGCAGGGGCCGGGCCTCAGCCGCGCAGTTCGCCCAGTACCGCGTCCGTGAACGGGGGCCACGCCTCGACCGCCCACGGGCCGAACGCGCGGTCCGTCAGGGCCACGCACGCGGCGCCCGCCACCGGGTCGATCCACAGGAACGTGCCCGACTGGCCGAAGTGGCCGAAGGTGCGGGGCGAGGAGGAGGCGCCGGTCCAGTGCGGGGACTTGCCGTCGCGGATCTCGAAGCCCAGACCCCAGTCGTTGGGGTTCTGGTGACCGTAGCCCGGCAGGACGCCCTTCGTGCCGGGGTACTGCACCGTCATCGCCTCCGCCACCGTGCGCGGGTCCAGGAGCCGCGGCGACTGCACCTCCGCCGCGAAGCGGACCAGGTCGGCCACGGTCGAGACGCCGTCCTTCGCGGGGGAGCCGGTCAGCGTCGTCGACGTCATGCCCAGCGGCTCCAGCACCGCCTGGCGCGCGTACTCCGCGAACGGCATGTCCGCCGCCTTCGCCACGTGGTCGCCCAGCGCCTCGAAGCCCGCGTTGGAGTACAGCCGGCGCTCCCCGGGCGCGGAGGTCGTGCGGGGCTCGTCGAAGGCGAGGCCGGAGGTGTGGGCGAGGAGATGGCGGACCGTCGCCCCGGGCGGCCCGGCCGGTTCGTCCAGCTCGACGGCGCCCTCCTCGTACGCGACCAGCGCCGCGTACGCCGCGAGCGGCTTGGTCACCGACGCCAGCGGGAAGCGGTGGTCGACCGGGCCGTGCGTGCCGAGCACGGTGCCGTCCGCGCGGACGACGGCCGCCGCGGCGGCCGGCACCGGCCAGGTGTCGATCAGCGTCAGGCTGCGCAAGGAGCTGTGCGGAGAGCTGTGCGAAGACATGCCCACGAGACTATGCGGGGCGCGGGCGCCCTCTCACCGAGGGGCCGCACACCGCCGCGCCCTGCCGCCGGTCTCAGAGCTGCAACCGCATGCTCGGGTCCGGTTTGCGGACGAAGCCGAGGGACGCGTAGAGCGGCTCGGCCGCCGCCGACGCGTTCAGGTCCACCTGCACGGCGCCGGTCTCCCGGAACCAGTCCAGCAGCGCCTCCATGCACGCCCGCGCGTAGCCGCGCCGGCGCACGCCGGGGTCGGTGGCCACGCTGAAGACGTGCCCGACCCGGCCGTGCGGGTTCCCCGACCTGCCTATCCGGTACTCCATCGTCCCGACGACGAGGGCGGCCAGCATGCCGGGGCGCTCGGGGGCGGGGTGGTCCACGACGAAGGCGGCGAAGGCGGCGGAGTCGGCGTCGGGCGCGGCCAGCCGGGCGCGCAGGGTCGGCAGGGACTCCGCCTGCCAGTCCGCGGGCTGCTTCGCGGAACCGGAGGGGGCCGCGGGGTGCACGGAGTCGAGCATGACCTGGCGCAGACGCAGGACTTCCTCCGCGTCCTCGGGTTCGGCACGGCGTACGAGGCTCATGGGCCGCACCGTAGCGGGGGAGGCCGGAGCCCGTCGCCGGGTTTTCCGGCACCGTTCCGCCGCGGCCCGCGTGGGTGACTTGCCTGGAGTGCACTCCAACGTTCTAGCGTGGCCGTCATGACGGTGACGGAGACCCGACGTGAGACCGGACATGAACCCCGACGTGCCACCAGCCCCAGCAGTCCCCACGGTCCCAGCGGTTCCAGTAGTCCCGGGGTCGACAGTTGTGCCGCGCCGCCCGCCTCACCCGCGCTGCCCGCCTCACCCGCGCCGCCCGCCTCGCTCCGGCGGCCCGACGGGCAGGACCAGTACACGATCAGCGAGGTCGTCGCCGTCACCGGCCTGTCGGCGCACACCCTGCGCTGGTACGAGCGGATCGGGCTGATGCCGCACGTGGACCGGTCCCACACCGGGCAGCGCCGGTACAGCAACCGCGACCTGGAATGGCTCACGCTCGTCGGCGCGCTCCGGCTCACGGGCATGCCGGTGGCCGACATGGTGCGGTACGCCGAACTCGTGCGCGAGGGGCCGCACACCTACGGGGAGCGGTACGCGCTCCTGGAGTCGACGCGGCGGGACGTGCTGGCGCGCATCAGGGAGCTGCGGGACACCCTCGCCGTACTGGACCACAAGCTGGCGTTCTACGGGGAGCACGGAGGCCAGTGGGAGGAGGCGCGGTCGGCGTCCCCTACAGCTGCGCCAGCAGCTCCGCCTTCTTCGCCGAGAACTCCTCGTCCGTGACGAGGCCCGCCTCGTGGAGTTCGCCCAGGTGGCGGATGCGGTCGGCGATGTCCGCCGGGTCGCGGCGGTGGGCGCCCGCGAGGACCGGCTCCGGTGCCGGACCGGCCTCCCGGACGGCCGCCAGCACCGCCGCCGCGAACGGCAGCGACTCGTGCACCGGGCCGTAGCCCAGACCGAAGACGACGGCCGCCGGGTCCTGGTCCGGCTGGACGGCGGCAGGCGGCGTGGCCTCCCCGCGCGGCAGCAGCCGGAGATGACCCTCCAGGACCTCGGGCGAGTGCCACTCCACGCCGCTCAGTGAGCCCACCGGATAGCGCTGGTCGCCCGCCTTCCACTTCGCGGAGGAGGCGCCCGTCCAGGACCAGCGGAACGACACCGTCGTGCCGTCGAACGACGCCTTCCCGTCGTACGCCTTGAAGTGCCGGGGCCCCTGCGGCGGGGCCACGAGGTACGCCTCGGCCGGTGCCGCGCGCTGCTCGGGGTCGTCCGGGAGCAGGGCCCGTATCTCGTCCGCGTAGTACTCGGCGAGCGTCTCGCGGTCGGCGGGGAGCACCAGCCGGTAGGGGTCGCACCCCTCCTTGAGCTGGCCCGCGGCCGCGTCCATCAGCGGATCGGCGCCGGGCCTGGGCACCACGCGCAGCACCACGGTGCCGCGCCGGCCCGGCGTCAGTGTCACCCCCGCGATCGCTTCCACGGGGACGTCGCGCGCGCCGAGCGCCTGGAACAGCTTCGGCGTACGAATCCCCCGTTCGAAGCGGATGCGCACGGATTCGGACTCGAATTCCCAAGCGGCGTGAAATCCGGTCAGTACGTCACCCATGCGGCTCATCGTATGCGGCATGCGTCCCTCCGTCGCCTCCCCCGGCAGACCGCAATTCCTGCTTCTCTACGCGCGTCCGGCCGTCGTCGTGCCGGACAAACCCGCCCGGCATCCGTCGTTGTCATGGGCGCACGCCACCGTGTCGTACGCCCCTACGCCGATGCCGGCGAAGTTCCGCAGGCTGTCGGTGCCCGGTACGAAATACCCGGCGTGTCCCTTCGCGCCCCGTGCCGACAGCACCCGGGCGCCGAAGCCGCCGGAGACCGGGTCGGCGCCGTGGCCGAGGCCGCCGAACTCCAGGTAGGGCACGTCCTGGATCCAGTCGTCGGCGTCCCGCATCGCCCAGACCCGGGCCGAGGTGCCGAGCCCGGCGGCGGTCCCGGTCCGCATGCCGGGACTGCCGGCCACCGCGATGTCGGAGACCCGCGCGGGCAGGTGGCGGGCGGCGACCCCGCACACCACCGAGCCGTAACTGTGGCAGTACAGCGCGACGGGGGCCCGGCCGGGCAGCGCCCGCAGCAGGGCGTTGAGCCGGACCGCGCCGGCCGAGGCGCGCATCGCCGTGGCGGCCTCGATGCCGAGGCCGGCGGGCGCGGTGTAGTCGGCCCAGGCGATCACCGCCGTCCGCGTCCCGTTGCCCGCCGTGCGTTCTGCCGTGCGTTCCGCCGCGTACAGCGACTTCGCCATGCCGACGGGGGCGGAGTACGCGCGGTCGGTGCGCTGGAAGGTGAGCAGGTCGGTGTCGACGCCGGGGACGACGAGGGAGACCCGGTCGGCGCGGCTGAGGTCGCCGAAGACCTCGGCGATCCGGCCCGACCCCGCGGGGTCGAACGCGAGGACCTGCCGGCCGGGCCGCAGCAGCGTGTCGAACTGGTGCATGAGGCGGCGCGCCTCCTGATGGCCGAGGGCCGACAGCCGGACGTCGTGCGTCCGTTTCTGTTCGAGAGCGCGCTGGCGGGTGAGCGCGATCCGGTTCGCCGCGTAGCGCAGTTCGACCGGCGCCCCGTTCATGTTGCCCACGGCGAGCGGATAGCGGTGGGCGAGCCCGGAGCGCTGGCCGGCGTCGAGAGAGGAGAAGAACCGGGCGAGCCGGGCGGGCGGCGCGTCGGGGTCCGGCAGTCGGTGCCCGGCCAGCCGGCCGTGCTCCCACGAGGAGATCGAGGACTGCAGCGCCGTGGTGGCCCGGTGACCGCGCACGGCGGTCCAGCCGGTGGTCGCCAGCATCACGAACACCACGGCCAACGCGAGGGTCGCACGCCAGACGTTGAGTTGGGGGGAGGGGTCGAAGGAAGTCACTGGGAGGACACACTAGGAGAACGGGACGGTCTCGCGTCGGCCGAGTGACGCGTCTCACGTTTCCGGTCGGGAATCTGTGGCATACACACGTTCGGTGAGCGGCCGTCAGTCCTCGGGCCGAGCCGGGAGGGCGGGTGGCCGCGGTGTCCCTCACCAACTGCGGGCGAGCGCCGGTCCGATCGCGTCCAGGTGCCGCACGGTCAGCTCCCGCATCGCCGCCACGCTGATGTCGCCGCCCGTGGACCACATCCGCTCCGTGACTCTCATCACACCACCGAAGAGCGCGACCGCGACCCGGGGGCGGGGGTCGGTGTCCGGGTCGACGTCCTCCCGCGCGGCGACGATCCGGGTGATCTGCTCCTCCCACTCGGCCGAGCGCCGCAGGTGGATCGCCAGCAGCGCCGGAGTCTCCCCGATCAACTGGTAGGTCCGCAGATGCAGTTCGACGGGGACCAGCTCCTCGATCGCCTCCCCGATGCGGTCCCAGCCGGCCAGCACCGCCTGCCGCAGCGACTCCACCGGCGCCTCCGCGGCCGGACGCCGGCGGAACTCCGCGAGGAAGTGCGACTCGACCACGTCCTGCACGAAGAAGACGAGATCCTCCTTGCCCGCGAAGTAGCGGAAGAAGGTCCGCTGCGAGACGTCGACGGCCTCGGCGATCTCGTCGACGGTCGTGTGCTCGTAGCCCTGGGTGGTGAACAGCTCCAGCCCCCGGCGCAGCAGCGTGTCGCGCGTGCGCTGCTTCTTCCGTTCACGCAACCCGGGCCGGGGTGCCGTGTCGAGTGCCGTGCTGGATCCCGAGTGCATGGCGGTCGTCGTCCTCTCGTCGCGCCAGGTCAGGGTATCCGCCGCGGATGCGCCGCCTGCCCGTCGCCATCTTGTCAGTTACCGGCATCTGAATCGGTTTGTCACTTGTCAGTGGCTGTCACTAGCCTCACGGCATGACTAGTCAGCCCACCGTCGAGGCGAAGGGGCCCGGCGACAACGGCCCGGACTCGCCGTCCGACTCCGCTCCCGCCACCACCGGTCTGCGCGGCCACCCGTGGCTCACCCTGATATCCGTCGCGATCGGCGTGATGATGGTCGCCCTCGACGGCACCATCGTGGCCATCGCCAACCCCGCGATCGCCAAGGACCTCGACGCCACCCTGGCCGACGTCCAGTGGATCACCAACGCCTACTTCCTCGCCCTCGCGGTCTCCCTGATCACCGCGGGCAAGCTCGGCGACCGGTTCGGGCACCGCCAGACGTTCCTGATCGGCGTGGTCGGCTTCGCCACGTCCTCCGGCGCGATCGGGCTGTCCAGCAGCATCGCGTTCGTCATCGTCTTCCGGGTCCTGCAGGGCCTCTTCGGCGCGCTGCTGATGCCGGCCGCGCTGGGCCTGCTGCGCGCCACCTTCCCGGCCGAGAAGCTGAACATGGCCATCGGCATCTGGGGCATGGTCATCGGCGCCTCCACCGCGGGCGGCCCGATCCTCGGCGGTGTGCTGGTCGAGCACGTCAGCTGGCAGTCGGTGTTCTTCATCAACGTGCCGGTCGGCGCCGTCGCGCTCGTCCTCGGCCTGCTGATCCTCGTCGACCACCGTGCGAAGAACGCGCCGCGCTCCTTCGACGTCCTCGGCATCGTGCTGCTGTCCGCCGCGATGTTCTGCCTGGTCTGGGCACTCATCAAGGCCCCGACCTGGGGCTGGGGCGACGGCCTGACCTGGACCTTCATCGTCGGCTCGCTGATCGGCTTCGCCCTGTTCGCCTTCTGGGAGACCAGGGTCGAGGAACCGCTGATCCCGCTGGCGATGTTCCGGTCGGTGCCGCTTTCGGCCGGTGTCGTCCTGATGGTGCTGATGGCCATCGCGTTCCTCGGCGGTCTGTTCTTCGTCACCTTCTACCTGCAGAACGTGCATGGGATGAGCCCGGTCGACGCCGGTACGCATCTGCTGCCGCTCACCGGCATGATGATCGTCGGCTCGCCGCTGGCCGGCGCGATGATCACCAAGGTCGGCCCGCGCATCCCGCTGGCCGGTGGCATGGCGTGCACCGCGATCGCCATGTTCGGCATGTCACGGCTCGACGCGAACAGCGGCAGCGGCCTCATGTCGCTGTGGTTCGCGCTGCTCGGCCTCGGGCTCGCGCCGGTCATGGTCGGCGCCACCGAGGTCATCGTGGGCAACGCCCCGCTGGAGCTGTCCGGTGTGGCCGGCGGACTCCAGCAGGCCGCGATGCAGATCGGCGGCAGCCTCGGCACGGCCGTGCTGGGCGCCGTGATGGCCTCCAAGGTCGACAACACGTTCGCCGGCAACTGGGCCGACGCCAAGCTCCCGCCGCTCACGCCCGAGCAGCTCGACCAGGCCTCAGGGGCCGTGCAGCAGGGCATCGCGCCCGTGCAGCCGGGCACCCCGGCGGACGTCGCCGCGAGGATCACCGACGTCGCGCACGACACGTTCATCTCCGGGATGAGCCTGGCCTGCCTGGTGGCCGCGGGCGTCGCGGCGGTCGCGGTGCTGGTCGCCCTCCTCACCAAGCGGGGGGACAACGCGGAGGCGGGAGCGGGGGGCGCGCACATCTGACGGGGCGGGGGCCGGGCCGCCGACATCCGACGGGGTTCGGAGGCCGGGCCGCTGCATCCGATGGGGGGCAGGCGGCGTGGTTCGCCTATCCGGGTGATGGGGACGTCGTTCCCTCGCCGGTGGGGCGGGCCGCGCGTCACAGTGGGTCATGTCCTCCGTACGGCCTGTGCGTGGCCGGTGGATCGGAGGACATCGCGGTCCGCGGCCGCGCTGTCGGAGGGGGACGGCGCGGCCGGGGCCGGAAACCCGTGTCGCGGCGGAGGATTGTCCACCCGATCTGGGGTACCCGCATGTCAAGCCCGAACTGACCTACACGTTCTGGGAGTTGATATGGCGGGCTTCGGACACAGCCACAGTCACAGTCATGGTTCGCGTACGTACCCCCGCTCACGGGGCCGGATGGGGTCTCGGAGTGGGCCGGATCGCGCGACGCTCGGGATCGTCGGACTGGTTTGTGCGATCGCCGGATTCTTCGTGCTGGGGATCGTGCTCGGTCCGGTGGCGATGATCTGCGGCTGGCTGGGCATGGGGCGCAGCTGGGCGGGTTCCCGTCCGGTACCGGCGCTCGTCGCCCTGGTACTGGGTGCCATTGACACGCTGCTCGCGATCGTGTGGATCGCGGGGGCGGCCGGGCCGGGGGGTGGGCTGTTCTGACCCCCGGGCGAGAGGAAGAACAGGGCCCTCGGCGACGGCGCGCCGGGGGCCCTGCCCTTTGCTCCGGTTGTTCCGTTCATTCCGACTGCCCGACTGCCCGACTGCCCGACTGCCCGACTTCCCGGCTGTTCCGGGCGAGTGAGGACGACCGGCCCGGTCGGTTCCCGCCCCCGTCCCGTCCCGGCCGCACGTCCGGCCTCCGCTCAACCCACAGGCCTGGTGTCCTCCTCGCCCCGCCGCTGAGCCGGTGTCACCGGGGCGGCGGACCCCTGGTGTCCGTCCGGGCGCAGACACTCGATCAGGTAGTCGCCGGTGTCGGGATCGCGGGTCACCCCGTGGGTCTCGCTGCCGAAGCCGGGGAAGCGACGGTCGAAGCCCTCCAGCGCGCCGAGGTAGCGCAGGAGGGGGCCGTCCTGCGTCCCGACGCCCTCGCCCGGCATGAGGACGGGGATGCCGGGCGGCGTGACCGTGACCATCGCCGCGGCGACCCGGCCCGGCGCGTCCCTCAACCGGATGCGTTCCGTGCCGCCCCGGATCAGGCGCTGGTAGCACTGCTGGGGCGGGGCGACCTGCTCCGGGAGCTGCTGGAAGGCCAGGTCCAGCAGGTCGACCAGACGTGCCCCGCGCAGGTGGTCGTGCATCTCCTGGCACAGGTCGCGCAGGCTGAGCCCCGAGTAGCGCCCCGCGTTCCGGGCGACCAGCGCGGGCAGCACACGGTCCAACGGGGCGCCCTCGTCGTAGAGCTGCTTGAAGTCCATCAGGGCGTCCAGCAGCGTGCCCCACTTGCCCTTGGTGATGCCCATGGAGAACAGCACCAGCGTGGTGTAGCTGTCGGTCTTCTCCACGACGATGCCGCGGGTGGCCAGGTAGGCGGTGAGCACCCGCGCCGGGATGCCCCGGTCGGACATGGCACCGGTCGCGTCGAGTCCCGGGCAGGTCAGGGTGACCTTGATCGGGTCGAGCATGCAGTAACCGTCCGTCAGACCGGGGAAGCCGTGCCAGTCCGCGTCGGGCGCCAGGTGCCAGCAGGAGGGCTCCGTGGTCAGCAGGTCCGCCGGGGCCTCGTCGAACGGCAGCCGTGCCCCGCTCGCCGGATCGGTCACCTCCTCCGGCTGCCACACGCCGAAGAACCAGGGCGGCCGGTCCCCGGCGGCCTCGATCCGCCGCCCGATCCGCACCATCTCCTGACGGAACCGGACCGCCTCGGCCACCGCCTCGTCGAGGAGCCACCGGCCCCGCGGACCCTCCATCATGGCCGTGGCCACGTCCAGCGAGGCGATCATCGGATACGACGGCGACGTCGTGCCGTGCATCATCAGCGTCTCGTTGAACCGCTCGTGCTCCACCGGCGCCCGCGGCGCGGACCGGACGTGCACCATGGCGCCCTGGGACAGCGCCGCCAGCAGCTTGTGGGTGGACTGGGTGGCGAACACCGTCGGCCGGCCGGGCCCGGGGAAGGTCCCCTCGTCCACCGACATCCCGTAACGCCCGGCGTAGAGGGGGTGGAAACGGGCGTAGGCGAACCACGCCTCGTCGAAATGGAGTCGGGGCGTGCTGGGCGCGAACGCCCGGGCGGCCGCCGCCGCGTCGTAACACAGCCCGTCGTACGTGGAGTTGGTGAACACCGCGTACTGGGCGCGCGGGGACACCGCGTCCCGGGTGAGGGAGGCGGCCGCGATCCGCTCCGCCACCGCGTCGGCCGCGATCCCGGCCGGCGGCAGCGGTCCGGCCAGGCCGTAGCCGTTGCGGGTGGGGACCAGGTACACCGGACGGGCCCCGGAGACGACCAGCCCGTGCAGGACCGACTTGTGGCAGTTGCGGTCCACCAGGGCGATCTCGTCGCGGGTCACGCTGAAGTGGCCGACCAGACGGTTGCAGGTGGAGTCGCCGTGCAGGACGAAATAGGTGCGCTCGGAGCCGAAGACCCGCGCGGCATTGCGCTCCGCCTCGCCGATCGGCCCGGTGTGCTCGAACAGTGAGCCGAGCTCCTCCACCGAGATCGACAGGTCGCTGCGCAGCAGCCGTTCCCCGAAGTAGTCGTGGAACGCCCGGCCCACAGGTGACTTGAGGAAGGCGACGCCACCGGAGTGCGCCGGGGTGTGCCACGAGTACTCGTGCGCGTCGTCGAATCGTCGCAGTGCCTTGAAGAATGGCGGGAGCAGCGCCTCCTGATAGGCGCGTGCGGCGGTGGTGACACGCCCCGCGAGGAAGGCAGGGGTGTCCTCCAGCGGCCACACGTAGCCCACCACCGACTGCGACACCCACAGCGGCAGCTCGCGCAGCCCCTCGTCCGCCATGACCAGGAACACCGGAAGATCCTGGAAACGGCGCCCGATCCCGCACAGCACCGAGGCGCCGCCCGGCCCGTCCGCGCCGTCGGGCGGCAGGTCCCAGGCGACCAGCGCGGCGGCGAGACCGGCCTCGGTCCTGAGCACCGCCTCGGCGTCCGGGGCGCTCACCGCCCACCTGACCCGCATGCCGCGCTCCCGGATCGCCTCGGCGATGCGCGCCAGCTGCCCGGCGGTGGCGCCGCGGCCGTCCGGATGCTCCGCCACCGCCACCAGGACCGTGCCGTCGGCCATGCCGCCCCCTTTCGTCCGGCGGCCCCGTGCCGCCCCCGACCAGTGTTCGCGGCCCCCGCCCGCAGAAGCGGCCGACGGCCGGCGTAACCACCCCTTCGGAGTGCGCCCGGGGCCGGGTCGTTGACGCGGGCGGGGGACGCGCCGGGGCCCGGGCGGGCGCCGCAGGACGCGCGGCGGGCCGCCCGCGCGGGGGAGCGCGGGCGGCCCGGCGGTGTGTCGGGTGGCCGAAGGGCCTACGCGTCGCCCCCCGCCACGCCCGGGTCGGCGGCGGAGGCGTCGAGGAGGCGGTAGCGGTCGATGGCCTGCTTCAGCGCCGAGCGGTCCACGCGGCCCTGCTTCGACAGTTCCGTCAGGACCGCCAGGACGACGGACTGCGCGTCGATGTGGAAGAAGCGGCGCGCCGCCCCCCGCGTGTCCGCGAAGCCGAAGCCGTCCGCGCCCAGGGACGTGTACGGCCCCGGCACCCAGCGCGCGATCTGGTCGGGAACCGACCGCATCCAGTCGGAGACGGCCACGAACGGCCCCTGCGCGTCGCTCAGCTTCCGTGTCACCCACGGCACCCGCTGCTCCTCCTCCGGATGCAGCAGGTTGTGCTCCTCGGCCGCCACCGCCTCGCGCCGCAGCTCGTTCCATGAGGTCGCCGACCACACGTCGGCCCGTACGTTCCACTCCTCGGCGAGGATGCGCCGGGCCTCCAGCGCCCACGGCACCGCGACGCCCGAGGCCATGATCTGCGCCGGGATCTCGCCGTCGGAGCCCGTCGCGATGCGGTGCACGCCCTTGAGGATGCCCTCGACGTCCACGTCCGCCGGCTCGGCCGGGTGCCGGATCGGCTCGTTGTAGACGGTGAGGTAGTAGAAGACGTCCTCGCCGTGCGGGTGCTCCTCGCTCGCGCCGTACATCCGGCGCAGCCCGTCCTGCACGATGTGCGCGATCTCGTACCCGTACGCCGGGTCGTAGGCCACGCATCCCGGGTTGGTCGAGGCGAGGAGCTGCGAGTGACCGTCCGCGTGCTGCAGCCCCTCGCCGGTCAGGGTCGTACGGCCGGCGGTCGCGCCCAGGACGAAACCGCGCGCCAGCTGGTCGGCCATCTGCCAGAACTGGTCGCCGGTGCGCTGGAAACCGAACATCGAGTAGAAGACGTAGACCGGGATCAACGGCTCGCCGTGGGTGGCGTAGGCCGAGCCCGCCGCGATCGCCGAGGCCGTGCAGCCGGCCTCCGAGATGCCGTCGTGCAGCATCTGACCGGTGGGCGACTCCTTGTAGGCGAGGAGCAGCTCGCGGTCGACCGACTCGTACTGCTGGCCGAGCGGGTTGTAGATCTTCGCGCTCGGGAAGAACGAGTCCATGCCGAACGTGCGGTACTCGTCCGGCGCGATCAGCACGAACCGCTTGCCGATCTCCTTGTCCCGCATGAGGTCCTTGAGGAGCCGCACAAAGGCCATGGTCGTCGCGATGGACTGCTGGCCGGAGCCCTTCTTCACGGTCGCGTACGTCTTGTCCTCGGGCAGCGGCAGCGGTTTCGCGCGCACGACCCGGGTGGGCACGTAGCCGCCGCACTGCTTGCGGCGGTCGTGCATGTACTGCATCTCCTCCGATTCCCGGCCCGGGTGGTAGTACGGCGGCGGGCCGGACTCCAGCTCCTTGTCGGAGATCGGCAGGTGCAGCCGGTCGCGGAAGCGCTTGAGGTCGTCGACCGTCAGCTTCTTCATCTGGTGCGTGGCGTTGCGGCCCTCGAAGTTGGGGCCCAGCGTCCAGCCCTTGATCGTCTTGGCCAGGATCACGGTGGGCTGGCCCTTGTGCTCCTTGGCCGCCTTGAACGCGGCGTAGATCTTGCGGTGGTCGTGACCGCCGCGGCCCAGGTGCAGGATCTGGTCGTCGGTCATGTTCTCGACCATCGCGCGCAGCCGGTGGTCGTCGCCGAAGAAGTGCTCGCGGATGTACGCGCCGGACTCCGTGGCGTACGTCTGGAACTGTCCGTCCGGCGTCGTGTTCATCCGGTTGACCAGCACGCCGTCGCGGTCCTGGGCCAGCAGCGGGTCCCAGGTGCGGTCCCAGACCAGCTTGATGACGTTCCAGCCGGCGCCCCGGAAGACCGACTCCAGCTCCTGGATGATCTTGCCGTTGCCGCGCACCGGGCCGTCGAGCCGCTGGAGGTTGCAGTTGACCACGAAGGTCAGGTTGTCCAGGTTCTCCCGGGCGGCGATGGAGAGCTGGCCGAGTGACTCCGGCTCGTCCATCTCACCGTCGCCGAGGAACGCCCACACGTGTGACGCGGAGGTGTCCGCGATGCCGCGCGCCTCCATGTAGCGGTTCATCCGCGCCTGGAAGATCGCGCCGAGCGGGCCGAGGCCCATCGACACGGTCGGGAACTCCCAGAAGTCGGGCATGGAGCGCGGGTGCGGGTACGAGGAGAGGCCGTCGGGGTACTTCGACTTCTCCTGCCGGAACCCGTCGAGCTGCGCCTCGCTGAGCCGGTCCAGCAAGTAGGCGCGGGCGTAGATCCCGGGGGAGGCGTGCCCCTGGAAGAAGACCTGGTCGCCGCCGCGCCCGTCGTCCTTGCCGCGGAAGAAGTGGTTGAAGCCCACGTCGTAGAGGGACGCGGAGGAGGCGAAGGTGGCGATGTGGCCGCCGACCCCGATGCCCGGGCGCTGCGCCCGGGAGACCATGACCGCGGCGTTCCACCGGGTGGCGTTGAGGATCTTGCGCTCGATCTCCTCGTTGCCGGGGAAGAACGGCTCGCTCTTGGTGGGGATCGTGTTGACGTAGTCCGTGCTGCGCATCTCGGGCACGGCCACGCGTTTGGCGCGGGCGCGCTCGATCAGCCGGAGCATCAGGTAGCGCGCGCGCTCACGGCCACGCTCGTCGACCGCGGCGTCCAGCGAGTCGAGCCACTCCTGGGTCTCTTCGGGGTCGAAGTCGGGAACCTGACTGGGAAGGCCGCCAATGATGATCGGATTGCGATCGGATGCGGAAGCCACTCTGTTCCTTCGCTCTCTGGAGGCTGTGGGAAGCTGCACAACTGCGCCTTGGGCACCGTTTCCATCGTGTACCTCGGATACGGAAACTTCATCTTTACCGATCGGTAACCGGCACGCGGGGGCAGTCCTGTTGGGGTCGGTCCGGGGCGAGACCACCCCAATCGCAACGATACGCCCGGGGTGTTACGCGTTACGCAAAACCGTTCGAGTCCCGTAGGCTCGAAGGAATCCGAAACGGGTGAACCGGGCAAATCGGTGTGGCGTGGATCACTCCGGGCCGTCTTCCCTTGCCTGGGGTTGCGGCGACACGGCCAGGATCGTCACCGTTTCGGCGGTCCGAACGGCCGGGTACTTGCGCGATCCGTCCCGCCCGTGTGGACTACCGCCAATGCCTCGCGCCCGCGTGAGGCCCGAGACATCTTTCGCAACATGATCAGGAGGCAACCCGTGAGCGCGACCGCGGACCACGCGGAGGAGCGGACGAACCCTGCCGCGAGGCTGGGGTTCCAGCCCGAGCAGGTGGTCCAGGAACTGGGCTTCGACGACGACGTCGACCAGGAGCTCCGCGAGGCCATTCAGGAAGTGATCGGCAGTGAACTCGTCGATGAGGAATACGACGATGTGGCCGACGCCGTGGTGCTGTGGTTCCGAGACGACGACGGCGACCTGACGGATGCGCTGGTGGATGCCACCACGTACATCGAAGAGGGCGGCTCGATCCTGCTGCTGACGCCGAAGACGGGGCGCGACGGCTACGTCGAGCCCAGCGACATCTCCGAGGCCGCGACGACGGCGGGGCTGTCGGCGTCCAAGAGCGTGAGTGTCGGCAAGGACTGGAGCGGCAGCCGGCTGGTGACGCCGAAGGCCGCCAAGTCCAAGCGGTGACCGCACCGCCGTCACTGGACTGAGCAGTGCGTGTGCCCCCCGGTACCTCGAGTGCCGGGGGGCACACGCGTCGGGGGCCCGGCCCCGCCGGAAGATCGCTGCGTAGGGTGGAGAACACCCCGAACAGCCCCATGAAGGGACGCGGCGACATCATGGCCATCCAGGTCGGCGAAAAGGCCCCCGACTTCGCACTCAAGGACAACCACGGCGCAACCGTCCGGCTCTCCGACTTCCGCGGGGAGAAGAACGTCGTCCTGCTCTTCTACCCCTTCGCCTTCACCGGCGTCTGCACCGGCGAACTGTGCGCCCTGCGCGACAACCTGCCGAAGTTCGTGAACGACGACACCCAGCTCCTCGCCGTCTCCAACGACTCCATCCACACCCTGCGCGTCTTCGCGGAGCAGGAGGGCTTCGAGTACCCCCTGCTCTCCGATTTCTGGCCGCACGGCGAGACCTCGCGCGCGTACGGCGTCTTCGCCGAGGACAAGGGCTGCGCCGTCCGGGGGACCTTCGTCATCGACAAGGAGGGCGTCGTGCGCTGGACGGTCGTCAACGCCCTGCCCGACGCCCGGGACCTGAACGAGTACGTGAAGGCGCTCGACAGCCTGTGACCGATCGGGTTCAGCCTCTGCGCGGGGCGGGAACCCGTCACTAGGATCCAAGCGTTGATCCGGTACATGTTGATCCGGTACATCCGGCATATCCGATGCACGACGGGGCTCCCCGCCCCCGAAGACAATGGGAGGACTCGTGGGAGTCAGCCTCAGCAAGGGCGGCAACGTTTCGCTGACCAAGGAGGCCCCTGGCCTGACCGCGGTCATCGTCGGTCTGGGATGGGACGTGCGCACCACCACCGGCACCGACTTCGACCTGGACGCCAGCGCGCTGCTGTTGAACACGGAGGGCAAGGTCGCCAACGACCAGCACTTCATCTTCTTCAACAACCTCAAGAGCCCCGACGGCTCGGTCGAGCACACCGGCGACAACCTCACCGGTGAGGGCGAGGGCGACGACGAGCAGATCAAGGTCGATCTCGCCGGTGTCCCCGCCGAGGTGGACAAGATCGTCTTCCCGGTCTCGATCTACGAGGCCGAGAACCGCCAGCAGTCCTTCGGACAGGTCCGCAACGCGTTCATCCGCGTGGTGAACCAGGCCGGCGGCGCCGAGATCGCCCGCTACGACCTGAGCGAGGACGCCTCCACGGAGACCGCGATGGTCTTCGGCGAGCTGTACCGCAACGGCGCGGAGTGGAAGTTCCGCGCCATCGGACAGGGCTACGCCTCGGGTCTGCGCGGCATCGCCCAGGACTTCGGAGTCAACGTCTGAGGACGGATGGGCGTCGACGTCCGAGGACGACCGGAGCCGGCGTCCGAGGACCGCTGGGGTCGGGTCCGAGGACGACCTGCGCCAACGCCCGGGGCACGAAGTGACAACCGTCCGGCGTCGCACCGTTTGCGTGCGGCGCCGGACGCGCAGTACATCCAGGAAGCAGCGGGAAAAACGGAAACCGGCAGACGGAAACCGGCAAGCGGAAACAACGGGGAGGAACATCATGGGCGTCACGCTCGCCAAGGGAGGCAACGTCTCCCTCTCCAAGGCGGCACCGAACCTCACCCAGGTGTTGATCGGGCTCGGCTGGGACGCGCGCTCGACCACCGGGGCCCCCTTCGACCTGGACGCCAGCGCCCTGCTGTGCGGCGCCGACAACCGGGTCATGGGCGACGAGTGGTTCGTGTTCTACAACCAGCTCAAGAGCCCCGACGGCTCGGTCGAGCACACCGGCGACAACCTCACCGGTGAGGGCGAGGGCGACGACGAGTCGCTGCTGATCGACCTCTCCAAGGTGCCGGCGCAGTGCGAGAAGATCGTCTTCCCGGTCTCGATCCACCTGGCCGACGAACGCGGCCAGACCTTCGGCCAGGTCAGCAACGCCTTCATCCGTGTCGTCAACCAGGCCGACGGCCAGGAGCTGGCCCGCTACGACCTGAGCGAGGACGCCTCCACGGAGACGGCCATGATCTTCGGCGAGGTCTACCGCTACGGCGGCGAGTGGAAGTTCCGCGCCGTCGGCCAGGGCTACGCCTCGGGTCTGCGCGGCATCGCCCTCGACTTCGGCGTCAACGTCTCCTAGGGCCTGACGCGGTTCCCGACGGACACGAGGGGCATGAGGGGCGCAAGGGTGTACGGCGCGCGCGAGGGGCATCAGGGACACCGAAACACCGCAGTTTCCGGGGAGTGCGACGGAGCCCGCACGGCCGGCCGGAGGAGGAGCACTCTAGACTCCGTGGTCAACGTTCAGTAAAGCCGACTACGGCGCGGGGGAGACCCGTACACAACACGAGTCACGATTGGGTAGCCAGTGCTTCTGAAAACCTTCGGCTGGTCGTTCGCGATCACCGCTCTCGGCCTGGTGGCGGCCGTTCTCTACAACGGATGGACCGGGTTCGGGATCGTCGCCATCCTGGCGATCCTGGAGATCTCGCTCTCCTTCGACAACGCGGTCGTCAACGCCGGCGTGCTGAAGAAGATGAGTCCGTTCTGGCAGAAGATCTTCCTCACCGTCGGCGTGCTGATCGCCGTCTTCGGCATGCGGCTCATCTTCCCCGTCGTGATCGTCGCCGTCACCGCGAAACTGAACCCGTGGGACGCGGTCGATCTCGCGTTCTCCGACAAGGACCGCTATCAGCAGCTGGTCACCGACGCGCACCCGGCGATCGCCGCGTTCGGTGGCATGTTCCTGCTGATGATCTTCCTCGACTTCATCTTCGAGGACCGGGACATCAAGTGGCTCGCCTGGCTGGAGCGGCCGCTGGCCAAGCTCGGCAAGGTCGACATGCTCGCGGTCTGCATCTCGCTGATCTGCCTGCTCATCGCCTCCATGACGGTCGCCGCCCACGCCCACCAGCACGGCGGCGTCCACGCCGACAAGGGGCAGACGGTCCTGCTGGCCGGCATCGCGGGGCTGATCACGTACATGATCGTCGGCGGGCTCTCGGGGTACTTCGAGGACCGCCTGGAGGAGGAAGAGGAGCGCGAGCAGGAAGAGGAGTCGGACCGGCGGACCGGCGGGAAGAAGCCGGCGGTGCTTCTGGCGGGCCAGGCCGCGTTCTTCATGTTCCTCTACCTCGAGGTCCTGGACGCGTCCTTCTCCTTCGACGGTGTGATCGGCGCCTTCGCCATCACCAACGACATCGTGATGATGGCGCTCGGCCTCGGCATCGGCGCGATGTACGTCCGGTCGCTCACCGTCTACCTGGTCCGCCAGGGCACTCTCGACGACTACGTCTACCTCGAGCACGGCGCGCACTACGCGATCGGCGCCCTGGCCGTCATCCTCATCGTCACCATCCAGTACGAGATCAACGAGGTCATCACCGGCCTCGTCGGCGTCGTGCTGATCGCCTGGTCCTTCTGGTCCTCGGTCCGCCGCAACCGGGCGCTCGCCGCGGAGGGCGGCGGGAGCACGGCGAAGGACGAGGTGTCCTCCGGCGTCTGACCGCAACGGTTTCCCCGCGGGGCGGGCCCGGTCGTGCGCCGGGCCCGCCCCGTGTGCTTCCGCCGGTACGACGGCGGGGGTGTGACGCGGCGCCCCGTGAGGAACGCTTCGTCTGTATGTCCGGTGTACGTGTCACGCGTGGGGGCGGGTAATGGGGTTCTTCGACGGTCTGCTGGGCGCCCGGGCGGCCCAGTTCGACTCCGGCAGCTCGGCCAGCAACTCCATCGAGTTGAACAAGCGGCACCACACGGTCTCGCTGACCAAGCAGGGCGCGGCCAGCGGGCACCTGCGGGTCAACCTGTCCTGGCGGATGCGTACCTCCGACATCGGCGCCCCCCAGCGCGGCAGCCTGCTGCGGCACCCGATGCGGCTGTTCACCCCCGAGGTGGTGCAGGCGCACACCATGAGCATGGTCAACGTCGACCTCGACCTGGGGTGCCTGTACGAGCTGAAGGACGGCTCCAAGGGCGTGGTGCAGCCGCTCGGCGGCTTCTTCGGCGAACTCAACGCACCGCCGTACGTGAAGCTGAGCGGGGACGACCGGTTCGGCTCGGGGTCCGGCGAGGACATCTACATCAACCTCGACCACCGGGACGACATCAAACGGCTGCTGATCTTCGTCTACATCTACGACCAGACGCCGGCGTTCGACCGTACGCACGCGGTGGTGACGCTCTACCCGAGCAACGGGCCGCGGGTCGAGATCGGCCTCGACGAGCGGCACCCGCAGGCGCGGTCGTGTGCGGTGGTGCTCATCGAGAACGTGAAGGACGAACTGATCGTCCGCCGTGAGGTGAGGTTCGTCTACGGCTTCCAGGCGGAACTGGACCGGCTCTTCGGCTGGGGCCTGCAGTGGGGCCGCGGCTACAAGTCACGGGCCGACCGGGGGGCGATGTAGGGGTTCCCCCTCCTTCTCTCCGCCCCTAGGGCCTGTTGCGAAAGTCCCGCCTGCCCCGCGACGCCATGCACGCACTCTCGCCGCACCGGGCCCGGACCCAAGTACATCCAGTACGAGGGACTGGGCCCGGCACGCCGAGAGCACGCACCTGACACCGCAGGACCCGCCCTCCGGGCGGACGACGGGACTTTTGCAACAGGCCCTAGCGGCCGATGAACTGCGGGCCCTGCGGCGGGAGCTGGAAGTCGGGGTCCGGTGCCGCCGTGACAGGCGCGGGGTGGCCGTACGCCGGTGCCGGCGCACCCGCCGTCTGCGGCTGGGGGTAACCGTACGCGGGCTGCGCCACCGGCTCCGCCGGGGCCGCCGGCGGATACCCGTACGACGACTGCTGCTGCGGCATCCCCGCCGACTGCTGCGCGGCCATCGCCGGCTGCTCCGGCGGCAACGGCACCGCCGCCGCCTCCGGCCGGGCCGCCTGCTCGGAGTCGTCCACCGAGATGCCGAAGTCGTTCGCCAGGCCCTTCAGCCCGTTCGAGTAGCCCTCCCCGAGCGCCCGGAACTTCCAGGCGTCCCCCCGCCGGTACAGCTCCCCGCAGATCAGCGCCGTCTCCTGCCCGGTCTCCGGCTTGATCTCGAAGTACGCCAGCGGCTCGCCGCCCGCCTCGTCGGCGTCGTACAGCACGATGCACAGGGCCCGCACCTGCTCGAACGGGACGTCGTCCGCCGACGCCACCAGCAGCACGCGCCCGACGTCGCCCTCGACGCCCACCAGATCCGTCTGGATCGTGTCGGTCATCCCCTCGGGCTCGCGCCGCTTGCCCAGCAGCCGGACCGCCCCCGAAGGATGCCGGGGCTGGTTGTAGAAGACGAAGTCCTCGTCGGAGCGCACCCGTCCGTCGGGGCCGAGCAGCAGCGCGGAGGCGTCCACCTCGGGGGCGCCCTGTGCGGGCGCCCAGCGCAGTACGGCCCGTACCGCCGTCGCCTCCAGCGGGACGTTCGACCCCTTCAGCATCGCGTGCGTCATGCGGTCATCCTGCCTTCTCGGTCCTGCGCACGACAACGCGGGGGCAGGGGTTCGCAGGGTTCCCCACCCGGTCCACGGGATACCCGTCCAGATGGCGTGCGCACCCCTGACACGGCGAGGTCACCCGGACTTCACATCATGGGGGAACCGCCGACACACGTCCGTACGTACTATTACCGGCCACTTGTTTTCCGGCCGATCGGCACCACGGGGGAGTCTCATGCGTCATTTCGGGCACATCGCTCCGGAGCAGCGCCGTCACCTGTTCCACCGGGAACCCGTCGAGTTCACCGCCGACTCCCCGGCCCGGCTGCTCTCCACGGCCCTCGGCGCCACGCTCTACAGCCCCGCGACCCGTCCGCGGCTCGCCGAGGACGTCGTCAAACAGGCCGCGCGCGGGGTCGTCTCCATGGTGTTGTGCCTGGAGGACTCCATCGACGACGCCGACGTCATGGACGCCGAGGCCAACCTCGTCCGCCAGTTCGCGGACCTGGACGCGCTCCCGGGCTCCGCCCCCAGCCTCCCGCTCCTGTTCATCCGGGTCCGCACACCCCAGCAGATACCGGATCTGGTGCGGCGGCTCGGCCCGGGCGCCCGGCTGCTGTCCGGTTTCGTACTGCCCAAGTTCACCGAGGAACGCGGCATCCCGTTCCTGGAGGGGCTGGCCGAGGCCGAGGCGGCGAGCGGACGGCGACTGTTCGCCATGCCGGTGCTGGAGTCCCCCGAGCTGCTCCACCTGGAGACCCGGGCCACCACGCTCGACGGCATCTTCCGCACCGTCGACAAGTACCGTGACCGGGTCCTCGCGCTGCGCCTCGGCGTCACCGACTTCTGCTCCGCCTACGGGCTGCGCCGGGCCCCCGACATGACCGCGTACGACGTCCAGGTCGTCGCCTCCGTCATCGCCGACGTCGTCAACGTGCTGGGCCGCGCCGACGGCACCGGGTTCACCGTGACCGGACCGGTGTGGGAGTACTTCCGGGTGCAGGAACGTATGTTCAAGCCGCTGTTGCGGCAGAGCCCCTTCCAGGAGGGCCGGGCCGTGGAACTGCGCCAGGCGCTGCTGGAGAACCGGATGGACGGGCTGCTCCGCGAGATCTCCCTCGACCGCGCCAACGGACTGCTCGGCAAGACCTGTATCCATCCCTCCCACGTGGCGCCCGTGCACGCGCTGTCGGTCGTCAGTCACGAGGAGTACAGCGACGCACAGGACATCCTGCGGCCGGAACGCGGCGGCGGGGGTGTGCTCAGGTCCGCGTACACCAACAAGATGAACGAGGTGAAGCCGCACCGGGCCTGGGCCGAGCGGACGCTGTTGCGGGCGGAGGCGTTCGGGGTGGCGGGCGAGGACGTGGGCTTCGTGGAGCTCCTGGCGGCGGGGCTGCACGGCTGAGAGAGGAGCGTCCGTCGACGATCGGCGCTCCGACTACTGGCGACAGACGACAGACGATGACACACGACTGACGACAGACGACAGACGACAGACGACAGACAAGGAAATGATGAGCGACGACAGCGGCAGAGGCGGCGACGGCGGCGTGGTGTGGTCCGGAGCGTGGGTGGCCGAGCGGCTCGGGGTCGAGCTCGCCGGTGACGACGGCCTGGGCGAGCTGCTCGGGCTCGCGCTGCGCCGCAACCCGAAGCGGGCGCATCTGCTGGTGTCCCACGTCCTCGGCAAGCACGTGCCGCAGCGCCCGTCCGTCGTGCACGGGCACGGCCACGCGCTGGGGCGGCGGGTGCGGGAGCTGCTGGGGGAGGAGGCGGCGGGGGCGGCCGTCGTGCTCGGCTACGCCGAGACCGCCACCGGGCTGGGGCACTGTGTCGCGGACGGGCTCGGGGGCGCGCCGTACCTGCACTCCACGCGTCGGCCGGTCGCGGGGGTCGCGCCGGCGGGTGGCTTCGAGGAGTCCCACTCGCACGCCACCTCGCACCTGCTGCTGCCGGCCGACCCGGGACTGCTGGCGGGCGACGGGCCGCTGGTGCTGGTCGACGACGAGTTCTCGACGGGCAACACGGTGCTGAACACCGTGCGGGCACTGCACGGGCGGTTCCCGCGGGAGCGGTACGTGGTCGTGGCGCTGGTGGACATGCGGTCCGAGGAGGACGCGGGACGGCTGGCGGAGTTCGCCGGGGAGATCGGGGCGCGGGTCGACCTCGTCGCGGGGGCGTCGGGAAGGGTGCTGCTGCCGGACGGGGTGCTGGAGAAGGGCCGGGCGCTGGTGGAGCGCTACGAGAAGCCTTGTGAGGAGGCCTCCGCGGAGCCTCACGTGAAGGCCTCCGGGGCGCCTCCCGTGGAAGCCCCCGAGAAGTCCTCCGAAGGGGGCGAGGCGGTGGTGCGGGTGGAGCTCGGATGGCCCGCGGGGGTGCCCGACGGCGGGCGGCACGGGTTCACCGCCGCGCACCGGGAGCGGCTCGACGCCGCGCTGCCCGGGATGGTCGCGCGGATCGGCGGGGCCCTGCCCGCCGCCGCCCGGCGCGTGCTCGTCCTCGGCAACGAGGAGCTGATGTACGCGCCGCTGCGGCTCGCGCTCGGGCTGGAGGAGCGGCTCGGCGACGCGTACGACGTGCGGTACTCCACCACCACCCGGTCGCCCGTGCTCGCCGTGGACGACCCCGGATACGCGATACGCACCCGCCTCGTCTTCCCCGCCCACGACGACCCCGCCGACGGTCCCGGCGAGCGGTACGCCTACAACGTCGCCGGCGCCGGGTTCGACGCCGTCGTCGCCGTCGTCGACTCGGCCGGTGACACCCCCGCGCTGCACGCGCCCGACGGCCTGGCCGCCCGGCTCGCCGCGCACATCCCGCACGTCCTGCTGGCGGTCGTCCCCTCGTACGCACCCTCGCCCGCGGCCCCGCCCGCACCCCCCGTCGAAAGGCTCTCCATGCCGCCCGAGCCGCTGCGCGGCCCCGCGTTCTCCTCGTACGCGCCCGACGAGGTCGGCTGGCTGCTGCAGGACCTCTCCGACGTGACGCTGGAGGCGCCCACCGAGGAGCGCGAGGAGGCCATCCAGAGCGGCGGCGCCCACTACGCCGAGTCGCTGCCCGTCGAGTACCAGCCGAGCGAGGAGTACCAGGCGCTCTTCCACGCCGCGCTCAAGACCTCGGCCGCGCGGATCGCCCGCGCCGTCGGCGTCGTCACCGAGACGGTGCTCGCGGAGCGGTCCCCGCGCCCCGTGCTCGTCTCGCTCGCCCGCGCCGGGACGCCCGTCGGCATCCTGATGCGCCGCTGGGGCCGGTTCCGGCACGGCCTCGACCTGCCGCACTACGCCGTCTCCATCGTCCGCGGACGCGGCATCGACGCGGGCGCGCTGCGCTGGCTGGCCGCCCACCACGACCCCGCCGACGTCGTCTTCGTCGACGGCTGGACCGGCAAGGGCGCCATCACCCGCGAACTGGCCGCCGCCGTGCGCGAGTTCGAGGACGCGGGCGGTGCCACCGGCTTCGACCCGGAGATCGCCGTGCTGGCCGACCCCGGCTCGTGCGTGCGGACGTACGGCACCCGGGACGACTTCCTCATCCCCTCCGCCTGCCTCAACTCCACCGTCTCCGGGCTCATCTCCCGCACCGTGCTGCGCGCCGACCTCGTCGGGCCGGACGATTTCCACGGCGCGAAGTTCTACCGCGAGCTGGCCGGCGCCGACCTCTCCGCCGCCTTCCTCGACGCCGTCTCCGCCCGGTTCGCCGAGGTGGCCGACGAGGCCGACGCCCGCGCCAAGGACCTCCTCGCCGCCGACCGCACGCCCACCTGGGAGGGCTGGGCGGCCGTGGAGCGCATCAGCGAGGAGTACGGCATCCACGACGTCAACCTCGTCAAGCCCGGCGTCGGCGAGACCACCCGGGTCCTGCTGCGCCGGGTGCCGTGGAAGATCCTCGCGCGGGCCGGCGCCGGCGCCGACCTGGACCACGTACGACTGCTGGCCGCGCAGCGCGGGGTGCCGGTGGAGGAGGTCGGCGAACTGCCGTACTCGTGCGTGGGGCTGATCCACCCCCGCTACACCCGGGGCGCGACCGGCGCCGACGGCCGGGCGGTGGCGCGGTGACCGACCCCGCCCCCGTCGTGGTCGCCAGTGACCTCGACCGCACCCTCATCTACTCGGCCGCAGCCCTCGGGCTCACGATGCCCGACGCCGGGGCGCCCCGGCTGCTGTGCGTGGAGATCTACCAGGGCCGCCCGCTTTCGTACGTCACGGAGACGGCGGCCGGGCTGCTCGGCGAACTGGGCGACGCGGCGGTGTTCGTCCCGACCACGACGCGCACCCGGGAGCAGTACCTGCGGGTCCACCTGCCGGGGCCGGCGCCCCGGTACGCCGTCTGCGCCAACGGGGGGCACCTGCTGGTGGACGGCGTGCCGGACCCGGAGTGGCACGCGGCCGTGCGGGCCCGGCTGGACGAGGAGTGCGCGGGGCTGGCCGAGGTGCAGGCGCACCTGGCCGCCGCGGCGGACCCGGCGTGGCTGCGCACGCACCGGACCGCGGACGATCTGTTCGCCTACCTCGTCGTCGAACGCGAACTCCTGCCCGTGGACTGGGTGAAGGAGCTCGCGGTGTGGGCGGAGCACCGGGGCTGGACGGTGTCGTTGCAGGGCCGCAAGGTCTACGCGGTGCCGAAGCCGCTGACCAAGAGCGCGGCGGTACGGGAGGTCGTACGGCGCACGGGGGCGGGGCTGACGCTCGCGGCGGGCGACTCGCTGCTCGACGCGGACCTGCTCCTCGCGGCGGACCGCGCGTGGCGCCCGGGCCACGGCGAACTCGCCGAGGCGGGCTGGACGGCGCGGGGGGTCACCGCGCTGCCGGAGCGCGGCGTACTCGCGGGGGAGCGGATCCTGGAGGAGTTCTCGCGCCTGGTGCGGGGTGGCTCCGCCGGTTGAGCGGTGGCTCGCGGCACGGCACCGTCGCGGCAGAGCCCCGGGGAGACGGGTTCACCGGCGAGTGCGGGCGGGGTGTGGTTGCCCGCGCGGTTCCCCACCGGTCTGTGGCGAACAACGCACCTGCGGGGTCCGGGGGCGGAGCCCCCGGGTTCGGGAAGGGAAGGGGCGGCGGGGGCGGAAAAAATCCCAGGTCACACCTGTCGCACAGACCCCCCCTCGCCACATACTCTCCGTACACTGCCTGTTCTTGACCATTTCTCATTTGCCGCTGACCGAAGTGCGCGCAGTGGTCACTGATAATTTATGCGTGCCGCGATGAGCCGCATGTCGTGGGAGGGGGGCTCGCAGCCGCAGAATGCGGCAGCTGCATCTACCCGCGCGCGCAACACCGAGTGCGGAGGGAGACGCAGTCGTGACCCATGCCCGACATCGAACAGATGTCCCGCAGCCCCTGGGCCGTCCCCGTTCCGGAGCCGATCATGGATGAAGGGGAGGGCGACGAGCGCCCTGGCCGCCGCCGTGCGACCCCGCCGAAACGATTCGGGCACGGCCCGGCCGACGACCCGGCCTCCGGCATACCCGAGTGGCCACACCATCCCGAACGGTCGGAACGTACCGAGCAGTTGGAAAACACGGACGACGCGGAACAATCCGAGGATCACGGGCATCCTGAACGACCGGAGCGCCCCGAGCACTTGGAGCGCCCGAAACTTCCCGAGCGCCTCGAACTTCCTCGGCGCCCGGAGCGTCCGATGCGTCCCGAGCGACCGGAACCCGCCACGCCGCGCGAAGATGCCCGGAACACCCGGGAAGATGACCGGAACGGCCGGAATGCCCGGGAGGACGACCCGAACGCCCGGGAGGGCGGCCGGGACGACGACGACCGTGACCTGACCGGGGCCGACCAGGCGGACGGCCCCGGCCCCGATGCCGATGCCGACGATCACGAAGACGCCGTCGACACCCGGCGTCCGGACGAGACCATGGCCCTGCGGGTCCCTCCGCCGCCGGAGGAGACGATGGCCCTGCGCCGTCCTCCCCCGCCGGAGGAGACCATGGCGCTGCGCGTCCCCCCGCCACCCGACGAGACGATGGCGCTGCGGGTCTTCACTCCTCCCGCACCCGAATCCTCGTCCGCGTCCAACGACGCGTCGGGCGGCGGCGAACCGCCGCAGGCCCCCCGCCGGCGCGGCTCCCGCCGCAAGGCCAAGCCGAAGACCGCCGCCGCGACGGTGCCCTCCGCCGTCGCCGGGTTCTTCGCGCCCCTCGCCGCCCGCCTCGGCCCTCCGCTCGCCGCCGCCCGTGCCCGACTCGCCCCGTACGCGCGGCACTTCAAGCCGGTCTACCCGCGCCCCGGCCGCACCGACTGGCGCCGCTGGCTGCCGTCCTGGCGGCAGTGGCTGGGCGCCCTGCTCATAGCCCTCGGCCTGGGCACCGGCACCCTGGCCGTGGCCTACGCGGCGACGGACATACCGCAGAACCTCAATACGTATGCCACGCAACAGGACAACGTCTACTTCTGGTCCGACGGCACCCCGATGGCCCGCACCGGCTGGGTGCAACGGCAGGCGATGCCACTGAAGGACATCCCCGCCGACGTCCGCTGGGCGGTGCTCGCCGCCGAGAACGAGAGCTTCTACTCCGACCCCGGCATCTCCGTCAAGGGCATCTCCCGCGCCCTGTGGCGCACCGTCGGCGAGGGGGACACCGAGGGCGGCTCGACCATCACCCAGCAGTACGTCAAGAACGTCTATCTGAACCAGAACCAGACGGTCAGCCGCAAGTTCACCGAGGCGATGATCTCCCTCAAGCTCGACAACCAGATGAGCAAGGACAAGATCCTCGAGGGCTACCTGAACACGAGCTGGTTCGGCCGCGGCACGTACGGCATCCAGCGCGCCGCCCAGGCGTACTACGGCAAGGACGTCAGCAAGCTCGACGCGGGCGAGGCCGCGTTCCTCGCCTGTCTGCTCAAGGGCGCGGGCCTGTACGACCCGACGCTGAACCAGGCCAACCACGCCCGCGCCGTGGACCGGTGGAACTGGATCCTCGACCGCATGGTCAAGATCGGCAAGCTGTCCGCCTCCGAACGCGCCACGTACAAGACGTTTCCCGAGCCGCTCAGGACCAACCCGCTCTACGACACCGGTGAGCAGAGCGACTACCTGGTCGAACTGGCGTCCCAGTACGCCAAGAAGTCCGCGCACCTGACGGCCAAGGAGTTCGACCTGGGCGGGTACCAGATCTACACGACCTTCGACAAGAAGCGGGAGAAGGTGCTCACCGACACCGTGACCAAGGCCCGCAAGGCGGCGATGGACGACGACCCGGACGCCGCGAAGACAGCCCACTACGGGGCCTCCTCGGTCGGCTCCGACGGACGGATCATGGCCGTCTACGGCGGCCCCGACCACCGTAAACAGGGCTACAACGAGTCGAACGCGTCCACCGTCCCGGCCGGCAGCGCCTTCCTGCCCTTCGTCTACGCCGCCGGCCTGGAGCACGGCATCACCAAGAAGCGCGACGCACCCCGCAGCCCCGTCACTCCCGCATCGGTCTACGACGGCGACGACGGCGTGCCCGTGACCACGCCCGAGGGGCCCTACTGGGACCGCAGCGGCAAGAAGGTCGCCGCGCACAACGACGGCAAGAAGGACTGGGGGCGGATCAGTCTGCGCGAGGCGCTGGCCCACTCCGTGAACACCCCGTTCATGCAGCTCGGCATGGACACCGGACTGGACAAGGTGCGGGACACCGCGGTCGACGCCGGCCTGCTCCGCTCCAGCCTGGGCGCGCAGGTGCCCGACCTGTCCCTGGGCAGCTCCCGGCCCAGCGCCATCCGGATGGCCGACGCCTACGCCACGTTCGACGCCGAGGGCCGGCACACCGACCCGTACTCGGTGCGCCGCCTCACGCGCAACGGCTCCACGGTGCCGCTGGACCGGCCGCCCGCCCGCCGCGCGATGGGCGCCGACGTGGCCGACGAGGTCACCCGGGCGCTCACCGACTCGTTCCACCTCGCACATCCCACCGCGGCGGCCCCCTCGGCCAAGGTGTCCGGCAAGGCCGGCACCACCGAGGACGACACCGCTTCCTGGTACGTCGGAACGGACAAGGAGGTCTCCACCGCCGTGGTCGTCTACCGCATGGACCTGGCCAAGAGCCTCGAACCACTGCCGCTGAAGGGACTCGCCGGAACCGCCGCCGACAGCGTCCCGTACGGCATCTGGTCGAGCGCCATGGCCCCGCTCGGCTGACGGCCGCGTCAACCCGCCACCCCTCACTCCCAGATGGTGCCCCGTATGAAACAGACCTCCGGCCACCGCCGCCGCACCCGTCCCCGCCGTAACGCCCGCCCCGGGTTCCTGGTCATGGCGCTCCTTCTCGTCATGGCGTCGCTGGCCGTCGCCTTCCTGACGCTCAGCCGCTCCGACGACGCCTCCCCGGCCGCCTCCACCGGCGAGGACGGCAGGACGGACTCCGCCAAGGCGTCCAAGGAACCGGAGTGGGACGGGAGGACCAAGGTGCTCGGGGACGGCTCCACCTCGTACACCGGGCCGCAGAAGGGCCAGCTGAAGGCCGTCCCGCTGAAGAAGGGGGAGAAGCCGCCGCAGTTCGTGGTCTTCTCCTGGGACGGCGCGCTGGAGGGCAGTGACCACCTGTTCTCGCACTACCGGGAGCTCGCCGAGGAGTACGACGCCCACATGACCTTCTTCCTCACTGGCATCTACCTGCTGCCGAAGGACAAGAAGGACCTCTACGACCCCCCGATGCACGACCGGGGCTCCGCCGCCATCAGCTACCCCACCGACGAGCACATCCGCACCACTCTGGAGCAGTTGCGCCTGGCCTACGACCAGGGCAACGAGATCGGCACCCACTTCAACGGCCACTTCTGCGGCACCAAGGGCGGCGGCGACTGGAGCGTGGCGCAGTGGAAGAGCGAGATCGACCAGTTCTACGACTTCGTCGAGAAGTGGAAGACCAACACCGGCTACAAGGACATCGACCCGCTGCCCTTCGACTTCAGGAAGGAGGTCACCGGCGGCCGCGCCCCCTGCCTGGAGGGCCAGCCCAACCTGCTCAAGGCCATGAAGGACTACGGCTGGCGCTACGATGCCAGCTCCCCGGGTGATTTCCAGATATGGCCGAAGAAGAAGGACGGCGTCTGGGACTTCCCGCTGGAGATGCTCCCGTACGAGAGCGGCAAGTACCAGGGCCTGTCCATGGACTTCAACTTCCTCTACAACCAGTCAGCCGGGGAGACACAGGGCGATCCCGCCAAGTTCCCCCAGTGGCAGCAGCAGACGGTCGACTCCTACATGGCCGGCTTCAACCGGGTCTACTACGGCAGCCGGGCGCCGCTGTTCATCGGCAACCACTTCGAGGACTGGAACGGCGGCATCTACATGAAGTCCATCGACCAGGTCATCAAGAGCGTGTGCACCAAGAAGGGCGTCAAGTGCGTGTCCTTCAAGGAGCTCGCCGACTGGATGGACGTGCAGAAGCCGGCCACGCTGCAACGGCTGCGCAGTCTGGACCCGGGGCAGTCGCCGGACTGGTCGACCGTGGTGCAGTGACGATCGCCCGCGGGAGCCGACCGCCCGTCGCCCGCCCAGGGGCCGATGACGGAGGATCAGCAGAACGCGTGATCATTGTGCCGCTTCGGACATCTCCGGAACAGATCGGTTCTGTGAAGTTTCCCGACGTCTCTTGTGCATCCCCCTTCACAGGCGATACGAGGGTCATGGCATCATTCCAGCCCCCGGCGTACCGGTGCCGGGCAGAGGGGAATCTCAGTGAAGTCAAGGAAATTGAGCCGCAAGCGGCGACGCGCGACCATATTCACTGCGGCGGCCGCCTCGGTCGTCGCGGGCGTGGCCATGCTGCCCAACTGGAGCGCGGGCGCATCCACGGTGGACCAGCCCACCGTGGACAAGCAGACGAAGGCGACCTTCCAGAACCTGGCCGACGCGGTCTTCACCGACCGCACGGACGCCCTGGTCGCCACTGACAAGCAGCAGTACCGGGGCCGCAAGTCCCTGTCGAACCGCTTCCACGGCGACGTCCGGCTGTCCCAGTCGCTCACGCGCGACGAGCACACGGCCGTCTCGACGCTGCAGGACCGCAAGAAGCGCCTCGCCTCGCTCGGCGAGCAGTACAGCGGCGCCAAGACCAGCGTCACGCTGGACAAGACCCGGGTGAACGGCCGTCACGCCACCGCCGAGGTCACCGAGACCACGACGCTGACGTACGCGAAGGCCAAGGGCAAGCAGCCCAAGACCACCGGCTTCCAGGCCCACCACAAGCTGTCGTTCACGGCCGACAGGGACGGCGACTGGCAGCTCACCCAGGTGCGCGACACGGACGACGGCGTCGCCGTCAACCAGCCGACCGCGCCGACGGTCAAGGCGCCGGCCACCGCCACCGACGACGCCCCGCCGGAGGCCACCCGCTCCGCCATCACGCGGAACCCGGCGGCCGCCCCGAAGAACCTGACGTCGGGCACGTACAACTACCAGGCCATGGCGGACTACGCCAAGAAGTACTGGAGCAGCTACAACCCGGACTACCCCGACTTCAACGGGGCCGGCGAGGGCGGCGACTGCACCAACTTCGTCAGCCAGTCGCTGAAGGCCGGCGGCTGGAAGCACGTGCCGGGTGACGGCACGGACTTCCACAAGTGGTTCGGCAACTCGGACATCCAGTCGGACTCGTTCGTCGGCGTCAACGAGTTCTCCTGGTTCGCCCTGTCCTCGAAGCGGGTCACGAGCCTCGCCAACGTCTACCAGCTCGACGTCGGCGACGTGCTGCAGATGGACTTCAACAAGGACGGGTCCAAGGACCACACCATGATCGTCACGTCGCGCGTGAACGGTGTGCCGTACCTGTCGTACCACTCGACCAACACGTACAACCGGTCGCTGGCGAGCATCATCGCGTCGTACCCCAACGCGGCGTACTACGCGTACCGCACGTGATCTGAGCGGGCCCCCGCGCCCCTGTTCTTCTCGGGGGCGCGGGGAACTGCGCGTCCTTCGGGGGCCCGAGGGCAAAGGCCCCCGGGAGACAATGGGGCCCCGGCTCGGACGAAGCTGAGAGCGTGGGGGAGGGAAGGGGCGGCGGGGCGAACAACCCGTCAGCCGGTAACCGGCACCCGACCGTCACCCACCGGCCCGCGACCCCCTGATGTCCGCGACCACCCCCGCCGCGACCCCCCGCACGGCATCCATCTCCACCAGGAACCGCCAGTAGTCCGGGTGCCGGCCCTCCAGCCCCGCGACCGCCCGCTCCAACCGCTCCACCGCCGCGTCCAGCGGCCCCGCATGCCGCGGCTCCGGCGTCGTCCGCCCCGCCATCGCCAGCCGCTGCGCGTCCCGCACCGCGAACCGCGTCCGCTCGATCTCCGCCTGCGGATCCTTCTGCACGGCGTTGAGCCGCCGCAGCCGGTCACCGGCCGCGGACACCGCCTCGTCCGTCGAGTTCAGCAGCGCCCGCACCGTCGCCAGCCGCGCCGTGGCGTCCGCCCACCGCTGCTCCTGCCGGGCCGCCCGTGCCTCCGCCAGCTTCCGCTCCGCCTGCGTCACGTTCTCGGCGGCCAGCTCCGGCACCGACTGAAGGTCCTGCCAGCAGGCGGCCACGAAGCGCCGCCGCAGCTCGCTGAGGACCGGCTGCACCTGGCTCGCGCGCGTGGTCAGCGCCTGCGCGCGGGTGCGCAGCGACACCAGCCGGTGGTCGATCTCGGCGGCCCGCTCCGGCAGCCGCTCGGCCTCCGCCCGCACCGCCCCGGCCTCCCGGGAGACCCGCTCCGCCCGCTGAAGGGTGTCCCCGACGCCGTGCCGGCCCGCGCCTTCGTTCAGTCTCGTCAGCTCGGGGCCGAGGGCGGCCAGCCGGGCGGCGAGATCGTCGGCGTTCAGCCCCGTGCCGCGTACGGCGTCCAGGGCGCCGGTGGCGGCGCGCAGGGCCTGCCGGGCGCGTTCGACGGCGGGGGCGAGCCGGGCGAGTTGCGTCTCCGCCTTGCCGAGCAGCGGGCCGAGCCCCTGGGTGAAACGATCCAGCTCCTGCTTGACCCGCAGCAGCTCGTCCTTGGCGGCGGTGAGGTCACGGCGGGCGTGGGCGGCGGCGGAGGCGTCCAGGTCGTCCCGGTCGAGGTCACAGGCGTCGACGGCGGCGATGTAGCGGCCGCTGACCTCGTCTATGCGCTGCCCGAACGCCTCGAAGTCGGTGAGCGCGCGCCGGGCGGCGGGGGAGTCGTCGACGGCGGCGATGGTCTCCATGGAGATGCGCAGATCCCGCTGGGCGGTGTCCAGCTCGTAGAACGCGGCCGCCGCGGCGTCCTTGGCGGCCTGCGCCTCGGCCCGCGCCCCCTCCGACCGCCCGCCGAACCACCGGCGGGTCCCGCCCCCGGCGTACGCGGCCGCCAGCAGCGGGGCGACGAGCACGGGCAGCGCGAACAGGGTGAACGCGTCGCGGGCGGCGCGGACGAGGAGTGGGACAGGCCCGTGCGGAAACGCTCGCCGGTGGTGTCTCGACTGTGTGTACGGCTCTGGCGGTGTGGCCGTCACATCCCTCTCCCGTACTGTCGTCCGCTGCCCGGTGTTCATTCTCCCACCGGTTGAGGACGAACACACGGGTGATCCGGTTCGCCGTGACGACGGCCGGGAAGGGCGCCGTGACGACGGCCCGGACGCGGCAGGGCACACCGTCGGCCCGTGGCCGTGCGCGCGGTCAGCCCATGGCCGGGCGCACCGTCACCTTGCTGCCGGGCGCACCGTCACCGACCTGTCCTGACCGTCACCGACCCGTCCTGGGTGCGGGCGCCGATCACATGGGGGCTTCCGTCGTCCCGGGGCACGGACACATGGACGGACCCGTCCTTGGACGTGGCCGTCACCCGGTACGCGGCGCGCGGCAGCGCCAGCGTGAGGGAGCCGTCGTCGCTCTCGGCCGCGACCCGGTCGGGGACGGTGTTCAGGTCCAGGTGCACGGACCCGTCCTTCGTGCCGACGCGTACGGTGTGGGAGCCGACACCGGTGGCGTGGACCGAACCGTCGTCGGAGTGCAGGGACAGCGGTCCCCCGACGTCGCTGACGCGCACCGCCCCGTCGGCCGTGCGGATGTCCAGCGCCGAACGGAAACCGCGCGCGGTGACGCCGCCGTCGTCCTCGCGGACCGTGACCGCGATGCCGCGCGGCACCTCGATGCGGTGCTTGGCGGAACAGTCCGCGACAAAGCCCGAGCAGTGCGTACGCAGCACCAGCCGGTCGCCGTCGACCTTCCAGGACACCTTCGGGTCGCCGCCGAGCACGACCTTGCCCTTGAACCACCGGGTCACGCGCACCTTGTCGCCGTCGCCGGGGACGAGCACCAGCGTGGAGTCGTCCGAGTCGACGGTCAGCGTCCGCCCGTGCAACGCGAACGACCGGTGGTCGGGCGCGTTGTCGTCCCCCGCGTCGGCACCACACCCGGCCGCGACGGCCACGACCCCGCCCAGCACCACCGCAGACAACAGCCCGCGCCGCCGATTCGCCGTCCTGCTCATCACGACCCCCAGAGCCCCGGCGCCCGCACCACGCGGCCGCTCACCCCACTGCTCCACGACCGTACGGACCCCCGACACCCCGCACGATCCTGCTCGCTGCCCTCCCGGGGTGGGGATAACCCCCGCCCGCCACGCGTTTGCCGCCCGGGCCCGGCGGCAGGGTAGTCTGTCCACTCACCCCGGGCGCGTAGCTCAGCGGTAGAGCGCTGCCCTTACAAGGCAGATGTCGGCGGTTCGAAACCGTCCGCGCCCACCGGTTCGGGAACCACGAGAAGGCCCAGGCCGACGGCGTAGCGCCGTCGGCCTGGGCCTTTTTCGCCCGCTGTGCGGGGGTCAGGCGGGGGTGGGCGCCGGGAGCTTCGCGGCGAGGATGTCCACCGGCCGGATGTCCGGTTCCTCGGCCAGCAGGTGGGCCCCCTGGCCGACGAGGGCCTGGGCGATCCTGCCCTCGAGGTGGGCCCGCCGGGCGTCGTCGGTGGCGAAGGCGTCGAAGACGCCGAACGTGGTGGGGCCCAGCCGGAAGGCGAACCAGGTCACGGTCCCCTCTTCCGCCTGCGCCAGGGACAGCGCTCCGGTGAGCAGGTCGTGGACTTCCTGGACGCGGTCGGGCTTCGCTTCGATGCGGGCCAGCAGGCCGAGCGGGAGGTGCATGGGAGAGGGACTCCTCGGTGTCGTTCGCGGTGGTGTCGTCCGGACGTGCTTCCAACCTAGGGATCCTCGGCGGGGCTCCCCAGTGGCAGATACGACGGATCCACTACCGTTTCCGCCATGAAGGTCGCGGTGCTGGTCGTTGACGACGTGTTCGACTCGGGGCTGACGTCCGTACTGGACGTGCTGCGGTCGGCCAACGAACTGCGGGACGAACTGCCGCAGCCGCCACCGCCCTGGGAGGTCGACCTCGTCGGTGTCCGCGCCGGACCCGTGCGCACCGGTGGCGGACTCGTCGTCCGGACCACCCCGGCCGACCTGTCCGGCACCGGGCGGATGCCGGACGTGCTGGTCGTGCCCGGCGTGACGTACAAACAGCCGGGCCCGCTGCTGGAGTGGGTGGCGGCCGAGGCACAGCGGCCCGCGCGCGAACTGCTGCGCCGCCACCGCGCCGAAGGCGTGCCCGTGGCCGCCGCCTGCACCGCGACCTTCCTGCTCGCCGAGAGCGGCGTCCTCGACGGCCTGGAGGCGACGACCAGTTGGTGGCTGGCACCCCACTTCCGACGCCGCTATCCGCGGGTGCGTCTGGACGAGACGCACATGCTCACCCACGCCGACGGCGTCCTCACCGCCGGAGCCGCGTTCGCGCACCTCGACCTCGCGCTCGCCCTGGTCCGGCAGCGCAGCCCGGCTCTGGCGGAACTCACCGCCCGCTACCTGGTGATCGACGCCCGGCCCGCCCAGTCCTCCTATGCCGTCCCCAGTCACCTGGCGCGCGCGGACCCACTGGTCGACGCCTTCGAACGCCGGCTGCGCACCCGCCTCGACCAGCCGCTGAGCATCGCCGACACCGCGCGCGCCCTGGGCAGCAGCGAACGCACGCTGCAACGTGCCTGCGACCGGACGCTCGGCATCTCCCCCGTGCAGTTCGCGCAGCAGATCCGTCTCGAGCAGGCCGTGCACCTGCTGCGTACCACCGAGTTGTCCACCGAGGCCGTGGCCCGCCGCGTCGGCTACCACAACGCCACGACGCTGACCACGCTGCTGCGCAGCCGCCGGGACACCAGCCCGGGCATGCTCCGCAGGCCGCCGGCCACCGGCCGGCCCGCACAGTAGGGCCCGCTCTCCCGCTCCCGGCGGACTTCGCGGGCCCGGGCGCCGGGGACGGGCGCACTCTCCCGGCCTCTCCCGTCCACGGGTGTCGCGTCTTCCGTCCGTGCGCCCCGTGTTCACGCCGTGTGCCCCCCGTGACCCTGCCGTCACCCCCGCCGCGTACGCTGTATGGCTGTCACAAGCCACCCTGCCGCTCCCCCGCGACGCAGCGGCTGGTCGAGTCCACGGGGGAGTAGACGGGGAGTATCGGTGCTGGAGAGTGTGGGGCCGCTGGTCGGCAGCCCGTGGATCTATGCCGCCGTGGCCTTGTCCGTGCTGCTCGACGTGTTCGTGCCGCTGTTGCCGAGCGGGGTCCTCGTGATCACCGCCGCGACGGCCGCCGCCGCGGGCTCCGCGGGCGATGCGACGGCCGCCGCGGGGGACGTCGTCGTCGACCACGTGCCGGACATCCTCGTGCTCGCCCTGTGCGCGGCCACCGCCTCGGTGGTGGGGGATCTGTTCGCGTACCGCGTCGGGCGGCTCGGTGGTGAGCGGCTGGACCGGGCCATCGCCCGTTCCCGGCGGCTGACCGGCGCGCAGGAACGTCTTGGCGCGGCCCTGTCGCGGGGCGGCGGCGCGCTGGTGGTGCTGGCGCGGTTCGCCCCGGCCGGCCGCTCGGTGGTGTCGCTGGCCGCGGGGGTCGCGCAGCGCCGGGTGCGCGAGTTCCTGCCCTGGTCAGCGCTGGCGGGCGTGGCCTGGGCCGCCTACAGCGTGGCGCTCGGTTACTTCGGCGGACAGTGGCTCGGTACGACGTGGCTGGCCACCGGCGTCTCCTTCGGGGCGCTCTTCGTCGCGGGAGCCGGCGCGGGTTATCTCGTACGCCGCCCTTCGGCGGTCCGGGAGGAGGGCGCCGTCTAGGCGTCTCCCGGGTGCCGGGTGCCGGGTGCCGGGTGCCGGGCCCGCTCCCGGCCCGGGTTTTCGGGTCAGGCGCCGGTTCCGGCGCCCGCGTGGTGTGCTCCGCGGACCTCCAGGCCGGACAGCAGTTCCGCCGTGGCGGCCGCCACGGCGTCCACCGCCCGGTCGAACACCTCACGGTTGTGCGCGGCGGGGGCGCGGAAGCCCGACACCTTGCGGACGTACTGGAGCGCGGCCGCCCGGACCTCCTCCTCGGTGGCCTGCTCGGGGAGCGCGGGCGGGCGGAGGGTCTTGATGCTTCGGCACATGCGTTCAGTCTGGCACCGAACGGGAACGGGCGGGGAGGACCGTCGGTTCCGGTCTCCGCCGGTGGCTGCCCGTAGGGTCCTTCCCCGCCCGGACCGTCATGCGTGCGTCTTCTCCAGCAGGTCCAGGATCTCCTCCGTCGTGCCCGTCTCCCCGAGGCGCGGGAAGATCCGCTCCACGCTGCCCCGGTGGGCCTCCGCGCTGGAGTCGGCCATGGCGTCGGTGGCCAGGGTGACGTGGTAACCGTGTTCGTGGGCGGAGCGGGCGGTGGACTCCACGCCGATGCTGGTGGCGATGCCGGTCAGCACGATCTGCGTGACGCCCCGGCGGCGGAGCTGCACATCCAGACCGGTGCCGTGGAACGCGCCCCAGTTGCGCTTGGTGATGTGGATGTCGCCGGGGTGGCCCGCGAGTTCGTCGACGACGACGTCCCAGCCCTCGGGGAGCGCGCCGCGGCGCGCGGGGGCCTCGGTGCGGCCGGGCACGGCGTCGGCGCCGTCGGCCGCGAAGGAGACGCGGACCAGGACGACCGGCAGGTTCCGGGCGCGGAACGCGTCGGCCAGCTCGGCCGAGCGGGAGACGACGTCGGCGGCGGCGTGCGGCTGGGTGTCCATGCCGACGATGCCGGCCTGCAGGTCGATGACGACGAGGGCGGTGGTGGGGTCGAGGGCGGTGAGTGCCATGGGGGCGGGGCCTTCCTGGTCCGTGAGGGTGCGGTGTGCGGTGTGCGGTGAGCGCCGCGGTCCGGGCGGGCCGCGGCCTCGCCGGTCGTTTCCGGCGGTGCCGGTTGTCGCCGGCCTCGCCGGTGGTCTCCGACGGTCGCCGGTCATCTCCGGCTGTCTGGGGTGACCGTCCGCAGGGAACGGTCGAGCAGCGACACCGCGACGAGCGCGGCCGACCCCACGAGCATGAACAGCGCGAGGTCGTGCATCCCCGCCGTGTCGGCGCCGTGGGTGAAGAACGCCGAGTCGGCGGCGGAGGAGCCGAGCGCGCCGAGGTAGGTGAAGGTGCGCAGCAGTCCGGCGGCGGTGCCGATCCGCGCGGGGTCGGACTGCCGGTAGAGGGCGTTCTGGTTGGCCAGACCGATCAGACCTTGCGGCACGCCCATCACGACACCGCCGAGCAGCAGCAGCCACACCGGGCTGCCGGCGTCGAGCAGCAGCAGGACGACACAGCCCGCGACCTGCACCACCCCGCCGACCACGAGCTTCGCCCGCACCGCCTCCCGCCGCCCGGTGACGCCGGAGACGGTGAGCGCGGTCAGTGAGAGGGGGAGCAGCACCAGTCCGGCGGTGGAGGCGGGCAGCCCGCGCCCCTCCTCCAGCCACTGCGTGAAGCCGTAGAGGAAGGCGTACGAGGTGAGGTAGCCGAGGAACTGACGCGCGTACGTGGCCAGCAGGGGGATGTTGCCGCCGAGCACCCGCAGGTCTATGAACGGCTCGGCCACCCGCAGCTCCCGGGCGGCGAAGCCGGCGGCCGCGGCGGCGGTGAGCACCGGCAGGTACCACAGGGCCGCCCGCGGGCTCATCAGGAACAGCATGGCGGAGAGCAGCAGCGCGGCGAACAGCAGCATGCCGGGCAGGTCGACGGGGCGCCGGGAGCGTTCGCCGGGCGCGGTGCCGGGCAGGTACAGCGCGCCGAGGACCAGGCAGGCCGCGGACAGCGGCACGTTGACGGTGAAGACGGCCCGCCAGCCGCCCAGGCCGATGAGGAACCCGCCGAGGGCCGGGCCGATCACGGAGACGGTCTGGTTCGCGACAGAGAGCGCGGTGAGGATCCCGGCCGGGCTGTCCTTGCCCGTGCGCTCCGACTCGCGCCGGATGAGCTGCATGGACGCCGGGTACGCCGCGGAGGTGCCGAAGCCGAGCAGCACGCGGGCGGCAATCAGCACGCCGAGGGACGGGGAGACCGCGCCCAGCAGTCCGGCGACGCCCACGGTGCCGGTGCCGAGGAGGTAGAGACGGCGGGGGCCGAACATGTCGACCAGTCGGCCGATCACCGGCTGGCCCAGCGCGGTGGCCAGGTACAGGCCGGTGACCAGCCAGGCGGTGCGCGAGGGGGTGGCGCCGAAGGCGGCGCCGATCGGCACCAGGGCGACGGCGATCATGGAGGAATTGATCGGGTTGCAGATCGAACCGAGGAGCATCGGGGCGATCAGGCGCCGGTCGAAGGCGTTGCCCCCCTTGCCGCTGTACCTGCTGTTCCTGCCGCTGTCGCCGCCGTCGCTGCCGCTGCCGCCGTTCGGGCGGAGCATCCTGAGCGCGCGGGCGAGTACCGGGCTCACGACTGGGTGAGCCGTTCCAGCAGCTCGAGGGCGTCGAGAATCGTGCGCCGCTCGTCCTCGTCGTACCGCTCCTCGATCGTGCGCGCCAGCCACCGGCGGCGGGCCTGCCGGTCGCCCTCGATGCGCTCGCGGCCCGCCTCGGTGAGCGTGACGAGCTGGCGGCGGCCGTCGTCGGGGTCGGGGTTGCGGTGGATCAGTCCGGCCCGGTCGAGCGAGGCCAGCGTGGTCGCCATCGACTGCGGGCGCACCCCCTCGGCGGAGGCCAGGGCGCTGGCCGTGGCCGCGCCATGCTTGCCGACGAGGGTGAGCGCCGAGACCTGCGGCGGAGTCAGGTCCTCGTCCCCGGCGACCGAACGCAGGCGCCTCCGCAGCCGGTTGAACACGACGGTCAGATCGCGTGCGGCGCGGGCGGCGGACTCGGAGACGTCGTCGGGGGTCTGCTCCATGGGCTCACCGTAGAGCTCGACAGTCGAGACTGTCCAGTTCGGACTGACGATTTCGTGAGGTGTCGCGAGGCGGCTGCGCCGTGACGCGACGAGGGCCCCGGAAGTTCGCCTCGTAAATTCGAACAGGCGTACCATTACGGGGTGGCTGAGACCCCTGACTTCCCGAGTGACCTGCTCGCCGGTCAGGAGGAGCTGCATCAGATCCGGGCCGAACTGCTGGCCCTGCTGAAGCGGCTCCCCTGGTCGGTCGAGCCGCTGGACGGCTTCCGTGACGACAACGGCTGGCGCCGGGTCGAACGCGCGGCCTCGCCCGGGTGGACGGAGAACGAGCAGGCGGAGGTCGAGAAGCTGCGGCGCCGGGAGCGGGAGCTGGCGGTGTTCGTCTCCACGCACCGGTACTGGGGGGAAGTGGCGGCCGCGGAGCGCGTCGACGCGCGGATGAGGCTGAAGCACACGGGCGGGACAGGTGCGTCCGCCTCCGGCGGTCCGGGGGACGGGGTGTAGCCGGTCGCGTGCGCGTCCGTGTCGGGTGCCCGTACGGGGGCGGGCGTGCGGGGCGGGCACAGGTCACCCACGGGGGCACGCAGGGGTACGTGCGTGAGTGACGCGCGGGGTGCGCGCACGGGTGCTCCCCCGCATCCCTGGCGGCAGGGACGCGGGGGAGTGGACGTGGGGTGGTGGACCCAGGGGGTGGGCCCGGGGTCAGACGGTCACCGGCTCCGTCGTGCGGTCCTCCTCCGTCTCCGTGCGGGCGGTGCGGTCGGTGCGGGTCAGGCGCAGGACGTTGTCCAGGGCGAAGGCGCCGGGGCCCGTGAAGACCAGGAGGAGGAAGGTCCAGCAGAACAGGGCGGCCTGCTCGCCGCCGTTCTGGATCGGCCAGAGGCCGTTCGGCTGGTGGACGTGGAAGTACGCGAACGCCATCGAGCCCGAGGCGAGGAACGCGGCCGGGCGGGTGGCGAGGCCGAGCAGGACCAGTGCGCCGCACACGAGCTGGATCACGGCGGCGTACCAGCCCGGCCAGGTGCCGGCCTCGATGGTGCCGCCGTCGGTGCCCATGGCGCCGCCGAGCACGCCGAACAGCGAGGCGGCGCCGTGGCAGGTGAAGAGCAGGCCGAGCACGATGCGGAAGAGCCCGACGGCGTAGGGCCGGGCGCTGTTGAGACGTCCTGACATGGTGGGAGAACTCCTTCGGCTGTTCCGAAAGTTTCGGTTTCCTCAAAACACCGGTTTCGTCTCCCGGAAGCGGCCGGGCCACGTCAGGTTAGGGGCGGGCCATTCCGCTTGCCAGATCGTCATTCAGCCAATGTTCAAAAACTGTCGGCGCCTTTTCGGGCCGGATTCGAGGTTTGATCTTCGAGGTCTCTGGAGTCGGGTCCGCTCAGCCGGGTCTCCCTCAGCGTCACCAGCCGGCCGCCCCTGCCGCTCCGTCCCTCGCCCTCCGTGACCCGCGGGGACCTCGCCTGTTCCAGCCGCAGCCGGGCCGCACGTCCTTGCAGCGTCAGGGTCATGAGCTGGTTGCCGAACCAGGGCCCGCCCGTGCGGCGCCAGTCGACGGCCGGGCGGGCGCGGCGGCCGTGCCGGGCCAGCAGACGGCCGAGCGCACGTCCGGGCCGGGTCCAGCCGAAGCGGAACACCACCTTGATGGAGAGCGGCACGGAGTTGTGCACGGGCGAACAGGTCAACTGCACCACGTGCGCGTCGGGACCGGCGCCGCCCGCCGGCCAGCTCGGCTCGGCGACGTAGGCGTGGTGGACGTCTCCGGACAGCACGCAGATCGTCGCGGGCGCGCCGGGGCCCGACCCCGCCGCGGCGATCAGGTCCGCCAGCGCGTCGAACGACGGGGGGAACGCCGCCCAGTGCTCCAGGTCCAGCGCCCGCCGCAGCCACTCCCCGAACCGTGCCCAGCGCGCGCCCCGTACGCCGTCGGCCAGCGCGGCGTCCCACGATTCCACGTCGTGGATCAGGTGCGGGAGCAGCCACGGCAGCGACGTGCCGATCAGCAGATGGTCGTACGACCCCGGGGCGTCCAGCACCTGTGCGCGCAGCCACGCCCACTCGCCGGCACCGAGCATGTCCCGCTCGCCCTCGGCCAGAACGCGCGCCGCCCTGCTGTCCACCATCAGCAGCCGGGTCCGGCCGAAGTCGCGTCGGTAGCTCCAGCGGGCGTGGGCGGGGTCGGCGTCGGAGCGGGCGCAGTGGACGCGCAGCGCCTCCGTACCGTCCTTGCCCCTGTCCTCCTCCCGGCCCTTCTCCCCGTCCCCGTCCCCGTCCCCCTCCTCGTCCTCGACGGACCGGACCGCCGCGTACACCTCGTCCTTCGCCAGTTCGGCGGGCGAGAGGTTGCCCAGGTGCTGGTGGACCCAGTACGACATCAGCCCGCCGAGCACCCGGTCCTGCCACCACGGGGTGGCGCGCATCTCGGCGACCCAGGCGGCGCTGGTGTTCCAGTCGTCGATGACGTCGTGGTCGTCGAAGATCATGCAGCTCGGCACGGTGGACAGCAGCCAGCGCACCTCGGGGTCGAGCCAGGACTCGTAGTAGAGGTGGGTGTACTCCTCGTAGTCCGCGACCTGGGCGCCGGGCGGCCGGTCCAGGTCGCGGCGGCCGGCCAGCCAGTCGCGGGTCGCCTCGGAGGTCTCGTCGGCGTACACCTGGTCGCCGAGCAGCAGGAGCACGTCCGGGCGCGGGGTGCCGGGGTCGGAGGCGACGCGGGTGGCGAGCGCGTCCAGGGCGTCCGGGCCGACGGGGTCCTTCTCGCCGAGCGCGGGCGCGGCCCAGCGGCAGGAGCCGAAGGCCACGCGCAGCGTCTCGTGCGCGGCCGGGGGGCGGATCACGGACGGCGGGAACGGCGAGTCGGGCAGCGGCCACACCCGCTCCCCGTCGAGCAGCACCTCGTACGGTGTCGCCGTGCCCGGGGTGAGCCCGGTGACCGGCACCAACGCGTAGTGGTGGCCGCAGATCTCGAACGTGCGGGCGCTTCCGCCGCCGCCCTCCGCGCAGCGCACCTCGGCGGTGCAGCGACGGCCCGCCTCGACCCAGACGGTCGCGGACGAGCCGTCGACGTACCTCAGCAGCGGCCCCAGCCGCAGTTCCACCATGGGATCACCCTCCTCCGTCGCCCCGTACGGTACGGAACGACGGAGGGATCGGGGCGGGTTCCGGGGGGTGGCGCCGCGGCCCGGCGTGCGCTCAGTTCGCGAACGGCACGGCGTCGGCGGAGTCGGCGTGCCAGTTGGTGGCGATGGGCCGGTCGACGGTGACGCTCTCGGACAGCTTGAGGGTGGTGCTGTTGGCCTCGTCGCCGTAGACCGAGAGGTGCAGGCGGTCGAACTCGATGCCGTTGTCGTCGCCGGTGCTCTTGGGGTTGATGCCGGCGTAGGCGGCCTTGTTGCCGGAGAGGGTGATGCCGTCGCTGACGGCCTGCTCGGCGGGGTGGACCGCGGTGGAGGCGCTGGAGCCGAAGGAGGCGGAGGGGTACACGCCGTCCAGGCGGCAGGTGACACCGGCGCGGGCCTTGGCGGTGACGCGGATGTAACCGCCCGCCTGGGTCTCGAAGTTGGTGGTGAGCTTCAGGTCCTTGGTGACGCAGGCCCGGGGGGCGGACTGCTTCGCCGCGGTGCCGGCGTCGGCCGTGGCCGCCGCGGCGGTGGTGAGGGCGACCGCCGCGAACGCGGTGAGGGCGAGGCGGGCGGTGCGGGTGGCGAGGAGAGAGCGCATGGTGATCTCCGTGTGAGAGGTGATACGTGAAGGGCTTGCGTCGCCCGGCGGGCCGCCGTCGACAGACCGAAGCTTGTGCCGTGATCCGTCCCACTCGCCATCGATCAAGGCAGGCGCGGGACGCTGGAATGCTGGAACGGCCTTTGACCTGCGGGAACTTGGGCCGTCTGGGATGGCGTGCCGGGACGGGAAGGGCGCGGCGGGCGGGCGGACCGGGACACCGGGAACCACCGGTCGGCGGACGGACCGGGACACCGGAGGCCTCCAGGGGGCCTCCGGCCGGCGGGTGGGGGAGGTGTGCGGGGTCGCGTAGCATGGACCGGGTTGGAGGGGAGTAGCCCTTCGCCGGACCGTCGACATACTGCTCAGCCAGCCTGAGCCGGCGCCCGGAGGCAGATTCCGTGGCCCCTTCGGGGCGGCCCCCCGGGGCGCGGATCGGCCGGCGAGACCTTCGGCAAGCAGTGCACCACCCGTGCCGCCCGGCGCGGGTGCGCGAGTGCGCTGCCGTGCCGGGGTGTCGTGAGCAGTGCACGCGGACTCTCGGTGGGCGGCGCCCCGACCGATTGAGGAACTGTGATCAGCCCGACCGTGACGGCGCTCGTCTTCGGCGTCGTCTTCCTTGCCGAACTGCCGGACAAGACCGCCCTGGCCGGCCTCGTCCTCGGCACCCGCTACCGCGCCTCGTACGTCTTCGCGGGCGTCGCCGCGGCCTTCACCCTGCACGTCGTGCTCGCGGTCGCGGCGGGCAGCGTGCTCACGCTGCTGCCGCACCAGCTCGTGCAGGCGCTCACCGGCGTGCTCTTCCTCGGCGGCGCGGCCGTGCTGCTGCTGAAGAAGGACGAGGGCGAGGAGGAGGTCCGCCGGCCCGAGGACCAGAGCTTCTGGAAGGTGGCCGGGACGGGCTTCATGCTCATCCTGGTCGCCGAGTTCGGTGACCTGACCCAGATCATGACCGCGAACCTCGCGGCCCGCTACGACGACCCGCTCTCCGTCGGCCTCGGCGCGGTGCTCGCGCTGTGGGCGGTGGCCGGCCTCGGCATCGTGGGCGGCAGGGCGCTGATGAAGAAGGTGCCGCTGACGCTGATCACGCGGATCGCGGCCCTGCTGATGTTGGGGCTCGGCGTGTGGAGCCTGTACGAGGCGATCGCGGGCTGACGGACGCGGAGGGGGCGGGCGGGCCTCGCGCTCCGCGCCGTTCCGTCACGTCCTGCCCCGTTCCGTCGGCGTCCCGCTCCGGAGTGGACCGGGGGTTCGCGGGGAACGGGCCACGTGCGCGCCCGGCACCGCCCCCACCCGTCACTCGTGACCCGTTGTCACGCCTCGTCGCCATTCGTGGTTGTGCCTGGTCGCGGACGGTGGCGGGGGACCGGTGCCGTTTTGTATCGTAGGGAAACAAAGTGGTTCCCGTCCGCACCCCCTGACCTGCGGGCGGGGCCGCCTTGTTTCTTCCGGGGAACCCCCCTTCCGCATTTGGAGCATGCCGATGACGGCCACCACCGTTCTCACCGCACGGGCCCTCCTGCTGGACATGGACGGCACCCTCGTCAACTCCGACGCCGCCGTCGAGCGGGTCTGGCGGCGCTGGGCCGACCGGCACGGACTGGACAGCGACGAGGTGCTGAAGGTCGTGCACGGCCGCCAGGGTTACGCCTCCATGGCCCTGCTGCTGCCCGGCAGGCCGATGGAGCAGAACCTCGCCGAGAACGCGCGGATGCTGGCGGAGGAGACCGCCGACACCGAGGGCGTCGTCGAGGTGCCCGGCGCGGCCGCGTTCCTCGCCTCCCTGGCCGGTGTCCCGCACGCGCTGGTGACCTCGGCGGACGTGCCGCTGTCCACCGCCCGGATGGAGGCGGCGGGCCTCGCGCTGCCGACGGTGCGGATCACGGCGGAGTCCGTGGGCGCGAGCAAGCCCGACCCCGAGGGCTTTTTGAAGGGGGCCGCGGAACTGGGCGTCGCGCCCGAGGACTGCGTGGTGTTCGAGGACTCCGGCGCCGGGGTCGCGGCCGGACGCGCCGCCGGGATGCGGGTCGTGGGGGTCGGACCGCGGGCGGGACTGCACCGGCCGGACGCGGTGGTGCGGGATCTGCGACGGGTGCGGGTCGAGACGGCGCAGGACGGGACGGTCCGGCTGCACCTGGGGTGAGGCGGGCCCGGCCCACGGCCCGGCCGTCCTCCGGTCCCGATGGGTGAGGCGGGTCGGCCTACGGTTCGTCCGTCTCCGCTTCCAGGCTTGCGCGGGTGGCCTTGCCGTAGACGCCGTGGGGGTCGCCCGTGATGTCCCGGGCCGTCTGGTAGGCGCCCACGGCCGTCTCGACGTCGCTGTCGTACGTGCCGTCCACCGTGCCCAGGTAGAACAGCCGCTGCCGGAGACGGCGCTGGAGCTCCTCGACCTCGGGGCCGTCGTCGCCGGGCCGCAGGACCGGGGGGTCCTGGCGCGGTGCGTCGCCGGGGTCGGGGGCCTTGGAACGGGTCGCCTCCGAGGTGGCCTGCGCCTCCTTCACGGTGCGGGTGGCGGTGGGGCTGGGCGACGAGGAGGCCGTGTGGCCACCGGAGGCGGTCGCCGTGGCGGAGGCGGTGTCGCTGGGGGAGGCGCTCCCCGTGCCCGTCGCCGCGGACGAGGTGCCCGCCGGGCCGGTCGCGGTGGGGGTGGCCGAACCGGCCGGGACGCTCGGGCGGACCTCGTCCGGCAGGGCGTCGTTGCGCTCGGGCCTGCCGTAGCTGAAGAGGCCGGTGGCGAGCGCGGTGGCCGTGAGGATCGCGACGACGGCGCCGCCCGCGGCGAGGACGACGGTGCGACGGGCCGCCGGGGCGCGGGGGGCGTCGCCTCCGCCGCCCCCGACCGTGGTACCGATCTCCAGGGGCTGCGGTCCGGCGATCTCCAGGGGCCGCGGTCCGGCGAAGGCCTCGTCCTCGGTGGGTCCGGCCCCGGGGGACACGCTCCCCGCGGACCCGGGTGGTTCGGGAGACGCGGAGGATTCGGGGGACCCGGGGGAGACGGGGGACCCGGGGGAGACGGGGTCCTGCCCCGGCGTCCCGACAGGGGTCCCGCCCTCCGGGGTCAGGCCCACGTAGGGCCTGATGCGCAGGGGATCGAAGTCCTCCGCCGCCGCGGCTTCCGCCGTGCGGGTGTCGCGGAGGGCCTCGGCCGTGCGCTCGGTGCACGCGCACGTCGGCGACCCGTCGGGGTCGCGTGGTGCCGCGCACTCCGGGCACGCCTGTTCGTTCGTTCCGCTCACGGCTGGGTTCCCTCCCTGCGAACTCCAGGAATTATGCAGACCTCCCGCACAACTTCTCCGGCGATCCCCCCTAAGTCCCGCCGTTCGACAGGACTGAACGTCCCATAACTGGTCACACCGAACAGGAAGGACGACGGCAGGCAGGCCCGAGGAGGGCCACGGCTCCCGGGGAGGTCTCCATGGCCGAGGACGCGCTCCGGAAGGGCGGCGGCGGACCGGACGGCGACGGAACGCACAGCACCGACGCGGACGGTGCGGGTGGCGTGGGTGGCATGGGTGGCGCGCGCGGGAGCGTCCACGCTCCCGGCGGGCTCGCCGCTCCCGGCGGGCCCTCCTCGCCCGCCGGCAGCACCGCGTCCGACGTCACGGCCACCGCCGCCACTCCCACCCCCGCCGCCGCCCCGGGTGACGTCGCCGACCAGCCCAGCGGCAGCGTCCTCGTCTCCATCGGCGCGCTGCTCCTCGGCATGCTGCTCGCCGCCCTCGACCAGACGATTGTCTCCACCGCCCTGCCCACCATCGTCAGCGACCTCGGAGGCCTGGAGCACCTCTCCTGGGTCGTCACCGCCTACCTCCTCGCCTCCACAGCCGCCACCCCGCTGTGGGGCAAGCTCGGTGACCAGTACGGACGCAAGCGGCTGTACCAGACGGCCATCGTGATCTTCCTCGTCGGCTCGGCACTGTGCGGCGCCGCGCAGGGCATGGGCCAGCTCATCGCCTTCCGCGCGCTCCAGGGCCTGGGCGGCGGCGGACTGATCGTGCTGTCCATGGCGATCGTCGGCGACCTCGTACCGCCCCGGGACCGCGGCCGCTACCAGGGTCTGTTCGGCGCCGTCTTCGGCGCCACCAGCGTGCTCGGGCCGCTGCTCGGCGGGCTGTTCACCCAGCACCTGAGCTGGCGCTGGGTGTTCTACGTCAACCTGCCCGTCGGCGTCGTCGCCCTCGCCGTGATCGCCACCGTCCTGCACATCCCGCGCCGCGCGACCAAGCACGTCATCGACTACCTCGGCACGTTCCTGATCGCCGCCGTCGCCACCTGCCTGGTGCTGGTCGCCTCGCTCGGCGGCACCACCTGGGACTGGGCCTCCCCGCAGATCATCGGGCTCCTCGTGCTCGGGGTGGTGCTCGCCGGCGCGTTCGTGGCCGTCGAGCGCCGGGCCGCCGAACCCGTCCTCCCGCTCAAACTGTTCCGCGTCCGCACCTTCACCCTCTCCGCCGTCATCAGCTTCGTCATCGGCTTCGCCATGTTCGGCGGGATGACCTACCTGCCGACGTTCCTCCAGGTGGTGCGCGGCATCTCGCCGACCCTGTCGGGCGTGCACATGCTGCCCATGGTGTTCGGACTGCTGCTGTCCTCCACGGTCTCGGGGCAGATCGTCAGCCGCACCGGCCGCTGGAAGGTGTTCCCGGTCGCCGGCACCGCCGTCACCACCGTCGGCCTGCTCCTGCTGCACCGGCTCGACGAGCACACCTCCACCGCCGTGACCAGCGCGTACTTCTTCGTCTTCGGCCTGGGCCTCGGCCTGGTCATGCAAGTCCTCGTGCTCATCGTGCAGAACGCGGTGGCCTACGAGGACCTGGGCGTCGCCACGTCCGGGGCGACGTTCTTCCGGTCCATCGGCGCCTCCTTCGGCGTCGCCGTCTTCGGCACCGTGTTCGCCGGCCGGCTCGGCGACAAGCTCGCCGACATCCTCGCCGGGCGGCGGCTGCCCGCCGGTGTGGACGCGGACACCCTCAAGGCCGACCCGCGCGGCATCGGCGGGCTGCCGCCGTCGCTGCGGCCCGCCGTCCTGCACGCCTACGCGTCCTCGATCACCGACGTCTTCCTCTACGCGGCGCCGATCGCCGCGGTCGCCTTCGTCCTCGCCTGGTTCCTGCGCGAGGACCGGCTGCGCGCGTCGGTGACCGCGCCCGACGGCACGGAGACCCTCGCCAGCAACCCGGTGCAGCGCTCCTCCTACGACGAGGTGTGCCGCGCGCTGTCGCTGCTCGGTTCCCGCAACGGGCGGCGGGAGATCTACGAGCAGATCACCGCGCGCGCCGGGTACGACCTGCTCCCCGCGGCGAGCTGGCTGCTGCTGCGCACCCGCAAGTACGGCTGGACGGAACCGGCCGTGCTGACCGAGCACAGCGCCGTTCCGCTGCACGTCATCATCGCCGCGGCGCGGCAGGTGGAGGAGCGGGGGCTGGCCGCGCGCCGGGGTCCCGAGCTGATCCTCACCGAGCGGGGCGCGGCGGTCGCGGAACGGCTGGCCGCGGCACGGCAGGAGTCGCTGGCGGAGCTGCTGGGGGACTGGTGGGGGCCTGACCGGTCGACGGACCTGATCCATCTGGTGGAGGAGCTGACGACGGAGCTGTGCGGATCGGACGCGGAACGGCCGCACGTGGGGTCGCGCGCCACGGCGTCCCACGGCGCCGGTCCGGCCCGGCCGCACGGCGACATGACGCCCCGGCCGTAGGGTCCCCACGACGCCCGTGGTCCCTCGACGTCCGCCCACGGCACAGGCGTTCGCGTGCACAGGACGCCCCCGTCCGTGTCTCTCCGTGAGCGGGCGCCGTTTGCGGGCCGGGTTGCGGGCAACCCGGTGGGAGTAGGGGTCTCGCCGGAGCCGTCCGGTTCCGGGGCCCTCGGGTCTACCGGAAGGCATTCATGTCCACAGGCGTGATCATCGCAATTGTGATCGTGGCGGCCGTGGTCGTTGCCGCGGTCGTACTGTTCCTGATGCGGACCCGTGGCGCACAAGGCGGTCCCGGGCTGAAGCGGCGCTTCGGCCCCGAGTACGAGCGGACCGTGGCCCGCCACAAGGGGGACACCAGGGCCGCCGAGGCGGAACTCGCCGAACGCGTCGAACGCCACGGCTCGTTGAAGCGGCGTCCGCTCGCGTCGGAAGCCCGCGCGCGGTACGAGGCCCGCTGGGCCGCCGCCCAGGAGCGGTTCGTCGACTCGCCGCAGGAAGCGGTGGCCGAGGCGGACCGGCTGATCGCCGAACTGTCCACGGAGCGCGGCTTCCCGGAGGGCGGCCACGAGGACCGGCTCGACGCGCTCTCCGTCCACCACCCGCACCACGTGCACGGCTACCGCCGGCTGCACCGGACCGTGCACGCCCCGGCGGACGGTACGCCGGGCAGCCGCCCCGGTACGGAGGAACTGCGCGCGGCCATGGTCGAAGCCCGCGGCCTCTTCGAGCAGTTGACGGGCGAGGACGGTCACCGGGCACCGAGGACGGAACCGGAGCGGACCGGCGCCGCCGGCGAACCGCGGGGCACGCAGCCTGCCTGGGGTCTCGGCAGGCGTCATGTGAAGGGGAGTTGAGGGGTGATGGCAGAGGTGACACCGTCCGACGAGGACCGCGACGTGCGCGAGGCACGCGAGGCACGCGCCGCCCACGAGGCGGCGGGCGACCCGGACGCGGGTCCGGCCGCGGCGCCCATCCACAGGACCGAGGCCACGGGCACGGCCACCGGCACGCACACGGGCGCGGGAACGCCCGCGCGTACGAGCACGGGTACGGGCACGGCAGCGTCCACGGGCACGACCGAACCGCCGGTGGGGCCGGCGGCCGGTGACGGCAAGGGCGGTGCCGGTTCCGCGCACGGCCCCGTCTCCGGTACCGCGCTGATCGGGGGCCGTGCGGGCAGCGCGACCGACGACGCGCTCACCGGAGGCGCCGGCGCCCACCACGCCACGCACGACCACGGCGGCGAACCCCACGCCGCCCGGACGCCGCTGCTGGCGCACGGCGACACCGAGAAGTTCTCGGCCCAACTGCACCACGCCGTCGGCGGCTTCGTCGACGCGCCCCGGGCCGCCGTCGAGGAGGCCGACCACGTCCTGGAGCAGGTCGCCGACCTCTTCACCGACGCGCTGAACCGGCGTCGTCGGGACCTGCGAGCCGCCTGGCAGGCCGGTGACGGCAACGACTCCGACACCGAACGGCTCCGCGTCGCCCTGCGGGAGTACCGCGAGTTCGCGGAACGCCTGCTGCACGTCTGACCACGACCGCAGGTCGTGGCCCGCGGCCCGGGAAGCCCCGCGCTCCCGGGCCGCAGCCGTGCACCGGCCCCGGCCGCGCGCCGGGCCGTTTCGCCGCCGGCCCGTGCGGCACGCGATCACCCCGAGCAGCGCGCCGTCATCCCGCGCGGCGCCGTCGGCCTGTGCGGCGCGGTCATCCCGTGCGGCGCGCCCGCCACTCACGGACCACCGCGTCCGTGTCGTACGGCTTCAGTCCGAGCGGCGGCCCCGGCGGCGGCTTGAACATCACCTCGCGGATCTTGACGTTGACGCCGTCGATCAGCCGCCGTACCACCGTCTCCGTCGGCGCCGCGTACGCCGCCGCCAGCGTGTCCTCGGCCTCCTTGCGCAGGGCGAGCGTCGGCGGCAGCACGGACACGCCCTCCCGGGCCAGCTTCTGCCTGATCCACCACATCTCGTCGTACGCGGTGTCGGCGACCGCGCGGGAGGGCCGGCCCGCGCCGGGCAGGTCGTCGAACTCCCCGCGGGCCTCGGCCGCGCGGATCTGTCGTTCGACGAAGGACTCGAAGCTCACGCCAGGTGGTTTGCGCTCGGTCATATCGCCCATTGTGCGGGAGACCGCCCAGCCGGACCATGCGGCGATCTATCATGCGGCGGCGGTGCGGGGGCCCGGTTCCCGTGCCGGGTCCCGTGACAGCCGCGACATCCGTCGCCTCCAGAAGGAGCGCACCACGTGCTCGAACTCACCATGGCCCTGGTCTCCGGGGCGGACGCCGGGGCGACGGCCGGCATGCTGATGGCCGACGCGCCCAGTCGGCCGGAATCCGTGCTGCGCGTGGGGCGCGACCGGACCGTGTGCCGGCTCGTGACGCCCGAGGACTGGCTGTTCATCTCCCGCGTGCACCTGGAGTTCCTGTACGGGGCGGACGGTATGTGGCGGGTGACCTGGCTGCAGGGGTCGCAGCCGGACCCGTCCTCGCAGGTGCTGCTGACGCTGGCCGGCGGACAGTCGCAGCCCGTGCCGTACGGGGGGACGGCGACGCTGCCGGTCGGCGGCTCGGGGGAACTGGTGGTGCTGGACCGGACCGCTCCGCGCAGCGTGAACGTGGGGTTCTTCCACGAGGTCTGAGGCCTGCCGCGCGACTCGTCACGCCCTCACGCTGCCGGAAGCCGGGCCCGGGAGACCCGGAAGCCGGTTCCGGGAAGGCCCGGAAACCGGGCCGGGAAGCCGGGTCACCCCACCTCGTGCGGTTCCACCGACGGGCGTGACCCGGGCAGCGGCCTGCCCGCCGACTCCCGCATGAACCAGACGGCCGCCCCGCCCACGACGGCCGCCGCCATCATGTAGTAGGCGGGCATCATCACGTTGCCCGTCGCACCGATCAGGGCCGTCACGACCAGCGGGGTCGTCCCGCCGAACAGGGACACCGAGACGTTGAACCCGATGGACAGCGAGCCGTACCGCACCCGGGTGGGGAACAGCGCGGGCAGCGCCGCCGGCATCGCCGCGGTGAAGCAGACCAGGAGCAGGCCCAGCGCGCCCATGCCGAGCGCGATGGCGAACAGGCTGCCCGCGCGGATGAGGAGCAGCGCCGGGACGGAGAGGAGCAGGAAGCCCGCGCAGCCGGCCGCGATGACGGGGCGGCGGCCGACGCGGTCGCTCAGCGCGCCCGCGAACGGCTGGACGATCATCATGAGGGCCATCACGCCGAGCACGACCAGCAGACCGTGCGTCTCGTCGTACTCGAGCTCACCGGTCAGATAGCTCGGCATGTACGACAGCAGCATGTAGTCGGTGACGTTGAAGACCAGCACCAGGCCCATGCACAGCAGCAGCGTGCGCCACTGGCCGGTGACCATCTCGCGCAGCGGCACCCGCGGGCGGTTCCGCTCCGACTTGGCGACCTCCGCCGCGAACGCCGGGGTCTCCTCCAGGCGCAGCCGCAGGTAGAGGCCGATGACGCCCATGGGGCCCGCGACCAGGAAGGGGATCCGCCAGCCCCAGGAGACCAGGTCGTTCTCGGAGAGCAGCGCGGTCAGCACGGTGACCAGGCCCGCGCCGCCGATGTACCCGGCGAGCGTGCCGAACTCCAGCCAGCTGCCGAAGAACCCGCGCCGCCGGTCGGGCGCGTACTCGGCGATGAACGTGGAGGCGCCTGCGTACTCGCCGCCGGTGGAGAAGCCCTGCACCAGCCGCGCGGCCAGCAGGAGCAGCGGGGCGCCCACACCGAGGGTGGCGTACGACGGGATCAGGCCGATGGCGAAGGTGCCCGCCGCCATCATGATCATGGTGACGGCGAGGACCTTCTGGCGGCCGACGCGGTCGCCGAGGGGGCCGAAGACCATGCCACCCAGCGGGCGCACCAGGAAGGCCGCGGCGAACGCGCCGAACGTGGACAGCAACTGCGCCGTGGCGTCGCCGCCGGGGAAGAAGACCTTGCCGAGGGTCACCGCGATGTAGCTGTAGACCCCGAAGTCGAACCACTCCATCGCGTTGCCCAGGGCGGCGGCCGTGACCGCGCGCCTGACCAGCGCCGGGTCGGTGACGGTGACCTCGAGGGAGGCCGGACGGGTAAGGGGTGCGACGGGGGGTGCGCTCGCGGTCAAATCCGCTCGCCTGCCTTTCGACGGGGACAGGGACATGACCCGCGCTCCGTCGAGCAGGCCGAAAATCGACCATACGAGGTGAGGGTGCGGTGACGTGGCGTGACAAAAAAGCTGCAATGAGCATCCACATGCCGTCCGGCCAGGGATTTCGAGGGCGATTCGACCCGCTCGCCCCGTTCTGGCGTGTGAGCCTTCTCGCGCCTCCGAGGGCCGTACAGGTGTTCGCGGACTATCGTCATCCGGACAAATGCCGATCACCGGTCAGGTGAGGAGGGGGTTTTCGGCATCTCAGGAGGAAGAAGGGTGTGCGTGTTGGCGAAACGGACACATGGATGACGCGGCGGGAGGCCGGCGGGGCGTGGCGAACGTGGAACACGGTGGGCGAGCGGGCGACGGTTTCGGTGACACCTTCGGGGACACGGACGAGTCGGCCGGAGCCGGACTCAGATCCGCCCGCATCGCGCTGTGGGTGATCGCCGTCCTGCTCGCCGTACGGCAGACCGTCGCCGTCCTCGGCACCCCCGAGGCGGACCGGCTCACCGCCCTGGAGACCTGGGTCGGGCCGGACGGCGTCCTGCACGTCAAGGGCTCCCTCTACGACTCGACGCGGTTCACCGGCACCCCGTTCGGCGGACTCGTCCTCAAACCGCTCACCCGCGCCGCCGAACAGGCGCTCGGCTGGGGCTGGACCTTCGGCACCCTGCTGCTCGTCGTCGCCCTCGGCGTCCTCGCCGCGCGCGCCCTGCCCGGCCCCGTGTCCCGGCGCACCTCTCTGCTCGCCGCCCCCGTGGCCATCAGCCTGCTGATGCTGTCGCTGCCGGTGCGCAACACCCTGCACCTCGGGCAGACCAGCGTCCTCCCGGTGCTGCTCGTCCTGCTCGGCTGCTTCCGCGTGCGCGACCAGCGGGCCGCCGGCGCCCTCATCGGTGTCGCCGCCGCCCTCCAGCCGACCGTGCTCCTGTTCGCGGCGCTGTTGTGGTGGACCGGCCGCCGCCGCGCCGCCGCCTTCACCGGCGGCGCCTTCGCCGCGTGCACGGCCCTCGCCTGGGCCGCGATGCCGCACGACTCGGCCACCTACTGGGTGCACCACATGGCCGGCGCCGGACTCGGCGGCGCGGCCGACGGCCCCGCCAACCAGTCCCTGCACGGTGCCCTGCTCCGCCTCGGCCCGTCCGGCCCGCCGGAGATCGCCCTCTTCCTGGCGCTCGGCGCCGGCGTCGCCGTCCTCGGACTGCGCCGCGCCGTGCGGTACGCCCGCGACGGGCAGCTCCTGCTCGCGGTCGCCGTCACCGGGTGCGTCGCGGTCGCCGTGTCGCCCACCGCCTGGCAGCACCAGCTCCTGTGGGTGCTGCTCGCGGTCGTCGGACGGGTCGGCCGGCGCGCCTCCGACCGGCTGATGTGGCCCGTCGCCGTCGTCCTGGTGATGTCGCTGTCCGCCGGGACGTTGCTCCCCGACATGGGGGTCCTCCTCCCGCTGCGGGACGACCTCGTGCTGCTCGCCGCGCTCGCCGCCGCCACCGTCGTCCCCTTCCTGCCGCGCTCCTCGCCGTATTACGGCCGGCCCGTGCCCACGGAGTACGCGCCCGCCGTCCCGGCCCGGTTCCGGCGCGTGCCGCTGCTGCCGTTCCCCGGCCGGGTCCTCACCCGGCCCAACCTGCTGCTGGAACTGCTCCTCATCCGGGTCACCTACGCCGCCTACTCCCAGGTCCGGCTCGCCGCGACCGGCGGCTCCAACTCCGCGGGCCGGAAAACCGCCGAGCACCACGGCCACCAGGTGCTGTCCGTGGAACGGTTCCTGCACCTCGACATCGAGCACTGGGCCAACCACGCGGTCGTCCGGGTCGGGTGGCTGCGGAACTTCTTCGACTACTACTACGAGTCGTTCCACTTCGTGATGCCGCTCGCCGTGCTCGCCGTCCTGTACTGGCGCCGCCCCGTCGACCACCGCTGGGCCCGCACCTCCCTCGGCTTCACCACGCTGCTCGCGCTCCTCGGCTTCTGGCTCTACCCGCTGGCCCCACCGCGGCTGATGCCGGGGCTCGGCATGATCGACACCGTGCACGGCGTGCAGGACTTCGCCAAGCCGGACTACGGCACGCTCACCCATCTCACCAACCAGTACGCGGCGATGCCCTCGCTGCACTTCGGCTGGGCCCTGTGGTGCGGCGTGGTCGTCGCGGTGCTCGCGCCCCGCTGGTGGATGAAGGCGCTCGGCCTGCTGCACCCGCTGTTCACCCTTTCCGCGATCATCAGCACCGGCAACCACTGGGTCCTGGACGCGGTGGGCGGCGCGGCCGTCGTCGCGGCGGGCCTCGGCCTCTCCTACCTGCTCCAGGGACCGCGCGCCCGCACGGTACCGGGGGCCGCGGTGGCGGAAGCGCAGCAGTCGCCGTCCCCGTCGGCGCCGGAAGCCAAGGCCGCGCCCGGCCGTCCGTGACGGACAGCCCGAGGCCCGCTCCTGCGGGAGCGGGCCTCGGGCTGTCGCGGCGAGGGCGGGCACGGCGAAGGCGGCGGCCCCGGGGATCGTGGGGCCGCCGCCTTCGGACTGTGGTGACGCCTCCGCCGCCGAGCGGTGGAGCGTCACGCGCCGATCAGTACCAGTGGTGGGTCTGCCAGAAGTTCCAGGCGCCGACCGGGCTGCCGTAGCGGGAGTTCATGTAGTCCAGGCCCCACCTGATCTGGGTGGCCGGGTTGGTCTTCCAGTCGGGACCGGCGGACGCCATCTTCGAACCGGGCAGCGCCTGGACCAGGCCGTACGCACCGGAGGAGGCATTGGTCGCGCTGACGTTCCAGCCGCTCTCGTGCGAGACGATGTTGCTGAACGCGGCGTACTGGGCGGCGTCCGGGATCATCTGGTGGGCGATCGTCTGCGCACCGGAGGAGGTCGCGGCGTGCGCCGGGGCGGCGGTCATCGCCATGCCGGCGGTGGCGGCGGCCAGGGCGACACCGGTGAGGGCCTTCTTCGGGGAAGCGATACGGCGGAGCAGGGTGACGGTCACGAGGAACCTTTTCTTCGGGGACGTGGAGGCCGTCGTGGCACACGCCGACCACGCGGGGCGTGGGGCGGATCGTGTGCCGGGCTCCGGGGCCGGTGGGGCCCTGCGGTGCCTGACGACTGCTCCAGAGAAACAGGCCGGGCGAGTCGTCCGCAAACACCCCTTTTACTAGTTGTCGTCGCATCCGAGGGGTGGGCGGGCTCTGTGACCTGGCTCTCAAGCCCCAGGTCGGCGCCTGTAATGACGTGGCCATGCCACGCCATTTTCGCTACGACGCCGCATCGTAGGTGACGTGGGTCATGTGGGGTGCTTCACCGCTCAACCGTCTCGTCGTGACGCGGGGCGTCCGCCGGCCTACGCTCCGGAACCGTTTCCGGGGCCTCGAACGTGACCGGCGTCTCGAAGGCGGCCCGCCGGGTGGCCCGGCGCAGCGCGCGCAGCACCGCGGGGCCGAGGGCGAGGGTGAGGACGGCGGTGACCACGGCCCGGCCCAGGTCCCAGCCGAGCGAGGTGGCCACGCAGTAGGCGACGAACCGGGCCAGATTGGCGGGGACCGCCGCGTGCGGGTCGAAGGCGATGCCGGAGGCGAGACCACCCATGAAGGGCCAGCCGGCCAGGTTCATGACCGTGCCGTAGGCGAAGGCGGCGAGGAAGCCGTAGCCGGCGAGCAGCAGCGGTTCGCCCAGCTCGCGCAGCCGCCCCCGGGCTCCCCGGACGCGCGCCGGGGGAACCGTCGTCACCCCCGGCAGCAGCCCCGCGCCCATCGTGAACCAGCCCATCGCCAGCATCTGGAACGGCATCCAGGGGCCCACCCCGCCGGTGAGCAGCGCGGAGGCGAACATCGTGACCGAGCCGAGGACGAAGCCGAAGCCCGGACCGAGGACCCGGCCGCTCAGCACCATCAGGAAGAACATCGGCTCGATGCCGGCGGTGCCCGCGCCGACCGGACGCAGCGCCGCGCCGGTGGCCGCCAGCACGCCGAGCATCGCGACCGCCTTCGGGCCGAGCCCCGACTCCGAGATCGTCGCCGCTACCACCGCGACCAGCAGCACCAGCAGCCCCGCGAACAGCCAGGGGGCGTCCTGCGCGTGGGCACCGAGCTGCGACTTGGGGGGTGCGAGGAAGGGCCACCCGAAGGCGGCGACGCCCACCGCCCCGACCAGCACCAGCGCGGCGACGGAACGCGGGCCGAGCCGGACGGCGTGGGGACGGCGACGGCCGGGGGCGCGGAGGGCGGGGGCGTGAGGGGGGACGGTCGTCCGGCCCTCGGTCGTACGGCGGTCGGTCGTCCCGTCCGCGGTCGTACGGTCCGTGGTCATCGCAGGGCCTCCCGGACCTGGGCGACCGTGAGCCACGGCTGTGGGGCCAGGATCTTGGTGACCTGGGGTGCGAAGGACGGTGAGGAGAGAACGACCTCGGCCGTCGTACCGTCCGCGATCACCTCGCCCTCGGCGAGCAGCACCACCCGGTGGGCCAGTTCGGCGGCGAGTTCCACGTCGTGCGTGGCCAGCACGATCGCGTGCCCCTCGGCGGCCAGACCGCGCAGCAGCGCGACCAGGCGGGCCTTGGCCGCGTAGTCCAGGCCCCGGGTCGGCTCGTCGAGCAGGAGCAGCGGCGGGCGGGCGGTCAGGACGACGGCGAGCGCGAGGGCGAGCCGCTGCCCCTCGGAGAGGTCGCGGGGGTGGGCGGCGTCGGTGACCCCGGGCAGCAGTTCGGCGACCAGAGCACGGCAGGTGCCGGCCGGGGCGCCGGCGTCGTGGTCGGCGGCGGCGCACTCGGCGGCGACCGTGTCCGAGTACAGCAGGTCGCGCGGTTCCTGCGGCACCAGGCCGACCCGGCGGACCAGGTCGCGGGGCCGGGTGCGGTGCGGAACCGCGCCGCCGACGCGCACCTCGCCCGCGGACGGCTCGACCAGCCCCACCAGCGTGCCGAGGAGGGTGGACTTCCCGGCGCCGTTGCGCCCCATCAGCGCGACGGTCTCCCCGGCCGCGACGGTGAGGCCGATGCCGTGCAGCGCCCGCACCCGACCCCGGTGGACGGCGAGGCCGTGCACCTCGGCGGCGGGCCCGGAGGTGTCGTGGCCGGCGGTGCCGGGGACGGCGGGACCACGTCCGCCCAGGAACCGCCGGCGCGCCGGCACCCGCGGGCGCGGAGCGGGGGCTTCGACGGGCACGCGCGGGGGACCGCCGGCCTCGGGCTCCCGCCCGGCCAGCCGCTCCCGCAGTTCTCCTGCCCGGCGCCGCGCGTCCCGCACGGTCAGCGGCAGCGGGGACCAGCCCGCCAGCCGGCCCAGGTCCACCACCGGCGGCACGACCGGGGACAGCGCCATCACCTCCGCAGGAGTGCCGAGCACCGGCGCGGCGCCCGGGGACGGCAGCAGCACGACCCGGTCGGCGTACTGCACCACCCGCTCCAGGCGGTGCTCGGCCAGCAGCACGGTCGTGCCCAGGTCGTGCACCAGTCGCTGGAGGACGGCGAGGACCTCCTCGGCGGCGGCGGGGTCGAGGGCGGAGGTCGGCTCGTCCAGGACCAGCACCTCCGGGTGCGGGGTGAGGACGGAGCCGATCGCGACCCGCTGCCGCTGCCCGCCGGAGAGCGTCGGGATCGGACGGTCCCGCAGCGCCGCGAGACCGAGCAGATCGAGGGTCTCCTCGACGCGTCGCCGCATCACCGCCGGGGCCAGGCCCAACGACTCCATGCCGTAGGCGAGTTCGTCCTCGACGAGGTCGGTGACGAAGTGCGCGAGCGGATCCTGGCCCACCGTGCCGACGACGTCGGCCAGTTCGCGCGGCCGGTGGGTACGGGTGTCGCGCCCGGCCACCGTGACCCGGCCGCGCAGGGTGCCGCCGGTGAAGTGCGGGACGAGCCCGCTCACCGCGCCGAGCACGGTCGACTTGCCGACGCCGGACGGGCCGACCAGGAGGACGAGTTCACCCTCCGGAACCTGGAAGTCCACGTCCCGGACGGCGGGTTCGGCGGCGCCGTCGTACGTTACGGAGACGTTCTCGAAGCGGATCACGACGGCTGCTCCTCGGCGGTGTCCGGTCCGCGGGCGGCGGGTCCCGCGGGCCGGCCGGGTGCGGATCGGGAGCCCGCGGGCCTGATGGGTACGGGCGGGGCGGGTGCGACGAGGGCGGGCAGCAGGCCGAGCAGGACGGCCGCCGCCGGCCACAGCGGGAGCGTCGGCGCGACGAGCGGGACGACACCGGGGTGCAGGGCGGCCGGGTCGGCGGACGCGGCGAGCGTGAGGGCCACGCCGACCGCGGCACCGGAACCGGCGACCAGCAGGGCGCGCGGACCCCAGGTGTCCGGGCGGTAGCGGGTGCGCGGCGAGCGCCGGCCGCCCAGCCACAGCCCCGCCAGCGCGGCGGCCGCTCCGACGAGCAGCACCGGCAGGCCGTACGTGCCGCCCTCCGCGGTGAGCAGCCCGTACGTGCCCGCGCACACGCCGAGCAGACCGCCGAGGGTGAGCGCGGCGGTCGTCCGGCGGACCGGGGCGGGCACGTCGGCGGTGCGGCCGTAACCGCGCGCGTCCATCGCCGCGGCGAGCGCGACCGACCGTTCCAGGGCGCCCTCCAGGACCGGCAGCGCGACCTGGAGCAGACCGCGCAGCCCCCGGTCCGGGCGGCCGCGCAGCCGCCGGGCCGCGCGCAGCCGCCGGGCGTCCACGATGAGGTGCGGCGCGAAGGTGAGCGCGACGACGACCGCGACACCGGCCTCGTACAGCGCGCCGGGCAGGGACTTCAGCAGGCGGGCCGGATCGGCGAGGGCGTTCGCGGCGCCGACGCACACCAGGAGCGTGGCCAGCTTCAGCCCGTCGTACAGGGCGAACAGCACCCCCTCGGCGGTGACCCGGCCGCCCAGCCGGATGCCCTGCGCCCAGTGCGGGAGCGGGACTTCGGGGAGCGTGCACAGGGTGTGCGTGCCGGGGATCGGCGAGCCGAGGACGACGGCGAACACGAGCCGCACCAGCAGCACGGCGAGGCCGAGCCGCAGGAAGACGGCGTAGGAGCGGGAGGAGGGGGAGGAGGTGCGGTGGGTGGCGACGACGTAGCCGGTGACGGTCAGCAGGAGGGCGAGGAGGAGGGGGTTGGTGGTGCGGGTGGCGGCGGTCCCCAGACAGAGGGCCCACAGCCACCAGGCACCGGGGTGCAGCCCGCTCCCCGCCCGGCGCGCGCCGGGTTCACCGGCCACGGCGCCTGGCCTGCCGGACCCCCGCCGCGGCCAGTACGAGGACGACGGCACCGCCGGCCAGCAGTCCCACCGACGGACCGCTCCCGCCGCCGTCACCGGCTCCGCCCGTGGCGGACGACGTGCCCGCCCCCTTCGCGGGCCGGTCGCCCCCCGCCGGCACCTGCTCCCCGCAGCCCTTCTCCGGGTAGCCGGAGATCGCGCACAGCAGGGCGTTCGTGTCGTACCGCAGGGGCTTCGCCACCGACGCCAGCGCCTGTGACGTCGTGGCGTCCGGCGCCACCCGCGCGCACGCCACCCGCCGCGCCGGCGGCTTCTCACCGGAGGGCGCGTCGGACGCCGTACCGAAGTCGAGGACGAGGGCGACCCGCTTGGCGCCCTCGCGCGCGGGAGTCCGCGCGCAGATGTCCGCGAAGTCCGCCGCCCCGCGCGGCCGGGTCGCGTCGGCGGAGTCCTCGCTCACCGCGAACCGGAAGCCCTGCACGTCGCCGTCGGAGGGGCGGACGAGGGAAGGGCCCTGGGTGGCGTACGTCCAGTGGCCGCCGTCGCGCTCCCAGAACGACCAGTAGCGGTACCCGGCGGCCCGCGCCTGTCCGACGCCCGCGAGCAGCAGGAACGCCGACAGCAGCAGGACGGCGGCGCGACGGCGGCGGTTCACGACCCCTGCCCGGCCTTGCGGCGCCCGCTGAGCAGGAAGCCCGCGCCGATGCCGGCGACGAGACAGACCCCGACGAACCAGTAGACGCCGAAGCCGTCGTCGTCCTTCCCGGCGGAGTCGGCCGCCTTCTTCTCCCCGGCCGCCGCCTGCTTCCGCGGGGCGGGTCCGGTGGCGTTCAGGAGCGTCACGAGGTCCTGGCCGCCGAAGGCGTGCGGGTCGGTGCCGGTGGCGTGGGCGGCGAAGATCAGCTGGGCGTAGGCGGCGGGGCCGTTCTGCTTCGCCCAGGCGGCGGAGTTCTTCTCCAGCCAGGCGAGCGGCTTCGCGGCCCGTGCGGTGCCGCCCTGCGCGGCGAGCGCGACGACGGCGTCGGCGGTGTTGCCGTAGTCCGGCTGATCGGTGGAGCCGGGCAGGGCGGAGACCAGGTGACCGTCCTTCGCCGTCGCGCCGGCGAGGAAGGCGGCGCCGTGGGCGGCGGCCCGCGAGGGGGTGAGGTCGCCGCCGTCGGAACAGGAGGTAAAGGCCTTCCGGCCGGCCGATGCGGCGAGGCCCCGGCCGAGCGCGCCGAGGACACCGGCAGCGGTCGCGTCGGCGTTGGCGGTGAGCCTGCCCTTCTTGTCCGGCTGGAAGGCGAAGGCCCCGGCGCCCGCGCCGTCGCAGGGCAGGGAGAAGGTGAGCAGGGCGTCGTACGCCGGGCCGAGGTCCTTCTCGCCGGCCGCGGTCAGCGCCCCGATCACGAGGGACGTCGAGTTGGCGTCGCTGGCGCCGCCGGGGGAGTAGCCCCAGCCGCCGTCCTTGTTCCGGTCGCCCTTCAGCCAGTCCACCGCCTTGCCGACCTCGGCCTCGTGCCCGCCGAGGGCGACGAGGGCCTGCACGGCGGCGGCGGTGCTGTTGGTGTCGACCATCGTCTTGGCGTCGCACGCCTTCGACGGCTCCGCGCGGAACGCGGCGAACGCGCCGTTCGCGCACTGCTGGCCGGTCAGCCAGTCCACGGCCTTCGCGGCGGGCTCCAGGCCCACCGTGTCCTGCGCGAGCAGGGCGAGGGACTGCCGCCAGACCCCGTCGTAGGTGGGGTCGGTGGTGCCGAACAGCCCGGAGGGCAGGGCCGTCGAGGACGACGGGGAGGGGGACGCGGCGACGGCGGGCGCGGCCGCGGCACCGATCACGGCGACGGCGGCGAGTACCGCGGCGCAGCGGCGGACAATCATGATCGGCGGGTGCCTCTCCCTGCGGGGAGCCGGGCAGCGCGGGGCGGACGGGACCTCCCGGGCGGCTCGACTCCGTAGACCTCGACGGTGTCGCGCGCCGGCCGACGGCCGACGCACCTGAGCCGGTCACGGCGGGTACGGGGCATTCCGGCTCACCGGCCCCGGAGGGCCGGCGCACGATAGGGGTCTCCCCTGCTCGAGCGAAGTCGAGAGCTTGGGGAAGGGTCAGCGCCGGATTCGCACCGGCTTTCCCCCGTACGGGCGTGATGACGACCGGGCCACTGTACCGGCCTCCTCCGCGGACCATGACAAGCCCCGGGCGGGGTCCGGGGCGGCGGCCCGACGACGCCGTGCCGCCGTGGCGCGAATCACCTGCTCCGCCGCTCACGGCGGAGCTACCTGCCGGTAGATTCGGAGGCTGTTGATCGGTCGAGCCCGCACTTGTTCCGGATTGTCGTCCCGACATAGGGTCGCGGGAAGAGCAGGCAGGAAGGGGCCCGGAGTGACCGCTGAGGCCAGTTGGGCGGGTTCCCGTCCGGGCCCTGCCGCCGACGCCGGACGACCGCTCAGGATCGCGCTCCTCACCTACAAGGGCAACCCGTTCTGCGGGGGGCAGGGCGTCTACGTCCGCCACCTCTCGCGCGAACTCGCCCGCCTCGGCCACCGGGTCGAGGTCATCGGCGCCCAGCCCTACCCCGTCCTCGACGTGTTCGAGGAGGGGGCCGACGGGCCGACCCTCACCGAACTTCCCAGCCTCGACCTCTACCGCCAGCCCGACCCCTTCCGCACTCCGAAGCGGGAGGAGTACCGGGACTGGATCGACGCGCTCGAGGTCGGCACGATGTGGACCGGCGGATTCCCCGAACCGCTCACCTTCTCCCTGCGGGCCCGCCGCCATCTGCGCGCCCGGCGCGGCGAGTTCGACGTCGTGCACGACAACCAGACCCTCGGCTACGGCCTGTTGGGCGACGTCGGCGCGCCACTGGTCACCACCATCCACCACCCCATCACCGTCGACCGGCAGTTGGAGCTGGACGCCGCCGAGGGGTGGCAGCGACGTGCCTCGGTGCGGCGCTGGTACGGCTTCACGCGCATGCAGAAGCGGGTCGCGCGGCGGCTGCCGTCCGTGCTGACCGTCTCCGGCTCCTCCCAGCAGGAGATCGTCGACCATCTCGGAGTACGGCGGGACCGGGTGCACGTCGTGCACATCGGCGCCGACACCGACCTGTTCGCACCGGACGCGTCCGTCGCCAAGGTGCCCGGCCGGATCGTCACCACCTCCAGCGCCGACGTACCGCTCAAGGGCCTGGTGTTCCTCGTCGAGGCGCTGGCCAAGGTGCGCACCGAACACCCCGGCGCCCACCTCGTCGTCGTCGGCAAACGGCCCGGGGACGGGCCGGTGGCGCAGGCGATGGAGCGGTACGGCGTCGAGGGCGCCGTCGAGTTCGTCAAGGGCATCTCCGACGCGGAACTCGTCGACCTGGTGCGCTCGGCCGAAGTGGCGTGCGTGCCCTCGCTGTACGAGGGGTTCTCGCTGCCGGCCGCGGAGGCCATGGCGACGGGCACGCCGCTGGTGGCCACCACCGGCGGGGCGATCCCGGAGGTCGCCGGACCCGACGGCGGGACCTGCCTGGCGGTGCCCCCCGGCGACGCGGGCGCCCTCGCCACCGCGCTGGCCCGGCTGCTGGGCGACCCCGGGCTGCGGGCCCGGCTCGGCGCGGCCGGCCGCGAGCGCGTGCTGCGGCACTTCACCTGGGCCCGCGCGGCCGAGGGCACGGTGGCCCACTACCGCGAGGCGATGGCCCGCGCCGCGCACGGCACGCGGGCGCCGGCGCGCCCGGCGCCGGTCCGGCCGGGGGCCGGGGCACGCCCCGCGCCCGCCCCGGTCGCTGCTGCCGCGCCCGCCTCCGTGTCCGCGCCGGTCCCGGTCCCGGCGCCCGCCACGGTCTCCGGTTCCGCGCCCGCATCCGCCTCCCTCCCCGCATCCGACGACGACCCCGACCGCGAAAGCAGGGCCACGTGCTGACCGTCGACTTCTCCCGGTTCCCGCTCGCCCCGGGCGACCGCGTACTGGACCTCGGCTGCGGTGCCGGCCGGCACGCGTTCGAGTGCTACCGGCGCGGCGCCCGGGTCGTCGCGCTGGACCGCAACGGCGAGGAGATCCGCGAGGTCGCCAAGTGGTTCGCCGCGATGGAGCAGGAGGGCGAGGCACCGGCCGGGGCGAGTGCCACCGCCATGGAGGGCGACGCGCTCGCGCTGCCCTTTCCCGACGAGTCCTTCGACGTCGTCATCATCTCCGAGGTGATGGAGCACATCCCCGACGACAAGGGCGTCCTCGCCGAGATGGTCCGGGTGCTCAGGCCCGGCGGCCGCATCGCCGTCACCGTCCCGCGCTACGGCCCGGAGAAGGTGTGCTGGGCGCTGTCCGACGCCTACCACGAGGTCGAGGGCGGCCACATCCGCATCTACCGCGCCGAGGAACTCCTGGCGAAGATGCGGGAGGCCGGACTGCGCCCCTACGGCACCCACCACGCGCACGCGCTGCACTCCCCGTACTGGTGGCTCAAGTGCGCGTTCGGCGTCGACAACGACAAGGCGCTGCCCGTGCGGGCGTACCACAAGCTCCTGGTGTGGGACATCATGAAGAAGCCGCTGGCCACCCGGCTCGCCGAGAACGCGCTCAACCCGCTCCTCGGCAAGAGCTTCGTGGCCTACGCGACCAAGCCGCACCTGCCGTCCGACGTCGCCGGGGCGACGCAGGCCGCCTCGACCGTCGAGGCCACCGCGGGCACCGAACCGGCGGGCGCTTCGTGACCACCCCCCGGACAGAACACCTCGTCCTGCCCGGGGTCCTCACCGCAGAGCAGGCTGCCGAGACCGTCGCCGGCATCCTCGCCGTGCAGCGGGAGGACGGGGCGATCCCGTGGTTCCGCGGGCACCACCTCGACCCCTGGGACCACACCGAGGCCGCGATGGCGCTGGACGCCGCGGGCGAGCACGAGGCCGCCGCGCGCGCCTACGAGTGGCTCGCCCGCCACCAGAACCCGGACGGCTCCTGGTACGCCGCCTACGCCGACGGCGACTTCACGCGCGTCACCGACCGCGGCCGGGAGACCAACTTCGTCGCCTACCCGGCCGTCGGCGTGTGGCACCACTACCTGTCCACGGGCGACGACACCTTCCTGGACCGCATGTGGCCCATGGTGTACGCGGCCGTCGAGTACGTGCTCGCGCTGCAGCAGCCGGGCGGCCAGATCGGATGGAAGGGCGAGGACGACGGCGGCGCCACCACCGACGCGCTGCTCACCGGCTCCTCCTCCGTCCACCACGCGCTGCGCTGCGCGCTCGCCCTCGCCGAGCAGCGCGAGGAGCCGCAGCCGGACTGGGAGCTGGCGGTGGGCGCGCTGCGCCACGCGATCCGCCGGCACCCGGAGCGGTTCCTGGACAAGGCCCGCTACTCGATGGACTGGTACTACCCGGTGCTCGGCGGCGCGCTGACCGGCGCGGAGGCCGGTGCGCGCATCGAGGAGGGCTGGGACCGCTTCGTCGTGCCCGGCCTCGGGGTGCGGTGCGTCGTCCCCAACCCGTGGGTCACGGGCGGCGAGTCCGCCGAACTCGCCCTCACCCTGTGGGTGATGGGCGAGTCCGACCGCGCGCTGGACGTCCTGCAGTCCATCCAGCACCTGCGGGACGCCGAGTCCGGCCTGTACTGGACGGGGTACGTCTTCGAGGACGCCACCATCTGGCCCCGCGAACTCACGACATGGACCGCCGGCTCCCTGCTCCTCGCGGTCGCCGCGCTGGGCGGCGACGAGGCGACCTGCACGGTGTTCTCCGGCACACGCCTGCCGACCGGCCTCGACCCGGACTGCTGCGAGGTGTGAGCACCGGGCCCGGACCGCCGTCCGGGCCCGGCGGGTTCAGTGCCGCTGTATCCGGCGGGCGATGGCGTGCCCGATGAACAGGTAGACGACCGCGGCCAGGCCGTAGCCCGCGACCACCCGCGCCCACGCCTCGTCGAACGTGAACAGGTCACGTGACCAGCCGGCCAGCCAGCGGGCCACGTCATGGACGAACTGCACCAGGGAGTTGCCCGGGTTCGCGTCCAACAGGTACATCAGGATCCAGAGACCCAGTATCAGGGCCATGACATCCGCGACGATCGCGATGACCGTCCCGGCCTCGTTCGTACTGCTGCGATATCGAGGGGACATACCTTGCGGATTGCCGCCGGCCGCCGTATGAAACCCAACGGCTCCGATGTGCCCGGCAGTTGCGGGTGAACCGCGACGGCCCCCCGCCCGGTGGGGCGAGGGGCCGTGCGGTGGTGCGGTGTCGTGCGGAGGGCTTTCGCCTCAGCCGCGCTGGATGCCGCTGGTGTCCTGAAGGACACCGCGCCGGCCGTCCTGCGTCTGCGCCACCAGCGCGGCACCGCGCTGCTCGACCGCCAGGTACCAGGTGCCCGGGGCGAGTTCGGCGATCTGGCCGCCGGAGTTGTCCTCCGCGAACAGCGGACGCGTCACCGGCACCGCGAACCAGAACGGCGAGAAGTCCCCGCCCGGCTGAGGCGCCTGCGGCTGGGGTGCCTGGGGCTGGGGCGCCGGGGGCTGCTGCCCGTACGGCTGCCCCGGCTGCGGCTGCCCGCCGAACGGCGGCTGCTGGGCACCCGGGTAGCCGTAGCCGGCGGGCGGCTGGGCGGCACCGTAGGGCTGCGGGGCGGGCGGGCGCGGGGCGCCGATGAGCGCACCCTTCAGCGCGGGCACCAGCGGCGTGGCGACCGCGGCGGCGGCCATCACGAGGGCGCCGATGAGGCCGAGGATCAGACCGACACCGGGGTCGACGCCGTCGCTCGCGCCGGCGAAGTTGTCGAAGCCGCCCACGGGGTCGAAGATGTTCCCGATCGCGCTCCACGCGGCGAACACCGTCAGGGCGACGCCGAACTGCCCGAGGTCCAGACCGAGGACCTTCGGCACCTGCGGCAGCCCCCGGGCGACCACGATGAGTGCGGCGCCGATGATGCCGGCGAGGAAGACGCTCAGCAGGAGCGGTCCGTTGCCCCAGGCGCTGGGGATGTCGGCACTGTCCGGGGCGCCGTCGAACGAGTAGTTGTCGAGGAACGACGCGATGAACAGCAATACCGCTGCTCCGATCACCACGCCGTCGCCTCTAGTGAGAGAGCGGATATTCACTTCAGGTCCTTCGTCAGTCGTCTCGTCACCGGCATCGTGGGAGGCGTCGCTGTCACCATGTCGCCAAAGCCTCGCGGCCGCGGTGTGAAGCGCGGGGGGTGGCCCCTCATCGTTAGGAGGACACTATCGTCCGTCTGACATGGGTGTCCGCCCGGCGCCGTGCCACCGCCACTACCCGCGCAGGAAACCCACAATTCCCTCGGACATTCCCTCCGCCGCCTTCTGCCGCCAGGCCCCGCTGGTCAGCAACGCCGCGTCCTTGCTATCGCGCATGTTGCCGCATTCGATGAACACCTTGGGAACCGTTGACAGATTGAGACCCCCGAGATCCTTCCGTACGTCCAGGCCGGTACCGCCGCCTATGTAGTTCGAGGGAGCAGCGCCGGTGGCACGGGCGAAGTCGTCCTTGATCCGCACGCCCAGGTCGCGCGAAGGACCGGCGATCGCGCGGGTGTCCGCGGCACCGTCGTGCACCGCGCCCGGCAGGATGACGTGGAAGCCGCGGTTGCCGGCCGCCGAGCCGTCGGCGTGGATGGAGATCGCGGCGTCCGCGTGTGCCTTGTTGCCGATCTCCGCGCGCTCGGTCACGCACGGCCCCCACGGCCGGTCGCCGTCGTGCGTCAGCTTCACGGTGGCGCCCTGCTCCTCCAGCAGCGTCCGCAGCCGGCGGGACACGTCGAGGGTGAAACGGGCCTCGGGATAACCGGCGTCGGTGGCGGTGCCGGTGGTGTCGCACTCCTTGGAGTTGGTGCCGATGTTCACCTGACGGTTGATCTCGGTGGGGTGCTTGAAGTTGCCCAGGTTGTGGCCGGGGTCGATGACGACGACCTTGCCCTTGAGCGAACCGGAGCCGCTCGTCCGCCCGGTCGCGGACGGGGAGCCCGCGCCCTTGTCGCCGCTCTCGCCGCCGCCCTTGTCACCGCCCTCGTCACCCGGGGCGGACGGGGCGGCGGAGTGCCCCGAGGCACCTGCCGCCTGCGCGGACGGCCCGGATCCGCCGGAGTCGCCCACCACCTCGTAGACCAGCCAGCCCGCCAGCGCGGCGGGCACCAGCGCGGCCAGCGCCACGGTGAACGGGCCGCGCCGGGGGCGGCGTTGCGGAACGGGCTCGAACTCTGGACCGAGGTACGACACGACGACGAGCCTATCGGCGCGCGGCGGCGACGTCGTGCGGACCGGGAGCGTCGTCCGGGGCGTGCCCGGTTCGCCCCGCCCGGTCCGCCTGCCCCGCCTGTGCGGCCCGTTCTCCCCGCCCCGCCTCCGCGGTCCGTCGCAGTACGCGCAGTGAGCCCGTCGCGGACACCTCCGTGAACCCGCCCGACTCCAGCGCCCGGAGGTAGACCCGGTACGGGGCCTGTCCGGTGAACTCGTCCTCCACCACCGGGAACACGTCGTGCAGGACGAGGAGGCCGCCCACGGCGACATGGGGCGCCCAGCCCTCGTAGTCGGCGCCCGCGTGCTCGTCGGTGTGCCCGCCGTCGACGAAGACCAGGCCGAGCGGGGAGTTCCACAGCGCGGCGATCCGCGGGGAACGGCCGACCAGGGCGACGACGTGGTCCTCCAGACCCGCCCGGTGCAGGGTGCGGCGGAACGTCGGCAGGGTGTCCATCAGGCCGACCTCGGGGTCGACCGTCTCCGGGTCGTGGTACTCCCAGCCCGGCTGCTGCTCCTCGCTGCCACGGTGGTGGTCGACGGTGAGCGCGGTCACACCGGCGTCGCGGGCGGCGTCGGCGAGGAGGATCGTCGAGCGGCCGCAGTACGTGCCGACCTCCAGCAGCGGCAGCCCGAGCCGCCCGGCCCCGACGGCGGCCGCGTACAGCGCGAGCCCCTCGTCGGTGGGCATGAACCCCTTCGCCGCCTCGAACGCGGCCAGGATCTCGGGGTTCGGTGCCGGTGGCATGGGGGTCTCCCTCGGACGGTGCACGGGTGCCCCATGCTGCCGCACCCCCCGCCGGAGACCGACGGGGGGTGCGGGGTGTCGCGGGCGTGGGTGGACGCCGGGATCAGGCCGTGACCGTCTCGCCCGGCAGCGACCGGTCCTCCCCGGGCACCGGCAGCGCCAGGTCCAGGTCGACCGAGCGGTCGTCGCCCGCGTGCGTGGCGCGGGAGGCGTGCGGGCCGTGCCCGGCGGCCTTGGCGGCCAGCACGTACGGGCCCTCGGCCGGTACGGCGAGCGCGTAGCTGCCGTCGGCCTCGGTGAGCGTCGCGCCCGCCTGGCGGCCCCGGCGGTCGATCAGGGTGACCCGGGCCCGGGGGACCGGGTCGCCGGCGGCGTCCAGGACCCGGCCGCGGAAACCGCCGCCGAGCAGCTCCCGGGCGCGCTGCAGGGCCGAGTCCTCCTCGCTGTCCGCCACCAGCACCGGCGTGGTGGCGGGCCGGCGGCCGGGCAGGAAGAGGGCCAGCACCAGACCGACGACGACCGCGCCGGTCGCGATCAGGAACGAGACCCGGAAGCCGTGCATCGTCGGCAGGACGGCGCCGTTCGCGTGGGTGGCGCTGTTGGCGAGGACCATGCCGATGACCGCGCTGGAGGTGGAGGTGCCGATGGAGCGCGCCAGGGTGTTCAGGCCGTTGGCGGCGCCCGTCTCGGAGGCCGGGACCGCGCCCACGATCAGCGCGGGCAGGGAGGAGTAGGCCAGACCGATGCCGGCGCCCAGGACGACGGAGGTGATGACCGTCTGCCAGGGCGCGCTCATCAGACCCAGCCCGGCGCCGTAGCCGACCGCGATGATCAGCATGCCGAGGATCAGGGTGACCTTGGGGCCGAACCGGGCGGACAGCCGGGCGTAGACGGGGGCGGTGAGCATCATGGTCAGGCCCAGCGGCGCCACGCACAGACCGGCGACGACCATGGACTGGCCGAGGCCGTACCCGGTCGACTTCGGGAGCTGGAGCAGCTGCGGCAGGACCAGGGAGACGGCGTAGAAGGCGACACCGACCATGACCGAGGCGAGGTTGGTGAGCAGCACCTCGCGGCGGGCGGTGGTGCGCAGGTCGACCAGCGGTGCCTTCAGCCGCAGCTCCATGATGCCCCACAGCAGCAGGACGACGAGCGCGGCGGCGAACAGGCCGAGCGTGTGGCCCGAGGTCCAGCCCCAGTCGCTGCCCTTGGTGATCGGCAGCAGGAGCAGCACGAGGCCGACGGACAGGCCGAGCGCGCCGACCGCGTCGAAGCTGCCCTCGGCACGCATCGGGGACTCCGGCACGGCGACGAGGGTGAGCACGATGCAGAGGACGCCGAGCGCGGCGGAGCCGAAGTAGAGGGCGTGCCAGTCGGTGTGCTGGGCGACCAGGGCGGCGGCGGGCAGCGCGAGTCCGCCGCCGACGCCGATCGAGGAGCTCATCAGGGCCATGGCCGAGCCGAGCCGCTCACGGGGCAGCATGTCGCGCATCAGGCCGATGCCGAGCGGTATCGCGCCCATGGCGAAGCCCTGGAGGGTACGGCCGACGATCATCGGCACGAGCGCGCTGGTGAAACCGCTGATCAGCGCGCCGACGACCATCACGGCGAGGCTGAACAGCAGCATCTTGCGCTTGCCGTAGAGGTCACCGAGCCGGCCCATGATCGGCGTGGCCACGGCGCCGGAGAGGAGGGTGGAGGTCAGGACCCAGGTCGCGTTGCCCGCGGAGGTGTGCAGCAGGACGGGCAGATCCTTGATGACGGGGACCAGCAGCGTCTGCATCACCGCGACGACGATGCCCGCGAAGGCGAGCACCGGCACGACCGCGCCTCCGGTCGCTGCCCGGGAGGGCCGGTCGGTCGACGTGTGCGTCATGAAAAAAGGCCTCCAGGCCAGGAAGGGTTGATCGGACGATCAAGTGGTCCGGCGATGCCGCGGTCCGACGGGGCGGGCGATCCGGCGATCCAAGAGCCGGCGCAGGACCAGATGATCGGGAAGTGGGTTACGTGCAGGGAGAACCTTGTATGCATGGGCAACTATTCCGATGCTTCGGGACACTAACGAAATCTTGACCGTCTTTAAGGTTTCATGGTGATCCGATGACCTTCCGGGCCGGGGCGGAGGCCGGGACGGCCGGCTGCCCCGGGGGAGCCGCGGGGTCGCGGCGAAATGCCGATGCGACTGTCAGTGGTCGCTGCGAGCATGGCCGCATGCTCCGAGCTGTGTCAGACACCCGTACACCGTCCTCCAGGACCGCCCCGCCCGCCTGGGCGGTGGTCGCGCTCGCCTGCGCCGGGCAGTTCCTCGTCGTCCTGGACGTGTCCGTGGTCAACGTGGCGCTGCCGTCCATGCGCACCGACCTGGGGCTCAGCGCGCCGGGACTGCAGTGGGTGGTCAACGCCTACGCCATCGCCTTCGCCGGGTTCATGCTGCTCGGCGGGCGGGCCGGGGACCTCTACGGGCGCAAGCGGATGTTCGTGGTCGGGCTCGGCCTGTTCACGCTGGCCTCGCTCGCCGGGGGCCTCGCCCAGGACGGCTGGCAGCTCCTGTTGGCCCGGGCGGTGCAGGGCCTCGGCGCGGCGGTCCTCGCGCCCTCCACGCTCACCCTGGTCACCTCGGCGGTCCCGCAGGGCGCCGCCCGGGCGCGGGCGATCGCCACCTGGACCGCGGTCGGGGCGGGCGGCGGCGCGGCGGGCGGGCTCGTCGGCGGGGTGCTGGTGGACGCGCTGTCCTGGCGCTGGGTACTGCTGATCAACGTGCCCGTCGGCGCGGTCGTCCTGGCCGGCGCGGCCCGCGGCCTGCGGGAGAGCCGGGCCGGGGACGGCCGGCGGCCGGACGTGGCGGGCGCCGTACTGGTCACGGCCGGCCTGGCGACCCTGGCCTACGGGATCGTACGGACCGAGGCGCACGGCTGGACGGACCCCGGGACCCTGGCCGCCCTCGGCGCGGGGCTCGCCCTGGTCGCGGCGTTCCTCGCGGTGGAGGCCCGGACGACGGCGCCGTTGATGCCGCTCGGGCTGCTGCGGCTGCGCTCGGTGGCGTCGGCGAACGCGGCGATGTTCGTGTGCGGCTCGGCGATGTTCTGCATGTGGTTCTTCATGACCCTCTACGCGCAGAACGTGCTCGGCTACAGCCCGCTGGAGGCCGGTTCCGCGCTCATACCCAGCTCGCTGGCGGTCCTGCTGGGCTCGAAGGGGGCGCCCTGGCTGATGCCGTCCCTGGGGGCGCGCAATGTGGCGGTGCTCGGCACGCTGGTGGCGGCGGCCGGCTTCGGATGGCAGTCGACGATGACGGCCGACGGCGGCTACGTCATGTCGATCATGCTGCCGGGGGTGCTGATGATGCTGGGCGCGGGCCTCGCGGCCACCCCGCTCGCCTCCCTGGCCACCTCGGGGGCGGCGGCGTCCGACGCCGGCCTGGTGTCCGGCCTCGTCAACACCTCTCGCACGATGGGCGGTTCGCTGGGCCTCGCGGTCATGTCGACGATCGCGGCGACCCGCACCGGGGGCCGCACCACGGGCGCCGCCCTGACCGAGGGCTACGCGCTGTCGTTCCGGGTGAGCGCGGTCGTACTGCTGGCAGGGGCGGCGGTCATGGCGGTGTGGCTGCCGGGGAGGCGGGCGACGGCGCACGTGTGACCGTCGGTTCGCGGAGGGCAGGGCGGGCGGGGCGGGTCACAGCCAGCCCTGGTGGCGGGCCTCCCGGAGCGCCTCCGTGCGGTTGCGGGTGCTCGTCTTGCCGATGACCGACGACAGGTAGTTGCGCACCGTCGACTCCGACAGATGGAGCCGGGCGGCGATGTCGGCGACCGTCGCCCCGTCCGCCGAACCGCGCAGGACGTCGCACTCGCGGGGCGTCAGCGGATTGGGCCCCGCGCTCAGGGCCGCCGTGGCCAGGGCCGGGTCCACGACGCTCTCGCCCGCCAGCACCCGGCGGATCGCGGCGGCCAGCTCCTCCACCGGTCCGTCCTTGACCAGGAACCCCGCCGCGCCCGCCTCCATGGCCCGGCGCAGATAGCCCGGACGCCCGAACGTGGTCAGTATCAGCACCCGGCACCCGGGCACCCGCACGCGCAGTTCCGCCGCCGCGTCCAGGCCGCTCATGCCCGGCAGCTCGATGTCGAGCAGCGCCACGTCCGGCCGGTGGTCCAGCGCGGCGGCCACGATCGCGTCGCCCGTCGAGACCTGGGCGACCACCTCCAGGTCGTCCTCCATGCCGAGCAGCAGGGCAAGCGCGCCGCGCATCATCCCCTGGTCCTCGGCGAGCAGCACACGGACGGACTCGGTACGGGGCTCGGTACGGGGCGTCTCGGTCACGGTCCCAGAGTACGAGCAGCCGCCCCGGGCGACGTGGTCGCGAACCCCTCCCCGCCGCCGGACGGGTCCGTCAGCTCCTCCGTGTCCCGGGGGAGTTCGGCGGTGACCGTGAAGCCGCCGCGCGGTGACGGGCCGGCCCGCAGCGCACCGCCCGCCGCCGCGAGGCGCTCGGTGAGCCCCTTCAGACCGGTGCCGCCCGCCGAGGAGGTCGTGCCCTCGCCGCCGTCACCGCCACCGCCGCCCCCGTCGTCGGTGACCGTCAGCCGGATCCGCTCGGCCGAGGACGCCCCGTCGACGGCGATCTCGCACCGCCGCGCCCCGCTGTGCCGCACGGCGTTGGTGACCGCCTCGCGCACCACCCAGCCCAGCAGCGCCTCCGCCCCCGGGGCCAGCGGCGCCCCCGACCGGCGGACGACGGGCTCGATGCCGGCCGCGGTCAGCGCCGAGGACGCCCGGTCCAGCTCGGTGGCGAGACTGCCCTCGCGGTACCCGGTCACCGCCTCCCGGATCTCCGTCAGCGCCTGTCGGCCGACCGCCTCGATGTCGGTGACCTGCGACAGCGCCGCGTCCAGGTCCCGCGGCGCCAGCCGCCGCGCGGCCTCCGACTTGACGACGATCACCGACAGCGTGTGCCCGAGCAGATCGTGCAGATCGCGGGAGAACCGCAGCCGCTCCTCCTCCACCGCCCGCCGCGCCAGCTCCTCGCGCGCCGCCCGCAACTGCCGCACCGCCTCCGACAGGGAGAGGATCGCGGCCGTCACCATCGTCGACAGGAACGTGCCGTAGGAGACGCCGATCGCGTCCCAACCTCCGCGCAGCGCGGCGACGACGGTCGCCAGCGCGGTCAGCCCGAGGGCGTACCTGCCGAGCCACGGCCCCCGCACCACCGCCCCTGTCGCCAGTCCGAGCAGCGGGAAGAACAGCAGCCAGTTGCCGCCGTACCCGAGGGCCAGGGCGCACGTCAGCAGGCTCATCACCACCAGCGCCACCCGTGTGGAGCGGGCCTCGCGCGTCACCGCATGGAAGGCGCGGAACACCACGTAGATGTAGAGCGAGTTGAAGGTCAGCAGACCCAGGCCGCCGATCCACGGGTTGGGCGTCTGGCCCTGGAACAGGTTGGAGAACGCGCCCATCCCCATCAGCAGCCACGGCAGCAGGGAGAAGCCGGTGGGCGGCGGGCCCGGGTTCTCGGGCCACCGCCCGGCCCTGCGGGCCGCCTTCTGGTCGGCCTGCCACCGCCGGCGCTCCTCCCAGTACGCCGCGAGCACCGACCGCCAGGCCCGCCGCCGTCGGCAGGCGCTCCGTGTCTCCGTCGTCCCCGTCGTCCCCGTCGTCCCTGTTGTCCCTGTTGTCCCCGTCGCCATGGTCACCCTCGTCGTCCTCGTCATGTTCCGCGCTCCCCGGGTCACACGGTCCTCCCGGACCGGCGGTAGGCCAGTACGGCGTAACCACCGAACACCAGCAGCCAGGCCGTCAGGACGAGTACGGCCCCGGCCGTCGGCGAGTGCCCGTCGGCCACCGCCGTGCCGAGCTGCGCGATGCGGCTGGTCGGGGTGTACGCGGAGACCGCGCGCAGCCAGTGCGGGAACAGCTCGACGGGGAACCACAGCCCGCCGACCACCGAGAGCCCCAGATTGCACATCATGTTCGTCACGGCCGTGGTCTGCGCGGTCAGCCGGTAGCCGTTGCCCAGCCCCAGCAGCGTGAACGGCACCGACCCCAGCCACAGCAGCAGCGCGATCGCCGCCCACTGCCACACGTCGAGCCGTACGCCGTTGACGACACCGCCCGCCAGCAGTACCGCGACGATCGCCGGCAGCACCGTCACGCCACCGGTCAGCGCCCTGCCCACGACCACCTGGCGCGGTGTCATCGGCGTCACCCGGAGCTGCCGCAGCCAGCCGATCGCCCGGTCCTCGGCGACCCCGCCGCCGGTGCTGAGCGCGGAGCCGACCGCGCCGTACGCCGCCATGCCGACCATCGCGGCGGCCTTCCAGTCGCCGTCGGCACCGCCGCCGACGTTGGTGAACAGCAGGTACATCATCACCGGCATCACGACCCCGCCGATGACGAAGCCGACGTCACGCAGCGTCCGGCGCACCTCGAGCCACAGGTAGTCCCACATCAGTCCGTCTCCGTCCCGTGCCGCGGCTCCCGCGCCTCATGGGGCGAGGCGTCCTCATGGGGTGAGGTGTCCGCCGTCAGCGCCAGGAACGCCTCGTCCAGGGAGGCCGGGACGACCTCCAGGCGGCGTATCGCGTCCCGCCGCGCCAGCGCCACCACCGTGGCGTCCGAGTCGTCCGTGCGCAGCCGCACCCGGCCCCCGCGCACCTCCACCGACCGCACGCCCGGCAACGATTCCAGGTCCCCCGTCTCGTTCCCCGCCAGGTCGAAGGCGACGAGGGTGCCGCCCGCCGCGCGCTTGAGCTGCTCGGCGGTGCCGTCGGCGACGATCCGGCCGTGGTCGACGACCACGATCCGGTCCGCGTGCGCGTCGGCCTCCTCCAGGTAGTGCGTGGAGAACAGCACCGTGCGGCCGTGCCGGGCGCGCATCGACGCCCAGAACGCGTGCCGCGCCTCCACGTCGAGCGCGGCGGTGGGCTCGTCCAGCACGAGCAGCTCGGGGTCGCCCGCCAGTGCCACGGCGAACCGCACCCGCTGGGTCTGCCCGCCGGACAGCCGGTCCACCCGCCGCGCGGCGAGCTCCCCGATGCCGGCCAGCTCCAGCGCCTCGGCGACGGGGAGCGGGGCCGGATAGCGTCCGGCCACGAAGGAGACCAGCTCCCGCACCGTGACCCGGGGCACCGCCCGTGCCTCCTGCAGCATCGCGCCGACCCGCCCGGCCCGCACCGCCGCCTCGGGGGAACCGCCGAACAGCTCCACCGCGCCGCCGTCCGGTGCGTTCAGCCCCAGCAGCAGGGAGATCGCGGTGGACTTCCCGGCGCCGTTGCGGCCCAGCAGCGCGACGGTCTCGCCCGGCCGTATCCCCAGGTCGATCCCGTCGACGGCACGGACCTCGCCGAAGGTCTTGACGGCCCCGGTGAAGGAGACGGCGAGAGCCCGCTCGCGCGCGGCGGAGCCCGGAGTCCCGGCGGGCTCGTGCACATGCCGGGCGGGTGCGGGCGCGCCGTCCGCTGTCCTCGTGGTGCCCTCGGTCGTGGTCATGTTCCGAAGGTAGGGGCGACGGGCGGCCTCCGGCAGTGTCGGTCGTACGCTCTTGGCCGGGACAAATGTCACGGGCCCCGGGGAATCCCCGGTTCCGCCGGCCCACGGCCCGGCCCTCTCCGACGGCCCCCCGCCGAGCCCCTCCGCGCCCCACCCCAGGAGCCGCCCCCATGCCCCTCGACGCCGCCCGGGCCGTCGCCGCCGCGCCCCGTACCCGCGAGCTCGCCTGGACCGCCAAGGACGTGCAGCTCTACCACCTCGCCCTCGGCGCCGGCGTCCCCGCGACCGACCCCGGCGAGCTGCGCTACACCCTGGAGACACGGCTGCACGTCCTGCCCGCCTTCGCCACCGTCGCGGGCGGCGGGGAGCCCGGGGTGATCGCCGCCCTGTCCGTCCCCGGCGTCGACGTGGACCTCGCCGCCGTCCTGCACGCCGGCCAGAGCCTCACCGTCCACCGCCCGGTGCCCGTCACGGGCCGCGCGTCCGCCACCTCGCGGATCACCGCCGCGTACGACAAGGGCGGTGCGGCCCTGCTGGTCCAGCGCACGGACGTCGCCGACGCCGAGGGGCCGCTGTGGACCGACGAGGCGCTGGTCCACGTACGCGGCGAAGGCGGCTGGGGCGGCGAGCGCGGCCCCTCCGCCCGCCCCGCACCACCGTCCGGCGCCCCCGACCTGGTCGTCGACCGGCCGGTGCGCGAGGACCAGGCGTTGCTCTACCGCCTGACCGGCGACCTCAACCCGCTCCACGCCGACCCGGGGTTCGCCGCGCACGCCGGCTTCGAACGGCCCGTCCTGCACGGTCTGTGCACGTACGGCATGACGCTCAAGGCGGTCGTCGACACGCTCCTCGACGGCGACGTCACCCGGGTCCGCGCGTACACGACACGGTTCGCCGGGGTGGCGTACCCGGGCGAGACCCTGCGCCTGCGCATGTGGCGCACGCCGGGCGCGGTACGGGTGACGGTGGGCGCGGTGGAGCGGACGGAGGCGCCCGTCCTCGCGGACACGACGGTCACCCATTCCTGAACATACGACGGCCCCGCCCGTGACGAAACGATGAACGAACGTACGAGCGGGGCCGGCCGAGGCCAGACGTCAGCCGTTACGCGTGAGCGTGACGCGTGATGCGTGACGCGTCGCAATGTCTGACATCACGTCATGCGTCAGGCTGCCGTCCGTCCGGACGACTCCTCGCCGTCCCGGCGGTGCCGGCCACGTGGCTGCGTCTCCGCGTCCTGCGCGGAGACCGGGCCCCGGTGCCGGCCGTGTCCCGTCGCCTGCTGACTCTCGGCGCCGGGCGGCTGCGTGCTGGTGCTGATGTCGTTCATGGGAAGTCTTCACCCCGTAGAAAAGATCCTTTTACAGCCGGGTGATCCTATCGGCCGTCGGTGACGACCGCAGAGACGACCACATGACGGGCAGCCCTCAACAGACCCCCCGCGAAGGGCTCCGGCTCCCCTTCCCGCAAAGGCGGTCGGGGCGACTCGCGGGGCCGCGTCACACCCAGCGGGGCCTGCTGCAACGGCACCGGACGGGTGGCGGGACCGGCGGTCTCCGACGGTGCCGCGGCACCCTCGTGCGTGTCGGACCCCGGGCCGGGCGCGGGCCCGTCGCCGCCCTCGGCCGAGGGCGAAGCGTTACGGCGCTGTGACGCTTCCGCGACGGGCTGCGCCAAGGCCGCGGACGGCGCGGAGGACGCGGGCTGCGCCGCCGGCGCCGTCAGCCGGGCCACCGAGCAGGGCGCCGCGGGCGTCGCGCAGGGCAGGTGCAGCTCGCCCTCGCGGGTCCAGCGGCCGGTGCCCGGCAGCCAGCCCTCGGGCGCCGGCACGTGCTGGAGCCGCCGCTCGGCCGGACGCCACAGGCCGAGCCAGGACCCGCCCGCGCCGTCGACCCGCAGGGCCACCGCGCAGCCTTCCGGTGTCAGGATCTGCCCCGGCTGGATCGCGAACGGCGTCACCTCGCACCCCTCCACCCGCAGGCACTCCGGGAACCTGACCGGCAGCGTGCTGCCCAGGACGCCCCAGCCGAGCCGCTCCCGGCCGGGGGAGGGCGCGTCGGAGCGGATCAGCAGCAGGCCGCTGTCGGCGTCGGCGAGCAGCAGCCGGTCGTCGCTGTCCTCCGCGATCTGCAGCAGCGGCGACATCTCGCCGCCCCGCTCCAGATCCACCACCACCGTCTTCGTACGGCCGTCCCGGGTGCGGTCCAGGGCCAGCATGCGGCCGGTCGCATCCAGCCAGACCCCGCCCGAGCAGTGGCCGGGTACCTCGGCGAGATGCTCGGGTCCGAAGTCGCCGCCCGCGATCAGCCAGACCGCCGTGGAGTCCGGGCCGGCGGCGAGGGCGTAGGCCCGGGTGCCGGCCGGGGAGGGCGGCAGCAGCCGCAGGACGGTGCCGGGCTCCGCGCACTCGACCGAGCCGAGCGCGAGCTCCCCGGTGCCGGGGCCGGTCGGGTACAGCAGGGAGAACGTGTGCAGGGCGCCGGGGAGTTCGCGTGCGGCCCGGTGCACCAGCACCCGCCCATCGGTCAGCGGCAGCACCTCGGTGCCGGGCTCCTCCGGCCGGTCGGTCGGGAGCGGCACGGCGTACGGCTCCGGGCCGTCCAGCGTCCAGCGCTCGGCGTGCCGGGACCCGCCGCGCCGGGTCAGCCGGGCGGCGTAGGACCCGTCGACGGCGAGGACACAAGGGCTCGGCGTCTCGGCCGGCGGTGGTGGGGGAGAGGGCGCCTCAGGGGTGGGCGAAGAAGAACCCTCGGACCCGCGTAGGGCGACTCCGAGGGAGGTACTGCCCGTGATCATTCGGTCACCTCCGGCGACGACGCTAGTTTTCCCATCCACCCCGAGCACCCGACGAACCTCCGCTTTCACACATACGGGTACTGAAGAACGGTTTCTCCAGGTAACGGCTCCCCAATGTGCTGAGACCAACCCCCACCCCCCCAGGGGCGCGGGGAACTGCGCAACGCGAGCCACGGCCACCCCGCACGGCCCGGCTAGGGGGACCCTCGGCCTACTTCAGGGGCGCGGGGAACTGCGCAACGCCAGCTACGGCCACCCCGCACGGCCCGGCCAGGGGGCAGCCCCACCCTCCCCAGGGGCGCGGGGAACTGCGCGACGTGCACTGCGGCCACCCCGCACCGTCCCCCGGGGGCAACCACCGCCGGCCCAGGGGCGCAGCCCCACCCCGGGCGACCCCGATCCCCACCAGCCCCAGCGGCAGCGCCCAGGTAGCCTTGCCCCGTGCCCCGTCTCTCACAAGTCATCGAAGCGCTGGAAGCGCTCTGGCCCGCCACCCGCGCGGAGTCCTGGGACGCGGTCGGCACGGTCGTGGGCGACCCGGACCGCGAGGTCACCCGCGTCCTGTTCGCCGTGGACCCGGTCCAGGAGATCGCCGACGAGGCCGTCCGCCTCGGCGCGGACCTCCTCGTCACCCACCACCCCCTCTACCTGCGCGGCACGACCACCGTCGCGGCGTCCACCTTCAAGGGCCGCGTCGTGCACACCCTCATCAAGAACGACGTCGCCCTGCACGTCGCCCACACCAACGCCGACACCGCCGACCCCGGCGTGAGCGACGCCCTCGCCGGCGCGCTCGACCTCCGCGTCGTACGCCCCCTCGTGCCGGACCCGTCCGACCCCGGCGGCCGCCGCGGACTGGGCCGCGTCTGCGCGCTCGACCACCCGCTCACCCTCCGCGAGTTCGCCGCCCACGCCGCCGCGAGGCTGCCCGCGACCGCGCAGGGCATCCGCGTGGCCGGCGACCCGGACGCGACCCTCCGTACGGTCGCCGTCAGCGGCGGTTCGGGCGACAGCCTGTTCGACGCCGTACGGGCGGCCGACGTCGACGCGTTCCTCACCGCGGACCTGCGCCACCACCCGGTGAGCGAGGCCCGCGCCCACAGTCCCCTCGCGCTGCTCGACGCGGCGCACTGGGCCACCGAGTGGCCCTGGTGCGAGCTGGCCGCCGGCCAGCTCGACGAGGTCTCCGACCGGCACGGCTGGGACCTCCGCGTCCACGTGTCCAAGACGGTCACCGACCCCTGGACCGCCCACGCGGCATCCACGCCGTCGAACACCTCGAACACCCCAAGCACCCCGAACACTCCGAACACTCCGACCATCGCAGGAGCCCCCAACTGAACGCCGCGCCCGCCGACCAGATCCGCCTCCTCGACGTCCAGGGCCTGGACGTCCGTCTCCAGCAACTGGCGCACCGGCGGAAGTCGCTGCCCGAACACGCCGAGATCGAGACGCTGACGAAGGACCTCGCCCAGCTCCGCGACCTGCTCGTCGCCGCGCAGACCGAGGAGAGCGACTGCGCCCGCGAGCAGACCAAGGCCGAGCAGGACGTGGACCAGGTGCGCACCCGCGCCACCCGCGACCAGCAGCGCCTGGACTCCGGCGCCGTCACCTCGCCCAAGGACCTGGAGAACCTCCAGCGCGAGATCACCTCCCTCGCCAAGCGCCAGGGCGACCTGGAGGACGTCGTCCTGGAGGTCATGGAGCGCCGCGAGTCCGCGCAGGAGCGGGTCGGCGAGCTGACCGGGCGGGTCACCTCCGTCCAGTCGAAGATCGACGACGCGACCGCGCGCCGTGACGCCGCGTTCGAGGAGATCGACGCCGAGGCCGCCTCGGTGACCAAGGAGCGCGAGGTCGTCGCGGGCGCGGTCCCGGCCGACCTGCTCAAGCTGTACGACAAGCTGCGCGCACAGCAGGGCGGCATCGGCGCGGCCAAGCTGTACCAGCGCTCCTGCCAGGGCTGCCGGCAGGAGCTGGCGATCACCGAGCTGAGCGAGATCCGCTCGGCGGCGCCGGACACGGTCGTACGCTGCGAGAACTGCCGCCGCATCCTGGTGCGCACGGCGGAGTCGGGCCTGTAGGGACGACGGGGGTGGGGGGAACCACGGCGGCAGCGGACGCGGACACAGCCGTGAACGCGGACGCGACCGCGGACGACGCACCGCGCAGCGGCAGCGACCGCACCCCCTCACTCCCGCCCCCCGACCTCGGCGCCCCCTGCACCCTCCTCCTGCTCCGGCACGGGGAGACGCCGCTCACCCCGCTCAAACGGTTCTCCGGCAGCGGCGGGGACGACCCCGCGCTCTCCGCGGCGGGCCGCCGCCAGGCCGAACGGACCGCCGCCGCACTGGCCGCCGGCCCTGACGCGGTGCGGACCGCCGGTCACGCCGCCGCACCGGAGGCCGTGGTCTCCTCCCCGCTGGCCCGCTGCCGTGAGACCGCCGGTGCCGTGGCCGCGCGGCTCGGTGTGGACGTCGCCGTCGAACCCGGCCTGCGCGAGACCGACTTCGGTGCCTGGGAGGGGCTGACGTTCGGCGAGGTGCGCGCGCGGTACCCCGAGGACATGGCGGCCTGGCTCGCCGACCCCGGGGCCCGGCCCTCCGGCGGCGGCGAGAGCTTCGCGGAGGTCGCCCGCCGGGTGGACGCGGCCCGGCACCGGCTCGTCACCGCGTACGCGGGCCGCAGGGTGCTGCTGGTCAGTCACGTCACGCCGATCAAGACCCTCGTACGGCTGGCCCTGGGCGCCCCGCCCGAGGCGTTGTTCCGCATGGAACTGTCGGCGGCCTCGCTGTCGGAGGTGGCGTACTACGCGGACGGCAACGCGAGCGTCCGCGTCCTGAACGACACCTCGCACCTGCGCTGAGTGCCGTCGGCCGGGATCACGGGCGCAGGGCCGCCGCCTCCCGGGCCAGCCGCTCGACGCGGGCCCAGTCGCCCGCCGCCACCGCGTCCGCCGGAATCATCCAACTGCCGCCCACACAACCGACGTTGGGCAGCGCGAGATACTCGGGCGCGGTGCCGGGACCGATGCCACCGGTGGGGCAGAACCGGGCCCCGGAGAGCGGCCCGGCGAGCGACTTGAGGTAGGCGGTGCCGCCCGCGGCCTCGGCGGGGAAGAACTTCATCTCCCTCACCCCCCGCTCCAGCAGTGCCACGACCTCCGAGGCGGTCGACACCCCCGGCAGGAACGGCACCCCGGCGGCGGACATGGCCGCCAGCAGGGTCTCCGTCCAGCCCGGGCTGACCAGGAACCGCGCCCCGGCCTCGACGCAGGCCGTCACCTGCGCGGGGGTCAGCACGGTGCCGGCGCCGACCACCGCGTCCGGTACCGCGTCGGCCACCGCGCGGATCGCCTCGAGCGCGGCCGGGGTCCGCAGGGTCACCTCGATCGCGGGCAGCCCCCCGGCGACGAGCGCCCGCGCGAGCGGTACGGCGTCGGCGGCGTCGTCGACGACGACCACGGGCAGCACGGGCGCGAGGTCGAGAACGGAGGCGGGCAGGGCGGCGGCGGGCGACGGGGGCACGGCGGAGGACATGCCCTCATCCTGCCGAGCGAACGCACCCTGCGCAAAGCCCGTTGCGCGGAATGCAACGCGCACACTGCGCGCACCGTGCGCATCCGCCGCACCCGCACACCCCACCCCGTCCCGCACACCCCACCCCGTCCCGCACGCCCCCTCAGTGCACCTGCTCCACCAGCACGTCCAACGACCAGCCCCGCCCCTTCCCGCCCGGCGCCTCCGCCTCGACCACGTACCCCAGGTCCCGCAGCGCCGTGACCAGCTCGGCGGGGTCCTTCGGCGCGGCCCCGTCGGCCAGCAGACTCCGTACGATGCGGCCCTTGGTCGCCTTGTTGAAGTGGCTGACCACCTTCCGGGTCGGCGCGTGCAGCACCCGCACGGACGCCGTCCGCTCCGCGACCGCACCCGTCGGCTTCCACGCCGCCGCGTACGCCGACGACCGAAGGTCGAGCACCAGCCCGTCCCCGGCCGCTTCGGGCAGCACCGAGGCCATCGCGGCCCGCCAGTGCGCGCCCAGCGCCCCGACCCCCGGCAGCCGTACGCCCATGGAGCAGCGGTAGGACGGAATCCGGTCGGTCACCCGCACCGCGCCCCACAACCCCGAGAAGACCAGCAGCGACCGGCCCGCGCGCCGCCTGGCCGCCGGGTCGAGGGAGCCGAGGCCGAGGGCGTCGTAGAGCACGCCCGTGTAGATGTCCCCGGCGGGCCGCGCTCCCGCCGTGCGCAGCCCGGCGTTCCTGGCGACCTCGCCCCGCAGCCCCTCGCTCAGCCCGAGCACCTCGCGCGCCTTTTCTCCGTCCCCGGCGGCCCCGGCGCACAGCTCGACCAACGCGTCGAGCACGGCAGCCCGCGCCTCGGCGAGCCCCGGCAGTGACAGCGACTCCGGCTTCAACGGAGCGCCACGCCCCGAATCGGCCTTGCCCTCGGAGGGCGGCAACAGGACGAGCACGGCTTCTTTCTCCTTCACACGAGCATTGGGGCTCCGCGCCAGCGTACGGGGGCCGCGCCGCCGTGCCACGCTCGAGGGAACGGTTCCCGATCCCGTGGACAGGTGATCTTCCGATGCCCGAGCCCGACGAGCGGCAGAAGGAGGGGCGCGACATGGCGAACACGCGGCCGACCGGGCCCCGCCACGACCGCCCGCCGTCCCGCCGCCGACAGTGACAACCCGCACGACGGATCTCGTGGCACGCGCCCGGGCCGGCGAGACCGAAGCCTTCGAGTGCCCGCCCCACCCCCGGGATGAACACCGCCCGGTCCCGCGTTGCATGCTGATGGACGACGAGAACGGGGCACGGGGGCGATGGCCGCACGGGAACAGGCACTGTGGACGCGGGCGCGGCTCGGACGCGACGGTCCCGTGCTCGATCTGCTGACGGCCCGGTTCGACCGGCACGTCTACGCCCCGCACGCGCACGCCGAGTTCACCATCGGCGTCAGCATCGGTGGCTCGGAGAGCATCGACTACCGCGGCGGCCGCCTCCGCACCGGCCCCGGTTCTGTCATCGTCCTCGCCCCCGGTGAGATGCACACCGGCGGCCCCTCCGCCCCGACCGGCGGCTTCGCCTACCGCGCCGTGTACGCCACGCCCGACCTCCTCGCCGACGGCAGCGCGGGCGCCGGCCCGCCGCACTTCCGCGAGGGACTGCTCGACGACCCCGAGCTCGCCGAGGCGCTGCGCACCGCGCACGCCGAGCTGAGCGCCTGCCCCGACCCGCTGGAGGTAGAGTCCCGGCTGCCCTGGCTGCTCACCGCCCTGGCCCGCCGCCACTCCACGGCCCGCCCGGCCGCCGACGCCCTCCCCGGCACCGGCGCCGAGCGGATCGCCCGCGCCGTACGGGACCGGCTCGCCGACGAGCTCACCGCCCCGCCCACCCTGGCCGGTCTCGCCGCCGAACTGGACCTCTCCCGTTACCAGTTGCTGCGCGCCTTCCGCACCGCCACCGGCATCCCGCCCTACGCCTGGCTCGCCCAGTACCGGGTGACCCGGGCGCGGGGCCTGCTGGAGGCCGGGCTGCGCCCCGCCGAGGTGGCCCCGCTGGTGGGCTTCGCCGACCAGGCGCACCTCACCCGCTGGTTCCGCCGGGTGCTCGGGGTGACCCCGGCGGTGTACCGCAACAGCGTTCAAGACGAGGGGCGCGGGGCCGGGCCACAGTAGGCCGCATGACTGCACGTGGCTGGTTCCTGTTCTCCCTGATGGGAGTGGTCTGGGGCATCCCCTACCTGATGATCAAGGTGGCGGTGGATGCCCTGTCCCCGTCCTTCGTGGTGTGCGCGCGGTGTGCGCTCGGCGCGGCGCTCCTGCTCCCGTTCGCGATACGCGGGGGCGGCCTGCCCCGGGTCGTCCGCACCCACTGGCGTCCGATGCTCGCCTTCGCGTGCATCGAGATCATCGGCCCCTGGTGGACCCTGACCGACGCCGAGCGCCACCTCACCAGCTCCACCGCCGGGCTGCTGATCGCGGGCGTGCCGATCGTCGGCATCGCCCTGGCCAGGTTCTTCGGCAGCGCGGAGCACCTCGGCCCGCGGCGGCTGGCGGGACTGCTGCTGGGCCTGGCGGGTGTCACCGTCCTCACGCTCCCGCACCTGACCGGCGGTGACGCCCGCTCGCTGGCCGAGGTGCTGGTGACGGTCGTCGGCTATGCGACGGCTCCGCTGATCGTCTCCCGCCACCTCAAGGACGTGCCGACGCTGCAGCTCACCGCCCCCTGCCTGGCGCTGGCCGCCCTGGTGTACGCCCCGGCGGCGGTGGCCGGCCGGCCCGACGCGATGCCGTCCGCCCAGGTCCTGACCGCCCTCGCCGGGCTCGGCGCGATCTGCACGGCGCTGGCGTTCGTCGTCTTCCTGGAGCTGATCAAGGAGGCCGGCCCCACCCGCTCCACGGTCTTCACCTACGTCAACCCGGCGGTCGCGGTCGCCGCGGGCGCCCTCTTCCTGGACGAACACCTGACGGCCGGCGTCGTGGCCGCGTTCGCCCTGATCCTCACGGGCTCGGTCCTGGCGACAGCGGGCCCGAGAGTGGCCCCGCCGACGACGCCCGAATCGCTGCCGGCGCCGGTATTCGCACCGGGGGAGGAACGCGGTCCGCGCCGGTGTTCTGAGGCGTCCTAAGTGGTGGCCCGTACAGGCAGATCACCGTCGCGCAGGCGCCGCCCCTCCCGGCCGTTGTCCACTGCGACGAGTTCGGCGAGGATCGACAGGGCGCTCTCGGCGAGCGAAGCTCCGCCGAGGTCAAGACCGGCCGGGCCGGTCAGCTGGTCCAGTTCGGAGGCGTCGGCCAGGCGCCGCAGACGTTGTGCGTGGGTGGCCCGGCCGCCGAGCGCGGCGACGTAGCCGACGGGGCCCGCCAGAGCGGCGCGAAGAGCGCGGTCGTCGATACGCGGGTCATGGCTGAGTGTGACGACGGCGTCGCGTGCACCGAGCGGATGGTGCGCGATCCACTCGTCGGGCCAGGCACGGACGACGCCGGCGGCGCCGGGGAAGCCCCCGCGCTCGACGGTGGGCGTCGGCGAAGGGCCACACTTCGCGCAGCACACGTGCCTCTCCTCTGTCAGGTCCAGGACCAGCGTGGCAACGGCATCGGTCCGAGAGCCCCTTCGCCTGGTCGGCTCATCGCTCGGATCATTCCTCCAGCACTCGGTCCGGACGGATGGGCAGGATCCGCTGGCGGCGGCCAGTGGCGTGCCAGACGGCGTTCGCGACCGCGGCGGCCGTGCCGACGGTTCCGATCTCACCGACGCCCTTGATCCCCGAGGGGTCCCCAGGTTCGTAGTCGGGCACGAAGTCGGCCTCGATCTCGGGTACGTCGGCGTGTGCGGCGATGTGGTAGCCGGCGAAGTCCCCGTTGACGTGACGGCCGGTGGCCGGGTCACGGACGCCTTCTTCGTGCAGGGCCATCGACAGTCCCATGATCATGCCCCCGACGAGCTGACTGCGCGCGAGCAACGGGTTGACCACACGACCCACGGCGAACATCCCCAGAAGCCGCCGCACACGTACCTCGCCGGTCATCGGATCCACGGTCACTTCGCAGAAGACGGCACTGTAGGAGTGTCGTTCCATGAGGGACAGCTCAGCGAGCGACTCGGTGGTGTCGAACGAGACGGTCAGTGGCAGCGTGGCGCTGCCCAGCTGGGAGCGCAGCTTCGCCGCGGCCTCAGTGATCGCCCAGGACCAGGACGTCGTCCCCCGGGATCCACCAGCGCTCCACGCGGGACCGAGGTCGCTGTCCGCGATCAGCAGCCGGATTCTTCGAGGATCGGCGCGCAGTGCCTCGGCCGCCACTGCGGTCAAGGCGGTGCGCGCGCCGGTGCCGATGTCGCTGGCGCCGACGGCCACGGTGAAGTCCCCGTCGGCCTCGGCGGTGATCGACGCCGTCGAGGGCAACGCCCCCACGCCGAAGGAGGTGGCCGCCATCCCGGTGCCGACGAGTAGACGTCCCTCCCTCCGTGTGCGTGGGTGGTGGTCGCGTGTGGCCCAGCCGAACCGGCGAGCACCCTCCCTCAGACAGGCGACGAGGTTACGGCGGCTGAAGGGCAGGCCGGACACGGGGCCGACGGAGGGCTCGTTGCGCAGCCGGAGCTCGAGGGGGTCCATGTGCAACCGTTCCGCCACCTCGTCCATGGCGGACTCCAGCGCGAACGAACCGGGGGTCGCGCCGGGACCGCGCACCGAGTAGGGCGGCAGGATGTCGATCGGGACCGCAGTGCGCCGTGTGCGGATCGCCAGTGCGGCATAGAGCGTGTGGGAGAGTTCGGTGCAGTTCTCGAGGTAATCCGCGAGCCGGGAAACCTCGAAGGCCGCTGTGTGGTCGATGGCTCGCAACCGGCCGTCGGCATCTGCCCCGATCCGTATTCGCTGGTCGGTCGCCGGCCGCATCGAGACCGTCTGGAAGACCTGACTCCGGGTCAGGGTGACTCGTATGGGATGCTCGAACATCGTCGTGGCCATCACCGCCAGGACCAGGTGGGGGCCGCAGCCTCCTGATTTGGACCCGAAGCCGCCACCGACGTGCGGAGACTGGACGCGCACCTGTTCGGGGCCGAGGTGGAACAGTGAGGCCACGGTCATGGCGACCAGGAACGGGCCCTGGTTGGAGTCGATGATTTGCAGGCGCCCGCCTTCCCACCAGGCGGTCGCGGAGTGAGGTTCCATGGCGGCGCCGTGCACCTCGGGGGTGACGTAGTGCTCGTCGACCACCACCGCGCTCGCCGCCAGATCCATGTCTACGTCACCTACGGTTGCGTCCTCTCCGAAGAACGACGTCGCCGGACGGGCGGCCGGGTGGTCGAGTGAGAAGGTCACGTCGTGCGGTTCCTCGTCGTAAGTCACCCGCAGCGCCATGGCCGCCGACCGGGCCTGCTCCATCGTCGTCGCCACCACCAGCGCAATCGGCCGACCGGAGTGGGGGACTTCATCGCTCTGCAGCAGGTGCATGCCACCGTCCGGCCCGAAGAACGATCCTGCGTCCAGGTTCAGCCGGGGCGCGTTGCGGTGATCGATCACACCCAGCACACCGGGCATGGCCAGTGCGACGGAGGTGTCGATCTCACGGATGCGTCCGCGGGTCACCGTGGAGGTGACGACCCAGCCGTGCCACAGGTCACCCCTCGGCTCGTCCGCGGCGTAGCGCACCGCCCCGGTGACCTTGGCCGGCCCCTCGATACGGGGCCGCGCTGTGCCGACGGTTCCCAGTGGCGGTTCTCCCGTGCCGGCCGATGGGACGGAGATTCCGGCGGCACCCGGCCCGATGGTCGGGTGTCCGGCTGGTGCCGAAGACGGAGTGGTCGAGGACGCGTTCATGTACTGGTCTCCTCAGGGCGTATGACGGGGCCGGTTCGTCACACGGCCGGGTGGGCAAGCTCGGTCAGGACGGCCTCGATGAGATTGCTGGCGAGCGTGACCTTGTACGCGTTGTCGCGCAGTGGCCGCGCGGCGCGCAGTTCCGCTTCCGCGGCGGCCCGGAAGCGGTCGGCCGTGGCTGGGGCGTCTCGCAGGGCGGCCTCAGCGACGTGGGCGCGCCAGGGCCGTGAGGCCAGACCGCCGAGCGCGATCCGGACCCCCTGGACGATGCCCTCGTGGACGTCCATCGCGGCAGCGACGGACACGGTGGCGAAGGCGTAGGACGCGCGCTCGCGGACCTTGCGGTAGCGCGACTGCGGGTTCGCCGCGGCGGCCGGCAGGGTGACCGCGGTGATCAGGGCCTCCGGGGGCAGCGCCGTTTCCCGCTGCGGACTTTCCCCGACCGGCAGGTAGAACTCGGACAGCGGGATTTCGTGAGTCCCGTCCAGGGTCTCGTAGTGCACGACCGCGTCGAACGCGGCCAGGGCCACGCTCATGTCCGAGGGATGGGTTGCCACGCAGTGGTCGGACCAGCCGAGGATCGCGTGGTTGTGGTGCTCTCCGGCGATCGCGGAACAGCCGCTGCCCGGGCTGCGCTTGTTGCATGGCTGGGAGAGGTCTGTGAAGTAGCCACACCGGGTCCGCTGCAGCAGGTTGCCGCCCACCGTGGCCATATTGCGCAGTTGTCCCGACGCGCCCGCCAGCACGGCCTGACTGAGCGCCGCGTACCGGCGGCGCACCTCGGGATGGGCCGCCAGATCGCTGTTGGTCGTCGTCGCGCCGACGACGAGTCCTCCCCCGGGCGCCTCGAGGACACCGTCCAGTGGCAATCGACGCACGTCCACCAGACGGGTGGGCGTCTCGATTCCGTCCTTCATCAGGTCGACGAGATTCGTTCCGCCGCCGAGGAATCGGGCGCCGTCGTTCCCGGCGACCGCGGCAAGGGCCTCACGGACCTGCCTCGGCCGCTGGTAGCTGAACTCCTTCATCCCTTCGCCTCCTCACGGGACGCCGTCTCCAGCACGGCGCGGACGATTGACGGATACGCGCCGCACCGGCACAGGTTGCCGCTCAGACGCTCGCGCACCTCTGCGGCGTCCAACTCCGGAACCGGTCCCTCGGGGGAGATGTCGGCGGTGACCGCGCTGGGCCAGCCCGCCGCGTGCTCGGCCAGCATCCCGACCGCGGAGCAGAGCTGTCCGGGCGTGCAGTAGCCGCACTGGAAACCGTCGAGCTGTACGAAGGCCTGCTGCAACGGCCCCAGTTCACCGTCGTGCGCAAGGCCCTCGACCGTCGTGACGTTCGAGCCGTCGGCGGCCACCGCCAGTGTGAGACAGGAAACCACGCGCCGTCCGTCCAGAAGCACCGTGCAAGCTCCGCACTGCCCGCGGTCGCAACCCTTTTTCGGCCCTGTGTGACCTGTGTCCTCACGGAGCGCATCGAGCAATGTCCTTCGGTGGTCAACGGTCAGACGGTGTGTCTGATCGTTGACGCGAATATGTATCTCGCTGTGGGTCCCGCCCGTCATATCGCTTGTCCTTCCTCAGTGCAGCGAATCTCCGAACGGCACAGTCTCAGAGACTCCAGTCATTCAACCAGTTCACCGGAGAGTTGCTTTGCCTGAAAGTGGCGGAGTCTTGCATGATCCTCTCTTAGTTTTTTTGTGTGATTCGACGAAAATTTTCCACTGGCCCGCTCTTCGCCTGTGGTGATTCAATCGGCGTATGTCGCTGGACGAACTCCGAACTCTGCTGGCCCGTCATGCCCGAGCCGACGGAACGACCGCCATTGAGGACGTGCTGATCGGCCGCGAGGAGTCGCAGGCACCTCATGCGTCCATGACGGGTACGGTCATGGCGCTGATCGCTCAGGGCGCCAAACGCCTCGCACTGGGCGAGCGCGTGTACGAGTACAGCGCCGGCCAGTACCTGGTGGCCTCCGTCGACCTGCCTGTCACCGGCCACTTCGTCGGGGCCACACCGGAGCGGCCGGCACTAGGTCTCGGCTTGCTCCTGCAAGCCTCGGACATCGCCGAGATGATGCTGCAGACCGCTCACTCCTTCGCGCAGAACGGCACCGCGCCACCCGCTCTCGCCGTCAGCGACGCCCCCGACGAGTTCCTCGACGCCGCCGTCCGACTGCTACGCCTGCTCGACCAGCCCCGAGACAGGGACATGCTCGCCCCCCTCATCAAGCGGGAGATCCTGTGGCGTCTGATCACCGGCGAGCAGGGCGCGACGGTTCGGCAGATCGGCCTCGCGGACAGCAATCTCTCCCATATCGCCCGAGCCGTGCAATGGATTCGGGACAATTACAAAGAGCCGTTCCGGGTGGACGACGTGGCGGCTTCGGTCGGAATGAGCACTTCCGTGTTCTATCGGAATTTTCAGGCCGTCACCGGAATGAGTCCCATCCAGTTCCAGAAGAAGATGAGGCTTCATGGGGCCCGGCTTCTTCTGGCTGCGCATCCCAAAGACATCGCATACATCGGGTACCATGTGGGGTACGACAGCCCGTCCCAGTTCAGCCGAGAGTACCGGCGCCTTTTCGGCGTTCCTCCCAGTCGGGACGCGATCAAATTCACGGTGCGCATCACCGGCGAAGAGAACCACGATGTGTAGGCCTCGGGCCATCGACAATCCTTCTCTGGATCGAGTCACGAGGAGATCGCGCATGCCTCATTCCCCGAGCCCGGGTGGCGGCTCGGAGTTCTCCCGGCCGCGTTCCGCCGGCGGCGCACCCACAGTGTCTGCGGCTCGGCCGGTCTGCTCGTGGGGGCGGTCGCGCCTTGTTGCCGGAGCCTGGTTCGAAGCTGATACCGGGCCGGCCTCGGATGCCGGACCGGCATACGCTGCGCGGGATCCCATTCGCGCATTACGTGTTGCTGAGCCGTGACCAGCAGGAAGTGCCTGGCGGCCTCTTTTGCGCGGGCACAACCGAGAAGGCGCATGCCATGGGAGTTACGCTTCCGCCCCCGCCGGGAACGCCGGACACTTCAGTCGGGGAACCGGACGCGCCGGTCCGGGAGGCGGGCACGCGCCGGTGATATCGCACGCATGAGGCTCAACCCTCCCGCCTCCTGGCCCCTACCAGCTGTTCGGGGTGTTGTGCCGGGTCATTCGGATCGCTCTCGTCAAGAGCCTGATTGAGGACAGCAGCGGCCTGGCGTTCGGCAACGGTCACCCGACGCTGTATTTCCGGGTGCACCTGCTGCTTGCCGTCATCTCCTTAGCAAGGAGGACGGTCATCGGTTTGCGCGGGGTGCGTGCAATGTGCGTCGCGCGTCATAGAAACTCAGCCGGCCCGGGACATCGGCTCGGCCGCAACGAATGTGGGAGGACCGAGTGATCGTCGTCTTCGTGCTGGTCGCACTGCTCGGGTTGTCCGCTCTAGTGGCGGCCAACTGGCTGGTGTGGCGTCGGCTGTTCCGCGACACAACCCGAGGTCCTGGGATCGTGCGCCGCGCGGGCGTGGTGGTGATCTGCGGTGGCTGGGCACTGACGGTCGGCACCTTCGTCAGTGTGTGGACGGATGCTCCCTTCCGGCTCCTACAGGTCCTGGCCTGGCCGGGCTACCTGTGGCTCGTGCTGTCGATATACCTGCTGCTGTGGGTGCTGGCGGGTGAAGCCGTGCGCCCGTTGCTGCTGCGGCGGTCCGAACAGCGGGCGGTTCCCAAGGACGCTGTATCAGCGCGGGAACCGGTACCGACGGAAGCGACTCCGGCCGCGTCACCGGCCACTACGTCGGACCGCGTGACGTCCACGTCCCCTGCGTCCGTGATCGACCCGGAGCCGGGGGCCCGCACCGCGGGGCCCGTCGAGCCGTCCGGCCGCCTCTCCGTTCCCACCCGTCGTCTGTTCGTCTCCCGGGTGATCGCCGGTGCCGCTGCCACAGCCGCCGTGGGAACCGTCGGTTACGGCACATACGGCGTTCTGCGTGGCCCGAAGGTGAAGCGGGTCACCGTCCCGGTGGCCAAGCTCCCGCGTGCGGCGGACGGTTACCGGATCGCGGTCGTCAGTGACATCCACCTGGGCCCCGTTCTGGGGCGCGGCTTCGCCCAGAAGGTCGTCGACACGATCAACGGCACGCAGCCCGACCTCATCGCCGTGGTCGGAGACCTGGTGGACGGCAGTGTGCCGGACCTCGGCCCCGCGGTGGCACCGCTCGCCGGGCTCCGTGCCCGGCATGGGGCGTTCTTCGTCACCGGCAACCACGAGTACTACTCGGGAGCCGAGCAGTGGGTGGAAGAGGTACGCCGCCTGGGCCTGCGCCCCTTGGAGAACGCCCGCACCGAACTGCCACAGTTCGACCTCGCCGGTGTCAACGACATCGAGGGCGAAAGCACGGGCCAGGGCCCCGACTTCGCCCGGGCACTCGGTGACCGGGACAGAGCACGCGCGTGCGTGCTCCTCGCCCACCAGCCGGTAATGATCCACGATGCCGTCGAACACGGCGTCGACCTCCAACTCTCCGGCCACACTCACGGCGGCCAGCTCTGGCCCGCCAACATCCTCGCGAACCTGACGAGCCCGACCGTGGCCGGCCTGGAGCGCTACGGCGACACCCAGCTCTATGTCAGCCGGGGAGCGGGCGCCGCTGGTCCGCCGACACGCGTCGGCGCCCCCTCGGACATCACAGTGATCGAGCTGGCGTCCCTCCGGGCGTGAGCAGGCTCCACCGGCGCGACCGGGGACAGCGTCAGGTGGACGGCCGGCGACGGTATAGCAGCCTCAGGGCAGCAGGGGCGCCGCCGGCCTCCGCTGCGGCGGCGCGCGTGCGGGGACGTGGGTGGCAGCGTGGCCAGGCCGACCGGCTCGCCGCGGGAGCCGACCGTGCCGGACGCCACGATCGGGCTCGGTCCGCGTACGTCGGTGACGCCCGACGTCTGCTGGATCTCGTCGTACATGGGGGCGATGGTGACCTGGGCGTCCTCGACGTCGGCGGCGTTGGAGACGACGCGATCTCGGCGCCGTCGCCGGCCTGTTCGCTGCCGTGCTTCTCGCACAGCCCGGTCGCGACCTGGGAGTCGGGCCCCGGCAGGGTGAAGTCGTTCTCGCAGGCGGAGCCGGCGGCCCCGGAATCCGGGGTGGTCGCGGCGGGCACAGTCACCCAGAGCACGCTGGTGGCCCAGCGGTGACGCTGTGCCCAGCCAGCCAGAGTGCCGAACCGGCCGATACGCGCACTGTCGGCCGGCCATGGCAGGGGTGCGGAGCGAGGAGCGCGGCTGAGCCGCAGAGAGAAGACGCGTTGCCGCCTCCAGTCTGAGCGAGTGGGACCGGGACGTCACTGTCGCGCCCACCAGGCGCCGACCCGCGCCGGCGCAGTGACGGCCAGGGAGGTGAACAGAGCTGCAAACCGGACGATCACGCCCCCGGCCCATCCCGAGGCGCACTGGTCACCAAGATCCACTCAGCTTGCGACAGCAGGGCCGTCCGGTCACGAACGGGGATCAACGTAACGGATCGGCGGCATGTCCTGCGCCAACGGGATCAATGTCTGGCTGTCGTGCGGGGTCGCCCTCGGGATGCCGACGGACAGGGGCTGACCGGTTCGCTCGGTGATCCTCACTCACACCCCTGGCCCTCGATCACTCCGTGAACCGCCGGTGAGCTGTCGCTCCCGACGGCCCGAACGAAACCGAAGGCAGCTGCTGCCACGCGCAGCCCGGTGTCGCGACGAACGATCGCCACGAGCACCACTTCCCAGCACTACTTCCCGATCATTCCTGTGCCGGCGTCGGCCGCCACTCTGCGGGCGAGTCGGCTCCTCCGGCACCACCCGCTGGAACGACACCCACAACGCGTCCGGCGCCGGCCGGGGATTGCGGGACAGCCTTAGCCTTCACAGCCATCGCCTGCAGCCTGATCTGCTACCGCAGACTCACCGCATGAGACAACGTCTAGGGACGGAGCCGTTCGGCATGGACGAGGCTCCCGAATCGCCCGGTACCATGGTCCACACGGCAGACGAGCCGGGTGGGCGGCCGCGTGAAGACCCTTCGGGGGCTTCCCGAGGAACGTCCGGGCTCCACAGGGCAGGGTGATGGCCAACAGCCACCCGGGGTGACCCGCGGGACAGTGCCACAGAAAACAGACCGCCCGGCACTTCGGTGCCGGGTAAGGGTGAAACGGTGGTGTAAGAGACCACCAGTGCCTAGGGTGACCTGGGCAGCTAGGTAAACCCCACCCGGAGCAAGGTCAAAAGGAGCGCCGTGAAAGGTGCTCTGCGCGGACGTTCGAGGGCTGCCCGCCCGAGTCCGCGGGTGGACCGCACGAGGCCGGCGGCAACGCCGGTCCTAGATGGATGGCCGTCGCCGGCGGACCCGCGAGGATCCGCCGGAACAGAACCCGGCGTACAGCCCGACTCGTCTGCCGCTGCTCGCTTTCGCAGGTCAGAAACCATCTTCAGCTCCCGCACGTACCCTTCGGGTCGAACTCGGGTCCGGATCCACACCTCGCGTAGCGTCAGACGAGTTCAACCTGCGCAAGCGCATGTGGGTCATTTCGGGCGCACTGTGAGTGGGGCGGGGTTCGGAAGGTGGCGGACGGCGGGACGGGGAGTGTCGGGCCGCATGGGCGATATTGTCTGGCGTGTCCCTGTCGGGGCGCGTAGGTGGCATGGTCGCATGCGAGGCGCCGCTGTTCTGGTGGAAACGTTTCAGACGTCTCGTGGCGAGGAGTGCGTGGGCGAATCCGCGGCAGACGGCTGAAGCGGGACAGAGATCACAGTAACGCAACACTCGCCGTATTTCGTTCCTTCTCGGAGATGGAACCTGCTCGCCTTCCGGTTGCCTGGGCGGATAACCGTAACCATAGTGCCCTCCATCGGTCTTCTTTTATGCAGACCGGTGATCCCGCGCAGGGGCGACCGCCATTGACGGGCTGTTGCTCGATCCCCCGGCGGTTTCGGTGTTGCCGCAGTAACTGGGGGTGGCAATGTCGGAGCGGATCCCTGAATGCGGAGATCGCACATGACGGGCGACGGAGAGCCCAGGGTCGAAGAGAGGTCTCGACATTTGGCCGGTGCCCATGGTGACAATTGGACGCTCGGTCGGCCTGTCCTTCCTCCGGCGGCTGTTTGCGGTATCCCGCAGTGGACGATCGCGGGTGAGAGTGTGGGACCAGTGGTTCCGGAAGTCCGCTGAATGTGCTGAGATATGGTGCGTAATATGCGAATTCACCCCACTGTGGACCTGACTTCAGGGAGCCTCACTGTTCGATTCTCGGTCGAGCACTGCCGTTCGTCCACCGGATTTCGGGCAGGGGTGCAGAGGGCTCGTCGGCACCGTATGCTCGTCTTTCCCCCGGCCAAGCCCGGGTGGGACGCATATACGCGTAGTAGTGGGTTCTTGCAATGCGGTGGTGTTCGATGCGATTGAAGTTCGCTGTGCTTGGCCCAGTCAGGGCGTGGCGCGATGACGCGGAGCTGACACTCGGATCACCCAAGCAGCGGGCTCTTCTCGCGCTGCTTCTCACCCAAGCCAATCAACCAGTCCCCGTTCACGAGATAGTGGACGTGCTGTGGGGGCAGGGCCCACCGGACAGCGCGGTGAATGTGGTGCAGCGTCACATCGGTCAGCTCCGACGGCTGCTGGAACCCGATCTCCCGGTCAGGGGAACGTCCCGGTGGCTGGTGCGCGGATCGGGTGGCTATCGCCTGGAGGCCGATACGGCTGATCTTGATCTGCTGCGTTTTCGTGCTCTGCGACAGCGAGCAAGGCAGGCGGCAAACGAAGGAGAACCGGCCGAGGCGGCCGAGCTGTTGATCGAGGCCCTGCAACTATGGCGGGGCCCCACCGCCTCCGGAGTCACTCCCGAGATCCGATCCCACCCCAACTTCGCCGCAGTGGACGGCGAGCATCTGGCCGCGGTCAAGGAAGCCGCCCAACGCACACTGGAGGCCGGTCCGGACGTGGGCGTACGAGTCCTGACGACGCTCAGACAGGCGGCTGCGAATCACCCACTGGACGAGGTCCTGCAAGCCAGACTGATTCAGGTACTCGCCGCCACCGGACACCAGGCGGAGGCCCTGGACGTCTACCAGACTGTACGCGCCCGTCTCGTGGACGACCTGGGTCTGGACGCGGGACCCGAACTGCTGTCGGCGCAGCAGCAGGTCCTCCAGCAGACCGTGACGACAACTGCGTCGATCGCTGCCCCGAAAGTCACCGTGTCAGGCACCAATGACACAGGCTTTCGTAGCAGCACCGCAAGCTCTGGCCACGCCACCACAGCCTTCGGCGTGAACACCGGTGACTCCGGCGGCAATGCTCTGGAACCCGTCGAGAAGTCGTCCGCGAGGCGGTCGGCAACGGCTGAAACGGTGCGTCCTGCCCAACTTCCCGCAGACCTACCGACGTTCACAGGGCGTTTCGGTGAACTGGCGTCCCTCAGCGACCCCCGGACGGCCGAAGACGAACGAGCGCCGACCTCACTCATCCGGGTGATCGGTGGCATGGCGGGAGTGGGGAAGACGGCGCTGGCCGTGCACTGGGCCCACCGAGTCGCCGAGCAGTTCCCCGACGGACAGCTGTTCATCGATCTGCGAGGCTTCCACCCCTCCGGTTCGATCATGAAACCCAGCGAAGCGATCCGGTCTTTCCTCGACGCTCTGGGTGTACCCGCGGACCGTATCCCCGCCGGACTGGACGCGCAATCGGCGCTCTACCGTAGTCTGCTGGCCGACCGCCGGATCCTCATTGTCCTTGACAACGCACGCGATACGGAACACGTCCGACCACTGCTGCCGGGGGCGGCCGGCTGCCTGGCCATTGTCACTAGCCGGAACCATCTGTATGGACTGGTGGCGGGCGACGGCGCGTACTCCATCACCCTGGACGCGCTCAACGACGCGGACTCGCTCCAGCTGCTGTCTCGACGGCTCGGCAGAGACCGAGTTGTCGAAGAGGCCGAGGCCGCTGCGGATATCGTCGAGGCATGCGGGCACCTGCCGCTGGCGCTCGCCATCGTCAGTGCCCGTGCCGCGATGAACCCGACGTTCACCCTCACGTCCATCGCGGGCGAACTGCTGGAGGACCGGGGCAGCCTCGACGCGTTCTCAGGCGAGGCCCCCGTCGCCGACGCCCGCAGCGCGTTCTTCTGGTCGTACAGCCTCGTCACGCCGGAGGCGGCACGGGTGTTCCGCCTGCTGGGGTTGCATCCGGGTGCTGACTGCTCGCTCGCAGCCGTGGCGAGCCTCGCCGGGCAGGAACCGCGCCAGATCCGGTCTGCGCTGACCGAACTGGTTCGGGCGAGTTTGGTGTTCGAGAGCATGCCCGGCCGTTTCTCCTGCCACGAACTGCTGCGTACGTACGGCGCGGAACTCGCCCACGCGCAGGGCACGGCGGATGAGGCGCGTGCGGCCCGACACCGGATGTTCGATCACTACCTTCACACCGCACACGCGGCGGACAGCATCCTGGCCCCCAAGTGGGAACGCATCAGCCTGCGGCCCGTCGCGGCGGATGTGACCGTATCGCAGCTCTCCGACCAAGTCGGGGCGGTGGACTGGTTGCAGACCAACCGTCCCGCTCTGTTCGCGGTGATCGAGGAGGATGCCAGGCGTGGGCACGGGCGCTACGCCTGGCAGTTGGCGACCCTCATGGAGCGGTACCTGGATCGCAACGGGCGCTGGGAGGAACAACTCCTCGTGCAGTCGACGGCGGCGACAGCCGCCCAGCGATTGGGCAACGTGCGGGGCCAGGCGCATGCGCACCGGGCACTCGGATTTGTCCACGGCCGGATGGAGCGCTGGGAAGAGGCGGACGCGCACCTGGCGAGGGCCCTGCGGCTCTACCAGGAAGTGGCGGATTTCTCGGGCCAGGGGCGTGTGCACCGGTACCTCGCCTTCTTGGCGAATCATCGCAAACGGTACGACGTTGCTCTGGAACACTACCGGCAGGCGGGCATGCTCTACCGGGTCGCTCACCGACCGAGTGGCGAAGCGAGTGTCCTCAACGAGCTCGGCTGGACGTACATCCTCATGGACAGGTACGGCGACGCTCTGGAGCAGTGCCACCGGGCCGTTGCGCTGCACCGGGAGATTGGTGACCGCAACGGCGAGGCCGCGGCCTTGGACAGCGTCGGCTATGCCTATTACCACTTGCACAAATACTCGGAGGCACTCGCATCCTACGAGCACGCGTTGCGGTTGTACCGGGAGATCAGCGACCTGTACCTGGAGGCCGACACACTGGTACACATCGGCGACACCCACCAGGCGGCCGGCCGTCACGCGAGGGCGGTGTTCGTCTGGCATCAGGCACTCGGCATTCTGGATGCGATCGGTCATCCGGACGCTGCGGGTGTCCGCGAGAGGGTGGACAGCTACGGTGCCGACCGGGACGCCGGAGCGGAGCCCCTGGACGCCTGAGGCCGCCGTGCGTGGGCCCCTGCGTCGTCCGACGCGGGGGCCCTTCGGTGTTCGGGACCCGTAGCGGTGGCCGTGATCAGCTCTTGACGCCGGGCAACAGCCGACCGGGGTCCTTGCCATCTCTTCTCGGTCCCGGGCGTTGATGTCAGAGCGAGAACTCTGTTGTCGGATCGGGCGTCAGACTTCCGTCAGTTTTTCGTAAGTACACGCGACTTACGCTCGCCGTGCGTGCCGTTCCCCGAGTGGGCTGCGGTCGGCGCCAGTTCCCGGCGCGTCAACCTCACCGGCGATTCACATCGTAAGCGGTCGACTGCTCACTGTCTTCGTGAGCTTGCGAAGTCAGTCTGGCCGACGCGCATATCGCCTTCCTCTTCAGGGAGTGGATTGTGAACACGACCACCTTCGCGGACGTCTCGACCGTGCGGCAGGACGAACTCCTGCGCACGATGGTGGCCGACCATGCGACGGCGTTGTTGACCTACACCGAGAGATTGCTGAACGACCGGCACGGGGCAGAGGACATTGTCCAGGAGACGTTCATCCGCGCGTGGTCCCGTCTGGAGAGGCTCCACCGTACTGAGGGTTCGATGCGGGGTTGGCTCATGACCGTGGCTCGGAACCTGGTAGTCGACCGAAAGCGGAGCGCCATCACCCGCCGAGAGCACCTCGGTACGCACGACCGGGACACCACTTTGCCCGATCACGCGGACGCGGTGGTGGCCTCGATGCAGGCCACCGGCCTGCTGCGGCAGCTGTCGCACGAACACCGTGAGGTGCTCGCGCACACCTATCTCTGCGACAGAACCGTCAATGAGACAGCGCAAATCCTCGGCATACCCGCCGGAACCGTGAAGTCCCGGCGGTACTACGCCCTCGACAGTCTGCGTGCGAACGCGACGACGTAGGGGAGTGTCGGCCGGGACGGCCTACGGGCCGTCGGTCATCGCCGCAGCAGCCTCCGCCGGACGAGACACCCGTCATGGTGCACCCGATTCGACATGTGGCGGGCTGAGTGCGTCGTGGCAAAGGGAGTCCCTGTTTGACGGTCAGGGTGTGGCGCTTGCGCCGGTCGCGTGACTTGCCGCCGTCGTATCCGCGGCTGTCCTCGCCGACGGTTTCGGAGGCATCCATCGACTGACTGTCGATGATCCCGCTGCTGGGCTCGGCATTGCGGCCGGCGCGCTCCCTCGCCGAACGGCGCGGGCGTTCGTACAGTTCACACACATAGTCGTAGGACCGTCAGCGGCGGAAGAAGTCGTAGACCGCCCGCCAGTACGGGAAGTCGACCGGCAGGGCCATCCACTTCACGCCGTTGTCGACAAGGTAGCGCACCGCGTCGAGCATCTCGCGGTGGCAAAACTCCTCCGGACGCCCGCCCCGCCTGAGGAGCCACGCCGGCACCGGCATCGCGGCGCGGACCTCGGCCCACTCCGCATCCGTCATGTCGCTGGGACAGCAGCCTGCCCGCCGTCCCGGCGCGAGCGAACCGAACCGGTGCACGTAGCGGTCGTGGGCGCAGGTGTGGAGATACTGCTCAACCGATCAGGCAACGGGCTTCCTCGGTCGTGCTGGTGTCGTAACCGTGTCACTGCCAAGGGGCCCGTTCTCGTATGCCCGAGGCCACACCCGAACCTCCGTCCAGATGATCACCCTTCGTCAGCGCCTGACGCATGTGAGGTGCTGGAAGGCAGCCGCCGCAAGCGCGGGCAGAGGGCTCTTCCGATCGGGGGCTTCCGTAGCTCGCCGTGTCCGTGTCGTGAACCGAATGGGCACCGTGAGCCGTTTTATGTACGGCGGGTCATGTACGACGAGCGCCGCGGCGGCGCCATGAGTCGAAGATGACAGCAGTCCGGGATCCGATCACAGAGCAGCATTGTGAGGCCTGGTGACTGTCGCCGAGACCACAGCCGTGTCGTTTACCAGGGACAGAGAGGCCATAGAATGTCCTCGATTTCACATATTGACATATCTCAGTCGAACTTGCTGCAGATGGCCGAACGAATCCGTCTGCAGGCGCGGGACGCTGCCGTCGACAACGAGGCTGCCCGGAGGCTGGTGCCGGAACTGACCGACGCGCTCCGGGACTCGGGGCTGATGCGGTGCGGGGTTCCAGCGACTCTCGGCGGTGCGCAGGCGCCGCCTGCTGTATCCCTTGCAGCCGCTGAAAACATAGCCCGCGGCGATGCGGCCACCGGCTGGTGCGTCATGATCGCGTTCACGAGCAGTCTGCTTGCGGCTCACCTGCCGCCGGCGGGAGCTACTGAACTGCTGAGTGATCCACGATCGGTGACGGCGGGGGTCTGGGCCCCGCGTGCGGTGGCCCACCCGGTCGATGGAGGGCTCGTCATCTCCGGCCGCTGGTCGTTTGCCAGCGGGATCACGCATGCTGACTCCTTCTTCGGAGGGTGCCTCCTCGAGGGTGCTCAGGAAGGTGGCGAGCCGGAGATGCGTCTTGTGGGGATGCCCACCACGCAGTTGCAGATGCTGGATACTTGGCACACCGTCGGCCTTCGTGGAACAGGAAGCCAAGATGTCGTGGCGGAAGAAATCTTTGTTCCGTCACGCCGGGTGATTTCTCTCACCGAGAGCCCCGTGGTCGACGCCCCGCTCTACAGGTTCCCGATATTTGGGTATTTTGCGCTGGCCGTCGCCGCAGTGGCGTTGGGTAACGCCCGGGGAGCGATCGAGGACCTGCTTGATCTCGCGAGCCGTAAGACCGTCGTCGGATCACGGCGCACTCTGGCGGGGAGGCCTGCCACACAGATCGCTGTTGCACAGGCGGAGGCCGAACTGCGTGCGGCACGTGCCCTGTTCTACTCGGCGATCGACGAAGCGTGGCGCGCGACGAAGTCCGGCGGCATCGTCTCCGCGGACCTGCGCGTCGGACTACGACTGGCGGCGACGCATGCCGCTCGCACGTCTGCAGAAGTCGTGAGGATCATGCACGACCTGGGAGGGGGCACAGCAATATATGACGACTCGCCACTGCAGCGACGGTCACGGGATGCGACCACTATCACTGCTCACGCCCAGGTCTCTCCCACGTTGTGGGAGACGACTGGCCGAATGCTGCTCGGCGTGCCGACGGATGTCGAGCGTCATCGCTTGTGACGAGGTCGCTGACTGGTAGCGCTGCGACGCTCCGTGTGAGGTTCCACAGCTGTGCGGGAGTGGTCACCGACGGATGAGCGCTGTCCTGTTCCCCTCCTGTTGGTTGATCAGTTGACGCGGGCGAGCCAGACGGCATCGGGGCCGGCTGGGAAATGGAGTCGGCCGGTGGTGTCGTGCACGGCCTCCCATATTGTCTCGGCGACATCGCTCTCCGTGGTGAAGACGACTTGACCCGCGGCGTTCTCCAGAATTTCGCCGGCGTACTCCGCGTACGGCGCCGGCACACGTGCGTAGGGCCAAGCGCCGCGCATCGCCCTGGTCGTGAAGTTCGCTGTGGGACAGGTGCCCGGGGCGACTGTTTTCGCCCGCACGCCGAAGGGGGCGAGCTCAAGGGCGAGTGAGGAGGTGAAACCCTCGATGGCCATCTTGCTGGCCTTGTAGACGGCTGAGAGGGGCATGTCTCCCAGGACCACACTGGACGTCACATTGACTACGACCCCGGATCCCCGTTCCCGAAAGTGGGGGAGGGCTGCTTGGGTTGTCGCCATCACGCCGAAGGTGTTGGTTTCGAACACCTCACGCACGTGATCCATGGAGGTGCCCTCGAACACGCCGATCGAAGAGACGCCCGCAGCGTTGACCAGGACGTCGATGGCTCCGCTTGCCTCGAAGGTGGCGGTGATGCTGTCCGGCTCGGTGACGTCGAGTTCGATGACGCGGAGCCGGTCTGCCTGAGGAAAGACCCCGGGACGCGGGGCACGCATGGTGGCGATCACGGTCCAGCCCCGCTTGTGGAAGTGGAGGGCTGTTTCGCGTCCGTACCCGGACGAGGCGCCGGTGATGAGCATGGTCGGCATGGAAGGTCCTTGCGATGTGGTGGGGCCGGGGCGGGCCCGTCAGCCGCTTTTCCGATCTGAAAAAGATCGGTGAACCCATTGAATCGCTCCGGCCTGCCGGAAAAGTAGAACTATTATGGCTTCTACTTGTGTGATCCTGCCTGTTCAACCCACGAGAGCGAGCTTTCAAGGGGCACGTGTGCTCCGTGGCCTGGCGGCGTTCCGGCTCGAGGCTGCACCGAGCCGGCGGCGGCACTCCCTGCTGAAGCGTGACGGGCTGTCGTAGTCGACACGTCGGTTGACCCGTGCAAGGTGCCCGAGCGGGAACCGGCAGTATGCGAGCCTCCTGCAGCCGTTCGGTGTCTGTGCCGGATGGGTTCATGGCAGAGCAGTGCGCAACCCCCCGCAGGGCGAGGATGTGGTCCTTGTGTGTGGCACGGGGGCTCGGCGCCGCCCACAGGGTTCCGACCCGGCGGATCACAGGACCTGACCGCCACGGTCTCGCGCTCGGTCAGCGGGGCGAGCCGAACCCGGCCGCGAGGTTCGTACGCGGGTATGGATCGGAACATCGCACCGAGCAGTCTGCTGGAAGCCGCACAGACGGCGGTCCCTGTCGCGGATCCCCGCGAGACACCATGCTGGTCGACGACTGCTCCCAACGGCTCCTGCGAGTCACCGCGCTGGGGTGCCAGCCGGGTGTACCGGTTCCTCGAGCGGCTGATTCATCGTGCAGTCCCGTCCTCCTTCGCGCCGACTCGGTAGCTGGATCGATCGGGCAAGAGAACGCGAGGATCGTTCTAGGGGTTCCACCGGGCGGCCCGGTTGAATGGGAACACCGGTTCTCCTGTGGGGCGCGGACATGCCTGCCTGCCTGTGGGCCTCGCGCACAGTGCAAGGGGCGGAAAACGAGCGAAGCGGCCCTGGCCGCCTCGCTTTCCTCGCTGGCTGGACGTTCCTCGACACGACCTGGCGGGCCGCGTATCCACTCGTTCGTTAGGCCTGTACAGGGAGGCACTCTTAGTGACTACGCCCACCGGACACGCAACCGTTGGTGGCGTCGAGTACAACGTCACACTCGTCGAACTCAACCAGGCGTCCCTGGACACTGACGCGACGTCGACCCGGCTCGAGGAACAGCTCGCGGAGCTCAAGTCCTTCGTCGTTTCGCTGGAGGGCGTCTGGAACGGCTATGCCGCCAACGAGTTCCAGGCATTGATGGCGCAGTGGGACGTGTACGCCGCGATGCTCAGGGAGGCGCTCACCGGCATCGCGAGCGGTTTGCGCGGCAACTACGAGAACTACAGCACCACCGAGTCGGTCAACCACGCCACGCTTGCGTCGATCCACGCCGGCATTCCCTCGGCCAACTTCTCCTGACTCTGCCGTACTCGGCAGGAGCGATCGGGGATCGGGTTCTCCTTCTCTCTATTCCTTTCGACAGAGGACGTACCGTGCCAGGAATTGATGACATACCGATCACAGTGACGCACGACCTTGGGCAAGCGGGGCCCTACCTGATCAACAAGGCGGACGATTGCGTCGACGACCTCAACAACCTGCGGCGCCGCCTGGCCCCGCTGGCCGAGACCTGGACCAGGAGCCAGGCCGCCGCGTACTACCAAGAACTGCAGGCCGAGTGGGATACGGCGGCGATGGGCCTGTTCGGTCCCGACGGGCTGCTGTCTCAGATCGCGCGCGCCATGAACATCAACTACGGCAATTATGAGAACGCCGAAATGTCCAACATAACCACCTGGCGCAACAGTAACTGATGAGCAGTCGGTACCGACTCTCTTCACAAGGAAGGCGGAAGTGGACGACGAAAGGTGCCGGGTCACGGTCGTCGGCAACCGACGGCGCGTTGATCTGGCGGTGCCGGCCCGAGCGGCCATTGCCGAATACGCGCCCAGACTGATTCGAATGTGCGGTCAGGAGGAGGAGAACGACGCCCTGCCTGCCGTGTGGTCCCTCGCCCTTGCCGGTGAGCGGCCGTTCTCCCCAGGCATGTCACTCGCGGAGTCAGGAGTCGCCGACGGTGCGACGCTGTATCTGCGGGACGTCTCCGCGGGGGAGGACGACGAGCCGGTCATCACCGACCTCGACGAACTGGTCCGGGAGGCAAACGAGGGCGGGGTGCGGTGGGATACCCGACACCGCGCTCTGACCCTCGCCTTCCTGGGAGTGGGCACGATGACGGTGGCGTTCGGCACCCTTGTGGTGCTCGGCCGCGCGGCGGGGAACTTCTACCCGCTGGGCGGACTCGGGGCGCTGATCACCGGTGTGGGAGCGGCCCTGCTCGCGGGTCACGCCACCCGCCGTGCGTGGCCGCTGCCACAGCCGGTGCGGCTGGGTGTGGCCTTGTCGGCCGTGCCCCTGCTGACGCTGGGCGCGGTCCTGTTCCCCTTCGCTCACAGTGCGTCGGCGGCGATACTCTGCGCGGGTGTCGGAGCAGTGATCGGCGCGCTCGCAGCCCGACTGGCCGTCAATCATGTGCTCACCCTGTCGACGCTGACACTGGCGGCCGTCGGCCTGCTGGTCACTGGCCTGTTGGCGGGTGTGGGCGTCACTCTCGTGGAGGCGGCCGCGGTGGTGGCCGTGTTGGCCATGGAGGGGTTACGTATCGCACCTGCGCTCTCGGGTCATCTGGTAGCGCTTTCCGACACACCGCGTGACGACGCCACGTCCGAGGAAACCGTCCCGGAGTTGGTCAGGCGGGGACGGCGGGTACTGGCCGGACTGAGCGTGTTGCTGTCCTCGGTGGCGATGGCGGCCTTCGCCGAGCTGGCCAGGAGCGGAAACCCCTACGCGCTCACGCTCACGGCGACCGTCGCCGGGGTGCTTCTGCTGAATGCCGGCCAGTCGCGGTTCACGGCCGCGGTACTGCCCCCGGCTGTCACCGGGGTCGCCGGTGTGGCGGCCTTGGCTCTCAGCGTGCCGGGGAATCTCGGCGCGCCGAACTGGGCCGGACCGCTCATCGGCGTGCTGGTCGGTTTGGCGATGTTCGGTACGGGCGTGGTACGTGCCCTGCCCGACGGTGAGCCGACGACCGAACGGCCGGGCTGGGTCGTCGGCCTGGCGGGCGCGCTCGCGCTGGCCTCGGTGCTGCTGGCGGTCGGCGTCTTCGGTGTGTTCGGTGACTTGATGCGCATGGGTGAGTCCCTGTGACACGCGGACTGCAACGCGTCGCCTCCCGCGGCTGGGGGGTGCACCGGACCATCGCCGCCGCTGTGCGCGCCGCTGCGGACGGCGCGGTGGTCTCGGTGCAACCCGGCTCCTACAGGGAGTCCCTGGTGTTGAACCGGGACGTCTCGATCGTGGCCGAGAAGGGGCCCGGCACGGTGACCGTGACGGCGGCGAACGGCCCGGTGGTGAACATGTCGGCGGGTCGAGTCGCACTGCGCGGCATCAACGTGTCGGGCGCGGCGGGGGACGACCCCGCGGTGCTGGCCCGGGGTGGTGAGCTGGACATGGAGGGCTGCGACATCTCCCAGGGGCGTCTTGAGCTCGCGCGGGACACCGAGGCGGTGGTGCGCGACTGTACGGTGCACGACGTACGCAGGGCCGGGGTGCATGTGACCGGCAAGGCCCATGGCACCTTCGAAGACTGCGACATCCACTCGATCGACGGTTTCGGTCTCACACTCGTCGACGCAGCCCGGGTGAAGCTGCTCCGTACCCGCATCCACCGGACCACGGACTGTGGGGTGTTGCTCAGTGGTACCAGCCTCGGCACGTTCGATGACTGCGACATCGCCCACACCGACAACGCGGGACTCCTGGTGGTCACCTCCGGACTCCCCGTACTGCGTGACTGTCGGCTGCATGACTGCAAGGCCCAGGGCGTACGCATCGAGGACGCGCCCGACACGCAGGTCCTGCCCGAGCCCGGCCCGCGACGCGCGGGTGTGCCGGAGGGCGCCAATGCCTCGGCCGGGCGGGACGAACGTCGTGTTCGTCTGGAGCGGTGCGAGATCTTCCGGATCCAGGCGGAGGGCGTCCTCATCTCGGGACGAAACGCGGTGCTGCTGCGGGACTGCGACATCCGGGAGACCCGGCGCGCCGGCGTGCTCGCCTACGGCGCTTCACAGGTTGAGCTGGAGTCCCTGCGCATCGTCGATGTGACCGGCACAGCACTCGCGGCTACCGGGGACGCGCAAGTGCGAGCACGCGATACGGAATTCTCCCGGACCGGCGCGACGAGCGTGGTGGCCGAAGGAGACGCCTCCTTGCACCTGACCGGCTGCCGGATCACCTCGGCCGCCGACTGTGGGCTGGCCCTGACCGGGAATGCCCACGCCGATCTGGCCGACTGCGTGGTCGAGGACAGCGCGCGGCATGGCATCCGCCTGCTCGGAAACGCTCACCTGCAGGCTGAGCGAACCAGTGTCACGCGCAGCGCGCTGGCGGGCGTCTCGGTCCACGAAGCCGACGCCGTGCTGCGTGACTGTGTCATCAGCGAGGCGGAGACCGGCATCCACCTGGACACCCGTCACCGGCCCATGGTGTGCGGCTGCGAGGTTACCTTGACGAGGCAGAGCGGGATCGAAGTGGCCGCCGGCACCACGGCACTGATCCACGGCGGGAGGGTGAAGGATTCCGGCTCGGCGGGCGTCCTGCTGGCACGGCAGAGCCAGGCCTGGCTGGAAGAGCTGGAGATATCCGGGGCGCGGGGCAGCGGTTTGGTCCTGTGGAGCGGAGCGGCACCCCGTGTCCGGAAGGTCACGGTCAGCGAGGCCGGCAAGAACGGTGTGTACATACATGAGGGCGGTGCGGGCCTGCTGGAGGACTGCGAGATCTCCGGCTCCGCCTTTCCCGCGCTGTATGTCGGCAGCAAGGCGGAGCCGGTCCTGCGGCGTCTTCTGGTGCGGGGCACGAAGGAGGACCTGTCGGCCGAGAAGGACGCGGCGCCGGTGTTCGAGGAGTGTGTCAGCAAGGACGTCGCGGTCAACACCATGCCGCAGGGAGAGACGGTCACGGCCGGCTCCGGGCTGGGCGCCGTCGGTAGAGGAACCCGGACCGCTCCGGGCAGGGCCGGGCCGGCCGGGAGTGACACGGCGCAGGGAGATCTGCCGCAGCTGCTCGCGGAGCTCGAGGAACTCGTGGGCCTGGAGGACGTCAAGGAGGAAGTCCATTCGTTGACCAAAGTGATGCAGCTTGTGAAGCGCCGCCAGGAAGCGGGCCTGGAACCACCACCTCTCAGCCGTCACTTGGTCTTCGCGGGCAACCCGGGAACCGGCAAGACGACCGTGGCGCGGCTGTACGGCCGGCTCCTCGCTGCGCTCGGGCTTCTCAGCCGTGGCCACCTGATCGAGACCGACCGCAGCTCTCTGGTGGGCGAGTACGTCGGGCACACCGCGCCGAAGACACAGGCGGTATTCCGACAGGCGCTGGGTGGCGTGCTGTTCATCGACGAGGCGTACGCCCTGGTTCCGCACGGGCAGCAGAACGACTTCGGGCTCGAGGTGATCTCCACGTTGGTGAAGCTGATGGAGGACCACCGTGACGAGGTCGTCGTCATCGCTGCCGGTTACCCGACGGACATGCGGCGCTTCATCGACTCCAACCCCGGACTGTCCTCCCGCTTCACCCGAACCCTCACCTTCGACGACTACTCCCCCCAGGAACTGGTGAGGATCGTGCGCTATCAGGCCGGCCGTTATCAGTACCAGCTGCCGAACGAGACTCTGACCGAGCTGCACGCATATTTCTCGAGCCTGGAACGGACGGAGCACTTCGGCAACGGTCGGACTGCCCGGCAGGTCTTCCAGCGGATCACCGAGCATCATGCGCAGCGGATGGCGGATCTGCTCGATGCCAGCAAGGACGACCTGATGGTCATTCTGCCGGAAGACCTGCCGCCCCGCGTTTCGGCGGGAGAACTTTCATGAGCGAAAGCGCGGGGCGGGTGAGCTATTTCCACTGCGGGACCATCAATTCTAATGGTCCTTCTTCACTGGGTGTTGTTCTCGCGAGGCGGTACAGCGAAACCGTAACGAATGTTGTCGAAAGGTGAGTCGCTGGTCCTCGCACCATTCCCCACAACGACTTTGCCCGTGTGATCGGTCGAGAATCGTGAGTGCCGATCCATCCTCGCGTAAGTCTGGCCTGACGTATTGATCAGGGCCACATATTCGCCGACCAGCTCCAGCGTCGTGGCGAAGAAGTGGAGCGCCTTTTCCATCGTGGGATTCATCGATGCGGCGAACTGGTGCGCGATGGGTTGAATGTCGCTGGGGGTCTCTTGTACGGCCGTGGCGTAGTAGCTGGGGTCCTTCTCCAGGTCGGTCTCCTTCTGTCCGAACACGGTGTCCTTGACCGAGAAAACGTGGTCGCGGAGGCGTTGATACTGCTCGACGGCCGTCCGTGCCGAGCTCAGCACCGCTGCCTCGGCAGCACGCATACCAGGAAGGTCTGCCCTGATGGGAGGCGTCGAAGGGATGTCCTCGGTGTCGACCGCGGAGGCGCCGTCGACTCCCGGGTTCGGGGGGTGGAGGTTGTACGAAGGCGGGGTGTCCCAGGCGACGTCCACGAGGGGAACGAGATACGAGAGATCTTTCCCTCTGTCCAGGTCCGGGGTGTCGGACCCATTCTTCCCCGGGTCCGGCCAAAAGTCGTACTGCGAGTGAATTATTCCGTCATCATCTGCCACGGGTTTCTCCTTTTGACTCCGAACGGAAGAGCTGTCGCCGGCTGCGGTTCGACGATAGTCGAGAAGCTGGCGACGCGGGCCGTGCTAGTGTAAAAGATACGTCAAGTGATTGCTTCGGCAATCGAGATGAATCATGACAGTCAATGTAACAGGATTCTCTTCGAGTATTGTCGCTGCCGTCGGATGTGGCATTATGGCCAACGTTCGCGCGGGCTCGGCGACAAGACCAGTCCTGATCTCGTCATCGAAAGGTCCAGCTCATGCCCGCCATGTCGTGGTCCGACTTCCAGGTTCATTTGCGGGAGATGCAGGCAGCCGTTGGTGTCGTCCGAGAGCGTTCCTCGGACGTGGAGGCGGCCATGGGAACCATACGGACGGTCTTCGCAGAGATCGGCAACCAGTGGCAGACCCCGTCGGCTCTCACGCTGGAGGAGATCCAGGACTGGTTCACGCGCGCTTCGGCGGACCTGTACGCCTTGCTTGAAGAGGTCGTTCGGCGCCTGCAGGTGGCCTACGACAACTACCACCGGACCGAACTTGCGAACCGCCAGAACCTGACCTGACAGAGGCGGGCGAGCGACAGCAGTCATCGCCCAAACGATCACATCACGGAGACGGCATGCCCCCCATACACATGGCTGACTACGACTCGGTGTCTCTCTACATCGACCCCACGGGCCTCGCCGGGAGCGCCAACCGGCTCCGATCACTCGCCCAGGATGTCGCGGACTCGATCACTTCGATCCAGCACACGTTGGAAGGGCTGGCACTCGGCTGGGCCGGCAAAACCCAGGAGGAGGCCCAGGCGATGAACCAGCGCTGGACGGCCGTCATGCGTGAACTGTTCGGCAGCGAGGGCGACGCCGGCAGCGGTGTCCTCAACGTCCTTGCCAGCGGCACCGCTGCTGTGGCAGCGGGAAGTGCTCACATCGAGATCGAGATCGCCGACATGTTCCGGAAGTTCTCCGAAGGTCTCGCCGCACCTGGTGACGGCAGCGGCACCCCCACCTCCCCTCCCTCGGACCGGACGGACATTACCGTCACCGCCATCACTGCGGACTGGTGAGACGGACACCCTCATGACCAGAACAGCCTTCCACCGCCCCGCTCGCACCATCCCCCCCATGGTGCAGGAGAGCAAGATTTCGCTCGCCGCCCCACCGCAGAAGCCGGTCAACAACCAGGCGTCGAACTGGCTGATGATCCTGCTGCCGCTCCTCAGCAGCGTCAGCATGGCTGCCTACATGGTCACCTTCGGCCGCCCATGGATGATCGTCCTCGGGGTGTCGTTCGTTGTCCTGTCCATCACCGTCACTCTCTGGGTGCGCTGGCAGTACTCCAACAACACTGAGCGACAGCGCGTTCGCCAGCGCGACCGCTACCTGGACTATCTTTCCGACATTCGCTCTCAGGCTCGTGCCTCCGCTGCCGCTCAGCGGTTCGCGGCCGCCTTCGTGTTCCCCAGTCCGGCCCGGCTGTGGGCGATAGCGACGCACCGCAGGCGAGTCTGGGAACGCCGACAGGACGACGTCGACTTCCTCAGACTCCGCCTCGGGCTGGGCACCGGCGCGGCCCAGCTCAAGTTGACCCAGGGCAACCGCAGCGACCCGACCACCGAAGTGGAGCCGCAGTCCCAGCGCGCGCTGGAGCGGCTGATCCGTGACTGCTCCACCGTGGGCCTGCAGCCGGCCTGGATCGATCTGTCCCGCTCGGGCGTGGTCAGCCTGCTCGGCACCCGGGAACGCACACGCGCCACAGCCACCGCGCTGCTGCTCCAACTCGCCGTACTCCACGACCCCGACAGCGTCCAGCTCCTTCTGCTCTCCGGCAACGAGAAGGCTGACGGTGCCGCGGTCGGCAACGGCACCAGCTCCCCCTGGGAGTGGGCCAAATGGCTGCCACACACCCATGACACCGACTCGTCCGCCGAGGCGGGAATCCTGCCCGGCGTCGCCAACGAGTTCGACGGCATCGCGGACCTTCTGGAACAGCGGCTGGAACGCGCCCGCACCGAGCTTGCCGAGCGGGCGACTGTGTTGTCCGCCGTGCGGTCCAGGGATCCCGGCCGACGCTGCGTCGTCGTGCTCGACGGTTACCGCCCAGACGTCACCTGGGCCGGCTCTCCGCTCATCACCGAGCTCTTCGCGTTGGCCGGCCCCGAGACGGGTATTCACGTCATCTGCCTCGTCGGCAAGGAGAACGAGGAACCCGGACGTGTCGACGTTCGCGTCCGCCTGACCGGTTCGCAGAGCCTCGCACTGCAGAGCCGCGACCCGTCACTGGCCGGCATGGTGGAGAACGCGGTGGCCGACGAGGTCGAGCCAGGGATATGTGAACAAGTGGCGCGAACCCTTGCCCCGCTGCGGCTGTCCGGAGAACGGGAGCAGGTACTGGCCCGCACTGTCTCGTTGCCGCGCATGCTGGGTGTGGACGACCTGGCCGACTTCGACGCCAGTGCGAACTGGCGTACCCCCGACGACGAGGCACTCCTGCGTACGCCGATCGGGATCACCGGCTCGGGTGAGGAACTCGTGCTCGACCTGAAGGAGTCCGCGCAGGGCGGTATCGGTCCGCACGGCCTGGTGGTGGGTGCCACCGGTTCCGGCAAGAGTGAACTGCTGCGTACCCTGGTCACCGGGCTGACCATGACCCACTCGCCCGAACACCTCAGTTTCGTCCTGGTCGACTTCAAGGGCGGGGCCACCTTCGCAGGCGTCACCGAACTCCCGCACGTCGCGGGCCTGATCACCAATCTCGCCGACGATCTGGCCCTGGTCGACCGGATGCGGGCCGCCCTCGCCGGGGAGCAGCAGCGCCGCCAGCAGATGCTGCGTGACGCGGGCAATGTGGACTCGGTCCGCGAGTACCAGATGCTGCAGGCGCAGGGCGCCACCGGCGCCGACGGCAGGCCGCTGGAGCCAATGCCCTACCTGATGATCGTGGTGGACGAGTTCGGCGAGTTGCTGTCCCAGCGCCCCGAGTTCATCGAGTTGTTCGTGCAGATCGGCCGCGTCGGCCGGTCGCTGGGCATGCACCTGCTGCTGGCCACGCAGCGCCTGGACGAGGGCCGCCTGCGGGGCCTGGAATCCCACCTGTCCTACCGCCTTTGCCTGCGTACCTTCTCGGCCGCCGAGAGCAAGGCTGTGATCGGCACCAACGACGCCTACAAACTGCCGTCACTCCCCGGCTCCGCATATCTCAAGGTCGACGAGTCGGTCTACGTGCGGTTCCGCGTCGCCCACATCTCCGCCCCGCATCTCGGAGCGGACGCGGAGCACCCTGACACGAACCCGGTGGTCGCACCGGTGCCCTTCGGGTTGCGCACCTCCGAGCACGCCTTGCGTGCCCGCTCCGAGGAATCGGATGCCGAACAAGCCTCCGTCCCGGTACCCGTAGCCGGCACGCGGACCGAGATGGAGGTCGCGGTCGAGCGCATACGTCTGCACGGACGACCTGTGCACCAGGTGTGGCTGCCGCCCCTGCCGGCTCACATCGATCTCGACTCCCTGCTGGGACCCCTCGCGCACACTTCGGAGCGGGGTCTGCAGGCTGCTGAGGAGATCATGCCGCTCGGCCGCCTCGCCTTCCCCGTCGGAGTACTCGACCTGCCCGCACAGCAGGCACAGCGCGCCCTCGTGGTGAACCTCGCCGGCTCGCACGGACACATGGCCCTCGTGGGCGCCCCGCAGACGGGAAAGAGCATGGCCCTGCGCACCATGCTCCTCAGCGCCATGACCACCCATACACCGGCCGAACTGCAGTTCACCTGTGTCGACTTCGGTGGTGGGTCACTCGGCTCGTTCGAGGACGCCCCGCACGTGTCCGGCGTCGCTTCCCGGCACAACGAGGCACGTGTCCGGCGCGCACTCGCCGTCGTCCGACAGACCGTCGTCGACCGCGAACGGATATTCGAGCAGCACGGCATCGACTCCGCCGCCGACTTCCGCCGGCTCCGAACCGAGGGGCGCCTTCCCGAGGGCCTGAACGCCGCCGACCTGGTTCTGGTCGTCGACAACTGGGCAGCCCTGCGTACTGCCGTGGAAGAGGCCGAAACCTACGTCCACGACATCGCCACCCGAGGTCTCGGTGTCGGTGTGCACCTTCTGCTGACCGCCAACCGCTGGGGCGAGATCCGCACCAATCTGCGCGACAACATCGGCGGCCGACTGGAACTGCGACTCAACGAACCAGGTGAGTCCGAGGTCAACCGCAAGGCGGCTCGTGCGCTCGCTTCCGCGGTCGCCGGGCGCGGCATCGTCTTTCCCGGTGAGCTCATGCACATCGCCCTGCCCCGGCTCGATGGAACGCAAAGCCTGATGGGTCTCGCCGAGGCGCAGCAGAAAGCCATCGCGGCATGTGCTGCCGGCCACCACGGCCCGACCGCCCCGCCCTTGCGTGTTCTGCCCGACCGCATCACGGTGGCCGACCTCCAGGCAGCGGTGGCCGCCGTGCGTACAGGAAGTGAGGAAACCGGGACGGCGGAGTCCGCCACCGCGGTCCCGATCGGTATCACGGAATCGGACCTGACCCCGGCCGTCGTCGACGTGAACTCGGGCGACCCCCATTTCCTGGTCGTGGGTGACTCCGGATCCGGCAAGACGTCCTTCCTGCGCTCCTGGATGCACGCCATGGCCGAGCGGAACTCCCCGTGGGACATCCGTTTCATGGTCGTCGACTACCGCCGATCCCTGCTGGGAGTGGTCCCGGACGAATACCTTGGCGCCCAGGCGGCCAACAGCGAGCATGCCGCCGCGTATGTGGAACAACTCGTCGGGAAGCTCAAGGAGCGGATGCCCGCACCCGACATCACTCCCCAAGAACTGCGGTCGCGCAGTTGGTGGAGCGGGCCGGAGTTGTGCCTGGTCGTGGACGACTACGACCTGGTCTCTGGAGCGCCGGGCTCCCGAGGTCCGCTGGCGCCGCTCGCCGAATACATCACGCACGCCGCGGAGATCGGCTTGCACATCGTGATCGCACGACGCACCGGCGGTATCTCGCGGGCTCTTGTCTCGGACCCGTTGATCAGCCGGCTGCACGAGTACGGGACAGGCGGCCTGATCCTCTCAGGCGACCCGAGGGAGGGCGGCATCCTCGCGGACCAACGAGCAGCCCGCCGACAGCCGGGTCGCGGCGTCCTGGTCGGCCGACGGCATGAGCCGGTCGTCATCCAGACGGTTCTCGACCCTGAACTCGTAGCCACCATCCCTTCCTGACACCCCTCGCCACGCTCAAGTCGCGGCCCCGCCGCTTCAAGAAACGGCCTCACCATGCCCATCAGTTTCGACACAGACCCGATCCGTGAGCTCGCGGCAGCCTTCATGGCTCAGGGCGACAGGATGCGCGAACTGCAACTGGAAGGATCCCGAAGCATCGGCTCCGTCCAGTGGACCGGCATGGCCGGAGACGCGGCCAGGGGCGCGTACGAGACACAGGGCGACGGAGGCGCTCCGGGCAGCGGCGTCGCGCTGAAACTGCTGGAGGCGGCGATCACCGCCTGGCGTATCAGTGAGGCGCTCCAGTCGTACGCGAACACGGTCGACGAGACCATCGAAGAGATGAACAAGGCGGAGGCACTCGCCGGCCTCGCGTCCCTGTTCGGTCTCGCACTGAGCTTCGTCCTCCCCGGAATCGGGGCCCTGCTCGCCTCGCTGTTCGGTGTCGTCGGTCAGGCACTGTCCTTCATCGTCAATGTGGTGAGCCGTGTGATCACTGCGATGGGCAGCATGTCGTGGGTCGGCAATTTTGCCGTGAACGCCGCCCTCGGCGCCGCGTTCCAACTGGGCACGGACCTGTTCGCGCAGGCTCTGGCCAGCTGGGCGACCGGCAGCGAATTCCACGTCGACTGGACCTCGGTGGGTATCAACGCCGGCCTCGGCGCCGCCACCAGTGTGTGGATGGGGCCGAACTGGCGTGGTGTCAAAGGTGTGGGTGCCGCCTCCACCCCGCGCGGCCTCGAGGCGGGCAGGACAACGCCCCCGAGCGTTCCACGGGCCTCGGTCACGCCGGAGGCAGGTACGCCGGTGGCCGGCAAGGCGACGGCCTTCAAGGGGACACCCGTCCCGTCGCCGGCGGGACGGGTGTCGACCCCCGAGGGTGTGTTCTTCACCGGAAAGACCACGGGCGGGACAGCACCCGCCCGAATCGGCAGCTCGTCCACCGGCGCACCGCAGGGCGGCACACCCCACACGGCATCCGTCACCGGCGGTCCTGCCCGCGTGGTGTCCCAGGACACCTCTCCGACACCGGCAGGCACCACCGCCGGCGGCGTGCGACCGGTCCCGAATGCGGGCGGCAGCGATATCCCCGCGCCCACTCACGCCGGTGGCGGCAGCAGCCGGAGTGGCCCTGTGCCGTCCCCGGGGCGGCCCGGGAACCCCACGCATGCCACGGCTTCCGGTGGCTCCTCCTCCGCACGGCCCACCTCGCACACCGCCGCGCCGGACAACGCCGTCCCGTCGGGCCCCGGTTCCACCAGGGCGGGGGCCGACGCCGGTGTACCGATCACGGGCCGGAACACGGGCACGCGTCCGGTGACCACCGTGGGAGGCACCGACGGCGGCAGCCCCTCGCCTCAGGGCGTGAGCGCCCGGCACACCGACGCGACGGACGGCTCCGGCGTCTCTGCCCACGCCGAGGGCCTTTCGCCGGAGCAGCGTGGGGGTAATTTTGCGCGGTTCGGGCGGGATCGTGGGATGTCTGAGGGTGAGGCGGCGCAGTGGGGTGGTCGTCTTGCGGAGGCGCATCGCAGTGGTGATGCGGGTCGGGTCGCGGCGGTCAATCGTGAGTTCGGTGAGCGTGTTGATTCGTTGGCGGTGCAGAGGGCTGTTGATCGGGGTGGGGTTGATGCCGGGACGGGTGTGAGTAGTACGGCTCGTGATGCGGCCAATGCGCGTGAGTTGGCTGTGCATCGTCGTTTGCAGGGTGATCAGGCCGCTCGGGATCTGGTGAGTGGGGTTGACAGGGGGTTGGAGCGGCTTTCGCCGGAGCAGCGTGGGGGTAATTTTGCGCGGTTCGGGCGGGATCGTGGGATGTCTGAGGGTGAGGCGGCGCAGTGGGGTGGTCGTCTTGCGGAGGCGCATCGCAGTGGTGATGCGGGTCGGGTCGCGGCGGTCAATCGTGAGTTCGGTGAGCGTGTTGATTCGTTGGCGGTGCAGAGGGCTGTTGATCGGGGTGGGGTTGATGCCGGGACGGGTGTGAGTAGTACGGCTCGTGATGCGGCCAATGCGCGTGAGTTGGCTGTGCATCGTCGTTTGCAGGGTGATCAGGCCGCTCGGGATCTGGTGAGTGGGGTTGACAGGGGGTTGGAGCGGCTTTCGCCGGAGCAGCGTGGGGGTAATTTTGCGCGGTTCGGGCGGGATCGTGGGATGTCTGAGGGTGAGGCGGCGCAGTGGGGTGGTCGTCTTGCGGAGGCGCATCGCAGTGGTGATGCGGGTCGGGTCGCGGCGGTCAATCGTGAGTTCGGTGAGCGTGTCGCCGGGATAGACGGCGCGCGACTCACGGAGAACATCCTCAACACCCCGGCCAAGGGCACCGAACGCACCGTCAGCCCGACGAGCCATGGAGAGAGCACCTCGCCTTCGGCCGGCCGCAGTGGCAGCAACGACACCACTCCCCCCAACTCGGGAGACCCCCACACGGGTGGTAGCACCTCCACCCAGCATCAGCCGTCCGGTTCGGGCAACGGCCGGACAATGACCGTCGAACTGGACCGGCCCGCCCCGTCCCAGAAGTCCGGCAGCCCACGCGGGGGTGTATCCACATCCACCACGGCATCGTCCGCGAAGGACACCGGCCGGCACGGCGCACCCGAGCCGTCACGCACCAAGGACAACCGCCCCGAAGACACCACCGGTGGAACGTATGGCACCAGTGACACGGACATTCCCACGGCCGGCTTCGGACAGGTCGGCAACCTGACTCCGGAGCAGCGCGGTGGCAACCTCGCCCGCTACGGTCGTGATCACGGTATGTCCGAGGCCGAGGCGAACGACTGGGGCGCTCGCCTCGCCGAGGCCTTCCACAGTGGTGGCGGGCAGCGGATCGCGAGCGTCAACCGCGGCTTCGCCGACCGCATCGACTCCCTGTCCCTCCAGGCCACCCTGAACCGAGGCAGCGCCGACCCCGTTACGGGGGTCAGCGGCACCGCCCGCGACGCGGCGAACGCAAGGGAAGCCCGCACCGGGCAAGCCCTACGACAGGAGAACGCTGCCGGCGACACCGCTACCGACCTCAGTGCGCTCACTCCGGAGCAGCGCGGTGGCAACCTCGCCCGCTACGGTCGTGATCACGGTATGTCCGAGGCCGAGGCGAACGACTGGGGCGCTCGCCTCGCCGACGCTTACCGCAGTGGTGGCGGGCAGCGGATCGCGAGCGTCAACCGCGGCTTCGCCGACCGCCTCACCGAGATGCGCCTCACCGAGGCGATCACGCCCGAGCGCTCGGCCGGCTCGGAGGTCCACGACGCCACGACACAGGACTCCGTGGGCGTCCGCCCCATCGACGAGGCCCGAGTGGAGGAAGGAGCGACACCGGCTCCTCTGACCACGGACCAGCAGAATCCGCCGCTGACCGCGGCTCTCCCACCGAGGAACGCCGAGGACCACGCCGAGGGCGCGTTCGCGGCCTCGCAGGTTTCCGTCTCCGCACAGGCTGCTGCCGTCTCGCTCCCGGTGCCGAACACACCGGCTTCGAGCGAGCCGGTCCCGAGCATCTCCACCCAGGACACTCCGGTGCCCGACCCGGTCATGTCTGCCCACGTGCCGGACGCGTCCGCTCCCACGCCCTGGGCCCAGACTTCCGCCACCGGGGGACCGGGGGTCGGCACGGTCGGTGGTACTCCGAATCCTCTGCCGGGCCCCGGCACCCCCGATCCCGACATGGCCACCGCTGGGGTGGGCACCGGGGCCGACTCGTCCCGTCCGGACACCGGCAAGGCCAGGGATCTCAGTACGCCCGTCGAGTCGCCACTCGACGTACCACAGCCTCTGGAAGAGGCCGACGCACTGGAGATCTACATCCAGGCCCTGCACGCCTACGGACGGGCACTGGAGAACCTGGCCGGCGCCGAGGAGACGTACGCCGCTGGCATGAGCACCTCCTCGTCCCCCGACGGCGAGGCCGTCGCCGCCGCCTGGGAACGCGTCCTGGTGACGGACGCCGGACTGGCCCGGGCCACGGAGTTGTGGCAGCAGGCCACCGGCCGGACTTCGCCGCCCCTCGTGGACGACATCGCCGATCCCCAGGACGAACGGCTGGTGGGAGGAGCCTCGGAGTGGCTGCGCCGCTTCGGCCTCGCCGGCCACCGTCACCACGAGCCGGAACCGGGCGAGATCCTGCGGGTGGATCCTCTCCCGCTGTCCGCTCCGCCGGTCGCCAACTACGCGGTCGAGCCGTCGTCGACGAACCGGGGTCCGGCGACGCAGATGATGATCCCCGGCAGCCGGGACATCGTCATCGCCCACCGGCTCGTGGCGGACGACGCGGGGGCCGCCGCGCAGGCGTTCCGCACCCACCTTGCCCAGCTCGAAGGTGAACTCCGCCGCCAGGACGCCGGCAGCCAGTACGCCCGTATCCTGCGGGAGCAGATCGAAGGGGCCCGCGAGGACCTGGTGATCTTCCAGAGAATGCGGCCCCGGGGCGTGTGGCAGACGCTGCGCCCCCCGCAGGCCGCCGCCCTCGTCATGGCCGAGCGCCGCGGCCACCGGACAGCCGCCGAGGAGCGGCAGCGGCTGATCGACCGGCTTCGCGGTGAGGAATGGATCTGGGCGAGGAACTACCCGCTCGACGACGCACATATCAACGGCCTGGTCGACCAGGTGCACGAGTACCTCCGCACCGGGATGCACCTCACCGTCAACGTTCCGCTGGACAAGGACCTGGGCGACACCGGAACCCTCCTGGACCACTTGCTGTCGTCCGGTCCCGCGGGCCCCCTCCTCGTCAACGCTTGGCAGGTCAGCCCCGACAACGCGGTCTACCTGAACAGGCGGGGCCAAGCCGAGGAACACATGGGTTACGCCGGCTCCGTCAGGCGTGGGGACAACGCTGGCGGCATATACCGGAACGAGTCGGCGCGCGGCCACGCGTTCGTGCCCACCCACGCGGGACGTGCCGACCTGCCCAAGTACGCCGGCCTCACGTCCCCCCGGCGGCCACTGGCCGCGTTCAACTACGGCTCCGCCGTCCTGTATCTCAGGCGGGAAGTGCGCGACCGGGCCACCTTCACCCCCCGCGACAGCTTCAACGCCGGCGAGGGCGGTGCCCAGCAGATCACCGGGCCCGACCAGCTGTGGCCTCTGCTGGCCCGCGGCTGGGACGAGGCCGTCCGGCTCGCTTTCGCCGAGGCCACCGACTTCGCCTACGATGCCCAGTTCCGCGTCTATCGCGATCAGGACCGCGTCCCACCGTTCCGGATCACCCACATGGAGTACTTCGAGGCGCAGATCCACGGCGACGTGACCTGGCACGACCTCGACCGCGTCGTCCTCGTCCACTCCGCCCGCAACCTGGAGCAGGTCAGAGAGCAGCAGCGTAAGCTCCAGCGGTTCGCCGCCGCGCACAATCTCGGCTTCACCGTCGACCTCATACCTGAGTACGTGTCCCCGGCGACCGGGTCCGCCTCCGCACTCGTGCCCGCACCGACCTCGACGAACGACGAGGCCGACCACGATCTCGCGGCGGAGTTCCCGCACACCGTCGTCGAGTACCCGGCCGAGGGCTGGCTCCGCGAAACGGCCGGGGACACGGCGGAGGACGGCCCCCGGGCCACACCGCTGACACACCCGGGCAAGGGCCGGAAGGCCGCGTCCGGGACGGAGTCCGCGACCGAGCACCCGGCCTACCCGGTCGAGGAGCCGGACGAGTCCGAGGCACGTGAGGCACACACCGACGCGCTGCGCGAGTACCTCCACGCACGTGAGGTGCTCGAAGCCACTGAGACGGCCTACGCCGCGGGGGAGGGCATCTCCGACGGCTCGGCCATCAGGAACGCGCACGGGCATGTGCTCACCACCGGTGTCATATTGGCCGAAGCCGAGCGGCGGTTGGCTCGCATCACCGGCCGGGAGGCCCGGCCCGCTGCGGCCACCGAACTCGTCACCCACGACGGCCCGGTGCCGGCATCCCGGCCCGAGCCCGTGTCCGGCCGGGTACTCGAGGTAGCCGCGCTGCCGCTGACGAGCTGGTACACGTCGTCGCTCGACGGCCGCGTCAGGCCCACCATGCCGGAGCCGGGGAGCCGCGACCACGCCCTTGCCGAGACGCTTCGTTCGGACGACGGCCACACGGGTCCGGCAGTTGCCCGCATCGAACACGACGCCGCCGACGAAGCCGTCCGGGCCGACGCGGACCTCCTCGACGTGCTCACTCCGCTCGGCGAGTGGGCGGAGCTGTCCCACGACCAGACGGCCGCGATCGTCGCGGCCGTGCGACACGCCCGGCAGACCACCGGGGCCACCGGCTCCGCCCTGGCCGGGCTGCTGGCCGGCGAGCCATGGGGCCTGACCGCAACGGACCCGATCACCGCCGACACCTTCGAGGTCCTCCACGAGGAGGTGAACGACGTCCTGGCCTACTCCCAGGAGATGATCCCGGCCGGACGTGACCTGCAGATCGCCCACCACCTCCTGTCGGACGACCCCTCGCGGGGGGAGCACGATCTCCAAGAGGAACTGCGCCAGACCGAGGTCGCGTTGGTGAACACCGACGAGGCCGAGGCCCAGTACCTCGTTGCCCTGTGGCGGCACACCCGCAGCGTCGCAGAGGACCTGCGGATCCTCACCGCGTTGCGCGACCGGAGCCTCGCGGGGCTGACCGCTGCCCAAGTCGCCGCGCTCGTGGTCATCGAGCGGCGGGCCGTCCAAGTGCACGAGGCGGAACGGCAGAAGCTCATCGAGACGCTTCGCGGCGGCACGTGGGCCTGGGCCCGGAACTACCCGCTCGACGACGCGCACATCGACGAGCTGCTCGCGCGGGTCCACGCCTACCTGCGTGACCAGACGCGCGTCACCGTGAACGTCAGCCTCGGCCTGTTGTCGGACCGGCTGCTCCAGGAGCCGGTGACCCTGTTCCGCAACGTCTGGGAAGTGGCGGGCCGTTCCCGGGACTACTACGACAAAAGGGGTGAGACCGAGACCCGTCTCGGCTACGAGGCGACCCTGCGGCGTACGACCGCCGGCGGTGGACACCACCCCGCGCCCGCCCACCGGGGCGACGCCGGCGACGTGACCTTCGACCCGGACCCCGCAGGCCGGGCCGAGCTGCCGAAGTACGGCGCGCTGACCTCGCCGCTGCAACCGCAGGGCGCGTATATGTGGGGGGACGTGGCCTTCCACCTGCGCCAGGAAGTCCGCGGCCGGGTCAGCCACACCCCCGGCGACTCGCTCCAGCAGCCCGGTCTCAGAGGCGGACGCGGAGTGACCGGCCCGGATCACCTCTTCCCGCTGCTCACTCATGGCCACGCGCCCCTCGTCCGTTTCGCCTTCGCCGAGGCGACCGGATTCGCCCACGACTCCGACCTGCTCGACTTCATCCTCGCCGGAACCATCGACGAGGAGCAGGCCGAGGAGTTCTTCGGGGAGGACTCGGCGACCCACTACTTCGAGACGCAGATCCACGGCGCGGTCACCTGGTCCGACGTGGAACGTATCGTGCTGGTGCGGACCGAGGGCGACGGAGCCCGGCAGGAAGAACTCCGGCGTCGCCTGGAGGCCTTCGCCGTGGAGCACGACCTCGCGTTCCAGGTGGAGCTGTACAGCCCGCCGGAGACAACGCTTTCGGCCGACGCGGCCCGAGTCCTGGTGGAGAGGGCGGAGCAGGTTCCCGGGGCCACGTACGAGGAGACAGCGCCACCGGCCCACACACCCCAGTTCACCGAGGACGTCGCCCCGGCCGGCCGGACCGGCTCCGGCCCGGAGGCCGAGGACCATGACGACGTGTGGTCCGCTCCGGCCACCTGGGCGACTCCGACGCCGCTGACGAGCTGGTACACCTCCCCGCTCGACGGCCCGGTGAGGTCGACCGCGCTCACGCCCGGGGACCGCGACAGGTTCCTGGCCCAGGTGCTGCGGTCGGCGAGGTCCGCCAGGGACGTGGACGGCGTCCTTGCGGAACTCGCCGATGAGCGGGCGGCGGCCGAGCGGCAGGAGGCACGGGGGCGGACCACCGGCGCCAGGACGACCACCGCGGACATCGAGGCCGACATCGACCTGCTCACAGTCCTGCCGCGGCTCGGCGCGTGGCACAGCCTCACCCCGGACCAGGTGGCCGAGGCAGTCGCAGCGGTGCGCCACCTTCGCCGAATGACCGGTACGACCGGTACGGGCTTGACCGACGTCTTGGCCGACGAGCCCTGGAACCTGACCTCGATCACCCCGCTCAACCCCATCAGATTCGCCTGGCTGCGCCAGGTGGCGTATGACGCCATTGTTCCCTCCCAGGAGATGGTGCCGGGCGGGCGCGACCTTCAGATCGCCCGGGAACTCATGGTGGACGGCCCTCGGGCCGGGGAAGGACTGCGCCAGGAGTACCTCCGGGCTCGCACCGGGGTGATGAACGCCGCCCGGTACGGGACGGCGGCCCCCTATGTCCAGGCGCTGCAACGGCACACCCGCAGCGTCGAGGAGGATCTGCGGATCTTCTCCGCGATGCGCGACCGCCGACCGGCAGGGCTGACACCGGCGCAGATGGCCTCGATGGTCGTGATCGAGCGGCGCGGTCAGCAGGTCGCCTCGCTGGAGATGGCTGAGCTCGTCCGTCGACTCCGCGGCGGCGCATGGGCGTGGGCGCGGAACTATCCGCTGCAGGACGTACACATCGGTCAGTTGCTCGGCCGGGTGCACGGCCACCTGCGTAACCGGATGCGCATCACGGTGAACATCGATATCGAGGCGAGGGACGGGCAGGGGGTCCGCGTCCTCGACCGCCTCCTCGAGAACGAGGTGCTGTTCCGCAACCGCTGGGAGATGGCCCCCCATCTGGGCGTCTCCTACCTGCAGCGCCGCGGCGAGACCGAGACACACCTGGGATACGCCGCGACCCTCCGGCGCACGGAAGCCGGTGGCGGGACCCATCCTGCCCCGCCGCCGATGTGGAGTCGGGAGCCTGTGCATTACGCCCCGACCGGGGAGGGACGCTCTGAGTTGCCGAGGTACGGAGCGCTGACCTCGCCGCTGCGGCCGCAGGGTGCAGACGCGTATGGCGATGCGGTCTTCTACCTGCGTCAGGACGTCCGGGGCAGAGTCACCCACACCCCGGAGGATTCCGTGGACGCGTTCGGCTTGGCCGGCGTCCGCGGAGTGACTGGCCCGGATCACCTCTTCCCGTTGCTCGTTCACGGCCGTGAGTCCTTGGTCCGGCTGGCCTTCGCCGAGGCCACCGACTTCGCCTACGACCGCGAACTCCGCCGCATCGTGATCGACGGGCGAGTGAGCGATGCGGCGGCCGAGCAATTCTTCGGTGAACCCCTGGAATACTTCGAAACCCAGATCCACGGCGCGGTGCGCTGGTCCGACGTGGAACGCGTCGTGCTGCTCGACACCCCGCACACCACCGGGCAGAACCGGCGGTACCAGCGCATTCTCGAGGACTTCGCCGCCTCGCGCGGCCTCGGGCTCCGGGTGGAGCTGTACACCGCGCCCACCCATCAGGGGACCGCGGCTCCCGCTTGGGTGGCACCCGCCGTCGCGGACGGGCCCGCGGCCGGTGTACCGACAGTGGAGGAAACCCCGGCCGAGTCGTCGGGGTCGTCGGTGGGTGTGTTCGCGGGGTTGCGGGTGCTGGCGGAGGCGGCGCGGGTTGATACGGAGTGGTTCGACGCTGCGCGGTCGGGTGTGCGTCGGGACGGCAGGCTGGCGGGGTCGCATGCGGCGATCCGGTTCGATGTGCGGCGTTTCCAGACGGCCGCGGGTGTGTGGGTGGCCGATCTGACGGTTCGGGTGCGTCTGGTGCCGGTGGGTGGTGTTGCGGACGGTGACGTGCGTGAGGTGGCTGACCGGGTGGCGGGTCTGTTCGCGCGGGAGGTGAACGGGGCGGGTTACCGGTTGCCGGGCGGGGATCTGCTGCATGTGAACGTGGAGTTCGTCGGTGACGGGGCTTCGGCTCATCACCGTGTCCGTGTGCATGCGGGCGGTGGTGCGACCACGACGCGGGACTGGTTCCTGTCCCAGGGTGATGGTGTGCCCACGAGTGTCTTCCAGCTGGGTCATGAGGTCGGCCACATGGTGGGGCTGAAGGACCAGTATCTGGATCCGGCCATGGCGCTGCGGCACCGTCCGGGGTTGTCGGCGGTGCGCGAGGGCGGGTCGGTGATGGCGGCCCATCCCCGGGGTGGCCGTTTCCTCAGCGACGAGGATCTGGCCCGTATCCACACGGTGATCACCAGCGGTCCCGTCATCCGCGATCTCCCCCACCCCCTCGCCCCCACCACCGACACCGCCGGCGACAGCGGCGGCACCCTCAGCATCACCACCACGGACGCGCCCCTTGCCGAGGAGGCCTACGCCACGGCGATCCAGTGGCTCCTTGCCCTCGACCCAGTGGACACCCAGGCGTTGTCGGACCTCCTTCGCCACCGGGCCTCCAGCCATTGGGTCCACACCCCTTCGGCGCTGCGCGATGCCTTCACGCGCGTGGCCGGCGTCCCGTTGGCCGAGGCCGTCGACGACGCGGTGGCCGCTGGACGCCTGACCGGGCGGCCGCCGCGGGACATGCTCCACGTCATGGGTTTGACCAGCGAGCCTGCCCACGCCGATGCGGAACCGGGGCAGCATGCCTCCCACATCGGCGACGGACGGTTCTCGTTCGCGCCGGGTTACCGCGACGCCCTCCGGCCAGAGACGGAGCCCGCGGAGGAAAACGGCTCCTGGACGGCCCCGGCCACCTGGACGGCATCGGTGTATCCGATGCCGTTGACGAGCCACCATTTCTCCGTCGGAAGCGGCGGGCTGGCGCCCACCGCCTTCCGCCCGGGAAACCGTGACCTGTCCCTGGCCCAGACGCTGCGCTCCGAGGACATTGAGGATGCCGTCGACGAGGCCCAGACAGAACTCGCCGTCGAGTGGGAAGACCAGTGGCGTCGAGCGGACGCCGAGGCGGACTCGGATCTGCTGGACGTGCTGCCGCGGCTGGGCGCGTGGAGGGAGCTGTCGCACCAACAGGTGAGCAGGGTCGTGGCGGTGGCGCGGTATGTCCGCCGGACCACGGGCCTGACCGGCCAGCACCTCACCAAACTGCTGGCCGGGGCTCCGTGGCGCATCACACCGAGGGAACCGATAATCCCGGCGCGACTGCCGGAGCTGACTGATCTGGTCCTTGAGACGCTGGTCCCGTCGCAGCACATGGTGCCGGGCGGCCGGGATCTCGAAGTCGCCCGGGCGCTCATGTCCAGTGACCCACAAGGCCGCGAGCTCCGGATGCGTACCGAAGTGGCGACCATTCAGCGGACGATCGAGCGACTGCCCAGGACGCAGACCACCGTCCTGTACCACCAGGCGCTGAGCCGGCATGCCCAGAGCATCGTCGAGGACTTGAACATTCTGTTGGCGATTCGGAATCGCCGGCTGAACCGGCTCACGCCCGCGCAGGTGGCCGCTCTCGTGGTTATCGAACGGCGTACACAGCAGTCGGCCGGCACGGACCGCCAGGCGCTCGTCCACAAGCTTCGGAGCGGTACCTGGCACTGGGCGCGGAACTACCCTCTGCAGGATGCGCACATCGGTCAACTGATCAGCCGGGTGCACGGCTATCTGCGCGACCGGATGCGCGTCACGGTGAACGTGAGACTCTCGGCCATACGGGCGGGACGCACCGTCCTGGCCGGGATGCTGGCCAGTCCACAGGTCGCGCTTCGCTCCATCTGGGAGATCCCGCCGGCCGACTTCGTGTTGCAGTACTACGCCTACCTCCGACAGCGCGGACAGGTCGAGGAACGCTTGGGATACGCGGCCTCTCTCCGGCGTACGACGGTCGACGGCGGGTTCCACCAACCCCCTCTGGCCCTCTGGGGCCGAGGGCCGGTGTACTTCGCACCGGAGCCTGCGGGGCAGCAGGATCTGCCGAAGTACGGAGCGCTGACCTCACCGCTGCGGCCGCAGGGTGTGGAAGGCTACGGCGAGGCGGTCTTCTACCTGCGTCAGGACGTCCGGGGCAGGGTCACCTACACCCCCTACGACTCCATGGATGAAGCCGGCTTGGCCGGCGTCCGCGGAGTGACCGGCCCGGATCACCTTTTCCCCCTGCTCGCTCACGGCCACGAGTCCCTCGTTCGGCTGGCCTTCGCCGAGGCCACCGACTTCGCCTACGACCCCGACCTGCGCAGGATCGTCGTCAACGGCGCCATCGACGAGGAGAGGGCACAGCGCCTCTTCGGTCTCAAGTTCAAGGACGCGTACTTCGAGGCCCAGATCCACGGCACCGTGGCCTGGTCCGATGTGGAACGCGTCGTCCTGATGCACGGGCGATTCGATCAGCCCGTGATCCAGCAGTACGCCAGGACGTTGCGGGAGTTCTTCGCCAGGTACGGCCACGCAGTGCAGGTCGAGACCCGTGCCAAGACGCTGGCGACCGGCTGGGATGCCGCCCCCACCTGGACGGCCGCTCCGGTGTCCGAGGACAGCTTCGGTGAGGTGTCTGCCGGAGAGGACGAGTCGTCGGGGTCGTCGGTGGGTGTGTTCGCGGGGTTGCGGGTGCTGGCGGAGGCGGCGCGGGTTGATACGGAGTGGTTCGACGCTGCGCGGTCGGGTGTGCGTCGGGACGGCAGGCTGGCGGGGTCGCATGCGGCGATCCGGTTCGATGTGCGGCGTTTCCAGACGGCCGCGGGTGTGTGGGTGGCCGATCTGACGGTTCGGGTGCGTCTGGTGCCGGTGGGTGGTGTTGCGGACGGTGACGTGCGTGAGGTGGCTGACCGGGTGGCGGGTCTGTTCGCGCGGGAGGTGAACGGGGCGGGTTACCGGTTGCCGGGCGGGGATCTGCTGCATGTGAACGTGGAGTTCGTCGGTGACGGGGCTTCGGCTCATCACCGTGTCCGTGTGCATGCGGGCGGTGGTGCGACCACGACGCGGGACTGGTTCCTGTCCCAGGGTGATGGTGTGCCCACGAGTGTCTTCCAGCTGGGTCATGAGGTCGGCCACATGGTGGGGCTGAAGGACCAGTATCTGGATCCGGCCATGGCGTTGCGGCACCGTCCGGGGTTGTCGGCGGTGCGCGAGGGCGGGTCGGTGATGGCGGCCCATCCCCGGGGTGGCCGTTTCCTCAGCGACGAGGATCTGGCCCGTATCCACACGGTGATCACCAGCGGTCCCGTCATCCGGGACCTTCCCCACCCCCTCGCCCCCACCACCGACCCCGCCGGCGACAGCCACCAGGGAGCACCGGCCACCAGCACGATGGCCGACGCGGAGCCGACCGTCCCCGGCCCCGCCCAGGCCATGGTGACCGTTCCGGCGAACACCTGGGGAGGACCGGCGCCGACGCTGCGCCTCCTCACCGGACCCGACCACGCCTCCGAGCCCGCGACGCCTCCGGCCGCTGCCACGGGCAGCCGTGCTCAACTGCCTCAGCAGGGGTCCGCACGGCATTCCGCGGTGCCGGCCGCGTTCCTCGACGAACCCCGCGGCAGCGTTTCCGGCTCGGTGTCGCAGCCGGCCGGCTCGGTGCCTGAGGTGCCTGAGGTGCCTGAGGCCCGTGAGGTGGCTCTGGCCGGGTTCCAGCGGGTGTGGGCGAAGTCGCCGGACAGTGAGGTTCCGCAGGGGCCGGTGCACCGTGCGGTGATCCGGGCTTATGACGTGACGGCTCGTTTCCAGCCGGTCGAGCCCGGTCTGTTCGCGCGGTTGGGTGAGCATGCCGAGGACTTCGCGGGGCTGTCCGGGGTGGACCAGGACATCGTCGTTCTCGCTCACCACCTGTACCGCCGTCCCGAGGCCGGCTCCCGGGAGGCCGAGGACCTCGCCCGGGACCTGGCCGGCCGCACCACCCCGCCCCGCACCACCCCGCCCCGCACCACCCGGCCCGGCGGCGCCCTCATCCGCTTCAACAGCGCCCAGCGCGCCGCCTACCACACGATCACCCCCCGTCTTGCCCCTCACCTCACGCGCGTCCCCAGGCAGGGGATTCAGGTGGACTCCCCGCTCCGGGCGTATCTCTTCCCACGAACCACCCAGGGCGAGGTGACGTCCGAAGCGATGGACTACCTCACTGAGATGATTGCCCACGAGAGTGAGGAAGACCGTCGGCGCGTCGAGAGCGCCGCGGGTGTCTCGGTCGCCGACAACCTCACCGACGCCGCTCTGCTTTCCCTGCTCGCACCCGGCATTCGCGCCGACTACCCGGAGTTGGAGTCGTACCTGGCGCGTCCCGCGGGCTCCGGCAACGCCGACCGCAACAGCGCCGGCGATCTGCTCCGCCTCCGGCAGCTCACCATCGGCACCACGCGCGTGGCCGTCGAGTACGACCCCACGGAGCCGCAGCTCCTGAGGGACCGCCGGATGCAGCAGCTGCAACGGGCCGTCCAGTTCGTTCTGATGGCGGGCTTCGACGTGCCCGACTTCAGGGCCTACCTCCCCAAGTACACCCGTCGCATCGAGGTGGGGCCGCACGGAGAGATCGTCACGGAAGACTTTCTCGGCGGCGCGATTGCACAGCACGAGTCCCCGAACTATCTCCTCCTCAGCCCCCAGCTGCTGAGCCCGGGCCCGAGACAACGCGATGACCAGGGCGTGTTCTACGGCCTGGCCATGCGGTTCGACAACTACGGGATGGGAGTCGTCGTCCACGAGCTCGGTCACTTGCTGCACCACGCGCAGAAACCGGGACTCAAGGCGGACCAGATGGACACGCGGCTCCGCACGCAGTCGGTGCCGCACGCGACGTCGCTGAGCGCCTACGCCGGCGCGGAGCCCTTGGAGTTCGTGGCCGAAGCCTTCGTCGCCCGAGTGCTGAGCATGCCGCTGACCGACGGGCAGGCCGCGCTGTACGCCGGGTTGGGCGGCCCGCTCCCCGTCCGGGCATCGATACTGTCCGCTCCCCCGAGGTCGGAGGAGGACTTCCAGCGCCTGCACGACAGGGTGGTACCGCTTCTGGCACGGCGCGGCGACCGTCGTCCTGTCCGTCTGGGAGACGTTGCCCGGGCGTACGGGAGACTGCCCCTGGACGTGCAGCTCTCCTACCTGCAACTGGTGGCTGCGGCGGTTGCGGACGTCATCCAGACGGGTCGTGTGGGCCGCATGCTGGGCGGTGCCCAGCCGCATCCGGCTGTCGCCGTGCCCGCAGAGCCCGTCGCGGGCACCTTCGCTGGTCGGCCCGGCGAGGTGGTGACCGGTGACGACACCGTCCTCCCGGCCGTCGCGGAGGCGTCCCGGCCGGGTGCCGGGTCCGAGGGCGGCGGTGTGGCGGACGGGCTGTCGTCCGGGGCGCGTGAGGTGGCTCTGGCCGGGTTCCAGCGGGTGTGGGCGAAGTCGCCGGACAGTGAGGTTCCGCAGGGGCCGGTGCACCGTGCGGTGATCCGGGCTTATGACGTGACGGCTCGTTTCCAGCCGGTCGAGCCCGGTCTGTTCGCGCGGTTGGGTGAGCATGCCGAGGACTTCGCGGGGCTGTCCGGGGTGGACCAGGACATCGTCGTTCTCGCTCACCACCTGTACCGCCGTCCCGAGGCCGGCTCCCGGGAGGCCGAGGACCTTGCCCGGGACCTGGCCGGCCGCACCACCCCGCCCCGCACCACCCGACCCGGCGGCGCACCCGTGCGGCTCAACCCGGCCCAGCTCACTGCCTACCACCAGCTGACCCGTAGCCTCGCACGTTACGTAGAACGCATTTCGAGGGAAGAGGTTCTGTCGGACTCCGTTGCTCGAATGCTGCTGTTCCCGCGGGTTCCCCGGAGCAATGCGGTGTCGGATCAGGCTCTGGATTTCTATCGCACATTCCTGAGGGGTGAGGGGATAGAGCATCTTGACAATATCGCGTCCAGGGGAGGTGTGTCCGTTGCCCACGGAATGACGGATACCGCTCTGCTCTCCCTGCTCACTCCCGAAGTCAAGAACGCATACCCGGAATTGCAGTCGTATCTGGCCCGTGTCACGCGATCGGACAACACCGACCGGAACACCGCACGTGACCGGATGATCACTCGGAATGTCGTCGTTGGTGCGACGAGTATTGCCGTCACCCTCGACCCTACGGAGCCTTCACGCCTGACCGATCAACGGATTGGGCAGCTCAGCGGAGCGGTCCAGGCGGTTGTGGCTGCGGGATTCGACGTGCCCGATTTCCAGGTTCATCTCCCCAAGTACACCCGGAACATTCAGGTGAGGGCTGACGGAAGGATTGTCGAGGAAGACCTGCTCGGGGGGGCAGTGGGGGAGTTTCGTCACCCGAACCTCCTCGTGCTTTCGCCTCAACTGTCGGGAACGCATGAAAGGGCACGCAACAGTGAAGGTGTTTTCTATGCCTTGTCCCTGCAGGTCGCGAACCCAGGGCAGGGACTCATCATCCATGAACTGGGTCACCTGTTGCACGAGGTGCAAAGTGCATCGATCAAGGCAGACCTCATGGACACGAGGTTCCTCCCTGGTTGGGAGGTGAAGGCGGCATCGCTGAGTACCTATGCGAGGGGAAGCGCCGCAGAGTTCGTGGCTGAGGCATTTCTGGCTCGTGTGATGGGCAAGAGACTGACTGAACATCAGGCGGCGTTGTATTCCGCCTTGGGTGGCCCGATCCCTGCCAGACCGTTCCTGGTATCGGCCCCTGAGCTGTCGTCGCAGCAGCTTCAGTTGCTGCTCGAAGCAGCTAACGGAATTCTCGCGAGGCGCGGTTTCCTTCGCGTCGTCAATCAGCGAGAGGTCGCCCGGATCCACCGAGGACTACCGCTCGACATCCGGCTTTCCTATCTGCAGCTCATGGCTGCGGCGGTCGCGGATGTGATCCAGACCGGTCGGGTCGGTCGGATGCTGGGTGGTGCCCAGGCCGACGAGACCCACCCGGCTGCCGCGACGCGGGGCGAAATCATGGCCAGTACCTCGGTGGCTTGGCTCGACCAGGATGCTGTCCGAACTGATCTCGCGCCTCCCACCGCGGCAGGGGAAGCCGAGGCCGTTGGCCCCTCCGAGTCCGGGGACGCCAGTGCGATCGGTGCGCTGCCCCCGGAGCGGGGCGAGGAGGCCTTGGCGGCGTTCCAGCGCGTGTGGTCGAAGTCGCCCGACTCCGATAGGCCACAGGGCCGGGTCCATCGTGCGGTGATCCGTGCGTATGACGTGACGGCTCGCTTCCAGCAGGTCGAGCCCGGGCTGTTCGCGAGGCTGGAGGAGCATGCGGAGGACTTCACGGCCCTGGATCCAGTGGATCAGGACATTGTCGTCCTTGCTCGTCATCTCCTTCGCAGCCCGGAGATCCCCATGCGGGAGGCGGAGGAGGTCGCCCGCGCCCTCGCCGCCACCGACGCCCGGCTCCGTACCACCCGATCCGGTGGCGCACCCGTAAGGCTCAACAAGGCCAAGCGCGCTGCCTACAAGCGGATCGATCCCGCGCTTGCCCCGTACGTTGCGCGGGTCCCGCGAGACGAAGACAATTCCGACGTCGGTTTCCTGTACTTGTTCCCGCGTCTTCCCGACGGCACACTGTCGCCGGCAGCATTGATGGACAACTATCAAAAAGAAGCCGAGGAGGCGCTTCAGTATCAGGAAGCGGACGACAGCCGCAACGGCGTGTATGTTGCTGTTGGCGTCCCGGACAACGCGATATGGTCTCTGAGGAACACTTCACAGTGGCGTGAATTCCCCGAACTGGCGGCGTACCTTGAGCGCCCTGCCGGTTCTGGTAATTCCGACAGGAATACACCCTTCCGTGCTCTCGTTGCCGAGGTTCGCTCGGTCGGTACCACGGTCATCACCTATCACTTCGATGCTACGGAGCCTCGATGGCTGACCGACCAGAGGATCGCGCAGGCCTCGCGAGCGGTCGCCTGGGTCCAAGCGGCTGGTTTCGACGTGCCGGCTCTCGACGTCTACCTCACCAAGTACAACCGTCGCCTCCAGGTGCAGGCGGACCTCCGTATTGAGGAGGTCGACGAGAATGACGAAGACGAGTATGCCGCGTTTGTTCCGCCCAATCGGGTGTTTCTCAGCTCCGAGCTGTTGAAGAAGGGAATGAAGAGGGCCGTCACCAGGGACGGTGTGATCGTCCAGGCCGACATGCGCTTCGAGGACCAAGGGACGGCCGTCGTCGTCCATGAACTCGGCCATTTCCTCCACTACACCCACAACTCGGCGCGCTTCGCGGACCTGGTCGATACTCAGTTCCATCCCTCCGTGTTGCCGCACGCACGGGCGGTGAGCGTATACGGTGAAGATCCTAAAGAATACCCGGCGGAGCATTTCCTCGGTCTCGTCATGGGCATGGAATTCACTGACGAGCAGCGCAACATCTATCACGCCCTCGGAGGGCCTCTTCCTCATCGCGTTGCGAACCGAGTCCTACCGGAACTCACTGCCGAAGAGTTCGAGAGCCTGCGTAGAAAAGTCAATCGAGCCTTGGCGAAGCGCCATGACGCGCATAGTGCCGGCACCGGGGATGTCGTCAGGGCGTATCGGATGCTGCCGCAGGATCTGAGGCTGGCGTGGTCGGGGTACAAGGCCGAGGCGATCGCGGACATCCTGCAGACCGGCCGCGTCGGCAGACGGCACGGTCTGCCGGTCGTTGAGTGGGCCGCAGTCCCGGAGCAGCCCGTCGCGGGTGGCTCGGGGAGTCGGCGCGGCAACGCGGAGAGTCGGCCCCCGATGCTCACAGGGCCGTTCCTGACGAGCAGCGGCCGACAGGATGCGCAGGGTTGGCAGCGTTCGGTGAGCGCTGCACCGGCGGGTCCGGCGCGACCCCAGCCGTTCCCCATCCTCCGTGAACTGCGGAACGCCCAGGGGGTTCTGTTCGGCTATGCCTCCTACCACGATGCGGAGTGGACGCATGGGGCCGCCGTCGGCGCAGACAATTCGATGCGGGCTCTGCTGCCCCAGCTGCAGACGATGACCCAGGCCGTGGACGGCTGGTTCGTTACCGTGGGCAACGGCCGTACCTGGCATGAGAGGGATTCCTTCCCGCTTCCCTGGCGGGCCCCGGGAGAGCCGCTGCCCGTCTTCTTCGCCGCGCACGGGTCGCCGACCTGGATACAGGTCGCGATGCCGAACGACCTGAGAATGCCGCTGGACCAGCAAAGAACCGCCCAATTCGTCTCCCGGGTACTGCCCACGCTTCCCGCGGAGACACCGGTGGTGCTGTGGTCGTGCCGTACCGGAGCCGTCCCACCGGGTGAGGACGAACTCCAGTCCCCGCCACTGGCCCAGTACGTGGCCAACCTGAACCGGCGACTGGTGTGGGCGCCGGTGACCATGACGGGTGCCACCCACAGCGGCCGGGGCGCGCTCAACCAGCCGGTTGTCGCGCTCGTTCGGGACGAGGAAGGTGTTCCGGGCCGGGTGCTGCCCTTCTGGCCCGAGCCAGGCGAGGAGGAACTCCGCTCCCTGACCAGTGCGGTCCTGGGAAACGCTGAGGGAGAGCAGTCCGCGTATGTCCTTCGACTGCTCCGGCTGCTGCGCGTCACTGTGGGGAGAACCTTCCAGAATGCCTCGCGATACCTGGCCCAGGAGGCCAACGGCGGGCTCCTCCGGGACATCCGGGCGCTTCGTGCGATCGACACTCTCCGTCGGCAGTCGCCCGAGTTCCAGGGCGGCCCCTTCACCGCGGACGTATTCCGGCGTCTGGTGACCCGGATCATGATCCTGCTGCCCACGCAGCCCTTGTCCCACGGCCATTACCGACGGGTCCTGGACGCCGTCTCGAGCAGAATCCCGTTGGCGCGGAACACCGCCCTGACGGACGTCTGGCCTGAGCTGACCCGCCCGTCGCTCCTGCTCCACCCGCTCCGCGACGCCCGGCGGAACCTGGTGGGCTACGCCTCGTTCGGCCGGACCCGGTGGACGTCACCGGCTCACCCGGGCAGCTACGCCTCCCGGCACGACCTGCACCAAGCCCTCGCGGAAATCTCCTGGGCGTCGGACGGACAGTTCGTCGGCCGACAGTGGCGTGAACTCACCCGCTACGCGCTCCCCTGGCGGGCCTCGGGAGAACCGGCGCCGATCTTTTTCGCCGCCCCGTCCAACGCTGTGTCGGGAGTCGAACTCGCGACCACGGGTGGCGATCCGCTCCAGTTCGACGAGCGCGAGGCAGCGACCCTCCTGGGCAACCTGCTCGGGCGGTACTCCGGCGGCATCCCGCAAGCGGCGGAGACGCTCCCGGACAACGCACCCCTGGTGCTCCTCCTCGACGGCGCGGCGTCCGCACCGGACGACTGGGACGAACGCCGGCCGCCGATCCCCCAGTTGGTGGCCAACGGGACCGGGCGCCTGGTCTGGGCCGTGACCACCGAACTCGACGTCGTCTCGGGCGAATGGTCGTCGGTGGGCCGTGCCGCGATGTCCGTCACACGGGAGGCCCAGGGGAATGCAGGACAGCTGGTGCCGTTCTGGCCGGACCTGCCGGCCGCGGAACTCGCCGACCACGCACTCGTCGTCCTGCCCAGCTCGCCCCTCCCGCCCGCTATGCGGTCCGCGTACATCCAGGCACTGGTCCGCGTGCTGCGCCAAACCCTGGGAAGGACTTGGCAGAACGCCTCGCAGTATCCGGGCTTCGAGGCCGGCTCGAGCTTCCGGTCGGCTGTGCAGGCACTGGTCAGAGTCGACCACCTCCGCCGGCAACTTCCGGGGTACGGCGGGCCCCTCCTGACCGCCCGGATGCTCCGCGACCTGGTGTCCCGGGCCCTGGCGCTGCCGGCCGCCCAGCCGTTGACAAGGGACCATTACCTGCGGGTGCTGCGCACCGTCCAGGGCGCCCCGCAGCGTGGCCCCGGGAGCACCCTCGCCGAGATGTTCCCCGCGGGTTCGTTCAACGGACACCTGCCCCCGGCGTACGGCGGACACATCCAGTCGGACGTTCCCATGAGTGGTTTCCCCTCCGGCCGGCCGACCCCGGAGGGTGGGCCGACCGCGCGTACGCCTATCGTCCGGCACGACATCCGTGACGGGCTGGGTCAACTGATCGGATACGCCTTCCACACCGATGCCGACATGACGTCGGATCCCCATGGGGGCGGTCAGTTCTCCCGTGAGTCCAGGTTCCGTCGGCTGGGCGACACGCGCTGGGGCATGAGGCTTGACCGGAAAGGACGGATGACGGAGAAGTTCCTGTTGCCGTGGCGGCGGGTCACCGGTGCGCCGAGCCCGTACTTCATCGCTGCCCATGGCCACCCGACCTCTCGCGGGTTCATGGTCCCGTTCGATACCGGAACGACCGTCGAACTCTCTGCCGAGCAGAGCACCACGTTGGTTGCCGGACTGGTGCGGAATCTTCCGGACGACGCGCCTCTGGTGCTCCTCATCTGCTTCGCAGGGTTCAATCCCCATGGCCCCGAGGACCTCGACGAGACTTCGCTGGGCCAGCGTGTGGCGAACGCGACGCGACGCATCGTGTGGGCCACCACGGCGGTCACCTGGATCGGTCCGACACCGGACACATTCGAGGACTCCGTCTCGCTGCAGTGGCACGAGAGCGGCAACGAACTGGCGATGTTCGCGCCGGAGCCGACCCCTGAGCGGATCGCCGTCCTCACGAACGAGATGACCGGCACGGTGGACGAGGAGGCCCAGTCCGGTGTTCTTCGGCTCGTTCGCCTGCTGCGGCGCGTCTTCGGTGCCGGATTCGAGCAACATCCCGACTACCCGGCCTATCTGGCCGCCTTGCACCGGACCGACCGACTCCGCAGGACCCACCGTGACTTCGCCGACGGTCGGATCAACCGGCTCCTGCTGTGGGACTTCGTGGCCCGCGCCATGGCGGTGGCCCCGGACCGAGTGACCGCGGATGTCGTGGCCTCAGCTTTGAGGAAGGTCAGCCGGGCCCTCCCGGATGCCGCCGTCGGGGAGATCTTCCCCGCTCTGGCTCCGGCCGGCCGCCGAGCCACGGTGCTCCAGCCCGCGCAGGCGGGCCCCGAGGCGCTGAGCGGCGGCGGACCGAGGAACGTCCTCCGTGGCGGTTACGGTCACCCGTCCGCGTCGGCCGACCGTGGCGCCCACCGACTCGGTCACGCCTCTACCCCGGGACACATCCGCTACGGCCATCCTCAGGGCCTCGAGAGTCCCGCCGCCGAGGCCGACACCGGAGGTCGGTCCGGCATGTCGGACGGTGCGTCCGGTGAAGGGGCGCCCAGAGAGCGCCACACCGACGACGGCCGGCCGGAGCACCCGATGGTGGCCATGATCCGAGCCGAATACGAGGAGGCACGGGTCGCGCTCGAGAGCGCCAGGACTAACCTGCGCGCGGCTGAGGCCGCCGCTGCGGCCGGCGAGAGCGTCGGCTGCGAGGTGTCCGTGGCCCGGGCGCTGGCGGACGAGGCCGCACAGCGGTGGGAGAGGGCACGGACGAGCCGGAGCCACCTTACGGACCACTGACCACGTCGCAGGACGACGAACCCGACCGGACAAGCACGAGCGAGTAAGGCACCTCGAATGACGACCAAGAAGCGCACCAGCAGGACCGATACCCAGTCCACCCCCGAGGCCCGGGAAGAACTCACGGCGGAACGGGACGACATCGAGGGGCGTGGCACTCCGGCGAATTCGGAGACCGCCGAGACCTCGGAGACCGCCGAGACCTCGGAGACCGCCGAGCCGGAGGTGGAAATGCCGGAGCCACCGGAGGACATCCGGCAGGCCGCCAGACTCGCCCCCGACCACTGGTTCAACATGGTCGATCCCACCTGGTCGGGGGAGCAGGCACCACCGGAGTGGGCCGTGATCGGCCGATGGCGCTCGGACGCCGATGGGGAGATCGTCGACTGGGAGCACAACGACACCTACCGCCCGTCGCCGCGCGCCCTCGGACTGCCGGAACCCACCGACCCCGTCGACGCGGCGGTGCAACTGGCCGCCAGCGGATACGGCCCGGCAGAGGACGTACCGGCCGCGCTGGCCACAGCGGAGCTCGCGGTGCTCGTCCAGGCCGACGGCACACCGGTGAGCGCAGCCTCCCCGGACGGCAGCGCGGTGGTTCCGGTCTTCACGTCGCAGACGCACATGGACTCCGCCGGCCGTCTGGCCTTCGAGGTGGTGCCCGTCGCCGCGCTCGTCGACCGTCTCCCCGAGAACCACCAGCTCTACCTGAACCCCAGCGCCGCCGTGGCGATGCGCGTGGAACCCGAACCACTGCGCGAGGCCATCAAGGTGGCCGCCGCTGGACAGGAGACGTAACTCGGTCTGGCCGATGGCCGAGCGGACGTATTCAGGTGTGAAGTGTGATGTGGAGGTGGCAAGCGGTGCCAGGTGAGGTCTCAGGCGTGTTCCCGGAGCAGTGCGTCGCTCAGGCGGTGGACACACTTGGCCCCGCGTTCGATGCTCTGTCCACGGCAGGCAGGGCGGAGCTGACCGGCCGTATCATGCGCGACATCCGGGAGTTCGTCGACTCCAGACGTCCCTCGTGGCTCGCTGAGACGGAGCGGCTCAGCACCGGGGCGTGGGTGACCACGCCCCCGTCCGTGAACGCCACTGACTCTTCCGGGTCCGAGGCGACAGTGGGCCCCGCTCTCCGGCTGCGCGGTGGTGCTCCGGAAGCGTTCGAGCCCGACCAGGACATCGTCGAGAACTGGCTTTCGGAGTCGAATCTCCCCCTTCGGCGTCGATCGCCGAGGTTGCAGGAAATTGACAGGGCCCTCGCCGACTGGATGTCGGGTGGCCGGGACCGCCGGCTTGCCTTCGAGCAGAACACGAGGGAGCTACGGGCAGTCGACTCCGCGATCGGTGCCTGGCTGTCGGAGAACCAGGAGTCCAGCCGGCTGGGCAAGGTGCAACAGCTCAGAGCGCGCATGTGGGAGGAACTGGAAGGCGTGTCCGCCCTCGCGCGCGCCCATCCCTATCTCGTCCAGCAGGGGTATCGAAACACCGACGCGGACCGACGAGTGTTCCGCCGCGGCTTTCGCGACTACGACCTGCACTTGCGGGCCGTACCGCATCGGAGCATCTTCCGTCAGGCACCGGAGGAAGACGTTGTCGCCCTCGTCGCCTATACGGGTATCACTGAGTTCTCTGTGGTCAATGCGGCCTTGCGCCAGGGTGACACGTACACGCTGGCGGCACACGAACCACTCGTCAAAGGTGTAATTTCCGCGCTGAACCACTTCTCGCCGCACATCGGGACCGTTTATCGCGGAATCATGGTCGGCTCCGCGGAATTGGAGAGGGTGCTCGCCCGATACGCGGTGGGCAGGGTGGTACAGGAGCCGACATTCGTCAGTGCGGACTCCCAGGCCCCCCGGTTCTCCGGGAACATCCAGTTCGAGATCACGTCCCGGACCGGTCGGCCCGTCCAGGCTGTCTCCCGACATCGGGGCACCGAGGCGGAGGTCATCTTCCTCCCGGGCACCAGCTTCGAGGTTCTTTCCAGGGAACAGCGGCACGACACGTGGTTCATCAAGATGGCAGAGGAGCCCGCATCCCGAGACACCACCGGCCAATCTTCGCATGAGGAGCCACGCGAAGTCCGTTTCGCCTGGACGGACTCCAGTTCCTGGCGGAGGGTCGGAGAGCAGCTGGGCTCGAACCCGGGGGGTACCTACCTCGATCACCACAATCGCCTCTTCTACGTCAAGACGGCGCAGAGCCATGACCACGCGCGTAACGAAGTGCTGGCTGCCGAGCTGTACCGGACGGCAGGGCTCGACATGCCTGCCCTGTGGTTGGTGACCCACCAAGGGAAAGCCGGCATCGCCTCACCGCTCGTCCACGGAGCACGAACCGACCTTCGGAACAGGCTTGAGAAGGACCCCGCTTATCGGAAGGCCATCCAGAACGGGTTCGCTGTCGATGCCTGGCTCGCCAACTGGGACGTCGCGGGCACCGCTTACGACAACATCGTGAGTTCAAGTGACGGCAGGCCGGTGCGGATTGACGCCGGTGGCACGCTGCTGTACCGGGCCAGAGGAGACCTCAAGGGCAGTCTCTTCGGGGCGCAAGTGAACGAGTGGGAAACCCTGCGCAATCCTTCCTACAACGCGGAATCTTCTTACATCTTCTCCGGGATGAGTACCCAGAGGCTGCAGGAATCCGCTCGGAGGGTGCTTCTCGTCGGGCCGGGCCAGATCGACTCTCTGGTCGACAGCCTCGGGTTCAAGGCGACAGTCGGCACGTTCTTGAAGGACACGCTGAAGGTGCGCCGTGCCGACGTCGCCGCGCGGGCGGGGATTGCGCTGCCGGCCGGAGAGGCCAGCGGTCAGGTAACGAACCGGACCCCCACGGCCATGACCGGGTACTACGGCAACCCGAATTTTCAGTCGAGCGCCGATGACCGTGCGCGGTTCGCGCGTACATTCAGGTCCTACGCTCGTTATCTGCCCAAAGCCCTCGCTCTCGCTGCCGCCAACCCCGCTTTGCAGGGCATTCCTCACGAAGACCTGGTCGCCGTCCTCGGATACACCGGCAACGCGTTCTTCGATGTGGTCAACAAGGGACTTCGCGAACAGGATGCCGAAGTGCTGCAGACCTACGACGCTCATATCCGGGGGGTCGTGTCCGGGCTGAACAGGCTACCCGTGTACAGAGGCACGGTGACCCGTGCGATAGAGATCTATACAGGGTCGGAGCTCGACCGGGTCGCAGCCCGTTACCCGAAGGACGCGACGGTCGAGGAAAAGTCCTTCGTGAGCGCCGACGCCACGCGCCTGTCGCGTCCCGGGAACATCATCTTCACGATCGAGTCCGAGACAGGACGCGACATAAGCCTGCTGTCGGACTACCAGGAGGTGGAGACCGAGGTGACGTTTCCGCCCGGGACCACGTTCAAAGTCACCAAGAACACCAAGAAGGGCTCGACCTACCGCATCTCGATGAGGGAAGTACCGAGGCCGCGTACCGCCGCTCATCCTGACAGTGCGAACGTTCCGGCGGTCCCGTGGGTGGGCGCTGTCCCGGCGATGCCGTCGTCGGCCTATAGCCATGCGTCCACTTCCCGCGAACCCGTGTACTCCCGTCCGTCGGCCTCGCAGGCGTTGGCGATGATGCAGCATTCGGCAGCCGGGCAGGCGGAGCAGGTGGACGCTCTCACCGAGCGTGCCGACCGTATGACGCTGGGAGACCGGGACCGAGCCCGCGGGGGAACGGTTCGGAGCGCCGGCTCGAGTGCCGGCGCCGGTGTCCCCCGGGTGGATCCCGCAGTCACCGCACTGTGGCGGGAGACGTTCTCCCTCGCTCGTCGGGCGCTGCGGGGCGTTCCCGAGTCGCGGCAGTGGCGGGAGACGGCGGTGGCGATCCTGGCCACGCATCACGTGGCGCCCCCGGCGGCCACGCGGGGTGAACCGACGGCGGACGAAAGAGCTTATGGGGACCTGTTCTCCGACATGGTGTACGCGGTCGCCGCCAGGCTTCACGCCGACCGGGCCCAGCCCCGGGCCCAGGAGTCGGCGATCGCGCTCGCCCGGCAGATGGCGGCTGCGTTCGGCATCAACGCCGGCGGTGCACCGGCTCGCACGGGCTGGAGCGAGCCGGCGCCGGGCGGGGACGCGGGCGTGTCCGAAGGCGACGGTGCCGGGTTCGGTGCCGCCGTGGGGTATGCCGGTCTGGACATCGACACCCGGGGCATGAGGGTGGCGCGGGACCTGATCGAAGTCCCGGCGCAGGTCGAACGGCCCGTCGCCGCCCGCACCGAGGCCGCGCGACTGCTCGGACCTCTCCTGCGCAACCCGGCCGTCGCCGAACGCGTCGCGGACAGCGGCGTCCGAGTGATCGTCATCCCCCGCACCCTCCGCATCACCGACCTCCCCGAGTTCTCCGCCGCGAGCATCGCGGAGGGTGGTCCGCCCGCCGAGAGCCGGGGCTGGACCGACACGGCACGTGGGCTGGTGGCCGTGAGCGAGGAGAACCTCCTCGGTGAGGACGCCCCGGACCCCGGCCGCACCCATCCCGAGGGCTATTCGTCCGTGTTGCACGAGGCCGGGCATCTGGTCCATGCGTTCGGTCTGGACGACGACCAGCGGACCAGGGCGGACGCCGCCCACACCGCCCGCCTCGCCGACGGGGCGGCGGAGGACTCGGTCGACGGCCCGCTCCGCCACGTGGACGGCACTCCGTCCGCGAACCACTCCTCCGCCGACCCGGTGGAGAACTTCGCGCAGGCGACGGTGGCCTTCTTCGGGGCCAACCATGGGAAGGACGCCACCACCGGCCGGCACCGCAACAACGGCCCGGGCTGGCTCGCGGCCCACGACCCCACCATGTACGCGCTCCTCCTGGAGGTCTACGGTGAGCCGCCCGCCGAACCTCTCGGCGCGAACGCCCTCTCCGTCACCCGTGCCGACCGGGACCGGTGGCAGGCCCTCAAAGACCACACGGCTCTCGTCGAGGCGCCTGGGGCCCCCGCGATCACCGAAGCCTCGGCACCGGCCACGGACCGCACGACAGGTGGCATTCCGCCGGCCGCCTTCGACGGGCCGCCTCGAGCCGGACGGGGCGGCAGTGCACCGGTGGGGGACGTCACGCCGGACAGGACGACGGCTCGGGACCACGCGGAGCCGACACCGATGCCCGCCGTTCAGGAGCCCTCGCGCTTTCTCAGTCAGGCAGAGGTCGCGACTCTGCTGGTCGAGGAGGAGTACACGGCGTCTCGAGAGGTGCTGGACAGGGCCCTGGCGGCACTGGCGATGGCCCAGCAGGCGGCCGCCGACGGCACCGCCGGGCCGTGTGACCTGTCGGTGGCCCAGGCCCTCGCCAGATCGGCGGAGGATCGCCACGCCCGGGCCGGCAGGATGCGGGACGGGTCGACGACGTGACCGAGGACGGTTCGGGTCGCCTCGCTTGCATGAGCATGCGCGCCCATACGCCCATACGCCGCGGTGGCGCCTGGGTGGTCGATGTCTGCGGACACCCGCCGCACCACGGGCGCTGGGCATGCTCAGCCGGATCAGAACCGCGCACAGATGCCAGCCGGGAACAACCTGCCTCGGCAGCGGGCGGGGTGTGACGCCGATACGCCTCACGCGCTTGTGGTGAACCACTTGCCCGGTCCCACTCGTGTACTTGGCAGATTCGGTATGGCGCAGTGGTTCCATCCGGCGGTGAGGTGTGCCGGACCGGTGCCGGTGCCCGACGCGTGAACAGAGATGCGCGATCGATCGGCGAGTGCGGGACGTGCGGTGCAGCCCGGGATGCGGGCCCCGAACCGAGTGTTGTCCGACTCGTGCGGGCGGTTGCGACAGAATGGTGAGGCACATGCAGAACGGCGATTCCCCGGCGTGCGACGTCGTGGCCGCATTCGAGGAGCGGGCACGGACCGCTCCTGACGCGGTCGCTGTCAGCGATCAGGGCAGGTCGACGACATACGCGGAACTCGACCAGCGGTCGGGAGAGCTGGCGCGGCAATTCGCGGCCCGCGGCGTCGGCCCCGGCACGCTGGTGGGCCTGTGTCTTCCGCGCGGTCTGGGTTTGGTCACGGCATTGCTGGGGTGCCTGAAGTCAGGGGCGGCATATCTGCCACTGGATCCTGCCTTGCCCGAGGGGCGGTTGCACGCTCTTCTGTCCGAAGCCCGAGCAGATCTGGTGCTCGTCGACGACTCCCTTTCGCATGAGCTGAGCGTGCCGGACACGCAGGTGGTGCCGCTTGCGTCCTTTGCCGGGACCGATGAGCTGGAGCCCGGCCGGAGGACGGTCGACGCCACGACGGACCTCGCGTACGTGATCTTCACCTCCGGTTCCACCGGTGAGTCGAAGCCGGTCGCGGTGTCCAGGACGGCACTGTCCCACCACGCTGTGACGATGGCCGCGGTATTCGACCTGACGCCGCGGGACAGGGTGGTCCAGTTCGCCAGTCCCGCGTTCGACGTGGCGGCGGAGGAAATCTTTCCCACCCTGGCGTCCGGCGCCTGTGTGGCGGTGCTCCCCGACCAGGACCGCTCCCCGCGGGACCTTGAGCGGTTCCTCAGGGAGGAAGGAGTGACGGTGGCCAATCTGCCGTCCTCCTACTGGGCGACGTGGGTTGCCGACCTGGACGCCGAGCCCCGGACGCTGCCCGCATGCCTGCGGCTCCTCGTGGTGGGGAGCGAGATCGCGCACACCCGCACGTTGGCCCGGTGGCGTCGGCACTGCGGCATCCCCGTCATCAACGCGTACGGACTGACCGAGATGACGATCACGGCGTTCGTCAGCCGGTTCAGCGGCCAGGACATGCCTTCCGGGGATGTCCTCCCCATCGGGCATCCGCTTCCCGGCGTTGTGGCCCACGTGCTGGACGCCGCACTGCGGCCCGTGCCCCACGGCACCGTCGGTGAACTCTATCTGGGTGGTGTCACACTGGCTCGCGGCTACCACCGGCGGCCTGACCTGACTGAGACACACTTTCTCGAGGGTGCTGTCGAAGCCCCGGGGACCCGCCTGTATCGAACGGGGGACCGAGTCGTCGAAGATGCCGACGGGGCACTCACGTGCCTCGGCCGGATCGACGATCAGGTGAAGATCCGCGGACACCGGGTGGAACCCGCCGAGGTCACGGCCGCGCTCCTCGCGCTTCCCGGCGTCGCCCAGGCCCACGTCAGGCCGCTCGCCGACGAGCGAGGAACCCGGTTGGCCGCCTACGTCGTCGCGGACAGTGGAACTGGGTCCTGCGTCCAGTCATCGGAGCTGCGGGCCGCGCTGGCCCTCAAGCTGCCCGCGGCGATGGTTCCTACCGAGATCATGCGCGTGCCCGAGCTACCACTCACAGTGAGTGGCAAGGTCGACGTGCGGGCTCTGCCACTGCCTGTGGCGTCCGTCGGCAACACCGCGGCAGGCGCCGGGAGGTCGATGGCTCCCACCGAGCAGAAAGTGGCCGAAGTCTGGTGCGAGGCGCTGGGCACCTCATGGGTGCACCCTGACGCCAACTTCTTCGACCTCGGCGGTCACTCGCTCCTCCTGGTACAAGTCCGCCGGCGCCTGTCGGACGCCTTCGGCCGACCGATATTCGCAACTGCGCTCTTCGAGCATCCGACTGTCCGTTCGCTCGCCCGGTTCCTGGACGAAGCGCTCACCGACGCGGTACCGGCTGCTTCACCGGAAGCGGACCGGGGTGACGTGCGGCGCCAGGCACGCAGCCGGATACCACGAAGCGTCCGCCACGCCTCGGATGCGAGTGGTGCGCCCGTGCAGGGGCACTCATGACCGCGTCCCGCTCGGATCTGCGTATCGACGACGGGTCCGCTCCCTTCCTCGCTGTGGTCGGCATGTCGGGACGGTTCCCTGGAGCCGCCGGTATCGAGGAGTTCTGGACCAATCTCGTCAAGGGAACGGACTCTCTCACCCGCTTCACCGCGCCTGGTGCTGCTCACGTGTCGGCGATCGGCCTGCTGGAAGACGCGGACGCCTTCGACGCCGAGTTCTTCGGCTTTTCACCGCGGGAGGCGCTGCTCCTCGACCCGCAGCACCGGGTCTTCCTGGAGTGTGCCTGGGAAGCGTTGGAGGACGCGGGATACGACCCGAAAGCCTGCCCGGGGGCGGTGGGGGTCTACGCGGGAAGCGGTCAGAACTCCTATCGGCATGAGCTGTCCGCCTATCGCGAACGGCTCGGGCCAGTCACCGACTGGCAGCTGAACCTGGGCTGCGGACCGGACTTCCTGACCACCCGTGTCGCCTACAAACTCGGCCTGCGGGGGCCGGCCGTGACCGTGCAGACCGCGTGTTCCACCTCCCTGGTGGCCCTGCATACAGCGGCGCAGGCTCTGCTGAGTGGCGAATGCGACGTCGCGCTGGCGGGCGGGGTGTCCATCCGGTACCCCGCGCAGCCCAGTGAGTACGTGGAAGGCGGCATCATCTCCGCCGACGGGTACTGCCGGGCATTCGACGCCAGAGCGAGCGGCACTGTGGGCTCCAGCGCGGCGGGAGTGGTGGTCCTCAAACGGCTGGCGGAGGCGGCCGCATCCGGGGACCGGATCAGGGCCGTGGTGCGCGGCACTGCGGTGAACAACGACGCCTCCGCCAAGATCGGTTACACGGCGCCCGGTGTGGAAGGCCAGGCGGAGGTGATCCGGGCCGCCCTCTCGGTGGCCGGGGTACCGGCGGAGTCGATCACCTACGTCGAGACGCACGGTACGGGAACCGCACTCGGGGACCCGGTGGAAGTGGCCGCCCTCACCAAGGCCTTCCGTACGAGCACTGACGCCCGGCAGTTCTGCCGCATCGGCTCGGTCAAGACCAACGTGGGGCACACCGACGCGGCTTCCGGAGTGGTCGGCTTCATCAAGGCGGCGCTGGCCGTGGAACGCGGTGTGATTCCGCCGAGCCTGCATTTCTCGTCCCCCAACCCTGAGATCGAGTTCGACGACAGCCCCTTCCGGGTGAACACCGAGCTGATGACATGGGACCCGGCCGAGTGGCCGCGACGGGCCGGCGTCAGCTCGTTCGGAATCGGCGGAACCAATGCCCACGTCGTACTGGAGCAGGCACCGAACCGGTCGGCACCGCCCGCGACATCCGCGTCTCAGCTGCTGGTCCTTTCCGCGCGCAGTGCGACCGAACTGGACACCGCCTCGGCACGACTCGCCGAACATCTGCGTACCCCCGGCGTCCAGGCGCTCCCCGACGTCGCCTGGACGTTGCAGACGGGCAGGCACGCCTTTCCATACCGCCGTGCGGTGGTGGGCGCCGACCATGACAGCTGTGCCCGAGCCCTCGCCTCGGGCGCGGCCGGTGGAACCGCCTTCCGGTCTCGAACCCTGACATCACCGGGGCCGGTATCACGTGAGCCGAGTGTCGCGTTCGTCTTCTCCGGCCACGGAGGGCAGTACGCGGGCATGGGCGGCGCACTCTACGAGAGCCACAGAGTGTTCCGTGAGGAGGTGGAACGGTGCATTGCGTTGGCGGGCCCCGGACTCGGCCCCGCAGTGCGCGTCGCGATCCGCCCCCGAGACTCGGTGGAGACGGAGACTGCCCGTCGGCAATTGGCTGGCATGGGTGTGGCACAGGTCGCCGTCTTCGTCCTGGAGTACGCGACCGCCCAGCTGTGGAGGCATTGGGGGGTTGAACCAGGTGCGGTGGCCGGCCACAGCCTCGGTGCCTTTGCCGCCGCGTGTGTTGCCGGCGTTCTGTCGCTGCAGGACACCTTGCGGCTGGTCGCGGCGCGTGGCTCCCTCATGGAGACGCTCACCGGCGGTGCGATGCTGGCTGTCCAGTGCCGGGAACCGGATGTCACGCCTTTTCTGGGTACGGAGTTGGACCTGGCCGCCGTCAATGGGCCGGAACAGTGTGTTCTCTCGGGCCCCCAGCCGGCGATCCAACGTCTTCACGGGCGGCTGACCGAGCAGGGCGTGGACAGCCGGCCGCTGAACATCGCCGCTGCGGCGCACAGCAGGGCCGTCGAGCCGGTTCTCGCCGCGTTCGCGACGGAGGTCGAACGCGTGGAGTGCAGGCCACCCGCGGTTCCGTGGGTCTCGGACACCACCGGGACCTGGGTTCCCATGGACGCCGCTCCCACCACGGACTTCTGGGTGAACCACATGCGCCGGACCGTCCGTTTCGGCGAGGTCGTCTCGACTCTGTTCTCGGATCCCGCCCGAGCGCTGGTCGAGGTGGGACCGGGAAGAACCCTCACGAGGATCGCCGTGCGACACCCGCAGTACACCGATGGGCACGCGGCGGTGTCCAGCCTGCCGCACGTCTCGGACGGTGCATGTGCCGACGAGACGATGCTGAACGCGGCGGGCACGTTGTGGAGCCGGGGAGCCGACCTGACCTGGCGGCACATGCAGGACGGACAGGAACGACGTCGGGTGGGCCTGCCCACCTATCCGTTCACCCGTAGACGCTACGCGCCCGGCCCAGCTCCCGCCCGGGAGCAGGCCGGGCCCTCGGCACGCGGCCCGCGCCGTTCGTTCCAGGACCCGCCGGCCGAGTCCGCGTGGGGCCTCCCAGAGCCGGTTGAGAGGAATGGGCCGGCTGTTGACGCCACCGCCACGGTGGTAGGACACCTGGCGGAAGCGTTCGGTGTCCTGCTGGGACTGGAGGGCGTCGACCCGCACGAGAACTTCTTCGAGCTGGGCGGAGACTCCCTCGTCGCACTTCAGCTCATGCGTGTCATACGCGAGGACTTCGGGGTGGGCGTCACGGCCCGGCAGATCTTCACCGCCGCCACGCCGGCCGCGTTGGCCAACGTGATCGCGTCCGCGTCCGACAGAACCGTCGACGGCTCCGCGGCGGACGAAGGTGACAGTGACCCGCGTGCAGTTGCGCGACCACGACCCGAACCCGAGGAACACTCTTTGCCCCACGACGACTTCAACCACCGCGACGCGGCACACGGATCCAGCGGCGTGTCGGCGGTCAACGGGCCGACGCCCGGCGAGCCGATGGGGGAGGCCCCGTGAGCGAGACGCCGGCGTCCCGCCCAGCCCCGAGCCGTACGCCCTGGCTGGTATGCCGACGCCCCCGTCCGGGCGCCATCGGACTCTACTGCTTCGCCCACTGCGGCGGAACGGCTGGAGAATTCGCCCGCTGGGCGGACGAGCTGCCCGACGCAGAAGTCCGGGCCGTGCAGCTGCCAGGACGGGGCTCACGTATAGATGAACCGGTCCTCACCAGCATGCAGTCTCTGGTGGCCGCGTTGCTGGCTCACCTCGACTTCGACGGCAGGTTCGTCTTCTTCGGACACAGCCTGGGAGCCCTCGTCGCCTTCGAGGTCGCACGTGGCCTGCGGGACCGCGGCCGGGCTCAGCCGGAAAGGCTCTTCCTGTCCGCCAGTCCCGCACCACACCTGCCAAGAACCCTTCCTCCCGTCCATCACCTGGACGATCAGGACCTCTTGGCGGCCATCACCGACATGTACGGGACCTTGCCCGCCGCGCTGAAGGAGGACCCCGAACTGCTCCGGCTCATGATGGTTCCGCACCGCGCGGACTTCCGGATCGTGGAGACCTACCAGTACCTACCCGGCGCTCCGCTCGACATTCCTCTGCACGTCGTCACCGGCAGGGAAGACCGTCACACGGCCGAGCAGATGACGGCTTGGTCCACGCACTCCCGTGTTCCCGTCGATCTGCATCCGTTGCCCGGCGGACACTTCTACCTGCGCGAGCAACGCTCCGCACTGCTCGCCCATCTGCGCGCGCGCCTGACCGAGACCACGGGGACACCTGAACGGCAGCGGATCACAGGACGTGCCGGATGAAGCACAGGGGACGGATACAAGACCCATCGCGCTCTCCTTCCCGTCCGGACGCCGCCGGAGGGCGGGCTCCGGACGGCTTTTTGACCCGGCTCTACCGCGGAACGTTCGCCTGGGACCTCCTTTTTCCCTTCCCACAACAGGAGAGGGGGGACCGCGAGTATGGAGACCGAGCAACCGCGGAGTTGGCCGACTTCCTGCAGGAGGCAGTTGATCCCACACTCGTCGACACGGCAGGCAAGCTGCCGGACGGGTTGGTGCGGGAGTACGCCACGCGCGGCTATCTGTCCATGCGGCAACCCTTGGAGCAGGGCGGCCTCGGGCTGTCGGCCCTCAACGCCTTCCGGCTTGTGCGCACGGCGGCCGAACATTCGATGGCGGCGGCCTTCACTCTGGCACTCCACACCGGCTTCGGAGCCGCCGCCTATCTCCCGCTGTTGAACGAGGGCGAGACGTCGGCGGACATTCTGCGAGCCTGCGCCGAGGGAGCACTGTTCGGCGACGCCGACACGGAACAGTCCGGCGCTGCCAATACGGCGCGCGCCACCACGGCGACTCCCGTACCGGAGGGCTACATTCTCAGCGGCGAGAAGATCTTCGTGCACAACGCGGCGGAGGCGGGTCTGCTGCTCGTCTCGGCGACGGTCCGCGGCGAGAACACCTGCGAACCGGCGCTGTTCCTGGTGGATCCCTCCAGCCCCGGGTTCTCCCTCACCTCCCGCCACCAGTACATGGGGTTGCGGGGCGCTGACAACGCTGTGATTCATCTCGACGAGGTGTTCGTTCCCCGCGGACGGATGCTGGCCGGCCCTTGTCCGGACCGTCCAGGAAGGCGGGTCGGGCCGTCGGGACGAGCCCTCCGGGAGACCGCGGCGAGAGGACGCCTCTACCCCATCGCCGCTCCCTCACTGGCCGTCGGGCGCCTGGGAACGCAGTGGATGCGTGACTTCGCCCGGCGGCGAAGCGTCGACGGACTCCCACTGGGGGAGCACGACGAGATCCAGCGACTGCTCGCGGTCTCACTCGCCGACGTGTTCGCCATGGAAGGCGTGGTCGAGTGGTGCCTGCTGGCTGAGGAGCGACGTCCGGGCCTCAACGTCGTGGACGACATCACAGCCGCGAAGAACATCACATCGCTGGCCTGTTGGCGCATTATCGACCGGACGCTGTCCGTCACCGCGACGGAAGGTCTGGAGACCGCCCCGAGCAAGTTGCGTCGCGGAGTCCCGCCACTGCCCGTTGAGCGCTTCTTCCGTGATGCGCGCGCACTGCGCATCGCGGGTGGCGTCGACTTCCTGGTCGACTACCGGGCCGCGCGTGACGCCCTCTCCGCTCTCTCTTCGCGCACGTCACAGCCGGTACAGTCGCGCAGGCGGGCCTGCACGGCCACTGGCGCGGCCATGGCGCGCCTGACGGCACGTAACCGCGGACATCTGCAGTACGCCACTCGCCAGAGCGCCGTCTTCGCGTCCGTGTGCCGTGCTCTGACGGCCCGACATCCGGACCCCGCCGATCTCCATGCGCGGCAGCGGACCCTGATCCAACTGTCGCGCGTGTCGAGTGAACTGTTCACCATGGCGGTAGTCCTGGCCCGGGCCGCTCGGATGACGACCGAGGGGGACTCGACGGCCCAGACCCTCGCCGATGTCTTCTGCGAGGAGGCCGGCCACCGGATCGACGACGCGATGCGCCGTCTGACACGGCCGCAGCCGGCGGATCACGCTCGCCTCAGCGCGGCGTGGATGGACGGCGAAGGCTTCGGCCTCCCGGCTCCGAACACCCTCACCGACCCGCCCTCCGCCCAGTCACTGGCATCGCCGACTCAGGAGACAACACAGTCGTGACACCGTTCGACCTCACCCGGTCCCAGCAGATCATCTGGCTGCACGAGGAACTTTTTCCCCGCAGTCACGCCTACAATTTCAGTGCTGTCCTCGATCTGCGCGGCCCGCTCGACGAGCAGGCACTGCGAGACAGCCTTGCCGGTGTCCTTCAACGGCACGAGGGTCTGCGGCTGGAACTCGTGCCCGGTGGCCTCCCGCCACGGCAACGCGTCAACTCCACCACCACGCCGCGGTACAGGACCGCGGACCTGTCGTCCCGGGACGATCCGGATGCCGCCTGCCACGAGATCGTCCTCGCCCAGCACAACGATCCGTTCGACCTCACAGAGGCACCCCTGGCGCGATGGTGCCTGGTGTCCCTCGGCGACAAGCACCACCGGCTCGTGCACACCGAACATCACCTCATCCACGACGGCTGGTCGTTCAGTGTCTTCCTGCGTGATCTGTTCACCCTGTACCGGGGCTTGACCGGGGGCGCCGCCGCGAACCTGCCGACACCACGTTCCTTCGCCGATCACGCTCGCGGGTTCGCCGCCGAACCGGACGGGTACGCATCGCACGAGAGCGCGCTGCGCCATTGGCGTACGCTTCTTGAAGGCGCCGAATTCGGCCTGGCCTTCCCCGGCCGCGCTCCCGCGGAGCGCCGCCGCGAGAGCCCGGACGGCGCCCAAACCCGGCACGTCCTGGACCCCGAGCTCGCTGAGGATCTCCGGGCTCGCGCACGCCGCGACGGCCACACCCCCTATGTCGTGCTGCTCACCCTGTACGCGGAGCTGCTCAGGCGCCACACGGGACGCGACGACATGGTGATCGGAAGCGCGGTGGGCAACCGTCCCACCGCCTACAGGCACAGCATCGGCATGTTCGTCAACACGGTGCCGCTGCGTGTGCGCCTTCGCCCTGGTAGGCCTGCCGGGGAGGCGGTTGACGACGCCGTGGACATGCTGATGCAGGCGCTGCCCCACCAGCATCTTCCTGTACAGGAGCTGGCCAGGGAACTCGGTGTGCATTCACGAACCGGAGTAGACACCCCGCTGTTCCAGGTGATGTTCAGCGCCCACGACGCCCCGTTGCCCGTCATCGAGGGGCTCGATGTTCACGTCTCCTTCGAAGAGGCCCTGAACGGTGGCACGTCGCGTTTCGATCTCGACGTCGTGGTGCTGCCCGACTCCCGGCGGACCGTCAATCCGCGCACCGGGCCGGCCGGCATGACGCTCATCTGGGACTACGCCACGGACCTCTTCGACGAGGCGGCTGTGAGGGTCCTGCAGTCCCAGTACACCGACCTCCTGCGTGACTACGCACGCGCGCCCGGGACCCCCTTGTCCGCCATCGCCCCCCATGTGACGTCCGTCCACCGCTGACCCCTGTGCGACCGATTCTTAGGAAACATGACATGAACACTGCGGATACGATCTCTCCGGGCCGGCATCCGGAACTGAGCATCCTTTGGGGAGGACGGTCAGGAGCGGCACCCGCGCCGGGCGACACGCTGCTCGCGTGGTTCGAGGCCTGGGTGGAACGGCAGCCGGAGGCCGTGGCTGTCCTGGCCGGCGACGAGGCGTGGAGCTACGCCGACATCGACACCGCAGCGAAGCGCGTCGCCGAGGCCCTGGCGGGCAAGGTAGGGCGCGCGGACCTGGTCGGTCTGTGCCTGGACCGGTCTCCCGGCCTGATCGCCGCGGCCGTGGCGCTCGCTCGGCTCGGTGCCGTCTACTGGCCGTTGGGACCGAACCCAGCAGCTGGGCGGCTTGCCGAACTCGTCGACGCCAACGGTGTGAACTGTCTCCTCGCCGACACCCTCGTCTCCCCCTTGCCCGGCTGGAGCGTGGGAGTTCCCGCAGGCCTCGGGCGCGCCGAAACGGCTTTGACCCCGATCGTCCGCCCCGAGCCCGCACCACGACCCACAAGTGCGGGACCGGGCAGCCCCGAGCCATTCTCCGCGGTGACCACCTCCGGCACGACCGGCAGGCCCAAAGTGGTCCTGCTCGCGGGACCCGCGCTGGCCGAACTCGTCCGCTGGTACTGCCACATGCATGAACTCGCCCCCGGCGACCGGGTCAGTCTGCTGCTCGGCACCACCTTCGATGTTCACCAGGCGGAAATGTGGGCGTCCCTGTGCTCCGGTGCGACTCTGTGCGTCGCACCCGCCGGTGCTCGCCAGTCAGCGGCCGAACTCCTCGAGTGGTGGCAGACCGCGAGCATCACCAGCTCCTTCCTGCCCACGCCGCTGTCCGAACTTGTCTGCGCTGCCTCCTGGCCCGCGGACCTGGCACTGCGGCACCTCACCATCGGCGGCGACCGCATGCGGACCAGGCCACCGGCAGGCGTTGCCGTGCAGGTCCACAACATCTACGGACCGGCCGAGGCCACCGTCGTGACCACGGCGCACCACCTGAGGCCGGGCGCACCGCGCGACGCGGTGATACCCATCGGTACGCCGCGTGACGGCGCCATGGTGCTCATCGCGGATCCCGGAGGGCGGCCCGTCCCGGTGGGCGAGGCGGGCGAGGTGCTGATCGGGGGATCCTGCCTGGCCATCGGCTACACGGACCCCGACCGGACAGCCGAGCGCTTCTTCACCGCCGCACCCACCGCGCACACCGGACCGATCCGCCTGTACCGCACCGGCGACCGCGCATGTATGGACATCGACGGAGAACTCCTCTTCCTCGGGCGCATGGACGACCAGGTCAAGATCAGCGGCGTGCGCGTCGAACCGGTCGAGGTCGAGACAGCGCTGGAGCGCCATGCCGGGGTCCGTAACGCTGTAGTGATTCCCGTGAGCGGGGCCGGCGGCGCCCAGTTCCTCGCGGCATTCGTGCGGATGGCGGACGGGGTGCCGCGCGACGCCGGCACCCTTCTGCGCACCGCGCGCCGGCACCTCGTCGAGCAGGCTGTCCCCTCCCACGTGCACTTCGTCGACGCCTTCCCTCTCAACGCCAACGGCAAGGTCGACCGAGCGGCTCTGGCCGCGTCCCACACACGGGCGGTGGCAGACGTGCAGTCCGCCGCCGACGGCCTTGGAGACACCGCCGGACGTCTGCTCGATATATGTCGGCGCCTGCTGGATGTGCCTGTCCTGGAACTGAGTGACAGCTTCGCGGACAGAGGTGGTACGTCCCTGGCTTTCGCGCGGCTGCTCGCCGCCGTCCAGGGGGAGTTCGGCGTCACACTCCGCGCCGCTCGTGCCATGCGGCAACCCGATCTGGGAGCCCTGGCCGTACTGATCGACTCCGTCCGTGACGTCGACGCGCACCATGGACAACGGGCCCACTCCTGCGAAGCAGTGTCTGTGCCGTGAGGCCGCAGCGAGGCCTCAACGGTAGCTGCTCACCTTGTGACGCTTCGTCCGGAATCTCGAATGCCGAACACCACTGCTCCCAGTGTGCCGATATGGAACAAGAACGACAGAGAAGGAGGCACCAGGAAATGGGCGCCGACTCCGTGGTCACCGACGCCTTTCTCGACGTCGTACGGGCCCACTCCGTGACCTCGTCAGAGCTGCTCGAAGGGGTGACGGAGGCCGATCTCCTCAACAGTTACTACGGTGCTGACGAGGGAGTACGGTTCCTGTCCCGCCCCCTGTTCCTGGAACAGTCGTGTCTGAGCCGTCTCATGGCGGATCTGGACAGCCTGTACGAAGCTCTCACCGCGCTACCCGACCGCGCCTACGGAGGGGATGTCGCTGCCTTCGGCAAGGCTGTGGGCCTGACAGACGTCCAAGTCTCGGCGGCACTGCGCAGCAGGGGCACTTCGGTGAGTCGGCAGGGCCGGGCCGATCTGTGCGCGAGCCCTGCGGGCTTCCGTCTCATGGAGTTCAACCTCAACAGCGCGCTCGGCGGCCGGGACAACGCCGAACTGTGCCGGGCCCTTCTGGACCACCCACTGCTGCGGGAGTTCGCTGAGGAGCACCATCTCGGCTACGTGGACACCATGCGTGAGGAAATCCGCAATCTGCGCAGCGAAACCGGGTGGGAGGGGAACGAGAGCCCGGTCGTGGCGATGGTCGACTGGCCCTCCAGTTATCTCTCGCTCTCCCCGTATCTGCGGGCGTACTGCGACCGGCTGCGTGAACTCGGCCTGGACGTACGACCGTGTCATCTCGGGCAGCTCGTCTACAGAGAGGGAAGGGTGTGGCACGACGACCGGGTGATCGACGTCGTGCTGCGTACCTTCCTGATCGAGGACCTTTTGGAATCACCGGGCGCCCCCGCACTGTTGGACCCCCTTCTGGGGGCCGTCGAAAAAGGCCAGGTGAAAATTTTCACGCCGCTGGACAGCGATCTGTATGCCAGCAAGGGAGCACTCGCCATGCTCTCGGACGATCGTAATCGGCACCTTTTCAGCGAGGACGAGCTCGCCGGCATCGACCGTCTCCTTCCCTGGACCCGCATGATGCGTCCCGGTCCGACGGGGCTGGAGGACGGCCGACGCGTCGACCTCCTCGACTACGCCCTGCAGAACCGGGAGGACCTGGTACTCAAGCCCACGTCTCTCACCGCGGGTTCGGGCGTCGTCCTCGGCTGGGACGCGGACACCACGGAGGAGGCCTGGCGATCGCACCTGACCGCCGCGCTGAACGGACCGTATGTCATTCAGCGCCGGATTCGGACACGACCCGAACTGTTCCCCGATGAGAAGGGGGAAACGAATCCCTGGTCCGTCGTCTGGGGTGTGTTCACCGGCGCCCACGGTTTCGGCGGGGCAGCCTGTCGTGGCGTGAGGTGCGACTCGGGTTCGTCCGTGGTGAATGTAGCCGGGGGAGCTGCTTATGCCGCGGTCCTCTGCCGGAATGGATCAGGTAGCGGACCGGGGGTGCCGACGCCGGACCGGGTCGCAGTTCGGTTCGAGTAGGCGGTGAAAATTCCGTGTCCCCTGTGCGGATGGCACCTCCTTGGACGTGATGCGGAACGCGGTGGGCCCACACGGAGAGGTGGTCGCCGTCGTGTTATGTCCCGGTCATGGCGCGCAGGCGGCGAAGTGCGTAATGCCGTCGAGATTTCACGGTTCCGGGTGGTATTCCCAGAATGCGGGCCGTCTGCTGTACGGTCCTGCCGCAGAAATATGTATGCAGGAGGACTTCTCGATGTTGCCGCGGCAGATGGCGCAGTAATTCCGTCATCTCGATGGCAGTGAGGACGGCGGTACAGTGGTCCGGCAGCAAGACCTCCGCGTCGCCGTCGAGGATCTCGTGGCGAGAAGTAGCGCTGCGCATCCGGTCAATGACAAGATTCCGGGCCACGGTGAGCAGCCATCCGCGCACCGAACCCTTGGTGCTGTACAGGCGCTCCGCATGCGCCCAGGCCCGAATGAAGGTTTCCTGGACGACGTCCTCGGCCGCATACTTGTCGTTGAGGAAAGCCTCGGTGTAGGCCAACAGGGCTTCGGTGTGGTCGGATACCAACCTGTGCAGCAATTGGTCACGGCGGGTGGTGTACGAGGTCGCTGTGGCGAGTGAATTCATTGTCCGGTTCTTAGTGACGTCTTTGCGGTGACATGTGAGTGGACGGGGCTGCCGAGGCCGCCGGCGGCGTCCGTGTACGGATGCGCGCTCGAGTCGATCGGAGTGTGTAGGTCCGGACGCCGCTCGCCAGTGGTCAAGTGTCTGACTTTTCGAGGTTGCGCGCTGCGTACTGACTCGGCGGACCCAAGGCGCGAGCCCTACGAGCCCCACTACATTGAAGCAACTCGCCCGCAGTTCAACCTTGCCCAGAATTGGCACATGATTGCACGATCCTCGCCAGATCACTCTGGACTGTGCTGCCAGAACAGCAGGTGGTCGCTTTATGGTCTGCCGACGTCGACCGAGGAGTGCAGTATGTCGTTTTCCCGGGGGAGTGACAGGGTGAGCTCCCCGCTTTCTGTCATGCACGTCAAGTCACCTACGGTTGAGTAACCTTGATATCGGCTTGCCTAAAAATTGCGGAGCCTTGCATGATCCTTCTTTTTAGGCCTCGGTGGCGAGTCGGAATGGACTATTCCTCCGTCGCGATGTTTCAATCTGTGTATGTCGCTGGTTGAACTTCGAGCGTTACTGGCCCGGCATGCTCAGGCCGACGGAAAGACTTGCATCGAGGACGTGTTGATCGTCCGTGCCGAGTCACAAGCTTTAGAGTCGTCCATGACTGGATTGATCATGGAGCTGATCGCCCAGGGTGACAAGCGACTCGCGTTGGGTGAATTCATCTATGAGCTCCGGGCCGGGCAGTACCTGGTCACGTCCGCCGACGTGCCTGTCACAGGTCACTTCATGGGTGTCAAGCCGGAGCACCCGGCGCTCTGTCTCGGTCTCCGCCTGCGGCCGACCGAAATAGCCGAGGTGATGTTGCAGGCGCCGCCGGGGAGTTTTCCGGAGGCGGACACCGAGCCGCCGTCGGCAGTGGCTGTCACCGGCGCCCCCGACGAATTGATCGACGCGGCTGTGCGGCTGCTGAGATTGCTAGATCGACCGAGGGACCGGGAAATACTCGCGCCTCTTGTCAGGCGAGAACTCTTGTGGCATCTGATTACGGGTCCGCAAGGGGCCACCATTCGCCAGATCGGCTTGGCCGACAGTAAGCTCTCCCATATTTCCAAAGTAGTGCAATGGATACGGGAGAATTACAGGGAGCCCTTTCAGGTGAGCACTCTGGCGGACTTGGCGGGTATGAGCATTTCGGCCTTGCATCGAAACTTCCAGGCGGTCACCCGGATGAGCCCCATACAGTTCCAGAAGCACATCAGGCTCCATGAGGCGAGATTGCTTCTGGCGGCACATCCGAAGGATATCGCACACATTGGGTATCGCGTGGGATATGAAAGTCCCTCCCAGTTCAGTCGCGAGTACCGGCGTCATTTCGGTGTGCCGCCAAGTCGGGACAAAATTAAGTTCACGACGTGTATGCCCCGTGCGGAGAAATAATGGCGTAGACCACTCCTCGATCGCCCGTGATCATGCACCGGCCGGCTTGTCGATGTCGCGGATGACTTCTTCAATCCTGGCCATGCAGTGCTCGCATATTTATCCCACACATCGATCCAGAAAGGAAAAAAGACAGTGGGAGAACCTACGCAGACGGAGTCCAAGCGGCCTGGTATACCGGGTTTCGCCAAGGGGTTCGCATCCAGCGCTCGCCGGCGGGGAGACCGGGACACGCGCAGCATGCCGGCTCGCGCTCTCACGGCCGTATTGGCGATCACCGTCATGGCCGTCGGAATAGTCGGCATCGGTGCTCTTGTCAATCACCAGCGTGAGAAGAACAAGGAGCAGCAGGTCGCCGAGGCCAAGCGGGAACGACAACTGCGAGGGGTGGCAACCTCGAAGCCTACCGTGATCGACGTCGGGCCCTCCGCCGGAGGCCATGGAAAGGGCCGGTCCCGTGGCTCCGGAGGCGAGAGTGTTGTGGTTCTTCCGGGCAGCAGTGGCAAGGGCCGTCCGAGTGTCGCTGGGAAATCCGGGCCGGTCGGGTCCCGAACGGCCAGTGAGTCTGCTGCGCCAAGCGCCTCTCGTGCCGCTGACGGTTCAACTGGGACCGGTGGCGGGCGGTCCCAGGAAGGGACTTCCGGCTCAGGTTCCCAGCAGAGAAAGAAGTCGTCCGGCGGGCAGACCCGAAATGACGACTCAGGCGTCCCGCGGTATCGCATCGTTGGCAACCCGTCCAACCGCTGCATCGATGTCACCGACCGGATCTACAGCGCCCCTGATCGCACGCCGCTTCAACTGTTCGACTGCGGTAATAACGGCAACCAGCAATGGACTTTCTACTCGGACGGTACCATTCGCTCACTCGGCAAGTGCATGGGGCTGGTGGGGGGCTCGACAGCCAACGGCACCGCGGTCGATGTCTATACCTGCAACGGCAGTGCCGGCCAGCGGTGGCGCTTCGAACAAGCTGGTGATCTGGTGAACGTTCTGGCCGACAAGTGCGTGGACGCCAAGGATCACGGCACGGCCAACGGAACTCGTCTTCAGTTGTACACCTGTGCCGGGACGGACAATCAGAAGTGGCACGTGGTCTGATCTCTTGGTACGTCCCTCGATAGGCAGGAGTTCAGGCATGACAGCATCTTTGGGCTCACACCGCCCCAACATGCAGGCGTTCATGGAGCAGATACGCCAGACGCAGGCCAGTCTGCTCGCAACACAGCAGGAATTGATCGAGAAAAGGTTCGAAGGATCGTGCGGTGGGGGTGCGGTGCGTGCCATTGTCGACGGGTCCGGACGCTTGCGGGAAGTGATTATCGCCGAGGAGGCTGCTGACCCGGAGGACACCGACAACCTTTCCTCTCTGCTGATCACCGCGATCAGAGAGGCGACGCTGGCCGCCCAGGAATCCGCGATGCAGGAGCTGCTGCCCACTATTGCCGGCACGATCCAGAAGAACATACGCGCCAACGTCTCCTCTCGCTCGGGAACCGGGGCAAGCTGAACGCGGTCATGTCCCTTGTCGTGGTGTAGGCGATCAGTGAACCTCTTTCATCCTGTGCCGTGAGGATGAAATGGGCTGGTCAGGTGGTGTGACATGGCGAAGCCCCTCGTCGTTGGTGTGGTGATCTCACTCAGCACGCCATCGGCCGGGGGGCTTCGTTGGTTCCGTATCCTTCCATGCTCGACGTCCCGTATGAGCTGGTTGAGCACGTTGCGTGGCTCATCTACGCCCGAAGGCATGAACTTCGCACGCGCTGGCGGAAGTTGGGGTGCTTCAAGCAAGCCTTGCTGGTGCTGGCCCACCTGCGGAAGAACGAGACCCTCGCACAGGTGGCCGCCGGTTTCGGAGTGTCGGAAGCGACAGCCTGGCGCTACGTCGGTGAGACCGTGGAGGTGCTGGCGGCGTGGGCACCGGGCCTGCACGAAGCCCTCGTCGGTCTGGGCGAAGGCGACTTCGTCATCGTCGACGGGACACTGATCCCCACCGGCCGGATCGCGGCCGATGAGCCGTACTACTCGCAAAAGCACAAGAAGCACGGCATGAACGTCCAGGTCATCACGCGTCCGGACGGCACGCCTCTGTGGTTTTCGCGGGCAACGCCGGGACGCACCCATGACCTGACCGCAGCCCGTGCTCACGGCATCGTCCAGGCCTGTCTCACCCGCCAGATCCTCGTCCTGGCCGATCGCGCCTACCAAGGCGCCGGCGCCACCGTCCGCACCCCCTACTACGGCCACCGCGAACTGCCGGAGCACTACCAGCAGTACAACCGCGACCACGCCCGTCTCCGCGCTCCGGGCGAACGCGCCTTCGCCCGCCTCAAGTCCTGGCGACTGCTACGTCAAGCCCGATGCTCCACCAACCGCATCGGCAGAGTGATCGCAGCAGTCCACACCCTCCTCACCTGCGAATACGCAGGATGAAAGAGGTTCACTGTTTCCGGTGACGGTGGAACGCTCGCGCCAAGCAATTGCAGAATGGTCGATTCGGCTCATGCTGATGCGCGGCTGACAGCCCGGGGCGACAGTCCACGGTTGTCCATGAGGCCCTGCAGGATATCGGCAAACCGTTGTGTCACCCTCGTACCCTGCTGAACCGACCGAGTTCGGTGCCGGCGTTCGCACCGGAAAGCGGTCCCGTCGAAGTCTTCATCGGCGGGGCTTCCGGGGTGCCTGACGGAGACGGTGACGGCGAAGTCGGCGGACAGCCGCCGGCCATCGGCGCCTCGCACACGGTTGTTCACCTTCATGTCGGTGGCTGTTCATTTCCGGGACATGGAAAGACTTGGCAAATGGATAGCATGCACGGGTTCCTGAATGTGACCCCGGGGGGATCCGCACATGCCGAAGCTTTCCGTTGTCGTCCCGTGCCATGATGTCGAGGCCTATGTGGCGGAAACGGTGCGCAGTCTGGCTGTCAACGCGGACCCCGAGTTCGAGTTCCTGCTGATCGACGACCGCTCGACCGACCGCACCGGGCAGATCCTCGACGACATGGCCGGCACGCTGCCGAACGCCCGGGTGATCCATCACGAGACCAACCAGGGCGTGGCCCAGGCCCGCAACACCGGGCTGGACGAGGCGACCGGCGACTACGTGACCTTCCTGGACGGCGACGACTGGTACGCCCCGGGCCATCTGCGCGCCATGGTCGACCGCATGACCCGCCTCGGCTGCGACTTCGCCCGCACCGACCATGTGCTGGCCACGGGCCGCAAGCGGCAGATCCGGTACGCCCCGGCCCGGCTGCGGGACGTCGTGATGGACCCGCGCGACGGCATCGCGCCCGCCCACATGTCCACCATGGTGGACTACCCCTTCGTGCCGTTCGGCATCTACAGCTCCCGGCTCTTCGAGAACGGCGAGGGCCGGTTCGAGACGCGGCTGCGCACCGCCGAGGACCGCCTGTGGGTGTGGCGGCTGCATCTGCGGGCCCGCAGTTACGCGGCACTGGGACTGCACGGGGCCTTCTACCGGCGGGGCGTGGGAACGTCGTTGACCCAGATCTCCGACACGCGCCAACTGGACTTCATACCCGCCTACGACACCGTCCTCAGGGAAGTCGCCGCCGACCCGGAGGGCGACCGCTTCATGCCGAAGGCGGTCCGCACCTACTGCGCGATGATCGCCTTCCACATGGGCAAGGCCGGCCAGTACGAGAGTGCGGTGGCCAAGCAGCTCAAGGCCGAGTCGACAGCCGCGCTGCACCGGATGCCCGGGGACGTCCTCGACGAGATCCTGGCGACGATGGACACCCCCCGGAGCACGCTGCTGCGCCGCCTGCGTGACACGGGAGAGGCCCGCCCGGGGCGCACGGCCCCCGTGGTGGTCGGGCCCCCGGTCTTCCGCACGCCGCGCACCACGGACGCCCCGGCCCTTCCTACCGGCACCGGCACCGGCACCCTCACCGTCACCGCCCCCCGCTCCGCGGACTCCACCGGCCGGTCCGGGACCGAGGCCGGGTCGCAGCCGGTGCAGGTCTTCCAGGCATCCACCCTGTACGGCGCCGCCACCCTGGCCGCCGCCCTGGACGCCGGCCAGTTCGGTCCCGCCGGCGAGGCCCGGCGGGTGCTGCTGCTCACCAACAACGCGGCCGTCCCCGAGGTGGCGCCGCCCATGTCCGAGATGACGGGCTTCTCGACGGTCGCCGCCCGCTTCGACCAGGTCGAGGACTGGAACGAGGCCATCGCCCCGCACCACCCGGGCGGCTGGCGGCCCCGTCCGGAGGACACGGACCTGTGGGAGCGGGTCCTGCGCACCCGGTGGGAACTCGGCGCCGGACCCGTGACGCTCGTGGTGGAGTCGATCCAGGTCAGCCCGGCCCGCAGCCTCGCCGCCGTGTTCGCCGGCGCCCCGGTGCACGTGTACGCCGACGGCCTGATGAGCTACGGACCGACCCGCGACGAGCCGCCGCACTCCGTCGCCGTCCGGGTCCAGCGGCTTCTCCACCTCGACCTGGTGCCGGGGCTGCGCCCGCTGCTGCTCTCGGAGTTCGGCGTCGCGGCCGAACTCGTCCCGGACGACGCCTTCCGCGCGGTGCTGGCCGACCTGTCCCGGGCCGCCGCCGACGACCCGGAGGTGGTGCGGGCGGCCGAGGCGGCGCCGACCGCGCTGCTGCTCGGCCAGTACCTGGCCGCGCTGAACATCCTCACCGCCGAGGAGGAGGAGGACCTGCACGTGCGGATGCTGCGCGGCGCCGCCGCGGCCGGTCACCGCTCGGTGGTCTTCAAGCCGCACCCCACCGCGCCGGTACGTTACGGCGAGGCCCTCGAGCGCGAGGCCGCCGCGGCCGGAGTACGGCTGACGACGCTGCGCGGCACGCTGCTCGCCGAGGTCTTCTACGCGCATCTGCCGCTGGAACTGGTGGTCGGCTGCTTCTCCACCGCGATGCTCACGGCCTCGGCGTACTACGGCATCCCCACCGCCCGCGTCGGCACCAGGGCGGTGCTGCGGCAGCTGACGCCGTACGAGAACAGCAACCGCGTGCCGCTGGTGATCGTCGACCACGTCGTCCCCGACCTCGAAGCCGGGGCCGCGGCCCGGCTGCCGGAAGCCCCGCCGACCCTCCAGCCGCTGGTGGGGGCGGTCGGGTACGGCATGCAGCCGGTCCGGTACCCCTGGCTGCGCGCCGACGCCGAACTGCTGCTGGCGCAGGACGCCGGCGACCCGGGTGCCGAGGGGGAGGAACGGTACGCCGCGTACTTCGCCACCGAGCGGCTGACCGAGCTGGACCTGCCCGGCGGCCGGAAGCGGCGCGAACCCCTGCTGCGACAGGTACTCACACGCGGCCGCAGCGAGACGGCGTCCCGGTCCTGACGACCGGGCCCGGACACGGGGTACGCGCGGCGGCTCGGCGGTCCGGTGGCCCGGCACCCGGCGGCCGGCCACAGCGGCGACCTGCCGCACGAGGCCGCCGACGCGCACCCGCCCGAACCCGAGGTGCACTCGCCCGAAGTCGACGTACACCCGCCCGAAGCCGGTGTACACCCGCCCGCACAAGCCCCTGTGCGTGCACCCGCCCGCATGAGTCCCGTGCGGGACACCCGCCCGCACGGGCTCTCGGGCACCCGCCCGCACGGGCCCTCGTAGGCGTGCGCCGTGAAGCCCAGCCGGCGGTAGCGGTCCAGGGCGGTGTCGAGGTCCCGTACCGGGATCACGGGCTCAACCTTGTTGAAGGCGACTCCTGTCACTTGCCCAGTCCGGTAGGACTTCGGCAGTCGGACACCGGCCGTGCCGACCGCGGGGAGGAAGGGACGGGGAACAGCGAAATACACAGAAAGTGTGGACATGCGTGCGTGAACGATGTCGACGCATACTGACTCAAGTCGAAATCGGCTGCCCGTGTACGCTGGAATCATGACGGACGATTCCGCTTCCTCGGCCGGGCCCCTCGTCACCGGTTCCGAGATCGCTCGGTTGGCCGGGGTCACCCGGGCCGCCGTCTCCAACTGGCGTAGGCGGTACGACGACTTCCCCGCGCCGGCGGGAGGCGCCGCCAACAGTCCGCTCTTCGCGCTCTCCGAGGTCCAGGCATGGCTGGACAGGCAGCGCAAGGGGCAGGAGGTGTCGCCCGAGGTCGAGCTCTGGCAGACCCTGCGGGCCGTGTACGGGGAGCAGATGGTCACGGGGCTGGCGGCGGTGGCCGCGGCGCTCGGCGGGGACAGCGGGGCGGAACTGCCCGACGAGATTGCCGGGCGGGTGCGGGAGTTGGTGCGGACCGAGACGCCCGTCGATCTCGTGAACGGGTTGACGGAACGGCTGCTGGACTCCGCCCGGCGTGCGGGGTCGGATCAGGTGACGTCCGAACGTGTCGTGCGGGCCGTGCGTCACTTCGCCCCCGAACTGCCCGCCGGCGCCACGGTCTTCGACCCCGCCTGCGGGATCGGGGTACTGCTGCTGGCCGTCGCCCCGGAGAACGGGACGCGGTGTCACGGGCAGGAACTGGACCCGGACAGCGCCCGGTTCGCGCAGTCGCGTGCCGAACTCCTGGGCCGGTCGGGCGTGCGCGTCGAGGCGGGCGACTCGCTGCGCGCGGACGCGTGGCCGGACCTCAGGGCGCGGCTGGTGGTCTGCGATCCGCCGGCCGGTGTGACCGAGTGGGGACGGGAGGAGCTGCTGCTCGACTCCCGCTGGGAACTCGGCACCCCGTCCAAGGCCGAGGGCGAACTCGCCTGGCTCCAGCACGCCTACGCGCACACGGAGCCCGGCGGCGACGTCCTCATGGTCATGCCCGCCTCGGTCGCCTACCGCAAGGCGGGCCGCCGCATCCGCTCCGAGCTCGTCCGCCGGGGCATCGTGCGCCAGGTGGTCGCCCTGCCGCCCGGGACGGCGACCTCGCACGCCCTGCCCGTCCACCTGTGGTGCCTGCGGCGCCCCGAGAGCACGGCACGCACCGACACCCACCAGACGGTGCGCATGGTCGACCTGACCGGCAACAGCCCCGACGGCAGCCTCGAACCGAGCCCCGACCAGGTCGCCGAGGTGCCCCTCATCGACCTCCTCGACGACCTCGTCGACCTGACCCCCGGCAGCCACCTACGGCCCCGGGAACGCGACTACGCGGGCGAGTACGCCACCCTGCGCGCGGAGTTGGACGACAGGATCCGCCGGCTCGCCGCCGTCCTGCCCGACCTCGCGGCGGGCGGCGGACCGGGCTCCCTGGACGGCGCCATGACCAGCGTCGCGGACCTCGCCCGCGCCGGGCTCGTCCGTTACGACGGCCCCGTGCCGGTGTCGGCCAGCGAACAGCTCGACACCGACTACCTCCAGGGGTTCCTGCGCAGCTCCTCCAACACCCGCCGCTCCACGACCGCCAGCGGCACCTACCGGCTCGACGGCAGGGGCTCGCGCATCCCCCGCATGACCATCGACGAGCAGCGCCGGTACGGCTCCGCCTTCCGCGCGCTGTCCGCGTTCGAGGAAGGGGCGCGCGAGATCGGTGAGTTGAGCCGGCGGCTCGCCGAGGTCGTGCGCGAGGGCATCGCCACGGGCGCCCTGGCCCCGCCGCCGGAGTCCACAGAGTCGCCGGAGGCCCCGGAGCCGCCGCAGGACTGAGCGGGCGGCCCGGTCAGGCCGTGGCCGCCGGCGGGAACGGGCTCCGGGTGCCGCTCCACGTCACGCTCAGTGCCTCACGGGCCCGGGTGCAGGCGACGAAGAGCAGGCACCGTTCGCGCGGCAGGTCGGCGTCGTGCGGCAACGGGTCCGCCTCGCGCGGCGTGATCTCGCGGGTGAACGGAACGGTGCCCTCGGTGACCCCGAGGACGTTGACCGCGCGGAACTCCAGCACCTTCATCGCGTGCATCGTCGCCAGCCGTACGCCCTCCGCGCCCGGCGCGATCTGCCCCTTGACCCGCGTCACCGGGACGCCCGCCGCCCTCAGCTTCTCCTCGGCCGCGTCCAGGGAGAGGTTGAAGCGGGCGCACACGCCGATCTCATGCGGTGCCACCCCCCGTCGAGCAGCCCTCTGACCCGCTCCAACAGGGCCTCGGTCTCCCCCTGCCGGGTCGCGTACCCCTGCGCCTGGGGACGCCGCCCGTGCAGCAGCGAGCGGTGTCCGGCGAGGGTGTCCGTGCCGCCCTCGCCCTCCAGCGCCTCGACGGTGACCGGCGCGAGGAGCCGGGCCGACCAGGCCAGGCCCGTACACCAGCGCGGCGGCGGCCGAGGAGGAGTTGCACTCGACGTCCCGGGTCACCCTCCAGCGGGCGGGCGCGTTCTGCGCCCCGCCGGGCGCGCCCTGGGGACTGCCGACGCATCCTGGACGGCACCCGGGGCGGCCGGTACGTCCACGGGCGCGCCCTCCGCCCGCAGTTCCGCCCGCACCCGGCGGGCGTAGGCGCCGGGCCTCGGCCACTCCTGCGCGGTCACGAGCGAGCCCTCCCGTAACAGGAACTTGTTCGTCCCGTTGCCGCCGAACGGGACCAGCAGGTACCCCCGCGCCTCGGCACCGTCCTGCGGCAGCTTGATGAGGAACTCGGGCGTTCCGGGGAGGCGTTCGGGCTGCGGCACGGGTGACCTTCCGGCAGAGGGACGATGCCTGCGAGAGCGCTCCCCAGGCTAGACGTTGACGTTGTCAACGAACATGCGAGCGGCATAGGCTCAGGTGAGCCGCGGGCGTTCGGTCTCTCGGGGGACGGACGAGTCGGGCGCTCTACGATTCCGGTGACACGTGGCCGACGACCGGTGGATTCGCCCCGGTCACGGGGGATCGCGCTTGCGCAGAGCGTCGGTGTTCCCGCCGGGCCGGGAGTGGGTCCGGCTCAGGAGCCGCCGCGCTCGCGGGGGATCTTCTGACCGGCCTCGACCGCCACCGGCAGCCGGTTCTCGGCCGGGGGCAGCGGGCAGGTGGCCAGGTCCGTGTAGGCGCACGGCAGATTGGCGGCCCGGTTGAAGTCCAGGACGACCGTGCCGTCGGCGGCGGGCGGATCGAGGGTCAGGGACCGGTTGGCGGCGTAGGTGGTGACACCCGAGGTCGCGTCGGTGAACAGCACCAGTAGCCGGCCCGCCCCGTGGCCGGGGAAAGCGGTCAGCGACAGCGGGCGCCCGTCCAGCTCGAACTCGACCCTGCCCGGGGCGTCGTAGACATGCTCGAGGCCCTCGACGGCGGCGCCCACGGTGGTCGGCCGCGGAGTGTCGAACGGGACGTAGCGGCCCGTCACGGCCCAGCGTGGGTCGGGGGCGTAGGCGGGCGTCCCGGCGAAGGCCGTGCGCAGCGGGGCGTCCGGGTGCCGGGGGCGCACGATGTCCTGGCCGCCGCGCCTGGCGACCTCGATGACGGCGTCCTTCCAGACGGCGTCCACGCCGCCGCGCTCGGGAAGCACGCCGAAGCGGTGCTCGCCGCTCACCGGCGCCCCGTCGACGACGAGTTCCTCGCCCTCGTCGAGGTCCACGACGACGCCCCCGGGGCCGGTGCGCCACGCGCCGGGCGCGTCCGGGAAGCGTTGGGGCCGGTCGTCGAGCCAGTGCAGACCGGTGATCGCCAGGAACCCGTGCGGGGCGGCGAGCCGGGCCTCTTTGGCGCGGTGCCACTCCAGCCAGCTCTTGGTGAAGGCGTGGAGGTCAGTGGTGGCGGCCTCGGTGGTCATGGGCGATCTCCCTCGTGTCGGGGTGCCTTCGGGCAGGGGATGCGGGGCCGGGCTGCCGGGCCGACGCGCGTACCCGGCGGGCACGTTCGCCGCCGCGTCACCGGGTGCGCCGGCGGTCGGCTTCCACGGGCGTCGGCCGAACCCGCGTTCCGGTGGCGCGGGGCGGCTTCTTGTCGGTCATGCGGACGAGGTCATGCGGATGAGGTCTTGCGGACGAGGTCATGCGGACGAGGTCATGCGGGGACGCCGATCGGCCCGCGACAGGGAAGGGTTCGGCGCCGGGCCGCGGGGTGGGCGTCGTTGCCCTCGAGCTCGACGGCGAGGTGCGGGGCGGGGCCGGACAGGGGAATTCCTTCCGGAGGACACGACGACTCGCGGCCACGGGGCCACGACGAGACGGCCGGCGGGAGCGGCCGGCAGAGGTCAGACGTGTGCGGAAGGACAGACGGCGGAGGAGGTGCGGCAGTAGTCGACGTGCCGCCGGGTGATCAGCCGCGCACCGGTGCACGCACCGTGCGGTGCCGTACCCAGTACGCGCATCACAGCCTCCACCCGTCAACGGCTCTCCTTTTCAACGTAAGTCGTCCGCCCCCGTGAATGTCAAGGCCGACGGCGTCCGCGATGCGGGACGGGAGGGCCCTCTTGACGCCGGTGTCGGCGGGATCGACACTCGCTGGGGCAATCCCAGTGAACGGGTAGGGAACGTAGGGTCGTCCGGGCGGGCGGCGCACGCGGCCTGCCGGCCGGTCCAGTCGGCGGACCGGCGTTGACATCCGTTCGGGCATTTGTCTTTACTACGGCCCCAGAACGGTCATGAGCGTCAGCGACAAGCCCTGGCTTGCTGACCGGCAACCCTCCCACCGCGGTGGGGTGCCCCAGGTGAAGACCCGACCGAAGAGTTTCGGTAAGCGCGAGGCCCACAGGGCCGGAACGGTGACGGTGACGCCATGAACGCAGCTCCCAGGACGGCCACGCGCCGCCCACAGGGCTGCGTGGAGCCGTACCCGAACCCGCTCGTCGCCGATCGCGCGGTCGACCTGCTCCGTGTGAACAGCGCACTGTGTACCGCACCGGGCCGTGCCCGCTGTCGGGGCTGACCTCTTTCCGCAGCGCCCGAAGCCCGCACGCCGCCGCAGCCCCGCATTCCCCGACGAACGCCGCCCGTGCGGTGTGCCGTTGTCCTCCCCGCCCCCGGTTCCCCGCGGCCGCATCCGCCGACGCATGCCGCCGCGCCGTCCGGGGTGTCCGAACCTGCCGGAGCCCACCATGAGTGAACCCCCTGGCGCCACCGTCACGCTCACGCCGTCACCCACCGCCGACGAACCGCCGCCACCGCTCGTCGCACAGCGGGTCCTGCCGCTGCGGCGCCCCGGGCGCTGGATCGCCACCGCGGTCGTACTCGTCCTGGCCGCCCAGTTCGTGCACGGACTGGTGACCAACCCCTTCTACCAGTGGGACCGCTGGAGCTACTGGTTCCTGCGCCCCACCCTCCTCGACGGCCTCGTGATCACCCTCGAAGTCACCGCCTACAGCGCGGTGCTGGGCCTGATCGGCGGCGTCGTGCTCGCCCTGGCACGACTGTCCAGGAGCCCCGTGCTGCGCGCGGTGAGCTGGACCTACGTCTGGGTGCTGCGCTCCGTCCCGCTCATCGTGGTGCTGATCTTCCTCTACAACTTCAGCGCCCTGTACAAGACGCTGAGCATCGGCATCCCCTTCGGCCCGGCCTTCTTCTCCTTCGACGAATCGAGACTGGCCACCGACATGGTCGTCGCCGTCGTCGGCCTCAGCCTCAACGAGGCCGCCTACGCGGCCGAGGTCGTCCGCGGCGGCATCCTCTCCGTCGACCAGGGCCAGCACGAGGCGGCGGCGGCGCTCGGCCTGCCCAAGGGCTACCAGTTCCGCAGGATCGTCTTTCCGCAGGCGCTGCGCTCCATCGTCCCGAACTACGTCAATCAGCTGATCGGCCTGATCAAGGGCACCTCGCTGGTCTTCTATGTGTCCCTGCTCGACCTGTTCGGCTCCGCACAGACCATGGGTGCCACCTACCCCGGCGACATCGTGCCGCTGCTGCTGGTCGTCACCGTCTGGTACCTGATCCTGACCAGCGCCGTCTCCGTCGTCCAGTTCTACGTCGAGCGGCACTACGCCCGCGGCGCCACCCGCGGCCTGCCGCCGACACCGCTGCAGAAGCTGCGCACCGGTCTCACCGGCCTGCGGGCCCGCATCCGCGAGGAGGCCGCCGTATGACCGCCAGGACGCTCGAGCCCCTGGCCGGGGGCGGGGCCGCCACCGTCGAGGTGCACGACGTGCACAAGTGGTACGGCACCCACCGGGTACTGGCCGGCGTCGACCTGACCGTCCGCCCCGGCGAGGTCACCGTCGTCCTCGGCCCCTCCGGCTCCGGCAAGTCCACCCTGCTGCGGGTCATCAACCACCTGGAGAAGCCCGAGATCGGCCACGTCAGCATCAACGGCGAGCTGATCGGCGTGAAGCGGCACGGCGACCGGCTCAAGGAACTGAGCGAGCGGGCCATCCTCGTCCAGCGCGCCCGGATCGGCTTCGTCTTCCAGAACTTCAACCTCTTCCCGCACCTGACCGTCCTCGACAACGTCGCCGCCGCCCCGGTCGCCACCGGCAGGCTGGGCAGGCCCGAGGCCCGGGAGCTCGCCCGCGAGCTGCTCGGCCGGGTCGGGCTCGGCGACAGGACCGGCGCCTACCCGCGCCGGCTCTCCGGCGGCCAGCAGCAGCGCGTCGCCATCGCCCGCGCTCTCGCCCTGCGCCCCGGCGTCATCCTCTTCGACGAGCCGACGTCCGCCCTGGACCCCGAGCTCGTCGGCGAAGTCCTCGCCGTCATCAAGGACCTGGCGACCAGCGGTACGACCCTTGTCATCGTCACCCACGAGATCGGGTTCGCCCGCGAGATCGCCGACCAGGTCGTCTTCCTCGACGGCGGAAGGATCGTCGAGCAGGGCCCGCCCTCCGAGGTCCTCGACAACCCGCGGCACGAGCGGACCAGGGACTTCCTCGCCAGGGTCCTCTGAACCCCGTACCTCCTCCAGACCTTCCCCACGCCACCCTCCTCACCTCCAGCGACAAGGAACGGCCATGCCCACGCAGTTCACCCGACGCAGCCTGATACGCGGCATCACCGCGGCGACCGCCGTCGCCTCCCTGGCCACCGGGCTCGCCGCATGCGGTGGCGACAGCGACGCGGCCACCTCCACCGACACCGCCTCGTCCGGCGAGGTCGTCATCGGGAAGGTCTCCAACGGCGCGGCCGAACAGACCTCCCTCGAGGTCACCGAAGTCAAGTCCATCAGCGCCGAACTGCCCGCCGCGGTCAGGAAGAGCGGCAAGCTGGAGATCGGCATCGGCGCCCTGCCGTCCGGCTTCCCGCCGCTGGCCTACGTGGGCAGCGACCAGAAGACGCTCACCGGCGCCGAGCCCGACTTCGGCCGCCTGGTCGCCGCGGTCCTGGGCCTGCGGCCCGAGGTGAAGAACCTCACCTGGGAGAACATGTTCGTCGGCATCGACAGCGGCAAGGTCGACGTGGCCTTCTCCAACGTCACCGACACCGAGGAGCGCAAGAAGAAGTACGAGTTCGCCTCCTACCGGCAGGACAACCTCGCCTTCACCGTGCCGAAGAAGAGCACCTGGAACTTCGACAACGACTACGAGAACCTCGCCGGCAAGACCGTCGCCGTCAGCTCCGGCACCAACCAGGAGAAGATCCTCCTGGAGTGGAAGGCGAAGCTGGCCAAGGAGGGCAAGAAGCTCACCGTCAAGTACTTCCAGACCGCCAACAGCGTCTACCTGGCCCTGGCCGGCGGCAGGATCGACGCGTACCTCGGGCCCAACCCCGGTATCGCCTACCACAACCGTCAGGTCGCGAACACGCCGGACGCCACCCGCACCGCCGGCACCTACTCCGGTGCCGGCGCGCACCTGCAGGGCCTCATCGCGGCCACCGCCAAGAAGGGCAGCGGCCTGGCGAAGCCGCTCGCCGACGCCATCGACCACCTGATCGAGAACGGCCAGTACGCCAAGTGGCTCAAGGCGTACAACCTCTCCAACGAGGCCGTCACCACGTCCGAGGTCAACCCGCCCGGACTGCCGCTCGACAACTCCTGACCCGGGCGTGCCGGGAACTCCACCGCCGCCTCGCGGTGGAGTCCCACGCGCCGCACACCCGCGCCCAGCACCCGCGCCCGACACCCGCGCAGAACACCCGAGTCGAACACCGGAGACCGTCACACCATGTCCGTCATCGCCCTCGACGCCGGCTCCTCGCACCCTCTGGACAACCCCGCCTGGGCCGCGCTCACCGGCCCGCACGCCCGCTTCGCCGAGCGCGTCGGCCGGGCCGTCCGGTACCAGCAGGACGTGTCCCCCTTCCACGCCGTCGCAGGCGACAACGACCCGCGCGCCTGGGCCGACCTCGCCGCACTCGTCGGCCCCGGCGGTACCGCCGCGGTGCGGGGCGTCACCGAGGTCCCCGAGGGGTGGGAGGTCGTCCACACCGGGCACGGCGTCCAGCTCGTGGACACCTCCCTGCGTGCCGAACCCGACCCCGAGGCCGTACGGCTCGGCCCCGCCGACGTGCCCGAGATCCTCGACCTGGTCGCCCGCACCGAGCCGGGCCCCTACCTGCCCCGCACCGTCGAACTGGGCACCTACCTCGGCATCCGGCACCGGGGCCGCCTCGTCGCCCTGGCCGGCGAGCGGCTGCACCCGCCCGGCTGGACGGAGATCAGCGCCGTGTGCACCGACCCCGAGCACCGCGGCCGGGGCCTGGCCACCCGTCTGGTCCGCGCGGTCGCCGCCGGCATCAAGGAGCGCGGCGAACGCCCCTTCCTGCACGCCGCGGCCACCAACGCGAACGCCATCCGGCTGTACGAGTCGATCGGCTTCACCCTGCGCTGCCGCACGGTCTTCTCGCTCCTGCGGCACACGGGGGCCGCTGCCCTGGAGGAGACCGCGTAGGGGGAGCGGCACATGACACGTGTACTCCGTGCCCTCCGCCCTTCACCCTCCCCGCCCGACGGGGCGGGGAGGGTGAAGGCGCTCGCCCGGGGGAGACTCGGTGTCTCCCCCGGCGGCCTCGCGCGAGACCGACAGCCTCTTCGCGTGCCGGACGGCGTCGGCTCACATGGCCGGGGTCGTGCCCGAGGTGCGGTTGCGGCGGCGGTGCAGGGCCAGGGCTGTGGTCGTGCCGACGGCTGTGAAGAGGCCGGCGGCGATGAGGAGGGGGGTGTTCGGGTCGGTGTCGGTGCTGGCGGCGACGTTCTGGGCCCGCAGTTCCTGGACGTACGCGGGGTACGCGGCGGTGGAGACCTTCGTCGTCGTCCGGTCGTAGTGCGGGGAGTGGTTCACCGAGGCCACCGAGCCGTCCGCGTTCAGCAGCACCTGCTTGTTGTCGGGGTGCCGGAAGTCGAACAGGCCGTCGAGGGTGCCGGCGCGCTGGTCGAAGGAGGCGTCACCGATGCGGCCGGTCGACCAGTTGTCCTCGATGAACTTGGTGATCGAGGTCTGCTCGGTGGCGGCGTGGTCGATCTTGTTGACCTTGCTGTACGGGGAGATGACCAGCAGCGGCTGCCGGGTGCCGGGGCCGCAGCGGTCCGCGTAGCCGCCCTCGGCGGCCGGACCGGACTGGCAGGCGGGGGCGTCGAGAGCCTTGCCGTTGGACCCGACGCTGGTGTCCTTCGAGCCGTTCAGCACCTTCGAGGTGACGTGGTCGTACCAGCCGTCGGAGTCGTCGTAGGCGACCACGACCGCCGTGGATTTCCACTCCGGCGACTTCTGCAGCGCGTTGATCTCCTTGACGAGGAAGTGCTGCTCGTCGATCGGGTCGGAGTAGGCGGCGTGGCCGTCCTGGTACTCGGCGGCCTTGAGGAAGCTGACCGCGGGGAGGTGGCCCGCCTTGAGCGCGGCGTCGAAGTCGGTCAGGTCGTAGTTGTGGTTGGCGCGGCCCGCGTGCCCGATCTCGGCGACGCTCCTCGGGGCCAGGTGGTGCGGGTTGGACGTCGACCTGTAGTACTGGAACGGCGCGTGGTGCGGGCTGTAGTCGACGACCGCGGCGCCGCCGACGTTGGTGTGGGTGGTGCCGCCGCACTTGGCGTAGTGGCCCTGCTCGCCGTCCCACACGGTGCTGGGCCGGAAGCCGCCCTGGAACCAGCCCCAGCTCACGCCCTTGGCGTTGAGCAGGTCACCGATGTTCCTGCCCCGCATCACGGCGAGCGCGTTGGTGCTGGTGTGGTCCTTGTCGGAGCAGTCGTCGTACGCCGGGTCCGGGTCGTTGACGACCGTGCCCACGCCCTTGGCGTCGGGGGAGAGGACCGTGTACGGGTCCGGCGTCGCCGTCTGCTTCGGGTGCTCGGTGCCGGAGGCCGGGTCGACGGAGACGACACCGTGCGTCTGCCCCGAGACCAGGTTGAGCGCGCCGGGCGTGGAGGGGCCGTACACCGAGCTGAACGAGTTGTCGCTCATCGCGTAGTGCTGCGCGTAGTTCCACAGGCCGGTGACGGTGTTGCCGTCGTAGTAGTCCATGGCCAGGCCGGGCTCGCCGAACAGCCCGGTGCACTTGCTGACCTCGGTGTTCTCGACGTACTTGTCGGCCTTGCCGCCGTTGGCCGCGTACTGCTCGGGCCCGTAGCCGTGGTTCTGGTCGCAGGTCATGGCCTGCGACGGCGCGAGCCGCTTGGGCGTGTACAGGTTCGGGTTGGTCTTCAGCAGACCGGCGCTCAGCAGGTTGTCGGCCTCGGGGGTGTGCCGGGCCGCCTTGAAGGTGGTGCCGTCGGTGTTCGCGGCCTTGGGGTAGGTCGCGAAGTAGTGGTCGAACGAGACGTTCTCCTGGTAGATCACCACCACGTGCTTGATCGGCGTGGCGGTGCGCGTGTCGGAGTGGCTGTGGCCGTGACCGTGGCCGCCCTGGCCGCCGTGCCCGGTGTTCGCGGCCGCGGGGAGGACCCCGCCCGCCGCGGCCAGGGCGACGGCGCCGAGGACGGCGCCCACGCGCGTCAACCGGCGCCGTGCGCCTGGGGTTCTGCCTGTGCCGATCATGCTGTCTCGCCTTCCGGGAGCACCGAGTTCCGCTGCCACGCCGTCCGTGGCCCGCATGTCCATGGCTCGAATGGCTGTGGCCTGAATGTCCATGGCCGGATTTTCGTCCACGTCGGCGGCGGATCGGGGGAGCGGCAGTGACCGGCGGGCGAACGTACGGTCAGGAAGTTCTCATGGACTTTTAGGCATTCCTTGACCCGCGCGGGTCGGTTCCTGGTGGGTGCGGGTCCGGGCTCGACGGGTGCGGGTCCGTTTCCGACGGGCGCGCGCCCGTGTCCGTTCCCGTCCGGTTGGGCGAGATCAGGCCAACAAGGTGCGCCCCAGCCAGTCCGACGTGTCCCGCGCTCCCGGCAGGGCGAAGAAGTAGCCGCCGCCGAACGGGGAGATGTAGTCGACCAGCGGCTCCCCGGCCAGCCGCTTCTGCACGGTCTCGAACTGCCGGGCCAGGTCCTGCTGGTAGCAGCAGAACAGCAGGCCCATGTCGAGGTTGCCGTTGACGTCCACCCCCCGGTCGTAGTTGTGGGCGCGGCGCAGGATGCGCTGGTCCGCGGTGGCGGTGGTGCGGGGGTTGGCCAGGCGGATGTGGCTGTCCAGCGGGATGATGTCGCCCTTGGGATCCTGGGCGTACCGGGGCGTGTCCGTCTCGTGCCGGCCGTCCAGGGGAGCGCCGGTGTCCCGGGCGCGGCCGAACATCCGTTCCTGCTCGGTGAGCGAGACCCGGTCCCAGAACTCGACCAGCATCCGGATGAGCCGCACGACCTGGTAGCTGCCGCCGGTCGCCCAGTCCGGTTCGCCGCCGCCCGCGCCCACCCACACCAGCCGGTCCATCGCCCGGGGACTGGTGACGTCCGGGTTGGCGGTGCCGTCCTTGAAGCCCATGTGGTTGCGCGGGGTGCCGGAGGGGCGGGGCGGGCTGACGAAGCCGTCCATGCGCCAGCGCACCTGCATGCCGCCGCGGGTGTGCCGGGCGACGTCGCGCAGGGCGTGCAGCACGGTGTCCGTGCTTCCGGCGCTGAACTGCACGCTCAGGTCGCCGTGGCACCAGGCGGCGTCGAGGTCGTCGTCGGGGAAGGACGGCATGGCGGTGAGCCGGCGGGGCCTGCGGTCCGCGAGGCCGTACCGCTCGTCGAAGAGCGAGGCGCCCACGCCGACGGTGACGGTCAGCGCGTCGGCCGGGAGGGTGGGGCCGAGGGTGCCGGAGTCGGCCGGCGGGGCGGTGATCCCCAGCTCCTGGGGGTTGCCGCCGGCGGTGAGGAAACGGGCCCGGTCGGTCAACGTGCGGAGCAGATCGGCCAGTTCGGTGCGGTTCTCGGCGGTGGTGTCGAAGGACACGAACGCGGTGGCGCGGCGGGTGGGGGTGAGGATGCCGGCCTGGTGACGGCCGTGGAAGTCCACGCGCGCGTCGGTGCCGGTGCCGGTGCCGGTGCTCGTGTCCGTATGCGTGTCCGTGGCGGACGCGGCACCCTGGTCCGCGGCCACGAGCCCCGCACCGGCGACGGCCGCTGCGCCCGCCAGGAACCCCCGGCGGCCGACCTCGTTCACCCGGTCCATCCGGTCCATCCGGTTCCTCCTTGGTCGATCCCGTCCCCCCGCTTCACGCGGTCCTCCGTACGTCCGTGAGGGCGGCCACGTCGGCCAGCCGCTCGGCCAGGTCGCCCAGGTCCGCGTCGACCTTCTCCCGCTGCGTGCGGGTGAGCCGGTCCAGCGGCGTCCAGTGGCCGCTGTGGTGGAAGGCGTCGAGGGTGTGCCGGGCCCGGTCCATCGCGGTGCCGAGTCCGCCCAGCCCGGAGTCGCGGCCCTTGAGCAGCGGGCGCAGGCGGGTGAGCAGTTCCCGGCTGCCGTCGAGGTTGGCGCGGGCGGTGGCCAGGTTGGTGCCGCTGCCGTAGTCGGTGCGGCCGGTCAGCTCGAACTGCACGGTGTTCTCCACGATCTCGTGCGCGCGCAGCCCGATGTCGCCCGGGTCGATCCGCTGGTCGGGCCAGCCGTCGCGCAGGGCGTGCACGGCCTTGGCGAGCCGGCCGGCCGGGCCGCGCAGGCCGCGCGCCGACTCCCCGTGCCACAGCCCGTACTCGACCCGGTGGAACCCGGCGAAGTCGGCGTCGTGGACCCCGCCGGGCAGCCCCGCGGTGGTGCCGTTGATCTCGCCGTCGGCGTCGCCGAAGGTGCCGTAGGCGGCGCCCATCCGCTCGTACACGAGGTGCGCCGGCAGCCAGGCGGCGCGGGCGGCCGGGAGGTCCCCGCGGTCGATCGCGTCGCGCAGCGCGTCGGTCCTCGTGGCCAGCTCGACGGTGCGGTCCTGGATCCACTTCTGGTAGCCGAGGGTGGGCGGGATGAGGTCCTGCTGGGTCACGGGGACGGCGGCGGGGCCGCTCTTCACCTTGCCGCCCCCGGCGATCCGTACGGTCGGGCCGGTCACGGCGTCCGCGTCGTCGGGCAGGCACTTGAAGGCGTACGAGCCGCTGCCGAGGGTCACCCGCATCGGGCGGACGGTCCCCGGGGCGAGCCCCTCGACCTCGCCGTAGACGGCACCCGTACCCGCGTCGGTCAGGTACACCTCGGCCGCCGCGCTGGAGGTGTTGTTCAGGTCGAAGACCTGCCGGCCGGGGGCGGGGTGGGACCAGCCGCGTCCGCACCCGCCGGGCGTCACCTCGACGACGGTGTGCCGCAGCCCGTCGGAGTCGGACGCGCGCGCCGGACCGCCGCCCCCGCCGGAACCCCCGGCGGTCGCCAGCACCCCGGCCCCGACGGCCGCCCCCGCCACGAGGACCCCGGACACGGCCCACACCAGCACGGTCCGCCGACGGCCGGTCCGGCCGGGCGGCGCCGCTACGGGACCGGGTACGACGCCGGCGTCGCCCTCGGTATCGCTAGCGGCATCGGCGTCGGTATCGGCGTCGGCATCGGTGGGGATCTCGGGCACGCCGGTCCTCCAGGAAGGGTCGTACGAAACGAGGCGGCACCGACGATCCTAGGCACGCCACGCCCCCGAAACCGCCCCCCCGAGCCCCCTTGCGACCAGAGGGAAAGCCAGAATTCGCCCCCAGTTCACCCGCCCGTCGCGCCACGCCGTCTCCGGACGGCGGGTGGCTTCGGGACCACGGCCAGGGGCAGGCGTACCAGCTACCCGCTGACCGCGATGAACCACCGGGGCAGGCCCCCTTCGAGTGAGCTTTCGGGAAACCGTCCCACCGATCTGCCTCGATCTCGCCAGGACGACATGGGTGGCAGCCGTCCCCGCAGACCTCTGCCACCACTACGGCCGCACCTGACAGGCCCTCTCTGAGCGCCGCCTCTCAACTGCACACCGCCACCAGCAGGTTGGAAAAGGCTCACTGTCCCAGAACACGGAGGTGCTCAGCTACCACCACGGCGCCAAGGGCCTGAATATCGTAGAACGGTGGATCGACGGGCAACCGGTCGAGCAGTTCGAGCCCAGCAACGAACGGACGCTTCGCGCCCAGGGTGCACCGCTGCTGTGGCAGGCCCTGCAACATATGCGCAGCCAAACGGGCGCCAATGCTTCTCCAGGGACGGACGCGGCTTTGGCGCTGTGCACCGTGCACGACCACGTCGGAGCCGCTGTGACCGACGAACTGCTCCGCCAACCTCTGCTCAGCGTCTGGCTCCACCAGCCCGAACGTACGGACCAGCCCGAAGACGTTGACTACCCACCCCTGGTGATCCCTCCGGCATCCCGCGGACTGGGCCGCCACCTGGGTTCCCTGCCGGCCTCAGACGTGTAGCCACCGTACTGTCTTGCACTCTGCCTCGGCAGACTCCGTCCCCCCCCCCGGCCCCCCAGCCAGGGCCCCCGCCTCAGCGTTGCACGGCAGCACCTTGCACACTCCGTACGCCTTGACGGCGGAACGCTCCTGGCGGATCAGATGACCGAACGAAGTAGCGGCCGCGTCGCCGCATCCTATGTTCCGGACGCGACCACGATCAGTTCCCACCTACGCGAGCACCTGGTAGACCTCCGGCATTGGATGCCCTACGCCTTGGCGCCATTGATGTCGCCAGGCGTTGTAATCCGTGCCGACCTTGATGTCGCCGCCCCGCGACCGCCCACCGCATCCACAACGCCAATGCCAGTTCGCCTCGTTGCGAGGACGAGCGTCTTCAGTATCCGACTGCGACGCGGCCCGCTGAAGCGCACGCCCGATGAGCAAGGCCCCACCCGCAACCAGCACACCCACGCCGGCCCACCCATCCAAGGAACCGGAGCGAGTGGCCTGGACTGTTGCTGCGGGCGGGCAGACCGAGACGGCTCGGTGGCCGTGTTTCCCGCGCTGCCCATGCGAGCGTAGGGATACGGGCTCCGGGCATCCCCTGTCCGCATGCCCCGAGGGGTGCCGAAGGCGATACTGGTAGCAGCCGCGGGACGACGCCCGCCATGCGCCGAGGCTGCTCGAGTCCGGCGGCCGGCCACTGCGGTGGCGCCTCCGCCGCCGCCGGAAGGGGCGTCACGATGTGCCGCTGGATCGCCTACTCGGGTACACCCGTCCTCCTCAGCCAGGTTCTGTTCCAGCCGAAGCACTCCCTCATCGACCAGAGTCTGCACTCCCGCATGGGTGTGGAGACGACCAACGGCGATGGCTTCGGAATCGGCTGGTACCCGCAGGAAACAGCGGAAACGGCTGACACGGCCGATCCGGCCGTCCTGCGGGATGTCGGCCCGGCCTGGAACGACCGCAATCTGCAGGAGGTCGCCCACCACACCCGCTCGGGCCTCTTCTTCGGGCACATCAGGGCATCGACGGGAACGGCGGTGCAGCAGAGCAACTGCCACCCCTTCCGGAGCGGCCGATGGCTGTGGATGCACAACGGGATGATCAGTGGGTTCCGTCGGGTCCGGCGTGATCTCGCCCTGGCCGTGGACCCGGCCCTGTACGCCGACATGGAGGGCTCCACCGACTCCGAGGTCATGTTCTTCCTCGCCCTCACCTTCGGCCTGGCCGACGACCCGCCCGGCGCGGTGGCGCGCATGGCGGGTCTCGTCGAGACGACCGCGGAGTCGCACGGCATCCCGCACCCGCTGCAGATGACCATCGCGGTGGCCGACGGCGAACGCGTGTGGGCCTTCCGTTACTCCAGTGAAGGCCGTTCGCGGTCGTTGTACGTCAGTACCAGGGTGGACGCCCTGCGTGCGCTCCACCCCGACGTGTCGTTCCTGCGTGAGCTGTCCGACGAGACCCGTCTCGTCGTGTCGGAGCCTCTGGGCGACCTGCCCGGCGCGTGGAACGAGGTGCCGGAGAGCAGCTACGGCGTCGTGCAGCCGGGCGGAAGCGTCCTCCAGCGCTTCAGGCCCGAGTACGCGGCGGCGGCCGGCGCGCATGAATGAGCACGGAGGGGACCGCCACCGGCCCTTACGTGTCGGTCGACACGGTGAGGACCCCTTTCGGAGGCGTCCGCCGGAAGCCGGTGGTGAACCGGCGCGGTGACGCGGTACGCCGGGCGCGTGACCTCGGGCTTCCGCGATCTCCCCCGCGAGGGGTGAGGCACGAGACGCCACCGCGGCGGTGCGATGGGGGGAACGTGCCGCAGCGCACCGGTCCGACTCGGCGAGGTGAGACGACGTGAAGCACTGGCGGGCCCTGGCAGTCCTCGGTACGGCCCAGTTCCTGATGGTTCTGGACACCTCCGTGATGAACGTGTCGATCAGCCGGTTGGTCGAGGACTTCGACACGGAGGTCACCGCCATCCAGGCCGTGATCACCCTGTACGCGCTGGTCATGGCAGCGTTCATGCTCATCGGCGGCAGGCTCGGGGACATTTTCGGACGGCGCCGCATGTTCCTGGCGGGGCTGACCGTGTACGGGGTGGGGTCGGCCCTGACCGCCGTGGCGCCCACGCTCTGGGTCCTCACCCTGGGCTGGTCCGTCATCGAGGGGCTCGGGGCTGCCATGGTGCTGCCGGCGATGGCGGCCCTGGTCGCACAGTCGTACCGCGGTCGCGACCGGGCCGTCGCCTACGCGGTCATCGGGGGCCTCGCCGGAGCCGGGATCGCGGTCGGCCCGCTGCTCGGCGGCTGGATGACCACGTACCTCACCTGGCGGCTGGTCTTCGCGGGCGAGGTCCTGGTGGTCGTCGCCGTGCTGCTGTGCCGGCGGATGATCGCGACGCCCGCCTCGACCGGACCTCGGCCCCGGCTGGACAAAGTGGGCGCGGTGCTCTCCGCCGCCGGGCTGGGGCTGGGTGTGCTCGGGGTGCTGCAGAGCAGTACCTGGGGCTGGGTGAAGCCCCGCAATCCGCCGTTCACCGTCCTCGGTTTCGCCCCCACCCTGTTCGTCGTGGGCGCCGGGCTCGCCGTGCTGGCCGTCTTCCGGTTCTGGGAGCGGCGGCGGGAGGGCCGCGGCGCCGCCCCACTGGTGCACCTGTCCCTGCTGGACAGGCCGGTGCTCCGGGCCGGCCTGACGACGCTCCTCGGCCAGAACCTCATCCTCCTCGGTCTGTTCTTCGCCATTCCGTTGTATCTGCAGGTGGTGCAGGGCTTCGACGCCTTCGAGACGGGACTGCGCCTGCTGCCGGTGTCGGCCACCATGCTGGTGACCTCCCTGTGCGGTTCCTCGCTGGGACGCAGGATGGGGCCACGCGGGGTGGTGCGGCTGGCCCTCACGATCCTGGCAGCGGCCGTCGTGTGGTTGCTGGCCACCATCGACCCGGTCATCGACGACGCGCAGTTCGCAGGAGCCATGGCCGTACTGGGCGTCGGCGTCGGCCTGCTCGCCTCGCAGCTCGGCAACATCATCCAGTCCGGCGTCGGCGAGGACGAGCGCAGCGAGGCCGGAGGGCTCCAGTTCACGGCACAGAATCTCGGCTCGGCGCTGGGCACCGCCCTCATCGGCTCCATCCTGGTCGGCGCGCTGGCAGGCGCGTTCACCACTCAGGTCGCGGACGACCCGCGGCTGTCCGCGACCGCCCGCGAACAGGTCGGGGCCCGCCTGGAAGCGGGCATCACCTTCGTCTCCACGGAGCAGGTGCGTTCCGCGGCCGAGCAGGCCGGGCTGCCACCGTCCGAGGTCGACGCCGTCACCGAGTCCTACGCCTCCGCTCAGCTCGACGGGCTGAAGGCGGCGATCCTCGCCACCGGAGGCGTTGCGCTCGCCGGTTTCCTGGTCACCGCACACCTGCCGAGCGCGCGGGTGGGCCGCTCGCCCGAGAGCGCCCCGGGCACCGCGGTCGGACGCGCGGACTGACCTAGGAAGGAGATCTGGGTGTCCAGGAATACGAGCGGGGTCGGGCAGAGCGCGGCCCGACGGGAGCGCCGGGCCGACCATCGTGCCCACGCGGACTACACCGGCGGCGTGTACGGGTCCATGCTCGCGGCCTCCGTCGCCATCGGTGCCGGATCCCTGGGTTCCTTCCCCCGTGCCGAGTTGGTCCTGTTGCTGTTGCTCACCAGCCTGGTCTTCTGGATCGCCCATGTCCACGCGGAACTGTTCGGAGCGCGTCTCGCCCAGCATCCTCCGGACCGACGGCTGATCCTGCGCGTGTGCCGTGACGAGTGGCCCGTCGTCAAGGCGGCCGTACCGCCGGCCGCGGCCATCGCCGTCAGTCCCCTGCTGGGGCTCGACGTCCGGGGCGCCGTGTGGCTTGCGCTGTGCGTCGCCCTCACCGGACAGGTGGGCTGGTCCGTCGCCGCGGCACAGCACGCGGGCGCCTCACGACGGCTGATGGCCGCCACCGCGACGGTCAACGTACTGCTCGGTCTGGTGATCGTCGCCGTCAAGATCGCAGTGACGCACTGACGCACTGGCACCGCCTGTCCGACTCCTCTGCCCTCCTCCTGCTGCTGACTTCGTTGCTCGCTGCGGCTGCTGGACGTCGTCGGTGTCTGGCTGCCCGTACTGACCGTCGTCCTCGCCGCGCTCGCCGTGTGGACCGCACCGGCCCACCGGGTGATGCTGATGGCCACCGCGACCGGCGTCGCCGCGACGACGGCGCTGCTGCTGGTGGCTCTGGCGGTACTCCGCCGGGCCTACCTGGACTCGGTGCCGCCCGCCGCGCTGCCGCCCGACGCGGCGGCGGCCGTCTACGACACGCTCGTCCACTTCCTGCGCGACAGCGCCCGCACACTGCTTGTCGTGGCGGTGGTCACCGTGCCGGTCGCGTATCTGTACGGGCCGGGGCGTGCCGCCCGTGCCGCCCGAGGGGCGGCCGTGCGGGCCACGGCGGCCGCCGGCCGGGCCCTGCGTCGAGGCGGTGTGGACACCGGGTCCACGGGACGTCTGCTCGCGCGGCACCGGACGGGCGCCACCAGCAGCGTCATCGTGGCGGGAGCGCTGATCCTGCTGTTCTGGAACCACCCCACGGTCACCGCCGTGGCGCTCGTCCTCGGGATCACCTCGGCCGCCCTGATCGTCCTGGCGGTGCTGGCGGCGGCGGCCGGACCGGCACGTACGTCGCCGCGCCGAACAGTCTCCTGAACGAGCGTGTGGGCCCCCGGGCAGGGGCATCGGCCGCACTCACCCGCGCCGGGTGATGCCGGACGGCGAGGCCCGTGACCACCCTGAGGTCAGCAGGCAACAACGGCCGGGCATGCCCGGGACGGAGGACGGACATGAGCGCACAGACCTATCTGGCGTACGACTATCCGCTGCTGGGGGCCTTCTGGACGATTCTGATGATCTTCCTGTGGATCATGTGGTTCGTCCTGCTCCTCCGCATCGTCACCGACATCTTCCGGGACGACGGGCTGAGCGGCTGGGCGAAGGCCGGCTGGCTGGTGTTCTGCATCCTCCTGCCCTTCCTCGGCGTGTTCGTCTACGTGATCGCCCGCGGCAGGAACATGGGGCGCCGCGAGACGACGCGGGCCCGCGCGCAGCAGGAGGAGTTCAACGCCTACGTCAGGAAGACCGCGGCCGGCGGATCCAGCAGCGCCGACGAGCTGGCCCGGCTCTCCGAGATCCGGGACCGGGGTGCCATCACGGACGAGGAGTTCCGCAGGGCGAAGGAACTGGTCCTGTCCGGCAACGGCCACCCAGGACGCGCGGAGACCGTCGGCACCGCAGGCACCGGCGCCTCCGCACGCTGAAACTCCCACACCCGAGAAACGAGGTCCGAGATGACCGCGACACACACCCACCCGGCTCACACCGCGAGGCAGGAATGGGCGACCGGTCTGACCGCCTTCGCGGCAGTGATGCTCTTCCTCGCCGGCCTGCTCACCCTCTTCCGGGGCATCATGGCCATCGCCGAGGACGACGTCTTCGTCACCACGCCCAACTACGTCTTCGAGTTCGACCTCACCACCTGGGGCTGGATACACCTCGTTCTGGGCGCGCTCGCCATGGTCATCAGCGCCGGGCTGCTCAGGACGGCGGTGTGGGCGCGGGTCACCGGGGTCGCCATCGCCGCCCTTGTGATCATCGCCAACTTCCTCTCCCTGCCGTACTACCCGGTGTGGTCCGTCGTCATGATCACCATCTCGGGCTTCGTCATCTGGGCCCTGTGCGTGGTGAAGCGCGGCGGCGACCTCCACGACCTGCCCGGGGAACCCCGGTCGCGATAGCGACGAGGCAGGGAAGAAGGGGCGACAGGTGGGGTCACGAGGCGACGAGCCGAACGCGCCGCGAGCGGCGGGCGGGCCGGGCGGTCACAGTGCCGCGCGAGCCCGCGTCGCCCTGCTCCTCCTGCTGGGCGGCGTCCTGACACCGCTCGTCGCCGCCGGTCCGCGCAGCGTGCTGTGGGTCCTGGTCGGCATCGCGGGACTCGTGCTCGCGGCCGTCGGCGTGTGGTGGGCCCTGGCACACACCGGTCTCGCCCGCATGGTCGGAACGGTCCTGTCGGTGGCCGCGCCCCTCACCGTCCTCGCGCTCTACGCCACGGCCGACCTGCTGGGCCCCGCCCTGGTATCGCTGGGCCTGCTGGCACTGGCCGTCCTCGCGGCACGCTCGGCCCTGGCGCCCGCTCCCCCGGCCTTTGAAGCGACCGCCGTGACGCCGCGGCACCCGTGGGTGCTCATGAACCGCCGATCCGGCGGCGGCAAGGTGGACCGGTTCCGTCTGGCGGACAAGGCACGGGCCGCTGGCTGCCGTGTGCACGTGCTCGGCCCCGGTCAGGACGTCACCGCGCTGGCCCGGCAGGCCGTCGCCGACGGGGCGGACCTGCTGGGGGTGGCGGGCGGCGACGGCACCCAGGCGCTGGTCGCCGACGTCGCCGCCCGCCACGACGTGCCGTTCGTGGTGATCCCGGCCGGAACCCGCAACCACTTCGCCCTCGACCTCGGCCTCGACCGCGACGATCCGACAGCGGCGTTGGAAGCCCTGACCGCAGGTGTGGAACTCCGCGTCGACCTGGGATACGCCGCGGACCGCGTCTTCGTCAACAACGCCTCCTTCGGCACGTACGCGGCCGTCGTCAACGACCCCGCCTACCGGGCCGCGAAAGCCCGTACGGTCTGGCAGACCCTCCCCGGACTGCTCACCGGCGACAACGCACCCGCTCTGCGCATGACGGCCGACGGACGGCACGTGACCGGCCTCCAGGCACTGCTCGTCAGCAACAACCCCTACGGACACGCCGCTGAGGTGTCGCGCCCGGGGCGCAGGGAGCGGTTGGACACAGGACTCCTCGGTGTGGCGTGCGTCCGGGTCGGCAGCACCACCGAGGCGGCGCGCCTGGCGAGCCGCCCCCGCTCCGGGGGCCTCGTCCGGCTCACCGCCGACGAGGTCGTCGTCGAGGCCGGCACCACCACCCTGCCCGTCGGCATCGACGGGGAGTACGTCGACCTGCCCTCTCCCGTGGTGTGCCGCAGCGCGCCCGGAGCACTGCGGGTGCGCGTGCCACGCCACCGGCCCGGTGGATCGAGGCCCCGGGGGCCGGCGCCCGACTGGCCGCGCGTGGCCCGGCTGGCACTGGGCCGGCCGCCGCCCCGCCTGGGGTGGTCCTGAGCGGAGGTGCTCCCGGACGGCCGTCCGCGTGCCCGGACGGCCGTCCGGAGCGACACTGGGAGGGATCGCGGGACGGTGTCGGCCCGGCGTCGGCGCCACGGACGATCCCGCGTCCAGGCCACCGCGATGGCACCCCCGCTGCCGGAAGGGCATGGACAATGTGCCGCTGGATCGCCCGCTCGGGCGCACTCGATCCGCCCGGCCGGGCTCCGTGTCGGCCGGAGCACTCCTTCGGGCCCGCGTACGCCGACGGTCCGGGATCGCGGGGCTGAGGGCCGTGGTGGCGACCGACCGCACGACCCGGGCACCGGACGGGACGAGCACCGACCCGCTGGGCGATCCGTACCTGCTCACACGGTTCGCTTTTCCGGCGCGGCCTGCGACCTTCCTGCGGCGGCAGCGGCTCGTCGCGCGCCTGAATCAGGCTCTGCGCACACCGCTGACGCTGGTCAACGGCCCGGCGGGGGCCGGCAAGACACTGCTGGTGGCCGACTGGGCCGCGGGGCTGCCGTCGCCGGTCGCCTGGCTGACCGTCGAGGCGGGGGATCACCGGCCGGGGGTCTTCTGGGCCTACGTCTTCGAGTCCCTGCGCGTCAACGGGGCACGGGCCGCCGGTGCCGTCGGGGCCCCCGCGGACCCGGCCGATGTGGGACGCGGACTGCTGGCCTCGCTCGCCGCCGAGTTGAACGACCGCGACCGGCCCGTGGTCCTCGTGCTCGACGAGTACGACCGCATGACCGCGCCCGAGGTCGCGGAACAGCTGGAATTCGTCCTGCACCACGCCGGACGGGGACTGCGCCTGGTCCTCGTCACCCGCACCGAACCGCTGTTGCCGCTGCACCGCTACCGGGCCGCCGACGAGCTGACCGAGCTGCGCGGCGCCGAACTGTCCTTCACCTCGGAGGAGGCCGACGCGCTGCTGCGGCTGCACGGACTGCGCCTTCCCGCGCATGCCGCGTCCGCCCTGGTGGAGCGCACCCGGGGCTGGGCCGCCGGGCTGCGGCTGTCGGCCCTGGCGGCCCAGGAGAGCGCCGACCCGGAGCGGTTCCTGAAGGAGTTCGAGGCGGGCCGCAGCACGGTCGCGGACTTCCTGCTGGCCGAGGTCCTGAAGGGGAGGACGCGGGAGGCGCAGGACCTGCTGATGCGGGTCAGCGTCCTGGACCGCTTCTGCCCGGACCTGGCCGACGCCCTCACCCTGCGCAACGACGCCGAACCGCTCCTCGCCGAGCTGCACCGGCAGAACGCGTTCATCGAGCGGCTGGGGCACTCCTGGTACCGGCTGCATCCGCTCTTCCGGGAGATACTCCGGGCCCACCTGCGCGAGCGGCTGCCCGGCACGGAGACGGAACTGCACCTGCGGGCCGCCCGATGGCTGCGCCGTTCCGGCATCGTCGAGGAGACGCTCGTCCACGGCGCCGCGGGTGGCGACTTCGATCTGGCCGCCGGCGCGCTCGTCGACAATCTGGCGATCGGCGAGTTCTTCACGGGCCTGCGCTCGGACTCCCTGGCCCAGCTCTTCGCCGGCATGGGGCCCGAGGCGGGGAGCGCGGCGAGCGACCTCGTGCGGGCGGCGGGCGCGCTGGCCCGACGCGACCTCGACCGCGGACTGTGCCGGCTGCGGCGGGCTCAGGAACAGTTGTCCGACGCCGGAGACGGCCCTGACCTGGCGGCGGCCCGGCTGAGCTGCACACTCCTCGAGGCGCTCGCGGCCCGGCTCACCGGATGCCCCCCGAGGGCCGAGCGGGCCGCCGCGACCGCCGAGGAACTGCGCCGGGATCTGCCGGACCGGCTGCTGGACGAGCATCCGGAACTGACCGCCCTGCTGCTGACGCACGTGGGTTCGGTCCGTCTGTGGGAAGGGCACTTCGACCACGCACGTGCCGCGCTGACCCGTGGTGCCGGTGTTCCGAGCGGGTCCGCCACCGTGGTGCCCCGTACGGAGTCGATGGGGCACCTGGCTCTGGCCGACTACCTGAACGGCTGGCTCGGCCGGGCCGAACGCAGGGCGCTGGCCGCGGTGTCCGAGGGGGAGCTGGCGGGTCTGCACCGGCCTCCCGGTGCCGGCCTCGGCCGGCTGGTCCTGGCGGCGGTGGCCGTGGACCGTCAGGAACTGGGCCGGGCCCGGGCCCTGCTCGACGAGACGGCCCTGCTCCCGGCCCGGGAGCACGATCCCGTGCCGACGGCGGGCCGGGCACTTGTCGCGTCACGCCTTCTCCTCGCCGACGGGGAGACGCCCGCCGCCGCGGAGGCCGCGGAGCCGGCCGTGTCCGCGGCCGTGGCGTCCCCCTGGGCGCGGAGCCACGCGGCGGTCGTCCGTTCCGCCGCCTGTCTCGCCGACGGGCGACCGGACGAGGCCGTGCGGTTCCTCGACGGCGTCCTCGGCGACCAGCCGCTGTACGCGGTGGAAGCGGCGGCGATCCAGGTCGCCGCGGGGCACCCCGACTCGGCGGCCGAACTGCTCGACGCCGTCCGTGCCGGGGGACGCGCCGGACCCGCGGTGGGTGTGGGGGCGGCGCTGGTGCGGGCCCGGGCGGCGCAGGAGTCGGGGGAGAGCGACACCGCTCGCAGACTCGTCGCCCGTGCCCTTCTCGACGCCCGGCGCGAGCGTCTGCGGCGCCCCTTCCTCCAGGGAGGGGACTGGATCAGGCCGCTGCTGGCCACGGCCCCGCTGCGCGAACTCGCCGAGGGCTGGCTCCTGCCCGGCCGGCCGGGAGGGCACGGCGGGCCGCGGCGGCCCGTGTCCGATCCCCCACCCCTGGTGCCGGTGGAGCTGAGCACACGCGAGCGTGACGTCCTGCGGCGGCTGGCGCGCATGATGACCACGGAGGAGATCGCGGCCGACATGTACGTGTCGGTGAACACGGTCAAGACCCACCTCAAGAGCACGTACCGGAAGCTGGCGGTGAACCGGCGCGGCGACGCGGTGAACCGCGCCCGCGAGCTCGGCCAGCTGTGAGGGGACGCGGCGAGAGCGCGTGGTCCGGGTCCGTCGAGGGGGGGAGAGAGCGGGCCCTGCCGCGCGGTGAGGACGCGGAGGGAGAAGAGGGAGAACCTGGTGTCCGAAGGTACGAGCGGGGCCGGACGGGCCCCGGACCGAGGGGGTGCCGGGCCGACCACCGGGCCCGTGCGGACCGCGCGGACCGCGCGGGCGGTGTCTACGGCCCCATGCGACGGCCGGTGGTCACCACCGCGGGCGGTCGACGTACTGCTGGGCCTGGTGATCGTCGTTCTCGGGATCGCGTCGACGCACTGGGACCACGGCCGCGGTCACCTGTAGCGGGGGAGGCCACCGGGGGGCGACGAGGGGCACGATCGTCACAGAAGCACCGCCCGCGCCGAGGCCCGCGCCGAGACCCGGGGCGGTGTCCCGAGCCCGGCCGGTGGAAGGTCCGCTCGTGCGCTACGAGATCCGAGTCGAGGGACACGTGTCGGAGACGCTCACGCACGCGTTTCCGGAGATGGAGCACGTCGTGATGTCGGGCCAGACCGTCCTGTTCGGCACCGTGATCGACGAGGCCCAGCTGTACGGGTTGCTCGTGCGCTGCCAGTCGCTGGGTCTGCGCGTCATGGAGATGCGGCAGCTTCCGGAATGACGGCGCCGGGGGCGGTCACGGTCCGGCTTCCTGCCCCGTCGGCCCCTGCCCCGTCGGCCCCTGCCCCGTCGGCCCCTGCTCCGTCGGCCCCTGCTCCGTCGGCCCCTGCTCCGTCGGTCCCTCACCGGGGTCGGTGTGGTCCCGTCGCTGCCGGTGGAGACCTTCCTGCACCGCGCTCGCCAGCACCCGGGCGGCGACCCCGACGAGCAGCAGCCCTCCCATCATCTGCACCATCGTGAGGATGCGCCCCGTCCGGGAGCGTGCCGTGATGTCTCCGAAGCCGACGGTGGTGAACGTGGTCAGGGTGAAGTACAACGCGTCCGTCCGGGCCAGCGGTTCGCTGAAGGAGCCGGGCGCGGAGCGGTCCAGCAGGTAGTAGGAGCCGGCGAAGAGGACCAGGAACAGCGACAGCGTGGCCGCCAGGCCCTCGACGGCTCTCAGCCGCGGGTGGGGAGAGCGTGTGATGGCCCGCACCTCCCAGGTGAACACCAGGAGGACCGCCAACAGGCCGCATGCCAGCAGTACCGACGTGCCGACGGTGAGCCGCTCGTCCAGCGGCAGCAGGTAGTAGGCGGCGACGAGGCCGGCGGCGATGAACACGGCGCGCACGAGGGTGACGGCGGCGGCCCGTCGGGAGCGGTGCCCGCCGTGGCCGGCCGGCCCGGACGGGGTCCGGTCCCCGTCGTGCGTGGTCGTCTCACTCATCTCAGGTCTCTTCGTCCCGTCACGGTTCCTTCGCCGCCGTCCGGATCGGTGGGCCGATCCCGTCCCCGGCTCCACCTCCATGCCCCGGCGCCCGGCCGGGATCACCCCTGGCGGGTGAACCCGGACCTCGATGCCGGACCACGACACTGGAACGGACGCGTACGGACGTTTTGGCGTCCACCGACCGACCGCCCCGTCCGTCGGGCGACCCGGTGCCGGCCGGCCGCCCCATGAGGAGGCGCCACGACCGCGCCCCGGGACCGGCGGGACCTGCCGGCCGGCTCGCCAGGGCCCGGCCGAGCCCGCCGCGGCGGCCCGCGGAGGCGCCCCCACTCACCCGTGCCGGGTGAGGCCGCGCGGTGGACCCGTGAGCACCCTGAAGTCGTACGGAACGACGGCCGGGCACCGCCCGGGACGGAGGTCGGACATGACCGCACAGACGTATCTCGCTTACGACTACCCCCTGCTGGGGGCCTTCTGGACCATGCTGGTGATCTTCCTGTGGATCATGTGGTTCGCCCTGCTCTTCCGTGTCGTCGCCGACATCTTCCGGGACGACGACCTGAGCGGCTGGGGAAAGGCCGGCTGGCTGGTGCTCTGCGTCGTCCTGCCCTTCCTGGGCGTGTTCCTCTACGTGATCGCCCGCGGCAGGAACATGGGGCGCCGGGAGGCGATGCGTGTCCGTGCGCAGCGGGAGGAGGCCGACAGCTACATCAGGATGACCGCGGCCGGCGGGTCCAGCAGTGTGGACGAGCTGGCCCGGCTCTCCGAGATCCGTAACCAGGGCGTTCTCACGGACGAGGAGTTCCGCAGGGCGAAGGACCTGGTCCTCTCCGGTCGGGGCCCGGCGGAACGCGCGGGCACGGCAGGCACCGGCGCCTCCGCCCGCTGACACACCCGCATCCCATGAATCGAGGTACGAGATGACCGCGGCACACACTCATCCGGCACGTACCGGCAGGCAGGAATGGGCGACCGGTCTGACCGCCTTCGCGGCAGTGATGCTCTTCCTCGCCGGCCTGCTCACCCTCTTCCGGGGCATCATGGCCATCGCCGAGGACGACGTCTTCGTCACGACACCCCACTACGTGTTCCAGTTCGACCTCACCGGCTGGGGCTGGATCCACCTCGCCCTGGGCGCCGTCGCCATGATCGTCAGCGCCGGGCTGATCAGGCCGACGACATGGGCGCGGGTCGCCGGCGTCGCCATCGCGGCCCTGGTGATCATCGCCAACTTCCTCTCCCTGCCGTACTACCCGGTGTGGTCCGTCGTCGTGATCACCGTCTCGGGCTTCATCATCTGGGCCCTGTGCGCCGTGACGAGCGGACCGCGAGCAGGGGAAGCGACGAGAAGGAGGGACAACTGATGACTCGGGCGCACACGGGCAGGGCGCACACGGGCAGGGCGCACGCGGACAAGGTGCATACGGACGGGTCGTACTCCTCCCGCCCCGCGGTCCGCCGCCTCCTGCCGTTCGCCGTGATCACCGCGATCGCCCTGGTCTTCATCTTCGAGAACCGCTCGAACGTCGAGATCCGCCTCCTCGTTCCCCTGGTGACGATGCCCCTGTGGGGCGCCCTCCTGATCGCCTGGGCCCTCGGCGTCCTCGCCTGCGTCTTCACGGTGCGACGCCGGTCGCACCGGCACTCACGATGAGGTCGCGGCGGCACAGAAGAAACAAACTGCACACAAAACACAGACGCACGCGTGTGTACGATGTCGACGTATGTAATCTTTAGTCGAAATCGACTGCCCGTGTACGCTGGAAATCATGACGGATGATTCCGCTTCCTCGGCCGGGCCCCTTGTCACCGGTGCCGAGATCGCTCGGTTGGCCGGGGTCACCCGGGCCGCCGTCTCCAACTGGCGTCGGCGGTACGACGACTTCCCCGCACCGGCGGGAGGCGCCGCGAACAGTCCGCTCTTCGCGCTCGCCGAAGTCCAGGAATGGCTGGACAGGCAGCGCAAGGGCCAGGAGGTGTCGCCCGAGGTCGAGCTCTGGCAGACCCTGCGGGCCGTGTACGGGGAGCAGATGGTCACGGGGCTGGCGGCGGTGGCCGCGGCGCTCCGCGAAGAGCACGCGGCGCCCGGCGGAGTACCCGGGGCAAAGCTGCCGGACGAGATCGCCACCCGGGTACGGGAGCTGGCGCGCACCGAAACGCCCGTCACTCTCGTGAACGGGCTGACGGAACGGCTGTTGGACTCCGCTCGGCGCGCGGGGTCGGACCAGGTGACGTCCGAACGCGTGGTGCGGGCGGTGCGTCACTTCGCCCCCGAACTGCCCGGCGACGCCACGGTGTTCGACCCGGCCGGCGGCATCGGGGTGCTGCTGCTGGCCGTGGCCCCCGAGGCGGGGACGCGTTGCTACGGACAGGAGCTGGACGCGGACAGCTCCCGTTTCGCGCAGCTGCGCGCCGAACTCCTGGGCCGGTCGGGCGTGCGCGTCATGGCGGGGGACTCACTGCGCGCGGACGCGTGGCCGGACCTCAAGGCACAGCTGGTCGTCTGCGATCCGCCGGCCGGTGTGACCGAGTGGGGGCGGGAGGAACTGCTGCTCGACTCCCGCTGGGAACTCGGCACCCCGTCCAAGGCCGAGGGTGAACTCGCCTGGCTCCAGCACGCCTACGCGCACACGGAGCCGGGCGGCCACGTCCTCATGGTCATGCCCGCATCGGTCGCCTACCGCAAGGCGGGCCGCCGCATCCGGTCGGAACTCGTACGCCGGGGCATCGTGCGTCAAGTGGTCGCCCTGCCGCCCGGGACGGCGACCTCGCACGCACTGCCCGTCCACCTGTGGTGTCTGCGGCGTCCCGAGAGCGCGGCACGTACGGACACCCACCAGACGGTGCGCATGGTCGACCTGACCGGCAACAGCCCCGACGGCAGCCTCGAACCGGGCCCCGACCAGGTCGCCGAGGTGCCCCTCATCGAGCTCCTCGACGACATCGTCGACCTGACCCCAGGCAGCCACCTCCGGCCCCGGGAACGGGACTACGCGGGTGAATACGCCACCCTGCGCGAGGAGTTGGAGGACAGGGTCCGCGGACTGGCCGCCGTCCTGCCCGAGCTCGCGGCGGGTGGCGGGCCGGGCTCACCGGCCGGTGCCACCACCAGCGTGGCGGATCTCGCCCGCGCCGGGCTCGTCGCGTACGACGGTCCGATGCCGGTGTCGGCCAGCGAACAACTCGACACCGACTACCTCCAGGGGTTCCTGCGCAGCTCCCTCAACACCCGTCGCTCCACGACCGCCGGCGGGACCTACCGTCTCGACGGCAGGGGTTCGCGCATTCCCCGCATGACCATCGACGAGCAGCGCCGGTACGGTTCCGCCTTCCGAGCACTGTCCGCGTTCGAGGAAGGGGTGCGCGAGATCGGCGAGTTGAGCCGGCGGCTCGCCGAGGTCGCCCGCGAGGGCATCGCCACGGGAGCCCTGGCCCCACCGCAGGAGCAGGAGAAGCAGCAGCAGGAGAAGTGAGCGGGTGGCCGGTCGGGCCGTGCCCGGCAGGAGCGGGCTCCGGGTGCCGCTCCACGTCAGGCTCAGTGCCTGGCGGGCGCGGGTGCGGGCGACGAAGAGCAGGCACCGTTCGCGGAGCAGGTCGGCGTCGTGCTGGAGCGGGTCCGCCTCGCGTGGAGTGATCTCGCGGGTGAACGGGACGGTGCCCTCGGTGACGCCGAGGACGGAGACCGCGCGGAACTCCAGCCCCTTCATCGCCTGCACCGTCGCAGGCCGTACGCCCTCCGCGCCCGGCGCGACCTGCCCTTTGACCGCGTCACCGGGACGCCCGCGGCGCGCCGTAGCCGTACACCGGCGCGGCGGCGGCCGAGGAGGAGTCGCACTCGACGTCCCGGACCACCGTCCAGCGGCAACATGTTGACGTTGTCAACGAATATTCGGACGGCGTAGGGTCCGGAGAGCCGCGTGGGTACCGGCTGCGGGCCACAGGCGGTCGGCTCTCCGGGGGAACGGGCGCATCAGGCGATCTACGATTTTGGTGACACGTCGGCCGTGGGCCGGCGTGTGTCGGCCGAGGGGGAAAAGATGATCGACTACCGCAAGGCGGAGAGCGTCCCGGTCTGGATGCTGGCGACACGCGATGTCCAAGTGCCCGCGGTGATCGGGGACGGGCCTATGAGCGCTGAGCGGTTGGGTGAACTGCGCGGCGTACTGGCCGCGTTGGCCGAGCAACCGATCGCCACGCTTGAGGCGCATCCGATGCCCGACAAACTCGACCGCAGCCGGGGCATCCCTCTCGATGCCGCCAGCCCGCTGGCACAGCACCTGTCGCAGCTCCTCACGCAGTCGGCGAAGGCGTCCGCCACGGCCGCCAAGGCGACGGCCTCGGGCGAGCTCCTGTGCCGTGTGGTGGTCCCCGCGAAGGTCGCCGCCGAGTTCGGGCAGGGGCTGGTTCGCTGGGTGGTGCCGAAGGGGTCGACGAGCGGGTTCCACGGCACTCTCGTGCACACCGCGACGGGCCAGTTCGCCGCCAACGCGACGCTTCTGCCGGTCGGCGGAGTGGCAGCGGCGGGCGCGGTCGGCGGTGCCGGGGCGACCGCCGGTGCGGCGGCCGCCGGGGGCGCGCTGCTCACCGTGGCCGCTCCGCTCGTGCTCATGGCCGTGGCGGTCGGGGTGAGCGCGCACGCCGACCGCAAGCGCCAGCAGGCCATCGCACACATCACGGACCTGCTGGAGCAGCTCCAGGAGGACAAGCTCGACGACGAGCACAGCTCGCTCAACGGCTGCCGCCCCGCCATCGACAAGGCCACGGCCATCCTGCTCGACCAGGGCAAGCTCGGTGCCTCCCTGGGTCTGGACACGGCGGTCAACACCATCGACACGGCACTGAGCAGGGCCGACATCCGACTGACCCGTTGGCGGAACGCGCTCGACAAGCTCCCCGACGGCGAGCCCGTCGAGATCGGCACGCTGAGCGAGGCGTTCCCCGGCATCGACGAGGAGGGCGGCACGTTCCGCACCCACCTCGAACTGGCGGGTCTCGCACTCGCGTTGAAGCGGCGGGTCAACGTCCTCCAGGCGGTCGAGGCGGCCCAGAGCGACCCCGACAACCTGTTCGAGAACTTCACCCGCACGCTCCGGGACGACGAACAGCGGCTCAACGAGTTGGAGTCGGGCCTCTCCGGAGTGCTGCTGCGCCTGTCGACGCTGGAACTGGCCCGCCCGAAGAGCGTGCGGCCCGTCCTCATGACCAGCGAGGTCGACCGGCTGCTGCGCACGGCGTACCGGATCCGCGGTCTGGGCGACGGCGTCGCGGCCGACGGCCGTCCGGCGGACGTGGCGATCGAGATCGCCCGCGACCGGGACGGCTCGGTGGTCGTGTTCCCCGCGCTGCCCGTGCGGGCGTAGGCGCGCGCGAGCCGCGGCCCGGCTCGTCGGCGCCGTCACGCGAGGGCCGGTGTCGTCAGGACCGCCCGGACCGTCTTGCCGCTGGGTGGGAACGGGACGCAGTCCCAGTGGTCGGTGAGGGCCGTGACGAGGGTCAGGCCGCGGCCGGCGGTGGCGAGCGGGTCGGGTGTGGGGGGCGCGGGGCGGGGGAGGGGGCGGAGGTCGCCGCGGGCGTCGGTGACCTCGATGCGGAGTCGGCCGGCGGACCGGTCGAGTGCGAGCGTGAGCGCCGGAGGCAGCGGCCCGGGACGAGCCCGTGCAGGACGGCGTTGGAGGCCAGTTCGGCGACGACGAGTTCGGCCCGCTCGGTGAGGTCCGGCGGGTCGTCCCAGGTGTGCGGTGCGGTCACCGCGAGGAGCCGGGCCCTTCACGATGCCTTCTTCCCGTCCGGCGATGCGTGCCTCGCCGACGATGGTGCCTCGCCTGGGGTTGAACCGGGTTTCCATCACGTTCCTCCAGAATTTCCGGGCGTGTTCGCTGCCCGGGCCGTGCTCGGCGAGGGGTCGTGCAGGTGCCGTGATCGGCGTTGGGCAGGAAGCGAACCTATGGACTGGACGGGAACGCTTGTAGGTTTTTGAGGGTCGATCACCTTATTGAGTGATCCTGGTGATGGGGTGACGCAGGTGAGGAGGGGCGGGCCGCGCGGGCGGGGGGCGGCCGTCTGTCCGGGGGCGCTGTCGGTGGTGGGTGGCAGGATCGCCGGCATGGTTTTCGTACGTACGACTCCGCCGCGGCCTGTCGAGGTGACCGAGCTCTTTCCCGAACTGGCTCCGCTGGCGCGTCCCGCGATCCGGCTGCATCCCCGCCCGGGATCGCCCTCGGTCGAGGACAGTTCCGTCGGGGGACCGTTGCTGTGGCCGGCCGAGGCGCCCTGGCCGCACTGCGAGGAAGCGCACCTGCACGGTGACAGCGGGTTCCGCGAGTCACCGGCAGAGGTGCGGCTCGACAGGCACCGGCGGGCCCGGCGGCATGAGGACCCCTACGGCCCCTCGTTCACGCCCGAGGAGGAGGCGGCCATGGAGCGGAAGGCCGCGAGGCTCGCGGAGCGACTCGACGCCGGCCCTCCCCTGCCCGCCGAGTGCCCGGTCCCCCTGCTGCCCGTGGCCCAGCTGTATCTGCGCGACGTGCCCCTGCTGCGGCCGCCCGGAGAGGCCGATCTGCTCCAGGTCCTCTGGTGCCCCTACGACCACGAGCCGGACTGGAAGCCCGCGACCGCGGTGTTCTGGCGCTCCGCCGCCTCGGTCGGCGACGTCCTCGCCGCACCGCCCGAACCGTATGAGGCCAACTACCCGGGCTACGTGCCGGAGCCGTGTCTGCTGGCACCGGAAATGATCACCGAGTACCCCGACAGCCTCGATCTGAGCCCGGAGCTGCGGCAGATGGTGGGGGACTGGAGCCGATGGCAGGCAGCCGGTGCGGTGGTGGACAGCTCGTACGAGGAGTACCCGCCGGAGTTCTACGACGGCAACCTGGCCGACGCTCCCGGCTGGAAGGTCGGCGGCTGGCCGCCGTGGGGCCGCACCGACCCGTACCCCCGGTACTGCGCTGTCTGCGAGGCCCGGATGGTCCCGCTGCTGACCATCGCCTCCTTCGAATGGGACGGTGGTACGCGCAGCTGGGCGCCGCGGGAGGACCGGGCCGCCGCCTACGCCCCCGGTCACCTCGCCGGCCTGTCCCCCGCGCAGCCGACGCGAGTGGAAGTGGGCAGCGCCGACAACATGCAGCTCTACGTCTGCCCCACCTCCCCCGAGCACCCGCACACCGACCTGATCCAGTGAACGGCCCGGCCCCCCGACTACGCGCAGGGGCAGGGGAGTTGGGGGGTCGCGCGGTTCGGGGTGCACGTCACCACGGCGAGGGTGAGGTACGTGGGGCGGTCCAGGTAGTAGCCGTACGAGACGTCGGCGCCCGCGTGCAGGCGTTCGGTGGCGGTCTGCACCAGGCGGGTCAGGCGGGCGGGGGCCCGGTCGGGCTCCGTCGCGAAGCGGGGGGCGTATTCGGCCAGGCGTTCGCCGAGCCGGTCCGCCGCCTCCTTCGGCTCGTCCCACGTGCTCCGGACCAGTGAGCGCGGCTTGACGAGCCAGTACGCCGTCTCCAGCGGCGGGAGGTCCGACGTGCGGAACTCGGCGGCCACCTGGCGGTAGCGCTCGATCAGTTCCGGCCTGCTCCCGGGCGGTGGCGGGCCGGGGTGCGGGGGCCGTCGCAGCGCTTCGTCGTCGAAGCGCGCCTTCGGGCCGGTCCAGAGGTAGGCGTGGTGGTGCCGCACGTGCGTTTCCGTTCCCGTTTCCGTTTCCGTGGTGAGGGGCACCGGCCGGACGCGGGGCAGTGCCCGGTCCGGCCGACGGCGGGGAGGGGAGGGCGGGGAGGGGGAGGGACGTCGGTCAGGCGCCGAGGCCGAAGCGCGCCGGGTCGATACCGGCGGCGTCCAGCTCCTTTGTGGTGAACCGCAGCGGCTGCGCCTGCGGCCGCTTGCTGTCGCCCAGCGCCCACGCGTCCTCGCCGATCCGCGCGAGCGTCACGCAGCCCTCCGTGCAGGGGCCTCCGCGCGCCTTCGTGAACGAGGCCCCGCCGATGTCGAGCGCGTACAGGTCGCTTCCGCTCCACATGACTGCCATGACTGCCATGACTGCGCCTTCCCGCTCGTCCGACGCGGCCGGGTCCGGCCGCCCGCCGCCCTCGGTGGGCGGCAGTGCACGGGGCCCGGGGCGCCCGCCCCGCTGTTTCCGCTGGTCAGCGGTGTGGGCGGACCTGGTCTCCCGGATCTCCGTGACCTCGGAGTGGCGGTCGGACGGGGGCGGGGACGAGTGTGGCACCCCGTACGGTGAGTCAGCGTACGGACACGAAGAGTGGACGGTACATCTGATTGTCCGTCAGGCTGGGGGTGTACGCGGGTGGCGTGAGCGCCGGTTGAGCGGTGCGGTGCGCGCACGACAGGAAAGGGGCGACGGGATGGACGTGGTCGGGGTCGAAGGGGAGGCGGCGGCCGGGAGTGCCGGTACGCGGGCGGCGGTTCCGGTGGGGGACTGGGAACGCGAGCCCCATCCGTCCGACAGCCTGCGGACGTTCGGCGCGTTCGTCCAGGCGCTGCGCGAGCACGCGGGGCTCAGCCGGGCCGACCTCGCCGCCCGGGTCCAGTACTCCAGGCACACGGTCGAGTCGGTGGAGCTGGGGCGCCGGATGCCGGACGAGGGGTTCGTCGAGCGGGCGGAGGAGGCCCTCGGCAACACGGGGGCGCTGCGCAGGGCCGCGCGGCACCTCACGCGGGGTGAGGCGGGGTTGGCGGCGTGGTTCCGGCGGTGGGCGCGGCTGGAGCGGGAGGCGGTGAGTCTTTGCACGTACGAGTGCCGGTTGGTGCCGGGCTTGTTGCAGTCGGAGGAGTACGCCAGGGCCGTGTTCGAGGGCACGATTCCGCTGCGGACGGACGAGGAGCTGGAGGTGCAGCTTGCCGCGCGCATGGAGCGGCAGGTGATGATGCGGGAGCGGCCGACGGTGCCGTTCAGCTTCATCGTCGAGGAGCACGTGTTCCGGCGGGGGTTCGGGGACGCGGAGGCGATGCGCGGGTCGGTGGACCATGTCCTCGAGCTCACCGCTCCGCGCAACGTGACGCTTCAAATGGTGCCGGTGGGGGCTGGGTTGCACGCGTGCCTGGACGGGCCCTTGCAGATCCTGGAGACCTCCGAGGGACGGCGACTCGGGTACTCCGAGGGGCAGCAGAACGGTCGGCTGATCTCCGACCCGAAAGAGATGATTCTGCTCTGCCAACGCTATGACACACTGCGCTCGCAGGCCCTGAACCCGACGGAATCCCGGGACCTGCTGGAGCGACTTCGAGGAGAGCTATGAACAGCGGTACGTCGGAACTCGCCTGGTTCAAGTCCAGCTACAGCGGCAGCCAGGGTGACAGTTGCGTTGAGGTTGCGATCGCCGAACAGGCCGTCCACGTACGGGACTCCAAGGACGTGAACCGCCCGGCCTTCGCCGTCGGCCGCGAGGGCTGGGGCCAGTTCGTACGGTTCGCGTCGGAGCGATGAGCGGATCGAGGGCGTGCCGTCCGCTGCCGGGGTGGCGGGCGGCACGCCTCACCGCGTTCAGGAGCCGTTGGCCTCGTAGCCGAGCGCTGCGCGGTCGATGAAACGGTCACCGAGGTCGCGCACGGGCGCGGGCTTCGGTTCCGGGGTGGTGCTCTCCGCCGTGCGCTTCTTCTTCGGGGCCGGCTTCTTGCCGCCCGTCTGCTCGGCCGGGGTCGCCTTCGCCTGCCTGGCCATCTTCGCGGCCGGCGTATTGCGCGCCTCGAACCTCTTGCGGAGTGCTGCGAGTTGCTCGCGTTCTAGCGGGGCCACGTCGGCGGGGAGGGCGTTGACGAGGGCGCGGGCCCTGCTGAGCGAGTAACGCGCCGCGTGCCACTTCTTCTTGCCGATCGCCGTGCGGGCCAGGTCGAGGGCCTGGTGCAAGGCCTTGATCTTCGCGGGCTGCCGCCGGGGTATCTCGGCCTCGGCCCCGCTGCTCCGCCGTTGCTTGGCGGCACGGGTGCCCCAGTCCGTACCCGAGGTCAGGACGACGACCGATCGGGGGTTGCTGCTCTGGCTTCGACGAACCACGTGCGTTGTTCCTTGGCTGAGCGGTGGGGCATGCCCCTCGGCCTCAAAGATGGCATGACAGTGTTGACATCGTCAACAGCATATTGCCCGTCCACCTTCATCTGGTCACAGGAACCGGCGGATCGGGTGTACCGCCGTCTCGCGCAGGCGCTGCCGGACGGCGCGGTGGTGCCAGCGGGTGCGGTCGATCGTCGTGCTGCGTTTCAGGTCGGCGTCGAAGTCGCGGTCCAGGCCCGCGGTGAACTCCGGGTCCAGGACGGCGAGCATGACCTCCTCGTCGTGGTCCATGGAACGCCGGTTGAAGTTGGTCGAGCCGATGAGGGCGGCCAGGCCGTCCACCGTGATGATCTTCGCGTGCATCATGGTCGGCTGGTACTGGTGGATCTCGACGCCCGCGTCGAGCAGGCGGCCGTAGTGGTGCTGGCCCGCCAACTGGCAGGCGCGCTGGTCGGTGTGCGGGCCGGGCAGCAGGATCTCCACCCGCACACCGCGCCGGGCGGTGGCGCAGAGCAGGTCGATGAAGTAGATGTCCGGGGCGAAGTAGGCGGTGGCCAGCCGGAAGCGCTGCTCGGCGGAGGTCAGCATGACGCGGATGAGGGTCTGCATGTCCTGCCAGCCGAAACTGGCCGACCCGCGCACCACCTGCACGACGGACGTACCGGGCTGGGCGTGCTCGGTGAAACGGTCCCGGTCGTCGTACAGCTCGTCGTGACACTCGGCCCAGTTCTGGGCGAAGGCGGCGGCGATGCCGTCCAGGGCCGGGCCGTGCACCTTGACGTGGGTGTCGCGCCACTCGTCGGGGTTGCGGGCGTCGCCGCACCACTCCTCGGCTATGCCGACGCCCCCGGTGAAGGCCGTGTGCTCGTCGACGATCAGGGCCTTGCGGTGGCAGCGGTGGTTCTGCTTCAGCGGTGACAGCCGTAGCGGCTTGCGGAACCAGGCGACCTGCACGCCGGCGGCGTCCATGTCGTCCAGGAGGTCCTGCTCGATCCGCTTGGCGCCGAAGCCGTCCAGCAGCAGCCGTACCCGTACACCGGCGCGGGCCCGTTCGGCGAGGGCGGCGGCGAAGTCGCGGGCGATCTGCCCCCGCCAGTACACGAACGTCATCATGTCGATCGTGTACTCGGCGGCCCGTATCGCCTCCAGCATGGCGGGGAAGATCTCGTCCCCGTTGCGCAGTGCGATCAGTTCGTTCCCCTCCGTGGCGGCGACGCCGATCAGCCGCTCCAGGCGGCGGCGCAGCCGCTGGACACCGGCCCCGGTCCCGGTTCCGGCACGGTCGACGTGGGGGCGCTGTTCGGCGACGGTCATGAAGGGTCCTTGACTGAGAGAGGGCTTGTCCCGGAGAACCCGTCCGTACGCCGTCGGGCACCGGGGAGTGTATTCAGTACCTGCCCGCGCCGACCCCTTCGAAGCGGTGTGCGGGTCCTCGGCCGCAGTGGGCGTCGCCCCGTCACCACTCCGCCCTCGGGACCGGTCGTACAGTGGCCCACCATGCCGGAACACCGCCAGGAGCGTGCCGCGTCCGCCGCGTCCGCCGCGTCCGCCGCGTCCGCCGCGTCCGCCGTGCCCGCCGTGGCCCGGGAGCCGCAGTACATGGATCGGCACCCGGACCGACAACCGGACTACGCCCAGTCCGTCGAGTACCGGAAGGGGACGTCGCGCGGGGCCGCCCGCCTCCCGCACGGCTTCGTCCTCGAGCCGCACTCGCACACCAGGGGCCAGCTCGTGTACGCCGCCTCGGGCGCGCTGGCCACGGCGACGGCACGGGGGACGTGGGTCGCGCCCGCCAACAGGGTCACCTGGACGCCGCCGCGGTTCGCCCACTCCCACCGCTTCTACGGGGAGACGGACGTGCGTCTCCTCACCGTCCCGCTCGACCTGTGCGGGCAGCTCGTGGACCATCCCAGCGTCTTCGCGGTCAGCCCGCTGCTGCGTGAGGCGCTGCTCGCGCTCACCGGCGGGAAGGAGCGCAGGCCGGGTGCGCACGGGCGGCTGCTCGCCGTCCTCGTGGACGAACTCGCCGATGCCGCCGAGCAGTCGCTGCACCTTCCGGAGGCGAGCGACGACCGGCTGCGCACCGTCACCGCCCTCCTCCACGAGGACCCGGCCCGGCCCGCCACCCTGGCCGCGCTGGGCCGGACGGTGGGCGCGAGCGAGCGCACGCTCAGCCGGCTGTTCCACGCCGAGCTGGGCATGAGCTTCCACCGCTGGCGCACCACACTGCGCATCCACCATGCCCTCGCCCACCTCGCCGCCGGCCTGTCCGTCACCGACACCGCTGTGGTGTGCGGCTGGTCCAACCCCTCCACCTTCATCGACGCGTTCACCGAGATGGTCGGGCAGACACCGGGCCGATACCGGGCGGGGCTGCGCGGCGCCCGGTCGTAGCCCGTCGTAGCCCCTCGCGGTGCGTCGTAGCCGGTCGCAGCTTGGCGGGTTTTCGGTATCCGGTGTGCGATCACCGGTGGTCGGCGGGGGAGCGCGGGTCCGAGAGTGGGGACCGAGCGCCGCGCCCGTCAGGCCGGCGCCCCCGGTCACGCCACCGCCGTGACCGGCCACCACCGCGAGCCCGGAGACGTACACGCACATGAGCTCAGCCCACGACAGCACCACCCCCGAGAGCACCCCCCACGACAGCACCACCCACGAGAACACGACCGTCGTCATCGTCGGGGCCGGTGTCGCCGGTCTCACGCTCGGCAACTTCCTGCTGCGCAACGGCGTCGACTGCGTCGTGCTGGAGAAGCACTCCCGCGCCTACGTCGAGGGACGCCAGCGCGCCGGGACCATCGACACCTTCGGCGTGCGCATGTTCCGCGAGTGGGGCCTGGAGGAGGTCCTCGCGGGCGACTCCGTACCCGAGAGCGACTTCGACTTCTACATCGACGGCCATGCCATGTCGGCCGACATGGGCGACGACAACGACGAGGCCCTCTACTGCCCCCAGCAGGTGCTTGTCCGCAACCTCACGGACGTCTTCCTCCGGGACGGCGGGGATCTGCGGTACGAGGCCGCCGACGTGTCCCCGGAGAACCTGACGGGGGAGCGCCCCGTGGTGCGGTACCGGGACGCCGACGGCGTGGACCGGGCCTTGGACTGCGACTTCGTCGCCGGGTGCGACGGCTTTCACGGGGTGAGCCGGCGCAGCATCCCCGCCGCCGCGCTGACCGAGTACTCCCACGCGTACGGGTACAACTGGCTCAGCGTCCTGGCCGCCGTCCCGACCGACCCGGCGGCCATGGCGATCCACCCGCGCGGTCTGGCCGGCATGATCCCTCGCGGCTCGCAGGCCACCCGGCTGTATCTGCAGTGCGCGGTCGAGGACACCGCCGAGCAGTGGCCGGACGAGCGGATCTGGAGCGAACTGGAGGCCCGCTTCGAGATACCCGTGCCGACCGGCGAGATCGTCGAGAAGCGGATCGTCCCCCTGCGCAGCGTGGTGTTCGACCCGATGAGTCACGGCGGGCTGTATCTGCTGGGGGACGCCGCCCATATCGTCCCGCCGATGAGCGCGAAGGGCATCCACCTCGCCCTCCACGACACGCAGGTCTTCGCCCGCGCCGTCATCCGCGCGGTCAAGGAGGGCGACCGCGGTCTCCTCGACACCTACTCCGAGACCTGCCTGCCCCACATCTGGAACTACCAGGCGTTCGCCACCTGGATCACGGAGGTCATGCACAACGCCGGGGACACCCGTCACGAGGGCGAGTTCCGCAAGCAGATCGCCCGCGCCGAACTGCAGCGCCAGTTCACCTCCGACGCCGCGAACAGACTCTTCGGCGAACTCACCGCCGGCGTCAACTAGGGTCTTTCGTGCCGGACCCCGCGACGCCGGAATGATCCAAACGAGAGGCCCAGGGATCGTTTGGCGGCGGCCCCCAACCTGTACGAAGCTGGAGGGGACGGGGACGGGCCGGTGGCAGGGGTGCCGTTCCGCCGATCACGAGAGAGGGTGACGACCATGCGAGCTCAGGTCGGCGACCAGCTCGTCGTCGAAAGTACCAAGTCGGGCGCGACCCGCCGGGACGGGGAGATCGTGGGGCTCCACCACGGGGACGGCACCCCGCCGTACGACGTGCGGTGGTCGGGCACGGAGGAGGTGTCGGTCGTGGTCCCCGGGCCCGACGCGCACGTCCACCACGTCCCTCACAGGGAGCACGAGGGGTACGGGACGCCGCGCGAGGACCGCGGGGTGTAGGCCGCCCGACCCGGGGCTACGCGGGTGTGAAGGGTGCGGCCCTCCTAGGGCCTGTTGCAAAGTCCCGTCGTCCGCCCGGAGGGCAGGCGGGACTTTCGCAACAGGCCCTAGGAGGGGTGAGGGGGGCCGTATCGAGTCTCTTCACGCCTCCTGCTCCCGCGGCGGCTGTGGCACCGCGTACCCCGGTACGGAGGGCCACCGCACCGTCAGCACCACCGACTCCTCCTCCGCAACCCAGGAGTGGTCCACTCCCCGGCTCCAGACGACGTAGTCGCCCTGCTCCTGCAGGAGCACGTCACGGCCGGGGAACTCCATGCGGAAGCGGCCGCTGATCAGTACCAGGAGGGCGGTGCGGACCTCGCCCTCCACCCACTGGGCCCGGCGTTCGCCGCGCGGGTGGACACCCCACTTGACCTCGACGGCGTCGCTGTGGCGGGGGTCGCCCGGTTCCCGGAAGTGGCCCAGCAGCCAGCCCCGGTCCAGCACCGCGTCCTTGCCCGCGCTGCCCACGTACACGCCGTCGTCCGTACACCCGTCTTCGGCCGCGTGCGCGTGGTTGCGGTTCGCGTACGCCCCGTCGTCCCCGCGTTCGCCGTTCTCCATGCCGGGACGCTAGCAGTCCGCCGGACGCGCGCAGTGCCCGTTGCGCACCCGTCCCGTGCAGTACTGCCCGCTCAGGTGTTCGTATGAGGTGTGGCCGCGTTGTTATCCTGCCACCAACCGAACTTCCCCTGTTCCGCGTGTACTTGACAGGGCGGGCGAACGCTTCGGCGGTGGGGGCGGGGTGGGTCCTCCTGGCTCGGTGAGCCCGCCCACGCCCAGGAGACGAGGAGAGTCGCCCCATGCAGGACCAGGACGCGGTGCCCCCGGACACGACCGACGAGCGGTTGGTGGCCGGCCGATACCGCCTGCTGTCCCCGCTCGGCGCGGGCGGCATGGGAACCGTGTGGCGCGCCCGCGACGAGATGCTGCGCCGCGAGGTCGCCGTCAAGGAGGTGCGCGCGCCCGCCGGGCTGCCCGCCGCCAAGGTCGAGCGGATGTACACCCGGCTGGAGCGGGAGGCGTGGGCCGCGGCCCGCATCGCCGCCCGCAATGTCATCACCGTGCACGACGTGGTCATCGACGCCGACCGCCCGTGGATCGTGATGGAGTTCGTCCGCGGCCGCTCGCTCGGCGAACTGATCGCCTCCCAGGGGGCGTTGACGCCCCGGGAGGCGGCCCGGATCGGTGCGGAGGTACTGGCCGCGCTGCGCGCCGCGCACGACGCCGGGGTGCTGCACCGCGACGTGAAACCCGCCAACGTCCTCCTCAGCGACGACGACCGGGTGATCCTCACCGACTTCGGCATCGCCATGGTCCAGGGCGACACGGCGCTGACGCTCACCGGCGAGGTGGTCGGCTCGCCCGAATACCTGGCGCCGGAACAGGCGTTGGGCCGTCCGCCGGGGCCGGCGACCGACCTGTGGTCGCTCGGCGTGCTGCTGCACACCGCCGTCCAGGGCCGCTCGCCCTTCCGGCGCGAGAACACCCTGAGCACGCTGCGCGCGGTCGTCGACGAGGCACCGCCCGCCCCGCACCGCGCCGGGCCGCTCACCCCCGTCATCGAGGGCCTGCTGCGCAAGGACCCCGCCGAGCGGACCTCCGCCGAGCGGACGGCCGAGCAGCTGCGGCTCGTGGCGGCCGGGAGCACGGCGGACGCGGACACGGAACGGACGGACCCGGAAACACCGGTCACCGGCAGGCCAGGTACGGATGCGCGGGCGGCCACGGATGCGCCGAGTACGGACGTGCAGTCCACGGTGGCGGACACGGGAGTGACCGCCGAGGCGACGGCCGTAGAGGCGACGGTCACGGAGGTCGGGACCCCGGTCACGGCCGTCGAGCCGACGGTCACGGAGGTCGGGACCCCGGTCACGGCCGTCGAGCCGACGGTCACGGAGGTCGGGACCCCGGTCACGGCCGTCGAGCCGACGGTCACGGAGGTCGGGACCCCGGTCACGGCCGTCGAGCCGACGGTCACGGAGGTCGGGACCCCGGTCACGGCCGTCGAGCCGACGGTCACGGAGGTCGGGACCCCGGTCACGGCCGTCGAGCCGACGGTCACGGAGGTCGGGACCCCGGTCACGGCCGTCGAGCCGACGGTCACGGACGTCGGGACCCCGGTCACGGCCGTCGAGCCGACGGTCACCGCCGCCGAAACCCCGGCCACGGACGCCAGGACGACGGTCACCGCCGCCGGGACGGCCGCCGCTACCGCCGCCACCACGGCCGCGGGCCGACCGGTCTCCGGCGGCTCCGGCTCCCGGGCCGTCGACCCGCGCACCGCCCTCGCGCGTCCCGCCGGCCCCGGGGCCGCCGACGCGCCCGCCGCACCACAGGGTTCGGCCCCGGCGACGCCCGTTCCCGCAGCCCCCGTCGCCCAGGTGCCCGTCGCCCCGCAGGGGTCGCCCCCGGCCGCCGCGCCCACGGTGACCGCGGACGCCCTGCCGGCCCCGCGCGGTCCGCAGGGCGAGCCCCCGGCGCCCCCCGGCACCCCTCCGGGGCGGCCCCGGAGGTGGGGCGGGGCGTACGTGTGGGGTGCGGCGGCCGCCGCGTTCGTCGTGCTGGCGGGCGGACTGGGATACGCCCTGGCCACCCACGGCGACGACGGCGACAAGGGCGGCACGAACACCAAGGCCGGCACCGCCACGGCGGGTACGGCCACCGGGCAGGACCAGGGCCAGGGCGGCACGGCTCTCGAGAACGGCGGCGCCGCCCCGCCCCCGGCGACCGTCTCCGTCACCGGCACGCACACCACGTACGCCGGGAGCTGCCCGCCCCCGCAGGGCCAGGCGCCCACCTTCACGGCCACCTTCGAGGTGACGAAGCTGCCCACGACGTTCACCTACCGCTGGGTGTCCTCGGGCGGCACGGTGGTCGACCGGGCCTGGCGGAAGCTGTCCTTCGCGGCGGACGGCCCCCGTACCCACCAGGAATCGGTGAGCGTGACGACGTACGCGCAGTCGGGGACGCTGTCGAGCGCGATGGGCGTCGAGATCCGGTCGGAACGGCAGACGGTGTCCGACACGGTGCCGTTCACCCTGACATGCGAGTGACGGAACGGCGCGCGGCGCCCGACGGCTCCCGGGGCGCCCCGAGCGCCCTTCACCCCGCACCACCCCTTCACCCCGCACCACCCCTTCGCCCCCAGGAGTCTTGAGTGTCGTCGGTCATCGTGGGACGTACCGGTCCCTTCAGTGGTCAGAGTGTGCTGCTCGGCACCGCTCCGCTGCGGTTCGGGCGCAAGAGCGACAACGACGTGGTCATCGTCAGCACCAAGGCGTCCCGGCTGCACGCCGAGATCGTCGTGGAGAACGGTGTCCACGTCCTCCACGACCGTGACAGCAGGAACGGCACCCACGTCAACGACCAGCGCGTCACGCGGCACGTGCTGGTCTCCGGCGACGTGATCCGGATAGGCGACGAGACCTTCCGTTACGAGACGCAGGAGGCCATGGAGACGGTCATGGACCTCTCCCAGGCCGATCTGCCGCCCGCCGCCGCGGCCGACCCCGGCCGGCTGCGGGTCACGGTCGTCGGCGGGGGACCGGTCGGTCTCGCCTTCGCCCTGCTGCTGGAGGACGCGCTGGCGGGCAACGTCGCCCTCACCGTGTACGACGGCCGGTGGACCCGGGCCGACAACGCCGTGGTCTGGAAGGACGAGACACAGGGCAACGTCCGCCGCCAGCAGGTGGTGACCATCCAGAGCCGGCAGTACCTCGCGCTGACCGAGGAGATGCGCCAGGCGCTGTTCGGGGCGGGCGAGTTCTCCGAGATGTGGCCCGTCGGACCGGACTCCGTGGGCGGCCGGCCTCCCCGCAACATCCGGATCGCCTACATCGAGGACCGGCTGCTGGAACTGGCCGCGCGGAAACCGGCGATCCGGCTGGTGCCGCGCCGGCTCGACGTCGAGGAGCACGACACCCGGCTCGCCGGGGAGCACGTCCTGGTGATCAGCGACGGCGGCCGCTCCCGCACCCGTGAGCACTACATCGACCGCTTCGGCCGGGCCGACTCCTCCGTGTACTCCCTCGACGGCGAGCACCTGCACGACCTGGTGCTCGGCCTGCGGGTCAAGTCGCCGCTGCCGGACCCGACGAGCGTCCTGCTGACCGTCTCGCAGAACCGGTTCCTGCTCAACTCGCTGCGCGGCGAGGGCTTCCTCAACATGCGGCTGACCCGCGAGGAGGCCAAGGCGGTCGTCGGCATCGACCCCGAACGCCAGGTGTTCGCGGACTGCGTCGCCGCGCGCCCCTGCGTGATGAGCCGGCAGGAGGACAACGAGTTCGTCTGCCCCACCCACGGCACCCTCTTCCTGCCCGCGCTGCTGCGCGGCTCCGTCCTGTGGAAGCGGATCCAGGAGGGGCTGCGGATGTTCGGCGTGCCGGAGGAGGACCTGAGCGCCATCACCTCCTTCCGGCTGGACATGGTGCAGCGCCCCCGGTTCACCGCGGAGCTCCGCCGCGCCACCGCGACCGGCCCGGGGACCTACGGCTTCCTGCTGGGCGACGCGGCCAACGCGATCCACTTCTGGCCCGGCCGCGGCCTCAACAGCGGCCTCGCCTCCGCCACGTCGCTGGCCCGCTCGCTCAGCCGGGTGTGGCGGGGCCGGCCGCTGCGCGACGCCGACTTCATCCGGCACGAGGCCGCGATGTCGATGCTGCAGTACCGGCACAAGAGCCGGGCGTGGAACGCCATGGTCGCCACCGACGACAAGGGCGTCACCCGCGCCATCAAGGACATCATCGCCCACAGCACCGAGCCGCTCCCGGAGGGCGGTGTCGGCGCCGGTGCCGGTGCGGAGGCGGGCGGGGCCGATCTGGACGGGCTGCTGGAACGCATGTCCGCGATCCGCGAACGGCTCGCCCCCCGGATGCCGGGCCTGCCCGGCGACGAGGAACTGCGCGCCCACCTGTCGGCGCTCGCCCCGTCGACCCTGCGCACGCTCCGGGAGAGCGGCGCGTGGGACACCCTGATCGTCGGCGGCGAGGAGGTCGACATCGACCTCTTCTACCAGTCCGACGCCCCCGTCTACGTCCCCCGTCCCAGCGACCCCCTCGACGCCCCGGGCGTCCCGCGCGATCCCCGCGTCCTCGGCACCGAGCCCGGCCCGTCGGCACCGGTGGCGGGCCCGCGCGGCTGAGCGCGGACGGAGGACCAGGACCAGACCGGAGACGAGCACCGGACCGAAGACGAGGACCAGACAGAAGACAAGGAACAGACAGAGGACGGAAAAGGGGCCTCACACCTCAGGTGTCAGGCATCCGATCCCGAGGCCGGTGGCCCGAGTGAGCGGCGGGCCACCCCGGCGACGTGGGACTCGAACGTCCCGCGGGCGTCCGGGGTCAGCGTGCGCAGCGCCACCAGCGCCGTGAGGGCGACATCGCACAACTCCGCGCGGACGTCGTCCCAGGTGTGGGTGACGCCCTTGCGGGGGTTCTGGCCGACCGCCCCGATCACCGCCTCGGCGACCTCGCCCACCTCTTCCGACAGCTTCAGCATCCGCAGCAGCAGCCCCTCGCGGCCGCCGACCGGGCTCGCGGCCTCCAGCCACGTCCACAGGTCGTCGACGGACCGCCAGAGACCGTCCGCCGCGCCCGCCGCGTCCGCCGCCGTGCCCTCCCCGTTCACCCGCTCACCCCGCTCGTCGACTCACCGCTTGATGCCGACCCCGGTCCACAGGCTGACCTGGGCGTCGGTGGGGGGCTCCGACGCCTGCTCGGCGCCCGTGCCCGCGTCGGGGCGCCAGCGGTGGCCGACGGAGATTCCCGGGTCGAGCAGGTCGAGCCCGTCGAAGAAGCGGGCGACGTCCTCCCGCGCGCGGAACCGCACCGGTGTCCCGGCGTTGGTGTATATCGCGGTGACCTTCTCCCACGTCTCCGGGTCGAAGTCCGGGGTGCAGTGGCTGAGGGCCAGCGCGCTGCCCGTGGGGAGGACGGCCAGCAGACCCTCCACGATGCCGTACGGGTCCTGCGCGTCGGTCACGAAGTGCATGAGGGCGTTGAGCGAGAGCGCGACCGGCTGGTCCATGTCCAGGACGGCGGCCAGCTCGGAGGAGTTGATCAGCGCCTCGGGGTTGTTGACGTCCGCCTCGATGTACGTGGTCCGCCCCTGCGGGCTGCTGCGCATCAGCCGCTCGGCGTACTTCAGCACCAGGGGGTCGTTGTCGGCGTAGACGACCCGGGCCTCCGGGACCACCGACTGGGCCACCTGGTGCAGGTTCGGCTCGGTGGGGATGCCGGTGCCGATGTCCAGCCACTGGCGGATGCCGTGCTCCCGGGCGAGCACCCGGGTGGCGCGGTGCATGAAGGCGCGGTTCTCACGGGCGCACACGAAGATGCCGGGGTAGGCCTCCGCGACGGCCTCGGCGGCCTTCTTGTCGACCTCGAAGTGGTCCTTGCCGCCGAGGTAGTAGTCGTACATCCGGGCGGAGTGGGGCCGGCTGGTGTCTATCTCCCGGGCCGTGTGCGAGGTGTTCATTTCGTCCCTTCCCTCTGTCCCTTTCGGTGCAGGTCTGTGCGGTGCGGTGCGGTTCCGTTCGGCGTGGTCCCGGCGTGGTCCCGGTGTGGTCCCCGTGCGGGGACCGACGTGGTCGGTCCGTCAGCCTGCGGCCAGGTGGTCGGCGAGACCCCGCTTGACGCCCGCGACGAACGCGGCCATCTCCTGCGGGGTGTAGATCAGGGCGGGCCCGGCCGGATCGGTCGACTGCCGCACCGCGACCCTGCCGTCGGAGAGTTGCTTGGTCTGCACGCACTGACCGCCGTTCGGGCCGCTCCACGGGGACTCCCAGCCCTGCTCGCCGAGGTCGAGGGCGGGCATCCCGTTGTAGACGCTGGTGTGGGCGTCATGTGCGCCGTACGCGCCGTGCGCGGCGTGCGCGGCGTGCGTGCTGTGGACACTGCGGGCACTGCTCTTGCTGGTGCTCATGAGTATTCCTTGCGCATCTGGTTCAGGAGCGCTCTGCTCTCCGCGGACGAGGTCAGAAGGGACATCCGGTTGTGCGCCTCGAGGTGTGTCACCACGTCGGAGCGCTGGTCCAGGTACACGGCGGCGGACAGGATCTCGCTGTAGACGACGTCGGGGAGTTCCGGTTCCTCGAACCGGAAGTACGTGAACGGCGCGCAGGCGCCGGTGTGCGCGCCCGCGGCGAACGGCACGACGTCGACGCTGACGTGCTCCAGTTCGGAGACCTCCAGCAGCCGCTCGATCTGCTCCCGCATGACCTTGGGGCCGCCCACCACCCGGTGCAGCACGGCCTCCTCCAGCACCACCCACAACACGGGGGCGTCCGGCCGCTCCAGCAGGCTCTGCCGGCGCAGCCGCAGTCGTATGCGCCGGTCGAGGTCCTCCTCGCTGTCGTTGGGGAAGCCGCCGCGCAGGATGGCCTTGGCGTAGTCGTGGGTCTGGAGCAGCCCCGTGACGTACTGCGGCTCGTAGGTGCGCAGGGTCTTCGCCCCGCTCTCCAGGCTCACGTACGCGCTGAACCAGTTCGGCAGCACGTCCCGGTACGGGTGCCACCAGCCCGGCTCGTTGGCCTTGTCGGCCATGGTGACGAACTCGTCGATCTCCTGCGGGTCGGCCCCGTACGTCTCGAGCAGCTTCTCCACGTAGAGCGGCTTGAGCGCGACCTCCGCCTTCTCCAGCCGGCGGATGGTCAGGGACGTCACGCGCAGCGCCTTGGCCGCCGTCTCCAGGGAGACGTTCGCGTCCTGCCGTCGCTCCTGCAACCGCCGGCCCAGGATCATCCGGAGGACGGTGGGCGCGCTCCCGCCCGAACCACCCGTACCCGAACGGGAGTCACTCACGACCAACCTCCTGAGGAGCCGTCAACAGTATGAGCATGACAGTGACTTGGCTGATTGCGCCAGACCGAAAACAACTGTCCGACATCTGCTGGGTGAAAATATCAGCGAGCCGGTTGCAGCCTGAACTCACCCGCGAGCATAGTTACTTGTGTGACGCCGGCCGACGGACACGACCAGTCCGGCGGCGGTCCGTCACGCGCTCGCTCACGCCCCGACGCTCGACCCGCCCACCCGGACCACCCTGCTCCGACTGCGTCCGCCGGCCCGACGGAAGGCGACCATCGTGTCCCCCCACGCGACAACCTCCCCCGTGACCACGTCCCCCGAGCTCTTAGACGTAGCCAACCCCGACCGCACGCACTGGCTCGAACTCCCGGCGTACCGCACCAGCGTCAGAGTCGCCCGTCGCTCGGTGGGCGCGCGGCTGACCGGATGGCGGCTGCCCGGGGAACTGTGCGAGGACGCCGTGCTGCTCGTCTCCGAGCTGGCCACCAACGCGATACGGCACACGCTGAGCGCGCGCATCCTGTGCGGGGTCGGGTTCATGGGGGAGGGCCGCGTACGGCTGGAGGTGCACGACCACGACTACGGCGGCGGCAGCGCGGACATGACGGGGTCGCGGCCGGGCAGTGACGCCGAGGGCGGCCGGGGACTGTTCCTCGTCGAGCAGCTCGCCGACGGGTGGGGGGTCTGCCGGTCGAGGCTGACCGGCGGCAACGCGGTCTGGGCGACGCTCACGGCGTGAGCCGCCGGGGGGGCGGGCGGAGCCGCACCGGAGTGGTTCGGGCATGGGCACCACCGGTCCGGACCGCACGGGAGCGATCCGGCCAGGGGCTCGACCGTACCGGAGCGATCCGGTCACGGACACGGTCACGGACACGACCGCACCGGCGTGATCCGGCCAAGGTTCCGTCCGGTTCGGAGCGATCCGACCGCGGGTCCGGCCGGTTCGCTATTCCTCGAACAGTGGTGCCTGGTCACCCAGCCGTTCCGCCCGCTCCCGCTCCCGGACCCGCCTGGTGCGGGCGCCGATCACCGCGCAGGTGACCGCCGCCGTCACGCCGAGCGCGGCCGGCACCATCCAGTTGCGGTTCACCGCGTGGCGCAGCACATGGTCCAGGGAGATCCGGCCGGGACCCGCCACCGCGAGCCCCGCCGCCGTCAGACCGAGCGAGGCCGCGTACTCGTAGCCACCGCTCTGGGCGAAGAAACCGTTGGGCGCGTGCAGCGCCGCCGCGCCCGCCATCGACCCGGCCGCCGCCGCGCCCGCCGCCGGTGTCGCGAGGCCCAGCGCCAGCAGGGTGCCGCCGCCGGTCTCGGCGAGCCCGGCCGCCGTCGCGCTGGCCCGGCCGGGCGCGTAGCCGACGGACTCCATGTACTGTCCGGTGCCCTCGATCCCGTGGCCGCCGAACCACCCGAACAGTTTCTGCGCGCCGTGCGCCACGAGCACCCCGCCGGTGCCCAGCCGGAGCAGCAGCAGTCCTACATCACGTCGGTCGCACAGCGTCACGATCGATCACTCCCGGAACGGCGATGGTCCCTCTTGCACCTCCACCGTTCCACGCCCCGCACCGGCCCTCCCGTCCCGCGCGGCCGGACGGGTGAGGGGGTGGGGAGGGTGCATACGGCTGGGGCGGGGAGGGCGAGGACGGCTGGGGCGATGTCGAGGAGCCCCGCATTTCACCGGCCGCGTCTGATGAACGAACCCGCCCGCCTCGCCGTCTTCCTTCCCGGGCATCGTCCGGGGCCCGCTCGCCCGGCCGACCGGCCGAGATCGACCTGCCGTGGGAAGGACCTGAGGGGTATGGGGACATCGAAGGGAAAAGCGATGGTGGAGGGCCGGGACCGGGGGCCGACTTTGCCGAGGCTTGGTGACCCCGATGTGGGCCGGGCGGGCAGGACTTTGTACGGTCCCGGGATGCGTGACTCTTCCCCGCTCTCCCGTCGTGCGCTGCTCGGCCTCGCCGCCGCCGCGCCCCTGGCCGCCGCCGTTCCCGCGGTCACCGCCACCTCCGCGTATGCCGCCACCGCCATCGGCGGGGAACGGCTGGGCCGCCCCGGACTGCAGGTGCAGAGCGGTGTCAAAATGCCCGCCAAGCTGACCGCACAGGCCTGGCTGGTCGCGGATCACGACACCGGAGAGGTCCTCGCGGCGTTCGACGCGCACCGGCACCTGGCCCCCGCGTCCACCCTGAAAATGCTGTTCGCGGACACCGTGCTGGGCAAGTTCGACCGCACTCAGCGGCACAAGGTGGCCCTGGAGGAGATCTCGGACGTGCCGGCGGGCTCCAGCCTCGTCGGCGTCAAGGAGAACTACACGTACACCGTCGAGCAGTTGTGGCTCGGCGTCTTCCTGCGCTCCGGCAACGACGCGGTGCACGTGCTGTCCCACATGAACGGCGGCATCGCGAAGACGGTCGCGGAGATGCAGGCCAAGGCCGTCGACCTCCAGGCCCTGGACACCCAGGTGCGCAGCCCCGACGGGTTCGACCACAAGGGCCAGGTCTCCTCCGCGTACGACCTGACGCTGTTCGCCCGGCACGGCCTGAAGAACGACGACTTCCGCGCCTACTGCGGGACGAAGACCGCGAACTTCCCGGCCGGCGGCAAGAAGACCTTCCAGATACAGAACACCGACCGCCTGCTGACCGGTTCGTGGGGGCTGGACACGTACGACGGCATCATCGGCGTCAAGAACGGTTACACCAGTCACGCCGGCAACACCTTCACCGGCGCGGCCACAAGGAACGGGCGCACCCTGCTGGTCAGCGTGCTGCACCCCGAGTCCGGCGGCAACGGCGTGTACAAGGAGACCGCGCAACTGCTCGACTGGGGCTTCGCGCACGTGGGCAAGGTCGAGGCGGTGGGCAAGCTGGTCGACCCGCTGAGCGAGGGCGGTGCGAAGAAGGCCCCCGCGGACAAGGCGGCCGGAGCGAAGGGCGCGGGCGGCCCCCGGCCGGCGTCGGCCTCCGGCGACAGCCCGTCCTGGGGCCTGGTCGGCGGCGCCGGCGCGGCGGTGGCCCTGCTGGCGGGCGGCGCACTGGCCCTGCGGAGCCGACGCAGGCGGCGGACGGCCGCGACACCGGCACTCGGGGGGACGCCTGCGAACGGCGGGACGCCCGCGAACGGTGGGATCCCCGCGAACGGCGGGACACCTGCGACCGGCGGGATATCCGCGAACGGTGGTCCCGCGCCCGCCGGCCCGGTGGCGCCCGCGGGCGCCGGCCACACGATTCCCGGTCAGGGCGGCCCGGGACACCCGGGTCCCACGGCTCCGGGTCACGGAGGCCCCGGCCACCCGGGCAGCCCCGCCGACGGTCCGGCAGCGGGTTCCTCCGGGCGGCAGGGAGGGTGACGCTGTGGCCCGGAGAGTCCTCCGGGCGGCAGAGGAGCCGGTGTCGCGGCAGGGAAGCTGACGCTACGGTCGGGGCCGGCGCTGTGGCGAGCGGATCTCATCCGCTCGTCACGTGGCTGTTGTGTACGTGACAGACGGAGGTCGACCGGGGCCGGTCGAATGGCGGGGTCCGCAACCGTCAGGGGAGGCCCCGGATGACATCCGCGTCCCGCCAGCCGTCGCAGCACGCTCCCGAACTCCGCGCCGCGGCCCGCCACTTGGGCCGCCGTCGGTTCCTCACCACGACCGGGGCGGCCGCCGCGCTCGCCTTCGCGGTCAACCTGCCCGCCGCCGGCGCCGCGAGCGCCGCCGAACTCGACTCCCGCAGGATCGGTGAGAACCCGTTCACCCTGGGCATCGCCTCCGGCGACCCGCTGCCCACCTCCGTCCTGCTGTGGACCCGGCTCGCCCCGCGGCCGTACGAGACGGACGGCGGGCTGCCCGCCCTCCGCGTCCCGGTTCAGTGGGAGCTCGCCCACGACTCCCGTTTCCGCCGGATCGTCAGACGCGGCTCCGCCACCGCGCACCCCGAGTACCAGCACACCGTGCACGTCGCCGTCTCCGACCTCGACCCCGGCCGGGGGTACTACTACCGCTTCCGCACCGGCTCGTGGATCAGCGCCACCGGCCGCACCCGCACCGCCCCCGCCACCGGCACCGACTCCTCCCGGCTCAGGCTCGCCGCCGTCTCCTGCCAGGCGTACCACGACGGCTACTACACCGCGTACGGCCACCTCGCCGAGGACGACGTCGACGTGGTCTTCCACCTCGGGGACTACCTCTACGAGTACGCCGTCAACTCCGCCGGAGGCGCCCGCGGTTACACCGACCGCGTCCTGCCCGACGTGTTCAACCGCGAGACGGTCACCCTGGAGGACTACCGGCTGCGGTACGCCCTCTACAAGAGCGACCCCGACCTGCGCGCCGCGCACGCCGCGCACCCCTTCGTCGTCACCTGGGACGACCACGAGACGGAGAACAACTACGCCGACGGCGTCTCCGAGAACGAGGACCCGCCGGAGGAGTTCCTGCTGCGCCGCGCCGCCGCCTACCGCGCGTACTGGGAGCACCAGCCGCTGCGCCGCACCCAGCTCCCGCACGGCCCCGACGCCCAGCTCTACCGCCGGCTGCAGTGGGGCCGGCTCGCCCAGTTCGACGTGCTGGACACCCGCCAGTACCGCTCCGACCAGGCGTACGGCGACGGTTCCCACGTGCCCGGTCCCGAGTCCGACGACCCGGCGCGCACGATCACCGGCGCCACCCAGGAGCGCTGGCTGATCGACGGCTGGCGCACCTCCCGCGCGCTGTGGAACGTGGTCCCGCAGCAGGTCACGTTCTCCCAGCGCAAGCTGGACCTCAACCCCGTCGCCAAGCTGTCCATGGACGCCTGGGACGGCTACCGGACGTCCCGGCAGCGGGTGCTCGCCGGGGCGAGGTCCGCCGGCGTGGAAAACCTGATGGTGCTCACCGGCGACGTGCACGTGGGCTACGCGTTCGACATCAAGGCCGACTTCGACGACCCGTCCTCGAAGACGCTCGGCACGGAGATCGTGGCGACGTCCATCACCAGCGGCAAGGACGGCTCCGAGAAGCCGTCCAACTGGGCGACGTACACCGAGGCCAACCCGCACCTGAAGTACTACAACGGGCAACGCGGTTACGTGACCGTGGAGTTGGGACGCTCGCAGGCGCGGGCGGACTTCAAGACGGTCGCGGCGGTGACGACCCCCGGGGCGGCGATCAGGACCGCCGCCTCCTTCGTCACGGAGGTGGGGAAGCAGGGCCTGCGGAAGGTGTAGCCCCCCGCCGGCCAGGAGGGGGGAGCACCGTTCCGTCAGGCCGCTTCCCCCGGGTACCGCACGCCGATCTGCTCGCGGATCGTGTCCAGCGTGCGCATGATCGCGAGGGTGCCCTCCAGCGGCACCAGGGGGGACTCCTTCTCCCCGGCGCGCAGCGCCCGCATGACCTCCCCGGCCTCGTGGCGGAAGCTGGTGCGGGGTCCGTCGGCCGGGTCGGCCGTGAACTCCTCGGGGTCACGGCCGTCGCGGTGCAGCACGAAACGGTCGGGGTGGAAGAAGCCGCTGGGCACGTCGATGCGGCCCTCGGAGCCGGTCACCGACGCCACCACCGCCGTACCGCCGCTGATCGAGCAGTGTACGGAGGCGAGCGCGCCGCTGTCCCAGGTGAACAGGGCGCCCGTCTGGAGGTCGACGCCCTCCTCGGAGAGCACCGCGCGCGACGTGATCCCCGCCGGCTCCCCGAGCAGGAGCTGCGCGAAGGACACCGGGTAGACCCCGAGGTCCAGCAGCGCGCCGCCGCCCTGCGCGGGGTCCCGCAGCCGGTGCGCGGCCGGGAAGGGGCCGGCCAGCCCGAAGTCCGCCTGCACGGTGCGGATCTCGCCGATCGCGCCGTCGTCGACCAGTGCCTTCAGGCGCCGTACCAGCGGGTTGCAGTACATCCACATGGCCTCCATCAGGAAGCGGTCGTGCCTCTTTGCCAGCGCGACCAGTTCCTCGGCCTCGCGCAGGTTCAGCGTGAACGCCTTCTCGCACAGCACGTTCCGCCCGGCCTCCAGGCAGAGGCCCGCCGCCGCCCGGTGCGCCGCGTGCGGTGTGGCGACGTACACCACGTCCACGTCCTCGTCCCGCGCCAGGGACTCCCAGTCGCCGTAGGCCCGTTCGATCCCGAACCGGTCCGCGAACGCCTGCGCCGACTCCGCCCGGCGCGAAGCCACCGCGACCACCTCGGCGTCGGGCAGATCCACCAGATCCGCCGTGAACGCCGCGGCGATCCCGCCGGTCGCCAGAATGCCCCACCGCACGCGTTCGTCCGTCATGTCCGTCCCTCGTCCCGTCCACCTGTCGGGCCGGCCACGGGGCGTCCACGCCGTCCGCGTCGTCCACCCAGTGGGCACCGCCCTCGATCAGTCGTTCGAGCTGAGAGCATAGGCGGCGGGGTGGAGGAACGAGAGAACAGGGAGGGGTCCCATGCCGGAGCCCGGTCGCACCACGCAGGTGTCGGACGGCTCGGAGAGATGCCCGGAGGAGCGTGCGGCGAGCGGCGGTGCGGCCGCGCCGCCCGTGACCGCTCCCGCCGGGAGTGCCGCGCGTGCCGGGAGTGCCGCGCGGGCCGGGCTGTTCGTCACCTTCCTCCTCGGCGGGCTGACCGCGACCGCCCCGCTGGCGATGGACATGTACCTCCCTTCGCTGCCCGAGGTCACCCGCTCCCTGCACGCCCCCGCCGCCACCGTCCAGCTCACCCTCACCGCCTGCCTGATCGGCATGGCGGCGGGCCAGCTCGTGGTGGGCCCGATGAGCGACCGGTGGGGCCGCCGCCGGCCGCTGCTCGCCGGGCTCGCCGTCAACGTCGTGGCCACCGCGCTGTGCGCGCTCGCGCCCACCGTGGAAACCCTCATCGCCTTCCGGCTGGTGCAGGGGCTCGCGGGCGCGGCCGGCATCGTCATCGCCCGCGCCGTCGTGCGGGACATGTACGAGGGCGTGGCCATGGCCCGCTTCTTCTCCACCCTCATGCTGATCTCCGGTGTCGCCCCCGTCGTCGCCCCGGTGATCGGCGGCCAGCTCCTGCGGTTCACCGGCTGGCGGGGCGTCTTCGTCCTGCTCACGGTCGTCGGGCTGGTGCTCGGCGCGCTGGTGTGGGCGCGGCTGCCCGAGACGCTGCCGCCCGCGCGCCGGCACGCGGGCGGGATCGGCGAGACCCTGCGCGCCATGCGCGGACTCCTCGCCGACCGGGTCTTCGTCGGCCACACCCTCACCGGCGGCTTCGCCTTCGCCGCCCTCTTCGCGTACATCTCCGCCTCCCCGTTCGTCGTGCAGGACATCTACGGCGCCTCCCCGGGGACCTTCAGCCTCCTGTTCGCCGTCAACTCCGTCGGCCTGATCACCGTCGGACAGATCAACGGCAAGCTGCTGGTGGGCCGCGTCCGGCTGGAGAACGTGCTGGCGGTGGGCCTCGCCCTCACCGCCGCCGCCGCGTGCGCGCTGCTGCTGATGACCACCGGCGTCTTCGGCGAGGTCGGTCTCGCCCCGGTCGCCGCCGGCCTGTTCGTCCTGATGTCCGCGCTCGGCCTGACGATGCCCAACGCCCAGGCCCTCGCCCTGATGCGCACCAAGCGGGCCGCCGGAGCCGCGTCCGCGCTGCTCGGGACCTGCTCCTTCCTCATCGGCGCCCTCGCCTCGCCGCTCGTCGGCCTGGCCGGCGAGCACACCGCGGTGCCCATGGCCGTCGTCCAGGTGGGCGCGGCACTGGTGTCGGTGGTCTGCTTCGTGGCACTGTGCCGTCCCTGGCAGGGAACGGCCGGCGCGGAGGGAACAGAGCACTGAGCGCACCGAGACTGCGTGTCGACAGCCCGGAGCGGGCCGGGCTCGACCCCGGGGAACTGCGCCTGCTGGTGCGCGACGTGCGCGCGGCGGTGGAGCGCGGCTGGGCCGCGGGGGCGGTCGTGGTCGCCGGGCGCGGCCCCGTCGTCGCCGTCGAGGACGCCACCGGCTGGGCCGTCCGCTACGCCCGCTACGACGAGGCGACCGGCACCGGTGTCGAGCTCCCGCCCGACGCCCGTGTGCCGATGACCGTCGACACGTCCTTCGACCTCGCCTCGCTCACCAAGCTGTTCACCGCCGTGGCCGCGGTGCAGCAGCTCGAACGCGGCACGCTCGGCATCGACGCGCGCGTGGGGGCGTACCTGCCGGACTTCACCGGCGCCGCCGCGCACGGCGTCACCGTACGGCAGCTCCTCACCCACACCTCCGGGCTGCGGCCCGAACTCCCGCTGTACGACGCCGCCGACGCCGCCGGGCGGCTGGCACTGCTGCGCGCCGAGGAGCCCGTCGGGGCGCCCGGCACGTACTGCTACTCCGACCTCAACATGCTGTTGTTGCAGCACCTCCTGCAACGGCTCACCGGGTGTCCGCTCGACGTGCTGATCCACGGCTGCGTCACCCGTCCCCTCGGCATGACCGCCACCGGGTTCGGGCCGTGCCCCGGGGCGGCGGCCACGGAGGACCAGCGGCGGCCGTGGGGGAAGGCGGACCGGGGGATGCTGCGGGGCGTGGTCCACGACGAGAACGCGTGGGCGCTCGGCGGCGTCGCCGGACACGCCGGGATGTTCTCCACGGGGCGGGACCTCGCGGTCTTCTGTCGCGCGCTGCTGACCGGGGGCTCGTACGGGCCGGCCCGCATCCTCGGCCCCGACTACGTGGAACTGATGCTGACGGCACCCGGGCTGGGGTTCGCCGTGGACCAGCCGTGGTTCATGGGGGAACTGGCGGGGCGGGGGGCGGCGGGGCACGCGGGGTTCACGGGGACGTCGCTGGTACTGGACCCGGCGACGGGGGCGTTCCTGGTGCTGCTCGCCAACACGGTCCACCCGCGCCGACGCCCCCCGGACAACACGGTCCGCGCGACAGCGGCGACGCGTCTGCACCGGGCGGTGCGGCCGTTGTGACCGAGGGGTTCACCCCTGCGGCCCCGGGCGCCCAGTAGCTCGAGGGGGTGGAGGTTGTTCGGCGGGTGCGGGTGCGGGTGCGGGTGCGGGAGCGTCGTGGCTTGTCGCGCAGTTCCCCGCGCCCCTTGAAGAGCGGGGCTGCGCCCCGCTTCCAGGGGCACGAGCGACCGCCCACCGACCCGCGCCCGCCGGACGACCCATCCCCCGGGCCCCGAGGAGACGGGCAGGGGCGAGGGGGCGAGAAAAACCCGCGCGCACTCCCACCCCCACCCGCTCCCTACAATTCCGCACGTGAACCCCGCCGTCCCCGCTCCCGCTCCCGATTCCGCCTCCGCCGAGGAAACCCTCCGCACCACCCTCGCCCGCCTCCTGGACGGCCTCCCGCCCCGCCAGGCCACCACCGCCGTCGACCGCCTCATCACCAGCTACCGGGGCAACACCCCCACCCACACCCCCGTCCTGCGCGACCGCGCCGACGTCGTCGCGTACGCCGCCTACCGCATGCCCGCCACCTTCGAGGCCGTCCGCGCCGCCCTCCGCGCCCTCGCGCGGGCCGCCCCGGACTGGACCCCCCGCAGCCACACCGACCTCGGCGGCGGCACCGGCGCCGCCACCTGGGCCACCGCCGCCACCTGGCCGGCGGAACGCCCCGTCACCGTCCTCGACTGGGCCGAGCCCGCCCTCGCGCTGGGCCGCGAGATCGCCGCCGCCCACCCCGCCCTGAAGGACGCCGAGTGGCGGCGCGCCCGCATCGGCCGGGCGCTCACCCTCGACGCCACCGACCTCGTCACCGTCAGTTACGTCCTCGGCGAGCTGACCGACGCCGACCGCGCCCACGTCGTCGACGCCGCGGCGGCCGCCGCGCGGACCGTGGTGATCGTCGAGCCCGGCACCCCGGACGGCTACGGCCGGATCATCGAGGCCCGCGACCGGCTGATCGCGGCCGGCCTGCGCATCGCCGCCCCCTGCCCGCACAGCGCCCGCTGCCCCATCGTGCCCGGCGAGGACTGGTGCCACTTCGCCGCCCGCGTCAGCCGCTCCTCCCTGCACCGCCAGGTCAAGGGCGGCTCGCTGCCGTACGAGGACGAGAAGTTCGCCTACGTCGCCGCCACCCGCCTCCCCCCGGAGGAGGCGACCCCGGCACCCCACCGCATCGTCCGCCGCCCCCAGATCCGCAAGGGCCAGGTGCTGCTCGACCTGTGCGACCCCGACGAGGAACTGCGCCGCGGCACGGTCACCAAGCGCCACGGCCCGCTGTACCGGGCGGCCCGCGACGCGGCCTGGGGCGACGCCTGGCCGCCACCGCACCCGGAGGAGTGAGGCGGCCCGGACAGGGGGAGTGACGCGGCCCCCGACGCCGACGGCGGTCACCGAAGGCGCGGGATGGTGGGACCATGGAGCGAGCCGCAGTCTTCCGCACCTGGGTGAGGGATGGATGAACGCAGAGTTCGGCCGCCGAACGGGCGGGCAGGGCAGGTTCTCCCGGATGTCCCAGTGGCTGCGCGGACGCCGCCCCGACGACGCGGACGACGCGGCCGCCGCCGGCGGCCGCGAGGACCTGCTGCTCGCCACGGCCGCCGCCGGACTCCCGCTGGCCCCCGCCGCGCACCCCGTGGGCTACCGCTGCTCCTGCGACCGCGTCGGCTGTCCCACACCCGCCCGGCACCCCGTCTCCTGGGCCTGGCAGACCCAGTCCACCACCGACAGGGCACAGGTCGAGCGGTGGGCCAGGCACCAGCCGGACGCCAACTTCGTCACCGCCACCGGCATGACCCACGACGTGCTCGACGTGCCGCGCGAGGCCGGGCAGGAGGCCCTGGAGCGGCTGCTGGCGGCCGGCGTCGAGGTCGGCCCGGTGGCCGTCACCGGCGGCGGGGCGGTGACGGGGGAGGGGCGGATGATGTTCTTCACCCTCACCCGCGGCACCCCGCCGGACGAGGACGAGTGGTGGCCGTGCGCGCTGGACTGCCACCCCGAGACCATGGACGAACACCCCGGACTGCGCTGGCACTGCCGGGGCTCCTACGTCCTCGTGCCGCCGGCCGTGCTGCCCGGGGAGGAGCGCGTGGAGTGGATGCGCGGCCCCGAACACCCGCTGCCGGACCCGCTGAGCCTGCTGGAAGCGCTCACCGACGCGTGCGCCCGCCACCACGTGGAGGCCGACGCCGATCACATGGACGCCGCCGGTGACACGGACGGCACCGCCCACGGCACCGACGCGCTCCCGTCCCCGCCCCGCCGCGGCTGACCCGCGGCCACGCCGACCGGACCGGCCACGTCGGCGGATCAGGACGGAACCCGGCAGAACCGCGGTCCGCCACCGCCGGACCGCGCTCGCGCTATTCGCCCTTCGCCCCCGTGAGCCCCGCCACCCGGCCGAGGAACGCGACCCCGTCGCGGTCGCCGTCACCGTCGCCGCCGTGTCCGGACCTCGCCGGGTCCAGCACGGCCTGGTTCGAGACGTAGGCCAGCGTCAGGGACTGCTGGGGCTCGCCGTTCATCAGTGCCTTGATGGCCGGGTCCGTCACCGTGAGACGGACCCCCTTCGCGGCCGTCTGCTTCTCGTAGTGCCGGGTCGCGAAGAACACCAGCGCCGACCCGTCCTTCGTGCGCAGCCCCAGCGGGGTGTACGCGCCGCCGGACAGCGCCTCGTCACGGTACTGGCGGGCCAGCCCCGGCCGGGTCGCGTTCTTCTTCCGGGTGTCCCGCAGCGCGCTCGTGAAGGCACCGGGCGCGAACCCGTCGCCGCCGTCCTGGAGGTAGTCCGCGTACGCCGTCGCGAGCCTGCCCGGTGTGACCGCCAGCGCCGGGTCACCGGCCGCGACGGGTTCCGCGAACCCGTTGTCGTCCTTCTTGAAGACCGGTACGTCGTCGGCGGCGACCACCGTCAGATACGACACCCGCCAGGCGTCGTCCGCGCCGGCGCGGGTGAACACCAGCAGCCAGCGGCTGCTGCCGCGGTTGGAGGCCGAGTCCGCGACGAACCAGCGCGGCCAGCCCGCCTTCTTCGGGATCGTGTACGTCGTGTCGGTCAACTCCAGCGCCTTGTACGAGGAGTTGCCGTCCGGGGCGGTTTTGTGCCCGGCCCGCAGCTTGGCACCGTCGATGTCGGCCAGCGCACCGGCGACCCGACCGGCGTCCAGCGCACGGTCGTTGGCCCGCTGCGCCTTGTTGTAGGCGGTCAGGAAGGACGTCATCGCCTTCGCCGCCTCGCCCTTCGTGGCGGCCGGGAGCACCTCGCGCTCCCCGTGCACCACCACGCACCCGCTCGCCGTCAACGACAGCGCGGTCACCGACGCCGCGAGCAGCGCGCTCCGCCGCGTGCCCGGCCCCGCGCCCCGCCGCGTACTCCGCTCCGCTCCGCGCCCCGCGTTCGGCTCAAGCCTGCGAAGCCTTCGAGGTCCGCGATCCCTGGTCATCAGGTGCCTTCACCTTCCCCTTCCCGGAGGCGAACCCTACCGGGGCGAGGAACAGCGCGAGCGCCGGGACCAGATACAGCACCCACACCACCGACTGCAGCACGGTCGGGTCGGGCTGGAAGTTGAACACGCCCTTGAGCAGGGTGCCGTACCAGCTGTCCGGCGGGATCGTGCCGCTGATGTCGAAGGCGAGGCTGGTCAGGCCGGGAATGATGTCGGCCTCCTGGAGGTCGTGGACGCCGTACGCGAGGACGCCCGCGGCGACCACGACGAGCATGCCGCCGGTCCAGGTGAAGAACTTGGCGAGGTTGATCCGGACCGCGCCCCGGTAGAACAGCCAGCCCAGCAGCACCGCGCTGGCCAGGCCGAGGGCGACGCCGATCAGCGGACGCGGGGTGCCGTCACCGGCCGCGTGCACCGACGCCCACACGAACAGCGCGGTCTCCAGGCCCTCCCGGCCCACCGCGAGGAACGCGGTGGCGACCAGCGCGCCGGTGCCCATCGCCAGGGCGGCGTCCAGCTTGCCGTGCAGCTCCGACCTGAGGTGGCGGGCGGTGCGCCGCATCCAGAACACCATCCACGTCACCAGTCCCACCGCGACGATCGACAGCGAGCCGCCGAGCCCCTCCTGCGCCTGGAACGTCAGCTCCTGCGAGCCGAACTCCAGCACGCAGCCGAAGGCGAGCGCGAGGGCGATCGCGATGCCGATGCCGGTCCAGACGGGCCGCAGGGCGTCCCGGCGGCCGGTCTTGACCAGGTAGGCGATCAGGATGCAGACGACGAGGCTGGCCTCCAGCCCCTCGCGCAGACCGATCAGATAGTTGGAGAACACGGTGCTACGCCTCCTCGGAGAACAGCGCCCGGCCCCACCAGTCGTCCGCGTCGCGGACGCCGGGCGGGATCGCGAAGACCGCCGAACCCACGTGCTGGATGTACTCGTTGAGTGCGTCGGACGCGGACAGCTTGCGCTGGAGCGGGATGAAACCCTTGCGGGGGTCGCGCTGGTAGGCCAGGAAGAACAGTCCTGCGTCCAGCCGGCCGAGGCCGTCGGTGCCGTCGGTGAAGGAGTAGCCCCGGCGCAGGATGGTGATGCCGCCGTTGGCGTCGGGATGCGCGAGCCGCACGTGCGCGTCGGGCTTCATCGCCTTCAGGAACGGCGCGTCGTGCTCCTTGGCCTTGCCGACGGGTGCGCCCTCGCCCTTGTCGCGGCCGAAGACGTCCTCCTGCTCCTGCAGTGCGGTGCGGTCCCACACCTCGATGTTCATGCGGATGCGCCGGGCGACGAGGTACGAGCCGCCCTCCATCCACTTCGTGCCGTCGCTCTCCCCGGCCCACACGTACTTCTTCAGCCGGTCGGTCTCGGTCCCCGCGATGTTCCGGGTCCCGTCCTTGAACCCGAAGAGGTTGCGGGGGGTCTGGGCGCCCGGGGTGGTGGAGGAGGTCTTGCCGAAGCCGAGCTGCGACCAGCGGACGGCGACCTTGCCGAAGCCGATGCGGGCCAGGTTGCGGATCGCGTGCACGGCGACCTGGGGGTCGTCCGCGCACGCCTGGACGCACAGGTCGCCGCCGGTGCGGGACTTCTCCAGGTTGTCGCCGGGGAACTTCGGCAGGTCGACGAGTGCCTCGGGCCGCCGGTCGCCGAGGTCGAACTTCTCGAACAGGGAGGGGCCGAAGCCGAGGGTCAGCGTCAGCCGGGAGGGCTTGAGGCCGAGCGCCTCGCCGGTGTCGTCCGGCGGGGCCTCGGCGAGCCCGCCGTAGGCGCCGTCGCCGACGGCCTTCCCGGCCGTCATCCGCCGAGCGGCGGCCGTCCAGTCCTTCAGGAGCTGGACGAACGCGGCCCGGTCGGTGGTCTTCACGTCGAACGCGGCGAAGTGCAGCCGGTCCTGGACGGGGGTGGCGATGCCTGCCTGGTGCGTGCCGTGGAAGGCGACGGCGTCGCCGGTGTCGGCGCCGGCGGGGTCGATGTCGTCCCCGCCCCCGGCCATGGCGACGGCACCCCCGGCCACGGCGGCCCCGAGCGCGAGCCCGGCACCGCCCCACCCGAGGAGGGCACGCCGGGAGGGCGCGCCGCCGTGTGCGGGCGCCTCCGCCTCCGCGGGGATGCCCGTGTCGTCCGTGTCGTCCGTGTCCCGGTCCCGGGGGGTGTCCGTCATGCCCGTACGTCCGTCCCTACGTGTTCGCTCGTCCTACTTGACGACGGCGGAGGCCAGCTTGGACAGCGGCTCGGCGAGCGCGTTGACCGCGTCCGACAGCTCCTTGCGGTCGTCCTTGCCGACCTTGTCGTAGGAGGTGAAGTCGTAGGAGTCCGTGCTGGGGCGGTACTTGTCGAGCAGCTTGTCCAGCGCGGCGAACTGCTTGTCCAGCTCGGCGGTGAGCGCGGGGTCGTTCTTCCCGGCGACCGGCTTGAGCAGCTCGTACGACTTCTGGGCGCCCTCGACATTGGCCTTGAAGTCGACGAGGTCGGTGTGCGAGTACCGCTCCTCCTCACCGGTGACCTTGCCGGTGGCGACCTCGTCGAGGAGCTCCTTGGCGCCGTTGGCCATGGAGGTGGGGGTGATCTCCGCCTTGCCGACCCGCTTCTGCCAGTCGGTGAGGTCGGTGACGAGCTGGTCGGCGAGGGTCTTCTCGGTGGCACCGATCTTCTTGTCCTGCCAGAGGGCCTTCTCCAGCCGGTGCCAGCCGGTCCACTTCTGGCCCTCCTCCAGGCCGTCGGCGCGGGTGTCGACCTTCGGGTCGATGTCGCCGAAGGACTCGGCCACCGGCTCGGTGCGCTCCCAGCCGATGCGGGAGGGGGCGTACGCCTTCTTCGCCGCCGCGAGGTCGCCGTCCTTGACCGCCTTCACGAAGGTCTTGACGGCGGGCAGCGTGGCGTCGGCCTGCTCCTGCGCGTACGCCCGGTAGTCGGCGACGGCCTTGTCCAGCCGCGGATCGCGCTCGGCGGTCCTGCCACCGCCGGTGACGGTGAGCTTCTGGCGGACACCGTGGCCCTTCATGCCCGGCCGGCAGGCCACCTCGTACGCGCCCGCCTTGACCTCGGCGGTCAGCGTGTACTTCGTCCCCGGCCCGATGTTCTCCTTCTCGGACACGATCCGGTCGTCCGGGAAGAGGATCTCGACCTCGGTCGCCTTGGACCCCTTGTTCTCGATCCGCAGGGTGACCTGCCCGGCGGGCACGGACTTCGCGGAGGTGTCGCAGGTGGAGTCGGCGGCGGTCACCTGGATCGCGTCACCGTCCTTGGCGTCGCTCTTCTCGGTGCAGCCCGTGACGGCGACCAGGGCAGTCGCGCCGGCGACGGCGGTGACGACGGAGAGGCGGACGGCTCGCATCAGGACTCCAGGCTCCGGGGCGACAGATCAGACAGGCACAGGTGAGGCTGTCCTAACTTAACTGAGGATTACCTCAGTCATACCCGCAGGAGTCGTGATTCACCTCTCACGGGAGGATCACAGCCACGGCCAGATCTCACTGTCCAATAAGAGCCCCCAAGGACAGGCAAAGCGCGGGTCAAATGCCCTGCCGGCGAGAGAGGTCGGGTGACGCATCTCACAAGAGCCGGGTCCGCCCGCACTTCGCAAGGGGCGCGCCCCGCGAGGCCGCGCCCCGCGAGGCCGCGCCCCGCGAGGCCGCGCCCCGCGAGGCCGCGCCCCGCGAGGCCGCGCCCCGCGAGGCCGCGCCCCGCGAGGCCGCGCCCCGAGAGGCCGCGCCCCGCTGGGGCGCGCCTCAAGGGTCGCGGGGAACTGCGCGGCCAGCCACCCCCGATCCGCACCCGCCCGCGCTCCCCCCTCCCGAGCTCTCCCGTGCCGGGGGCCCAAGGGGCGAAGCCCCTTGACGGGACGGGAAAGGCAGGGGCGGCGGGGGCGAATACCCCTCCCCACCCCACTCCCCTGCTTAAATCCCCCCGTGACCGACTACGACGTCCTCCGCGTCTTCTGCGGAGCAACCGCCGGCTACGGCAACGAACTCGCCGTCATCCGCAACGGCTCCACCCTCCCGAACCGCGAGGACCGCCAGGCCCTCGCGGCGAAACTCGGCTTCAGCGAGACCGTCTTCGTCGACGACCCCGAGCGCGGAGTCATCGACATCTACACCCCCACCCTCCGCCTCCCCTTCGCCGGCCACCCCTGCGTCGGCACGGCCTGGCTGCTGGACGTCCCCGAACTGGTCACCCCGGCGGGGACGGTCGGCACCCGCCTGGACGGCGAGTTCACCTGGATCGAGGCCCGCCCGGAGTGGGCCCCGCCCCGCACCCTGCGCCAGTACGCGACGGCCGCGGAGGTCGAGGCCCTCCCGGTCCCGCCCTCCGGGGAGTGGATCTACGCCTGGGCCTGGCTCGACGAGGCCGCCGGCCGCGTCCGCGCCCGCGCGTTCCCCGGCCGCGACGACGGCATCGAGGAGGACGAGGCGACGGGCGCCGCGGCCCTCCTCCTCACGGCCCGACTCGACCGCGCCCTCAACATCACCCAGGGCGCCGGCTCTCAACTCCTCACCGCCCCCCAGCCGGGGGGCTGGGTGGAGGTGGGCGGCCGGGTGGTCCTGGAACGCTGAGCCCACAACCCGCCCGACGGCGTTGAGGAGCGGGCCGGTTGCCGATCCCGTCTTCCGCGGCCGATCCGGCTGCCGCCCCGGAATCGTCGCCGGAACCCGACGTCCCGGTCCCGGACCCGGTGACGCGGCTGCTCTGCTCGGCCCTCTACGTACGGCCGAGCCGGATCGGCGAACGGCTGCGGGAACGCAGGCTCCGCCGGGAGCGGACCCGCCGTCGGACCCGGTGCGGCCGTAGGCGGACCCTCTACCTGGACGACGAGGGCAGTTGCCCACCGCTGGGCGAAGCCGCGGCCCAGTGGAGCGTCCGGCAGGTGCTGCGCGGTCCGCGCCTGCCGGTCCCGTCGTTCGGACTCGACCTGATACCCATGGTCGCCCACCGCCTCGGAGCACGTCGCGTCAGAAGGCTGCGGTGACTACTTCAACCGCTGGCGGATGCGTTGCCGTGCCCGGAGCCGAGACCGTGGGCGCGATGGCGGAGCGTTCATCGCGGCCGGAGGCTCAGGAACCGGCCACGTCGGTGGGCGCGGTCCAGCCGGTGGCTTGGATCCACCCGGCCAGGTCCATGGTGGCCGGCTCGATCGAGCGCACCACCGCGAGGTCCGCGGGGTGTTCCGCCGCCTTCGCGAACTCGCGGAACATCACCCTGTCGAGGTCGGTGGGAAGCACGCTCAACGGAAGGGCCTCGTACCGTGCCGGGAGCCCGGCGCGCGCGCCGAACGCCGCGGCGATCTGGGGACCCGTCAGCTCGTCGCCGACGAGCTCGACGGCTCCGCCGGGCGCCTTGGCGGTGCCGAGCAGGAGCGCGGCGGCGACCCGGCCGATGTCCCTGACCGAGATCATCTTCAGGGCGACGTCCTCCGGCAGCGGCAGCCTCAGCACGATCTCCCCGTGCTCCAGGCCCGGTGCCATCACGCTCGCGAAGTTCTCCATGAAGGCGGTCGCGCGAACCATCGTGGCCTTGAGGCCCGATTTCCTCAGGTGCTTCTCGATCCGGTGCTTCGAGTCGTGGTGCGGCACCCCCGACTCCCGGTCCGCTCCGAAGACCGAGTTGAACACGACGTGCGGGACGCCCGCCTCGACCGCCGCGTCGACGAGCGCGGTACCGATGCGGATCTCCGCCTCGACCTCTTCGAGGCTGTTCGCCTCCGGAGTCATGAAGTAGAACCCCTCGACCGTGGCCAGCGCGGCGGCCAGCGACGCCGGGTCGTCGGCCCGGACGGCCGCCAGTTCGACGCCGCGGGCGGCCAGTGCCCGAGCCCGGTCGGACCGCGGGTCGCGGACCAGAGCCCGCACCCGCGCCTTGTGGTCCAGCAGCGCGTCGACCACCGCCCCGCCCTGTTGCCCCGTCGCGCCGAAGACCGCGATCGTGCCGTTTCGTCTGTGTGCTCATCGCTGCCACCCTTCAGTAGTTCATGCCATGAACGAAACTAGTTCATGGCGTGAACTTCGTCAAGGTGCGGGTAGCGGGACCTCACGGCGTGACGGGCCGGTCCGGGGTGGGCGAAGAGAGGTCCGAGGTGTCCACGACGGCGGTGGCCACGCGCTCGAAGTCGCGCTGGTCCTCGGCGTCGAGGTTCCTCGCGATCTCGGGCAGGCGCTTGGCGATCTCGGCGTAGACGGCCTCGCCGAGCACCTTCCCCGCGGGCGTCGCACTGAGCATGACCACCCGGCGGTCCTGCGCCGAGCTCGCCCGGCCGACCAGCTCGCGCCGCGCGGTGCGATCGACCAGCTGACTCAACGCGTTCTTGGTCATACCCAACGCCGCGGCGAGGTCAGCCATCCGCCGCGGCTCGTTCCTGACCGCGCAGAGCAGCGTGGCCTGCGAGGGGGTCAGGTCGAACTCGGCGCAGATCTGCGCGTACTTGCGTTGAATCACAACCGACAGCCAGAAGAGCTTGTCGCCATAGTCCACGCCGACCTCCCCGGTCCGAAGACGAACGATCAGCCTACTCGTCGCGGGCCGACAGTCCGCAGCGAGCGGCTCTCTGGGCTCGGCCATTGGTATTCGTCCCGCAATGTGCGTGGTGACGGTACCGCCGGCCTCTTCCCGGCCGGTCCCGGCGTGGAGCCCCGCGGGCAGGGTGCGCGAACTGCCGCTCACCAAGGATGAACGGCTGTCCGAGCCCCGAGCAGGACTCGCCCCGTGCCCCGCGCGGGCTTCGGGCGGGCGCTACCCGCACGGGTGGCCGGCACCGCCCTCCAGGAGGCCGGTCACGCCCTGGCAACGGCACTCGGCGTCCCGCTGGGGTGAGTCGGGCTCCGGGTTTCCTCGTCCGCATGGTGACTCGACTCCCCGGCATCAGGCCGCAGTGTCGGCCTTTCGCCTGTGCAGGTGGCCGTCGCTGGGAAAAGGTGGCTGAGCGGGGAGGACCCGGTGAAACCCGTATCCCGCCTTCTCCGCGACCCGGCACGACGCGAGGTTGTCCACCTGGTGGAGCAGGTCGAGACGTTTCAGGCCTTCGCCCGCGAAGACGTCGAAGGCCCACCCGGTGAGCGCTTCGAGCGCACGAGGCGCCACACCCCTGCCGCGAGCGTGGGCCGCCGTCCAATAGCCGACCTCTGCCGATGCCCGGCCGGAAGAACCGCCCCGCTTCAACACCACGTGTCCCACCAGTCGGCCCCCGTCGACCCCGGAGCGATCCTCGACCACAGCGAAACTCAATCGCTCCCCGGTCTCCCAGCCGCGTCTCTGCGACTCCAACCACGCGGCCGCGCCCTCGACGCTCTCCACCGGGTGACTCGACCAACGACGCAATGCGGGATCGCGGTACGCCTCGACCAGTGGCTCGACGTCGACGTCGTCCCAAGGACGCAGAACGAGCGCGGACGCGGACGGCGTCGCCCCCACCCGCAAAGTGACGGTCATCAAGATCCTCCCCGACGCGAACGACTCAGCTGATCATCCCCCTCCCATGAAGCCGCGAACGGCGCCGATGGCTTGATCGGGTCGACGAGTCCTGAGCGCTGCCCGGCCTGTTGATCGGCTGGCGCCATGACTGATCCCGGACCTCTCGCCTGGTCACCCGCCCCGATCGGGACCGAGAGGCTCGTGCTTCGTGAGCCCCAGGCGCGGGACCGTGCGGCGCTCATCGAACCGCTTGCCTCGCCGAGGTGCACACCCACCTCGGCGGTCTCTGCCCGCGTGACGAGCCGGAGCGCGAGATGCCCGGAACACCCGAGCGGTGGCCCGGGCGCCGCTGTAGCCGCTCCCGCGCCATGTCGACGTGTCGGTGATGGCGAGGCCGAGGTCGTCTCCCACGCGGCGTCACGTGTGGCAGCCGCCTCCTCGAGCGCCGCGGGGTCGGGCCGGTGGCACCCGTACGCCTCCGTGCTCAGCGACACGTACACCGCCCGGATCGAGAGGGAGGCTGTCTGCGAAAGCACCCTGCGTCTGCAAGAGCCCAGGAACGAGCTGTACTTGGTATGTCCGCGGCTTCGGACGTCCGGGTCGGGCGGTCGCGCTGGACGCGCTGCGGAAGGTCCCCGTCTGTCGATGCTGGAACGCCGGCCTGCGAATGGCGCTGGAGCGGCTGCGTTTCCTGTGAGGCCGTGTGCCGGCGCCCGGCATCACGCCGTCAGCGGGAACTCCTCGCCGAGGGCGTGGAAGACGGCCGTGTTCAGGGCGAAGGCGCGCCTGCACTCCGTCACCACGCGTTGCTTCTCCAGGTCGTCGGCGTGGAGGGCGTCCAGGAGGGTGCGGTACTCGCGCTTGAAGGCGGCGGGGTTGGGGATGCCCTCGAAGACGTAGAAGCGGACGCCGTCGCCCTTGCGGGGGAAGCCCCAGGCGCGTTCCGCGCGGTCGCGGATGATCTGGCCGCCGGAGAGGTCGCCCAGGTAGCGGGTGTAGTGGTGGGCGAGGTAGCCGGCCGGCCAGTGTTCCGCGACCGCGCGGATCCGGTCCGCGTACTCCTCCGTGGCCGGGAGGGCGGTCAGGGCCGTGCGCCAGTCGGGGCCGCGCAGATGGGCCAGGTCCCGTTCCAGCGCGGGCAGGCGGCGCAGTTCGGGACGGAGGAAGGGGGCCGCCACGGGGTTCGAGGTCAGTCGCTCGGCGGGGCCGGTCTCCAACGCCTCGTATACGAACCACAGTTGCTCGGTGTAGCGCGCGTATGCCTCGACGCCGAGGCGGCCGCCGAGCAGGTCGCTCATGAACGTCGACGCCTCCGCCTCCCGGTGCTGTTCGTGCGACGCGGTGCGGATCAGGGTGGAGAACGGGGTGTTCTCCGGCGTGCTGCTCATGCGACCTCCTGGGCCGGGCGGGAAGCGCCCTCAGTCTGCATGGTTAGGGTTACCTAAGTCAATGACTTGCCGACGGTGTGTCGGTAAGGGTGCGCGCCGCCGCGCGCCCGTCACGGCAGCGTCAGGATGTCCGCGCCCGTCTCCGTGACCACCAGCGTGTGCTCGAACTGGGCGGTCCGCTTCCGGTCCGCGGTGACGACCGTCCAGCCGTCGTCCCACATCTCGTACTCGTGCGTGCCGAGCGTCAGCATCGGCTCGATCGTGAAGGTCATGCCGGGCCGCATCACCGTCGTCGCCCGCGGGTCGTCGTAGTGCGGGACGATCAGGCCGGAGTGGAACGACGAGTTGATGCCGTGACCGGTGAAGTCCCGCACGACGCCGTAGCCGAAGCGCTTGGCGTACGACTCGATCACCCGGCCGATGATGTTGAGCTGCCGGCCCGGCCGGACCGCTTTGATCGCGCGGTTCAGGGACTCCCTGGTCCGTTCCACCAGCAGCCGCGACTCCTCGTCGACCTCGCCGACGAAATACGTGGCGTTGTTGTCGCCGTGCACCCCGCCGATGTACGCCGTCACGTCCAGGTTGACGATGTCGCCGTCCCGCAGCACCGTCGAGTCCGGGATGCCGTGGCAGATGACCTCGTTGACCGATGTGCACAGCGACTTGGGGAAACCGCGGTAGCCGAGGGTGGACGGGTACGCCCCGTGATCGCACATGTACTCGTGCGCGACCTGGTCGAGCCGGTCCGTGGTCACCCCGGGCGCGATGTGCTTCGCCGCCTCCTCCATCGCGCGCGCCGCGATGCGGCCGGCGACACGCATCGCCTCGACGGTCTGCGGGGTCTGCACCTCCGGGCCCGTGTACGGCGTCGGCGCGGGCCTGCCGACGTACTCGGGGCGGCGGATGCCGCCGGGTACGGAACGGGCCGGGGAGAGCTCTCCGGGGATGAGCAGCGACTGACCAGACATGCCGGCGAGTGTATCCAGCGGGGTTGGGGGGACGATGGCCCTGGTGAGGTGAAAGGAGCCGACGCGATGGCCCTGTTCAAGAAGCGGACCGCCGGGAAGCCCGGCGAGTGGTTCTACTGCCTGGAGCACAAGAAGGTGGAGGAGGGACCTGACTGCCCGGCCAAGGACCGGTTCGGGCCGTACGCCTCGCCCGAGGAGGCGCGGCACGCGATGGACCGGGCGCGGGAACGGGATCTGGAGTGGGAGACGGATCCCAGATGGCATGACGGTGGCGGACCGGACACGGGACCGGACGCGGGCTGAGCCCGGCGCCGGGCTGTACACGCGGTTCCCCCCGCCCCCGGGGCCGGGGGGCGAGGGGGCTTCATCCGCCGTCCCGCCGCCGCAGGGCATGCGCGTTCGTGCGGGCGTCGTAGCGCATAAGGCCCGGCAGGGACAGGGCCAGCGCCCCCACCGCCGCCACGCACGCCAGACCGCCCGACCAGATCGACGTCCGTACCCCCAGCAGCGCCGCCGTGCCGCCCGCCCGCACCTGGCCGAGCTGCGGGCCCGCCGAGTACGACAGCAGTTCGATGCCGGCGAGGCGACCGCGCAGCTCGGCCGGGATCGTCTGGTTCCAGATCGCGCCGCGGAAGATGCCGCTGACCATGTCGCAGCCCCCGGCCACGGTCAGGAACAGCAGCACCAGCCACACCTCGCGCACCGCCCCCGCCGCCACCACCGCCAGTCCCCAGCCGGCCGCCGCCAGCACCACCATCCGGCCGTGCCGGTGCACCCGCGAGGTCCAGCCGCTGGTCAGCGACACCAGCAGCGAACCGGCCGGCACGCTCGCGTACATCAGCCCCAGCGACCACTCGGCGTCCAGCTCGTCCGCGAGGAACGGCAGCACCGCCAGCGGCATGGCGAGGAACATGGCCGCGAGGTCGACGGCGTACGTGCCCAGCAGCTCCTTGCGGCTCCACGCGTACCGAGCGCCCTCCGCGATGGCCCGCAGCGAGGGCCGGGCCGCCTCCCGGGCGGCGGGCGCGGCGGCCAGCCCCCACCCCAGCGCCACCGAGACCGCGAAGGTCAGCACGTCGGCGGCGTACGCCCAGCCGAGACCCGCGTACGCCACGACGATCCCCGCGAGCGCCGGGGCGGCCACCCCGCCGACCGTCCAGCGCAGGCTGTTCAGCGCGCCGGCCGCCGTGAGGTGCTCGTGCGCCACGATCCGCGGCAGGATCGCGTCCAGCGCCGGCCGCTGCACCGCGGCGAGCGCGGAGGACAGCGCGGCGACGGCGTACAGCGGCCACACCAGCGGCTCCGGGAGCAGTGCGTCGATCAGCAGGACGGCGCTGAGCAGGCCGAGGCCCGCCTCGGTGCCGAGGATCAGCCGCCGCTTGTCGAACGCGTCCGCGAGCGCGCCGCCGTACAGCCCGCACACGAGCAGCGGAACGAGTTCGACGGCACCGATCGCGCCGACGGCCGCCGCCGAACCGGTCAGTTCCTTGAGCTGCACGGGCAGCGCCACGAGGGTCAGGAAGCTGCCGAAGTTGGTGACCAGGCCGGCCAGCCACATCCGGCGGAAGTCCGCGGAGGTCCGCCAGGGAGCCAGGTCCGGCAGCAGCGCCCGCCACCCGGACGCGGCACGGGCCGGAGCGCCGGTGTGCTCCTCGGAAGGGATCCCGTGAGCCGCCGGAAGCGGTGCGGCGACGGGTGGCGCGGCGGCGGGTGGGGGGACGGGTGGCGCGGCGGCGGGTGGGGGGACGGCGGTGTCGTCGGTCACGACCCGCCATGCTCGGCCCACGGCGGCCGGGCGACAACCGAATTACCGCCTGTGACGAACACGTAGAGTCGGCACATGACCTCCAGCGACAGCGCATCCCACGCTTCCGACGCCCCCGCGAAGGCCGCTGACAAGGCCCCCGCCAAGGACCCCTGGGACCTGCCCGACGTCTCCGGGCTCGTCGTCGGCGTCCTCGGCGGCACCGGGCCGCAGGGCCGTGGCCTGGCCTACCGGCTCGCCCGGGCCGGCCAGAAGGTGATCGTCGGTTCCCGTGCCGCCGACCGGGCGCGGGCGGCCGCCGAGGAACTCGGCCACGGTGTCGAGGGCGCCGACAACGCCGACTGCGCGCGGCGCAGCGACGTCGTGATCGTCGCCGTACCGTGGGAGGGCCACGGCGACACCCTGGCGTCGCTGCGCGAGGAACTCGCCGGCAAGCTCGTCGTCGACTGCGTCAACCCGCTCGGCTTCGACAAGAAGGGCGCCTACGCGCTGAAGCCCGAGGAGGGCAGCGCCGCCGAGCAGGCCGCTGCGCTGCTGCCGGACGCGCGCGTCACCGCCGCCTTCCACCACCTGTCGGCGGTCCTGCTGGGGGACCCCGAGGTCGAGGAGATCGACACCGATGTGATGGTGCTCGGCGAGGTGCGCGCGGACGTCGAGATCGTCCAGGCGCTGGCCGGCCGCATCCCCGGCATGCGGGGGATCTTCGCCGGGCGGCTGCGCAACGCGCACCAGGTGGAGTCCCTGGTCGCCAACCTGATCTCGGTCAACCGCCGGTACAAGGCGCACGCGGGGGTCCGGCTCACCGACGTGTGACGCGGTGGGGGAGGAGGGACGGGGGCGGACGGGGACGGGGGCGGCTGCGGGCATGAGGGACACTGGAGGCCGCGGCGGTTCCCGCACCGTGCCGAGGGGCCGCACGCCGCAGTGTCGCCGTGTCCCCCCGACAGGAGCCCCTCATGCCCCGCCTGGCCCTCTACGCCCTCGCCGTCTGCGTCCTCGCCGTGGCCGCTGCGGTCGTCTCGTTCGTCCAGGGCAGCTGGCTGGGGATCGTCTGGGTGCTGCTCGCGGGGCTGTCGTCGAACATGACCTGGTACTACGTCCGCCGCGACCGGGCCGCCGCTGCCGCCCGCGAGCAGCGGTCCGTCACTGGGTGACGACGCATTGCGGGTCGCTGTCGCGCCAGAAGCGGAACAGGTCGTAGCCGCAGGACGTCGAGAAGTCGTCGATGCCGAGGCCGTTCAGCAGCCCGTAGACCATGTCGAAGAACGCGTTGTTCACCGACGGGATCCACAGCACCGCGAACACGAACAGCAGCCCGAACGGGGCGAACGGCTCCATCTGGCGCCGGGCGTTGTGCGACAGCCACGGCTCGACCACGCCGTAGCCGTCCAGACCCGGCACCGGCAGCAGGTTCAGGATCGCCGCGGTGATCTGGAGCAGCGCGAGGAACGCCACCGCGTAGCGGAACGTGCGCGGCATGTCGTCCAGCGCGCCCAGCCAGAACGGGACCGTGCACAGGACGGCGAACAGGACGTTGGCCAGCGGGCCTGCCGCCGAGATCGCGCTGTGCTTCCAGCGGCCGCGTATGTGCCCGCGCTCGACGAAGACGGCACCGCCCGGCAGGCCGATGCCGCCCATGATCATGAACAGCACCGGGAGCACGATGCTGAGCAGGGCGTGCGTGTACTTCAGCGGGTTGAGCGTGAGATAGCCCTTGGCGCCGATCGTGAAGTCGCCGCTGTGCAGGGCGGTGCGGGCGTGCGCGTACTCGTGCAGACAGAGCGAGACGATCCAGGAGGCCGTCACGAAGAGGAAGACGGCCAGGCCCGGCTGCTCGGACAGCCCGGTCCAGGTGGCCCACCCGGTGACCGCGGCGACGGCCAGGATGCCCACGAAGACGGGACTGATCCTCCGGTCGCTGTGGCGGGTGGCGGCGGTGCTCATGGGGAGGGGCTCCTGGGGTTCGTCGTGGGTACGTTCGAGCGGGAAGAACGTGCGTGGGCGGAACGACCGTACAGGTGATGGGGCGTCGTGGGGAGAACGTTCCGGGAGGTAATGGCGGTTCCCGGGGGACGGGACGGGAACGGGGCGGGGACCGTGCGGGACCGGACGGGGAGAGGACGGGGGCGGGACGGTGGCGGGTGCGGTGACCGGACACGGGGCACGGGAGCGGACGCGGACGCCCGGAGACGGCGGCGAGGACAAGTCCCGCGAACCCGGGGGCGGACGGGGTGCGTCCCCAGGGACAATGGGCCCCGTGCGCTACCGCATCCTCGGCACCACCCAGGCCCTCCGCCCCGACGGCACGCCCGTTCCGGTCGGCGGGGCGCGGCTGCGCGCCCTGCTCACCGTGCTCGCCCTGCGGCCCGGGCGGACCGTGCCGGCCGGGTTCCTCGTCGAGGAGGTGTGGACCGACGCCCCGCCCGCCGACGCGCCGGGCGCGCTGCAGGCGCTGGTGGGGCGGCTGCGGCGGGCGCTGGGCGCGGGCGCGGTGGAGTCGGCGGACGGCGGCTACCGGCTCGCGGCGGTCGCCGACGACGTCGACCTGCACCGTTTCGAACGGCTCACCGGGGAGGGGCGGCGGGCGCTGGCCGACGGGGACGCCGCGAAGGCCGCCGCCGTCCTCGACGACGCGCTCGCCCTGTGGCAGGGCCCGCCGCTGGCCGACCTGCCGGACCGCACGGGGGAGTCGGCCCGCTGGGAGGCCCGCCGCCTCGACGCCCGCCGCGCGCGGCTGACGGCGGCGGTGGCGCTGGGGGAGGCGGAGCAGTACCTGCCGGAACTGACCGCGCTGTGCGGTGCGCACCCGCTGGACGAGCCGCTGCAGGCGCTGCGGCTGCGCGCGCTGCGGGCGGTGGGCCGGCCGGCGCAGGCGCTGGTGGCGTACGAGGCCGTACGCCGTCTCCTCGCCGACCGCCTGGGCACCGACCCGGGCCCGGAGCTGCGCGCCCTGCACGCGGAACTCCTGGCCGCCGACGCCGGCGCCCGCCCCGGCAGCGCCCCGGCGCCCACCCCGCGTGGGAACGACCGGGCGCACGCCCCGCACGAGGACGACCGGGCGCCGGGCGCCCCGGCCGGCCCCGCCGCCGGGAACGACGGTGGCGGATCCCGGGCCGCCGTCGGCCCTGACGAAGCCGGGTCCCGGGCCGCCGTCGGCCACGACGGTGCGGGGTCACGAGCCCCCGTCGGCCACGACGACTCCGGATCCCGGGCCCCCGTCACCCCCCACGGCACCACCCCCCGGAACCCGGACGACGGCTTCGCCGCCGGGGGCGCCCGGCCGGGTCCGCCCGGGAACCTCCGTGCCCGGCTCACCTCCTTCGTCGGCCGCGACGGCGACATTGCCGCCCTGCGGCAGGACCTCGGCGCCGCCCTGCGGCAGGATCCGCGGAGCGCACTGCGGCAGGACCCCGGAGCCGCCCTGCGTCGGCATCCCGGGAGCGCGCCGCGGCGCGACCTCGGCGGTGCGCGGCTCGTGACGCTGCTCGGGCCCGGCGGCGCGGGCAAGACCCGGTTGTCGCAGGAGGCGGGGGAGGCCGTCGCCGACGCCGTGCCCGACGGCGTGTGGCTCGCCGAACTCGCCCCCGTGCGCGACCCCGACGCCGTGCCCGAGGCCGTGCTCACCGCGCTCGGCGCCCGCGAGACCGTGCTGCGCGGCGCCGGCGCCGAGGAGATCCGCGCCGCCGCCGACCCCCAGCGCGACGACCCCGTCACCCGGCTCGTCGAGCACTGCGCCCGCCGCCGCATGCTGCTCATCCTCGACAACTGCGAGCACGTCGTGGACGCCGCCGCCCGCCTCGCCGAGGAACTCCTCGCCCGCTGCCCCGGCCTGACCGTCCTCGCCACCAGCCGCGAACCCCTCGGCATAGCGGGGGAGTCGCTGCGCCCCGTCGAGCCGCTGCCGCAGCCGTACGCCCTGGAACTGCTCGCCGACCGCGGCGCCGCCGCCCGCCCCGGCTTCCGGCCCGAGGACGACCCGGAGGCCGCCGCCGAGATCTGCCGCCGCCTCGACGGGCTCCCGCTCGCCATCGAACTGGCCGCCGCCCGGCTGCGGATGCTGACGCTCCGTCAGATCGCCGACCGGCTCGACGACCGCTTCCGCCTGCTCACCTCCGGCAGCCGCACCGTACTGCCCCGCCAGCAGACCCTGCGGGCCGTCGTCGACTGGTCCTGGGAACTGCTCGACGACGAGGAGCGCGGCGTCCTGCGCCGGCTGTCCGTGTTCGCCGGCGGCTGCGACCTCGCCGCCGCCGAGGCGGTCTGCGGACCGGCCGCGCTCGACGCGCTCGGCTCCCTCGTCGACAAGTCCCTCGTCGTCGCCGCCCCGGCCGAGGCGGGCGACGGCGCCGAGATGCGCTACCGGCTCCTGGAGACCGTCGCCGAGTACGCGGGAGAACGGCTCGACGAGTCCGGGGAACGCCCCGAGAGCGAACGCGCCCACCTCGTCCACTACCGCGAACTCGCCCGCACCGCCGACCCGTTGCTGCGCGGCTCCGGCCAGCGGGCCGCGATGGGCCGACTCCAGCAGGAGTACGAGAACATCCGCACCGCACTGCGCCGGGCCGTCGCCGCCCGCGCCGAGCAGGACGCCATCTGCCTGGTGCTGTCCCTCGTCTGGTACTGGCAGATGCGAGACCTGCGGATGGAGGCGCGGAACTGGACCTCCGCCGTGATGGAGCTCTTCCCCGACCCCTTCGAGGGACCCGTGCGGCCCGTCCCCGACCTCGTGGACCGCTGCACCGCCGCCGCGCCCCCCTTCCGCCCCGACGTCCTCGACGAGGCCCGGCGCGGCGTCCACCTGGCCCACCTCGCCTGCATGGACGTCGACATGGCGGCCTGGCAGACCGAGCGGGCGCAGGAGAAACTGCGGACCATCGCCGGTACCTACCGGCCCGGCCAGCCGCAGGTCTGCCGCATGCCGGGCAGCCTGTGGTTCTTCGCCGTGCTGCTCACCAGCGGGCTGGACCGCATCCGGGAGATCGCCGACGCGACGGTCGCCACCTGCCGTGCCCTGGGCGACGAATGGGACCTGGCCCAGGCGCTGGAGACCCGGGCCAACATCTTCGCCAACCGCTCCGACTGGGCGGTCGACGCGACCCGTGACGCGGAGGAGGCGCTGGAGATCTTCGAGCGCCTCGGGGACGCGTGGGGTGCCGCCGAGGCGCTCTCCGCCCGCGGCGAGGCCCTGGAGCGCACGGGGGCCTACCTGCGCGCCGCCGCCGACTACGAGACGGCGATCGAGCACGCCGACCGGCTCGGCGCCCACGCGCAGGTCGGCGTGTTGCGGTCCCGGCTCGGCGCCGCCCTGATCGAGGCCGGCCGGGGCGAGGAGGGCGAACGGCTGCTGTGGCGGGTGATCGAGGAGAACGCGGGGTCGGCGTCCGAGGGCATGCCCGCGGCCCGGATGTTCCTGTCGATGTGGCTCGGGTACACCGGCCGGCCCGCCGAGGGTCGCCAACAACTGGTCAGGCTCCGCGAGGAGTTCAAGGCCGTCGGGTTCCCGGTGTTCGACGCGCTGGTGCAGGGCCTGGACGCCTGGCTCGACACCCTGGAGGGCCGGTACGAGGAGGCGCTGGTACGGGTGCGCGAGGCGCTCCGCAGCGCCGGGGACCGGCTCATCCAGGTGATGGCGCCCCAGATGGGCTCGACGTACCTGGTCGTCGCCGCCCTCACCCTGGCCGGCCTCGACGGCGGCATCCGCACGGACGCCGCCCGCTGCCTCGGTGCCGCCGACGCGCTGCTGCCCAACGGGCATCTGCTCAACGTCGCGGAGCGCGCGAGCCGGCAGGAGGCCGAACGCCGGCTCAGGGAACTGCTCGGCGACCAGGCGTACGAGGCGGCGTACGCCGAGGGCGGTGGCCTCACTCTGGAGGAGGCCACCGCCCTCGTACGACGCGCACCGGCCGCTGCGGGAGACATGGGCGACATGGACATCGCGGGCGACGTGGGAGTCACCGGCGACACGGGCGACACGGGCGGCACGGGAGACAAGGACGACACGGGCGACCGGTGACACCGGCGCCGGTTCACGCCTTGGTGGAGAACTTGCGGACCGCGATCGGCATCATGACCGCCGTCAGCACCACCGACCAGGCGACGGTGATCAGGATGTCGTGGGCCACCGGCCCGCCGTTCATCAGGCCCCGCGCGGCGTCCGCCAGCGAGGACAGCGGGTTGTAGTCGGTGAACGCCTGGAGCCAGCCCGGCATGGTGCTGGTCGGGGCGAAGATGGACGAACCGAACTGCAGCGGCATCAGCACGAGGAACCCCATCGCTTGGACGGCCTGGGCGCTCTTCATCACCACACCCAGGGTCAGGAAGATCCACATCACCCCGAAGCCGAACACCATCGACAGGCCGATGGCCGCGAACAGGCCGGGGACGTCAGACACGGACAGGCCGAGCAGGAAGCCCACCACGAGCAGGATCGCGGTGGCCACGAGCATCCGGCCGATCTCCACCACGATCTTGGCGATCAGCACCGAGGCCCGGCCGATCGGCAGCGACCGGAAGCGGTCCATCACCCCGGTCTGGAAGTCCTGGTTGAACCCGGTGCCCACGCCCTGGGCGATGTTCATGCCCATCATCGCCATCAGGCCCGGCACCAGGTAGTTGACGTACTCCTGCCGGTTGTCGGCGCCGGTGATCGCGCCGCCGAAGACGAACACGAACAGCAGGCAGAACACGATCGGGAAGAGCACCGCGTCGAACATCGACTCGGGGTCCTGCCGGATCCACAGCAGATTGCGGCGGATCAGCGCACCGGTGTGGCGCAGATGGCCGCGCAGTCCGATCCGGCCGTCGTCGTGACCGGCGGGCGGGGCGGAGCCGGGGGCGGTGGTGTGCGGGGCGGCGGTGGTGGCGCTCATACGGCGACCTCCTCACGGGCGGGGACGTCGTCCTGCGCGGCACTGGCCTTGTGGCCGGTGAGCGACAGGAACACCTCGTCCAGACTGGGCAGTTCGGTGGTGACGGAGGAGAGCGTGATGCCGCGCGCGGTGAGCGCGCCGAGCACCGCGGTGAGCTGCTCGTCGCTGAGGACCGGCACCATGACGCTCGCGGTCTCGGCGTCCACGGTGGCGCCCCCGGGGCCGGTGAGCCCGAACTCGTCGAGCGCGGCGGCCGTCGGGCGCAGCTCCAGCGGGTCCGCCGGGCGGATCCGCAGCGTACGGCCGCCGACCCGCGCCTTCAGCTCGTCGATCCTGCCGCCCGCGACGACCTTGCCGCGGTCCACGACGGTCAGCTCCAAGGCCAGGTACTCGGCCTCCTCCATGTACTGGGTGGTGAGCAGCACGGTCGCGCCCTCGGCGACCATCCGGCGCACCTCCGTCCACACCTCGTTGCGGGTGCGCGGGTCCAGACCGGTCGTCGGCTCGTCCAGGAACAGCACCGCCGGGCGGCCGATCATGGAGGCGGCGAGGTCGAGCCGGCGCCGCATGCCGCCGGAGTAGGTGCCCACCGGGCGCTTGGCGGCCTCGGTGAGGGAGAACCGCTCCAGCAGACCGTCGGCGCGGGCGCGGGCCTCGCGGCGGGGGAGGTCGAGCAGGCGGCCGATCAGGTAGAGGTTCTCGAAGCCGGACAGCTTCTCGTCGACCGAGGCGTACTGGCCGGTGAGGCCGATCACACGACGCGTCTGGCGCGGCTGGCGCAGCACGTCGTAGCCGGCGACGGTGGCCCGGCCGGCGTCCGGCACGATCAGGGTGGACAGACAGCGGACCAGGGTGGTCTTGCCGGCCCCGTTGGGACCGAGCACGCCGAGGACGGTCCCCTCCCGCACGTCGAGATCGACGCCGTCGAGCGCCTTCGTCGTGCCGTAGTGCTTCACCAGCCCCCGTACGGTGACGGCCGCGTCCGGGGCGGCGTCGGGGTTCTTGTCGATTCGCGTCATGCCCACGAAGGTGTCAGCCCCCACCGACAGTCGGCCGACAGATCGCCGACACGTCACCGACAGCGTTTCGGAACACCCACCGACAGCGGTCGGGCAGGCCCGCGGAACACGAGAAGGGGCAGCCCGCCGACGGGGGAAGATCGGCGGGCTGCCCGGTGGTGCCACTGTGGCTCGGCGGGCCGGTGGCCCGGTGGGTCACGGCGGGGCACGGTGGGCCGGCGGGGCGCGGTGGACCAGGGCGCCCGAGGGGTCGGGGCGCCCTGGGGTCCGGCGGCTCAGTGCACGGAGTGCTCCTCGCTCGGGAAGGTGCCGCCCACCACGTCCTCCGCGAACGCCTTCGCCGCGTCGCCCATGACCCGGCGCAGCTCCGCGTACTGCTTCACGAACTTCGGCACCCGGCCGGACGTCAGGCCCATCATGTCCGTCCACACCAGTACCTGCGCGTCGGTCTCGGAACCCGCCCCGATGCCGACGGTCGGGATGTGCAGTACGCGGGTGACCTCGGCCGCCAGCTCCGCCGGGACCAGTTCCAGGACCACCGCGAACGCCCCCGCGTCCTGCACCGCCTTGGCGTCCCGCAGCAGTTGCTGCGCGGCCTCCTCGCCGCGGCCCTGCACGCGGTAGCCCATCGCGTTGACGGACTGCGGGGTGAGGCCGATGTGGGCCATCACCGGGATGCCGGACTCGACCAGCAGCTCGATCTGGCGGTGCGAGCGCTCGCCGCCCTCCAGCTTCACCGCGCCGACCCCGGCCTCCTTCACCAGCCGTGTCGCCGAGCGCAGCGCCTGGACCGGGCCCTCCTGGTAGGAGCCGAACGGCAGGTCGGCCACGATCAGCGCGCGCCGGGTGCCGCGCACGACGGCCGCGGAGAGCATGGTCATCTCGTCGAGGGTGACGGGGACGGTGGTGTCGTACCCCAGGTGGCAGTTGCCCGCCGAGTCGCCGACGAGCATGACCGGGATGCCGGCCTCGTCGAACACGGACGCGGTCATCGCGTCGTAGGCGGTGAGCATGGGCCACTTCTCGCCGCGTTCCTTGGCGGCGGTGATGTCGCGCACCGTGATCCGCCGGGTGCTCCTGCCCCCGTACAGCGCCTTGCTGTCGCCGGAAGGTTTCAGCACGTCCCGCGCACCGGGCGCGGGGGACTGCTCCTGGGCAGCCGAGAACTGCGTCATCGCAACGGCTCCTTCTGTCATCTCGAGGCGCCCTGACGGCGTCCCCGGACCATTTCCATGGTGGCACTTCGGGATGCGGCGGACCAGAGCGGGGGCGGGGCGATCCGTCACACACGGTCCGTTCTACGCGTACGCCCGCTTCACGCGTACGGCCCGTTTCGCGCCTGTGCCGACCCCGGCTCCCGCGCATAACGCCTCCGTAAAGGCTTTCGATACGAGACGGTGCCGTATCGAAATTCGTTCTACGCTCTCCCCATGACAACTCCCGCTGCCCCGGTCGAGCGCCGGATCCCGGAGTCGGTACACCGGCGACGGTGGGCCATCCTCGGTGTGCTCATGCTGAGCCTGCTGATCGTGGTGCTCGACAACTCGATCCTCAACGTGGCCATCAAGACCATCTCCACCCCGGCCCCCACCGGCCTGGGTGCCACCCAGAGCGAGCTGGAGTGGGCGATCAACGCCTACACGCTCGTCTTCGCCGGCCTGCTCTTCACCGCCGGCCTGCTCGGCGACCGGCTCGGCCGGAAGAAGACGCTGCTGGCCGGTCTCGCCGTCTTCGGCATCGGCTCGGCACTCGCCGCCGAGTCCGGCTCACCCGTCCAGCTCATCGTCTTCCGCGCGGTCATGGGCCTGGGTGCCGCGTTCGTCATGCCGGCCACCCTCGCCGTCCTCATGAACGTCTTCGAACGCGAGGAGCAGCCCAAGGCCATCGGCATCTGGGCCGGCGGTGTCGGCCTCGCCATCGCGATAGGCCCGATCACCGGCGGACTCCTCCTGGACCACTTCTGGTGGGGCTCGGTCTTCCTGGTCAACGTGCCCATCGTGGTCCTGGCCATCGGACTGATGGTCTGGCTCGTCCCGGACTCCCGCGACCCGCGCCCCGGCCGCCTCGACCCGGTCGGCGTCGTCCTGTCCGTCATCGGTCTGGTGCTGCTCGTCTACGGCATCATCAAGGGCGGCCAGCTCGCCGACTTCGGGGATCCGAAGGTCCTGGCCAGCAGTCTCGGCGGGTTCGCCGTGCTGGTCCTCTTCGTGATCTACGAAAAGCGCAGCGACCACCCGTCCATCGACGTCACCTACTTCAGGAACAAGGTCTTCTCCGCCGCCATCGCCGCGATCACCCTGGTCTTCTTCGCGCTGATGGGCGTCACCTTCTTCTCCGTCTTCTACACCCAGAGCGTGCGCGGCTACTCGCCGCTGCAGACGGGTCTGCTGATGCTGCCGCTGGCCGCCGCGCAGATGATCTTCGCGCCGCGGGCCCGGCTGCTGGTGGACCGGTTCGGCAACAAGGCGACCACCACCGGTGGTCTGGTGATACTGGCCGCGATGCTCGCCGCGTTCGCCTGGCTCGACTCCGACACCCCCATCTGGATCCTCGAAGTGATCTTCTTCCTGATGGGTACCGGCATGGCGCACGTCATGACCCCGACCAGCGTGGTCATCATGCAGGCCCTGCCGCGCGAGAAGGCCGGCTCCGCCTCCGCGCTCAGCAACACCTTCCGCCAGGTCGGCGGCGCGCTCGGCATCGCGGTCCTCGGCTCGGTGCTCTCCACGGCGTACCGCAACGGCATCGAGGGGCACCTGGCCGGCGTCCCGGCCGCCCTGCGGCACACCGCCGGCGAGTCCATCGAGGCCACCCTCGGCGTGGCGCACAAGCTCGGTCCGCGCGGCGACGCCCTGGTCGGCCCCGCCAACGACGCCTTCCTGCACGCCATGCACGTCACCGCCCTGTGGGGCGCCGGCGTCGCGGTGCTCGGCGCGATCGTGGCGGCCGTCTTCCTGCCCGGAAGGGTCCGCGAGGACCCGGCGGGCGAGAAGGAACCGGAACTGGTCACGACCAACCGGTCCTGACCGCGCCCGGCCGGTCCGGGCCCGCCTGGTCCGGAGCCGCGGGGGCGGCGCCGAAGCACACGGGGGCAGTGGGGGATCCTGGCAGTACAGGAGACGAAGGAGCACCACGTGACCCGTGCCGACAGCACCGCCGGACAGCGGGAGACTCCCGTGCGGGCAACCCCCGTGCGGGAGACCCCCGTGCGGGGGCGCCCCCGCAGCGAGGCGGCGGAGCACGCCATCATCGAGGGCGTCCTCGCACTCCTGGAGGACGGGGTGCCGCTCGCCGAGCTCTCCATAGAGCGGATCGCCCGCACGGCCGGCGTCGGCAAGGCGACGATCTACCGCCGCTGGAGCGGCAAGGAGGAGCTCTTCGTCGACGTCGTGCGCGCCGCGGAGCCCTCCGAGCCCGGGCTGCCCGGCACCTGCCTCCGCGACGACCTGGTGGTCATGCTGGAGTGGATGCGCCGGCGCGGGCTGGCCAGCCGGTCCTCGGCGGTCCTGCACAACGTCTACGCCCAGATGAAGTCCAGCCCCCGGATCTGGGCGGCCTACGAGGGGTCCGTCATCGAACCCCGCCGCAGCGCCCTCGCGGAGGTGCTGAGGCAGGCCCAGGAACGGGGCGAGATCCGCGCCGACGTCGACGTGCGGCTCGTCAACGACCTGCTCACCGGCCCCATGCTCCTGCGGACCGTCCTGCGCCCCGACGGCGACATCCCCGAGGACCTCGCGCAACGCATCGTCGACACGGTCCTGGAGGGCCTCCGCCCACCCGCCACCGGGCCGCTGCCCGCCGGATCCCTGCCCGCCGAACCCTCGTCCGCCGCGCCCCGGCCCACCGGGCCCCAGTCCCAGGGGGCCGCGTCCGCCTGACGACCCGGCCACTGCCCCGGCGGTCTTCCGGTTGGCCGACGGCCGGGCGCCCCACACGCCGTCAGAGCGGCGTCCCGGCCGGGCCCGTGTGCGCATTTCGTCACAAGGCGCGCCCGTTCCGCTTCCGTTCGGAACTCCCTACGCCGCCTTCGTCGTCCTTGTGCGGGTACGGCCGCCCGGGCGGGCGCCGTGCGGAAGCGATCATCCCCTAGGGTTTTCCTCCACGGGGACGACGAGTGCACGGGCAAGGTGTGAGGCGACGGTATGGCGCAGGCGCAGATGACGGAGACCGGCAGCGACGACGGGAACGGGGACGGCCGTCGGGGCGCCCGGTTCCGGCGGCTGTGGGACCGCCTGCGCACGGACCGCGGCATCTGGCGCCGGGGCATCGTGCTGGCCGTCCTCACCGTGCTCCTCGGCTTGCTGATGGCCCTGCACGAGAGCGTCCCCAACCGGATCGGCAACTTCGGCAGCCTCCTGGAGACCTTCCTGCCCTGGCTGGGCGTCGCCGTCCCGGTGCTGCTGGTGCTCGCGCTGGTGCGCCGCTCGGCGACCGCGCTGATCGCCCTGCTGGTGCCGGTCCTCGTCTGGCTGAACCTCTTCGGCGGCCTGCTCACCGACAAGACCGCCGGCGGCGGTGACCTCACCGTCGCCACGCACAACGTCAACGCCGACAACGCGGACCCCGCCGGCACCGCCCGCCAGATCGCCGCCGCGGGCGCCGACGTGCTCGCGCTGCAGGAACTCAAGGCCTCCGCGGTGCCGACGTACGAGCGCCTGCTGGAGCCGACGTACCAGTACCACGCGGTGGTCGGCACGGTCGGCCTGTGGAGCAAGTACCCGATGAGCGGCGTCAAGACGGTCGACATCAAGCTCGGGTGGAAGCGCGCGATGCGGGCGACAGTGACCACGCCCGACGGGCCGCTCGCCGTCTACGTCGCCCATCTCCCCTCGGTGCGGGTGAAGCTGCGGGCCGGGTTCACCGCCCGCGAGCGCGACCGCAGCGCGGACGCGCTCGGCGCGGCCATCGCGCACGAGAAGCAGAGCCGGGTGGTGCTGCTCGCCGACGCCAACGGCACGATGAACGACCGCGCCCTCACCGCGGTCACCTCGCAGATGCGCTCCACGCAGGGCGCGGTGGGCAGCGGGTTCGGCTTCAGCTGGCCGGCGTCGTTCCCGATGGCGCGGATCGACCAGATCATGGTCAAGGGCGCCAAGCCGGTCTCGTCCTGGACCCTGCCGAAGACCGGCAGCGACCACCTGCCCATCGCGGCCCGCCTCCGGCTCGGCGACGAGTGAGCAGGGCACGGAGTGAACAGAGCGGGGAGCAAGCAGGGCGGCCGGGGGCGCGGGAGCGCGGAGGGCGCGAGACCGTCGTCGGCCTCGCGCCTCACACCCCCGCATTCCCGGGTCCGCTATCCCCGTTCCCGCCACGCGTTGGTGATGGGCAGGCGCCGGTCCTTGCCGAAGCCCTTCGCCGAGATCTTCGTGCCCGGCGGGTACTGGCGCCGCTTGTATTCCGCGGTGTCGACCATCCGCAGCGTCTTGACGACCAGCTCCCGCTCGAACCCGGCCGCGACGATCTCGTCGGCGCCCTGGTCGCGGTCGACGTACCGGTCGAGGATCGCGTCCAGGACGGGATAGTCCGGCAGCGAGTCCGTGTCGACCTGCCCCGGCCGTAGTTCCGCGCTCGGCGGCTTGGAGATCGAGTTCTCGGGGATCGGCGGTGTCTCGCCCCGCTGCTCCGCCGACCGGTTCCGCCAGCGCGCCAGCTCGAAGACCGTCGTCTTGTACACGTCCTTGATCGGCCCGTACGCGCCCACCGAGTCCCCGTACAGCGTCGAGTACCCCACCGCCAGCTCGGACTTGTTGCCCGGGGCCAGCACGATGTGACCCTCCTGGTTGGAGATCGCCATGAGCAGCGTGCCGCGCAGCCGCGACTGGAGGTTCTCCTCGGCGAGCCCGGTCAGCTCCGTGGCCGACATGTAGGCGTCGAACATCGGCGCGATCGAGACCGTACGGAGGTTGAGCCCCGTACGCCGGGCCAGCTCCGCCGCGTCGCCCCGGGAGTGCTCGGAGGAGTACTTCGACGGCATGGAGACGCCGTACACGTTCTCCGGGCCCACCGCGTCGCAGGCGATCGCGGCGACCAGGGCGGAGTCGATGCCGCCGGACAGGCCGATCAGCACCGAGCGGAAACCGTTCTTCCGCACGTACGCGCGCAGGCCGACGACGAGCGCGGAGTAGATCTCCTCGACGTCCTCCAGCCGGTCCGCGTACCCGCCGGTCAGCTCGGGCTCGTAGGCGGGGAGAGGCTCCTCGGAGACGACCAGGCGCTCGACGCGCAGCCCGTCGTCGAGGACCTCCCCGTCGGCCGGCGCGTCCGCCGCGAAGCCGGGCAGGTCGAGGTCGAGCAGCACCCCGCACTCCTGGAACTGCGGCGCCCGCGAGACGACCTCGCCCTCCGGGTCGACGACGATGGTGTCACCGTCGAAGACGAGTTCGTCCTGGCCGCCCATCATCGCCAGATACGCGGTGGTGCAGCCGGCCTCCCGGGCGCGCTTGCGCACCAGTTCGAGCCGGGTGTCGTCCTTGTCGCGCTCGTACGGCGAGGCGTTGACGGAGAGCAGCAGCCCGGCCTTCGCGGAGCGGGCGGCGGGCACCCGGCCGCCGTCCTGCCACAGGTCCTCGCAGATGGCGAGGGCGATGTCCACGCCGTGCAGCCGCAGGACCGGCATGGTGTCGCCGGGCACGAAGTAGCGGAACTCGTCGAAGACGCCGTAGTTCGGCAGGTGGTGCTTGGCGAAGCGGAGCGCGATCTCACCGCGGTACAGCACGGCGGCGGCGTTGCGCGGGGTACCGGCCGGCTGGCCGTACTTGGGCTGCGCGGACTCGGAACGGTCGAGGTAGCCGACGAGGACGGGCAGTTCGCCCAGTCCCTCCGCGGCCAGCCGGGCGGCCAGCTCGCGCACGGCGGCACGGCTGGCCTCGACGAAGGAGGAACGCAGGGCGAGATCCTCCACGGGATACCCGGTGAGCACCATCTCCGGGAACGCCACGAGGTGCGCTCCCTGCTCGGCGCAGTCCCGGGCCCTGCGAAGGACGGCCTCCACGTTCCCGGAGAGGTCACCGACGGTCGAGTCGATCTGATTCAGAGCGAGACGTAGTTGAGGCACGCCACCCAGTCTAATCGTCACACCGACACGATGCCTGGGCCGGTACGGGGGCGCGGGGCTGTGTCGATCTGCGGCTCCGCCGCGCGGGCGCGTCTTTTCGGGGTCCGGGGGCGAAGCCCCCGGGGACGGGAACGGGGAGGGGCGGCGGGGGCGAGATCCCCCACGGAAAAGCCCTCTCAGTACCGCAGCAACGTCATCATCCCCGCCTCCTGGTGATACGCGTTGTGACAGTGCAGCATCCACACTCCCGGATTCCCCGCGTCGAAGTCCGCCACCACAGTCCGCCCCGGCAGCACGATCGCCGTGTCCTTCCGTGCCCCCGGCCCGTCCTGTGTCCCGGTCAGGGCGAACACATGCCCGTGCAGATGGACCGGGTGCCACATCTTCGTCGCGTTGGTCAGCACCAGCCGCACCCGCTCCCCGGCCCGCAGTTCGTGCGCCTGCCGGGGGTCGTACGGCTTCCCGTCGAACGCCCAGTCGTACGTCTTCATGCTCCCGGTCAGCCGCAACCGCAGCGTCCGGTCCGGCCGCCGGTCGTCCAGCGCCACCGAGTCCTCCGCGAGGAGCTCGCCGGCCGACACCAGCCGCCCGTCCAGTTCCCTCGGCCGCGCCGAGGCCTTCGGCGCCGTACCGCTCGCGGTGCGCAGCAGCGCCCGCGCCGCCGCGCCCTTGCCCTCGGCGAGGGCGGTCAGCGGGAAGACGCCGTCCCGCACGGTCACCAGGACGTCGTACCGCTCGCCCATGGCCAGCAGCAGCGCGTCCGTGTCGGTGTGCCGCACCGGGTGGCCGTCGGTGTGCGTCACCGTCATCCGGTGGCCGCCGAGCGCGACCCGGAAGGCGGTGTCGCCGCTCGCGTTGATCAGCCGGATCCGGACACGCTGCCCGGGCCGTGCGCCGAACACCTCGGGGGCGCCCGCCGTCCGCCCGTTGACCAGGTAGCAGGGGTAGGCCACGTTGCCGCCGGGCCCGCCGAGCAGGGCACTCCTGCCCCGGTGCGGCCGGTCACCGGCCCGGCGGGAGCCGTGCGCGGCGCCGTTCCCGCTCCTGCCGTCGTCGGCGGCAGCGCTCCCGCTCCTGCCGTCGTCGGCCATGTCCATACTGCTGCCCCGGCCGCCGAGCAGCTTCCTCAGCGTCGCCTCGGGGCTCCGGCCGCCCACCCCGTCCAGCCAGTCGTCGAGCACGACGACCCACTCGGTGTCGTAGCCGAGCGGCTCGTGCGGGTCCTCCACGATCAGCGGCCCGTACAGGCCGCGGTCCGCCTGCACCCCGGCGTGCGAGTGGTACCAGTACGTGCCCGGGGAGCGCGGCGGGAACCGGTAGGCGAAGTCGCCGCCCGCCCGGACCGCGCGCTGGGTGAGGCCGGGGACGCCGTCCATGGCGTTGGGCACCACGACGCCGTGCCAGTGCAGGGTGGTCGGCTGCGGCAGGTGGTTGGCGAGCGTGACGGCGAGCGTCTCGCCCGCGGTGACCCTGATCTCCCGACCGGGCAGGGCGCCACCGTACGTCCATGTGGTGACGGTGCGTCCGCCGAGGTCGACCCTGCCGGCGACGGCGGTGAGCCGGACCGTACGGGTGCCCGCGCCGGGTTTCGCGTCGTCGGCCGGGGCGGGAAGCGTGCCGGCGGAGCCAGGGGCGCCGGGGGCTCCGGGGGCGCCTGCCGACGCGGAGCAGGACGGGTCGGGCAGTGGACGGGCGGCGGCGACGGCACCGGCTGCGGCGACCGCGAGGGCACTGGTCCGGAGCAGGGCACGTCGGGTGGGGACAGAAATACGCATGACCGAATTGCACTACTTGCGAAGGCGTGCGCACGCGCACGAAACGCGTGTTGCTCCGGCCGGGTGAGCACGGCCCCCGTGTCCCTGCCGAACCGGCGGGGACACGGGGGCCGTCAGAACCGTCAGGACCGTCAGGAACGCAAGCGCTCAAGACCGTCAAAACCTCAGGACCGTCAAAACCTCAGGACCGTCAAGAACTCAGTGCCGCCGGTACGACGACACGTAGCCGTCCCTCGGCGACCCGACGCCCGTCACCGGGTCGTAGCCGCGCACCGCCTTCAGCGAGCTGTCCTTGCCGAGGCTGCGCACCGAGGTGATCAGACCCTCCGACGCGTCGACGGAGTTGGCGAAGTCCACGCGAGCGACCGCGAGGTCCTTGCCGGTCGGCCTGTCCACCACGTCGTGGTAGACCTTCGAGCCGTAGCGGTCGTAGATCGCCGGGTTGGCGAAGCCGATCGCCCGGCCGCCGCGGTTCTGCTGCGCGAGCGCCTGGACGCCCGCGATCACCGGGGCGGCCAGCGAGGTGCCGCCGATGCGGTACTCGGAGTACCGGTAGGAGCCGTCCGGGAAGGCCTGCGTCTGACCCACCTTGAAGCCGGTGTTGGGGTCGGCGATCGCGGAGATGTCCGGAACCGTGCGCATCGGAGCGCCCGTTCCGTTCGCATCGGCGAGCGCGGACGGGACCACACCGCGCTGGTAGTACGGCTGCGCCACGGTACGGCTGGTGCCACCGCCGGCGCCCGAGGTGAACGCGCCGGGGAAGTCGGCCCAGCTGCGGCCGTCGTCCGACAGGGCGGCCCGCTCGGTGCCCCAGCCGGTCTCCCACAGATACTTGTCGTGCTTGCCGACGGCGAGCGAGGTGCCGCCGACCGCCGTCACCCAGGCGGAGTTGGCCGGGGTGTCGACCTGCTTCGTCCCGGTGTTGGCGACCTCGTCGCCGTTGTCGCCGGAGGAGAAGTAGAAGCCGATGCCCTCGATCGCGCCGAGCTGGAACACCTGGTCGTAGGCGGCGGCCAGGTCCGGGGTCTGGTTGGCCTCGATGTCGCCCCAGGAGTTGGAGACGATGTCGGCCAGGTGCCCGTCGACGATCTTGCCGAGCGAGTCGAGCAGGTCGTTGTCGTAGCAGGAGGCGGCGCCGACGTAGACGAGGTCCGCCTTCGGCGCGACCGCGTGCACGGCCTCGACGTCGAGGGTCTCCTCGCCGTACCAGCCGGCCGCCCCGCACTCCTCGGTCCGCGTGTACTCGCTCGGCAGCACCTGGTTCAACTGGCCGCGCCCGTACGACGCGTCGCCGTGCTTGCGGGCGTAGGTGGCCGCGTCCGAGGCGATGGTCGGGGAGGCGTAGGCGTCGGTGATGGCGACCCGCACGCCCTTGCCGGTCGCCTTGCCCGCGCCGTACGCCGCGCGGAGCTGCTTGCCGGTGTAGCCCTCGACCGCGTACGGGATCTTCTGTCCGTACGCCTTCGGCAGCGAGGAGGCCGTGTTCGAGCCGTAGTAGGAGGAGAACGGCCCGGCGTTGCGGAACACCGCGTCCGGCGGCGGCAGGGTGTCGCTGTGAGTCGCCTTGTGCGGGGCGTTGTCCAGGCCGGTGACGGTGAGGACGGCGCCGTCGAGCGCGGTGGGAACGGAGGCGTCGGCGGCCGGGGCGCGGTAGGTCTTCTTGCCCTTGGCGTAGTTGTGGAGCTGGGTGCCGAAGGCCTTCTCGGCGGCGGCCACGTCACCGGTGACGGAGAGGTAGTGCCGGGTGGTGCCGGTGACCGTCAGACCGGCGGACTTCAGCCAGTCGGTGACGGCGGCGACCTGGGCCTTCGTGGCGCCGTAGCGGGCGTCGGCCTGCTTCGCCGAGAGGTACTTGCCGTACGAGGCGGAGTCCGGGTCGGACACGGCCTTCGCGTACGCCCGCAGACCTGCGGCGTCCCGACCGGCCAGGTAGACGCGGACGGAGACCTTGGAGCTGTCGCTGGTGGAGCCCTTGTCGGTCGAGCTCTTGGCCCATACCGGCTTGGTACCCGCCAGTGAGTGCCGGCCGCCGTCCGCGGCGTGGGCCGCGGGCGAGCCGAGTGCCAGGGCCCCGGCGAGCAGCGGCAGTGTCGCTGCCAGGCTCAGCCCGGCGCGCGCGGTGGCGCGAGTGGATCTCATAAAACCCCCTGCGATGCGGTTCTTCGCATGTTTCGTCGCATGTCGAGCGCACGATCCCGGCCACTCTTTCGATGATCGGTTCATGTCAGGGGAATGGAATGGCCAAGAAGAGCCCAAGTGCCGTGGATTGATGGGGGTTTGGGTGGGATCAGGGAACGAGGGGAGCGGCGGGGCGGGGTGTGTGAAGGCGGGGAGCGGGAGTCGTGGGGAAAGCGTGGGGCAAATGTCCGGGAGGTGCCGGAGGCGACGAAAAAGTTGAATGCGTGATGCGCATTATTTACGCTGAGGGGATGCGGCTTCTGCGCTCCACCGACCTGGCGCTGCGCGTCCTGATGAGACTCGCCGTCGCCGGCGACTCCAGCCCCACGACCCGCGAGGTCGCGGCGGACATGGACGTGCCGTACACGCATGCCGCGAAGGTCGTCGCCGAACTCCAGCACCGGGGGCTGCTCGCGGCGCGCCGGGGGAGGGGCGGGGGGCTCTCGGTCACGGAGGCGGGGCGGACGGCGTCGGTCGGCGGGATCGTACGAGCCTTCGAGGGCGCGGGCGCGGACGGCGTGACCGACGTGGTCGACTGCGACGGGGGCGGGGCCGGGACCCCGCCGTGTCCGCTCCGCTCGGACTGCATGCTGCGGGGCGCGCTGCGGCGGGCCCAGGAGGCGTTCTACGCGAGCCTGGATCCGCTCACTGTGGAAGACATGGTCGCGTCCCCCACGGGGCCGCTGCTCCTGGGGCTTCCGGGGGTGGGGGCGCCGGCGTAGGGGCGAGCCCGGGGTTTTCTCGCCGCCCACGCGGCGGAGCCGCGTATCGGCACAGCCCCGCGCCCCTGATCAGGGGCGCGGGGAACTGTGCGATCTTCTGGGGGTCCGGGGGCGGGAAGGGTGAGGGCGGCGGGGGCGAGAACCCCCGTCAGGCCGCCGCAGCCACGTCCGCGCCCGCGTCCTTCGCCAGCCACAGGTCCGGCCCGAACACCTCGTAGTGGATGTCCGCCGCCGCAACCCCCTTGCGGAGCAACTGCTCCCGCACCACCCGCATGAACGGCAACGGCCCGCACAGGTAGGCCACCGTTCCCGGCCCCACCTCGACCGCGCCGAGGTCGACCAGACCGGGCCGTCCCGCCCCCTCCGCGTCCTCCTCGTAGAAGAACACCGCCTCCCCGTCCGCCAGCTTCGCCGCGTACGCCGCGTGATCCCCCCGCAGCGCGTGCGCCGCCGGCGACCGGTCGGCGTGCACCACGGTCACCCGCCCCGCGTGCTCACCGAGCGAGAGCTGCTCCAGCATCGCGATCATCGGGGTCACCCCGATCCCGGCGGAGGCGAGCAGCAGCGGCGCGTCGGTGCCCTCCAGCACGAGGTCGCCGTACGGCGCGGACAGCTCCAGCACATCACCCACGCGCACCTGTGCGTGCAGGTGGTTGGAGACCTCGCCCTCCGGCGTGAGCGCGTCCCCCGGCACCCGCTTGACCGCGAACTGCCGCACCGGCGAACCCGGTGCCGCCGTCAGGCTGTACTGCCGGATCTGCCGCGCCCCGTCCGCGAGCCGCACGCCGACCGAGACGTACTGCCCGGCCCGGTAGGCCGGCACGGGCCCGTCGTCGGCGGGGCGCAGCCGGAACGTGGCGACGTCCGCGGTCTCGTCGATCCGCTCGACGACCTTCCACTCCCGCGCCCCGTCCTCCCCGCTCTGCGCGTACAGCGTCCGCTCGATGGCGATCAGGGCGTTCGCCATCAGCCAGTAGACCTCCGTCCACGCGGCGGCGACCTCCTCGGTGACCGCCTCGCCGAGCACCTCGGCGATGGCGGCGAACAGGTGCTCGTGGACGATCGGGTACTGCTCCGGCCGGATGCCGAGCGAGGCGTGCTTGTGCGCTATCCGGCGCAGCATCAGGTCGGGGCGCTGCTCGGGGTTGTCGACCAGGTGGGTGGCGAAGGCGGCGATCGAGCCGGCCAGCGCCTGCTTCTGCGTGCCGGCGGCCTGGTTGCCGCGGTTGAACAGGTCGCGCAGCAGCTCCGGACGGGCGGCGAAGAGCCGTCCGTAGAAGCGCTCGGTGATGTCGCCGATCGCCGCGCCGACGGCGGGAAGCGTGGCACGGACGGTGGCTGCGGACTGCTCGGAGAGCATCGGGACTCCTCTGAGTAACGGAGCGACGGTCCGTGAGCCCCGAGTGGGGACCCACGGACCCGTGGGAGGGGCCGTACGGCCCGGGGGAGAGCCGTACAGCCCCGCCGGGACCCTTCGGCCCCGGCGGGCACCGGCGGAGGAAGTGGATCGTGGTGGCTCCGCCGGATTCCACCGGCACCGTATTAAAACTTGCATCCGAGATGCAAATTAAGAACGCGGCGGGGGCCCAGGATCGGCCATTCACGAAGGCGCAGTTCAGGGGGCAAGATGACCCCGAAGCAGGGCACCCGTGCGGACACCTGCCGTACGTGTGACGTTCGGAACAGGGCCGCCGGGCCGCCGAGGGTCCGCAACGCGGATGAAATGCTGGTGTGGTGGGATGCTCACGTGCCCGACCGTACGTTCCGCCACCACCGGAAACGGCGGCCTGACCAGCAAGGATGGGGAAGCGGAAGATGGACAAGCAGCAGGAGTTCGTGCTCCGGACCTTGGAGGAGCGCGACATCCGGTTCGTACGCCTGTGGTTCACGGACGTGCTGGGCTTCCTCAAGTCCGTCGCCGTGGCCCCGGCCGAGCTCGAACAGGCCTTTGACGAGGGCATCGGCTTCGACGGCTCGGCGATCGAGGGCTTCGCCCGGGTCTACGAGTCCGACATGATCGCCAAGCCGGACCCGTCCACGTTCCAGATCCTCCCCTGGCGCGCGGAGGCCCCCGGCACGGCCCGGATGTTCTGCGACATCCTGATGCCCGACGGCTCCCCGTCCTTCGCCGACCCCCGCTACGTTCTCAAGCGGGCCCTGAACCGCGCCTCCGACCTGGGTTTCACCTTCTACACCCACCCGGAGATCGAGTTCTATCTGCTCAAGCACAAGCCGGTCGACGGCAGCCGGCCGACCCCCGCCGACAACTCCGGCTACTTCGACCACACCCCGCAGGCCATCGGCATGGACTTCCGCCGCCAGGCGATCACCATGCTGGAGTCGATGGGCATCTCGGTGGAGTTCTCCCACCACGAGGGCGCCCCCGGCCAGCAGGAGATCGACCTGCGCTACGCCGACGCGCTCTCCACGGCCGACAACATCATGACGTTCCGCCTGGTCATGAAGCAGGTCGCGCTGGAGCAGGGCCTCCAGGCCACCTTCATGCCGAAGCCGTTCTCGGAGTACCCGGGCTCCGGGATGCACTCCCACCTCTCCCTCTTCGAGGGCGACCGGAACGCCTTCTACGAGTCCGGCGCGGAGTACCAGCTCTCCAAGGTGGGCCGCTCCTTCATCGCGGGCCTGCTGCGGCACGCGGCGGAGATCTCGGCCGTCTCCAACCAGTGGGTCAACTCCTACAAGCGCATCTGGGGCGGCGCCGCCCGCACGGCCGGCGCCGGCGGCGAGGCCCCGTCGTACATCTGCTGGGGCCACAACAACCGCTCGGCCCTGGTCCGCGTGCCCATGTACAAGCCCGGCAAGACCGGCTCGGCCCGCGTCGAGATCCGCTCGCTGGACTCCGGAGCCAACCCCTACCTCTCCTACGCCGTCCTGCTGGCCGCCGGTCTCAAGGGCATCGAGGAGGGCTACGAACTCCCGGCCGGCGCCGAGGACGACGTCTGGGCCCTCACCGACGGCGAACGCCGCGCCCTGGGCATCGAACCGCTCCCGCAGAACCTCGGCGAGGCGCTCGACCTGATGGAACGCAGCGACCTGGTCGCCGAGACCCTCGGCGAACACGTCTTCGACTTCTTCCTGCGCAACAAGAAGCAGGAGTGGGAGGAGTACCGCAGCGAGGTCACCGCGTTCGAGCTGCGGAAGAGCCTGCCGGTGCTGTAGGCGCGGGCCGCTGCGTGTCTGAGACACGGCCACGGGCCGGGTGCGGGAGTGATCCCGCACCCGGCCCGTGGTTGTCGCTGTCGCCCGCAGGGCGTCGGACGGACGCCGACCGGGGGCGCCCGTCCCCGGGCAGTGCGGGTGATCCAGGTTGTGGCGGTGCGTTCACTTGCGGGGCCCCTGTCGTGGTGGCCCCGGCGCTCAGTGCCGGTCGTGGCCGAACCGGGCGAGGTCCTCGGCCGTCGGCTCTTCCAGCAGGGACTCGGCGGCGCCGTCGAGCATGCGGGCCGTCTCCGTGGAGCGGGGGAGCATCGTCTTCTCGTAGGTGCGTACGGCGTCGTCGACCGTGGTGGAGCGGGTCAGGGCGAGGGCGAGTTCGCAGGCGTCGAGCATGGCGAGGTTGACGCCGACGCCGAGCGGCGGCATGAGGTGGGCGGCGTCGCCGAGGAGTGCGACGGTGGGGGAGTGCTCCCAGGTGTGCGGCACGGGGAGGGCGAGGATCGGGCGGTCGACGTAGGGGCCGTCGTTGTCGGTGAGCAGCCGCAGCAGCTCCGGCGACCAGTTCGCGTACTCGCGCAGCAGGTGTGCGCGGATGCCCGCGGTGTCCTCCGGGCGCAGCCCGATCCGGGCGAGCCAGTCCACGGGGGTCTTCCGGATGAGGTAGACGCGCATGTGGCCGCCGCTGTTGCGCTGCGCGAAGAGGCCGCGCTCGCCGTCGGCGGCGTGTGCGTTGCCCTTGCCGACCAGGGCGGACAGCTCGGGGTGGACCCCTTCCATGTCATCGAACCAGGCCTCCAGGAACCCGACGCCGGTGTGGCGCGGCTTCGCGGGTGAGACGGCCTCGCGGACACGGGAGAACGCGCCGTCCGCCCCGATCACCAGGTCCGCCTCGACGGCCGTGCCGTCGGTGAACGTCAGGGTGCGCGGTCCGTCGGACGGCCCGCCGACCGAGGCGAGCGCGCGGCCCCACTGGACGGTGCCGGGCGCCAGTGAGCGGAGCAGGAGGCCGCGGAGCCGGCCGCGGTCGATCTCGGGGGCGGCCGTCTCGCCCTCGGCGGGCAGGTGGTGGGCGAGCAGCCGTCCGGACATCGGGTCGAGGTGCCGCATCTCCTGACTCTCCGGCCTGGCGAGCGCGAAGAACTCCTGCAACAGGCCGGCCTCGCGCAGGGCGAGCTGACCGTCGTCCTCGTGCAGGTCGAGGGAGCCGCCCTGGTCGCGGGAGTCCGCGTCCGGGTCGCGGTCGTACACGGTCACCGCGAGGCCGTGCCGCTGGAGGACGCGCGCGCAGGTCAGACCGCCGGGTCCGGCGCCGACCACGGCGATGCGGGCGTGGGCGGGGGTGAGGGCAGGGGTGGGCGAGGGCATGGCGGGGCTCCTGAGGTCGTGGTGGCACCGGCCGGCGGCGTGCGACGCCGGCCGGTGCCACCACCAAAGCAGAACTCAGTGCGAAAGTGCAACCAGTCCAGTTTCTGTATCGGTCCAGTATTGAGGTACGGTGAGGGCATGCCGGACACCTCCGTACCCCCGGAACACGCCGACGCGCGGCCCGCCCTCGGCCGCCGCGAACGCAAGAAGGCCGCGACGAGGCAGGCCGTCGCGGACGCGGCCCTCGCGCTCTTCCTGGAGCACGGCTTCGACCGTGTCAGCGTCCGCGACGTCGCCGAGAAGGCCGACGTATCGACGACGACCCTCTTCGCGCACTTCCCGAGCAAGGAGTCACTGGTCTTCGACCGCGAGGCGGACGTGGACGCGCGGTTGCGCGACTGCGTGCGGCGACGGCCCGAGGGTCAGAGCGTGCTGGAGGCACTGCGCGCGCACGCGCTGAGCGCCTGGATCCCGATCGCGACGGACCCGCGCCGCGAGGAGTTCGCCGCCCTGGTCGACGGCACGCCGGCGCTCCGCGAATACAGCGAGCGCATGTGGATGCGCCATGCGGACACCCTCGGCACGGCGATCGCCGAGGAACTGGGCCGCGAGCCCGACGACCTCGCGTGCGCGGCCCTGGCGAGGTTCGTCCTGGAGATCCCGACCCTGACGAGGGACCGCGAGGACCCGGAGACCAGCGTGGAGAAGATCTTCGACCTGCTGCTCGACGGCTGGCGGTCAGAGGCGGTTTGAGTGAGGACGGCGTCCGTGGCGCACTCGCGGGCAGGCGGCGGCCCGGACCGCCGTTTCCGCAACCCGCCCGGGCGCCTCGGCGTCCTACACGGCGGACGGCTGCCGAGTACCCGGGAGAGCACGTGGCGAAGAAGGGCCGATCGACGGACGCGGCGAAGGACAAGGACAAGGACCGCGAGAGGTGGCTGGCGCGGTTTCAGGTGCGGCTGGTGACGCAGCCGGGGGTGGACCGGGCCGTCGTACTCCAGGCTGTCAAGGAGGTCACGTTCCACTGCGACGAGACGGGGGAGGACCCCCGGACCGCCTTCGGTGACCCCGACGAGTACGCCGTGAAGACCGCCGCGCGGCTCGTGTCGCCGGAGCGCGCGGAGCGGGACCGGCGGCAGAGCGGTCTGCTGAAGGCGATCAAGTCCGTGGGCCGCAGGGCCGAGGACATCGCCGGCATCTGACCCGACCGGCGGGAACGAAGGGCGTCACAGTCCGCCACGCGGGTCGTGACGCCCTTCGCCGTGCGACTCAACGAGGCTCCTCGCCACGCCCCGCCCCGCACGCCAGGCCTTCCACGATGAGGGTCAGGCCCGCCTCGAACGCCGAGTCGTGGTCGATCGGCGGGATGCCGGGCGACCCCGCGGCACCGTCCTCCGCCTGTTCCTCCAGAACGCTGCCCACGGTGAAGCGGCCGGCGGCCAGCATCGCCATGGCGGCCTGCCGTTCGGGCAGGCCGGAGGCGACCAGGAACGCCATCTTGTGCGCGATCCGGTCCAGGTCCCCGCCGCCGGGGCGGCTCCCCGCGTGGAGCCGCGCGCCGTCGCGGCGCAGCAGCAGCGTGCGCCGGAAGCTCCGCGTGTTCTCGCGGAACCACGCGCGCCAGTCCTCCTCCGGCGCCGGCAGCGGAGCCGTCGCGTGCGGGGCCATGGCGGCCTCGGCCATCGCGCCGAGCAACTCCTTCTTGTTCTTGAAGTGCCAGTAGAGCGACGGCTGTTCGACGCCCAGCCGCTGCGCCAGCCGACGCGTGCTGACGGCGTCCAGACCGACCTCGTCGAGCAGGTCGAGCGCCTCCGCGATCACGGTCTCCCGGTTCATCTTTGCCACCTTGACAATCTATCGCCGATAGGGGGACCTTGGGGAGCGCAAGCTACCTATCACCGATAGATTCGGAGCGTGGCATGACAGCGGAGCGAACGACCACGGCACAGGGGGCGGGGGCGACGGGGAGCTCCCTGCGTGTCCTCGTCTGCGGCGGTGGCATCGCCGGGCAGGCGCTCGCGTACTGGCTCGCCAGGGGTGGACACCGGGTGACCGTCGTCGAGCGGTTCCCGGCGCTGCGCGCCACCGGCGCCCAGGTCGACCTGCGGGGGCAGGGCATCGAGGCCGTCGCGCGCATGGGGCTTCTCGACGCCGTCCGCGGCCGCCTCGTCGACGAGCCCGGCGTCGCCTTCGTGGACGCGCACGGCAGGAGGCGGGCCACGATCATGGCCAACACCTCGGGCAAGGGCAGGCAGAGCCTGACCTCCGAGTACGAGATCATGCGCGGCGACCTGGTGCGCGTCCTCCACGAGGCGACGAAGGACGATGCGGAGTACGTCTTCGGCGTGAGCGTGGAGCGCTTCGAGCAGGATGCGGACGTCGTCGTCGCCCACCTCTCCGACGGGACCTCCCGCACCGTCGACCTCCTCGTCGGCGCCGACGGCCAGGGCTCCCGCGTCCGCCGCGCCCTGCTGCCGCCCGGTGCCCCCGACCCGTACCGGCGGGTGGGGATCCACATGGCCTACTGGTTCGTGCCGCGCATCGCGTCGGACAGTGACGTCCGGGACACCTACCTCGCCCCTGGCGGACGCATGATCATGCGCAGGAGCCACAACCCGGCCGAGACCCAGGTCTACTTCGTGCTGCGGGAGGAGTCCGAGGAGGCCTCGGCCGTGCACCGGGAGCCCGTCGAACGGCAGAAGCGGTTCTGGACCGACAGGTTCCGCGACGCGGGATGGCAGACGCCGCGCTTCCTCGACGGCATGGCGACGACCGGGAGCTTCTACTCCCAGGAGGTGCTGCAGGTGCGGACCGACACCTGGTCCCGGGGGCGCGTCGCCCTGGTCGGGGACGCCGCCCACTGCGCCTCCCCGTACAGCGGCATGGGCGTCTCCGGCGGTCTCGTCGGCGCGTACGTCCTGGCCGGTGAGATCAACCGGCACCCCGACGACCTGACCAGGGCCCTGGCCGGCTACGACACCACGCTGAGGCCCTTCGTCGACGAGATCCAGGCCGCCGTCAAGCCGCGCCTCCTGCGCCTCGGCATGCCCGAGAGCCGGCCGGCCATCGGCGCCTTCCACTCCGTCACGGCGCTGGCCTGCTTCCTGCACATCCCCGACCTCGTCGCCCGGTACGCGAAGGAGGACCGGGGCGGGGCGTGGCAGCTCCCGGAGAGTCCGGTCGCGGCGGCGGGATGACCCCCGCCGGTCCGACGCCTTGCCGACGGCCGCGGGGGATCACGCGCGGCCGCCGCGGGGGATCACGCGGGGCCGCCCGGGGAGAGTGCCGATAGGCTCGCCTCCGGACGAGCCTGATCAGGGCGCCGTACGGCCTTTGCGGTGCGGTACGGCACGCGAAGTGGCCGTATGAGCGACGGGAGGCCGGGATGACGGTGCCGGGGCGCAGGAGCAGTACCTTCACGCGACTGCTGCGGCACGGGTTCACCGATCCGTCCGCCTCCGAGCGGCTGCTCGACGTACCGGAGCTCGCCGCCGTACGCGCCGACCCCGTCCTCCTGGAGGCCCTCGGCGCCACCGCCGACCCCGACCTCGCGCTGCTCGGACTCGTCCGACTGCTGGAGGCCCAGCCCGGCGACACGGCGCGGCACGAACTGCTGGACACCCTGATAGCGGCCAAACCGCTGCGCGACCGGCTGCTCGGGGTGCTCGGCGCCTCCGCCGCGCTCGCCGACCACCTCGCACGGCACCCGGGCGACTGGCGGGCCCTCGTCACCTACGAACCGCGGGACCTGCACCCCGGTGTCCCCGAGTTCGAGCGGGCGCTCGCCGAGGCGGACGACCCCGTCTCGCTGCGCGTCGCCTACCGCCGCTGCCTGCTGTCGCTCGCCGCGCGCGACGTGTGCGGCACCACCGACCTCGCCCAGACCGCCGCCGAACTCGCCGACCTCGCCACCGCCACCCTGCGCGCCGCCCTCGCCCTCGCCGAGGCCGCCGCGCCCGAGGACGCCGCGCTGTGCCGGCTCGCCGTCATCGCGATGGGCAAGTGCGGCGGTCACGAGCTGAACTACGTCTCCGACGTCGACGTCATCTTCGTCGCGGAGCCCGCCGAGCGGGCCGAGCCCGCCGTCGGCACCGGCACCGACGAGACCAAGGCGCTCCAGGCCGCCACCCGGCTCGCCTCGCACCTGATGCGGATCTGCTCCGAGACCACCGTCGAGGGCAGCATCTGGCCCGTCGACGCCAACCTGCGCCCCGAGGGCCGCAACGGACCCCTCGTCCGCACGCTGAGCAGCCACCTCGCCTACTACCAGCGGTGGGCCAAGACCTGGGAGTTCCAGGCGCTGCTCAAGGCCCGCCCGGTGGCCGGGGACGCCGCACTCGGCGCCGCCTACGTGGACACCCTCTCGCCGCTGGTCTGGGAGGCCGCCGAGCGCGAGAACTTCGTCGCCGACGTGCAGAAGATGCGCCGCCGGGTGGTCGAGAACATCCCCGCCGCCGAGATCGAGCGCGAACTCAAGCTCGCCCCCGGCGGACTGCGGGACGTCGAGTTCGCCGTCCAGCTCCTCCAGCTCGTGCACGGCCGCACCGACACCACCCTGCGCAGCCGCACCACCCTCGACGCGCTGGCGGCCCTCGCCGCGGGCGGCTACATCGGCCGTACCGACGCCGAGCAGCTCGACGCCGCCTACCGCTTCCTGCGCACCATGGAGCACCGCATCCAGCTCCACCGGCTGCGCCGCACCCACCTCGTCCCCGAGGACGAAGCCGACCTGCGGCGCCTGGGCCGCTCGCTCGGCCTGCGCACCGACCCCGTCGCCACCCTCACCCGCGAGTGGAAGCGGCACGCCGGTGTCGTACGGCGGCTGCACGAAAAGCTGTTCTACCGGCCGCTGCTCGACGCCGTCGCCCAGCTCGCCCCCGGCGAGGCCCGGCTCAGCCCCGGCGCCGCCCGCGAACGCCTCGTCGCCCTCGGGTACGCCGACCCCGGCGCCGCCCTGCGCCACCTGGAGGCACTCGCCTCCGGCGTCAGCCGCAAGGCCGCCATCCAGCGCACCCTGCTGCCGGTGCTGCTCGGCTGGTTCGCGGACTCCGCCGACCCCGACGCCGGACTGCTGGGCTTCCGCAAGGTCTCCGACGCGCTCGGCAAGACCCCCTGGTACCTGCGGCTGCTGCGCGACGAGGGCGCCGCCGCGGAGAACCTCGCGCGCGTCCTGTCCGCCGGGCGGCTCGCCCCCGACCTGCTGATGCGCGCGCCGGAGGCGGTCGCGCTGCTCGGCGACGGGGGCGGGCGGCGCCACGGCAGCGGGCTCGCCCCGCGCTCCCGCGCCCATCTCGAACAGGAGATCATGGCCGCCGTCGGGCGCGCGGACGGCGCCGAGCAGGCGGTCACCACCGCCCGCGGGGTGCGCCGCAGGGAGCTGTTCCGCACGGCCGCCGCTGACATCGTCGGCTCCTACGGCACCGAGGAGACGCCCGTCGAGGCGGACCAGGGGGCGCTGGTCGACCTCGTCGGCGGCGCGATCTCCGACATCACCGCCGCCACCCTGGCCGGGACCCTGCGGGCGGTGGTGCGCGAGCGGTGGGGCGACACGCTGCCCACCCGGTTCGCCGTCATCGGCATGGGCCGCTTCGGCGGCCACGAACTCGGCTACGGCTCCGACGCGGACGTCCTCTTCGTGCACGAACCGCGCGAGGGCGTCGACGAACAGGAGGCGGGGCGGGCCGCCAACGCCGTCGTCACCGAGATGCGGCGGCTGCTGCAGTTCCCGAGCACCGACCCGCCGCTGCTCATCGACGCGGACCTGCGACCCGAGGGCAAGTCCGGACCACTGGTGCGCACGCTGACCTCGTACGCCGCGTACTACCGCCGGTGGTCGCTCGGGTGGGAGGCACAGGCGCTGCTGCGGGCCGAGCCGGTGGCGGGCGACGCCGAGCTGGGGGAGCGGTTCGTCGAGCTGATCGCCCCGCTGCGATACCCCCCGGGCGGGCTGGGGGAGGACGCGATACGGGAGATCCGGCGGCTGAAGGCCCGTATGGAGGTGGAACGGCTGCCCCGGGGCGCCGACCCGACGCTGCACACCAAGCTGGGCCGGGGCGGGCTGTCCGACGTGGAGTGGACGGTGCAGCTCATGCAGATGCGGCACGGCCACGAGGTCACCGCGCTGCGCACCACCCGGACGCGGGCCGCGCTGGTGGCGGCGCGGGAGGCCGGGCTGCTGTCGGCGGAGGACGCGACGACCTTGGACGACGCGTGGGTGCTGGCGACGCGGGTGCGGAACGCGGTGATGCTGGTGCGGGGGCGGGCCGGGGACACGTTCCCGTCCGACGCGCGGGAGCTGGCGGCGGTGGGGCGGTACCTGGGGTACGGGCCGGGGCATGTCGGGGACATGCTGGACGACTATCGGCGTACGACGCGGCTGGCGCGGACGGTGGCGGAGGCGTTGTTCTACGACGCGTGAGGGTGCGGTTGCCTCGCGGCGGGCGGGGGCGCGGTTGCTCCGCGGCGGGCGGAGGTGCGGAGGCTCGGCGGTGGGTCGGGTGCGGCGTGTTCTCCGCCCCCGCCACCCTTACCCTTCCCGTCCCTTCAAGGGGCCGCGCCTCTTGGACCCCGGGGGTGGGTCCTCGGGTGCGGGTGGACGGGTGGTTGGTCGCGCGGCCCCCCGCGCCCCTGAGGTGCCGGACGGGACCGTCGGCCGGCGCGGCAGCGCGTACGCGGTCGTGCCGTGCCAGAGTGCCGCCACGCCGAGGCCCAGTGCCAGGCACAGGGCGCCCCCGACCGCGTCCAGCCAGAAGTGGTTGGCCGTCGACACGATGACGAGCAGGGTGGCCGCGGGGTACAGCAGGCCCAGTATCCGTACCCACGGCAGCCTCGCCAGGACGAAGATCGTCAGGCCGCACCACAGCGACCAGCCGATGTGCATCGACGGCATCGCCGCGTACTGGTTGGACATGTCCTTCAGGTCCCCCGACGCCATCGACCCCCATGTCCGGTGCACCACCACCGTGTCGACGAAGCCGCCGCCCGGCATCAGCCGCGGCGGTGCGAGCGGGAAGAGGTAGTAGCCGAGCAGCGCCGCCCCCGTCGTCGCGAACAGGGCCAGTCTGGCCGCCCCGTAGCGGCCCGGATGGCTGCGGTAGAGCCACGCCAGCACGCCCAGCGTCACGACGAAATGCAGGGTGGCGTAGTAGTAGTTCATGCCGACGATCAGCCACGTCACCGAGTTCACCGCGTGGTTGACCGAATCCTCGACGGCGATCCCCAGATGCCGCTCCAGCCCCCACACCCCGTCCGTGTTCCGCAGCGCCTCCCCACGGCGCTCCGGTACCGCGTTGCGGATCAGGGAGTAGACCCAGTAGCTCACCGCCGTCAGCAGCACCTCGAACCACAGACGGGGCGCACGGGGCGCACGAGGTGCCCGCGGCACACGGAGAGCCCGCGGCCGGCGCGGAAAGCCCTGCTCCGCGCGGCCTTCCTGCAGGGACGCGGTCGTCTCACCCATGGGCACAGAGTCTGTCAGAGGAGCCCTTCCCTCGGATCCTCCTCCGGGTGGGCTCGCCCCGCACGTTCACGGGTGGAGACCACGGGGTCTTTCTCCACCGTGGGGAGTAGCCCCTCCCCCCAAGGCGGCTACACCCGACTACGCCCGGTGTCGTTCCCCCGGTGCCGACGCCGTCGACCCTCGCACCACCAGCTCCGGCATGAACACGAACTCGCTGTGCGGGGCCGGCGTGCCGCCGATCTCCTCCAGGAGCGTGCGGACCGCCGCCTGGCCCATCGCGGGCACCGGCTTGCGGACCGTGGTCAGCGGCGGGTCGGTGAACGCGATCAGCGGGGAGTCGTCGAAGCCCACCACCGACACGTCCGTCGGCACCCGCAGCCCCCGCTGCCGGGCCGCTCGTACAGCGCCCAGCGCCATCATGTCGCTCGCGCACACCACCGCCGTGCAGTTCCGGTCGATCAGCGCGCTGGTCGCCGCCTGCCCGCCCTCCAGGGTGTAGAGGGAGTGCTGGACCAGCTCCTCCTCGATCACGGCCGGGGCCAGCCCCAGCAGGTCCTGCACCGTCCGTACGAAGCCCTCGATCTTGCGCTGCACCGGCACGAACCGCTTGGGCCCGAGGGCCAGCCCGATCCTGGTGTGGCCGAGGGAGACCAGGTGCGTCACGGCCAGCGCCATGGCCGCCCGGTCGTCGGGGGAGATGAACGGCGCCTGCACCTTCGGCGAGAAGCCGTCCACCAGGACGAACGGCACGCCCTGCGCCCGCAGTCGCTCGTAGCGCTGCATGTCGGCGGTGGTGTCGGCGTGCAGCCCGGAGACGTAGATGATGCCGGCGACCCCGCGGTCCACCAGCATCTCGGTCAGCTCGTCCTCCGTGGAACCGCCGGGGGTCTGTGTGGCCAGCACCGGGGTGTAGCCCTGCCGGGTCAGCGCCTGGCCGATGACCTGCGCCAGCGCCGGGAAGATGGGGTTCTCCAGCTCCGGGGTGATCAGCCCCACCAGGCCCTCGCTGCGCTGCCGCAGCCGGACCGGACGCTCGTAACCGAGCACGTCGAGCGCGGCCAGGACGGACTGGCGGGTGGTCGCGGCGACGCCCGGCTTCCCGTTCAGGACCCGGCTGACGGTCGCCTCGCTGACTCCCGCCTGCGCTGCGATGTCGGAAAGCCGTGTGGTCACGGGAGGCGACTGTACCGGCCCCCTCGCCCCTCGCGCACCGGGCGCACGCCGGGTGCGGGCGGGCGGCCGGCCCGCGGCGGGCTGCTGCGTCATCGCGCTCCCTAGTGAATGCGGCGGGGTGCCCCGCTTTCAGCGGCCTTCACCGACCGCCTGCAAAGGATGATCCCCCGTCCACCCCCTTGCGGCAAGAGCTTGCAGAGACTTGCACAAGCCGCCACCACCCCGCTCCGACCTCTTTCCGCCCTTGATGGCGCGCTATCGCACGACAGTCGCGCGCACATCACGGACGGGTAACTGTCACCGGTTCTTACACTTTTTTGCTGCAAGACCTTTCGCGCCGATTGCATCGCTGTTACGTTCACGTCGCTCGGCGGCCTCCCCCCGCTTCCGGCCAGGCCGCTTCCGGCCACGGACACGGAAGAGGGGGACACCCCCATCGGCGCAGTCGGCACCTCGGCACACAGGCAAGTCGGCGACAGGCAAGTCGGCGACAGGGACCGCGGACGGGACCGCGCTCCCCGGCCCACACGGGCATTCACCCTCAAGGAGAACTCATGCGGCGTGGCACAGCGGCCACCGTGCTGGTGGCGTCCCTCGCCCTCGCGGCGACGGCCTGCGGCTCGGGCGACAGCGACAGCGGTAAGGCCGACGGTCCGGTCACCCTGACCTGGTGGGACACCTCCAACGCCACCAATGAGGCCCCGACGTACAAGGCCCTCGTCCAACAGTTCGAGGCGGCCCACAAGAACATCAAGGTCAAGTACGTCAACGTCCCCTTCGACCAGGCGCAGAACAAGTTCGACACCGCCGCCGGCTCCAAGGGCGCCCCCGACGTCCTGCGCTCCGAGGTCGGATGGACCCCCGCCTTCGCCAAGAAGAGCTACCTCCTGCCGCTGGACGGCACCGAGGCCCTCGCCGACCGGTCGAAGTTCCGGGCCGGTCTGATCAAGCAGGCCCAGTACGAGGGCAAGACCTACGGAGTTCCCCTGGTCACCGACACCCTCGCGCTCGTCTACAACAAGGCCCTGTTCAAGAAGGCCGGCATCACCAAGGCCCCCACCACCTGGGACGAGCTGAAGGCCGACGCCGCGAAGGTCGAGGACAAGGCCGGCGTCGACGGCTACTGGGGCTCCACCGCCGGGTACTACGGCCAGCCGTTTCTCTACGGCGAGGGCACCGACACCGTCGACGCCTCCGCCAAGAAGATCACCGTCGACTCCGCCGCGGCGAAGAAGGCCTACGGCACCTGGCTGGGCCTGTTCTCCGGCAAGGGCCTGCACAAGGCCGACACCACCGCCGACGCCTACGCCCACATCCAGGACGCGTTCGTCAGCGGCAAGGTCGCCGCGATCATCCAGGGGCCTTGGGAGATCACCAACTTCTACAAGGGCAGCGCCTTCAAGGACAAGGGCAACCTCGGCATCGCCACCGTCCCGGCCGGCTCCAGCGGCAGGGCGGGCGCTCCGACCGGCGGCCACAACCTCTCCGTCTACGCCGGCTCGGACAAGGCGCACCAGGCGGCCGCACTGACGTTCGTCAACTTCATGACCTCGGCGAAGTCCCAGGAGACCATCGCCCTGAAGAACTCCACGCTGCCCACCCGCGACGACGCCTACACCGACAAGGTCAAGGCCGACCCCGGCATCGCCGGCTACCAGCAGGTGCTGCCCGCCGCCCAGCCGCGCCCCGCGCTGCCGGAGTACAGCTCCCTGTGGACCCCGCTCGACACCGAACTGCCCAAGATCGCGGGCGGCAGGGAGTCCCTGGACAAGGGGCTGGGCAACGTCGAACTCGCCTACACGAAGCTGGTCCCCGACTTCGCCGAGTGAACCCCGCCGGCCGCCGGGCCCCCGCTTCGGGGGAGGGGCCCGGCGGCCGGGCCCGCCCGCTCCGTCGCGCGCGCGGCTGGACCGTGAGCACGCGGCTCGGGCCGTGAGCACTCGGCTCGAACCCCGTGCACGCGGCTCGAACCGCGGGCACCAGCTCTGGCCGCCGCACATTCCGTCGTACCGCAGAACTTCCAGAAGGTGTCGAACCATGACAGTCGCCATCGACCGCGCGACCGGCAAGCGCCACGGTGAGGGCACGCCGCGCCCCGGCCGCACCGGGCGCCTGCGGCGGGCGTACCAGAAGCACTGGTACGCCTACGTGATGATCGCCCCCGTGGCGGTCGTGCTCGGCGTGCTCGTGCTGTACCCCCTGGTGTACGGCCTCTACCTCACCCTCACCGACGCCAACAGCCTCAACACCGCGCGCACGATCGGCGTCAACCACATCGACGCCACCTACAAGTTCATCGGCCTCGACAACTACAAGGACATCCTGTTCGGCCCGACGGCGTACGACCGCTTCTGGTCGCACTTCCTGTGGACGGTGCTCTGGACGGCCGTCTGCGTCGCCCTGCACTACGGCATCGGTCTCGGCCTGGCGCTGCTGCTCAACCAGAAGCTGCGCGGCCGCACCTTCTACCGGCTCGTCCTGGTGCTGCCCTGGGCCGTGCCCACCTTCGTCACCGTCTTCGGCTGGCGGTTCATGCTCGCCGACGGCGGCATCGTCAACGCCGCCCTCGACGCGCTGCACCTGCCGACGCCGCTGTGGCTGGAGGACACCTTCTGGCAGCGGTTCGCCGCCATCATGGTCAACACCTGGTGCGGCGTGCCGTTCATGATGCTCTCGCTCCTCGGCGGACTGCAGTCCATCGACACCACCCTGTACGAGGCCGCCGAGATGGACGGCGCGAGCGCGTGGCAGCGGTTCCGGTACGTCACCCTGCCGGGGCTCAGGTCGGTCGGCTCCACTGTCGTCCTGCTCGGCATCATCTGGACGTTCAACCAGTTCGCGATCATCTTCCTGCTGTTCGGCAACACCGCCCCGGACGCGCAGATCCTCGTCACCTGGGCCTACCGGCTGGGCTTCGGACAGCAGCCGCGTGACTTCGCGCAGTCCGCGTCGTACGGCATCCTGCTGCTGGCCATCCTCGTCGTCTTCACCTCCTTCTACCGCCGCTGGCTGAACCGCAACGACCAGCAGCTCGCGATCTGAGGCAGGAGCTCCCCATGAGTACGACCACCGCCCGGACCTCCGCCCCGGCCTCCGCCCGGCCCGCCGCCGACACCCCCCGGCGCCGGGTGCGCCGGCGCGGCGAGCAAGGGCCGCTCGCCACCCTCGCCTCCCACGGCGTACTGATCACCGCGAGCCTGATCGCGTTCTTCCCGGTCGGCTGGCTGATCTTCCTCTCGCTCGGTCCCGGCAAGGACGACTACCTGCACCCGGGCCGCATCTGGCACACCATGACGCTGGACAACTACACGTTCGTCCTCCAGCACACCAGCTTCTTCGACTGGCTGAAGAGCACGCTCGTCGTCGTGCTCGGCACCACCGTCATCGGAGTGGTCATCGCCGCCACCACCGGCTACGCGGTCTCCCGCATGCGCTTCCCCGGCTACAAGAAGTTCATGTGGCTGCTGCTGCTCACCCAGATGTTCCCGATCGCCGTCCTCATCGTGCCGATGTACCAGATCATGTCGGACCTGGGACTCATCGACACCTACCTCGGACTGATCCTGATCAACAGCACCACGACCGTGCCGTACTGCGCCTGGCTGCTCAAGGGCTACTTCGACACGATCCCGTTCGAGATCGACGAGGCCGGGCGCGTCGACGGGCTCAACCCGTTCGGCACCTTCCTGCGGCTGATCCTGCCGCTGGCCCGGCCGGGGCTCGCGGTGGCCGCGTTCTACTCTTTCCTCACCGCGTTCGGCGAGGTCGCCTTCGCCTCCACGTTCATGCTGAGCGACGACAAGTACACCTTCGCCGTCGGCCTGCAGAGCTTCGTCAGCGAACACGACGCCCAGCGCAACCTCATGGCCGCCACCGCGGTGCTGATCGCGATACCCGTCTCGGTCTTCTTCTACCTGGTCCAGAAGAACCTGGTCACCGGGCTCACGGCGGGCGGTACGAAGGGCTGACGCCCGTTCCGTGAGGACCAGGGGTTGCCCGGCCCACCCGCCGCCGGGCCCCCTTCCCCGCGCCCCGTCCGCCCCGCACTCGTACACGCACTCCACGACGCTCCAAGGACGCCATGACCCAGCAGCACTCCGCCGATACCGCCCCGGCCGCATCCGCCCCGGCCGCGCACCCGGCCCCCCTCGCCCCGGCCACCGTCCCCGAAGCCGCCCCCGCCGCCGTGACCACCGTCGCCGCCGACCGCTCCGGCTGGTGGCGGGACGCGGTGATCTACCAGGTGTACCCGCGCAGCTTCGCCGACAGCGACGGCGACGGCATGGGCGACCTGGAGGGCGTCCGCACCCGGCTGCCGTACCTGCGCGACCTCGGCGTGGACGCCGTGTGGCTCAGCCCGTTCTACGCCTCCCCGCAGGCCGACGCCGGGTACGACGTCGCCGACTACCGCGCCGTCGACCCCATGTTCGGCACCCTCCTCGACGCCGACGCGCTGATCCGCGACGCCCACGAACTGGGACTGCGGATCATCGTCGACATCGTCCCCAACCACTCCTCCGACCAGCACGAATGGTTCAAGCGGGCGCTCGCCGAGGGCCCCGGTTCCGCGCTGCGCGACCGCTACCACTTCCGCCCCGGCAAGGGGAGGAACGGCGAACTCCCGCCCAACGACTGGGAGTCCATCTTCGGCGGCCCCGCCTGGACCCGGGTCACCGAACCCGACGGCCGCCCCGGCGAGTGGTACCTGCACCTGTTCGCGCCCGAGCAGCCCGACTTCGACTGGGACCACCCGGCCGTCGGCGACGAGTTCCGCTCCGTTCTCCGCTTCTGGCTCGACATGGGCGTCGACGGCTTCCGCATCGACGTCGCCCACGGCCTGGTCAAGGCGCCCGGACTGCCGGACATCGGCTCCCACGACCAGGTGAAACTGCTGGGCAACGACGTCATGCCGTTCTTCGACCAGGACGGCGTGCACGACATCTACCGGCAGTGGCGCACGATCCTCGACGAGTACGCGGGCCACCGCATCTTCGTCGCCGAGGCGTGGACGCCGACGATCGAGCGCACGGCGAACTACGTGCGCCCCGACGAGCTGCATCAGGCGTTCAACTTCCAGTATCTGAGCACCCATTGGGACGCCACAGAGCTGCGCGAGGTGATCGACCGCACGCTCGACGCGATGCGCCCCGTCGGCGCTCCCGCCACCTGGGTGCTCTCCAACCACGACGTCACCCGGCACACCACGCGGTTCGCCAACCCGGCGGGCCTCGGCACCCAGATCCGCCTCCCCGGCGACCGCGCACTGGGGCTCCGGAGGGCGCGCGCCGCCACCCTCCTGATGCTCGCCCTTCCCGGCTCGGCCTACGTCTACCAGGGCGAGGAACTGGGCCTGCCGGACGTCACCGACCTGCCCGACGAGGTCCGCCAGGACCCGGCGTACTTCCGCGGCGCCGGCCAGGACGGCTTCCGTGACGGCTGCCGGGTGCCGATCCCGTGGACCCGTACGGGCCCGTCGTACGGCTTCGGCGACGGCGGCAGCTGGCTCCCGCAGCCGGCCGACTGGGCCGAGCTGAGCGTCGAGGCCCAGACGGGCGCCCCCGACTCCACCCTCACCCTCTACCGCACGGCCCTGTCCGTCCGCCGCGCCCACCCGGACCTGGGCGCGGGCGACACGGTGGAGTGGCTGACGTCCCCCGAGGGCGTCCTGGCCTTCCGCCGCGGCGACTTCGTCTGCGTCGCCAACACGACGGGCGAGCCGGTGACGGTCCCGTCTTATGGCCGCGTCCTGCTGACGAACGGCGAGGTACGCGCCACGGCCGAGACGGCGGAGCTCCCCGCCGACACGACGGTGTGGTGGACCCGGGCCTGACGACCGCCCACCCCGCCGCCGCCCGGCCGCTGTCACTCCGACGGCGGCCGGGCGCTGCCGCGCACGCCCTCGCCCGGTCGCCGTGAGGTGACACGGCTCTTGGGGTTGCCGTCAGCAATGGCGAGGAGTGCGGTTCGGTGAGTGCGCATGCCCGCCCCTCCGTCAACAACTGCCCCTTGAGGCAACCGAGTTGCACCGCACGCCGTACAGCCCCCACGCATCGCTGGAATACGCTTCAGCCGGCACCGCGAGGCGGCTGCCGGTCGGCGGTTCTGCCGCTCCTCCCGCGAAGTGAAGTGGAGAACTCCTATGAAGCGAAGCGCACGAAGGGCTGTTCTGGCCGGGCTGGCGTCCGCCGCGCTGATGACGTCGCTGAGCGTCGGGGCGACGAGCGCGTCCGCGCTGAGCATCGTCAAGTGTGACTCGCCCGACTACCTGAAGGTCACCGTGCATGGCGGCGTCGACGGTGGGTTGAACACATGGTGTTACGCCAACGCGGGCGAGATAGGGCTGGCGGACGGCGTGTGGATGACCAAGATCGAAACCGGTAACAACCGCGTCCAGTGGTACGGGGACAACCGGTGGCAGCCTGCGCAGCCGATCGGGAAGTGGACCACGTTCACCTGGCCCAGTTTCCCGGGCGGGGTCAGTGTCAACAGGATCAAAATCGTCTGAGTCGACAGAATCCTGACAAGGCCCGGTCCGCCGCACGAGCGACGGACCGGGCCGGCGTGGCGTTCCAGCCGCCGTTCACTTCCAGGTGTCACTCGTCGTACAGCCGCTCGACGCCCCCGTCGAGTACGAGCGGTTCGTGCCCGACTCCCAGGTGACGTTTCCTGACGTGTCCTTCTTCAGATACTTGTACGTGAACGCCGTGCTCTTGGGGACGATGACCAGCTTGCTCCAGGTCGGGTACGACGCGGAGGACAGGGGGATCGCGTCCGCCGGGTTCCAGGAGCCGAGGGACGGGAGGGAGCCCACGACGTAGGTGTTCGTGCCAGGTGTCGTCGTCGCGTTGACGTTGAACGTGACGTCCGTGGCGTCCGTGCTCGCCACGTTCCAGGTGTTGTTCAGGGTCAGGGCCGAAGTCGCCGTCGTCGCCGAGCGGTTCGCGTTCGACTCCCAGGTGACGTTCCCCGAGGAGTCCTTCTTGATGTACTTGTACGTGACGGTCGTGTTCGTGGGGAGGTTGGCCTCGCCGGACCAGACGGGGTAGCCCGTCGACGACAGTTTCACCGCCTTCGTCGTGTCCCAGGCGCCCAGGCCGGCCGTCGAGCCGACCACGTACACGTTCGTGCCGGACGGTGTTGCGGCGTACTCGTTGAACGTCGCCGTGACCGTCGTCCCGGAGCCGCCGTCGCCCCCGTTGCCGCCTCCGTCGCAGCTCGTCGTCGGGCAGGTGTACGAGCCGTCGTAGAAGGCCACCGCCCCCTTCGCCGGAACCGTGAGCGATGCGTTGCCGCCCGAGACCGTGACCTTCGTCGAGCCGCCGTCGATCACGTTCGTGTACGTGCCGTCGGCCATGCCGGTCGTGAACGTGTAACTCGCGGCTGAAGAGCCGTTGTTGAGGGCGAAGAAGCCCTTGCCCGAGCGGCCGAAGCCGATCACGTTCGACGACTTGCTCTGCCAGTTCGAGACGGCCGCCGTGTCCGTCGCGTTGTGCCAGGCGACCATGCCGAGGACGGCGGCGTCGCGGTCCAGGCAGTACCAACCGCCGCCCGAGCAGTCCGTGTCGGTGACGAAGCCGCCCGAGTTCGGCGGGGCCTCGTCGGAGACGTTCCACTTCCAGCTCGCGTAGACCGTGGGTGTCGCGCCCTTGTACGCCAGCTCGAACAGGTTGGCCAGCTTGTACGTGTCGCCGTCCTTGTAGGACAGGTGCAGCCCGTTGCGCTCGGTGTCGTGGTTGGCGACGAAGGCGACCGCGTTCGCGGCGGGCAGGACGCCGCTGGAGGAGAGCGACGACAGGTCGGAGACGTTGCCCTGGAAAGCGGACTTCAGCTTGCTCGCGTAGGTGAAGTCCAGGACGTCACCGGAGGCGAAGTAGTCCGACGGCTGCGGGGTCGTGCCGGGGTAGACCTCCTGGAAGACGTACGGGTCCGCGCCCGAGGACGTGTTGTCCAGCTTCGCCTCGATCGCGGCCATGTCGGCCTCGGCGATGTGCTTGGCGGCGTCCACGCGGAAGCCGTCGGCACCGGCCGCGAGCAGCTTGTTGAGGTAGCCCGCGATCTTCGAGCGGACCGAGTCGTCGCCGGTCTTCAGGTCGGGCAGGCCGAGCAGTTCGCAGTTCTGCACCTCCTGCACGTTGTTCCAGTCGTCGATCGTCCCGTCCTCGTCGTTGCAGTAGCCGTCACCGGCGTGGTGGTAGTCGGCGGAGTCGAAGTCCGGGGTGTCGTACTTGTCGCTGATCGTCGTGCCGTGGTAGCCGGTGCCGGTCTGCGCGGCGGTGTGGTTGATCACGGCGTCCACGTACACCTTCACGCCCGCCGAGTGGCACGTCGAGACCATGGAGGAGAACGCGGCCGCCGTCCCGAAGCGGCTGTTCAGGTTGTAGGAGTAGGGCTGGTAGACGTCCCACCAGTAGAGGTTGGTCTGCTTCAGCGATTCGGCGGGCGGGGCCACCTGCACCGCGCCGTAGCCCGCCGGGCCGAGGACGTCCGTGCACTCCTGCGCGATCGACTTCCAGTTCCACTCCCAGAGGTTGGCGATCACGTCGTTCTTCGCGGTGGTGTCCGCCCGCGCCGGGACGGCCGGGAGCGCGACAGTGCCCGCGAGGGCCAGCGGGAGAGCGAGCGCGGCGGCGGTCACGGCGGTGGCCAGGTGCTTCGCGGCTCCGGTGCGCGCGCCGGGTGATTGTCCGTGTGGGGTCGTCATCTGCGGCTCCGTCGAGTGGGGAGAGCGGCTTTCGCGGTGGGGAGCCGCGGAGTCCGCCTTTTCAACGCGAGCCGAGCGTGCGGCAGTTGCGCGAGGTACGTCAAGACAGTCGTTGAAACTTCTTGCTATGGGTTTCATGCCTCTTGCTGCAACCCTTGCGGCGGCGATACGGTCACGCCGCGCCCGGCAGCATCGCCGCCGCCGTGGCGGGGTTCAGCAACCGAGCCGCATCCCCGAGGAGTTCACCCTGTGAGACCGAGACGGCGGACGCCCCTGTCCGGGCGCCGCACCCCACAGCGCGGCCGCGTCGCCGCCCTCACCGCGGCCGCGCTCGCCGCCGCCCTCCTCAGCCCGGTCGCCGCACGGGCCCAGGCCCAGGCCCAGACCCCGCCCGCGCCTCCGTCGGACGCGAAGCTCGCCGCCCAGCCCGCGCGCCACGACGCGACCCGCGAGCAGTTCTACTTCGTCATGCCGGACCGTTTCGCCAACGGCGACACCGCCAACGACCGGGGCGGACTCACCGGCTCCCGCCTCGCCACCGGCTACGACCCCACCGACAAGGGCTTCTACCAGGGCGGCGATCTCAAGGGCCTGACGAAGCGGCTCGACTACATCAAGGGCCTCGGCACCACCGCTCTCTGGCTCGCCCCGATCTTCAAGAACCGCCCCGTGCAGGGCACCGGCGACAACGCCTCGGCCGGCTACCACGGTTACTGGATCACCGACTTCACCAAGGTCGACCCGCACTTCGGGACGAACGCGGACCTCGAGACCCTCATCGACAAAGCCCACGCCAAGGGCATGAAGGTTTTCTTCGACGTCATCACCAACCACACCGCCGACGTCGTCGACTACGAGGGAAAGTCCCACGACTACCTCTCCAAGGGCGCCTTTCCGTACCTCACGAAGGACGGCAGGCCCTTCGACGACACCGACTACGTGGGCGGCGAGAACGGCAAGCAAGGCAAGCACGGCAGGACCGACTTCCCCGCCGTCGACGCCGGTTCCTTCCCGCGCACCCCCGCCGTCGCCGCCGCCGACAAGGACGCCAAGGTCCCCGCCTGGCTCAACGACCCGACGATGTACCACAACCGCGGCGACTCCACCTACGCCGGCGAGTCCGCCACCTACGGCGACTTCTCCGGCCTCGACGACCTGTGGACCGAGCGCCCCGAGGTCGTCCGCGGCATGGAGAGGATCTACGAGCGCTGGGTGCGCGACTTCGACGTCGACGGGTTCCGCATCGACACCGTCAAGCACGTGAACATGGAGTTCTGGACGCAGTGGGCCACCGCCCTCGACGCGTACGCGGCCCGCCACGGCCGCAAGGACTTCTTCCAGTACGGCGAGGTCTACTCCGCCGACACCTCCGTCACCGCCCCCTACGTCACCCAGGGGCGCCTCGACGCCACTCTCGACTTCCCGTTCCAGGACGCGGCCCGCGCCTACGCCTCCCAGGGCGGCAGCGCCAAGAAACTCGCGTCCGTCTTCGGCGGCGACTACAAGTACACGACCGACAAGGCCAACGCCTACGAACAGGTCACCTTCCTCGGCAACCACGACATGGGCCGCATCGGGTACTTCCTGAACCAGGACAACCCCAAGGCCACCGACGCCCAACTCCTCGCCAAGGACCGGCTCGCCAACGAGCTGATGTTCCTCGGCCGCGGCAACCCCGTCGTCTACTACGGCGACGAACAGGGCTTCACCGGCGCGGGCGGCGACAAGGACGCCCGTCAGACCATGTTCGCCTCGAAGGTCGCCGACTACCTCGACGACGACGAGATCGGCACCGCCCGCACCCACGCGAGCGACGCCTACGACACCAACTCCCCGCTCTACAAGCGGATCGCCGCGCTCGCCGAACTGCGCAAGGCCAACCCCGCCCTCACCGACGGCGTCCAGACCGAGCGGTACGCGGCCGACGGGGCCGGTGTCTACGCCTTCACCCGCACCGGAGGCGATAAAGACGAGTACGTCGTCGCCTTCAACAACGCCGACGACGCCAGGACGGCCACCTTCGCCACCGGCTCCGCCCGCATGACCTACCGGGGCATCTACGGCACCAGGGCGAACGTCACCTCCGGCACGGACCGCAAGGTGACCGTCACCGTCCCCGCCGGGTCCGCGATCGTCCTCGAGGCGGCCGCACCGCTGGAGAAGCCCGCCACCGAGCCGACGATCGCCCTCGAGGCCCCGGCGGCCGGCGCCACCGGCACCGTGGAACTCACCGCGGACGTCGACGGCGGACAGCTCAACAGGGTCGTCTTCGCCGCCCGGACCGGCACCGACAGGTGGCAGGTCCTCGGCTCCGCCGACCACGCTCCCTACAAGGTCACCCAGACCCTCGGCGCGGACGTGGAGCCCGGCACCGCCCTGCGCTACAAGGCGGTCGTCGTGGACTCCGCCGGCCGCACCGCGAGCGCCACCGCCGCCTCCACCTCCGGCACCCCGCCCGCCGCGCAGCCCCCCACCGCCTCCACCCGCGACTACGCGATCGTCCACTACAAGCGCGGCGACGGCGACTACGCCGACTGGAACCTGTACGCATGGGGCGACCTGGCCGACGGCGAGGCGACCACCTGGCCCGCCGGGCATCCCTTCAGCGGCCGTGACGCCTACGGCGCCTTCGCCTGGGTGAAACTCGAGCCGGGCGCGTCGAACGTCGGCTTCCTCGTCGTCGACAAGGACGGTGACAAGGACGTCGCCGCCGACCGGTCCATCGACGTCACCAGGACGGGGGAGGTGTGGATCGCGCAGGGCGACGCCGGCGTCGTCACACAGAGGCCCGACCATCCGGCGCAGGACACCACCAAGGCCGTCCTGCACTACCACCGCGCCGACGGCGACTACGACGGCTGGGGGCTGCATGTCTGGACCGGCGCCGCGCACCCCACCGACTGGTCGGCACCCCTGAAGCCGGTGAAGACTGACAGCTATGGCGCTGTCTTCGAGGTGCCGCTCACCACGGGTGCCACCGGTCTCGGCTACATCCTCCACAACGGAGACGAGAAGGACCTCTCCGCCGACCAGTCGCTCGACCTCACCGCCGCCGACGGCCACGAGGTGTGGCTGGTGAGCGGCCAGGAGGAACACCTGCTGCCGCAGCCCGCGGGCGGCGCGGCCGCGCTCGACCTCGGCACGTCCAAGGCCGTCTGGATCGACCGGGACACCGTCGCCTGGAACGGCGTGGACGGTGCCGCCTCCACCCAGCTCCTCTCCTCCCCCGACGGCTCGATCACCGTCAAGGACGGGGCGCTGACCAGCGACGACGAGCGTTGGCTGCGGCTGAGTGGCACCACGCTCAGCGACGCCCAGAAGGCGAGGTTCCCGCATCTGAAGGACTACGCCGCCTGGTCCGTCGACCCGCGCGACCGCGACCGGGTGCGCGACGCCCTGCGCGGGCAGCTCGTCGCCACCCAGCGGGCCGCGAACGGCGCCGTCCTCGCGGCGACCGGCGTGCAGACCGCCGGTGTCCTCGACGACCTCTACCCGGGCGCCACCGAGGCCGACCTCGGGCCCACGTTCCACCACGGCCGGCCCACCCTGTCCGTCTGGGCACCCACCGCGCGGAACGTGGCGCTGGAGCTGGACGGCCGTACCGTGCGGATGCACCGCGACGACACCACGGGTGTGTGGTCCGTCACCGGGCCCGCGTCGTGGCGGAACAAGCCCTACCGGTACGTCGTGAAGGTATGGGCCCCCGGCGCCGGGGGGACCGGACAGGCCGGGAAGGTGGTGACCGACAAGGTCACCGACCCCTACTCCGTCGCCCTCACCACCGACTCCGCGCGCAGCCTCGTCGTCGACCTGGACGACGCACGGCTCGCCCCGTCCGGCTGGTCCTCGCTGCACAAGCCCAAGGCCGTGCCGCTGCGGGACGCGCAGATACAGGAGCTGCACGTCCGCGACTTCTCCGTCGCCGACACCACCGTCCCGGCGAAGGACCGGGGCACCTATCTCGCCTTCACCGACAGGGACAGCGACGGCTCGAGGCACCTGCGCGCGCTGGCCGAATCCGGCACCTCCTACGTCCACCTGCTGCCGGTGTTCGACTTCGCCACCGTCCCCGAGCGGGCGTCCGACCGGGCCACCCCCGACTGCGACCTCGCCTCCTTCGCCCCCGACTCCGACAAGCAGCAGGAATGCGTGGCGAGGACCGCCGCGAAGGACGCGTTCAACTGGGGCTACGACCCGTACCACTACACGGTCCCCGAGGGCTCGTACGCCACCGATCCGGACGGCACGGCCCGTACGGTCCAGTTCCGGCAGATGGTGAAGTCCCTCAACCAGGACGGGCTGCGGGTCGTGATGGACGTGGTCTACAACCACACCGCCGCCTCCGGGCAGGCCGACACCTCCGTCCTCGACAAGATCGTCCCCGGCTACTACCAGCGGCTGCTCGCCGACGGCTCGGTCGCCACCTCCACCTGCTGCGCGGGGACCGCGCCCGAGAACGCGATGATGGGCAAGCTGGTCGGCGACTCGATCGTCACCTGGGCCAGGGAGTACAAGGTCGACGGGTTCCGCTTCGACCTCATGGGCCACCACCCGAAGGCCGACATCCTCGCCGTCCGAAGGGCGCTCGACGCGCTCACCGTGGAGAAGGACGGCGTCGACGGGAAGAGGATCATCCTCTACGGGGAGGGCTGGAACTTCGGCGAGGTCGCCGACGACGCCCGGTTCGTCCAGGCCACGCAGAAGAACATGGCCGGCACCGGCGTCGCCACCTTCTCCGACCGCGCCCGTGACGCCGTGCGCGGGGGCAGCCCGTTCGACGAGGACCCCGGCGTGCAGGGCTTCGCGAGCGGCCTGTACACCGACCCCAACGCCTCCGCCGCCAACGGCACGAAGGCCGAGCAGAAGGCGCGGCTGCTGCACTACCAGGACCTCCTCAAGGTGGGCCTCAGCGGCAACCTGGCCGGATACCGGTTCACGGACAGCGGCGGCAAGGAGGTCACCGGCGCGGAGGTCGACTACAACGGTGCCCCCGCCGGTTACGCGGCCGCGCCCGGCGACGCCCTCGCCTACGTCGACGCGCACGACAACGAGTCCCTGTTCGACGCACTCACCTACAAGCTGCCGACGGACACCTCCGCCGCCGGCCGGGCCCGTGCGCAGGTCCTGGCGATGGCCACGGCCGCCCTCTCGCAGGGCCCGGCGCTCTCCCAGGCAGGCACCGACCTGCTGCGCTCCAAGTCCCTGGACCGCAATTCCTTCGACAGCGGCGACTGGTTCAACGCCATCCACTGGAACTGCGCGGACGGCAACGGCTTCGGGCGCGGGCTGCCCCCGGCGGCGGACAACGCCTCCAAGTGGCCGTACGCGAAGCCGCTGTTGAGCTCGGTGAAGGTCGGGTGCCCGCAGATCGAGGGCGCCTCGGCGGCGTACCGGGACCTGCTGCGGATCCGTACGACGGAGAAGGACTTCTCCCTCTCCACGGCGGCCCGGGTGCAGGACCGGCTCTCCTTCCCGCTGTCGGGCGAGGGCGAGACGCCCGGCGTGCTCACCATGAGCCTCGGCGACCTCGTCGTGGTCTTCAACGCCACGCCCCAGGAGCAGCGGCAGACGGTGAGGGCGGCGGCCGGGACACGGTACGCGCTGCACCCGGTGCAGGCGAAAGGCGCGGACCCGGTGGTGAAGCGCGCCTCGTACGACAGGGCGGTCGGTACGTTCACGGTCCCGGGCCGAACGGTCGCCGTCTTCACCCGCGGTTAGGGTGAGGGGGCCCGCCTGCCGCGTTCTGGCCGGCGGGCCCCGTTTCTCCGATGAGATCAGGTCAGGGGTTGCTCATGCCGCAGGTCACCGTCGAGTACTCGGACACGCTCGCGTCCGGCTTCGACCGGAAGGGTTTCGCCACGGCACTGCACGCCGATCTCGTGGAGACGGCGGCGGCGAAGCCGGAGGCGTGCAAGACACGCTTCGTGCGCACCGAGGACGTGACGGTCGGCCCCGACACCGAGGGGCACGCGCACGTCCACGTCTCGATCGCGCTGCTGCCCGGCCGCACGGACGAGACCAAGGCCAGGCTCACCGAGGCGGCGCTGGACCTGCTGCGCACGCATCTGCGAACGGGCGAGGAGCGGCTGCACACCTCCGCCGAGGTGCGCGAACTCGACCCCTCCTACCGGAAGTTCGAGGGCTGAGCAGGCTTCAGGAGGCGTCGGGGGGAGTGGCCAGGGCGACGAGCCGGGCGACCAGGTCGGTGAACGGGCTGTCGTCCGGCTCCTCCTTGACCATGGCGCGCAGCACGTCGCTCATCTCCTCGTCGTGCGCCGCGCCGACGGCCGCCAGCGCGGCGAAGTCGTGCACGAGCTGCACCTCCAGCGCACCGCGCGGGATGCGGCGGCCCTCCAACCAGATCAGCGCCGTCGACTCGACCAGCGAGATCCAGGACCGGACGACGAGCTCCAGCTGGGCTGGCGGGGCCTTGGCTCCCGGCTCGAAGCCCAGGTGCGACAGGATCTGGACGTACGCGGCCTGGCGCACGGAGTCGACGAGCGCGTTGGTCCGCGAGGAGCCGACGGCGGGACCGCCGCGCATCAGGGCGGAGAAACCGGGGCCGTGGTCCTCGACGAAGTCGAAGAAGCGGCGCATCACCCGCAGCAGCCGGGCGCCGAGCGGACCCTCGTGCGGTTCGGTGAAACGTCCGGCGAGATCCTCCGAGGCGCGCTTCAACGCGGCCTCGTACAGGCTGAGTTTGCCGGGGAAGTAGTGGTAGACCAGCGGCCGTGAGATGCCGGCGGCCGAGGCTATCTCGTCGATGGAGACCTCGTCGGGGGAGCGTCGGCTGAACAGTTCGAGGGCGACGCCGATCAACTGCTGCCGCCGCTCCTCGACACCCATCCTGCGGCGAGCCCCGATTGTCATACGAGCACTTTACCGATCGCGTCACCGATCACGTCACTTACGACGTCACCGATGACGTCGTCGCTCGCACGCGTCAGTGGCCGGTGTCCGACGACGACGTCCGGCGGTCCGCCGCTCCCCCGTCGTTCTGGGGGCGCCTGGTGAGGACGAGCGGCTCGGACTCGGTGATGGCGACCGTGTGCTCGGAGTGGGCGGCGCGCGAGCCGTCCGCCGAGCGGATCGTCCAGCCGTCCGGGTCGAAGCGGATCTTGTCCGTGCCGGCGGTGAACCAGGGCTCGATCGCCAGGGTCAGCCCGGGGCGCAGCGTCCAACCGCGGCCGGGGCGGCCTTTGTTGGGGATGTGCGGGTCCTCGTGCATGGTGCGGCCGATGCCGTGCCCGCCGAACTCCAGGTTGACCGGGTAGCCGTACTCGGCGGCGACCGCGCCGATGGCCGCCGAGATGTCCCCGAGCCGGTTGCCGGGCCGGGCGACGCCGATCGCGGCCTCCAGCGCGACCTCCGTGGCCTCGATCAGCCGCAGGTCCTCCGGGGCCGGGGTGCCGACGACGACGGAGAGCGCCGAGTCGGCGGCCCAGCCGTCGACGGTCACCGCCATGTCCATGGTCAGCAGATCACCGTCGCGCAGCGTGTACTTGTGCGGCAGCCCGTGCAGCACGGCGTCGTTGACCGAGAGGCACACCACGTTGCGGAACGGGCCCTTGCCGAAGGAGGGTGCGTAGTCCCAGTAGCAGGACTCCGCGCCGCGCTCCTTGATCCGCCGGCGGGCGTGGTGCTCCAGGTCCATCAGGTCCACCCCCACCGCGGCGAGCTCGCCCAGCTCGGCCAGCACCTCGCCGAGGAACTGCCCGGTGACGTGCATGCGTTCGATGTCTCTGGGGGTTTTGTGCTCGATCACTGCGCTCCTCGATTCCCCGGGGCGACCGGTAGGTATATTTATACCAGGCGGGGGGCGGGTCGACGGCACGGGAGGTGTCCCGTCGACGAGGAGTCGGTTGCCGGGGGGTACCCCCGCCCCTAGCATGGGCTCATGGTCCGCCACCCGCTCGCCCCCGAACAGATCGAGGCGGGCCGACGCCTCGGAGCCGCGCTGCGCCGCGCCCGGGCCGGGCGCAACCCCGGCGAAGTGGCTCTGGCGGCGGGCATCTCGCCGGAGACCCTCCGCAAGATCGAGACCGGTCGGCTGCCGACGCCCGCGTTCGGCACCGTCGTACGGCTGAGTGAGGTGCTCGGCGTGCCGCTGTCCGAACTCGCCGACGTCTGGCGCGCCGACCCGGCGGCCGCGCTCAGCGAGGCGTCCTGACCCTCCCGCGTCGAGCGTCGTGACCCTCCCGCGTCGAGCGTCGTGATCCTGCCGCGTCGAGCGCCGGGTCCGCGTACGAGCCGGGCGGCCCCTTCTCACGACCGTGCGGCCCGTCGTGTCGTCGACGGGCCGCACGGTCGTGCTGGGGGTGCTCTCGGGTGTGCTGGGGGTGCCGGGAAGGCGCGCCTCAGCGCAGGTGGTCCAGTGTGTTCCCGTTCTCCAGCGTCGCCGTGAGCTCGGTCTCGGCGTCCGGCTTCGCCGGCAGCGACAGGGTGTGGCCCTCGGCCTCGCCCCTGACCGAGCCGGTGGCCCGCACCGTGACGGCCGCGCGGTCCGCGGCCGCCAGCAGGTACCACGCGTCGGCGTCCGACTTCCACAGCACGCCCGCCAGGACGTGCGGATCCTTCGGACCGCAGGCCGGGTCGTCCTGCGCCTTCGCGGTCACCGCCCCGTAGGGGGAGGACGGGGCCCGGAACTGGGCCAGCACCTGGACGTCCTCGCCCCGCCAGGTCTCCGCCCGCGTGCACACCCACGCCCCGTCGCCGCTGCCGTCCGGGAGCGGCTGGCGCGCGTACTGCCAGGCGTTCACCGTGCGCACACCCTGCGCGCGGTCCGCCGCCAGCGAGCAGGCGAACGGGGCCCAGGTGCGCAGCGCCGCCGCCCCGGCCGCCTCGCGCGGGGCCGCCGGACGGCCGACGGTCAGATGGGCGGGGGTCAGCTCCCCGAGGTCCGTCATCAGGCGGGTGCCGCCCGAACGGTCGGTGAGCTGCAGGACGTTCCAGGAGGTGCAGGACCCGGGGTGGGCGGCGGGACTGGACAGCGGCGAGACGGTCCCGTCCGCACGGCGGTGCAGGTCCATCACCCCGGCCGCCGGCTTCCTCAGGTCCCGCTCGCCGGCCCGCTCGATCCAGGGTGCCGTCAGATAGCGCACGTTGCCGTCGGCACGGCCCAGCACCACCGCGACGGCCTCCGCGCGGCCGGCGCCGTCCACCCGGGCGAAGTCCACAGCGGCGCCGGCCGTCCCGGACACCGGCTCGGCGTACCGGACGATGCGCAGCCCGTCGTACAGCAGCACCACCCGGGCGGAGTCGACCTCCCCGGCGTACAGCAACTGCGGTGGACCTGCCGGACCGCCCGAGGGCGTGCCCGGTGTCACCGCCACCCGCACCGACTCGCCCGGCCGCGCCCACACCGCCAGGGCACGGCGCAGCAACGCGGTGTCGTCGACGTCGTCGCCCCGCGCGGGCCACACGGAGAAGTCGGTGCGCGGCGAGGTCCGCCACGCCGTGGCCGCCGCCTTCGTGAGCCTGCCGGGGTCGAGGGCGGCCGCCGCGGACGGGTTGCGCGCGTACGCCGGGGCGGCGGCGCCGTCCGGCCCCCAGCCGCCGCCCGGCAGCGCGAGCAGCGCCCCGCAGACGGCGACGGCCGCCGCCGCGACGAGCGCGGCGCGGGCGTGCCGGCGGCGGCGCATCAGGTCGGTGGGGCGGGCGTGCAGTGTGCAGGGATCGAACTCGCGGGAACCGAACAGCAGTTCCCGCGCGGGGACGGTGGCCGCCTCGGCGAGCGCGCCGTCCGGGTCCGCGACGCCGGCCGCGGCCAGGACCTCGCGCAGGGCGTCGTCGGGCAGCCGGTCCAGGCCGCGCAGGACGTACGCCGCGCGCGCCGGGGCGGAGAGCGCGGACAGCGCCTGGTCCAGGGCGTTCTCGTCGGCGCCGCCGGAGCGCGGGGACAGCGCGAGACCGCGGACCTGGGGGAGCAGCGGGGGGAGCTGGGCCCGGCGGGGCCAGGCGCGGAAGGTCAGGGGGCGGGCGGCGTCCAGCGCGGTGCGGATCACCCGGGTACGGACGAGGGCGTAGCCGGGGTCGCTCTCGCGGCCCTTGGACTGGGCCGGGATCACGGCGGGCGGGGCGGGGGTGCGGCCGTGGGGGAGGGCGCGTTGGACGAGGGAGTGTGCGGTCAGGACGCGGCGGTTGCGGCCGAGGGTGGCGGGGAGGGTGAGGTAGGCGAGGCGGGTGAGACGGGGATAGTGCTCGACGAGGGCGGCCTCGGCGGCGGTGACGTCGATGGTGGCGGGGCGGGGGGCGACATCCTGTGACTGCACGTTCAGCGCAACGAGCGAACGGCGACGAGGTCACCGGGCTCCGTTCGTGCCAGGGGGTGCGCGAGTGTTCTCCTCGCTCCCGCCGCCCTTGCCCTTCCCGACCCCGGACCGCAAAGGAGCGCGCGGTTCCCCGCGCCCCTGAAGAGGGGCGCGGGGAACCGCGCGGTCACGCGAGCCGCCAGGCGGAGAACGTCGCCGTGCCGCGCTCCCCGTCGCCCCCGTTCGTCGCCGTCATGAAGAGGCCGACGTCCTGCACGGACCCGGCCCCCGGCACCGTCACCGTCGCCACCGTCCGCCAGGACGACCCCCCGTCCGCCGAGAACTCCCCGAGGAACGCGCCCCCGGTCCGCGTCAGCCGCAGCAGCACCGGCGCCTTCACCCCCGTCACCCGCTTGTACGTGTCGAGCGTGCCGTCGCCGTTCGAGTCGTACGACAGCACCACCCCGTTCGACGGCGTCACCGCCAGGTCGACGAAACCGCCCGCCCCCGGCGTCGCCAGGGCGTCGCGGGCGACGATGCCGGCCCGCGCCCACGCCCCCGTCACCGCCTGCGTGTCCACCCGCACCGTCACCGACACCCCGTCGCGCAGCGCCCCCTCCCGGTACACCGTGCCGAACTCGGCCGTGCCCTTCCAGAGGTCCGCCCCGCCCCCGTCGATCGCGAACCGCTCGCCGAGCTGCCCGAAGACGGCGTCGTTGTTCGTGTACGTCCGCCATCCGTCCTCCAGCGGCCCCGCCTCGAACAGCGTGCCGTCGAAGCGTGAGGTCACCCGGCTCTCGCCGCGCGGGCCGTAGGTCACGGCGAGGGAGTACGGCAGCGGCCGCAGGGGCTCGTCCAGCGGCGTGCCCGGCGCGTTCGCGCGCCACCGCACGATGCCGGTCCCGGCCGCCGGCACCCCGCTCAGCGACCCGGCACCCTCCGGCGTCGCGTCGAGGCCGGTGAGCGCGAAGTCGACGCGGCCGGTGCCGCGCAGCCCGTTGACGTTGCGGAAGACCGCCGTCACGCGTGCGTGTCCGCCGGGCGGGAGGACGACCGGGTCGGCGGTCACCGCCAGCGCGCCCTGGTACGGCGCCCGCGCCAGGGCGTCCCGCACCCGGGCGGCGGTCCGGTAGGCGTCGCCCACCGGACGCAGCGGGTAGTCCTTGCGCTCCCGGGTCCACGGCTCCTCGAACGCGAACCAGTCCACCGCCGCCGGCTCGGTGCCGGTGGCCAGCGCGTCCTCGCAGGCGTCCAGCCACTTCCGCCAGCGCGGCAGGTAGAAGTCGGAGAGCAGACCGTGCCATTCGCGGTTGCCGTACTCGTGCAGGTCCCCCGCGTCGGAGGTGTCCCGGTCGCCCCACACCGTCACCAGCGTCTTCGCCGTGCGCTCGAACTCGGCCCGCTCGTCCGTACCGGTCGCCATCCGGCGCGCGTCCTCGATCCAGGGTCCCAGCAGGAAGGCCGGGTGGGTACCGGTGACGTCGTCGGAGAGCCGCATCAGCGTCAGCCACTGGGTGGCCAGCGCCTTGAACGTGGCGGTGTCCTTGCGGTCGAAGGCGGCCCTGAGCTGTGGCAGGTACTGGCGGCTGCGGTGCGCGAGGGCCTGCCGGGCCACGTCGATGAGGTCGTAGCGGTAGGCCGCGCTGCCCCGCCGCCGGCCGGCGACCGCGAGGAGCCCGGCGAGCGCGGCGTCGAAGCGGGCCGGGTCGTAGGTGAGGGCGCTGGGCGCGTACCGGGCGGCGCGGGTGGCGGACAGGTCGGGGCGGGCGCAGAACAGGGAGTCGTGCGGGTCGCTGCGCTCGGTGGCGTGCTGCTGGTACGCGGTGTCGTGCAGGGCCTGCCAGGCCCTGCGGGCGGCGGCGTCCCGGCCGCCGTAGCGGAAGTCGGCGTAGGAGGCGAACCACCGCGCGCGGTCGATCGGTTCGTCGGTCCAGGCGAGTTCGGAGAAGAGCTCGAAGGCGGCCGGGTCGCGGTCGGTGGCCTCCGGGAGGTACGCCGTGCCGGCCAGCGCGCTGCCGGGCTTGTCGCGCCAGGCGAAGAACTTCTCCTGCCAGACGTGGGCGCGGGCGCCGATCGTGGTGCGGCCGCCGAAGTTGGGGATGGTGCCGAACGCGTACGGGGTGCCGCCCCAGTCCTTCTCCCGGTCGGTGACGCTCGTGTAGCGGTCCGAGACGCCGTCGACGATCAGCATGCGCTTCTTGTCGATCGCGTCGAGGAGTTCGGGCAGCGGGTTGGCCTCCCAGCCCAGGATCACCCAGGTGGCGCCGGGGTGGGCGGCCTGCAGCGCCTTCTCGACGCCGTGTGCCGCGTCCGGCACGGGGACGTCGCCGGCGGTGCCGCCCTCGTGCAGCAGGTCCATCTTGAAGTGGGCGGCCGTGCCGAAGACGTCCTTCTGGTGGCGGTAGAAGGAGGTGGCGACCTCCGCGAAGGACTCCGTGCGGGGGTCCAGCCAGTCGGGGCGGTCGAAGCCGTGCCAGGTGCCCTGCGGGACGACGTGCGCGTCGCCGCCGTTGCGGTCCACGAAGTTCTTGGGGACGTGCCCGTAGTAGCCGGGCAGGACGGGGCGCATGCCGAGGGCGCGCAGCCGGTCGGCGATCCGGCGGCCCAACGCGGCCCGCTTCGCGATCAGTTCCGGGGAGAGGGGGCCGCCGTAGCCGTACAGGTTCTGCAGCAGCCACCACGGCTGGTGGGAGGGGGCCGGGAGCCAGGCGCGGGCCTCGGCGTCGCTGTAGCCGAAGTCCTTCAGGACCCGGTGGTAGACGGCCTCCATCCCGGCGATCACCATGACCTCGTTGCAGCCGTGCGCGGCGAGCAGGTCGATCTCGTGCTCCCAGTACGCGAAGTCGGCGTACGGGGCGGTGTAGCCGTCGTTGGTGTCGTTGAGCGCGAACCGGTGGGGGAGCGCGGTGGCTCTCTCGATCGTGCGGGCGGGCGCGGGCAGCCGGCGCGGCAGGTCCAACTGGCTGCCGTTCCAGGCCAGATGAGCCCCGCAGACGTACTTCAGGTACCAGTGCGCCCCGTGGACCAGCACCGCGGGAGACGTTCCGGCCACCTCCAGGTGTCCGGTGGTGCCGGTGACCCGGAAGCGGTCGTGTCCGGCGGCCGCGCGGCGCAGAGGCGTCAGCCGGAACTGTCCGGCGTGATCGGGCAGCAATCGATTGAGCGCGGAGCGCGCGGGAGCCGTATCGAAGGCGGGGCCCTCGCCGGGGCCCCCGGCGGCGTGGGCCGGAACCGTCGTACCCACCACGGTTCCGAGGCCGAGAACACCGGCCGTGCCCAGCACCGTACGTCGCGACGGAAGGTTCGATGAGTCCATCTGGGTGCCCCCTGTGTCGACAGGTGCGGCACGCTAATGGGACGGCCGTCCGTGCTCAATGGTGCGCACGGAGCTGGCGAGTTCACGTCGCCCGAAGTGACCGGAGGAACGGATGAGGTTGACAACCGCGAGGCTCGCGACGGGCGCGGCCGTGGCCCTGCTGACGCTGACGGCGTGCGGGGCCGGGAAGAACGGGGCCGCGGCGGAGCAGATACCCGCCACCAGGACCGGGAGCCTGGAGGAGATCGCCTCCGACGCGCACTGCGCGCCGGACATGCAGACCGACGCCGACGAGATCCGCCAGGCGATCTGCAAGAACAAGGGAGGGAAGTTCGTCCTGGCCACCTTCGCCACCGACCGCGGTCAGCGCGAGTGGGTCAACGAGGCGAAGGACTACGGCGGTTTCTACCTCGTCGGCGCGAAGTGGGTGGCCGTCGGCGACCAGAAGATGGTGCGGACGCTGCGCGGCACACTCGGCGGGACGCTGGAGGTGGGCACCGACCACGCGGCCCACGCCTCCCACGAGGGCTGAGGAGGGCCAGGTCCGTTCGTCCGTCCGGCCGGGCGCCCGCGGGGCGCCCGGCCGACTGCTGCAAGGGCGTGGGGGCGGCTGTCGGGAGAGCACCAGGGGCGGGCGCCCGGGCCGAATGAGGGCCGGGTGCGCGGGCTCGGTTGCGGGCCGGGCGCCCGGATCGGGTGCGGGAAGAACGTCCGGACCGGCTGGGGGAAAGCCGAAAAGCCGGCGGTGGAATTTCCACCGCCGGCTTTCCCGTGGGGGGATCTGTGGGGAATCCGTACGGGTCAGCGGATCACGTGCACTTCCGCCCGGAGTTGATGCAGTTCACCACCTTGTTCATCAGGTTCTGGTCCATGACGCTGATGAAGTCGTCGTGGTCGTTGATCGGCTTGTGCAACTGCTCCGGGAATCCGTCGACGGCGTAGGCGTTCTTCACCTGTCCGTTCTCGATGGTCGGGGTCGGGACCTCGTAGACCAGGCGCATGGTGAGCTGCGGGATCGCCTTGAAGCCGTTCGCGCAGTTGCCGTTCGCGTCGGCGAACGCGACGTGCGCACGGTGGTTGGCGCTGTCGGTGTTCTGGCCGTCCCAGCAGCTCTGGAAGGAGAACGAGCGGACCACGTCACTGCCCTTGGGGCAGATCGGGTACTTGTCCGTGAGCTGGACCTTGTTCTCGAAGCCGGTGCAGCTGAAGTGCGCGTTGGCGTTGGCGGGGCCGTTGGTGAAGGCCTTCGCGTCACCGGTGATGATGCGCAGGAACTTCGGCATCCCGACGACCTTGGAGGTCGCGCTGCCGACGTACTTGATCTCGGCCTGCTTGGCGGTGAGGATCTTGCCGACGTTGCCCTCCTTGCCGCCGCCGTCGTTGTCCTGGTCGAACTCCTGCGTGCCGTCCTGCACACGCATCACCGGCCAGTAGTACGACGACTTGTCGCCCTGCTCGTCGCAGGAGGTGTCGGCCGCCGCGAACGTGTCGTTGTTCGAGAAGGCGTTGACGTCCTGGTTGCCGACGTAGTCGTGGGTGTGGTGCGCGCCGTTGGTCACGCCGGGGGCCACGATCACGTTGTCGGTGTTGTAGTTCTTGTTCTCGTTCACCCCGCAGTCGACGGTGAACGTGCCGGTCGAGGCGGCCCGGGTGCCGTTCCGGCCGCCCCTGCCGAACCGTCCGCCCTTGCGGGTCGTGGCCTTCTTCGCGACGTTGGGCTTGACCTTGGTGATGTCGACGAAGTCCGCGGCCACCGGGCCGTTGTCGTCCTGACCGCCGTTGCCGGCCTGCTGGCCGCCGCCGTTCTGGTCCTGACCGTTGCCGGTCTGGCCACCACCGTTCTGTTCCTGGCCACCGTTCTGGCCCTGACCACCGTTCTGGCCGGTGCCGCCCGCGTCGGTCTGGCCGGTGGCGGGCGTGCCGGTGCAGGGGGCCAGGTTGTCCAGCCCGTCGGGCGCGGCGGCACCGACCCGCTTGAAGTCGATCTTGATGCGGCCGATCCCCGCGGACCGCTTCTCCTTCAGCGGGCCGAGGATCGCGTTCTGCACGAAGTTGGCGTCGTTCGTCTGCGCCCGGCGCGTCGACGCCAGTCGTGCGTAAGCCTCGGTGATCTGCTTGTCGAGGTTCGCCAGCTCCTTGTCGACGTTGGCCTTCGCCCCGCCCGGCACACTGGTCAGCTTCTGGCCGACGTCCGGGCAGGAGATCGTGGCCACCTGTGCTCCGGCGGCCTTGGTCCGGTTCTGGCCCGAGTTCTCCTCGTGCGCAGAAGCATAGAAGTTCGCCCAGATCAGCCCGCCCCCACCGAGCGCTAGGGCCGCCGATGCGGCTATGGCCTTGGTGGCCAGCGACGAGCGGCGTTTTCTTGTGTTGCGTCCCATGGAACTCCTCTGACTTCCTTGGCGGGGCGGAGGCGCCCGACAGGAGTGAAGCGGCGTCATTCCATACGCGAGGGGCTCGTGGGGCGTTCAGAGCTGCCGGAAAAAACTTGGCGCACATTGTTGAACGGCGTTCGGCGCGACGGCAGTCGGGGAACGGTGGGAATTCCGTCGTACCTGGTCACCGGTCAGTTTCCGCCGGTGCCGGGGGAGCGGCCAGTACCCTCGCCTCCACCGCCGGATCCAGGCCCACTTCCGGCCGGTCGGCCCGCCGGGGTGCGTGGCCGTCCATGGTGCGCAGCCACGCCCAGGTGTCGGCGACGGTCTCGTCGGCCGGCCGGTGCCGCAGTCCCTCCCGGGTCGCGCGGGAGACGTCCATGCCGTACACCCCGCTCTCCAGTTCGCTGCCCCGGGGCACCCACATCGGGAGCTGCGTCCAGGGCTCGATCCCGGCCGCCAGGACGGTCTCGGGCTCGGTCCAGCGCAGCCGCGCCGCGCCGCCGGTCACCCGGACGCAGGCGTCCAGCACCTCGCCCATGGTGGCCCGGTCGGGGGTCCCCGCGACGTTGTACGGTCCGCTCGACCCCCGTTCGACGGCCGACAGCACCCACGCGGCGAGGTCCCGCGCGTCCACGTACGGCACCGCCAACTCCCGTGGCCCCGGGGCCAGTATGTCGCCGCCCCGGGCGATGCGGTGCAGCCACCACGGCAGCCGTCCGATGTTCTCGTACGGGCCGAGGATCAGCCCGGCCCGTACCAGCAGCGACGCCTCCGCGCCGAAGGACTCGACCGCCGCCAGCTCGCCGCCCCGCTTGTCCCGGGCGTAGTCGGTCTGCCCGGCGCCGGGGTCGGCGCCCGTCACCGTCGGCGCCTCCTCGGTGAAGCCGGCGGGGCGCGGCCAGTCGTAGACCGAGACGCTCGACACGTACGCGTAGTGGCCGGCCCGCCCGGCCAGCAGCCCGGCCGACTCCCGTACGGCGCGCGGCGCGGCCGACCAGGTGTCGACGACCGCGTCCCAGGTGCCGTCGGCCAGCGCGGCGAGCCCGTCGGGCGCGGTGCGGTCGCCGAGCAGCGAACGGGCGCCGCGCGGCGCCTCGTTGCGGCCCCGGTGGAAGACGGTCACCTCCCAGCCCCGGCGCACGGCGTCCTCCACCAGGGTCCGACCCACGAAATCCGTTCCACCCAGCATCAGCAGTCTCATACCGACGACTGTGCCCGACGGGGACCGGGGGCGGAACGCCGCTCTGCTGACAGAGAAGCGGGCGGGGCGCGGGGCGTTCGGGGTGCCTGGGGCGGAAGGTGCCCGGGGCGGCCGGGGCGCGCGGGTCAGGCGTCGGTCGGCGGGGTGTACTTGTACCCCACCCGCCTCACCGTCTGGATCACCGCACGGTGCTCGGCGCCCAGCTTGCGCCGCAGCCGGGCGATGTGGACGTCGACGGTACGACCGTCGCCCACATGCCCGTAGCCCCACACGGTGGTGACGAGCCGGTCCCGCGTGTGCACCCGGTGCGGATGCGCGACGAGGTGCGCCAGCAGCTCGAACTCCAGGTACGTCAGGTCCAATTGGCGCCCGTCCACCTCGGCGGTGCGGCGCACCGGGTCGATGCGGATCAGCGGGTCCCCGGACTGCGCGCCCTTCCGCGGGGTGTCGACGGCGGCCTCGACGGGCTCCGGTCCCTCCGGCTCGACGGGCACCGCGGCGGACGCGAACGGCGGCTGCTGCCCGGCCGGCACGAGGACCAGATAGCCGACCATCGGGGGCCGGCCCGGCAGCGTCGGAAGAGCGTGCGGGGGAGCGGGCAGCCAGGTGGCGCCGGGCGGCAGGAGGTCGGCGATCTCGACCACCTCGTCCCGGTCGACGGCGCGCAACCGGTGCCGCGAGCTGTGCGGGGCGCGGCCGGAGGGGCCGGGGGCGGTGGATGCCGTGGAACCGGTGGAGGCGGTGGGGAGGTAGCGGGGGGTCGCCATGAGACGTCAGCTCTTTCGCGCGAGGGGTTCGACGACGGAAGGCTCGACGGCCGCGGGACGTGGGCGGGTGGCCCGGTTACCGGGGGCGTCGAGGAAGTGCGTCTTGTCGCGCCGGCCGGAGACCGGGGTACGGCTTCAGAGGGCCGGCGCGTTCGTCGCGCGGCAACACACCCGGTCGAAGTCGTGGTGCTGACGGGAAGGCCAGAACGGCTCCAGGTCGTGGCGACCCGTCGCGATGCGCTGCTGAATGCCGGCCATGCTCACATTGAAGCAGACCCCCGCCGCCGAAGGGAGCCTCCTCTCACAGCGTGGACGCCCGGTTTCCGGCAGGCGCGCGGAAGGGGGCGCCCGCCGTGACGGCGGACGCCCCCTTCGCGGTGACGGCGGCGGTGGGCCGGTCGGACCTGGCCGGCCTATCCCACCTTCTCGATGAGCGCGTGCCGGATGAGGAACTTGCCGGGCTCCCGCACCTGTTCGAAGGCCGCGTCGTTCAGCAGGGCGCAGCTCCCGGAGACGGAGGTGACCTCCACGGTGGTGGACTTGTCGTTGTCCAGGTTGGTCACCTTCAGCTTCGTACCGGCCGGGAACTGGTTGCTGGACGCGGCGGGGGCGCCGTCCTCACCGGAGAGGGTGACGGTCGAGCCCTTGCAGACCTGCTCACCGGAGGCGGCCGCGTCGCCGGAGCCGGCGCCCGCGGCTGTGCCGCCGCCCTTCGCCGGGGGCCGGGTCTGCGCGGGGGGCTCGGCGGCGGTGGTCGGGGAGCCCTGAGCCGACTCCCCGACCTCACAGCCGGACGCCTCCTGCTTGCGCCGGATCTCGGCGACAACCGCCTCGCGGTTCGCGATCCGCGCCTCCGACAGGGCGTCGGGTGCGGCCCGTTGGCCCTCGATGAACTTCTGGTTGTTGCCCAGCGCGGTGGCGAGCCCCTGGCAGACGGTCGAGGTCGACGCGTTCCGCACGGACGCCGCGTTCGACGTGGCGGCGAGGGCGAAGGCCCCGCCGCCGGCCAGCATCGCGGCACCGGCCAGCAGCGCGACCTTCTTCTTCGTGCCGAGCTTTCTCCTGCGCGACATGCGCGCCTCCTGGGAGGTAGGGGAGCGTACGCCGCTATGTACGAGATCCCGAACAGAAGCTACTCATCGGTCCGGCGAGCCGTGCGAGTGACCTGCGCCACACGCACTCCGGGACTCAGCGGGAGAGCGAGTCGCGTACGGCGTCCTCGGTGCGGGCCACCACGGCGGTGCCGTCCTCGGCGGTGATGATCGGCCGCTGGATCAGCCTCGGGTGCTCCGCGAGCGCCCGCACCCACCGGTCCCGGGACTCCGCGTCCCGCGGCCACTCCTCGACGCCGAGCTCCCTGGCCTCGGCCTCGCCGGTGCGCGTGATGTCCCACGGTTCGAGCCCGAGGCGCCCGAGCACCTCGCGGATCTCGTCCTCGCCCGGCACGTCCTCGAGGTAGCGGCGGACGGTGTAGTCGGCGCCCTCGGCGTCGAGCAGGGTGAGTGCGCTGCGGCACTTGGAACAGGCGGGGTTGATCCAGATCTCCATACGGGACACGGTAGCGGCGGTCCCTCACGCCCCGCAGACCCCACGCTCACCGGCGGTCCCGCGGCACCCCCCGTATCTCCCAACTCCCGTGCTGACCTGGCCTTTTGACGCCCTTTCGGCCTCTCGATTGTCAGTGCCGAGCAGTAGAATAGAAGCAGTGTTCGAGGCCGTCGCCGGAGGTTCCGGACGGTGTCCCGACCGCGACAGGAGGATGCCCGTGCCCGCTGCCACCCTCACGTCCAAGCCGCTGCCCACCCAGTCGACCGCCGCCCGGCAGATCCCGCTGGACCTGCCGTACGCCCCCGTGGCCAAGCGCCCGCTCCCGGCGGGCCGGCCCCGCGAGTGGTACGTCACCCACAACCGCCGGCTGAAGGCGATGCGCCTGGCGATCGCGCTGCTCGACTCCGGGGTCTACCTGCCGAACCAGGCCCGCGACGAGGTCATCCACCGGACGGCGGACCTGATCGGCGTCCACCCGCCGTCGGACCGCACCTGCCACATGGTCCGCGCGCTACTGCGGTACACGCGCTGAACCACGAATGCGCGGGCTCCCCGCGCCCCTGACCAGGGGCGCGGGGAAGCGCGCGATCTTCTCGGAGTCCGGGGGCGACGGGAAGGGCAAGGGCGGTGGGGCGAGCCCCCGTCACAACCCCGGCGCACCCCACAGCGGGAACCACCGACCCAGATCCGCCTCCATCCGCAGCTCCCCCGCCAACACCCCCCGCATCCGCAGCTCCAACGCCGTGTCCCGCCGCTCACCCCCCACCGGCGCGAACGGATAGAACGTCCCCCGCTTGAACAGGTACACCAACCCCAGCCGCTGCCCCGGCACCCCCGTCTCCACCCCCGCCGCCTCGAACCCCACCACCGAGCACAGCAACTGCGGCCCGAACCCGTTGACCTCCATCGCGCTGTTCACCGCGTGCAGGTCGTTCACCAGCGAGGTCAGCTCACCGGGCCCCCGCCGCGACACGAGCCACGAGTACCCGTACTCGTCCCGCCGCAGTTCGACCCCCACCCCCATCCGCTCCGTGTCCGCGTCGAGGAGCGCCCGTACCTCCCGGTGCGTCTGGTCGAACGCCGCCCCCTCGACCGTCGCGAAACACACGGCCCCCGCCCCCGTAGGGGTGAACCCGGCGCCCGCCTCCAGCGTCACCGCCGCCGACGGCAGCCCGAAGAGCTGATCGAGGTCGGGCGCGACCGGCTTCGTCCGCCCGAGCAGGATGTCGAGAAACCCCACGTCGCCTCAGCCCGCTCTCCCGGCCCCGCCGATTCCGCCGGCCCCGCCGTTCCCGCGGGTCTCACCGACCCCACGCGTCTCGCCGGTCCCACAAACACCGGCCTCGCCCAGCTCGGTCGAGATCCGGCCCAGCTGCTCCAGCCGCTGCTCCAGACTCGGATGGGTGGAGAACATCCGGGCCAGTCCCGCGCCCTTGCCGAACGCGGGCGTGAAGTAGAACGCGTTGAACGCCTGCGCCGTCCGCAGGTCCTGGCTGGGGATGCGCGCGATGTCGCCGTCGACCTTGGTCAGCGCGGCGGCCAGCGCCGAGGGCCGCCCGGTGAGCAGCGCGGCCGCCCGGTCCGCGGCCAGCTCCCGGTACCGGGACAGCGCGCGGATGAGGACGAAACTGAGCGCGTACACCACCGCCGAGACGCCCATCACGATGCCGAGCACGGCCAGCGTGTTCTGGTCCCGCCGGCCCCGCCCGCCGAACAGCTGCGAGTAGAACGCGAACCGTACGACGAGCCCGGCGAGCACGCCGAGGAACGAGGCGACGGTGATCACGGCGACGTCCTTGTGCGCCACGTGCGACAGCTCGTGAGCGAGGACGCCCTCCAGCTCCGCCGGCTCCAGCCGGCGCAGCAGCCCGGTGGTCACGCACACCACCGCGTGGTCGGCGTTCCGCCCGGTCGCGAACGCGTTCGGCATGTCCAGGTCGGACACGGCGACGAGCGGCTTCGGCATGTCGGCGACGGCGCACAGCCGGTCCACGACCCCGTGCAGCTCCGGATACTCCTCGCGCTCCACGAGCCGCCCGTGCATCGCGTACAGCGCGATCCGGTCGGAGAACCAGTACTGCGCCCCGAGCACCGCCGCCGCGATCACCACGACCAGCACCCACGACTTCAGCAGGACGACCAGCGCGGCCACGAAACCCACGTACAACAGCCCGAGCAGGAACATCGTGACCGTCATCCGCACGGTCAGCCGCCGATCACTGTGGAACCGGCTCCGCATTCCGCATCACCTCGCGGTACCTCGCCTCAAGGCACTTCTCAAGGCACTCGTCCCGGTCTCCATTGTGCGCCCGCTCCTGCCCGCGCGGCCCATGCGCGGCCCCCGAACACCCCCAGGGACGGCAAAGGCGGGCAGACGGCGGGGTGACGGCGGGGCGATACGGCGACGGGGCCGCCGTCCACGAGGGACGACGGCCCCGGAGGCCGCTGGACGGGTGCGCGCGCACCCGCCCGGGGGTGCTCACACGTCGAAGTACAGCTCGAACTCGTGCGGGTGCGGGCGGAGCTGCAGCGGGGCGATCTCGTTGGTGCGCTTGAAGTCGATCCACGTCTCGATCAGGTCGGACGTGAAGACGTCGCCCTGGAGGAGGAACTCGTGGTCGGCCTCGAGGCGGTCGAGGACGGCGCCGAGGGAGGTCGGGACCTGGGCGACGCCCGCGTGCTCCTCGGGGGCCAGCTCGTAGAGGTCCTTGTCGATCGGCTCGGCCGGCTCGATCTTGTTCTTGATGCCGTCCAGGCCCGCGAGCAGCAGCGCCGAGAAGGCGAGGTAGGGGTTGCCGGAGGAGTCCGGGGCGCGGAACTCGACGCGCTTGGCCTTGGCGTTCGAACCCGTGATCGGGATACGCATGGCCGCGGAACGGTTGCGCTGCGAGTACACGAGGTTGACCGGGGCCTCGAAGCCCGGCACCAGACGGTGGTACGAGTTCACCGTCGGGTTGGTGAAGGCCAGCAGCGACGGGGCGTGCTTGAGGATGCCGCCGATGTAGTAGCGGGCGGTGTCCGACAGGCCCGCGTAACCGGCCTCGTCGTAGAACAGCGGGTCGCCGCCCGCCCAGAGCGAGGAGTGGATGTGCATGCCCGAACCGTTGTCGCCGAAGATCGGCTTGGGCATGAAGGTCGCGGTCTTGCCGTTGCGCCAGGCGACGTTCTTCACGATGTACTTGAAGAGCTGGAGGTCGTCCGCGGCGGCGAGCAGCGTGTTGAACTTGTAGTTGATCTCGGCCTGGCCGGCGGTGCCCACCTCGTGGTGCTGGCGCTCGACCTTCAGGCCGGACCGCTCCAGCTCCAGGGAGATCTCGGCGCGCAGGTCGGCGAAGTGGTCGACCGGCGGGACCGGGAAGTAGCCGCCCTTGTAGCGCACCTTGTAGCCGCGGTTGTCCTCGACCGAGCCGGTGTTCCAGGCGCCGGCCTCGGAGTCGATGTGGTAGAACGACTCGTTCTCGGCGGTCCGGAAGCGGACGCTGTCGAACACGTAGAACTCGGCCTCCGGGCCGAAGTACGCGGTGTCGGCGATGCCGGTGGAGGCGAGGTACGCCTCGGCCTTCTTGGCCACGTTGCGCGGGTCGCGGGAGTACTGCTCGCCCGTGATCGGGTCGTGGATGAAGAAGTTGATGTTGACCGTCTTGTCGCGGCGGAACGGGTCGACGCGCGCGGTGGACAGGTCGGCGCGGAGTGCCATGTCCGACTCGTGGATGGCCTGGAAGCCACGGATCGAGGAGCCGTCGAAGGCGAGCTCCTCGGCCGGGTCGAAGGCCTCGGCCGGGATCGTGAAGTGCTGCATCACACCCGGCAGGTCGCAGAAGCGGACATCGACGAACTTGACGTCCTCGTCCGCGATGAACTTCTTGGCCTCGTCGGCGTTCTGGAACATCCAGCTCCTCCTACTCCCGACCGTTCCTTGCCGGGGTGGTAGTTCGTTCGTGCGGCCGGTGCGGTGGCACAACCGGTCTCGACCCTAGGGAGGGGTGATTTCTCTGGCGTGACCCATTTGTTTCGTCGAGGTTAACCGGCTCGCCCCCCATTGTGACGTGTGTCGGACGTCCGTGTGCGGTGCGACGGGGGCCGTCCGGCCGTCGAGGGGGGCGCAGTACCGTGGACGCGTGGACAACAGGCAAGCAATCGGATCATGGCTGTCCGGTCCCCGTGCCGCCGCCGAAGAGGCCGGGGCGGACTTCGGTTACCGCGGGGAACAGCTCGGGCTGCCGGAGGAGGGGCCGGGGTCCATCGCCCGGCCGGGACGGCGGCTCGGCGCCCTCGTCGTCGACTGGGCGCTGTGTCTGCTGATCGCATACGGCCTCATCACCGACGGCTACGAGCAGGCGACGGGCAACTGGACGCTGCTCGTCTTCCTGCTGCTGGGCGTGCTGACCGTGGGAACCCTCGGGTACACCCCGGGGAAGCGGCTGTTCGGGCTGCGGGTGGTGGCGCTGGCGTCGGGGCGGGTCAGTCCGGGGCGCGGGGCGCTGCGGACGGTGCTGCTGTGCCTGGCGATCCCGGCGCTGGTCTGGGACCGCGACGGCCGCGGCCTGCACGACCGCCTGGCCGGCACGGTCGAGGTCCGCGGCCGGGGCGTGTTCCGGAAGTAGCGTCGTCCGCCCGGAGGGCGGGTCCGGCGGCCGGGTCGGCGCCGCGGACGGACACGCCCGGCCACGGGGCCGGTCCGTCCCGCCGTACCTCACCGAGGCCGGTCCGTACCCCGAGGCCGTTTCGTACTGTCATGACGCGGGGCGCCGGTAGTGGACGCGGATCTCCCGGGTAGAGCGGCGACCTGTCCTCGACGAGGAACTCGTTCGTCCCCGTCCTGCCGAGCCTGCCCGGGTTCTCCTTGAGACCGGGGCTCACCACGCGGGTGCGGCCGGCCTTCAGGGTCTTGTGGCCCTCGCCCCGCCTGCTGCGGAGACCGAGGCGCGCGAAGTCGGGCGAAGTCGGGCGAACCGACGAGACCGCGCATCAGCAGGAGCTGCCGGTTGGCCTCGGCCTTCGGCGCGGTGACGGGGGCGAGTTCCCGGGAGAGCCGGGCGGTACTCCGCGACGGCGTTCCACACGCGGTGACCGCGGGGCAGGACGGCCGTGTGGAAGCCTTGCCCGCCGCCGGTCCACGCGAGGTCGTTTCAGTAGTCCGGGATCTTCCTGCCGAGCGCCGCGTCGAGGTCCGGCGGCAGCCCGACCTGCTGTTGCTGCGGCGGGTCCGGGGTGAGGGTGTTGCCCGGTGCGGGCGGGACGTGCCCTGTGGTCTCGGCGGTGCGCAGCAGGTCGGCGGCGGGTCAGCCGGGCAGTGTCAGGTCGGGGCTCTCCCCGCGGGCCATCCGGCGGCCGTTCTCGGCCGCCTGCACCTCGAAGGGGTCGTGCGGGCTGGAGACCTTCGTCCCGGACCCGTCGTCGGTGCCGGCCACCTCACCCATGGCCTGCTGCCAGATGTGACCCCCCTCGTGGTACAGGGTCTCGTCGTCGAGGTCCGACCGGCCGCTGACGATGTGCGAGCCGGTGGTGTACACCACGGCGCCGTGGTCGGTCGCCGAGCGCTGCGCGACGGGACCGTCGTGGAGACGGACGTGGTCGAACCTCATCGGGTACTCCTGCTCCATGCGCGCGACGATGCGCGCGGGCAGCGGCCGGCCGGCGGTGGCGATCGCCTCGCCCGGCGACACCCGGCGCTGCACGGGCGCCTCCTCGTGGTCGCATCCGGCACCGTGCTCGTGGGAGTCGGTGTCCGCGTGGCGCTGTGCGGCGGCGTCGGCGTGCCGCTGTACGGAGGCATCCGCGTGGCCGCATCCGGGGCCGTGCCGGTGGCGGGCCTCGGCGAGCGTACGCGACACCGCCGCGTTCCCGGCCTGTCGCTGGAGCGCGAGGACGTCGTTCGCCCATCCGGGGAGCCGGGGCGGCCGGGGGCGGTGGCCCGCCGGTTCGCTCCCGCGGCTCCGCTCCTTGCCGCTGTCGTGTGTGTGCATGACCGTCCCCGCCTCGACCGTGGTCACTCGTCGACAGCAGATTCTCCTGCGGCACACCGGGGCCGGGCAGGGCCACAGGGGCACCTTCGAGGGCACCTCGGAGCGGACCGGGGGCGGATCAGCGGCGGATCGCGGGTCTACGAGGCGGGGAGGGCGGGCGCACGACGGACGAGGGCCCCCTAGCGATCCGTGGATCGCTAGGGGGCCCTCGTCCACGACCGTGTCCGTGCGGGGACATCGGTCACCGCATGCGGCCGCCCCGCGGCATGCGCATGCCCTTCGGCATCGGGCCCTTCGGCAACGGCATGTTGCTCATCAGGTCGCCCAGCGCGCGCAGCCGGTCGTTGGTCGCCGTCACCTGGGGGCCGGTCAGGACCCGCGGGTACTTCAGCATCGTCGTCCGCAGCTTCTTCAGGTCGACCTGGCCCTCGCCCGTTCCGACGACCACATCGTGCACCGGCACGTCCGCGACGATGCGGGCCATCCGCTTCTTCTCGGCCGCCAGCAGGGTCTTCAACCGGTTCGGGTTGCCCTCCGCGACCAGCACGATGCCGGCCTTGCCGACCGCCCGGTGCACCACGTCCTGGTTGCGGTTCATCGCCACCGCCGGTGTCGTCGTCCAGCCGCGCCCGATGTTGTCGAGCACGGCCGCCGCCGCACCCGGCTGGCCCTCCATCTGCCCGAACGCCGCGCGCTCGGCCCGGCGGCCGAAGACGATCGCCATCGCCAGCAGGGCGATCAGCAGACCGAAGATGCCGACGTAGATGGGGTGACCGATCAGGAAGCCGATCGCGAGGAAGACACCAAGGGTGACGATTCCGACAGCCGCGAGTACAAGACCGATCATCGAATCGGCCTTGCGGGTCATCTTGTAGGTCAGGGCGATCTGTTTCAGTCGCCCGGGGTTCGCAGTCTCCGCCGCGGATTCCTTCCTCGCCATGGCACGAAGTCTACGTGTCCCCGGAGGAGCCGACGACGGCAGTGTCCGGAGCGGTGCGGGAGGGCGACACCGTACGCCGAATCGTTACGCCGTCACGGTCGTCCGTCGTGGTCACCCGTCGACGCGGAGCCCGGTCAGGACGGGGGCGGCGGTGGCGTCGAGGACGCGCTCGGCCTCGACGCGGTCCTTGGCCCGGCGGCGGTCCTCCAGGACCGAGTTCCAGGCGTTGCGGCGGGCCGTGCGCTGGCCGCCGCTCAGCAGCAGGGACTCGACGGCACGGAGTGCATCGGTGAACGTGGGAAGGGCGGTGGCGCGGACGGGTGCGGCCTGCATGACGGAGGTTCCCCCTCGGGAAAACGGCGGCGGCCAGGGCTGGGTGCCACTAGTGGTGAACCCAGGGTCACGCTTCGGTGTTACCAGGGCGTGACCGGCCGGTCAAACGGACATGAAGCCTGGACACGGCGCCGGGAACGGCCGTCGCGGCCCCGGCGGAGCCGCTAGCTGCGGGGACGCGGGGACCGCGCGGACCCCGGTCGCTACTGGCGGGTAGCGCCCTGTGCGCGGATTCACACGGCTTCATGCGCCGGGAGCCCGGCACACACCAGAGCGGCGGCACTGGGTGCCAGTGCCGCCGCTCGGGTGTGTGCAGGGCCGGGGATGCCGGTCGGTGGGCCGGCTGAACGTACCGGCCGGCCGAACGTACCGGCCGGGTGCACCCGGCCGGGTGTGCCGGCCGGTCAGACCGCCTGCGAGGCGACGTAGGCGCCGCGCTTCTCGACGGCCATGCGGTACAGCCGGCCGGCGCGGTACGAGGACCGGACCAGCGGGCCGGACATCACACCGGAGAAGCCGATGCTCTCGGCCTCCTCCTTCAGCTCCACGAACTCCTGCGGCTTGACCCAGCGCTCCACCGGGTGGTGGCGGACGCTCGGCCGCAGGTACTGCGTGATGGTGATCAGCTCGCAGCCGGCGTCGTGCAGCTGCCGCAGCGCGTCGACGACCTCCTCGCGGGTCTCGCCCATGCCGAGGATGAGATTCGACTTGGTCACCAGGCCGTAGTCGCGGGCCGCGGTGATGACCTGCAGGGAACGGTCGTAACGGAAGCCGGGGCGGATCCGCTTGAAGATCCGGGGGACCGTCTCGACGTTGTGGGCGAAGACCTCGGGGCGGGAGGAGAAGACCTCCTCCAGCTGCTCGGGGACCGCGTTGAAATCGGGGGCGAGCAGCTCGACCTTGGTGCGGCCCTCGGCCCGGTCGGCGGTCTGCGCGTGGATCTGGCGGACCGTTTCCGCGTAGAGCCAGGCACCGCCGTCCTCCAGGTCGTCGCGCGCGACGCCGGTGATGGTGGCGTAGTTCAGGTCCATGGTGACCACGGACTCGCCGACGCGGCGGGGCTCGTCACGGTCGAGCGCCTCGGGCCTGCCGGTGTCGATCTGGCAGAAGTCGCAGCGCCGGGTGCACTGGTCGCCACCGATGAGGAAGGTGGCCTCGCGGTCCTCCCAGCATTCGTAGATGTTCGGACAACCGGCCTCCTGGCAGACCGTGTGCAGCCCCTCGCTCTTCACGAGGCTCTGCATCTTGGTGTACTCGGGGCCCATTTTCGCCCGGGTCTTGATCCACTCGGGCTTGCGCTCGATGGGGGTCTGGCTGTTGCGGACCTCCAGGCGCAGCATCTTGCGTCCGTCGGGTGCGATTGCGGACACATCGGCTCCCTGTAGCTTCGATTCTTCGGCGATCCCCAGCGTACGCCCGAACGAGTGCAGGCCCCGAACCGGTTCGGGGAGGGCGCTTCGAGGGCGCGGGGACCGCCCTCGCGGGCCGGAGGACCGGCCCCGCCCGGCGTGCGGCACTATGCCGACGCCCGCTCCACCACCCTGGGCCTCAGGTCGGCGTTCTCCAGTACCTCCCGCAGGTGCCGCTCCACCACCGGCAGCACCTCCGCGATGGTCACGTCCTGTCCCAGCTCGCTCGCCAGGGAGGCGACGCCCGCGTCGCGGATGCCGCACGGGATGATCCGGTCGAACCAGGTCGCGTCGGGGTTCACGTTGAGCGCGAAACCGTGCATGGTGACTCCCTTGGCGACCCGGATGCCGATGGCCGCGACCTTGCGGTCCTCCCGCCGCTGGCCCGCGTTCGACGGCGCGTACTCGGGGCCGTTCAGCCGCGGATCGAACTCCTCGTCCGTCAGCCGCGGGTCGAAGTCCAGGGACAGCCCGCCGAGCGCGGGCCGCTGCTCGACGGGATCGCCCAGCACCCACACCCCGCTGCGTCCCTCCACCCGCGTCGTCTCCAGGCCGAACTCCGCGCAGGTACGGATCAGTGCCTCCTCCAGACGCCGCACGTGTGCCACGACGTCGACCGGGCGCGGCAGCTTCTGGATCGGATAGCCGACGAGCTGGCCGGGGCCGTGCCAGGTGATCTTGCCGCCGCGGTCCACGTCGATGACCGGCGTGCCGTCGAGCGGACGCTCGCTGTCCTCCGTGCGCCGCCCGGCGGTGTAGACGGGCGGGTGTTCCAGGAGCAGCACGGTGTCCGGAACCTCGTCGGCGAACCGCGCCGCGTGCACCCGGCGTTGCTCGTCCCACGCCTCCTGGTACTCCACGGCATCCGGGCCGAACCCCATATGGACGAACCGCACCTCACCCACGGCGAGTGCCTCCCTCAGCGAGCTGTCGGGCGCGTGCGCCGCGCCCGAACCACTGTACGTCCGTGCGGGAGGAACCCTCGGGCGGGGCCGAACGGGGGTGCGGGGAGGGAGTGCGGGGAGGGGTGCGCGAGGAGGCGTGCGTGAGGTGGGCAGGGCGTGCGGGCGGACGCTCACCCGGCCGTCCGCTCCCGCTTCGTCAGCCGGTCGGGCGCATCCTCACACGATCGGATGAATGGACGCCGAAGGGTGCGATCGGCCGCTCACTCTCCGCTACATTCGCGCCGACGGCAGCAGACGCAACAGACGAGTGAGCACCAAGAACGGCTGCTCAGAGGCGATCCGGGCAGCGCGTACGGTTCCCGCGGACAGTCCCCGCGGACGACGTGCGGTTCCGGACGGCACCGGAAGGCAGGAGACCGCACCGCAGATGACGGAACGACCCGCGCAGCGCACCCCCAACCGCCAGCTCGCCGCACTCATCGCAGAAGCGGGGTTCTCCAACGCAGGTCTGGCCCGTCGTGTGGACCAGCTCGGCCTCGAACACGGACTCGACCTCAGATACGACAAGACCTCGGTCACCCGGTGGCTGCGCGGCCAGCAGCCCCGCGGCACCACGCCCGCGCTGATCGCCGAGGTCTTCACCCGGCGGCTGGGCCGCAGGCTCAGCGCCCAGGACCTCGGCCTCGACGCGTGCGCCCCCGTCTACGCGGGGCTGGAGTTCGCCTCGACACCTGAGGAGGCCGTCGACATCGTCGGCGGACTGTGGCGCAAGGACTCCGGCAGCCACGCCGAACTCCGCAAGATCGCCTTCACCCCGGCCGGTCTCGTCGTCCCCAGCCGCGACTGGCTGATCGGGCGCGCCGACGACCGGGTCGCGCACGGCGAGCCCGGCCCCGTACGGCTGCCCGCGCAGGGCCGCCCGACGGTCCCGCGCCAGCGCGGACACTCCGAGCGGGGCCCCGGCCAGCGGGTCACCGGCGGCGACATCGCCGCGCTGCGCTCGGTCGGCGAGCTGTTCCGCACCCTCGACCATGCCTACGGCGGCGGCCACGCCCGCCAGGCCCTCGTCCGCTACCTGGAGCACGAGGTCGAGCCCATGCTGCGCGGCATCTACGGCGAGCAGGCCGGGCGCCGCCTGTTCGGCGCCGCCGCGGACCTCACCCGGCTGGCCGGCTGGACCTCGTACGACATCGGGGCGCACGGGCTCGCCCAGCGCTACTTCGTCCAGGCGCTGCGGCTGGCGCAGGCGGCCGGTGACCGGGTGTACGGGGCGTACGTCCTGGTGACGATGAGCAGGCAGGCCATCTACCTGGGGCACGGCAGGGAGGCCGTGCAACTCGCCCGCGTCGCCCAGCAGGGTGCTGTCAACGCCGCGCCGCCCGCCGTACAGGCGCTGCTGCACGCGGTCGAGGCACGCGGGCACGGGGTGCTGGGGGAGGTGCGGGCGTGCACGGCCTCGCTGGTACGGGCCGAGCGGGCCCTGGAGGCGAGCCGGCCGGGGGACGAACTCCCGCCCTGGGCCCGCTTCTTCGACGAGGCCCAGCTCGCCGACGAGTTCGGCCACTGCCACCGGGACCTCCAGCAGTACCGGGCGGCGGTGCAGCACGCGGAGCGGTCGCTGCAACTGCGGCCGGTGGCGTTCGCGCGCAGCAGGCTGTTCTGCCGCGTCGTGCTCGCGTCGGCGCGGCTGGGCCTCGGTGAGCTGGACCAGGCCTGCCAGTTGGGTGCGGAGGCGGCCGCGCAGGCGGCGGAGATGCGGTCGGTGCGGGCGGTGGAGTACGTGCGGGACTTCGAGCGACGGCTCGAGCCGTACCGGGATGCGGGGCCCGTGCGGGGCTATCGCGACCGGGTGGGGGTCCTGCTGTAGCCCCTGGCCGGCCCGCAGCGCCCCCTTCGGGGCGGGGGTTCGGGAGTGAGGGCGACCGCGCCGCCGTCGTGGCTGGTCGCGCAGTTCCCCGCACCCCTGAGGACGGGGCGTATCGATGCGCGGTTCCGGCCGCGCCCTTGTAAGGGGCGAGGGGAACTGCGCGAGAAGTCACCACCGACCCGCACTCCCTGCCCGACCCCACCCGTTCGAGCCCTCCGGGGCCGGGGCCGGGGCCGGGGCCGAAGGGGCGGAGCCCCTTGTAGGGACAGGGGTGGGGTGGGAAGGGCAGGGGCGGGGGCGAGGGAAAAGCCCCCGCCGCCCACGGGTCACGCCGCCGTTTCCAGGGAGCGGCCCGCCGGCCGCGAGGCCGACGCACCCGCATCCGCCAGCACCGCCCGCGCCACCCTCCGCGCCGAGAGCAGTTCCCCCTGAAGCCCGCTCACCCCGCGGTGGTCACCGCACACATACAGCCCCGACAACACCCGCACCGGCCGCCGGACATCGTGCGGCACCCCCATCCCCGGCACCGCCTCCGCGTCATGGTGCACCGCCAGCAACTCCCACCGGCTCGTCGACGCCCGGTACAGCCGGGAGAGATGCGCCCGCACCTGCGCGTCCAGCCCGGCGACCCCGCCCGGACCGGCCGGCCCCTCCGGTCGCCCCAGCACCACCGAGGTCACCAACGCCCGCCCCGCCGGCGCCCGTCCGGGGTCCACCTGGCTGAGCACCGCCGTGTGCGCCACCGGCCCGCCCCGGTCGGCGTCGAGGAGCAGCACCGGTTCGGTGAGCGGCGGCTCGTCGGTGGTGTGGTGCAGCACCGTCGCCGCGTGATGGGCCGGCACCCGCAGCCCGGGCAGCAGCGCGGCGGCGGACCGCGCCCCGGTCGCCAGCACGACCGCCCGGCAGCCGATCTCGCCCGCCTCCCGCGTGCTCACCGAGGTCGTGGACACGGCCGTCACCCGTACTCCGGTGCGCACCGAACCCGGCGGCAGCCCGGCCGCGAGCAGTTCCGGCAGGGCGTCCGCGCCGCCCTCCGGCAGACACAGCCGCCCCGTCGCGAACGCGTGCAGGGCGAGGTCGGCGCAGCGGCTGGAGGACGTCAGCGCCGGATCGCCGAGCAGCGCCGCCAGCAGCGGCCGCAGGAAGCCCTCGACCACGCCGGACGGCAGCCCGTACCCCGACAGGACCTGCGCGGCGGGCCGTTGCGGCCGGGACAGCAGCCGTTCGGGCGGGGTCGCGGCCAGCCGGGCCAGCACCGTGGCCAGCCGTGCCTGCTCCGCGGCTCCGCCCAGCGGTCCGGGCGCGGTTTGGTGCGGGCGGCCGCGGTGGGGCGGTTGCGGACGCGCGGACCTGGGGGCGCTTGCGAGGGCGCGTACGGCCGTGAGTGCGCCCCGCGTGCCCCGTACCGCGCTCACGGCGGCGCCCCGGCGTGCTCCCCGCCGGGCGGGCGCGGGCAGGAACGACTCCCCGGCCCGGTGGTGACGGCCCTCGCTGTGCAGCAGCACCCCGGGGGAGAAGGTGCGCAGCGACAGCGTTTCCAGACCCGGGGCGCGGGCCAGTTCCGGATACGAGGTACACAGGAGCCGGCCCGTACGGTCGAGGCGGAAGCCGTCGACCTTCTCGCTGGTCATTCGGCCGCCCACGGTGCCGGCCGCCTCCAGGACGAGGACGCTCAGCCCCGCCCCGGTCAGATGGCGGGCCGCCGCGAGCCCGGCGACCCCGGCTCCCACGACGACGACGTCCACGGTGTCCGTGATGTCCGCGACACCTGCGATGCCGCCGGCGTCCGCGGTGTTCGGGACATCTGGAACACCTGAAACGCCCGAAAAGTTCGGAATGTTGCGAGTGTGCGGGGGATTCGCTGTGCCGACGATGTGCGCATCCGCCTGGTGCACCGGCTCAAGCACGTGCCCTCCTCGAGGTCGCGCGGCTGCTGGGGACGTGATGCCCCAACAGGCTCCCGCAATACGCGAGTTCGGCTTGAGGGTAGGCGGCGCCAAGAAGCACGTCAGGGGGCACGGAGGTCTCGTACGGGGGCACGGGGGCGCTTCCCGGCCGAGCCGGACGCCCCCTCGGCGCGCCCCCCGCCGCCCCGGCTCAGCCGGCCGGGCGCAGCGCCGCCCGCAGGGTGTCCTCGATGCCGGGGAACGCGAAGCGGAAGCCCGACTCCAGCAGCTTCGCCGGCAGCACCCGCTGGCTGGTCAGGATGTCGCCCGCCAGGCCGCCGAGCGCCACCCGCAGCAGCGCCCCCGGTGTCGGCACCAACGTCGGCCGGCGCAGCACCCGCCCCATCGCCCGGGTGATCTCCGCGTTGGTCAGCGGGGACGGCGCGGTGAGGTTGACCGGCCCGGACAGCGACCCGGTGTCCAGCGCGTACCGCAGCGCGGCCACCTCGTCGTGCAGGGAGATGTAGCTCCAGTACTGCCGCCCGCTCCCCATCCGCCCGCCGAGCCCCGCCCGGAACAACGGGAACAGCCGCGCCCACGCCCCGCCCTCGCGCGCCACCACCAGCCCGGTGCGGGCCAGGACCGTACGGATGCCGGCCTCCCGCGCCGGGCCCGTCGCCGCCTCCCACTCCACGCACACCGACGGCAGGAAGCCCTCCCCGGGTGGCGCCGACTCGTCCACCGCGCGGTCGCCCGTCTCGCCGTAGAAGCCCATCGCGCTGCCGTTGACGAACACCCGCGGCGGCTCGTCCAGCGCGGCCAGGGCCCGCGCGAGCGTGGCCGTGCCCAGCACCCTGCTGTCCCGGATCAGCCGCTTGTAGCTCTCCGTCCAGCGCCGTGCGCCCACCCCGGCCCCCGCGAGGTTCACCACGGCCGCGCAGCCGGCGAGGCCCGCCGCGTCGACGCGTCCTTCCGCGGGGTCCCAGCGCACCTCGCCCGGGCCGCGCGGCGGGCGCCGCACCAGGCGCACGACCGTGTGGCCGTCCCGCTCCAGCGAGCGGGCCAGCGCCGAACCGATCAGCCCGGAGGCACCGGCGAGCGCCACCCGGGAACCGGCGGGGAGCGCGGATGCGGCGGGCGGCGGGGGAGGGGGCGCGTCGGCTGTCATACGTCCATCCTGCCTCGCATCCGCGCCCGCGCCCGTGCGGACCGCCGACCGCGCCCCCGACCGGCCGTCGTAGCCCTGTCGTACCCCCGTCGTACAGTGATCGGCATGTCAGACCCGCACCCGCCGCGCATACGCCGGGCCACCGCCGACGACGAGGACGCGCTCGGACGGCTCGACCGCGCCACGTGGTCCACGCTGCACGCCGTCCAGCCCCCGCCGCGGCCGCCGTACGAGCCCTTTTTCACCGAGCGGTTCGGGCCCCGCGACCACCTCGTGGCCGAGTCCGGCGGACGCGTGGTGGGCTACCTGCGCATCGGCTTCCCGACCTCGCTCGCCGCCAACGCGCACGTGCGCCAGATCCTGGGGTTCGTCGTCGCCGAGGAGGCGCGCGGTGCCGGTGTCGGACGGGCGCTGCTGCGGGCCGCGGGGGAGGAGGCCCGACGGCAGGGCGCCCGCCGCCTCACCCTGCGCGTCCTCGGGCACAACACCCCCGCCCGGCGGCTGTACGAGTCGGAGGGGTTCGTGGTCGAGGGCGTGCTCCCGCAGGAGTTCCTGCTCGACGGCGCGTACGTGGACGACGTCCTCATGGGACGCACGCTGTAGCGGCCGCGTGCGGACGAGTACGGACAAGTGCGGACGCGCACGGCTGGGTGCCCGGCCGCACTCGCCCGGCGGCTACTCCGCCGGATCGCCCGTGTCCACCGGCGCCCTGCGGTCCGCCGCGTCGCGGGCGTCCTTCGCGACCTCCTTCGCGGTGAGCACGTACCCGGTGCGCGCGTCCGAGGTGGAGCGGGCGAACACCACCCCGTACACCCGGCCGTCGGTGCTCAGCAGCGGGCCGCCCGAGTTGCCGGGCAGCACCGTGGAGCGCACGGAGTAGATCTGCCGGGTGACCGTGCCGGTGTTGTAGATGTTCCGGCCCGTCGCCTCGATCGTGCTCGCGACCGTGGCCGCCCGCAGGGTCAGGGCGCCGTCCTGCGGATAACCGGCCACCACCGCCGGGTCGCCGCGCCCCGCCGTGTCGTCGAAGCGGAGCGCCGGGGCGGTCAGCTTCGGCACGTACAGCACCGCCACGTCCCGGTCCGGGTCGAACAGCACCACCCGGGCCGGGTACATCGTGCCGACCCCGCCCACGAGGACCGAGGGGTCGTCGATGCCGGCCACCACATGGGCGTTGGTCATCACGTGCCGGGGCGCGTAGACGAAACCGCTGCCCTCGCGGCCCTGGTCGCCCGCGATGCCCTCGACCTTCACCGTGCTCAGCTTCGCCGCGTCGGCCGCGCGCGGCGTCACGTTGTCCCCGGAGGGCTCGGCGACGCCCGCCGTCGGCTCGTTCTCGAACGGGTTGAACACCTGCGGGAAGCCCGCCTCGGTGAGCGCCGTCGTGGCCCGGGAGAACCACGACGGGGTCGTCTCCGGCATGACGTCCTGCACCGCGCCCAGCAGCGCCGAGTCACGGATCGAGGAGGAGACCACCGTGGACGAGGACCCGCCGACCACGCTCGCCGCCACCCACGCCACCAGCAGTACGGCCACCGCGTTGGACGCCGCTCCGCCCACCCCGTCCGCCACCCGCAGCGGACCCCGGTCCAGCTCGCCGCGCAGCCGCAGGGCCAGCCGGCCCGCCAGCTCGTGCCCCACCGCGGCCGGCGCCAACAGCGTCAGCACCGCCGTCAACGTGGCCGTGACGGTGCCCCGGGTGACCAGCTCCATGATCCACGGCAGTACCCACACGCCGAGCACGGCACCGGCCACGAAGCCCGCCAGCGAGACGCAACCGGCGACCAGCCCGCGCCGGTATCCGGACGCCGCGTAGACCACGATCACCAGCGACAGCAGTACGTCGAGCAGGTCCACAGGGCCGCCTTCCTCTCGGGCCGCCGCTCGGCACGTGCAGGGCGCACCGGCCCGTCCTGTTGATCAGGCCCCGGAGCCTTCCGTACGGCATCGGTACCCGCACCCGTCGAGAACGCTCCGGGACGGGGTGATGGTTCCGCCGGGTGGCGCGGCACACATCTGGCAGCGCACGCGTCGCGGAGGCGGCACGGGCGGGTGAGGGTGAGGACCATGCGTGTGGTCCGAAGAACGCGCGGGCGCCTGCGGGCGAGGATGCGCGGCAGGCACAGACAACATCACACCGGCCAGGCCGTGTCCGGTCCCCACGACGCCGGGTACGACGCCGGACTCGGCGCCGGGAACGACGCGTACGGCGCCGGGAACGACGCGTACGGCGCCGGGCACGACATCGGGTACGGCATCGGGCAGGGCGGCTCTCACGACGCCGGGCTCGGTGCCGGGCCCGGCGACCGGTACGAGCCGCATCGTTCGTACGGGCGTCCGTACCGCCGGACGCACCAGCGCCGTGCCGTGCGCCGGGGCGGGTCCGGGCACCGCCGTACCCGGCGCCTCCTGGTCCTGCTCCTGGGCTGCCTGCCCGGTGCCGCCGTCGCGCTGGTGCTGGCGTTCTGCGCGGTCGGCGCGGCCCCCACAGGGGCCCGGTCCGCGCACCCCGCCGCCCCCACCCGGCACCCGGCCACCGCCCTCGCGCACACCGCCGTCCGCCCGGCCATCGTGCCGCGCTCGCGCTGGGCGGGCGAGGGCTTCCCCGCGCAGCCGCCCCCGCGCTACGACGACCGGGTCGTGGCCATCTTCGTCCACCACACCGACTCGCCCAACGGTTACGACTGCGCCGACGCGCCCCGCATCATCCGCGCCCTCTACCAGGGCCAGACCGATGCCCGGCAGTGGGACGACATCGGCTACAACTTCCTCGTCGACCGCTGCGGCACCATCTACGAGGGCCGGGCCGGCGGGGTCGACCGCCCCGTCACCGGCGCCCACACCCAGGGTTTCAACCACCGCACCACCGGCATCGCCGCGATCGGCACGTTCACCGCGGGCACCCCCGTGCCGCGGGAGATGACCGACGCCATCGCGGCGCTCGCCGCCTGGAAGCTCGGCCTCTCCGACATAGACCCGCGCTCCCGGGTCGCCCTCGTCTCCAGCAACGGCGGCAGCCGGTACGCCGCCGGGGCCACCGCGCTGCTCCCGGCGGTGGCCGGACACGACGCGGGCTACCAGACGAGCTGTCCGGGCGCCGCGCTGTCGGCCGAACTGCCCGGGATACGGGCACGGGCGGCACTGCTCCAGGGCCGCACCTGAGCCACACCGGCGCCCGTGGCGCCCCGGGACCTCCGCGTTGCGCGCGCCCGCCCGGGTCAGTCGCCGAAACGTGCCCAGAGGCTGGGATAGCGTCGGGCCAGGGCGTCCTCGTCCTCGAGGTCCTGGGGCGTGCCCTCGGGCTCGTCGGGCGCGGGCGGCAGCCCGAGGTCCGGCGCGACGGTGCCGGTGAGCTGCTCGTACGCCTCGTCGGCCGCGTAGCCGAGTTCCTCCCCGTCACCGTCGACCCGTTCGTCGAAGTCGTCGAGGAGTTCGGCGAGGGAGTCCGGGTCGTGCAGGGCGCCCTCGAAGACCTCGCGGCCCTGGCCGATCAGCCAGCAGCGGAAGTAGTCGAACGCGTCGTCGCTCGCCCCGCCGAGCAGCAGCCAGGCCGCGCCCCACACATCCCAGCGGTACGCACGGTTGTAGCGGGCCTCGAAATGGCGGGCGAAGTCCAGCACCGCCTCCGGGTCGAGCCGCACGAGCCGCTCCACCAGCAGGTCCGCGTGTTCCTCCGGATCGCCCCCGGCGGCCTCGCGGGTGGCGTCCACCAGCTCCCAGAACTCCGTCTCGTCCATCACGCCCACCAGGATCGGCCCTCGACGGGCGCGGCGCACGTCGGTCGTCAGGCGTAGAGCGCGGCGAGCCGGCGGGCGTCGGCGGCCAGACGGCGGCGCAGGGAGGCGGGGGCCAGCACCTCCGCCTCCGGGCCCAGCGCGGTGAGCTGGGCATGGGCGACCTCCTCCGACTCCACCGGCAGGGTCACGGTGACCCGGCCCTCCCGGTCCGCGTCGGCCGGGTCCGCCAGCGCGCGGCGGGCGGACGCGGGATCCACCACGCCGGGCAGCCGGCGCGCCCCCTCCGGGGAGAGCCGCACCACGACCTCGGTCCGCAGGAGCGACCGCGCGAACCGCTCCGCGTGCTCCGCCCAGAACCGGGGCAGATCGAAATCCTCGTCACGCACGAACCGCTCCCCGCCGCCCCCGTCGCCGCCATCGGTCCTCTCGGCTCCGGCCGTCTCGACCGCCGTGAACCGGTCGAGGCGGTACACCCGCAACGCCCCGCCGTGCGGGGCGGCGACCCGGGCGCACAGGTACCAGACGCCCGCCTTGAGGACGAGGCCGTACGGCTCCAGCTCCCGTCCGACCTCGTCGTCCCGGCCCCTGCGGTAGCGGACGGCGATCCGGCGGTCGTCCCAGACGGCCTCGGCGACCGCGGGGAGCAGCCCGGGCGTGTTCGGCTCGCGGAACCAGGCGGGGGCGTCGAGGTGGAAGCGCTGGGCCGCCGTGCGGGGAGCGTCCCTGAGGGAGGGCATGAGGGCGGCGGACGCCTTCAGTCGGGCGGCGGAGGCGGCGTCGGCGAGACCCATGTCGCGCAGGGCGCCGGGGAGTCCGGAGAGGAACAGGGCCTCGGCCTCGGTGCGGGCGAGACCGGTGAGGCTGGTGCGGTAACCGGCCACGAGGCGGTAGCCGCCGGTGCGGCCGCGGTCCGCGTACACGGGGATGCCGGCCTCGGAGAGCGCCTGGGCGTCGCGGGCGACGGTGCGTTCCGACACCTCCAGCTCGCGTGCGAGTTCGGTGGCGGTCATGACGGGGCGGCCCTGCAGAAGCAGCACCATTCTGATGAGCCTGGCGGCACGCATGGGGACATGATGGCGCGGGGTGGTGGGGCGGGCGGGTTTTTCCTCGCCCCCGCCGCCCTGACCCTCCCCGGAGCTCTCAACTCCGTTCGAGCAGGGGGACCCCCACCGTCCCATCGGGCGCGGTTCCCCGCGCCCCTTGTGGGGGCACGGCCCCGCGTCCCCATGACGGGGGCGCGGGGCCGTGCGTCTGTTCTCTACAGGCCGTAGCGCTCGCGGGCTTCCTTGACCGCTGTGGCCTTGACCTCGCCCCGCCGCGCGAGCTGCGCCAGGGCCGCGACGACGATCGACTCCGCGTCGATCCCGAAGTGACGACGGGCGGCCTCACGGGTGTCGGACAGGCCGAACCCGTCCGCGCCCAGCGACGCCCAGTCCTGCTCGACCCACTGCGCGATCTGGTCGGGTACCTGCCGCATGTAGTCGGAGACGGCCAGCACGGGACCCTGCGCCCCCTGCAGCGCCCGCCGCACGAACGGCACCCGCTCCTCGCCCCGCAGCATCGCCGCGTCCGCGTCCATCGCGTCACGCCGCAGCTCGGTCCAGGACGTCGCGGACCAGACGTCCGCCGCCACGCCCCACTCCTCGGCGAGCAGCCGCTGCGCCTTCAGCGCCCAGTGGATCGCCGTGCCCGAGCCGAGGAGCTGGATCCGCGGGGCGACGGGGGCACCGCCCTGTTCGAGCGAAGCGGAGAGCTCGGGGGACACCGGGGCCAGTCCCGCCTCCTCCGCCGTGTTGTAGCGGTACAGGCCCTTGACGATGCCCTCGTCGACACCGGGCGTCGTCGGCTTCGCGGGCTGCGGCAGCGGCTCGTTGTAGACGGTCAGGTAGTAGAAGACGTTCGGGTCCTCGCCGGGCGCGGCCTCGCCGAACATCCGGCGCAGACCGTCCTTGACGATGACGCCGAGCTCGTACGCGAACGCCGGGTCGTACGACAGCGCCGCCGGGTTGGTCGCGGCGATCGCCGGCGAGTGACCGTCGGCGTGCTGCAGGCCCTCGCCCGTCAGCGTCGTACGGCCGGCCGTGGCGCCGACCAGGAAGCCGCGGGCCAGCTGGTCGCCGGCCTGCCACATCTGGTCGCCGGTGCGCTGCCAGCCGAACATCGAGTAGTAGATGTAGAACGGGATCATCGTCTCGCCGTGCGTCGCGTACGACGTCGAGGCGGCGATGAACTCGGCCATGGCGCCGGCCTCGGTGATCCCCTCGTTGAAGATCTGGCCGTTCGTCGCTTCCTTGTAGTACATGAGCTGGTCGCGGTCGACCGGCTCGTACGTCTGCCCCTTGGGCGAGTAGATGCCCAGGGACGGGAAGAGGCTCTCCATGCCGAAGGTGCGCGCCTCGTCGGGGACGATCGGCACCCAGCGCTTCCCGGTCTCCTTGTCGCGGACGAGGTCCTTGACCAGGCGGACGAAGGCCATCGTCGTGGCGACGGACTGCGTGCCGGAGCCCTTGTCGAACGCGGTGAACGCCTTGTCCGCCGGCATCGGCAGCGGCGCCACCGGGTGCACACGGCGGGACGGGGCCGGGCCGCCGAGGGCCGCGCGGCGCTCCTGGAGGTAGCGGACCTCGGGGGAGTCGGCGCCGGGGTGGCCGTAGGGGACCACGCCGTCGACGAACTGCGCGTCGGAGATCGGCAGGTCCAGCCGGTCGCGCATGTCCTTGAACTGCTCCACCGTCAGCTTCTTCATCTGGTGGTTGGCGTTCTTCGACGCGAAGCCGTCGCCGAGGGTGTGGCCCTTGACGGTCTGGGCGAGGATCACGGTCGGCGCGCCCTTGTGCGCGAGGGCCGCCTTGTACGCGGCGTAGACCTTGCGGGCCTCGTGGCCGCCGCGCGAGAAGTGGAAGCACTCGAGGATCTTGTCGTCGCTCAGCAGCTTCGCCATCTCGACGAGCGCCGGGTCCTTGCCGAAGAAGTCCTCGCGGATGTAGGCCGCGTCGCGCGTCTGGTACGTCTGCACCTGTGCGTCCGGCACCTCGCGCAGCCGGCGGACCAGCGCGCCCGTGGTGTCCAGCCGGAACAGCTCGTCCCAGGCGGTGCCCCACAGCGTCTTGATCACGTTCCAGCCGGCGCCCCGGAAGAGGGCCTCCAGCTCCTGCACGATCTTGAAGTTGGCGCGTACCGGACCGTCGAGCCGCTGCAGGTTGCAGTTGATGACGAAGGTCAGGTTGTCCAGGCCCTCGCGGGAGGCGAGGGTGAGCGCGGTGGTGGACTCCGGCTCGTCCATCTCGCCGTCGCCGAGGAACGCCCACACGTGGGAGTTGCTCAGGTCCTTGATGCCGCGGCTGGTCAGGTAGCGGTTGAACCGCGCCTGGTAGATCGCGGAGATCGGGCCGAGGCCCATGGAGACGGTGGGGAACTCCCACAGCCAGGGCAGCCGGCGCGGGTGCGGGTAGGAGGGCAGACCGTTGCCGCCGGCCTCGCGGCGGAAGTTGTCGAGCTGCGTCTCGCTGAGCCGGCCGTCGAGGAAGGCGCGGGCGTAGATGCCGGGGGAGGCGTGGCCCTGGACATAGAGCTGGTCGCCCGAGCCGTCGCCCTCCTTGCCGTGGAAGAAGTGGTTGAAGCCGGTCTCGTACAGCCAGGCGGCCGAGGCGAAGGTGGCGATGTGGCCGCCGACGCCGTATTTGCTGCCCCGGGTCACCATCGCGGCCGCGTTCCAGCGGTTCCACGCGGTGATACGGGACTCCAGCGCCTCGTCACCCGCGACGGCGGGCTCGGCGGCGGTGGGGATGGTGTTGACGTAATCCGTCTCGAGGAGCTGCGGCAGCGATACGCCGGCTCCCTCGGCGCGCTCCAGCGTGCGACGCATCAGATAGGCCGCGCGGTGCGGGCCGGCGGCCTCCGCGACGGCGTCCAGGGAGGCCTGCCATTCGGCGGTCTCCTCCGGGTCCCGGTCCGGGAGCTGGTCGAGCGCGCTCGGCTGGATGGCGTTGGGGTCGGTCATGTCAACCGCCTTCCTCAGTCGAAGGGGGTTCCCTCATCGGTAAGGGTTCAGGGTGCCCTTGGTCTTTGGCAGGACAGGGCGGTGGGCTTCGGTGCTGTGACACCATGCGGTCTCGCCGCGCGGCCCAACGAGGACTGTAACCCCGTGATCGATGATCGATCAAAGGGTTGAGAGCAAAATATCTTGATTCCGAGAAAGTCGGCACGGGGTGTCTCCGGCGGTGGCACCGGGTGACGGTTCCCTCCGGGGGTTCGCGCAGGTGCCGGGGGGTGCGCCCTGCCGGCCTCGGGTGCGCGGGAGAGCTCGGGGGGTGGGGCGCGCCCCTGACCGGGGCGCGGGGAACCGCGCGCCTTTCGGGTGCCCCGGGGCGGAGCCCCCGGGGGAGGGGAGGCCAGGGGTGGCGGGGGCGAAGAACCCCTGGTCAAGCCCTCGGCGCGCAGCCCAGGACGTGGGACTTGACCAACTCCGCGATCCGCGGATCCCGGCGGCGGAAGGCCGCGACGAGCTCCTCGTGCTCCTCCGCGTACGACTGCTGCACCGTGCCCAGCCACCGTATCGACAGCGCCGTGAAGACCTCGATCCCGAGCCCCTCCCACGTGTGCAGCAGCACCGAGTTCCCGGCCGCCCGCACCAGCTCCCGGTGGAACCCGACCGTGTGCCGCACCTGTCCCGTCCCGTCCGCCACCCGGTCGGCCGCGTACAGCGCGGCCACGTGCGGTTCCAGCGCCGAGCAGTCCTCCGCCAGCCGCTCCGCCGCCAGCTCCGCCGCGATCGCCTCCAGGCCGGCCCGTACGGGGTAGCTCTCCTCCAGGTCCGCCGCCGTCAGGTTCCGCACCCGGACGCCCTTGTTCGGCGCCGACTCGATCAGCCGCAGCGACTCCAGCTCCCGCAGCGCCTCCCGCACGGGCGTCTGGCTGACCTCCAGCTCGGTGGCGATACGGCGCTCCACGATCCGCTCGCCCGGCTGCCAGCGCCCGCTGACGATCCCCTCCACGATGTGCTCGCGGATCTGTTCGCGCAGCGAGTGGACGACGGGCGCGGTCATGAGGGCTCCGTAGGTTGCTGGACGGCCCGGCCGGGCCCACCGGCCCCCGGGGCGTTTGACGTTTAGACAATAAGGCCGTACACGCCACGCGGAAGGGCGCACGGGCGCGCTCACCCGCAGGTGAGACGAGACGCACACGCCGTTGCCACGTACACCCGGGTGCGGTGCGCCGGGAGAAGACGACGGTGCCCCCGCCCGGAAGAATCCGGGCGGGGGCACCGTGTGCACCGGTCTGGCGTGGGGGTCAGAGGCCCAGCTCGACCTCGAACTCGCCCGCCTCCAGGATCGCCTTGACCGCGGTCAGGTAACGGGCCGCGTCGGCGCCGTCCACCAGACGGTGGTCGTAGGACAGCGTCAGGTAGGTCATGTCGCGGACGCCGATGACCGTACCCTCCTCCGTCTCGATGACGGCCGGGCGCTTGACCGTGGCGCCGATGCCGAGGATGGCGACCTGGCCCGGCGGCACGATGATCGTGTCGAACAGCGCGCCGCGCGACCCGGTGTTGGAGATGGTGAAGGTCGCGCCGGACAGCTCGTCCGGGGTGATCTTGTTGGCCCGGACCTTGCCCGCGAGCTCGGCGGTGGCCTTGGCGATACCGGCGATGTTGAGGTCGCCCGCGTGCTTGATGACCGGGGTCATCAGGCCCTTCTCGGAGTCCACCGCGATCCCGATGCTCTCGGAGTCGAAGTAGGTGATGGTCCCCTCGGCCTCGTTGATCTTGGCGTTGATGACCGGGTGGGCCTTCAGCGCCTGGGCCGCCGCCTTGACGAAGAACGGCATCGGGGAGAGCTTGACGCCCTCGCGCGCGACGAAGGAGTCCTTCGCCTGGGCGCGCAGCCGCATCAGCCGGGTGACGTCGACCTCGACCACCGAGGACAGCTGGGCCTGCTCGTGCAGGGCCTTGACCATGTTGTCGCCGATGACCTTGCGGATCCGCGGCATCTTCACGGTCTGGCCGCGCAGCGGGGAGACCTCCAGCTTCGGGGTCCTCTTCGCCGACGACGGGGCGGGCGCCGCGGCGGCCGGCGCCGGGGCGGCGGCCTTCGCGGCCTCGGCGGCGGCGATCACGTCCTGCTTGCGGATCCGGCCGCCGACGCCGGTGCCCTTGACGGAGCCCAGGTCGACGCCGTTCTCGGCGGCGAGCTTGCGCACCAGCGGGGTCACGTAGGCGCCGTCGCCACCGGCGGTCGCGGCGGGAGCCGGAGCAGGGGCGGGAGCCGGCGCCGGGGCGGCCGGGGCCGGCGCGGGCGCCGGGGTCTCCTGGACCTGCGGGGCCGGGGCGGTCGGCGCCTGCGGGGCGGGCGCGGGCGCCGGGGCGGCGGCCTGCGGAGCCGGAGCGGGGGCCGGTGCCGGGGTGGGCGCCGGAGCGGGCTCGGGCCGGGCCGGGGCGGCGGGGGCGGCCGGAGCCGCCGCCGGGGTGGCACCCGGCTGACCGATGACGGCGAGTTTCGCGCCGACCTCGGCCGTCTCGTCCTCGGCGACCACGATCTCGAGCAGCACGCCGGAGGCGGGCGCCGGGATCTCGGTGTCGACCTTGTCCGTGGAGACCTCGAGCAGCGGCTCGTCGGCCTCGACGGACTCGCCGACCTCCTTCAGCCAGCGGGTCACCGTGCCCTCGGTGACCGACTCGCCGAGCGCCGGCAGCACCACGTCGGTGCCCTCGGCGGAACCGCCGCCGGCGGCGGCCTCGGGGGTCGGCGCCGGGGCGGGCGCGGCCTGCTCGGTGGAGGGGGCGGCCGCGGCGGGCTGGGGCGCCGGCTCGGGCTCGGGCTGCGGCGCGGGCTCGGCGGCGGGCGCGGGGGCCGCAGCCGGGGCGCCGGAGCCGTCGTCGATGACGGCGAGCTCGGCGCCGACCTCGACCGTCTCGTCCTCGGCGACCTTGATGGAGGACAGGACACCGGCGGCCGGCGAGGGGATCTCGGTGTCGACCTTGTCGGTCGACACCTCCAGCAGCGGCTCGTCGGCCTCGACGCGCTCGCCCTCGGCCTTCAGCCAGCGGGTGACAGTGCCCTCGGTGACGCTCTCACCGAGCGCCGGAAGGGTTACGGAAACCGCCATGGTTTCGGTTGCTCCTTAACGGAAGTGCGGAAGTCTGTTGTCGTCGACCGAGGGGGGTCAGTCGTGGGCGTGCAGCGGCTTGCCGGCCAGGGCCAGGTGGGCCTCGCCGAGCGCCTCGCTCTGCGTCGGGTGGGCGTGGATGAGCTGCGCGACCTCGGCCGGCAGCGCCTCCCAGTTGTAGATCAGCTGCGCCTCGCCGACCTGCTCACCCATGCGGTCGCCCACCATGTGCACGCCGACCACCGCACCGTCCTTGACCTGGACGAGCTTGATCTCGCCCGAGGTCTGGAGGATCTTGCTCCGGCCGTTGCCGGCCAGGTTGTACTTCAGGGCGACGACCTTGTCCGCACCGTAGATCTCCTTGGCCTTGGCCTCGGTGATGCCCACGGAGGCGACCTCGGGGTGGCAGTACGTCACCCGGGGGACACCGTCGTAGTCGATCGGCACGGTCTTCAGACCGGCCAGCCGCTCCGCCACCAGGATGCCCTCGGCGAAGCCGACGTGCGCGAGCTGGAGGGTCGGGACCAGGTCGCCGACGGCGGAGACGGTGGGCACGTTGGTGCGCATGTACTCGTCGACGAGGACGTAGCCGCGGTCCGTCGCGACACCGGCCTCCTCGTAGCCCAGTCCCTGCGAGACCGGGCCGCGGCCGATGGCGACGAGGAGGACCTCGGCCTCGAACTCCTTGCCGTCGGCGAGGGTGACCTTGACACCGTCCTGGGTGTACTCCGCCTTCTGGAAGAAGGTGCCCAGGTTGAACTTGATGCCGCGCTTGCGGAACGCGCGCTCCAGGAGCTTGGAGGAGTTCTCGTCCTCGACCGGGACGAGGTGCTTCAGGCCCTCGACGATCGTCACGTCGACGCCGAAGGACTTCCACGCGGAGGCGAACTCCACGCCGATGACGCCGCCGCCCAGGATGACCGCGGACTTCGGCACACGGTCGAGGACGAGGGCGTGGTCGGAGGAGATGATCCGGTCGCCGTCGATGTTCAGGCCCGGCAGCGACTTCGGCACGGAGCCGGTCGCCAGCAGGATGTGCCGGCCCTGGATGCGCTGCCCGCCCACGTCCACCGAGGTGGGGGAGGACAGGCGGCCCTCGCCCTCGATGTACGTCACCTTGCGGGAGGCGACCAGGCCCTGAAGGCCCTTGTACAGACCGGAGACGACCCCGTCCTTGTACTTGTGGACGCCCGCGATGTCGATGCCCTCGAAGGTCGCCTTGACGCCGACGGACTCGCTCTCGCGGGCCTGGTCGGCGATCTCGCCCGCGTGCAGCAGGGCCTTGGTGGGGATGCAACCCCGGTGCAGGCAGGTGCCGCCGACCTTGTCCTTCTCGATCAGGGCGACGTCCAGGCCCAGCTGCGCCCCGCGCAGGGCCGCGGCGTAACCACCGCTACCACCGCCGAGGATCACTAGGTCGAAAACGGTGCTGGCGTCGTTCGCCACGTCACGTCCTCCATGCATGTGCGCCACCGGTCGTCGGTGACCGGCTGACGGCTGGTGTCCGGCCGCTCGTTCTTCGGCCCTGGGTGGGGCCCTGTCCTGCCAGGCCCCATCTTCGCACTTGTCGCCGCCGGGTGAGACGCGGGGCCGGGAGTGAGACGTCCCACGCTCACCTGTGACGGGGCCCGCAGGCCGCGGGCCCCGTCACAGGTGAGGCTCAGCCGAGGTCGCCCGCCGCCGTGAGCTCCGCGAGCCGGACGAGGGTGCGCACGGCCGTGCCCGTGCCGCCCTTCGGCGTGTAGCCGAAGGGCGCGCCCTCGTTGAACGCCGGGCCCGCGATGTCCAGGTGGGCCCAGGTGATCCCCTCGCCCACGAACTCGCGCAGGAACAGGCCGGCCACCAGACCTCCGCCCATCCGCTCGCCCATGTTGGCGAGGTCGGCCGTGGGGGAGTCCAGCCCCTTGCGCAGGTGCTCCGGCAGCGGCATCGGCCAGGCCGGCTCGCCGACCTCCTCGGCCGCCTCGTGCACCGTGGTGCGGAACGCCTCGTCGTTGCCCATGACACCGAAGGTGCGGCTGCCGAGCGCCAGCATCATCGCGCCGGTCAGCGTGGCCACGTCGACGATCGCGTCCGGCTTCTCCTGCGAGGCGGCCCACAGCGCGTCGGCGAGGACCAGCCGGCCCTCGGCGTCGGTGTTGAGGACTTCGACCGTCTTGCCGCTGAACATGCGCAGCACGTCACCCGGGCGGGTGGCGGAACCGGAGGGCATGTTCTCGGCCAGCGCCAGCCAGCCGGTGACACCGACCTCCAGGCCGAGCCGCGCGGCGGTGACGACCGCGGCGAACACGGCGGCGGCACCGGCCATGTCGCACTTCATCGTCTCGTTGTGGCCGGCCGGCTTCAGGGAGATGCCGCCCGAGTCGTAGGTGATGCCCTTGCCGACGAAGGCGAGGTGCTTGGCCGACCGGGCGCCCTTGGCCGGGGTGTACGACAGTTTCACCAGGCGCGGCGGGGTGGCGGAGCCGACGCCGACACCCAGGATGCCGCCGTAGCCGCCCTTGGCGAGCGCTTTCTCGTCGAGGACCTGGATCTTGAGACCGTGCTCCTTGGCGGCGGCCTGCGCGAGCGCGGCGAACCCCTGCGGGGTGAGGTCGTTGGGCGGGGTGTTGACGAGGTCGCGGGCGCGGTTGAGCTCCTCGGCGACGGCGGTGGCGCGGGCGAGCGCCGCCTTGTGGGCGGTGTCGCGGGGCTTGCCGCCGAGCAGGGCGGCCTCGGCGAGGGGGGCCTTGCCGTTCTTGGCGTCCTTGCCGGTGCGGCCGTTCTCCTTGTACGCGTCGAAGGCGTACGCGCCGAGCAGTACGCCCTCGGCGACGGCGCCCAGGTCGGCGGCGTCGGCGACGGGGAGTGCGAAGGCGGCCTTGCGGGAGCCGGCGAGTGCGCGGGCGGCGGTGCCGGCGGCGCGGCGCAGGGTCTCCGCGGAGTACGAGGCGTCCTCCTCGGGCTCGGCGCCCAGGCCGACGGCCACGACGACGGGGGCCTTGAAGCCGGAGGGTGCCGGCAGCTTCGTCACCTCGCCCTCGGCGCCACAGGCACCGAGGGTTTCGAGCACGGTGGCGAGTGTGCCGTCGTACGCCGTGTCGACGGCCTCGGCGCCCGGTGCGACGACCGGGCCTTCGGCGCCCTTCGCGACACCGACCACGCAGGGCGTCGGCGCGGAGGCCGGACGCGGTGGCGGTGCTGAGAGTGAGAGCAGTCACGGTGGTGAATTCTCGCTTCCGTCTTGAGTGTTCTGTGGCCGAACGGATCGGGTCGACCGCCCGGTGCTGACCCTGGATCCGCGGTGCGTACTGGCTCCGACCGGCCCGGTCATGTGCCGCCGCCCCGAGCCTACGCGCAGGCCCCGCGCCGAGAGGGTTTCGCCCCCGCCGCCCCTGCCCTTCCCACGCCGGCAAGAGGCTCCGCCCCTTCCACCCCGGGGCTGTGTGGTCGGCCGACGGCCGGTGGGGACTTCCCGCGCAGCTCCCCGCGCACCTGGAAGACGGGGCCGCGCCCCCGCCATCCGGGCCGCGGGGAACTGCGCGAGCAACCACGACGGGCCCGCACTCGCCGACGGACCCCGTCCGTCCGAGCTCTCCGGGGCAAGGGGCGGAGCCCCTCGAGGGGGTCAGCCCAGGGACAGGACGAGCAGCGCCGCCGTCCCCGCCGTTTCCGCGAGTGCGCCGAAGACATCCCCCGTGACCCCGCCGAACCGCCGTACGCAGTGCCCCAGCGACAACTCGGCCGCACCGGCGGCGAGCGGCACCGCCAGCCCCGCCCGGACGGCGTCGTACGTGCCGCCCAGCGCGGCCCCGGCCGCGACGGCCAGCACGGTCGCGGCGGCGCCCACCGCCAGCGCCGCCCCCCTCGGCACCGTCCCCGCGACCGCCGCGCCCAGCCCCTCCGGGCGGGCCGCCGGCACGCCCCGCCGCGCGGCCAGGGTGAGGGCGAGCCGGGCCGCCACCCCCGACACCGCCGCCGCGACCAGCCCCCGCTGCCACGAGGCGCCGTACGCCTGGGCGAGCGCGGCGACCTGCCCGAGCAGCACCAGCAGCAGGGTGATCACCCCGAACGGCCCGATGTCGGAGCGCTTCATGATGTCCAGGGCCTCGGCGGCGGGCCTGCCGCTGCCCAGGCCGTCCGCGGTGTCGGCGAGCCCGTCCAGGTGCAGGCCCCGGGTGAGGACGGCCGGTACGGCGACGGCGGCCACCGCGGCGAGCAGGGCGCCGGCGCCGAGCCGCGTCAGCAACGCCCCGAGGAACCCGGCCGCCACCCCCACGGCCAGCCCGGCGACCGGTGCGCAGAGCATCCCGGCGCGCGCGGCCTCCCTGTCCCACCGGGTGACCCGGACGGGGAACACCGTGAGGGTGCCGAAGGCGAAGCGGAGGCCGGCCGAGCGCGGGGTCGTGGACACCGGCGCAGGTTACCGGGCGGTCGTGAACGGCCGCCCGGCCGGCAGCCGCCACGAAGTCCGATAACTGAATAAGGTGCGCTTATGGGACATTGGTGGGTCCGTAACGTCGTCGAGCCGGGCAAACTGCCCCTGCTGCTCGCGCTCGGCGCGTTCGTCCTCACCTTCCTGCTCACCCGCGTCGTCACCCGCATGATCCGGGCCGGAAAGGGCCCCTTCGGCAACATCAGCGCGGGCGGCACGCACATCCACCACGTGGTGCCCGGCGTCGTCCTCACCGTCCTCGGCGGCTTCGGCGCCGTCGCCAGCGGCAGGCACGGCTTCGCCTCCGGCGCGTTCGCCGTGGTGTTCGGCGTCGGCGCGGGCCTGATGCTCGACGAGTTCGCGCTGATCCTGCACCTGGACGACGTCTACTGGACCGAGGCCGGGCGCCGGAGCGTGGAGGTCGTGGTGGTGACGGCGGCCCTGGTCGGGCTGGTCCTCGTCGGGTTCCTGCCGTTCGGCGTCAACGACATGACCGGTCAGGAAATGCGGGACCGCGGCGGTGTCGTCGTCAGTGTCGCCGTCAACTTCGCGTTCTCGCTGCTCGCCCTGAGCAAGGGCAAGGCGCGGCTCGCGCTGTTCGGGGTGATCGTGCCGCTGATCGCGCTCGTCGGGGCGGTCCGGCTGGCCCGCCCCGGCTCGTTCTGGGCCACCCGCTTCTACCGCCGCCGCCCGCGCGCCCGGGCCCGCGCCCGGCTGCGCGCCTACCGCCACGACCGGCGCTGGAGCGGACCCCGCCGCCGCTTCCAGGACTGGATCGCCGGTGCCCCGACCCCACCGGACCCGCCACCCCCCGCCCCCGGCCGCCACTGACACCGGCCGGGCGCACGTACGCGTCGTCAGCGCCCGCCTCAGCGCCGGGACGCCAGGTGCCGCCGGTGCAGCCACTTCGGCAGTCCCGGGGCCTCCAGGAAGCCCTCCGCGCGGGCCGCCGCGATCGCGATCCGCGGCAGGTCCGCGCTCTTCTCGAAGAGGACGAAGCGCGGCTCCCAGATGGGCCGGTACTTCGCGTTGGCCCGGTACAGCGACTCGATCTGCCACCAGCGGGAGAAGAAGGTCAGCAGCGAACGCCACAGCCGCAGCACCGGCCCGGCGCCGAGGCGCGAGCCGCGCTCGAAGACCGAACGGAACATCGCGAAGTTGAGCGAGACCTGCGTGATCCCCAGCCCCGGGGCGGCCCGCAGCAGCTCGATCACCATGAACTCGATCAGCCCGTTGTCGCAGTCCCGCGCCCGCCGCATCAGATCCAGGGAGAGCCCGCACGGCCCCCACGGCACGAACGACAGCAGCGCCCGCAGCCGCCCGTCGGCGTCGACGCACTCGACCATCACGCACCGCCCGTCCGCCGGATCGCCGAGCCGCCCGAGCGCCATGCTGAAACCGCGCTCGGTGGCGCCGTCGCGCCAGTCGTCGGCGCGCCGCAGCAGGTACGCCATCTCGTCGGCCGGGATCTCCTCGTGGCGGCGGACGCGCACCCGGTGGCCGGCCCGCCGCACCCGGTTGTGCGCCTGGCGGACGGTACGCATGGCGCGGCCCTCCAGCGTGAACTCGGCGGTCTCCACCAGCGCCTCGTCGCCGAGTTCGAGCGCGTCCATGCCGTGCCGCGCGTACACCGTGCCGGCCTCCTCGCCGGCGCCCATCACCGCCGGGGTCCAGCCGTGCGCCCGGGCCTCGGCGAGCCAGGGCACGATGGCGCCCGGCCACGCCTCCGCGGTCCCCGAGCGGATCGCCGGAGGCCAGCGAGACCCCGCCGACGACGCGGTAGGCCACCGCCGCCTTCCCGGTCGGCGACCACACCACGCTCTTCTCCCGGCGCAGCGCGAAGTACCCGAGCGAGTCCCGCTCGCCGTGCCGCTCCAGCAGTGCGCGCAGCCGCTGCTCGTCCTCGGCGGTGAGCGGGTCCACGGCACGGCGGGCCCGGAACGCGGCGTGCGCGACGGCCAGCAGCAGCACCGTACTGAGCACGTTGATCGCGACGTCGACCCCGTTCGGGGTGGCGACGCCGGGGAACCGGGCGTTGTCGGCGGCGACCGAGATCAGCCGCAGGGTGCCGTAGTGCCAGCGTTCGAGGAAGGTCGAACGGTCCGCGTCCGGCGCCTGGTTGGTGACCGTCACCAGCAGCGCGGCCAGCAGCGAGCTGCCGAGCAGCCCGCCGGCCGCGACGACCGCGGCGAGCCGGGGGTTGGCGCGGTCCCCCTTGGCGTAGAACTCGCGGCGGCCGGCCAGCAGTGCGCCGACGAACGCGGCGGTGAGGACCAGGGAGACCCAGTTCTGCGGGGAGCGGCGGGCCCCGGACAGGGTCATGGCGAGGCCGAGCAGCACCAGGAAGGGACCGGCGAGCGCCAGGTTGAGGATCCACGCGGCCCGCTTGCGGCGGCGCAGGGTGACGGCGAGGAACAGGGTGAAGACCCCGGAGGCGAAACCGGCGGTCAGCAGGTACGGGGTGAACAGGTCGGCGTGGTTGTGCCGCCGTACGTCCTGGCCGAGGGAGACCCATACGGCGCTGAGCAGATTGACGCATGCGACGATCCGCACGTACCGGACGGCGAACGCGGCGGCCCGCCGGGCGAGCGCCGCCCGCCGTTCCGAGGTGCCGCGCCACGGCCCCCCGCGCCCCCAGGCCGTACGCAGCCGGGAGACGGGACGGAACCGGAGCCGGGGGACCGGGCGGCCGGGCCGTGGGACCGGGAGGGGCGGGGGCGCCGGACGGTCATCGGGTCCCACTGTGACTCGGGCATCTGCCATGAAACCGGATCATATCCGCACCGTCCCGCGGTACTTCGCCCGCTCCCCCTGCGAGACGTCAGGATCGCCGGGGGCGTTGCGCCACGATCCGGTAAGTGTTCGCAAAGCGTGTGCGCCTCAGCGCGGGCGCCAGCGCGTGGTCGATGGCCGCGCCCGCCGCCACCAGCGGTGCCCCGATGCCGAGGAGCACCTCGCGCACCGTGCGGGCCGGGGGTGACGGCGGGGCCGGCCGCCACGGAGTGTCCGGCGCCGGGGCTGCCCGGGACACGGCCAGGGCCAGCGCCGCGGCCAGGTCGCCGGGCGCGTGCGGCCGCGTCCGGTCCACCGCGAGGACCTCGCAGCCGCGCGCCGTCAGCTCCGCCGTCAGGTTCCGCACCGTCATCAGGTGCAGTTGCCGCGGCTGGTCGTAGGGGGCCCACCAGTGCCCCAGCAGCGGTGCGAACAGGCAGGCGGGATCGGGGAGTTCGAGCAGCAGGACGCCGCCGGGCCGCAGTACCGCGAGCGCGGCGCGCAGTTCGGCGCGCGGCCCCGGCACCCGCGGCAGGTGGTGCAGCATGCTCACCACGTCGTAGCGGCCTCGCAGCCGGGCGACGACGTGCGGGTCGGTGAGCTGCCCGCGGTGCGCCTCCTCCACCCGGCCCGCCTCCCGCGCCCGCTCCACGCGTTCCGTGGCGTCCAGCCCGTCGAAGGAGGTGTACGGGAAGAACTCCCGCGCCGCCGCCGGGAAGTGCCCGTACCCGGTGCCGACGTCGAGCCAGCTCTCCGGTTCGCCGTACGCCAGCATCGACCGTGCGGCGGCCCGGTGCCGTCGCCGGACCGCCCGCGCGAGCCCCGGCCGGGGCACCGGCTCCCCGGCCTCCAGGGGGCTTTCGGGGAGGTCGCGGTGGTGGAAGGCGAGCCCCTCGGCGGACAGCGGGGGGTTCTGGAAGGCGTGCCCGCAGTCCCGGCAGCCGTCGACGGTGAAGCTGCCGGGCCGGTGGCGCAGCAGGTCGGGGCTGCGCACCCGGGTGCGCAGCCGCCCCGAACCGCACCAGGGGCAGGTCTCGCGCCGCGGGCCGAGGAACCGCTCGACGCCCTGGGCGAGTTCGCCCAGGCACACGGTCCGCCGCGCGGTGATCGCCTGCGAGGTGCTGCGGGACATGGGCGGCTCCAGGAAGGCGGCAGACCGACAGGGGAATAAGCGGGCAAAGCGGAACGTATGGGATCACGCTCACCGGTGCAACGACGTGGTCCCGACGTGGCGCGGACGCGGCACGGATGTGGCGCCGACCGGTTCTGCCGCTGCCGGTACTGTTCGGCGAATGAGCTCGCTTAATCTCGACGACTTCACCGACCTGATCGAGCGCCCCGACGGCGGGGTGCGCCGCGACGCCGAGGCGCACCGGGAGAGCCGGACCGTGCCCCCCGGGGCCCTGGGCCGACTGGACGAGCTGGGTGAATGGCTGGCCGCGGCGCAGTCCGCGGTACCGGTGCGGCCGATCGAGCGGCCGCGCGCGGTGCTGTTCGCGGGCGACCACGGCGTCGCCGCGCTCGGGGTCTCGGCGCGCCCCGCGGGCACCGCCGAGCGGCTGGTGCGCGACGTACTGGACGGGGCCGGCCCGGCGGCGGTCCTCGCCCGCGGGGCCGGGGTGCCCGTACGGGTGATCGACATGGCCCTGGACTGCGACCCCGAGTCCCTGCCGGCCGAGGTCGTACGGCACCGGGTGCGGCGGGGCAGCGGGCGCATCGACATCGAGGACGCGCTCACCGCGGAGGAGGCCGAGGCGGCGTTCCGGGCCGGTATGGCGGTGGCTGACGAGGAGGCCGACGCGGGTACGGACCTGATCGTCCTCGGCGACCTCAGTGTCGGCGGGACGACCGCGGCGGCCGTGCTCGTCGCGGCGCTGTGCGGGACCGACGCGTCCGTGGTGACCGGGCGGGGCGGGCAGGCCATCGACGACCTGGCGTGGATGCGCAAGTGCGCGGCGATCCGCGACGCGCTGCGGCGGGCGCGGCCGGTGCTGGGGGATCAGCTCCAGTTGCTGGCGACGGTCGGCGGGGCGGACCTCGCGGCGATGACGGGCTTCCTGCTGCAGTGCGCCGTGCGCAAGACGCCGGTGATCCTGGACGGGGTGGTGTCGGCGGCGTGTGCGCTGGTGGGGCAGCGGATCGCGTTCCGGGCGCCGGACTGGTGGCTGGCGGGGCAGAGCAGCGGGGAGCCGGGGCAGGCTAAGGCGCTGGACCGGATGGCGATGGAGCCGCTGCTGGACCAGGGGGTGACGGTGGGCGAGGGTGCGGGGGCGCTCCTCGCCCTCCCCCTGGTCCGTGCCGCCGCGTCCCTGGCAGCGGACCTCCCCGAACGCCCGGCGCAGCCGGAGTGACCCCCGGGCGGCGGGGGCGGGGCAAGCGCTTCCTCAGCCGCGCAACGGCAGGGGCTGGCCGGCGACGACGAGCAGCACCGTCTCGCACTCCGCCGCCACCGCCGCGTTCAACCGCCCCAGTTCATCCCGGTACCGCCGCCCCGACACCGTCGCCGGCACGATCCCGGACCCCACCTCGTTGGACACGACGACCACCGTCCGCCGAGCCCCCCGCACCGCCTCCGCGAGCTCCCCCACCCGCGCCCGCAACGCCTTCTCCCCACCCCCGCCCCACTCCGCGTCGTCCCACGCGGACACCGTGTCCATCGCGTCGGTAAGCCACAGCGACAGACAGTCGATCAGCACCGGCGGCCCGCTCTCGCCCAGCAGCGGCACCAGGTCGCACGTCTCCACCGTCCGCCACGACCCCGGCCGCCGCTCCCGGTGTGCGGCCACCCGCGCCGCCCACTCGGTGTCCCCGCCCCGCGTGCCCCCCGTCGCCACGTACAGCACGTCGGGGAAGGACTCCAGCCGCCGCTCCGCCTCCACGGACTTCCCCGACCGGGCGCCCCCCAGCACCAGCGTGCGGCGAGGCACGTCGGGCACGTCCTCGTAGACGCCCACCGTCAACGTCGTCCCGTCCGGCACCGCCCGCGCGCCCGCCGCCGCGAGCCGCCGCCGCGTCTCGGCGCCCGGCGGCACGTCGTGGTCGAGGTGCGCGGCGACCACGTCCGTCGCCGGTCCCGCCGCGCCCACCGCCCGCAGCCGCGCCAGCGCGTCGGGCCGTCCCAGCACATCGGCGACGACCATGTCGTACGGCTCGCCGCCCGCCCCGTTCTCCAGCCCGGCCGGCGCGCCCCCGGGCGGCAGGTACAGCAGCCGGGTGCCGTCCGGGCCGGTCACCGCGTACCCGGTGCCCGGCGCGTCCAGTGCCACCGCCCGCACCCGGTGCCCGGTCAGCAGCGCCAGTTCCCGCCCGTCCGGGACCCGCCCCGGCTGCGGCAGCTCCGCCGGGACCTCGACCGCGGGCCCGTCGTGCGGATGCGACAGCAGCACCTGCCGTACGCCGCCCAGGGAGCGCCCCGCGCGGGCCGCCGCGAAGGCCGCGCCCGGCGTCAGGTCGAGCAGCAGCGTGTCGTCGACGAGGAGCGCGGTCGCCGCGCGCGCGTCCGCGCCGAGCGAGGTCGCGCAGGCGGCGCAGGGGCAGTCGGGACGGGGCAGGCCCGCGGGGGCGCCGGTGCCGAGCAGAGTCAGTTCCACGAACCCGATTTTCACTTGTTTTCACCGGTCCCCGCAGATCTTGCGCGCCCGACTAGGCTTCGCAGCGGGAGCCGGACCATGATCCGGCTCCCGCTGTGCAGTGTGCTCACACCTTGGAGGCGTACATGGCGGCATGGACGTGGCGGTTCGAGAAGGCCGACGGGGCGGAGGTCGAGCCCGCTGTCGTGCCGGAGGAGTTCACCACACAGGGGGATGCCGAGTCCTGGATCGGGGAGTACTTCAAGGAGCTGCGCGAGGGCGGCACCGATCAGGTGCGGCTGTTCGAGGACGGCACGCAGATCTACGGGCCGATGAGCCTGCACGCCGAGGAGGCACGGCCGGCCGAGGAGCCGCAGGAGTCCGGGCAGTCGCCGGAGCCCGGGCAGCCGCAGGAGTCCGGGCAGCCGCAGGAGTAGGGGACACGGGCGGGGCCGGGGCGGCGCCGCCGCCCGCCGGTGGCGTCACTGCTCGCCCAGGGTCACGCGCGCCGTCCTGTGGCCGCCGTCCCTCGTGTACGTCACCTCGGTGCGGTCGCCCGGCTTCCTGCTCGCCAGGGCCTCGGCGAGCGAGGTGAGGGTGGTGACCCGGGTGCCGCCCAGTCCGGTGATGACGTCACCGGGCCTGAGCCCCGCCCGGTCGGCCGGGCCGCCCTTGGTCACGTCCACGACCGCGACCCCGGCCGGCTGGTAGTCGTCGCCGACCACGGTTCTGGCCGTGATGCCGAGGGCCGCCCGGCCGGAGTCGGTGACCTTGCCGTGTTTCACGATCTGGTCGGCGACGGTCTTCACCATGGACGACGGGATCGCGAACCCGATCCCCGGCGCCGCGCTGCCGCCCAGGTCCGGGTCGGTCGCGGCGAGTGTGGGAATGCCGATCACCCGGCCGTCGAGGTCCACGAGCGCGCCCCCGCTGTTGCCGGGGTTGATCGCCGCCGAGGTCTGCAGCATGTTCGGCAGGGTGGCGCCCGTGCCACCGTCCGAGCGGCCCTCGCTGACGGTGCGGCCGGTCGCCGACACGATGCCCTGGGTCACGCTCGACGACAGACCGAGCGGGGAGCCCATCGCCAGCACGATCCGGCCGACCGCGACCTTCGTCGAGTCGCCGAAGCGGGCCGCCCGCAGCCCCTGCGGCAGCTTGTCCAGCTTGATCACGGCGAGGTCCTGCTCGGGGTACGAGTAGATCAGCCGCGCGCTGAGGGTGCCCTCGCTGTTGGCCGTGGTCACCGCGAACGTCTTCTCGCCGCCGACCACGTGCGCGTTGGTGACGATGTGCCCCTTGTCGTCGTACACCACCCCGGAGCCCAGGTCATGGCTCGCCCGGATCTGCACCACCGAGGGCAGGACGTCCCTGATGACCCTCTGGTAGTCGGCCTGCAGGTCGTCGGCGGCGAGGGGGCGGGTGGCGGGGGTGGCCGTCGCGGCGCGGGGGGTGGTGCCGGTGCGGTCGCCCGTGCCGTTGGCCGTGCCGTTGTCGGAGCAGGCGCCCAGGAGGAGGGCGGCGCTCGCGACGGCGGCGCACGCCGCGAGTGCGTGGCTGCGGGAAGCGTCCATACGGTGAGTCTGCGGCCCCCGGGTGCCGGTGGCCCGAGGTGACCCCCCGAACGGGCCCGGGTTCCCTCGCCCCCGCCGCCCTTGCCCTTCCCCCTGCGGGGCTCCGCTGCTTCACCCCGGAGAGCTCGGGGTGGGTGGGGTGCCGTCGGGGGCTGCGGGTGGGCGGGGACTTCTGGCGCAGTTCCCCGCGCTCCTGAAAGGCCGGGGCGCCCCCTGCCTCTGGGGGCGCGGGGCTGTGCTCCCTATGCCACTTCGCCGCGGGGCGCGACCGGCCACGTCGCACCCGCGCTCGCCGATGCGCCCCGCCCGCCCGGACTCTCAGGCGCCCCGTACTCCGCAGAGGTGCAGCAGCGCCGCCACGCGCCGGTACGGGTCCGTGCGCCCCGCCCGTTCCTCCGCGGCCAGCAGCGCGGAGAGCGCGCCCTCGGCCGCCGGGGGCGGTGTCCCGTCCGGCGCGGTGTCCGTGAAGACCCGTACGCCGTACCAGGCGTGCAACGGCGCGCCGATCCCGGCGAGTGTCGCCGTCAGCGCGTCGAGCCGGTCGGCGCGCACCGACAGGCCCAGCCGATTGGTGTATGCCGTCGTGTCGAACGCGGCCAGCGCCGTCTGCCAGTCGCCGGACAGTCCCGGCCGCATCGCCAGCGCGTCGCCGTTGCGCACCAGCAGGGACAGCAGGCCGCCGGGGGCCAGCATCCGGGCCAGCCCCGCCACCAGCGGATCCGGCTCCTCGACGTACATCAGCACCCCGTGGCACAGCACCACGTCGAAACTGCCCGGCAGGAAGTGCACGCCGGTGTCGCGGCCGTCGCCCTCGATGATCCGCATCCGCTCGCGGACGCCCTCCGGCTCGGCGGCCAGCGCCTCGTGCGCCGCGACGAGCATCCGCGCGTCCCGCTCCAGGCCGGTCACCCTGTGCCCGGCCCGCAGCAGCCGCAGTGCCTGCGTGCCCTGGCCCATGCCGACGTCGAGCACCCGCAGCCGCTTCCCGACCGGGAACCGGCCGGCTATCTGCTCGTCGAGCTGCCGGGCCACCAGCTCCTGCCGGACCATGTCCCGCAGCCCGCCCAGCTTGTTCAGCCAGGCATCGGCCGCGCCCCCCGAGAACTCGTCCGTAGTCAGGGCCGCTCTCCGCGCTTGACCTGGGGCTTGGGCAGCCGCAGCCGCCGCATCTGCAGCGAGCGCATCAGCGCGTAGGCCACTGCGCCCCGCCGGTTCGCGTCCGGGAAGCGCTCGGTGAGCCGCTTGCGCAGACGGAACGCGGAGAGGACCGAGTCGAGCACGATCAGCACGATCACGACCAGCCACAGCAGCAGCGCGATGTTCTGCAGCGAGCCCACTCGCACCAGGCTCAGCACCAGGATGACCACGGCCATCGGCAGGAAGAACTCCGCGACGCTGAACCGCGAGTCGATGTAGTCCCGCGCGAACTTGCGCACCGGCCCCTTGTCGCGCGCGGGGAGGTACCGCTCGTCACCGCTGGCCAGCGCCTGGCGCTGACGTTCCATCGCGGCACGGCGCTCGTCGCGCTGCCGCCGGGAGGCGTCCTTGCGCGTGAGCGGAGTGGTCGCGACGCTGCGGCGCTGCGACTGGGCCTCGCTGCGCTTGGGGGTCGGCCGGCCCTTCGGGGCCTGCGGGTCACGGGTCTGCTTGGAGCCGGTCGCGCTCACCTTGTCGGTGACGGCGGCCTTCTCGTCCTTGGCGCGGCTTCGGAACACAAAGCCCAAGGGTACGGGGTGCGCCTGCATGGACCGCAGCCGCGTGGGGAACGATCCCGCAACACCATTCGTCTGCAGGGGGAGGGATGCGGGGGTTTCTGGTGGTGGCGCCCGGGGGTACTCGGGTGGACCGGGGAGATTCCCGCGGTTTCGGGGAAGCACCTACTCCCTGGGCGGGAGCGGAGCCGTCCGCAGTCGTCCTTGGGGATGAGCGCATCGGTCCCCGAACAGTGCGGTAATGGAGGCAGGGCCCGTACTGTGGGTTCTGTCGCAGTCGCAGGAGCCGGAGTCCGTCAGAAGGGGGCGCGCGAAGCCCATGAGCGGTGTCATGAAGCGTATGGGGATGATCTTCCGCGCGAAGGCGAACAAGGCCCTTGACCGGGCCGAGGATCCGCGCGAGACCCTCGACTACTCGTATCAGAAGCAGCTGGAGCTGCTGCAGAAGGTCCGCCGCGGCGTCGCCGACGTGGCGACCTCGCGCAAGCGCCTGGAGCTCCAGCTCAACCAGCTCCAGTCGCAGTCCGGGAAGCTGGAGGACCAGGGCCGCAAGGCGCTCGCGCTCGGCCGGGAGGACCTCGCCCGCGAGGCGCTGTCCCGTCGCGCCGCGCTCCAGCAGCAGGTCACGGACCTGGAGACGCAGCACCAGACCCTCCAGGGCGAGGAGGAGAAGCTCACCCTCGCCGCCCAGCGCCTCCAGGCCAAGGTGGACGCCTTCCGTACGAAGAAGGAGACCATCAAGGCCACCTACACCGCCGCCCAGGCGCAGACCCGGATCGGCGAGGCCTTCTCCGGCATCTCCGAGGAGATGGGCGACGTCGGCCTGGCCATCCAGCGCGCCGAGGACAAGACGCAGCAGATGCAGGCCCGCGCCGGCGCCATCGACGAACTCCTCGCCTCCGGCGCCCTGGACGACCCCTCCGGCATGGCCAAGGACGACATCCAGGCCGAGCTGGACCGCCTCTCCGGCGGCACGGACGTGGAGCTGGAGCTGCAGCGCATGAAGGCCGAGCTGGCGGGCCCCGCCGAGCAGCGGCAGGCGATCGAGGGCGGCGACGGACAGGACCAGGCACAGCCCCAGGCACAGCCCCAGTCCAAGGACACCCCGCGCTTCGACAAGCAGTGACGGCGGGCATCGCCCACAATGCGGTCAGGGCCGGTGCGGCCCGATCCGGTCCCACGCGCGCCTGAGGAGGGCGACATGATCGTACGGATCATGGGGGAGGGGCAGGTGAGGCTGGAGGACTCCCGCCTCACCGAGCTCGACAAGCTGGACGACGACCTGCTGGCGGAGGTCGAGGGTGGCGACGAGGCGGGGTTCCGGCGCACCCTGACGGCCCTGCTGGACGCCGTACGCACCCTCGGGGAGCCGCTGCCGGCCGATTCGCTGGAGCCCTCCGACCTGATCCTGCCGTCGCCGGAGGCGACCGTGGAGGAGGTCCGGGAGATGCTGGCGGACGACGGCCTGCTCCCCGGCTAGGGCCTCTCGTTCGGATCATTCCGGCGTCGCGGGGTTTGGCACGTGCCTCTGCGGCGTTGTCGTCGGTTGCCGGGGCTCCGCCCTGGCGTCCTCCTCCGCCTTGCCGCCGCACGCACCGGACCCCGCTCGGGTCGGTCGAAGACGCACCGCGCCTCCCAGCCGGCCTGATCCGAACGAAAGACCCCAGCGGCCTGCTCCCCGGCCGGCTACGACGGACTGCTGCGGCGGCCTGTGCCCGCCGGCGGCGGCGACGAGTCGCCGCCTGGTCAGGAACGGTGCGCCCCGCCGGGGCGCTCCCCGCGCGGCGCACCGTACCGTTGGGCCGTGGGCAATCCGGCCGTGGACAACCTGTCGCAGTTGCGGTGCTGGCTGGCGAGTCATCCCCTCACGTTCGACGCGGGGCTCGCCGTCGGCGTCTTCGTCTGCATGGTCGCGGGGTCGTTCGTCGACCCGCACGGCACGAACGGCGTCAGCTGGGTGTTGCGCGGCCCCACCGTCCTCAGCCTCGCCCTGATGCTGCCGGCCGCCGCCGCGCTGGTGCTGCGCCGGGTCGCCCCCCTCGCCGTACTGGCCGTCACCACCGGCCTCTCCCTCGTCGAGCTGATCACCGGCGACCCCCGCGCCCCCGTCCCGATGGCCGCCGTCGTCGCGCTGTTCACCGTCGCCGCCGCCACCGACCGCCCCACCACCCGGCGGGTCGGCGTGCTGACGATGACCGTGCTGACCGCCACCGCGATGCTCACCGGCCCGCTGCCCTGGTACACCCAGGAGAACCTCGCCCTGTTCGCCTGGACCGGCATGGCCGCGGCGGCCGGGGACGCCGTCCGCAGCCGGCGCGCCTTCGTGCACGCCATCCGCGAACGCGCCGAACGCGCCGAACGCACCCGCGAGGAGGAGGCCCGGCGCCGCGTCGCCGAGGAGCGGCTGCGCATCGCCCGGGACTTGCACGACGTCGTCGCCCACCACATCGCCCTGGTCAACGTCCAGGCCGGGGTCGCCGCGCACGTCATGGACAAGCGGCCCGACCAGGCCAAGGAGGCCCTCGCCCACGTACGGGAGGCCAGCCGCTCGGCGCTGAACGAACTGCGCGCCACCGTCGGCCTGCTGCGCCAGTCCGGCGACCCGGAGGCCCCCACCGAACCCGCGCCCGGGCTGGCCCGGCTCGACGAACTGGCCGACACCTTCCGGCACGCGGGCCTGCCCGTTCAGGTCGCCCGCGCCGACCACGGCACGATCCTGCCCGCCGCCGTCGACCTCGCCGCCTACCGCGTCATCCAGGAAGCCCTCACCAACGTGCAGAAACACGCGGGAGACGGCGCCAAGGCCGAGGTCAGCGTCGTCCGCGTGGGACCGCACGTGGAGATCACCGTCCTCGACGACGGGGCCGGCGGCGACGACGGCCCCGAGGACGGCGGCGGGCACGGCCTGCTCGGCATGCGCGAGCGGGTCACCGCCCTGGCCGGGACCCTCACCGCGGGGCCCCGGTACGGGGGCGGCTTCCGCGTCCATGCGATCCTGCCGCTCGACCGCCGCGCCGCCACCACGAAGGACAGCCCATGACGATCCGCGTGCTGCTCGCCGACGACCAGGCACTGCTGCGGAGCGCGTTCCGCGTGCTCGTCGACTCCGAGCCGGACATGGAGGTCGTCGGGGAGGCCTCGGAGGGCGAGGAGGCGGTGCGCCTGACCCGCGAACGGTCCGCCGACGTCGTCCTCATGGACATTCGCATGCCCGGTACCGACGGCCTCGCCGCCACCAGGCTGATCAGCGCGGACCCCGAACTCGCCGATGTCCGGGTGGTGATGCTGACGACGTTCGAGGTCGACGAGTACGTGGTGCAGTCCCTGCGGGCCGGCGCCTCCGGCTTCCTGGGCAAGGGCTCGGAGCCGGAGGAACTGCTGAGCGCCATCCGGATCGCCGCCGGGGGCGAGGCGCTGCTGTCGCCGGCCGCCACCAAGGGGCTGATCGCCCGGTTCCTGGCGCAGGGCGACGCGGACGACGACGGCCGCGACCGGGTGCACGCGGAACGGCTGGCCGCGCTCACCGGGCGCGAGCGCGAGGTACTCGTCCAGGTCGCCGGCGGCCACTCCAACGACGAGATCGCCGAGCGGCTGGAGGTCAGCCCGCTGACGGTGAAGACCCACGTCAACCGCGCCATGAGCAAGCTCGGCGCCCGGGACCGCGCCCAACTGGTCTTCATCGCCTACGAGTCGGGCCTGGTCCGCCCGCGAACGGACTGACCAGGCCCCAGGGCTCGCTACGCGGGCCGCGCCCGGGGGTTACGGAAGCGCCAGCATCCGCTCGAGCGCCAGCTTGGCGAACGCCTCCGTCTCCGCGTCCACCTCGATCCGGTTCACCAGCGTCCCCTCCGCCAGCGACTCCAGCGTCCACACCAGGTGCGGCAGGTCGATCCGGTTCATCGTCGAGCAGAAGCAGACCGTGCGGTCGAGGAAGACGATCTCCTTGCCCTCGGGGGCGAAACGGTTCGCCAGCCGCCGTACCAGGTTCAGCTCCGTGCCGATCGCCCACTTGGACCCGGCCGGGGCCGCCTCCAGGGCCTTGATGATGTACTCCGTCGAGCCGACGTGGTCCGCCGCGGCGACGACCTCGTGCCGGCACTCGGGGTGCACCAGCACGTTGACGCCCGGAATCCGGGCCCGCACGTCGTTCACCGACTCCAGGCTGAAGCGGCCGTGCACCGAGCAGTGGCCTCGCCACAGGATCATCTTGGCGGCCCGCAGCTCCTCCACCGTCAGCCCGCCGTTCGGCTTGTGCGGGTTGTAGACGACGCAGTCCTCCAGTGACATCCCCATGTCGCGGACGGCGGTGTTGCGCCCGAGGTGCTGGTCGGGCAGGAACAGCACCTTCGTCGTCTCCGGCTCGCCCTGCGCGAACGCCCACTCCAGGGCCCGCTTCGCGTTGGAGGAGGTGCAGATCGTGCCGCCGTGCCTGCCGGTGAAGGCCTTGATGTCGGCGGAGGAGTTCATGTACGACACCGGCACCACCTGCTCGGCGATGCCCGCCTCGGTGAGCACGTCCCAGCACTCGGCGACCTGCTCGGCCGTCGCCATGTCGGCCATGGAGCAGCCGGCGGCCAGGTCGGGCAGGACGACCTTCTGGTCGGCGGAGGTCAGGATGTCGGCGGACTCGGCCATGAAGTGCACACCGCAGAAGACGATGTACTCCGCCTCCGGGCGGGCCGCGGCGTCGCGGGCCAGCTTGAAGGAGTCGCCGGTGACGTCCGCGAACTGGATGACCTCGTCGCGCTGGTAGTGGTGGCCGAGCACGAAGACCTTGTCCCCGAGCTTCTCCTTGGCCGCACGGGCGCGCTCGACCAGGTCCGGGTCGGACGGCGAGGGCAGGTCGCCTGGGCACTCCACACCGCGTTCGCTCCTCGGGTCGGCCTCCCGGCCGAGCAGCAGCAGGGCGAGGGGTGAGGGCTGTACGTCGAGCTCGGGGGTCTGGGCCGTGGTCACGACACGCACCCTTTCTGTTCTGCGGCTCGTCGGCCGGGGCACCGGACCGACGGGGCATGCGGGGCAATCGGGATGAGCGGAACCGACTTCTCGTCGGATTGACGCTATTATCATATCCGCTTCGCGTCAGTTTGACGACGGCCCTCGCGTCCATGTGACGTGAATCCCGGTCGCCCCGAAGCGGGAATGCGACGGTGTCCCACCGACGGCGTGTGTGCGAGCATGAAGGGGAAGAAGGAAGCGGGACGAAACGAGAAGCACTGCCCGGCCCGGAATGAATCCACGGCCCCGCCGGTTGCACTCGTCGGCAAGCAGTCTCCGTACAAACCGGGAGAGATGTAGATGTCCGTATCGGACGAGACCACCACCGTCACCGACGGCATCATCCTGACGGACGCCGCCGCGTCCAAGGTCAAGGCCCTGCTCGACCAGGAAGGCCGTGACGACCTCGCGCTGCGCGTCGCCGTCCAGCCCGGCGGCTGCTCCGGCCTGCGCTACCAGCTCTTCTTCGACGAGCGCTCGCTCGACGGCGACGTGAAGAAGGACTTCGGCGGGGTCGCGGTCGTCACCGACCGCATGAGCGCGCCGTACCTGGGCGGGGCGACCGTCGACTTCGTGGACACGATCGAGAAGCAGGGCTTCACGATCGACAACCCGAACGCGACGGGCTCCTGCGCCTGCGGCGACTCCTTCAGCTGATCGTCACACACGACGGCGGCGCCCCCTTCCGAGGGGGCGCCGCCGTCGTGCGTGCGGGCGTTCACCGGGGGGCCGGGCTCGCCGACGGCAGCGGGGCGGTGGCCCTCGGCACGGGCCTGCCGCGCGAGTCCACCACCGTGCGGTCGCCGAGCGGTGCGTCCAGGTGGACGGTGGCGCTGTAGATCCGGGCGACCGCGACGCACGGACGCTCCGGGTGCGCCGTGGTCCCGCTGACGGTCACCGTCACCTTCTTCGCGTCCTCGCGCGCGGTCGCCTCGTACGCCGTGCAGACCCCGCCCTCGTAGACGACGGTGAGGTCCGTGCCGTCGGCGCGGTGACCGGTGACGTGCGCGTCGCGGGTGGACGACGACGCCGTCGGGGTGGGCGAGCCGGGGACCTCCGCGCCGGTCAGGTACCGCGGATCGATCGCCGGGCGGGCCACGGTGGACGTCTCCTTCCCGCCCGGAGGCCGCACCTGGAACAGCCACGACGGCACCAGCACGGGCCGGCCCGCCGAACTGCGCGCCGCCAGCCCGAACACCGCGTGCTCGACCCGTACGGTCGGCCGCGCGCCCGCCGTGGCCGGGGCGGAGCACGGTTTCTCGTCCCGGTCCTTCGGCGGCACGGGGCTCGCGCAGCCGCCGATGCCCTTGCGGCCGTACGAGGTCGACGCGCCGTTCATCAGCTCCAGCGCCTTCCCGGCGCCGATCACGGGGTACTCGGCGCCCTCGACGGGTGCGGCGAGCCGGCCGCTGCCGCCGACCACCCGGCCCCCGGCACCGATCTGCAACCCGGTCGTCCACCCGGAGGTCGGCAGCCCGCCGACCCGGGGCTCTGCGTTCACCACCCGTACTCCACCCAGGACCTGGCGCGCGTCCACCTTCGCGTCGTCCTGGCCCACCGCCTTCAGCACCGGGGCGGCGGCCCTCCGCGCCGCGGCCTCGCCGACCGGGTCCGTCGTGGCCGGGTCGGCGCCCGCGCCGCCGGGCCTGCACGGACGGCCCCGCAGACAGTTGTCGCCACCGGGTTCCAGCGCGCTGAACGTCCAGGCGCCGGGCGCCTCGCGGTCCACCCGGAGCAGGGGTGCCGTGCCGCCCTCGGCGCCCCCCACCTGCCAGTGGCCGTCGACCGGGCGGGGGGCGCCGGTCAGGTCCAACGCCTTCGCCAGCCGGGCCACGTCGCCCTCGGCCACCCGCCCCTTCGCCCAGTACACCGACGCCGCGTCCGGTCCGTCGGGCAGATCACCGCTCGCGCGGTGAACGGCCCCGTACGGATTCGGCTCCCCGACCGCGATGCCGGGGCGCCCGGCGGCGCCGTACCCGTCGAGGGCGAGCGCGGACGGGGCGGAGCCGCCGCCGTCGCCCGGGGAGGCCCCGCCACCACCGCCGGACGCGGTCGCGGCGAGGTAGGCCCCACCGCCCGCGACCAGCACCACGGCGGCCACGACACCACCGACGACGACCCGCGTACGACGGGGGCCGTGCGCGCCGGGGGTGTCCTGCCCGGCGGCGGTGTCCGCGGCCTGGGGGGTGTCCGCGCCTGCGGTACGCGGTGTCCTGGTCGTACGCGGTGTGTCCGCCGCGCCCGGAGCGCTCTCGGTGCCCTCGGCACCCCGGGGGCCGTTCCGGTCGTCGTCGGTGGGGGGCTCGGTGTCCACCGCATCGCTCCTTCCGCTCCGCTGCTGTCCACGAGTCGTATGTCGCCTCCCCCGCACGGGGGACGGCGATGGGACGCAGCGGGGGAGCGCACGGTTCCCCGGCCCGGCTCAGTCCCCGTAGTCGGACATCGCCTCCAGCAGTCGGGCGGAGCCCGCCGGTACGCGCACCCCGTGGATGCGGGAGGGGGAGACCGGCGGCGATGCCTGCGCGTCGACGGCGGGCGTCCAGTGCGGGGCCATCCGGGCGCCGTCGCCCGGCAGTGACGCCAGGTCGCCCTCCAGGTCGACCGGAACGGTTGCCGGGGGAGTGAAGTGGAACTCGAGGTTCGCCATGCCCGCACCGTAGGCACGGACGGACCCGCGAAGAAAGACCTACTATCGGGTAGTTCCGCCTGCTTCAGTGGCGAGTGCCGAGCGGGTAGCGTGAACTGTCAATCCCCCTCCTTCTCCTTCGAGGAGCGTGCCCTCGCCGTGCGTATCGCAGTCACCGGCTCCATCGCCACCGACCATCTGATGACCTTCCCCGGCCGCTTCACCGATCAGCTCGTCGCGGACCAGCTGCACACGGTCTCCCTCTCCTTCCTGGTCGACAACCTCGACGTGCGCCGGGGCGGTGTCGGGGCGAACATCGCGTTCGGCATGGGCCAGCTCGGCACCCGTCCCGTGCTGGTCGGCGCGGCCGGGGCGGACTTCGACGAGTACCGGGCGTGGCTGGACCGGCACGGCGTCGACACGGACTCCGTACGCATCTCGGAGACCCTGCACACCGCGCGGTTCGTGTGCACCACCGACGCCGACCACAACCAGATCGGCTCCTTCTACACGGGCGCGATGAGCGAGGCCCGGCTGATCGAGCTGAAGACGGTCGCCGACCGGGTGGGCGGCCTCGACCTCGTACTGATCGGCGCGGACGACCCGGAGGGCATGCTCCGGCACACCGAGGAGTGCCGCTCCCGCGGCATCCCGTTCGCCGCCGACTTCTCGCAGCAGATCGCCCGGATGAACGGCGACGAGATCCGGATACTGCTGGACGGGGCGACGTACCTCTTCTCCAACGAGTACGAGAAGGGCCTGATCGAGTCCAAGACGGGCTGGACGGACGCGGAGATCCTGCGGCGGGTCGGGCACCGGGTGACCACGCTCGGCGCGCGGGGCGTGCGGGTGGAGCGGGTCGGGGCGGAGCCGATCGAGGTGGGCTGCGCGGAGGAGGAGCGCAAGGCGGACCCGACGGGGGTCGGGGACGCGTTCCGGGCGGGCTTCCTGTCCGGGCTGGCGTGGGGTGTCTCGCTGGAGCGGGCGGCGCAGGTCGGCTGCATGCTCGCGACGCTCGTCATCGAGACGGTGGGCACGCAGGAGTACCGGCTGAGCCGGGCCCACTTCATGGACCGTTTCGCCAAGGCGTACGGCGAGGAGGCCGGCCTGGAGGTCAAGACCCACCTCCGCTGACGCCGACGGGGGCCGGTCCTCACTCGCCCCCGGACCCCCGGAAGACGCGCGGTTCCCCGCGCTCCTGATCAGGGGCGCGGGGAACCGCGCGAGAACGGGGCGAACCCCCATGGTGCGGAGCCTTGAAGGGACGGGAAGGGCAAGGGCGGCGGGGACGGGGAAAACCGTCCGTCACGACAGCCGTCGGACCAGGTACGCGACCCCACCCCCCTCGACCGCTGCCTCCCCCTCGTACCGCTGCCCCCGCATCTCGCACCACGCCGGAATGTCCAACCGCGCCGCCTCGTCGTCCGACAACACCCGGACCAGCCCACCCACCGGTACCTCCCCCCACACCTTCGCCAACTCGATCACCGGCACGGGGCACCGCTTCCCCAGCGCGTCGACCACCAGGGGCCCCGCCCCCTCGGGCCCCGAATCCCCGGCCCCCGGCCGGATCTCCACCCGTACCCCCCACTTCTCCCGCACCCCCCGCACCACCCCCGGCAGCACGTCCAGGAACCCCTCCACATCGCCCGCGGCCGCACCCGCCGGCAGCGACACCCGCACGTTGCCCTCGCTCAGCACCCCCATCGCCACCAGCACATGGCTCGGTGTCAGCGTGCTGCTCGTGCACGAGGACCCGGACGACACCGAGTAGCCCGCCCGGTCCAGCTCGTGCAGCAGGGTCTCTCCGTCGACGTAGAGACAGGAGAACGTGACGATCCCGGGCAGTCGCCGCACCGGATCGCCGACCACCTCCACGTCCGGCACCAGCTCCGGCACCCGCGCCCGGATCCGCTCCGTCAACTCCCGCAGCCGTTCCGCCTCCCGGGCCGCGTCGGCGCGCACCGCCCGCAGCGAGGCCGCCGCCGCCACGATCGCGGGCAGGTTCTCGAAGCCGGGCGCCCGCCCCGACTCCCGCTCGTCCCCCGGCCCGGCCGGCGCGAACCGCGTCCCCTTGCGCACCGCCAGCAGCCCCACCCCGGACGGCCCGCCCCACTTGTGCGCGCTCGCGGTGAGCAGCGACCAGTCCCCGGCCACCGGCCCCCACGCCAGCGACTGCGCCGCGTCCACCAGCAGCGGCACCCCGGCCGCCCGGCAGGCCGCCGCCACCTCGGCCACCGGCTGCTCCGTGCCCACCTCGTGGTTGGCGGACTGCAGACAGGCCAGCGCGGTGTCCGGGCGCAGCGCCGCGGCGTACGCCGACGGATCCACCGCGCCCGTGCGGTCCACTCCGACCCGGGTGACCGTCCCGCCGTCCGTCTCGTGCGACTCGGCCGCGTGCAATACCGAGGAATGTTCGACCGCTGACACGATCAGGTGGCGTCCGACGCGCCGCCGGCCGCCGAGCGCCCCCGCGATCCCGGAGTGCGCCGCCCGGGTCCCGGAGGACGTGAAGACCAGCTCGTCCGGCCGGCATCCCACCGCCTCGGCGGCCGCCTCCCGCGCCGCGTCGAGCAGCAGCCGGGCCCGGCGCCCCTCCCGGTACAGCCGCGCGGGATCGGCCCACCCCTCGTCCAGGGCGGCCAACAGCGCCTGACGGGCCACGGGATGGAGGGGAGCGGCGGAAGCGGCGTCGAAGTAGGGCATGACACCCACGCTAGGGCCTGTTGCGAAAATGCCGCCTGCCCCGCGACGCCCTGCACGCTCCCTCAAGCTCTCGGCTTCGCTCGAGCAGGGGCCCCCAGAGGGACCCCCGGAGCACGCACCTGACGCCGCAGGGCCCGCCCTCCGGGCGGACGACGGGACTTCCGCAACAGTTCCTGGGCGCAACCGCAGGCGGGGCGGCGTCCGGCCGCCCCGGACCCGCCCTCAGCGTGCCCCCGGCGCGCCGCCGTTCCGCCCGGCGCCGTCCCGCTCGCGCCCCGCCCGCGCCCGTGTTCCGCCCCGCGGGGTGAACCGTGACGCGTATGCCACCCTCCCCGCGACCCCCCGATGGGCGTCGGCTAGGGTTTGGTCCGCATAAACATCAAACCCCTGCCCGACGCAGGGCGGCGACCGACCAGCGAGAAGGCCGCAGCCAACCAGCGCGGGCGAGACTCTCGGGAAGGCGCTACGTGAGTCCCAACGGCTCCGACCGCTCGCCGCGGCGCCCGATGCGGCGGAAGCTGCTGCAGGCACTGACTGCGGGCCTGGTCCTGGCGACCGCGACCGGTTGCACATACAAGGACTTCCCTCGCCTTGGTATGCCCACCCCGACCACGGAAGAGGCTCCGCGGATCCTCTCCCTGTGGCAGGGATCCTGGGCGGCCGCGCTCGCGGTCGGCTGCCTGGTCTGGGGCCTGATCCTGTGGAGTGCTTTCTTCCACCGGCGCAGCCGCACCAAGGTCGAGGTTCCCCCCCAGACCCGGTACAACATGCCCATCGAGGCGCTGTACACCGTGGTCCCCCTGATCATCGTCTCGGTGCTGTTCTACTTCACCGCCCGGGACGAGTCGAAGCTCATGGACACCTCCAAGAAGCCCGACGTGACCATCAACGTCGTCGGCTTCCAGTGGAGCTGGGGCTTCAACTACATCGAGAACGTCGACGGTTCCACCGGTGACGCGAAGACCGACAAGAACCTGACGCCGATCCCGGACCGGTTCAAGAAGGCGTTCCCGGCCGACGCCGGCGGCGTCTACGACGTCGGCACGCCCGCCTCGAAGAACCCGCAGAACGGCAACCCCGGCCCCACCCTGTGGCTGCCCAAGGGCGAGACCGTCCGCTTCGTCCTCACCTCGCGCGACGTCATCCACTCCTTCTGGGTGCTGCCGTTCCTGATGAAGCAGGACGTCATCCCGGGCCACACCAACGCGTTCCAGGTGACCCCCAACAAGGAGGGCACCTACCGCGGCAAGTGCGCCGAGCTCTGTGGCGTCGACCACTCCCGGATGCTGTTCAACGTGAAGATCGTTTCTCCTGAGCGTTACCAGCAGCATCTCAAGGACCTCGCCAAGAAGGGGCAGACCGGTTACATTCCCGCCGGCATCGCGCAGACGAGCCACGAGAAGAACCGGGAGACGAACAACCTGTGAGCATCCTCAATCAACCCCAGGGTGCCGCGGCGGCAGGTTCCCACTACGAGGACGAGCTGCCGGTCCGGCGCCAGAATCGCGGCAGTGTCGTCGTCAAGTGGCTGACCACCACCGACCACAAGACGATCGGCACGCTGTACCTGGTCACGTCGTTCGTGTTCTTCTGCATCGGCGGCGTCATGGCGCTCTTCATGCGCGCCGAACTCGCCCGGCCCGGTCTGCAGATCATGTCGAACGAGCAGTTCAACCAGGCGTTCACGATGCACGGCACGATCATGCTGCTGATGTTCGCGACGCCGCTGTTCGCCGGCTTCACCAACTGGATCATGCCGCTGCAGATCGGCGCGCCCGACGTGGCGTTCCCGCGGCTGAACATGTTCGCCTACTGGCTCTACCTGTTCGGCTCGACCATCGCGGTCGGCGGTTTCCTCACCCCGAAGGGCGCGGCCGACTTCGGCTGGTTCGCCTACTCCCCGCTGTCGGACGCGGTCCGCTCGCCGGGCGTCGGCGCCGACATGTGGATCATGGGTCTGGCCTTCTCCGGCTTCGGCACGATCCTCGGCGCGGTCAACTTCATCACCACGATCATCTGCATGCGCGCCCCCGGCATGACGATGTTCCGGATGCCGATCTTCACCTGGAACGTGCTGCTCACCGGTGTCCTGGTGCTGCTGGCCTTCCCGGTGCTGGCCGCCGCGCTGTTCGCCCTGGAGGCGGACCGAAAATTCGGGGCACACGTATTCGACGCCACGAACGGTGGCGCACTGCTGTGGCAGCACCTCTTCTGGTTCTTCGGCCATCCAGAGGTGTACATCATCGCGTTGCCGTTCTTCGGCATCATCAGTGAGGTCATCCCGGTCTTCTCCCGCAAGCCGATGTTCGGCTACATGGGCCTGATCGGCGCGACGATCTCGATCGCCGGCCTCTCCGTGACCGTGTGGGCGCACCACATGTACGTCACCGGCGGTGTGCTGCTGCCGTTCTTCTCCTTCATGACGTTCCTCATCGCGGTCCCGACCGGTGTGAAGTTCTTCAACTGGATCGGCACGATGTGGAAGGGCTCGCTCAGCTTCGAGACGCCGATGCTGTGGGCCACCGGCTTCCTGATCACCTTCACCTTCGGTGGTCTGACCGGTGTCATCCTGGCGGCGCCGCCGATGGACTTCCACGTCTCGGACTCGTACTTCGTGGTGGCGCACTTCCACTACGTCGTCTTCGGCACCGTCGTGTTCGCGATGTTCTCCGGCTTCCACTTCTGGTGGCCGAAGATGACCGGCAAGATGCTCGACGAGCGGCTCGGCAAGATCACCTTCTGGACGCTGTTCATCGGCTTCCACGGCACGTTCCTCATCCAGCACTGGCTGGGCGTCGAGGGCATGCCGCGCCGGTACGCGGACTACCTCGCGGCCGACGGCTTCACCACGCTGAACACGCTGTCGACGATCTTCTCGTTCCTGCTCGGCCTGTCGATCCTGCCGTTCCTCTACAACGTGTGGAAGACCGCCAAGTACGGCAAGCCGGTCGAGGTCGACGACCCGTGGGGCTACGGCCGCTCCCTGGAGTGGGCGACCTCCTGCCCGCCGCCCCGGCACAACTTCCTCACGCTGCCCAAGATCCGCAGTGAGTCCCCGGCCTTCGACCTGCACCACCCGGAGATCGCGGCACTCGACCAGCTCGAGAATTCCGGTCACGGCGAGAAGACCCTCGCCGGGAGCAAGGAGGCCGGCAAGTGAAGGTCCAGGGCAAGATGTTCCTGTGGCTGGCGGTCTTCCTGGTCGCCATGGCCATCATCTACGGCCTGTGGTCGAAGGAGCCCGCCGGTACGACGGCGCTGTTCCTGGCCTTCGGCCTGAGCCTGATGATCGGCTACTACCTGGCCTTCACGGCCCGGCGGGTCGACGCGGGCGCACAGGACGACAAGGACGCGGACGTCGCGGACGACGCCGGCGAGCTGGGCTTCTTCAGCCCGCACAGCTGGCAGCCGCTCGCCCTCGCCGTCGGTGGCGCCCTCGCCTTCATGGGCGTCGTCTTCGGCTGGTGGCTGATGTTCTTCTCCCTCCCGATCATCCTGATCGGCCTGTGGGGCTGGGTCTTCGAGTACTACCGCGGCGAGAACCGCACCCAGTAGCACGCCTTCGCACCACCGGGAGCCCGGACACTCCGTCAGGAGCGTCCGGGCTCCTTCGTTCGGCCCACCCGCGTCCCCCGTACGGCCCACTCACCGTGCCGCCGTCGGGGGGCTTCCCTACGTTGAGGCCATGAGTACCTCACCGCGCAGTCGCACGGTCGTCGGCTGCAGCCTGTTGGTGGTCTCCGTCGCCGCGGGCCTCGCGTCGTGCAGCGGGGGCGACCACCCGCTCGCGGCCAAGCCGTACGACGCGGGGGACCGGATCGCCGTCAGCGCCCTGACGGGCGACGGCGGGAAGGCGGACCCGGACAAGCCCCTGGAAGTCACCTCACGGGACTCGGACGGACGCCTCACCGACGTCACCGTCACCGACGCCGCCGGGCGCCACGTGCCGGGCGAACTCACCGCCGACGGCAGCCGCTGGCGCAGCACCGCACCGCTGGCCTCGGGCGCCCATTACACGGTCCGGGTCAGTACCGAGGACGAGGACGGCGCCCCCGGACGCAAGGTCGTCGAGTTCGACACCGGCGCCGGGAAGGCCAAGAAGGTCGACGTCACCTTCGGCCCGGACGCGGGCACGTACGGCGTCGGCCAGCCCGTCACCGCCACGCTCAGCGAGCCGGTCGAGGGCAAAGCCGCCCGGGCCGTCGTGGAACGCTCCCTGCACGTGAGCGCGCAGCCCGCGGTCGAGGGCTCCTGGTACTGGGTGGACGACACCACCCTCCACTACCGCCCCAAGGACTACTGGCCCGCCCACGCCACCGTCGAGGTCTCCAGCGACCTGAGGGGACTGAAGGTGGCCGAGCGCCTGCGCGGCGGCGAGGCCGAGCCGCTGAAGCTCACCACCGGCGACAAGGTAGTCGCCGCCACGGACGCCGCCACGCACACGATGACGGTCTACCGCAACGACGAGGAGATCAACGAGATCCCCGTCACCACGGGCAAATCCGGCTTCGAGACCCGCAACGGCGTCAAGGTCGTACTGGGCAAGCAGTACCTCGTACGTATGCGCAGTACCAGCATCGGCATCGCGGAGGGCTCCACGGACTCCTACGACCTGCCCGTGTACTACGCCACGCAGCTCACACTGAGCGGCGAATACGTGCACGCGGCCCCGTGGTCCGTCGACTCCCAGGGCTCCGCCAACGTCAGCCACGGCTGCACGGGCATGAGCACGAGCAACGCGGAGTGGTTCTACGACACGGTGCGGGCCGGCGACGTGGTGACTGTCGTCAACTCCGAAGGGGACGCGATGGCGGCGTTCGGCAACGGCTTCGGCGACTGGAACCTGTCCTGGAAGGACTGGCAGAAGGGCAGCGCCCTCGCCCCGGCGAAGCCGGCGAAGTTGCCGAGCCTCCTTGACAGGGCTCGGCTGAGGCCCCAGGGCGCCTAGCAGCTCGGGGGTTCGCGTTGTCGGGCGGGTGCGAGTCGGTTGTGGTCGCTCGCGCAGTTCCCCGCGCCCCTTGAAAGCGAGGGGGCCCCTGCTTTTCAGGGGCGCGGGGAACTGCGCGACAAGCCACGACGCACCCGCGCCCGCCGACGGGCTCCGAACGAACCCCCGGGCCACTGGGGGCCCGGCGGAGCCGTCACGCGCTGAGGGCGACCCTGCGAAGGAGGGAGCCCAGCGTCGTGGCGAGGTCGACCGGGTCGACCGGCAACGTCACCGCCGCGTCCGCCCGGCTCCACGTCGCCAGCCACGCATCCTGCGGACGCCCCATCAGCACCAGCACCGGCGGGCTCTGGAACACCTCGTCCTTGATCTGCCGGCACAGCCCCATGCCGCCCATCGGCACGGCCTCGCCGTCCAGCACGCACACGTCGATCCCGCCGCGGTCCAGCTCCCGCAGGACCGCCTCCGGCGTGGCGCACTCCAGGAACTCCACCTCGGGGCCGTCCGGGACGGGCCGCCGGCCGGAAGCGAGCCGCACCTGTTCGCGGGTGGTGGAGTCGTCGCTGTAGACCAGCACGGTGGCGGTCGGCTGCATGCTTCCTCCGGAAGACCTCGTCGTCGCGCGGACATGGACCGTTGGGCCGGATGCTACTCCCTCGCGCCCTCCCCGGGCAGCGGGCGGAACGGCCCGGGGATGAGCCATCCGGGCAGCGCACGGGGTGCGGACACTCCGAACGGCACCCCCCGGGGTGAGGGCGGGATAAGCGACCGACATAATGTCGGTCGTGGCGACAGCAACGACAGTAGATACCGGGCACGCACACCCGTCGGTCAATCGGCCGAACCTCACCAGCGTCGGAACCATCATCTGGCTGAGTTCCGAGCTGATGTTCTTCGCGGCCCTCTTCGCGATGTACTTCACCCTGCGATCGGTGACCGGCCCCGATCACTGGAAGGAGATGGCGAGTGCGCTCAACGTCCCCTTCTCGGCGACGAACACCACGATCCTGGTGCTCTCCTCGCTCACCTGCCAGCTCGGCGTGTTCGCCGCCGAGCGCGGGGACGTGAAGAAGCTCCGGGGCTGGTTCATCGTCACCTTCATGATGGGCGCGATCTTCATCGGCGGTCAGATCTACGAGTACACCGAGCTGGTGAAGAAGGACGGCATCTCGCTGTCCTCGGACCCGTACGGCTCGGTGTTCTACCTGACCACCGGCTTCCACGGCCTGCACGTGACGGGCGGTCTCCTCGCCTTCCTCTTCGTTCTCGGCCGTACGTACGCGGCGAAGAGGTTCACGCACGACCAGGCGACGGCGGCGATCGTCGTGTCCTACTACTGGCACTTCGTCGATGTCGTCTGGATCGGCCTCTTCGCCACGATCTACTTGATCAAGTAGTCGAAGCGCCGAGACCGGCCACCCGACCCTTCCGAAGCATCGACGCAGAAGATCCTGACACCGGGGTAATCCGTGAAAAAGCTCTCCGAACGACGACGCCATCCGCTGGCGGCGCTCGTCGTCCTACTCTTCGCGCTGGCGGCCACCGGGGGGCTGTACACCGCGTTCGCACCCGCGGACAAGGCACAGGCCGACTCCACCGCCCAGTCCCTCGCCATCGAGGAGGGCAAGAAGCTCTACGAGGTGGGCTGCGCCAGTTGCCACGGCACCGGTGGCAAGGGCAGCTCCGACGGTCCGAGCCTGGTCGGCGTGGGCGCGGCGGCGGTCGACTTCCAGGTCGGCACCGGCCGCATGCCGGCCTCCACCTCGCAGCAGACGCAGGTCGAGAAGAAGAAGAACATCTACTCGCAGGCGCAGATCGACCAGCTCGCCGCGTACATCGCCTCGCTCGGCGCCGGCCCGGCCAAGCCGACCAAGGACGAGTACAGCCCGGAGGGCGCGGACGTGGCCAGGGGCGGGGAGCTGTTCCGCACCAACTGCTCCCAGTGCCACAACTTCACCGGCAAGGGCGGAGCGCTGACGAACGGCAAGTTCGCGCCGAGCCTGGAGGGTGTCGCCCCGAAGCACATCTACGAGGCCATGCAGACCGGCCCGCAGAACATGCCGTCCTTCCCCGACACCACGCTGACGTCGAAGAACAAGCAGGACATCATCGCGTACCTGAAGGCCGTCGACGGCGACGAAACGACCAACCCCGGCGGTCTCGAACTCGGCGGATTGGGCCCGGTCAGTGAAGGTCTGTTCGCCTGGATCTTCGGACTCGGCGCGCTGATCGCGGTCGCCATCTGGGTTGCCGCTCGGACCGCAAAGGCCAAGAAGTCATGAGTAGCCAAGACATTCCAGAAGAGAAGCTGCCCGCCGAGCGGGACCAGGAGCACGGGGCCCACGAGGCCCTGGCCGTCGCGGACGAGGAGAACCCGTTCGCGGACCCCGGTCTGCCGCCGCACGAGCACCGCCGCCAGGACGTGGACGAGAAGGCCGCCAGGCACTCCGAGCGCACGGTGGCCATGCTGTTCACGCTCTCGATGCTGGCCACCGTCGGCTTCATCGCGTCGTACGTGGCGATCTCGCCGGACAAGTCGATCTACGTGTTCCCGCTGGGGCACCTCAGCGCGCTCAACTTCGCGCTGGGCCTGACCCTCGGCGTGGCGCTCTTCACGATCGGCGCCGGCGCGGTCCACTGGGCCCGCACGCTGATGTCCGATGTGGAGATCGCCGACGAGCGTCACCCGATCGAGGCACCCCCGGAGACCCGCTCGAAGGTCCTCGCCGACTTCAAGCAGGGCGCCAAGGAGTCCGCGTTCGGCCGGCGCAAGCTGATCCGCACCACCATGTTCGGCGCGCTCACCCTGGTGCCGCTCTCCGGCCTCATGCTGCTGCGCGACCTCGGCCCGCTGCCCCACACCAAGCTCCGCCACACCGCGTGGGCCAAGGGCAAGCTGCTGGTCAACATGAACACCAACGAGCCGATCCGTCCCTCCGACGTGGCCGTGGGTTCGCTGACCTTCGCCAAGCCCGAGGGGCTCGAGGAGCACGACGAGGAGTTCCAGACCGAGATCGCCAAGGCGGCCCTGATGATCGTCCGGCTCCAGCCGGAGAACATCAAGGACAAGCAGGAACTCGACTGGAGCCACGAGGGCATCGTGGCCTACTCCAAGATCTGCACCCACGTCGGATGCCCGATCTCGCTGTACGAGCAGCAGACGCACCACGTTCTGTGCCCGTGCCACCAGTCCACCTTCGACCTCTCCGACGGTGCCCGAGTCATCTTCGGTCCGGCCGGCCACCCCCTGCCGCAACTGCGCATCGGTGTGAGCGAGGACGGCTACCTCGAGGCGCTCGGCGACTTCGCGGAGCCCGTCGGTCCTGCTTTCTGGGAGCGCGGATGAGTACTGCAGCAGCCAGCAACGAGCCGCGCAGGCGCGGCAAGGCGCCCGCCGGTGAGCGGGTCGCCGACTGGGCCGACGGCCGCCTGGGGATCTACTCCCTGGCCAAGTCCAACATGCGCAAGATCTTCCCGGACCACTGGTCGTTCATGCTCGGTGAAGTCTGCATGTACAGCTTCATCATCATCATCCTGACCGGTGTGTACCTGACGCTGTTCTTCCACCCGTCGATGAACGAGGTCCAGTACCACGGCACTTACGTGCCGTTGCAGGGCCAGCTGATGTCGGAGGCGTTCAACTCCACCATGCACATCTCTTTCGAGGTGCGCGGTGGTCTGCTGATCCGACAGATTCACCACTGGGCGGCGCTGATCTTCCTCGCCGGCATGTTCGTGCACATGATGCGCGTCTTCTTCACCGGCGCGTTCCGCAAGCCGCGCGAGGTCAACTGGCTGTTCGGCTTCCTGCTGTTCGTCCTGGGCATGTTCACCGGTTTCACCGGCTACTCGCTCCCGGACGACCTGCTCTCCGGCACCGGTGTCCGCTTCATGGAGGGCGCGATCCTGTCCGTGCCGATCGTCGGCACGTACCTGTCGTTCTTCCTCTTCGGCGGCGAGTTCCCGGGCGGCGACTTCGTGGCCCGGTTCTACTCGATCCACATCCTGCTGCTGCCGGGCATCATGCTCGGCCTGATGGTGGCGCACCTGATTCTGGTCTTCTACCACAAGCACACGCAGTACGCGGGTCCCGGAAAGACCAACAACAACGTCGTCGGCATGCCGCTGCTGCCGGTGTACATGGCCAAGGCCGGGGGCTTCTTCTTCCTGGTCTTCGGCGTCATCGCGGCCGTCGCGGCGATCGCGCAGATCAACCCGATCTGGGCGATCGGCCCCTACCGGCCGGACCAGGTCTCCACCGGCGCCCAGCCCGACTGGTACATGGGCTTCTCCGAGGGCCTGATCCGTGTCATGCCCGGCTGGGAGATCAACCTCTGGGGCCACACGCTCGTCCTGGGCGTGTTCGTCCCGCTGATGATCTTCCCGCTGGTCCTGGTCGCCATCGCGGTCTACCCGTTCATCGAGTCCTGGGTCACCGGCGACAAGCGCGAGCACCACATCCTGGACCGCCCGCGCAACGCCCCGACCCGGACCGCGTTCGGTGTCGCCTGGATGACGTGGTACACCGTCCTGCTGATCGGCGGCGGCAACGACCTGTTCGCCACGCACTTCAGCCTGTCGATCAACGCCATCACCTGGTTCGTCCGGATCGCGTTCTTCGTCGCCCCGGTGATCGCGTTCGTCGTCACCAAGCGGATCTGCCTCGGCCTCCAGCGCCGCGACAAGGAGAAGGTGCTGCACGGGCGCGAGTCCGGCATCATCAAGCGCCTGCCGCACGGTGAGTTCATCGAGGTGCACGAGCCGCTCAGCCAGGAGCAGCTGCACACCCTCACGGCGCACGACCAGTACAGCCCGCTCGAGCTCGGCCCGACGGTCGACGAGAACGGTGTCGAGCGCAAGATCAAGGGCCCGCAGAAGCTCCGCGCCAAGCTGAGCGAGGCGTACTACGGGGAGCACAACCAGATCCCCAAGCCCACCGTCGAGGAGTACAAGGAGATCACCAGCGGCCACGGCCACCACTGATCACCCACTGTCGCCACGCCACGGCGAGGAGGGCCCCGTCCGAACATCGGACGGGGCCCTTCCCCGTGCGCGGGGCTGGATAGGGTGGAGACCGCCCGGCACTGCCGTGCCGACGTGCCGGAACACCCCTTGCGACGACCCAGGAGCGGCGTATGACTGCTGTGACCCCCGCTGGAGGCGACACCGCGGCGGGCCGCTCCTGGCCCGCCCTCCTCAACGGCCTGCTCGACGGGCGTGACCTGTCCGCGGACGACACCGCCTGGGCGATGGACCTCATCATGCGCGGCGAGGCGACCGACGCGCAGATCGCCGGCTTCGCGGTGGCGCTGCGTGCCAAGGGCGAGACGGTCGAGGAGATCACCGGGTTCGTGCGCGCGATGTACGCGCACGCCCACGTCATCGACATCCCCGGAGACACCGTCGACATCGTCGGCACGGGCGGGGACGGCGCCAAGACCGTCAACATCTCCACGATGTCCGCGATCGTCGTCGCCGGGACCGGCGCGAAGGTCGTCAAGCACGGCAACCGGGCGGCCTCCTCGGCGTCCGGGGCCTCCGACGTCCTGGAGAAGCTCGGCGTCGACCTCAACCTCACCCCGCAGCGGGTGGTGGAGGTCGCCGAGGAGGCCGGGATCACCTTCTGCTTCGCGGCGAGGTTCCACCCGGCGCTGCGGCACGTGGCCGCGGCGCGCGGGCAGCTCGGCATCCGGACGACGTTCAACTTCCTCGGGCCGCTGACCAACCCGGCGAAGGTACGGGCCCAGGCGATCGGCGTCGCCGACGCGCGGGTCGCGCCGATCATCGCCGGGGTCTTCGCCGAGCGCGGCAACTCCTCGCTGGTCTTCCGCGGCGACGACGGGCTCGACGAGCTGACGACGACGTCCACGTCACGGGTGTGGGTGGTGCGGGACGGCAAGGTGACGGAGGAGGCGTTCGACCCGCGGTCGGTCGGCATCCCGCTGGTGCCGGTGGAGGCGCTGCGCGGTGGTGACCCCTCCTACAACGCGGAGGTCGCGCGGCGGCTGCTGGAGGGGGAGACGGGGCCGGTGCGGGATGCGGTGCTGTTGAACTCGGCGGCGGCGGTGGTGGCGTTGCGGGGGGAGGACGGGCCACTGGTGGACCGGATCCGCGACGGGATGGCGCGGGCGGCGGAGTCCATCGACAGCGGGGCGGCGCGGGAGACCCTCTCGCGCTGGGTCACGGCCACGCGCCGCGCGTAGCGGTGCCGTTCGGGGGTGCGGGGCCCTCCGGTGTGCGGCCTCCCGCCCCCGCCGCCCCTGCCCGTCCCGTCCCTCCAAAGGGCTGCGCCCCTCGGACCCCGGCACGGGGTTCCGCCCCCCGGGGCAGGTGCGGCGGGGGCGAGAACGCGCCTGGGCGCACCCCCGCGTATCGGGATGTGGGACGGGTTGCGGCGGAGCCGCACGGTCCCGTAGCGTCGTGTGCAGGTCATGAGTGACAGTCATGAGGCCCCGGCCGACTGTCCGGCAACCCTCCGTCCGTGGCGGGGTGCCCCGGGTGAAGACCAGGCCGCGCGCCACAAGGTCCGCGGCAAGCGCGGACCCCTCGAAACCCCAGGGGTCCTGGTCCTCGAGGAGCCCCCGTGAGCAAGCGAATGCGATAGGGCCGCAGAGCCCCGCCTCCGCACACCCTTCTCGTTCCCCCCCTCACCCACGCGCGAGCGCCGGCCGTCGGCCGCCCCTGCCCGCGTGGTGATTCCGGCTGCTTCCACGGGAGTTCACCGATGTCCGCCACCGCCGTCACCCCCGCCACCACCGTCTCCACCACCTCCGCCGACGCCCCCGCCCCCCTCCCCGTCCTCGGCCGCGACGTCACCGTCCCCCTCGTCACCGGCGGCGAAGTCACCTACGCCGCCCTGGACTACGCGGCGAGCGCCCCCGCCCTGCAGCGCGTCTGGGACGACGTCGCCGCGTACGCCCCGTACTACGGCAGCGTCCACCGCGGCGCCGGTTACCTCTCGCAGCTCTCCACCGACCTGTTCGAGAACGCCCGCCGTACCGTCGGGGAGTTCCTCGACTGCCGCGCGGACGACCAGGTCGTCTTCACCCGGTCCACCACCGACTCGCTCAACCTCCTCGCCGCCGCGCTGCCCGCAGGCTGCGAGGTGTTCGTCTTCGAGACCGAGCACCACGCGTCCCTGCTGCCCTGGCGCGACGCCCGCGTGACCTGCCTGGACGCCCCCCGCACCCCGGGCGACGCCGTCGACACCCTGGAGCGCGCCCTCGCCGCCCGCGACATCCACGCCCCGGCCCTGGTCTGTGTCACCGGCGCCTCCAACGTCACCGGCGAGCTGTGGCCCGTACGCGAACTGGCGGCCGCCGCGCACGCGCACGGCGCCCGTGTCGTCCTGGACGCCGCCCAGCTCGCCCCGCACCACCCCGTCTCCGTGCAGGACCTGGACGTCGACTGGGTCGCCTTCTCCGGGCACAAGCTGTACGCCCCCTTCGGCTCCGGCGTCCTGGCGGGCCGCGCCGACTGGCTGACCGCCGCCGAGCCCTACCTCGCGGGCGGCGGCGCCAGCCGCAGGGTCACCCGGCGCGCCGACGGCGGCGTCGACGTGGAGTGGCACGAGGGCGCCGCCCGGCACGAGGCCGGCTCGCCCAACGTGATCGGCGCCCACGCCGTCGCCTCCGCCTGCAAGGCGCTCACCGAGGCCGGCTGGGACACCCTGGTCGCCCGTGAGATCCATCTGATCGACCGGGTCCGCGCGGGCCTCGCCGACGTGCCCGAGGTGCGGATCCTCTCCCTGTTCGGCGACGCCGCGCCCCGCGTGGGCGTGCTGTCCTTCGTCGTCGAGGGCTGGAACAGCTCGCACTTCGCCGCCGCGCTCTCCGCCGAGTACGGCATCGGCGTCCGCGACGGCCTGTTCTGCGCCCACCCGCTGGTGCGCACCCTGCTCGGCGGCGACCCGGAGTCCCAGGGCGAGTGCGGGGCGCCGGAGGCGGCGCCCGGCGAGAAGTCCCTCAACGCGATCCGCGTGAGCTTCGGCGCGGGCACGCCCGACGAGCACGTCGACCGCTTCGTCCTGGCGGTACGGGAACTGGTGCGCGAGGGCGCGAAGTGGGAGTACCGCACGCAGGACGGCCGCTGCGTCCCGGCGGTCTGACCGGCTGCCCGGAGAGGCCGACGCCCGAGGTCCGCGGGCTGGAGTTCCTACGACTCCAGCCCGATGGAGAACGCCGCCTCCAGGTCGTGCTGCGAGTACGTGCGGAACGCGACGTGCGTGTCGGTGCCCTCGACGCCGGGGATCTTGCTGATCCGGCCGGGGATGACGTCCGCCAGCTCGTCGTGCGCCTTCACGCGGACCATCGCGATCAGGTCGTACGTCCCGGTCACGGAGAACACCTCGCTGACGGAGTCCAGCGCGGCGATCGACTCGGCGATCTCGGGGATCCGGTCCACGCTGGTCTTGATGAGCACGATCGCGGTGATCACGGCTGGTTCTCTCCCTCGGGGGCCGGGCTTGTGTCCCTCACTGTAGCCATGGGCCCGTAGCGCACCCACGCGTACCCGAAGCCCAGCGCGAACCCCACCACGTGTGCCAGGTAGGCCACGCCCGGGCCCTGGCCCTCCCGGCCCGCCGCCAGCCACTGCAGGGCCGCCCAGAACGGCAGCACCACCCAGGCCGGGAAGCGCAGCGGCAGGAAGAACAGGAACGGGAAGATGCTGGTCACCCGCGCCCGGGGAAACAGGAACAGGAACGCCCCGAGGACCGCGGAGATCGCCCCGGAGGCACCCACCAGGGACTGCGCGGAGCCGGCCCGCGCCGCCGCGTAACCGAGCAGCGCCAGCGCGCCGCACCCCAGGTAGAACAGGGCGAACTCCACGTGCCCGAGCCGTTCCTCGGCCATCGCGCCGAAGACGTGGAGGAACAGCATGTTGCCCAGCAGGTGCACCCAGGTTCCGTGCACGAACAGGGCGGTGACCGGGGAGAGCGTCGCCCGCGCGGAGCCGCCGAACAGCTCCACCGGGATCACCCCCCAGCGGGCGAAGTACGTCTGCTGGGCCAGCAGCAGCCGGTCGCCGGTGCCGTACCCCGGGTCGAACCCCGAGGCGGGACTCAGCATGAAGAGCACGAAGCACACGGCGATCAGCCCGTACGTCACCGGTGCCGGCTGCCGTCGCAGTGCCCGTACGGCCGACGCGGTCCTGTCGCGGATCATGCGACGAAGCATGACGTACCGGGTGGAACGGGGCGGAGTGCCTCGCCGCGGCGGACACATCGGCGGGGGGTCCCGTGCAGGCCGTAGGGTTACGACCCATACGCACCAGGGAAACTGGGGCATCACGGAGACCGGAAGAAGGAGCAGCAGCCACGATGACGGTTCCCCTGCCGACCGAGACGACCCGGTGGCGCTGCACACTGTGCGGCAACCTCACGCGTTTCGACGTGACCCGCTCTTCCAGGGCGGTCGAGTACGTCCACCTGGATCTGTCCGGCACGCCGAAGGTCGAGGAGCGCGAGGTGGTCAGTGAGACCATCGAGTCGGTGCGCTGCCGTTGGTGCAACGCCGTGGATCAGGTGGAACTCGTGGACAGGCCGGGCGCCGGCTCCTGAGCGGAGCGGGTACCCGCGGTCAGGGAGCCCGCTGCGGGGCTCCCGTACAGGCATAGGGGTGACGGATGGCTCAGACACAAGGCGGGGAGCCGGGCGACGGCGCCGCCGAGGTGCTCGACCGTCCGCTGCCCGACGGCGTGCGCAGGCGTGTGGTGGGGATCGTCTCCGACGGCTTCGGCGGGCTGACCGTGGCCGAGCTGCCCACTCAGCTCCGGCAGTACGCCCGGTTCACCCCCACCCGGCGGGCCAAGTTCGCGGGCAACGCGATGGCGGCCGCGGTGGAGACCGACCCGCTGTTCCGCCAGCGCGTCGCCGAGAAGCTCAGGGAGGCCCAGCCCGAGCTGACCGGCGCCCTCGACGCCGGCTCCCCGCCCCCGGCCGCCGACCCGCTCGACGTGGCGGCCGCGGCCTACGTGCTGCGCCCCGCCGGCTGGGTGAAGCTGGTGACCGCCGCGGGCGAGGAGGCCCAGCGGGCGGACGCCGAGCGGGCCGGTGAGGAGACCCGTGTCGAGCTGGAGCGGCTGCGCGCCGAGCTGGCCGTCGCCCGTGGCCAGGTCCGCGCGGAGACCGAACGGCTGCGTGCCGAACTGGAGACGGCGAAGAAGGAGTCCGAGTCGCTGCACCGCAAACTGCGGGCCGCGCTCAGCGACGTCAAACGGGGCGAGGCGGCGCTGCGCAAGGCGCGGGCCGAGCGGGAGGCCGAGCGCGCCGAGGGGCAGGCACGGCTGTCCGCCGCGGAGAGCGAGTCCCGTCGGCTCAAGACGCGGCTGGGGGAGTCTGAGGCCGCCCTGGAGGCGACGCGCAAGGCCGCCCGGGAGGGCCGCAGCGTCGAGGACATGCGGATCAGGCTGCTCCTGGACACCGTCCTGGAGGCGTCCCAGGGGCTGCGCCGGGAGCTGGCGCTGCCGCCGGTGTCGGTGCGGCCCGCCGAGACCGTGGACGCCGTGGAGCCCGGCCGGATGACCCCGAAGGACATCGCCAACCGGGCGCTGTCCGAGAACGACCCGGCCGTCGTCGACCAGTTGCTCGCGCTGCCGCAGGCGCACCTCGTCGTCGACGGCTACAACGTCACCAAGACCGGCTATCCGCAGATGCCGCTGGAGAAGCAACGGCTGCGACTGCTCGGGCAGCTCGCCCAGCTCGCCGCGCAGACCGGCGCCGAGACCACCTGTGTCTTCGACGGCGCCGAACTCGCCGCCCCGGTGCTGCTCGCGCCGCCGCGCGGGGTGCGGGTGCTGTTCTCCAAGCCGGGGGTGACCGCGGACGAGTTGATCCGCCGGCTGGTGCGCGCGGAGCCGCCGGGACGGCCCGTGATCGTCGTCTCCACGGACCGCGAGGTCGCCGACGGGGTCGCGCGCGCCGGCGCCCGTCCGGTCGCCTCAGCGGTGCTCCTGAAGCGTTTCGCGCGCGGCTGAGCCCGACTCCTCCCCGGACTCCTCGACGTACTCGCGGCCGCCGTGTCCGAAGTGGGCTGTACGCGCCAACCGCAACCTCCGTGCCGCATGCCCCAATTCGCCGCATCGTCACGCAACGTAGTGTCAATGCTGGGTCACTGGTTGTGTGTTGTGTGCAAAATATGCCCGCGAGAGCCGTGTTTTTTCTGATGAGGATTTGAACTGATCACAAGAGGGTCACTAGGGTCAGCCCCAACCTCCACTCGGTTGATCACTTATGGGGAGTGACGGTGGAGGGGCACCGCCCACCGGTGTGTCGGTAGGCGGCTGAAGGAAGAAGGAGCTCGCCTCCGTGGCGTCCCACCGTCGACCCAAGCAGCCGAGCCGCACGCGGGTGACCGCGCTCACCACCGTCGCGGCCGCAGCCGTCGCCCTGAGCGCGCAGGCCGCCAACGCCGCGCCGAGCGAGAAGCCCAGCAAGAGCGAGGTCAAGGCCAAGGTCGACAAGCTCTACGAGCAGGCCGAGCAGGCCACCGAGAAGTACAACGGGGCCAAGGAGAAGCAGGAGAAGCTGCAGAAGCAGATCAGCACCCTGCAGGACAAGGTCGCCCGGGGCCAGGCCGACCTCAACGAACTGCGCGAGGGCATCGGCACGATGGCCAGCGCCCAGTACCGCACCGGCAGCATCGACCCCTCCGTCCAGCTCTTCCTCTCCGCCGACCCGGACGACTACCTGGACAAGGCCGCCACCCTGGACCAGCTCAGCGGCCAGCAGGTCGAGGGGCTGAAGAAGATCCAGGAGAAGCAGCGCGTACTGGCCCAGGAGCGCAAGGAAGCCTCCGACAAGCTCAAGGACCTCGCCGACACCCGCACCGAGCTCGGCAAGAAGAAGAAAGAGGTCCAGGGCAAGCTCGGCGAGGCGCAGCGGCTGCTCAACACCCTGACGGCCAAGGAGAAGCAGGAGCTCAAGGACGAGCAGACGCGCTCCAGCCGCTCCGCCGCCTCGCGCGTCGACCTCGGCAACTCCACCCCCGCCTCCGGCCGCGCCGCCGCCGCGTTCTCCGCCGCCCAGAGCAAAATCGGCTCGCCGTACGTCTACGGCGCCACCGGCCCCTCCTCCTTCGACTGCTCGGGCCTGACCTCCTGGGCCTACGCGCAGGCCGGCGTCTCCATCCCGCGTACCTCCCAGGCGCAGGCGAACATCGGCACGCGCATCTACTCGCAGAGCCAGCTCCAGGTCGGCGACCTGGTGTTCTTCTTCAACGACATCCACCACGTGGGCCTCTACGCCGGCAACGGCCAGGTCCTGCACGCGCCCCGTACCGGCACCGTCGTCCGCTACGAGTCGATGAGCACGATCGGCGGCCCCTTCATGTTCGGCGTCCGCGTCTGAGACCGGGTCCGCGCCCGTGGCGCCGGTTCCGGCCGGCGCCGCTTCCGCATCAAGCCGTCATGCCGCCCGAACGGGCGAATTCCCGCACCCCGCGCTGACCCCGCGCCCCGCCGGTGACCTGCGTCAGCGGCGGGGCGCACGGCTGTCCGGCGGTCACTGCCCGTAGCCGGACGGTCACCGGCCCGGCTACTGTCTGCCGCCGTGCCTCCGTGAACGGGGGCCCGTCAGCGGAAGGGAGTGCGTCGGTCGTGGGGTCCCATCAGCGTCCTGCACCACACGGACTCGGCCGGGGGCGTGGCGCCACGCTCGCCGTGCTGTCCGCCGCGGCCACCGCGGCCGCGGCACTGGGCGCCGTACCTGCCGGTGCCGCGCCGAGCGGGGGGCGCGCGGAGGTGGAGCGGCTGTACCAGGAGGCCGAGCGCGCCACCGAGGCCTACAACAAGGCCGACGAGCGCGCCGACACCCTGCGCGGTGAGGTGCACCGCGCGCGGGACCGGATCGCCCGCACGCAGGAGAAGGTCAACACCCTGCGGGAGACCCTCGGTTCGCTCGCCGGCGCGCAGTACCGGTCCGGCGGGATCGATCCCGCGCTCGCCCTGCTCCTCTCCTCCGACCCCGACGACTACCTCGACCGGGCCGCCGTCCTCGACCACGTCGGCGACGACCAGGCCGCCCGGCTCCGGCAGTTGAGGGCAGTGCTGCGGGAACTGGGCCAGCAGCGCACGGAGGCGGGCGGCAAGCTCGCCGAACTGGAGGCGAGCCGCAAGGCGGTGGCGCGCCACAAGCACGCGGTGGAACGGAAGCTGGCGCGGGCACGGCAGGTGCTGAACGCCCTGCCGGCCGGCGAGCGGGCCGCGTACGCGCGGGCGTCCCGCTCCGCCGGGCGGCTCCCCGCCCCGCTGCCCGGACCGGACGCCGGCCCCGGGTACGAGGCCGCGAGCGGTGCGCGGGCGGCCGCCGCGGTCGCGGCGGCACGGTCCGCGCTGGGGCGGCCCTACGTGTGGGGGGCGACCGGACCGAACGGGTTCGACTGCTCGGGGCTGACGCAGTGGGCGTACGCGCGGGCGGGGGTGGGACTGCCGCGGACGTCGCAGGAGCAGCGGTACGCGGGGCGGCGGGTGCCGCTGTCCGAGGCACAGCCCGGGGACCTGGTGGTGTACCGGTCGGACGCGAGCCATGTGGGGATGTACGTGGGGGCCGGGCAGGTGATCCATGCGCCGTATCCGGGGGCGGTGGTGCGGTACGACTCCGTCGGGATGATGCCGGTGGTGGCCGTCACGCGGCCTTGAGGGCGGGGGGCGCCCCTCTCTGTCCCCCCTGGGGTGCCTTGGCGCCTTGGTGCCTTGGGTGTCTTGGGTGCCTTCCCGCTCGGGGGGCTTGTTCGTCGGCGGGTGCGGGCTCGGGGTGGCTGGTCGCGCAGTTCCCCGCGCCCCTTTGGCGGGCGGCCCTGCAAAGGGGCGCGGCCCCTGTCGGGGTGGGGCACGTACGATCGTCCTGTGGCTGGGTTCGGGCGTGTGGTGGGGTGTCTCCTCTTGGTGGGGGCGCTCGTGGGGTGCGGGGGCGGCGTGGCGTCGGACTCCGGGCGCGGGGACGCGCAGCGGATGCTGGACCGGCGGGCCGGGGCCGTGCTGGAGCGGGACCGGAAGGCGTTCCTCGGCACCGAGTCCCCGACCGCCGGCCCCCGGGGGCAGCTGGCCACCGGTGCCGCCGAGTTCGCCAACCTCAGAAACGTTCCGCTGGCCTCCTGGTCGTACCGCATCACATCCTTCCGCCGCACCGGCGAGCGCGCCACTGTCGACGCCGACCTGCGCTACCGGGTGCGGGGCCAGGACCGCGCGCCCGTCGCCTCCGGCCGGGTGCTGCGCCTGGTGCACCGCGGGCGGCACTGGTACGTGGCCTCCGACGAGCCCGCGAAGAAGTCGGGGCAGCAGCTCTGGGAGCAGGGCGCGGTGCGCGTCGTGAAGGGCCGGCACAGCCTGATCCTCGGCGTGGGCCAGCCCGAGGCGGGCCTGAAGGCGTACGCCCGGCTCGCCGACGACGCCGTGCCGGCCGTCTCCCGGGCCTGGGGGACCGGCTGGGCGGGCCGGGTGGTGGTGTACGTACCGCGGACGGTGAAGGGGATGGCGGGCCTGCTGGGCTCGACGGACGGCGACTACCGGGGCATCGCGGCCGTCACCACCGGTGAGGCGGGCGGCTCGGGAGCGGCGCCCGCCGACCGCGTCATCGTCAACCCCGACGCGTACGGCGTCCTCGGCGACTTCGGCCGGCAGGTCGTCCTCACCCACGAGGTCACGCACGTCGCCACCCGCGCCCACACCACCGCCGCCACCCCGCTGTGGCTGTCGGAGGGGTACGCGGACTTCGTCGGCTACCGCGAGTCGGACCGTACGGCGGCACAGGTGGCGCCCGAGCTGCGCGACGAGGTGGCCGCGGGGCGGGTGCCGGCCGCGCTGCCCGCCGACGCGGACTTCGGGTTCGCCCAGGACGCGGGGCGGCTGGCGCGGGCGTACGAGGGCGGCTGGCTGGCCTGCCGGATGATCGCCGAGCGGTGGGGCGAGAAGCGGCTGCGCGCGTTCTACCGGGCGGTGGGCGCCCACGGGAAGCGGACGGGCGCGGTCGAGGAGGCGCTGCGGGACGTCCTGGACACCGACCCGGCGACGTTCACCAAGGACTGGCGGGCCTCGCTGCGGGACCGGTTGGGCTGAGTTCCACCGGTATGCGGCGGGGCGCCCGGTCGGTTGCGAACCGAAAGTTTCGGTTCGTCCATGGAGCCGCGCCGTGCGCGCGGCCACCCCTGGCGGCGGTCGACCGGCGGGATGCGAGGGTGACGCGAGGGGTGTCGCGCGGGACGGGGAATCGTGCGGCAGGCGCGTGGTGGGTCCCACGCACACGCCTTTCGGACATGTTCCCGTCCGGGGCGCCCGTTCCGCGCCGGGAGGGTGCTTGTTTCGCGCAAGTTTCCTAAACTTGCGGATGTGAAGGGTCTGCTGCTGCGGCTGTCGTCGCTCGACGCCGACGCGACCGCCGCGGTACGGGTGATCGCGCACTTCCAGGCGCTGCTCGCCGCCGACCGCGTCGACCCGGCGGCACTGCTGCGGTCCACCGCGGCCCTGGCCGAGTGTCCGGCCGGGATGGAACTGGCCGACGGACGCGTGCTGCGCGCGGGACCGGACGGCGCCGCTCTGGCCGGTGGCCCCGGGCAGGTGTCCGGCGCCGCCGACCTCGGCGCGGCCGGCCGGGTCTGGCTGGAACGGCCCGGACCCGCCGGGCCCTTCGACGAGCTGGTCCTGGAATGGCTGGCCGTCGCCGCCCGCACCCTCGCGCAACCGGCCCACGCCGCCGTCGATCCGGGCCTCCTCGAGGTGGTGCTCTCCGGCCGCGAGACCGTCGCCGACCGGACCCGGGCACTGCGGCTGCTCGGGTTCGCCCCGCAGGCACCGCTGCGCGCGGTCGTCGTCGCCGCGCCCGGTGAGCCGGAGTCGCTCGCCCTGGCCCTGCTGGGCCGGGGCCGCCCGCCCGGCACCGTACGCGCCGCCCGGATCGGCGGTCACGGGGTCGCGCTCGTGCAGCGGGCGGCGGTGCCCGGCGCCCCCTCCCCGACGGGCGGGACGGACTCGCCCGCCGGGGAGCTGCGGGAGGTGCTGCGCGGTGCCGTACGGGTCGGGGTCGGCGGCGCGGTCGAGGCGCTCGGGGCGGCCCGGTCCTGGGAACAGGCGGTGGTGGCCCTGCGGTTCGCGGCGCCCGGGGTACCGGCCGAGGCCGTCGCCGACCACGACGAACTGGGCACGGTCACCGTCCTGGCCGACCTCCCGGCGGCCCGGCTGCGCGCCCTGCCCGACGTGACGCTCCTCGCGGCGGTGGCCGCGCGTGACGGCGGCGCGGCCGGCGTCGACGCGCTGTCCGCGTTCTGCCGTACCGGGTCGCTGCGTCAGGCCGCCGCCGAACTCCACCTCCACCACAGCTCGGTGGCGACCCGGCTGGCACGGGTCGAGGCCGTCACCGGCTGGCGGCTGCGCGAGGCCGGCGACCGGTTCCGGGCCCGGCTCGCGCTGTACGCCTGGCGGCTGGCGTGGGCGGACGACGGCGATCCGCTCACCACGCCGGGTGCCGGTCCGCTCACCAGGTCAGGGCGCGACGCAGCGCCGTGAGCTCCTCCGAGGCCATCCGCTGCGCCACGGCGGCGTGCCGCACCATCGCGGCGCCGTGGAACGTGCCGGGGAACAGGTGCAGTTCCGCTGCCACCCCGGCGTCCAGCAGCGCGCGGGCGTAGTCGACGCCCTCGTCGCGCAGCGGGTCGTACGCCATCACGACCACGTGCGCCGGGGGCAGCCCGGCGAGGTCGGTGGTGCCGGCCCGGGCGGGGGCGGCGGTGACCGGCACACCGGCCGAGCCGGGGACGCCCTCGCCGAGGTAGGCGGTCCAGCTCAGCCGGGCGTTGCGGCGGTTCCAGACCGGGGTGTCGGTGAAGCGGCGGGCGCTGGGGGTGCACAGCCGGTCGTCGAGCGCCGGGCTGTCCAGGTACTGGAGGCGGATCGCCGGGCCGCCGCGGTCCCGGGCCAGCATCGCGACGGCCGTCGCCAGGCAGGCGCCGGCGCTGTCCCCGGCCACGGCGAGGCTGTCGGCCCGGATGCCGAGGCCGGCCGCGTTCTCCGCGGTCCAGCACAGGGCGGCGTAGCAGTCCTCCAGGCCGGCGGGGTAGGGGTGTTCCGGCGCGAGCCGGTAGCCGGGGGAGACGACCGCGCAGGGCAGTTCGCGGCACAGGCGGAGGTTGGCCTCGTGGTCGACGTCGGGGCTGCCGAGGACGAAGCCGCCGCCGTGGATGCGGAAGACGGCGGGGAGGGGGTGGGGGGCGTCCCCCGGGCGGGTGCCTTCCGGACGGGTGCCTTCCGGGCGGTAGACGCGCAGGGAGACGCCGGCCTGCTGCACGTCGATCACGGTCACGCCGGTGGTGTCCGTGTCGGTGACGCGGAGGAAGGTCTCGGCCTTCTGCGCGGCGCGGGCGGCCGCGAGGTCGGAGATGTCGACGGGGGGCATCATCGCGAGCGCGGCGGCGAGTTCGGGGTCCAGGGGGTGCGTCATGGGGACACGGTGGCATCGGGGGCGGGACGGGGGGAGCCGACGGGTGTCGGGGGCGGGGGGCTCCGCGTCCGACGGGCGTGCGGTGGGTGGTTCCGACAGGGGCCCGGGGAACTGCGCGATCTTTTCGGGGTCCGGGGGCGGAGCTCCCGGGGGACGGGAACGGGTAAGGGCGGCAGGGGCGAAAAGATCCGGGGCGCACCCCGCCGGTCAGGCGTTCGGTGCCGCGCTGCTCTGGCGGACGACCAGGCGGGTCGCCAGTTCCATGCGCAGCGCCGGGCGGTCGGCCTCGGCCGGCTGGAGCAGCATCCGCGCCGCCTCCTCCGCCATCTGCCGCAACGGCTGGTGCACGGTGGTCAGCGGCGGGCTCGACCACTGGGCGAGCGGCACGTCGTCGTAGCCCACCACCGAGAGGTCCTCCGGCACGCTCAGCCCCTGCCGCCGTGCCGCCTCCAGGACGCCCAGCGCCTGCAGATCACTGCCCGCGAAGATCGCGGTGGGCCGGTCGGGGAGGGTGAGCAGCTCCATGGCCCGCTCGAAGCCGCCCTGGACGTGGAAGTCGCCGTACCGCACCAGACGTTCGTCGGTCTCCAGGCCCGCCATCGTCATCGCGGAGCGGAAGCCGTCCAGCCGGGCGAGCGAGCACATCATGTCGGTGGGGCCGGTGATGATGGCGATGCGCCGGTGGCCGAGTTCGGTCAGGTGCCGGGTCGCCGCCATGCCGCCGGCCCAGTTCGCCGAACCCACCGAGGGCACGTCCGCCTCGGGGTCCCCGGCCGGGTCGATGATGACGAACGGCACGGCGCGGGAGCGCAGTTGGCGCTTGACCCTGTCCGGCAGCGAGGAGAAGACCAGCACCACGCCCAGCGGGCGGCGCTGGAGCACGCCCTCGATCCACTCGCGCCCGGGTGCGTGCCGGTCGCCGCTCTCGCTCAGCACGACGCTGGCCTTGTGCTGCTTCGCGACGTTCTCCACGCCGCGGATCAGCTCCATCGCCCAGACGCTCTCCAGCTCCGGAAAGACCAGCTCGATGAGCGGCGCGTGCGAGGACGTCGCCGCCCGGCGCCGGTAGCCGTGGTTCTCCAGGAGCTGCTCGACCCGGGTCCGGGTGGCCGCCGACACGTCCGACCGTCCGTTGAGGACTTTCGAAACCGTCGAAAGGGACACACCGGCCTGAGTGGCCACCTCCGCGAGGGTCACCCTGCCGGCCGTGTTGTCCTCGTCTGTCACGCGCATGGGCAGCAGCATAGGGCACGACGCCGGTAACGGTTCGGTCGCGGCCGCACACCCCCGTTGACCGAGCGGAAACACTCGCCTAATGTCCCGGCAACAGCGAATTTCGTGAGCTTGATCGAAACTTTCGAAAAGGGGTGGGTGATGCGGACACGTACTCGGTTCTCCCGCATGCTCGTCGGCGGTGTGACCTTGGGCATGGCGCTGTCACTCTCCGCGTGCGGGGACAACGGCGGGTCGGGCTCCAGCGACGGGAAGATCCACGTACTGGTCTACGGGGACGCCACCAACAAGGTGGAGAAGGCGGTCGTCGCCGAGTTCAACAAGACCTCCAAGGTCAAGGCGGTCCTCGACACCATCCCGGGCGCCACGTACCAGCAGAAGCTCCAGACGATCATCAACACCCCGCAGGCCCCCGACGTCTTCTACAACTGGGGCGCGGGCAGCATCCAGCCCTTCGTCAAGGCCGGCCTGCTGATGCCGCTGGACGACTTCATCAAGGACGACCCCAAGCTGAAGTCGGCGTTCCTGCCCAGCGTCTTCAACGCCGCGGCCGTCGACGGCAAGGCCTACGGCATCCCGATGCGCGGCACCCAGCCCGTGCTGCTGTTCAGCAACGACAAGGTCCTGAAGAACGCCGGCACGCAGGCGCCCAAGACCTGGGACGAGCTGCTGGACTCGGTCAAGAAGCTGAAGAAGTCGGGTGTCACCCCGATCGCCCTCGGCGGCGGCGACCAGTGGCCCACCCTGATGTGGTTCGAGTACCTCTACGACCGCATCGCCGGCCCCGACCTGCTGAAGAAGGCCGTCGGCGGCGACAAGGACGCCTGGGCGAGCCCGGACAGCAAGGCGGCCCTGAACAAGCTCAAGGAGCTCGTCGACACCGGCGCCTTCGGCACCAACTACGACTCGGTGAAGTACACCGACGGCGGTTCGCCCGCGCTGGTCGCCCGCAGCAAGGCCGGCTTCGAGCTGATGGGCTCCTGGTACTACTCCCAGCAGCAGGAGAACGCCAAGGAGTTCGCCGAGAAGGACCTCCGGTACAGCTCCTTCCCGACGATCGACGGCGGCAAGGGCGACCCGGCGGACATCGTCGGCAACACGAACAACTACTACTCGGTGATGAAGAAGACCAAGCATCCCGAGGCCGTCGCCAAGTTCCTCAAGCTGATGTACTCCGACAAGTTCATCAAGCAGCAGCTCGCCATCGGCAACCTGCCGACGACGACGAACACCGAGAAGTTCCTGGACACCGCCGCCGACCCGAAGTACGCCCACTACCAGTTCGACCTGGTGAAGAAGGCCCCGTCCTTCCAGCTCTCGTGGGACCAGGCCTATCCGCAGTCGGCGAGCGAGCAGATGCACCAGGCCGTGCAGCAGTTCTTCAACGGCTCGCTGGACGTCGACGGATTCATCAAGGCCATGCAGGCCCTGCCGACCAGCTGAGCACACCATGACGACACAGCTGACACGCGCAGCCGCCCCCGCGAAGGACTCCGGCCGCAGGAGCGGCCGGGCCCGGGGCGCGCGAAGCGCCGACGTGGGCCGCCCGGGCTTCGCCTGGGCGGTCCCCGCCACGATCTTCTTCGTCCTCTTCGCCATCCTCCCGCTGCTCGCCGTCGCGGTCCTGTCCTTCATGAGCTGGGGCGGCATCGGCGACCCCGAGTGGGTCGGCCTCGACAACTGGAACCGGGTCTTCGACGACCCGGTCATGATCAAGAGCATCTGGCTGACCCTGCTGCTCACCGTGCTCGGCGTGGTCCTGCAGACCCCGCTGAGCATCCTGATCGGCGTCTGGGCCGCCGGCACCCAGCGCAACCGGGCCGTCATCTCCGCCGTCTACTTCGTGCCGCTGCTGCTGTCCTCCACCGCCGTCTCGGTGCTGTGGCGGGCGCTGCTCGACCCGAACTTCGGCATCCCCTCCGAGGCGACCTGGCTGTTCGGCGACGGCAACCTGTTCGGCGAGCAGTCCACCGCCATCGGCGTCCTCGCCTTCGTCAGCACCTGGCAGTTCACCCCGCTGCACAGCCTGATCTACCAGGGCGCCGCACGGGCCATCCCGCAGGTGCTCTACCAGGCCGCGGAGATCGACGGTGCCGGCCGGGTGCGGCAGTTCTTCTCCATCACGCTGCCCCAGCTGCGCAACTCGATCATCACCTCGATGATCCTCATGGTCGTCGGCGGCCTCACCACCTTCGAGACCGTCCTCATCCTGACCCAGGGCGGCCCCGGCACCGACACCACCATCAGCGCCTACTACATGTACCAGAAGGCCTTCAAGAGCTTCGACTTCGGCGCCGGCGCCGTCATCGCGCTGCTCCTGGTCGTCGCGGCCACGATCATCTCGCTGATCGTCGTGCGTCTCTCCGGCTACGACAAGATGCGCTCCACCATGGAGGGTGTGTCATGAGGCGGCGCCCCAACTACCTGGCCGGCGTCGCCGCCGTCGCCTGGCTGATCATCGTCGCCCTGCCGCTGTACGTGATGCTCGCCGCGACCGTGCAGTCCAAGGGCGACTACGCCAAGGGCAGCCCGCTGTCCTGGCCGGAGCACTTCACCTTCGAGAACTACTCGGGCGCCTTCGACGAGGGGTTCGGACAGTTCTTCGTCAACACGCTGATCGTCACCGTGGCCGTGGTCGGCATCGTCGTCGTCCTGGTGCCGCCGCTCGCGTACGCCGTCGTCCGCAGCCGGTCCCGGGTCGCCTCGGGGGTCTTCCGGCTGTTCCTGCTGGGCCTCGCCATCCCCGCCCAGGCGGTGATCGTGCCGATGTTCTACCTGATCAGCGAGGCCGGGCTGTACGACAACCTGATCGGTGTCATCCTGCCCACCGCCGCGTTCTGCCTGCCCATCTCCACATTGATCCTCAGCGGCGCCATGCGGGACATCGGACACGAACTCTTCGAGGCCATGGCCGTGGACGGCGCCTCGCCGCGCCGGATGTTCCTGCAACTGGTGCTCCCGCTGTCCAAGGGCGGCATCTCCACCATCGTGGTGTTCTCCGCGCTCCAGGCCTGGAACGGCTTCCTGTTCCCCCTCGTCCTGACCCAGTCCGACTCCACCAAGGTCATCACCCTGGGTCTGTACAACTTCCAAACCGAGCACGGCATCAACGTCCCCGGCACGCTGGCCGCGGTGTTCATGTCCATGGTGCCGATCCTGCTCGTCTACCTGTTCGCCCGCCGAGCCCTGGTCCAGGGCCTGATGGGCGTCGGAGGAAAGTGACCGCCAACGTGGCTGTTGAGACAACCCCCGTCACCCCGACCACTCCCACCACCCCCACCGCGCCGGTCTGGCAGGACAGCGGTGCGGATCTCGACACCCGGGTCACCGCCCTGATCGAGGCCATGACCGTCGAGGAGAAGATCGCCCAGCTCGTCGGCGTCTGGGTCGGCGCCTCCGACGAGGGAGGTGAAGTCGCCCCGCACCAGCACGACATGGAGGAGGCCGTCGACCTCGACGCGCTGCTCCCCTCGGGCCTCGGGCAGCTCACCCGCCCCTTCGGCACCGCCCCCGTCGACCCCGCGCTCGGCGCGCTCTCCCTGCTGCGCACCCAGCAGCGCATCGCCGCCGCCAACCGCTTCGGCATCCCCGCCCTCGCCCACGAGGAGTGCCTGGCCGGCTTCGCCGCCTGGCGGGCCACCGCCTACCCCGTGCCGCTGTCCTGGGGCGCCACCTTCGACCCGGACCTGATCCGGGAGATGGCCGCCGCCATCGGCCGCGACATGGCCGCCGTCGGCATCCACCAGGGCCTCGCCCCCGTCCTCGACGTGGTGCGCGATGCCCGCTGGGGCCGGGTGGAGGAGACCATCGGCGAGGACCCCTACCTCGTCGGCACCGTCGCCACCGCCTACGTCCAGGGTCTGGAGTCGGCCGGCATCGTCGCCACCCTCAAGCACTTCGTCGGCTACTCCGCCTCCCGCGCCGGACGCAACCTCGCCCCCGTCTCCATGGGGCCGCGCGAACGCGCCGACGTGCTGCTGCCGCCGTTCGAGATGGCGATCCGCGAGGGCGGCGCCAGGTCCGTCATGTCCGCCTACACCGACATCGACGGCATCCCGTCCGCCGCCGACGAGGACCTCCTCACCGGCCTGCTGCGTGACACCTGGGGCTTCGAGGGCACCGTCGTCGCCGACTACTTCGGCATCGCCTTCCTCAAGACCCTGCACGGTGCCGCCACCGACTGGGCCGACGCCGCGGGCACCGCGCTGCGGGCCGGCGTCGACGTCGAACTGCCCAGCATCAAGACGTTCGGCGAGCCGCTGCGCGCCGCCGTCGCCGACGGCCGCGTCCCCGGGGAACTCCTCGACCGCGCCCTGCGCCGGGTGCTCACCCAGAAGGGCCAGCTCGGCCTCCTCGACGCCGACTGGGACCCGGTGCCGCCGGCCCTGGCCGGAGCCGCCCTCGACGACCCCGAGGCGCTGCGCGGCACGGTCGACCTGGACTCCGACGACAACCACCGGCTGGCCGCGGAGATCGCCGACCGGGCCGTCGTCCTGCTCGCCAACAACGGCGCCCTGCCGCTGTCCGCGCCCCGCCGGATCGCCCTGGTCGGCCCCCAGGCCGACCAGCCGTACGCCGTGCTCGGCTGCTACTCCTTCCCCGCGCACGTCGGCGTCCACCACCCCACCACCCCCGTCGGCATCGAACTGCCCACGCTGCGCGAGGCGTTGGTGCGGGAGTTCCCGAACGCCGAGATCGTCACCGTGCGCGGGGCGGACATCGACGGCGAGGACACCTCCGGGTTCGCCGCGGCCGTGCGCGCGGCACGCGACGCCGACGTGGTGGTCCTCGCGCTCGGCGACCGCGCCGGGCTGTTCGGCCGCGGCACCAGCGGCGAGGGCTGCGACGCCGAGTCGCTCGCCCTGCCCGGCGTGCAGCAGGCCCTCCTCGACCGGCTGCTCGACGTGGGCACGCCGCTGGTGCTGACGCTGCTCGCGGGGCGCCCGTACGCGCTCGGCCGGGCCACCACCGAGGCGGACGCCGTCGTGCAGTCCTTCTTCCCCGGCGAGGAGGGCACCGCCGCGATCGCCCGGGTCCTCAGCGGCCGTACCAACCCCTCCGGCCGGCTCCCGGTCAGCGTGCCCGCGGGGCCGGGCGTCCAGCCCTCCACCTACCTCGCCGCGAAGCTCGCCCGGGCCAGCGAGGTCTCCGCGATCGACCCCGGCCCGGCGTACGCCTTCGGCCACGGACTGTCGTACACGAGCTTCGCGTGGAGCGACCTCGCGGTGGAGGGGGAGGAGGCCGCCACGGACGGGGAGTTCCGGCTCGGGTTCACGGTGCGCAACACCGGGGACCGGGAGGGGACGGAGGTCGTGCAGCTGTATCTGCACGATCCGGTGGCCTCGGTGGTGCAGCCGGTGCAGCGGTTGATCGGGTACGCGCGGGTGCGGCTGGCGCCGGGGGAGTCCCGGCGGCTGACGGCGCTCGTCCCGGCGGACGTGGCGTCCTTCACGGGGCGGGACGGGCACCGGGTCGTCGAGCCGGGCGAGCTGGAGCTGCGGCTGTCCGCGTCCTCGGCGGAGTCGCGCCTGACGGCGGCGGTCCGGCTGACGGGGGCGGCCCGCCGGGTGGACCACACGCGCCGCCTGCACGCGACGATCCGGCCGGCGTAGGCGTCTCTCCCGCCCCCGCCACCCTTCCCGTCCCGACCCCGGGGGGGGGCTCCGTCCCCCGGGACCCCCGAAAAGATCGCGCGGTTCCCCGCGCCCCCGACCAGGGGCGCGGGGCTGTGCCGGCATGCGGCTCCGCCGGGTGGGCACGAAACGCCCCACCCACCCGTACGTCCGGGTCAGAGGGGCAGCGCCCCTTGTCGTGAGGGGGAGGGCAGGGGCGGCGGGGGCGTGAACAACTGGTCGCGTGCCCGTACCGTGTCGCGCCACAGCGTCCGCGCCGCGCTCACCGTCGCCCCCACCAGCAACCCGTTCCGCACCACCAGCGACAGAACCCCCACCCCGTCACTCGCCACCACCTCCCCGAAGTACACCGGGAACTCCAGCACCGTCACCGGACACGCCACCAGCACCAGCACGGCCGGCACCTCCATCCGGCTCCCCCGGCAGCACAGACACACCGCTCCCAGCCCCACCAGCCACACCAGGTACTGCGGGCTGATCACCCGGCTCGTCACCGTGAACACCAGCACCGCCACGAACCCCGCGTCCACGAGCGTGCGCGGCGAGAACGCGCGGGCGCTCAGCCGCCACACCACCAGCCACCCCAGCCCCGCCACACTCAGCACCATCGCCCCCGCGCTCACCGCTCCCACCCACGGCCCGAGGAACTCCACCGAGCCGTAGTGGAGCAGCACCCGCCCCCGCCACCCGAAGTGCCGCGCCGCGTGGAAGACGAGCGCCCCGAGCGACTCCACCTCCGTGCCCCGCCCGCCCTGGTGACGCAGGAACGTGAACGCCCCCGGCATCACCACCGCGCACACCAGCGCGAGCCCGCCCGCGGCCACCGCCGCCGCGCCCCACGCCCGCCGCCGCACCGCTCCCGCCAGCAACAACGCGGGCCACACCTTCAGCAGCGCGCCGAACCCCGCGAGCACCCCCAGCACCCGCGGACGCCGAGCCCCCGCCACCAGCGCGGCCACCGCCACCGCCGTCACCATCAGGTCGTAGCGGGCGTACACCGTCGGCCCGAGCAGCGCGACGCCCAGCGTCCACAGCCACACCCCGCGCACCCCGCCCCCGTCCCGGGCCCCGGCGTACAGCAGCAGGCACACCACCGCCAGGTCGGCCAGGAGAGCGAGGGCGAAGAAGGCGTGCGCGTAGTCCAGGAACGGCAGCAGCGCGGGGGAGAGGACCGCGAGGACGGCCCCGGGCGGGTACTGCCAGGAGACGTCGCCGCTCGGGAAGCCGCCGGAGCGCAGGACGTCGTACCACCCCCGGTAGATCACCGACACGTCGCTGGTGACGTCCGGCCCCGGGAACACCCACACCTTGAGGACGTACAGCAGCAGGGCCGACCGGCTCACCGTCCAGACGGCGAACAGCCCCACCGGAATCCGTCGCGCACCCGCCATGCCCACGAGAACCCCGCCCGTCCGTCCGCCGCCGCTGCCGTCCGGGGCATGATCGCGCGACGGGCGGGGCGGCGGCCGTGAGGCGGGGCCGTACCGTGCGCGAAAACGACCGGGCGGGGGGTCCCGCACGGCCGGTTCGGTACTGTCGTCGGCGATGCACAAGACCCTGATCGTCACCAACGACTTCCCGCCCCGGCCCGGCGGCATCCAGGCCTTCCTGCACAACATGGCGCTGCGGCTGGACCCGGAGCGGCTGGTCGTCCACGCGTCCACCTGGAAGCGGAGCGGGGAGGGCGTCGCCGCGACGGCGGCCTTCGACGCGGAGCAGCCCTTCACCGTCGTACGCGACCGCACGACGATGCTGCTGCCGACGCCCGCCGCCACCCGCCGGGCCGTCGGACTGCTGCGCGAACACGGCTGCACCTCGGTGTGGTTCGGGGCGGCGGCACCGCTCGGCCTGATGGCCCCCGCGCTGCGCCGGGCCGGGGCGGAGCGCCTGGTGGCCACCACCCACGGCCACGAGGCCGGCTGGGCGCAGCTCCCCGCCTCCCGGCGACTGCTGCGCAGGATCGGCGACTCGGTGGACACGATCACCTACCTCGGCGAGTACACCCGTGCCCGCATCGCCCCGGCGCTCACCCCCGCCGCCGCCGCGAGGATGACGCAACTGCCGCCCGGCGTCGACGAGAAGACCTTCCACCCCGGCTCCGGCGGCGCCGAGGTCCGGGCCCGGCTGGGGCTGACCGACCGGCCCGTGGTGGTGTGCGTCTCCCGGCTGGTGCCGCGCAAGGGCCAGGACACGCTGATCCTCGCCCTGCCCCGTGTCCTGGCCGCGCACCCGGACGCGGTGCTGCTGATCGTGGGCGGCGGCCCCTACGAGCGCGACCTGCGCCGCCTCGCGCGCGAGACGGGCGTCGCGGACTCCGTACGCTTCACCGGTTCCGTGCCGTGGGAGGAACTGCCCGCGCACTACGGCGCCGGGGACGTCTTCGCCATGCCGTGCAGGACCCGGCGCGGCGGACTGGACGTGGAGGGCCTCGGCATCGTCTACCTGGAGGCGTCCGCCACGGGCCTCCCCGTCGTCGCCGGCGACTCCGGCGGCGCCCCCGACGCCGTGCTCGACGGCGAGACGGGCTGGGTGGTGCCGGGCGGCGCCCCGACGGCGGTGGCCGACCGCGTCAACGCCCTCCTCGCCGACGAGGAACTACGGCACCGCATGGGCGAACGGGGCCGGCGGTGGGTCGAGGAGAAGTGGCGCTGGGACCTCCTGGCGGAGCGTCTGAAGGCGCTGCTCTAGCGTCCGTCCGGACCCGGTCGGCCCCGCCTTCCCGGCCCCGTCACCGCGCGTACATCTCCTCGATCTCCGCCGCGAAGTCCTTCGCTACCACGCCCCGCTTCAGCTTCAGCGACGGCGTGAGGTGCCCCGACTCCTCCGTGAACTGCCCCGGCAGTACCCGGAACTTCCGCACGGACTCGGCCTTCGACACCGCCGCGTTCCCGTCGTCCACCGCCCGCTGCACCGCCGCGAGCAGCTCGGGGTCCTCCCGCAGCGACGCCGCCGTGGAGCCGGCGGGCTTCCCGCGGTCCGCGGCCCAGCGGCCCAGGAACTCCTCGTCCAGCGTGACCAGCGCGCCCACGAACGGCCGCCCGTCGCCCACCACCATGCACTCGGCGACCAGCGCGTGCGCCCGGACCCGGTCCTCGATCACCGCGGGGGCGACGTTCTTGCCGCCGGCGGTGACGATGATCTCCTTCTTGCGGCCGGTGATCCGCAGATACCCGTCCTCGTCGAGGGTGCCGACGTCCCCCGTGTGGAACCAGCCGTCGGCCAGCGCCTCCGCCGTCGCCGCCTCGTTGTTCCAGTACTCCTTGAACAGGTGCTCGCCGTGCAGCAGCACCTCGCCGTCGTCCGCTATGCGGATGACCGAACCGGGCAGCGGCTGCCCGACCGTGCCGATCTTCTGCCGGTCCCAGGGGTTGAACGCCGTCGCCGCGCACGACTCGGTCAGGCCGTAGCCCTCCAGGACGGTGAAGCCGATGCCGCGGAAGAAGTGACCGAGCCGCTCGCCCAGCGGGGCGCCGCCGGAGATGGCGTACTCGCCCCGGCCGCCGAGCACCGCCCGCAGCTTGCGGTAGACGAGCCGGTCGAAGAGCCGGTGCCGGATCCGCAGCCCGAGGGAGGGGCCGGAGCCGGCGTCCAGCGCACGGCTGTACGCGATCGCGGTGTCGGCCGCCCGGTCGAAGATCTTCCCCTTGCCGTCGGCCTGCGCCTTGGCGCGCGCCGAGTTGTAGACCTTCTCGAAGACGCGCGGCACGCCGAGGATCAGCGTGGGCCGGAAGGAGGCCAGTTCGCCGGTGAGGTCCTTGATGTCCGGCAGACAGCCGAGCTTGATCGGCGCCATCATCGGCGCGACCTGCACCAGCCGCCCGAAGACATGGGCGAGGGGCAGGAACAGCAGCACCGAGCACTCGCCGGTGCGGAACAGCGGACGCAGCCGCTCCACCACGTTGCCGCACTCGGCGAAGAAACTGCGGTGGGTGAGGACACAACCCTTGGGGCGGCCCGTGGTGCCGCTGGTGTAGACGATGGTGGCCGGGTCGTCCGCCCGGGCCAGCGAGGAGCGCTCCTCCACCGTGGCGTCGCTGACGTCCCGGCCCAGGCGGCCCAGCTCCGCCACCGCGCCGGCGTCGATGCCCCACACGTGCTTGAGCGCGGGCAGTGCCTCGCGCACCGACTCCACGGCCGCCGCGTGCGCGTCGCTCTCCACCAGGCAGGCGGTGGCGCCCGAGTCGCCGAGGATCCACTGCACCTGCTCCGCCGAGCTGGTCTCGTACACCGGTACGGTGATCGCGCCCGCGCTCCAGATCGCGAAGTCCAGCAGCGTCCACTCGTAGCGCGTACGGGACATCAGCCCCACCCGGTCGCCCGGCTGCACGCCCGAGGCGATCAGGCCCTTCGCCGCCGCCCGCACCTCGGCGAGGAACACGGCCGCCGTGACGTCCTGCCAGCCGCTGTCCGTCCGGCGGGCGATGACCGCGACGTCGGGATGCTGCGCGGCGTTTCTGCGGACGATGTCGGTCAGATTCCCGTCCGCAGGGACCTCGTACAGAGCCGGAAGGCTGAACTCGCGCAAGACTGCTGCTCCTCATAGGGCACCGACGCCACGACGTCGTGCTGCGACGGTGCGGTCCAAGGCTGGGGGCGGGTGCGCGGGACCCCGGCGAACGCGGTGGCCGGAAACCCTGGGCACGACTGGACTGCCTGGACGTTACCCGTCGGTATGGTTCCGGGACAGGGGGTCCCGGGGAGATGTTCGGTGTGTCACACGCCGTGGCGTCACCGGGATCACGGTAGTGCAGCCGGGCGACAACCGGCCAGTAACCGCCGGTTCGGCCCGGACTGTTCACAACCGTTCCGCTCCGCCTACCCTTGATCACCATGGCACGGACCCCCGGCGGTGACCGCACTACCCCGACGACCAGGATCCACGTGGTCAGCGACGTGCACGGCAACGCGCGCGACCTGGCCCGCGCCGGGGACGGCGCGGACGCCCTGGTCTGCCTCGGCGACCTCATCCTCTTCCAGGACTACGCCGACCGCTCGCGCGGCATCTTCCCCGACCTCTTCGGCGCCGAGAACGCCAACCGGGTCGTCGAACTGCGCACCGCCCGCCGCTTCGAGGAGGCGCGCGCACTCGGGACCCGGCTGTGGGAGGCGCTCGACGTCGACCGCGTCACCGCCATCGAGTCCGCGGTGCGCAGGCAGTACGCCGAACTGTTCGCCGCCTTCCCCACCCCCACGTACGCCACCTACGGCAATGTCGACATGCCCGCGCTGTGGCCGGAATACGCCGGCCCCGGTACCCGCGTCCTCGACGGCGAGCGGGTCGAGATCGGCGGGCGCGTCTTCGGCTTCGTCGGCGGCGGCCTGCGCACCCCCATGCGGACTCCGTTCGAGATCGGCGACGAGGAGTACGCGGCGAAGATCGAGGCGCTGGGCGAGGTCGACGTGCTGTGCACCCACATCCCGCCCGAGGTGCCGGAACTCGTCTACGACACGGTCGCGCGCCGCTTCGAGCGCGGCAGCCGGGCCCTGCTCGACGCCATCCGCCGCACCCGGCCCCGGTACGCCCTGTTCGGCCACGTCCACCAGCCGCTGGCCCGGCGGGTGCGGATCGGCGGCACGGAATGCGTGAACGTGGGCCATTTCGCACGGACCGGGCGGCCTTGGGTTCTCGAGTGGTGAGGCGGGGCGGTGAGGCGCGGTGGCAACGAGATCGCCGGCGCGCGGTAGCCTTCCGCTGCACATACGTGCGCTTTAGCGCACACCCTCCCTCACCGGACCGCACCTGGAGGAGCCACGGCGATGGCGGAACACACCAGCTCGAGCATCACGATCGAGGCGGCACCGGCCGATGTCATGGGGGTGATCGCCGACTTCGCCCGTTATCCGGACTGGACGGGCGAGGTGAAGGAGGCCGAGGTCCTCGCTACGGACGGACAGGGCCGCGCGGAGCAGGTGCGCCTCGTCATGGACGCGGGCGCGATCAAGGACGACCAGGTGCTCGCGTACACCTGGGGGTCCGAGCAAGAGGTGTCCTGGACGCTGGTGAAGTCGCAGATGCTGCGCTCCCTGGACGGCTCGTACCTGCTGAAGCCGGCGGGCGCGGGAGCGACGGAGGTGACGTACCAGCTCACGGTGGACGTCAAGATCCCGATGCTCGGCATGATCAAGCGCAAGGCGGAGAAGGTCATCATCGACCGGGCGCTGGCCGGCCTGAAGAAGCGGGTGGAGTCGGAGCGGTAGCTCTTCGGCGGTAGATTTTCCGCCCCCGCCCCGCCCCCGCCGCCCCTGCCCTCCCCGTCCGTCCAAGGGGCTTCGCCCCCTGGACTCCCGAGGTGCGCTGTCGGCCGCCCGCCGGTGGGGACTTCCCGCGCAGTGCCCCGCGCCACTGAAAGCGGGGTGCAGCCCCGGCTTCACAGGGGCGCGGGGCTGTATCCGTCCGCGGCTCCGCCGCGGGGCGCGACCGGCCACGACGCACCCGCAGCCGGCCACGCACCCCACCCACCCGAACTCCCCGCGCCCGTCCCACCGCTTCCAGCTCTTAGGCGCCCCCTTTGCGTACTCTCCTCGTCACCGGCCCCGGCGGCTCCGGTCGGACCACCGTCGCCGCCGGCGCCGCACTGCGCGCCGCCCGCCTCGGCGTCCGCACGCTGCTGCTGTCCGCCGACCCCGCCGACACCCCCGGTGCCGCCCTCGGCACCCCCACCCACGCCGGCTCCCGGGCCGTCGAGGGCGTCCCGTGCCTCACCGCCCGGCGGCCCGACGCCGACACCCGCTTCCGCGACGACCTCCTCGCCCTGCAGACCAAAGCCGCCTCCGCCCTGGACCTGCTCGGCGCAGCCCGCCTGGACGCCGAGGAACTCACCCCGCTCCCCGGCGCCACCGAACTCGCGCTGCTGGGCGCGGTGCGCGACGCCGCGCTCTCGGGCGACCACGACCTGATCGTCGTCGACCTGCCGCCCGCCCCGCAGGCCCTGGCCCTGCTCGCCCTGCCCGAGCAGCTCCGCCGCTATCTGCGCCGGCTGCTGCCGCCCGGGCGGCAGGCCGCCCGCGCGCTGCGGCCGGTGCTGGGCCGGCTCGCGGGAGTCCCCGTGCCCGGCGAGCGGCTCTACGAGGCCGCCGCCCGCTGGGACACGTCCCTCGGCGCGACCGAGGCCGTGCTCGCCGACCCCGGCACCACCGCCTGGCTGGTCGCCGAACCCGGCCCCGCCGGCGCCGACGCCGTGCGCACCGCCACCACCGGGCTCGCCCTGCACGCCCTGCGCCTGGACGCCGTGATCGCCAACCGGGTGCTGCCCGAGCCCGGCGCGGACACCTGGTCGGCCGGGCTCACCGCACAGCAGCGCAAGACGACGGACGAGTGGCGGGAGACGTACGGGAGCGACGCCGTGCACTGCGTCCCGCACCTCGGGCGGGACCCGCGCGGCACCGACGACCTGGCCGCGCTGCGCCTCCCCGGGCCCGCGCCGGACGACCCGGCGCCCGCCCCCGTCGAGTGGCCGGTCACCGAACAGCCGGCCGAGGACGGTCGTGGGGGAGGCGTCGTCCTCGTGTGGCACCTCCCGCTGCCCGGCGCCGTACGGGAGGAGCTGGACCTGGTCCGGCGCGGCGACGAACTGATCCTCACCGTCGGCCGGTTCCACCGGATCGTCCCGCTCCCCTCCGCGCTGCGCCGCTGCACCGTCGTCGGCGCGGCCCTGCGCGAGGGCGAGCTGCGCGTCCGGTTCGCTCCCGATCCGGAACTGTGGCCGGGGCGGTTCGGGTAACGTCGAAGGGACGAGACGCAGTCAGGAGCCCGCCATGAGCGAAGAGCGCCCCCACCCCGACGCCGATGGCGCCGATGGCGCCGACGAGGCCGCCCGGGAAGCGGCGCAGGCGCACTCGGAACCGGACCGTGAGCCGGCGGCCGCGAAGCCGGTGGCGGAGCCGGCCCCGAAGCCGGCCGCGGACGGTGACACGGGCCGCCCGCGGGCGACCGCCCCCGATCCCGATGCCTGGGCCACCGCCGCCGCCGAGGACCTCGCCGAGGAGAAGGCCCGCCGCAGGGCCCAGTACGGCGCGCCGCCCGGATCGGCCGCGGACGAACTGCGCCGTCTCCTCGACACCGTCGCCGACAGACTGTCCGGCCTCCAGTCGCCGCTGCTCGGCGCCGCCGCCTCCGGCGCGGCCCAGCAGATGGTCAACCAGGTGGTGCGGCAGGCGCGGGCGGTGGTGGAACCGGTCATCGAGCGCAACCCCGATGTCTTCGACCACCTCGCCGCCGCCGGCACCGAGCTGCTCGCCGCCTACCGCAGCGCCGTGCAGGCCCAGGAGAGCCGTTGGACCGCCCGTGACCAGGGCGCGAACCCCCGAAAGGACGTCCGGAAGGACCCCGGGAACGACGACGAGGGGCCCGGCCCCACGGTCCACATCGACGTGGAGTGACACCGCCCTCGGGTACGGTTGACCATAGCGGGGCTCGACCGGAACTGAGGGATTCATGGGACTCACCATCGGCGTCGACATCGGCGGCACGAAGATCGCGGCCGGCGTGGTCGATGAGAAAGGCAACATCCTTTCCACCTTCAAGGTGCCGACCCCCACCACGCCCGAGGCCATCGTGGACGCCATCGCCGCCTCGGTCGAGGGCGCGCGGGCCGGGCACGAGATCGTCGGCGTGGGCATCGGCGCCGCCGGTTACGTCAACCGGCAGCGGTCGACGGTCTACTTCGCGCCGAACATCGACTGGCGGCAGGAGCCGCTCAAGGAGAAGGTCGAGGCCCGGGTCGGGCTGCCGGTCGTCGTGGAGAACGACGCGAACGCGGCGGCCTGGGGCGAGTACAAGTTCGGCGCGGGTGCGGGTCACCGCAACGTCATCTGCATCACGCTCGGCACCGGGCTCGGCGGCGGCATCATCATCGGCAACAAGCTGCGCCGCGGGCACTTCGGGGTGGCCGCCGAGTTCGGCCACATCCGCATGGTGCCGGACGGGCTGCTGTGCGGCTGCGGCAGCCAGGGCTGCTGGGAGCAGTACGCCTCCGGGCGGGCGCTCGTGCGGTACGCGAAGCAGCGGGCCAACGCGACGCCGGAGCGCGCGGACATCCTGCTCGCGCTCGGCGACGGAACGCCCGACGGCATCGAGGGCAAGCACGTCTCGATGGCCGCGCGGCAGGGCTGCCCGGTGGCGGTGGACTCCTACCGTGAGCTGGCCCGCTGGGTGGGCGCGGGCCTCGCCGACCTGGCCTCGCTGTTCGACCCGTCGGCGTTCATCGTGGGCGGCGGACTCTCGGACGAGGGCGACCTGGTCCTCGACCCGATCCGCAAGTCCTACAAGCGCTGGCTGGTCGGCGGCAACTGGCGTCCGGTCGCCGACGTGATCGCCGCCCAACTCGGCAACAAGGCGGGCCTCGTCGGCGCGGCCGACCTCGCCAGGGAGCCCGACCCCGTCATGTGACGGAGCGGCGGCAGGGCCACCTCGCCCCCGCCGCCCCTGTCCTCCCGGCCCGGTTCGGGGGAGGGCAGGGGCGGCGGGGGCGAGAACGTTTCCGGCGGGAGCAGGGCGGCGAACCCGCGGCGTATCTTGATCACCATGCCGACCACAGCCCCGCTGGCCACCTCCCGCACGGAGCCCGACGGCACCGCCGTCATCCGTGCCCTCAGCTACAACGTGCGCTCCCTCAAGGACGACACCGACGCTCTCGCCCGCGTCCTCACCGCCTGCGCCCCGGACCTCGTCCTCCTCCAGGAGGCCCCCCGCTTCTTCCGCTGGCGCAAGAAACTGGCCCGCCTCGCCGCGGCCTCCGGGCTCGTCATGCTCTCCGGCGGCGGCACCGCCGCGGGGCCCGCCCTGCTGTGCTCCCTGCGTGCCACCGTCGAGCGCACCGAGGACGTCCTGCTGCCGCTCACCCCCGGACAGCACCGGCGCGGCTTCGCCACCGCGGTCGTCCGCTTCGGCGGCGCCCGCCTCGGCGTCCTGAGCTGCCACCTCTCGCTCCAGGAGCAGGAGCGTCACCAGCAGGGCGGCCTGCTCCTCGACCGGGTCGCCGCCCTCGGCACCCCGCACGTCCTGGCCGGCGGCGACCTCAACGAGCCCCCCACCGGCCGTACCTTCGGCCGGATCGCGGCCGACCTGCGGGACTGCCGGACCGCCGCGCCGTGGGGCGAGGAGCACACCTGGACCCGCACCGACCCGCACCGCCGTATCGACGCGCTCTTCGCCACCAAGGGCGTGGAGATCCTCGGCTGCGGCGTCCCGTTCGGTCACCCGGGCGTGAGGGCACGGGACCTGAAGGCGGCCAGCGACCACCTTCCGGTCCTCGCCGCCCTGAGGCTTCCGCCCACCGGCTGAGCCCCGGCACGGGGGCCGCCCGTCGTCCGCGGAGGCCGCCCCGTCGTCAGACCACCGCGCCCCGGCCGGGGTCGTCGTCGTCCTCGTCGCCCGGGTGCATGCGCACCACGAGGGTGGCGCAGCCGCCGAGGAACCCGCCGATACAGGCGGTGGTGAGCCACCAGGTCATGTCCCAGCCGAGCAGGACGGCGAGCAGGAGCAGGATCGGACCGCCGACCGCGCCGAGCCAGGCGAACCTGGCCGTGGTGTCGGAGGCGGGCAGCGGCGGCGGCTCCGGAGGCACGAAGTGCCCCTCGTCGTCGTCCCCACGGGGCCCGCTCGGCGGGGAGTAGTCCCGCGGCCCGACACCGGGCGCGAACGAGATCGAACCGCCCAGCGCCCCGCCGGGCCGCCCCGTACGCGGCGGCCCGCCGTCCCCCGCCGAGGGGGCGTCGGCGCCGGACGAGCCGGGCGCGTCCCCCGCACCCGGTACGGCCGCGGGACCGGAGTCGCCGGGGATACCGACCGCGCCCTGCCCTCCGGCCCGGCCGGGAGAGCCGATCCCGCCGGGTCCCGTGACCGCGCCCGCGGGTCCGCCGGACCCCGTGGCGTCACCCAAGGTTCCGGTTCCGCCGCCCGCCGTCGTGTCTCCACCGGGAGTCCCGGCCGCGCCGGGTCCCTCCGCCGCTCCCGGTCCGGCCGCCGCTCCCGGCGGCTCCGGCAGGGACACGTCCTCCACCGGGCGGACCGGTCTCACCGGCCGGAACGGTTTGAACGGTTTCGCGCCGGGCGGGTCCGGCGGTTCCTCGCCGTACCCCGCGACGATCGCCGCCCACGCGGCGTCCTCGTCGAGGGGGAGCCCTCGCTCCTCCGGCTCGTGGTCGGAGTCGTGCTCAGCCACCTACGGCCGTCCCTTCCTCGTGGTCGTGCCCCTCCCCGGGTGCGGGCGCGGACTCGGGCGTGAGACGGCCGATGAACGCGTGGGTCTCCTCGAAGATCCGGTCCGCGTCATGGTCCAACGTCGCCACGTGGTAGCTCTGTTCCAGCAGGATCTCGGTGACGTCGGTCGACGACACCCGGCTCAGCACCCGCGCGGAGTCGGCGGCCGGCACCACGTGGTCCCGCGTGCTGCGCATCAGCAGCAGCGGTTGTGTGACCTGTGGCAGCTCGCCGTCCACCCGGCGCAGGAAGGAGCGCAGGGAATGCGCCGCGTGCAGCGGCACCCTGCCGTACCCGACCTCCTCGCCGCCCTCCTTCGCGATGTCGCTGACGATCCCCCGGGTGCTCGGCACCAGGTGCCGGACCACCGGCAGGGCGTGCGCGGCGAGCCCGTGCACCTTGTTGGCGGGGTTGACGGCCACGACCCCGGTCACCGCGTCCCCGTGCTTCGCGGCGAGCCGCAGCGCCAGCGCCCCGCCCATCGACAGGCCGAGGACGAAGACGTGCGCGCACCGCTCCCGCAGTACCCGCAGCTCGCGGTCGACCTCGGCGTACCAGTCCGGCCAGCCGGTGAGCTGCATGTCCTGCCAACGGGTGCCGTGCCCGGGCAGCAGCGGCAGGGAGACGGTCAGATGCCGCCGCGCCAGATGCTCCGCCCAGGGGCGCAGCGACTGCGGGGAACCGGTGAAGCCATGGCACAGCAGCACACCGACCGGACCGCCCTCGTGGCGGTACGGTTCGGCTCCAGGGAGGACCGGCACGTCGGTCTCCTGTTCGTCAGTAGTCGGTACGGCGGAGTAGTCGGTACGGCGGAGTAGTCGGTACGGCGGAGTGGTCGGTACTGCGGGAAGGACTGTGCTCGCTGGTGAACACCGCGCCCAGTGGTGATGCCTGTGCTCAGCAGTACGGAAACCGACGACCGGCCGTTCGGTGATCGACGGTCGCGGTCGGACGGCGTACTTCACCGTACGCGACCGCACTGACACCGACCAGGGCCGTCGGGCCCTGCGGCCGCAGGCCGCGCCGGGCGCGGCGCAGATCCGCACGGACGTCCCACCCGCGTCCGCCCCGTCCCGAACTCGCCCTTCGCGGAGTGGACTTGGGGGCACCCCCGCGCCGGGCACAGTTACCGAGCCATGACATTCGCATGTACAACTCATGGCCCCCGGATCACGTCGAACTCACTGAACGCGGCATTCCGCGTCCCGGAACCGACCGATCCGAAAGGCTCCCCCACATGACCCGACCGCTCCGCCGAACCCTTACCGCGCGTCTCACCGCGCCCCTGGCCGCCGCCGCGCTGCTCGCCGCGGGACTCGGCGCCGTGGCCCTGTCCGCCGGCTCCGCGCAGGCGGCCCCGGCCACCCCGGCCGGGGCCGCCGCGCAGAACGACTTCAACGGCGACGGATACGCCGACCTGGTCGTGGGCGCCCCCGACGCCACGGTCTCCGACGCGGCCAAGGCCGGCTACGTGGCCGTCACCTACGGTTCCGCCGACGGCGTCTCCCTCACCGACAAGAAGGTGATCAGCCGCTCCACCAGCGGCGTCCCCGGCTCCGCCACCGCGGGCCAGCGCTTCGGCTCCACCTTCAGCAAGGGCGACCTGGACGGCGACGGCTTCAGCGACCTGGTGATCGCCGGCGGCAAGGCCGGCTCCGTCGTCCTGTGGGGCTCCGCGTCCGGGCTCACCGGCGGCACGGCCCTGGCCGGCTACGGGTCCGCCCCGCAGGCCGGCGACTTCGACGGCGACGGGAAGACCGACCTCGCCCTCTTCTCCGCCCAGTCCCTCGGCGGCGACGACCCCGAGGGCGCCCCGGCCGCCCTGTGGAAGGGCCCCGTCTCCCGGGCCGGCAAGCCCACCGCCGTCCTGCCCCTCCTGAACAAGTCCCTGTGGTGGGGCTACGGGGCGGACGACGCGTCCTGCGCCACCAACGGCGGCTGCGAGGACGGCGCCTCCTCGATCACCGGCCCCATCGACTCCGGCCAGGTCGGTGACGTCAACGGGGACGGCAAGGACGACATCGTCCAGTGGGTCTACGGCGGCGACGGCGTCTGGGGCAACCGGCTGCTGCTCGGCGGCGGCGCCTCCGGCTTCACCCGCGGCTGGGTGCCCGGGGAGGACACCGGCCACGAGACGGGCACCGGCATCGGAGACGTCAACAACGACGGCTACGACGACGTGGTCGTCGGCCGCGACGGCTGGAACGACAAGGTCCGCATCGCCTTCGGCTCGGCCTCCGGCCTCTCCGAGGACCACGTGCAGTCCTTCGACCAGAGCCTGCCCGGCTTCCCCGGAGCCGAGGAGGAGGGCGACGGGATCGGCACCACGGTGTCGGTCGGCGACGTCACGGGCGACGGGTACGCCGACATCGCGCTCGGCCTGCCCGGCGAGGACGTCGGCGACATAGAGGACGCCGGCTCGGTCGCCCTCGTGCCCGGCAGCGCCTCCGGCGTGACGGGCGCCGGCGCCCAGACGTTCCACCAGAACACCGCCGGGGTGCCCGGGGCCGCCGAGGCCGGCGACCGGTTCGGCGTGAGCAGCGCGCTCCTGGACGTCGACGGCGACGGACACCTCGACCTCGCCGCCGGGTCCACCGCCGAGAACGCCGAGAAGGGCTCGGTGTGGGTGCTGCCCGGTACGGCGAACGGCCTGACCGCCACGTCGTCCGTCTCGTTCGGCGCCGGTGACCTCTCGGCGCCCGCCACGAAGGCCCACTTCGGGGCGTTCCTGCGCTGAGCCGACGCGCGACAGTGCGGTGGGGCGGCCGGGTGCCGCCCCACCGTCATGTCCGGGGGCGTCGTGCCACCGTCATGTCCGGGGACATCGCCCCGCCGTCATGTCCGGGGACATCGTTTATGGTCTGTTCGAGGACATCGGGAGGCACTCGGTTGTTGTACGGCGCGATGAAGGTCACCGTCGGGGGCACGCTGAAGCTCGCCTTCCGCCCCTGGGTGGAGGGCCTGGAGCACGTGCCCGCCACCGGTCCCGCGATCCTGGCCAGCAACCATCTGTCCTTCTCGGACTCCTTCTTCCTGCCCGCGGTGCTCGACCGCAAGGTCACCTTCATCGCGAAGGCCGAGTACTTCACCACGCCCGGTATCAAGGGACGGATGACCGCCGCCTTCTTCAGAAGCGCCGGCCAGCTCCCCGTCGACCGCTCGGGCGCGCGCGGCGCCGGTGAGGCGGCCGTGCGCAGCGGCGTCGAGGTGCTGCGCCGCGGCGAACTGTTCGGCATCTACCCGGAGGGCACCCGCTCGCCCGACGGCCGCCTCTACCGGGGCAAGCCCGGCGGACTGGCCCGCGTGGCGCTGGCCGGCGGCGCGCCCGTCCTCCCGGTCGCGATGATCGACACGGAGAAGATCCAGCCGCCCGGGAAGGTGGTGCCCAAGCTCATGCGCCCGGGCATCCGTATCGGCAGGCCGCTGGACTTCTCCCGCTATCAGGGCATGGAGCACGACCGCTTCGTCCTGCGGGCGCTGACCGACGAGGTCATGTACGAGATCATGCGGCTCTCCGGCCAGGAGTACGTCGACATCTACGCGACGGCCGCCAAGCGGCGGCTCGCGGAGGCCGCCAAGGCCGAGAAGCAGGGGTAGCCACGGGGCCGCCGGCCGCCACGGGGGCGGGCGGCCGAGGATTCCGGCAGAGGCGGGGGAACATGCCGAAACGCGTGAAGGTCATGAGGATGTCGGTCGAGCAGCCTCTGTGGCGCGCGCTCACCGCCTACCGCGTCCTGACGATGCTGTACGCCCTGGGGTTCTTCCTCAGCGCGTACGGCGACTTCCGGCGGCCCGGCGTGGCCATCGGTTACTTCGCCGTCCTGGTCGTGTGGACCCTGGCCACCCTGCCCAAGGTCGCGGGCGCGGCGCACTGCACCAAGCCGTTCCTCGCCGTCGACCTGACCGTCGCGCTCACCGGCATCCTGCTCACCCCGGTCGCCGACGCCCACCAACGGGTCGTCGAGGGCGGCCCGACCCTGCCCTCGATATGGACCGCCGGCTCCGTCCTGGCGTTCGCCGTCAAGGGCGGCTGGCGCTGGGCGGCCTTCGCCTCCACGCTGGTGGCCGCCGCCAACCTGGTCGAGCGCGGGGCGCCGACCCGGGACACCCTGCACAACGTCGTCCTCGTCTGGGTCGCCGCCATCGCCATCGGTTACGTCGTCGAGGTCGCCCGCGCCTCCGAGCGCACCCTCGCCCGCGCCCTGGAGATCGAGGCCGCCAACCGCGAACGGGAACGGCTCGCCCGGGACATCCACGACGGCGTGCTCCAGGTCCTCGCCATGGTGCAGCGGCGCGGTACCGCGCTGGGCGGCGAGGCGGCGGAACTGGGGAGGATGGCCGGCGAGCAGGAGGTGGCGCTGCGCTCCCTGGTCACCGGCGGCCCCAGCCCCGTCTCCCGCCTTTCCGAGGACGCGGCCGAGGGCGCGTTCGTCAGACTCGTGCAGGAACCGGACGACGGGGCCGACGAGGCGGCGGGCGCGGAGAGCGGTGCGGGGGAAGGCCCGCACGGGCCGGTCGACCTGCGCTCCCTCCTCGCCCCCCACGCCGGGGCCCGGGTCACCCTCTCCGACCCCGGCGCGCCGGTGCCCCTCCCGCCGGCGGCCGCGCGCGAGGTGGCCGCCGCGGTCGGTGCCGCGCTGGACAACGTACGGCTCCACGCGGGGGACGAGGCCCGGGCCTGGATCCTGGTCGAGGACGAACCGGACGAGATCGTCGTCACCGTACGGGACGACGGCCCCGGGGTCCCCGAGGGGCGGCTGGCCCAGGCCGAGGGGGAGGGCCGGCTCGGCGTCGCCCAGTCGATCCGGGGCCGGCTGCGCGACCTCGGCGGCACGGCCGAGCTGCTCTCGGTCCCCGGTCAGGGCACCGAGGTGGAACTGAGACTGCCGAAGGACGCGCCGGACACAGGGGCCGGTGCACGGGACGTACGGGACGTACGGGGGAAGGCGGGACGGCGATGAACGACCGGCGGGACACACGCGACACGCACGGCGCTGCCGGCGAGGGCGGTACCGGTGTGGGCGAGGGCGGCGGCCGGATCCGGGTCATGGTGGTCGACGACCACCCGATGTGGCGCGACGCCGTCGCCCGCGACCTGGCCGAGTCGGGCTTCGACGTGGTCGCCACCGCCGGTGACGGCGAACAGGCGGTGCGCCGGGCCACGGCCGCCGCCCCCGACGTCCTCGTGCTCGACCTCAACCTGCCCGCCAAGCCCGGCGTCCAGGTGTGCAAGGAACTGGTCGGCGCCCGCCCCGGCCTGCGGGTGCTGGTGCTCTCGGCCAGCGGCGAGCACGCGGACGTGCTGGAGGCGGTGAAGTCCGGCGCCACCGGCTACCTGGTCAAGTCCGCCTCCACCGAGGAGCTCGTCGACGCGGTGCGCCGCACGGCGGCCGGCGACCCCGTCTTCACCCCCGGACTCGCCGGGCTCGTCCTCGGCGAGTACCGGCGGCTGGCCGCCGAGCCCGCTCCCGTCCCGGACGCCGGTGACGCCGCCCGGGCGCCGCGGCTGACCGAACGCGAGACCGAGGTGCTCCGCCTCGTCGCCAAGGGCCTGAGCTACAAGCAGATCGCCGAACGCCTCGTCATCTCGCACCGCACCGTCCAGAACCACGTGCAGAACACCCTGGGCAAACTCCAGCTCCACAACAGGGTCGAGCTGGTCCGGTACGCCATTGAGCGGGGTCTCGACGACTCCTGACCGCGCGGTACGCACCGGTTCCCAAACATATGTGACGTCACCGATCCGCCAAACGAAGCCCGATTGATCAACGTCCGAGTGATTCACCGGAATTGACCGTCCCGTGCATGCCGAAGTGACGTGGGTCACCATTAGCGTGACCCGCGTCAGGCAACCGCGGCGAAGGGACACTGTCATGCGGGTAGGAGTACTGACCGGGGGCGGCGACTGCCCCGGGCTCAACGCCGTCATCCGGGGCATCGTCCGCAAGGGCGTGCAGGAGTACGGCTACGACTTCGTCGGCTTCCGGGACGGCTGGCGCGGTCCCCTGGAGGGCGACACCGTCCATCTCGACATCCCCGCCGTGCGCGGCATCCTGCCCCGCGGCGGCACGATCCTCGGCTCCTCCCGCACCAACCCCCTCAAGCAGGAGAACGGCATCCGCCGCATCAAGGACAACCTCGCCAAGGAGGAGGTCGACGCGCTCGTCGCGATCGGCGGCGAGGACACCCTCGGGGTCGCCGCGCGCCTGGCCGACGAGTACGGGATCCACGTCGTCGGCGTGCCGAAGACCATCGACAACGACCTGTCCGCCACCGACTACACCTTCGGCTTCGACACCGCCGTCAACATCGCCACCGAGGCCATCGACCGGCTGCACACCACCGCCGAGTCGCACATGCGGGTGCTGGTGGTCGAGGTGATGGGCCGGCACGCCGGCTGGATCGCCCTGCACTCCGGGCTGGCCGGCGGCGCCAACGTCATCCTCATCCCCGAGCGGAGGTTCGACGTCGAGCAGGTGTGCGCGTGGGTGACCTCGCGGTTCAAGGCGTCGTACGCGCCGATCGTGGTCGTCGCGGAGGGGGCGCAGCCCCGGGACGGCGACATGGTGCTGAAGGACGACTCCATGGACTCCTTCGGGCATGTGCGGCTGTCCGGGGTGGGGGAGTGGCTGGCGAAGCAGATCGAGCGGCGGACGGGGAAGGAGGCGCGGACGACGGTGCTGGGGCATGTGCAGCGCGGGGGGACGCCGAGCGCGTTCGACCGGTGGCTCGCGACGCGGTTCGGGCTGCACGCGATCGAGTGCGTGCGGGACGGGGAGTTCGGGAAGATGGTGGCGCTGCGGGGCACGGACATCGTCCGCGTCCCGATCGCCGAGGCGACGTCCCGCCTGAAGACGGTCGACGCGTCCCTGTACGAGGAGGCGTCGGTCTTCTTCGGCTGAGGGCACTTCTTCCCGCCCCGCCGCCCCTTCCCGTCCCACCCCCGGGGGGCTGCGCCCCCGGACCCCCGGAAGACGCCAGTTCCCCGCGCCCCTGATCAGGGGCGCGGGGAACCGCGCGATACGGGGCGAAGCCCCGTGCCGGGGTCCGAGGGGCGGAGCCCCCTGAAGGGACGGGAAGGGAAGGGGCGGCGGGGGCGAGGAAGAAATTCAGGGGCGCACCCCTTCCGCCACCCCCGCCAGCAACTCCCGTACCACCTCCGCCCCGTTCACCGTCAGCACCGACTCCGGATGGAACTGCACCCCCGCGAACCCGGCCCCCCGCACCGCGTGCACCTCCCCGTCACCACCCCGGCAGACCTCCACCCCCCGCCCCGCCAGCTCCCGTGCCGCCCCCTCGTCGCACCGCGCCACGAAGCTGTTGTAGAACCCCACCGTCTCCGCCCGCCCGAACAGTTCGATCCCCACCTGCGCCCCCTGGTACGGCACCCGCTTCCGCTCCACCACGAGCCCCAGCTCCGCCGCGATCAGCTCGTGCCCGAGGCACACCCCCAGCACCCCCCGCCGATGTCCGCGCAGCACCTCCCCCGTCAGCCCCCGCAGGAACCGCATCTTCGGATCCGCCAGGTCGCAGGGGTCCCCGGGGCCGGGGCCGAGCACCACGACCCCCTCGTGCGCGAGCACCTCCTCCCGCAGCCCCGCCGCGTCGTACCGCCGCACCGTCACCCCCAGCCCCGACGACCGCAGCATGTGCGCCAGCATCGCGGTGAACGTGTCCTCCCCGTCGACGACGAGCGCGTGACCGTTCGACTCGTGCGCCGGCTCCCGCATCCGGAGCCAGAACGGCGCCAGCGCCGCCCGCCGCCCGTCCAGCGCCGCCCGCACCCGCGGATCGTCGGCCAGCCGCGACCGTACGGACTCCTCGCGCGGCCGCCCCGGCCGCACCCCCAGCGCCGCCAGCACCCCGGCCGCCTTCGCGTGCGTCTCGGCCACCTCGCCCGCCGGGTCCGAGCCGCGCACCAGCGTGGCCCCGACCGGCACCCGCAGCCGCCCGTCCGCCGCGATGTCGGCGGTCCGGATCAGGATGGGGGAGTCCAGGGTCTGCGCGCCCCCGGCGTCCCGCCCGAGCAGGGCCAGCGCCCCCGCGTAGTAGCCGCGCCCGCCGCCGTCCGGACCGGCGGGCTCGTACCGTTCGATCACCCGGCAGGCGTTCTGCACCGGCGAGCCGGTGACGGTCGCCGCGAACATGGTCCCCTTCAGCACCTCGCGCACGTCCAGCGAGGAGCGGCCGCGCAACTCGTACTCGGTGTGGGCGAGATGGGCCATCTCCTTCAGCCGCGGTCCGACCACCACCCCGCCCATGTCGCCGACCGTGCACATCATCTTCAGTTCCTCGTCGACGACCATCGAGAGCTCCTCGGTCTCCTTGGCGTCCGCGAGGAAGTCCAGCAGGTGCTCCGGGGTCGGCCCGCCGGCCGGATAGCGGTACGTGCCGCTGATCGGGTTCATCACCACCGTCCCGCCGGCCATCCGCACATGCACCTCGGGGCTCGCGCCCACCAGGGTCCGCTCGCCCGTGTGGACGACGAACGTCCAGTACGCGCCCCGCTCGCCCACCAGCAGCCGGCGGAAAAGAGCCAGCGCGTCCGCCCGCCCGAAGCCGGGGATCTCGCCCCGGTACGTCCGCCGGATCACGAAGTTGGCGCCCTCGCCCCGGCCGATCTCGTCCCGCAGCACCCGCCCGACGATGTCCGCGTACTCCTCGTCGTCGACGTCGAAGCCGCCGTCCGCCACCCCCACCTCGTGCCGAGGCAGCTGCGCGAGCGCCGTCTCCAGGGGGAGCGTGTGCGTCTCCTCGGGGACGAGGACCAGCAGCGGGGTGCCGTCGTCCCGCACGTCGAAGCCGCGTTCGCGGATCTGCCGGAACGGGACGAGGGCCAGGCCCTCCTCGGGCAGGTCGGCCAGGCGCTCGCGGGCGGTGACCGGGCCCCGCAGCACCTCCACCGTGTCGTGGTCGTGGCCCGGGGTGCGGCGGCGCAGCAGTGCGAACGGCCGGTCGTCGGTCAGCAGGGCGGACAGGTCCATGGGGTGGTTCCTCTTCAGTCAGTGGGAGGAACGGCCCGGCCGGTCGCGGAAACGCCGAAGGCCGCCCCTCGGGCGGCCTTCGCGGAGATCAGTGTGTACGCGCGATCAGCGGGCCGCCGGGTGAGCGGTCCACCACCACATACGGTGCACTGGCGCGAACATGGCGTGCACCCTACCCGATACCGGTCCGTCACGGCAGCCGCGCTCGCCCGACACGGCGGAGGGCGGCCCCGGACGGCCCACGCGGGGCCTCACCACGGTTTCGCGGCACGGCCGTTGGTGGAAGGACGCCGAGCACACTGGCTCACCGGAGAGGTCCGTCCTCGTGCGCACCATTCCCGACCCGCTCCCGCCGCGTTCCCCCTTCCCCCGGACGCGGAGCGCGGCCCGCCGTACCGTCCGTACACTCGCCGCGCTGACCGCGACGCTCGCCGCGCTCGGCGCCGCCGCCCCTGCCGGGGCCGCCCCCGCCGGGGCCGACGACGGCAGCACTCGCATCAGCTACCGCGGCCACACCTTCACCGTCCCCGCCGGCTGGCGCGTCGTGGACCTGGAACAGAACCCCACCGCCTGCGTCCGCTTCGACCGGCACGCCGTCTACCTCGGCACCCCCGGCGAGCGCCAGGACTGCCCGGCCCGCGTGCTCGGCCGCACCGAGGCGCTGCTCCTGCAGCCCGCCCAGGCGGTGGCGTCCGAGCGCTCGGTCACCGAGAACTCCACCTCCCGCACCTACCGCGCCACCGACGAGCGCATCACGGTCACCGCCGCCTACGGGCGGGACCGTGCGGCGATCCGGCGCATCCTCGACGGCGCCGGGCTCTCCGCCGGAGCCGCCCGCGTCGAACCCTCCGCCGCGGTACCGGCCCCGCTGCCCGCCGACGCCACCTCCTACCGGGGCCGGGGCTTCGACGCCTGCACCGCGCCCAGCCAGTCGTCGATGGACGCCTGGAAGGACGACTCGCCCTACAGCGCCGTCGGCATCTACATCGGCGGCGTCAACCGCGGCTGCTCGCAGGCCCGGCTCACCGCACAGTGGGTGCGCAACCAGTACGCGGGCGGCTGGCGGTTCCTGCCGTTCTACGTCGGCCCCCAGCCGGTCGGCGGCAGTTGCGGCAGCGCCTGCACCACGCTCACCAGCCCCACCGCGCAGGGCACCGCCGCCGCCGACGACGCGGTCCGCCAGGCCGCCGCGCTCGGCCTCGGCAAGGGCACGGTCCTCTACAACGACATCGAGGCCTACCCCCGCTCCACCGCCGTCACCACCGAGGTCCTCACCTACCTCAAGGCCTGGACCGAACGGCTGCACACCCTCGGCTACCGGTCCGGCGCCTACGGCAGCACCGCCTCGCTCGTCACCGACCTGGTCGCGCACGAGGGCACCACCACCCTGCCCGACGTGCTGCACTTCGCCCACTGGAACGATCAGGCGAACACGACCGACGCGACCCTCCCCGCCCGGCTGTGGGCCGACCACCGCCGCGTCCACCAGTACGCCGGCAACCACACCGAGACATACGGCGGCGTCACCATCAACATCGACCGCAACCAGCTCGACGTCGGCCCGTTCACCGGGACACCGTGACGCGGGCCGCTCCCCGTCGTGCTCCCGGGCACGCTCCCCCACAGGCGTGATGTCCATGGTTCCGCCCGGCTCCTGACGGCCGGGCGGAGCCGTCTCACGGATTGAGCGCGGGCATGGACGGTCAGGCCGACCGCGTACTGTTTGACGGGTGACCGTGAACGCTGATTCCCGAAGCGTCGCCGCTCAGGCGACATGGCGAGACCTGCCCGCGGCGCAGCAGCCCGAGTACCCCGACACCGAGGCTCTGCGCGCAGTGATCGCGGACCTCGAGTCGTATCCCCCGCTGGTCTTCGCGGGCGAGTGCGACCAGCTGCGCGCCCGGATGGCCGCCGTCGCCAAGGGCGAGGCGTTCCTCCTCCAGGGCGGCGACTGCGCGGAATCCTTCGACGCGGTGTCCGCCGACCACATCAGCGCCAAGCTGAAGACCCTCCTCCAGATGGGCGCCGTCCTCACCTACGCGGCCTCCGTACCGGTCGTGAAGGTCGGCCGGATCGCCGGCCAGTACTCCAAGCCGCGCTCCAAGCCCACCGAGACGCGCGACGGCGTCACGCTGCCGACCTACCGCGGCGACTCCGTCAACGGCTTCGAGTTCACCGAGGCCGCCCGCGTGCCCGACCCCGAGCGTCTGAAGCGGATGTACCACGCCTCCGCCTCCACGCTGAACCTGGTGCGCGCCTTCACCACCGGCGGTTACGCCGACCTGCGCCAGGTGCACGCCTGGAACCAGGACTTCGTCCGCTCCTCGCCCTCCGGCCAGCGCTACGAGCAGCTCGCCCGCGAGATCGACAGCGCGCTGAACTTCATGCGCGCCTGCGGCACGGACCCGGAGGAGTTCAAGACCGTCGAGTTCTACTCCTCGCACGAGGCGCTGCTGCTCGACTACGAGTCGGCGCTCACCCGCGTCGACTCGCGCACGGGCCGGCTGTACGACGTCTCGGCGCACATGGTGTGGGTCGGCGAGCGCACCCGGCAGCTCGACCACGCGCACATCGAGTTCGCGTCGAGGATCCGTAACCCGATCGGCGTCAAGCTCGGCCCGTCCACGACGGCCGAGGAGGCGCTGCGGTACATCGAGCGGCTCGACCCCGAGCGCGAGCCCGGCCGGCTCACGTTCATCGTCCGCATGGGCGCCGACAAGGTCCGCGACAAGCTGCCCGAGCTGGTGGAGAAGGTCACCGCCTCCGGCGCCACCGTCGCCTGGATCACCGACCCGATGCACGGCAACACCTACGAGGCGGCCTCCGGTCACAAGACCCGCCGCTTCGACGACGTGCTCGACGAGGTCAAGGGCTTCTTCGAGGTCCACAAGGGCCTCGGCACCCACCCGGGCGGCATCCATGTGGAGCTGACCGGCGACGACGTCACCGAGTGCGTGGGCGGCGGCGACGAGATCTTCGTCGACGACCTGCACCAGCGTTACGAGACGGCGTGCGACCCCCGGCTCAACCGCAGCCAGTCGCTGGACCTGGCGTTCCTGGTGGCGGAGATGTACCGGGACCAGTGATGCCGGTGCGTGGCATTCCGTTTGTCGGTCGGTGAGCGGTTCCGGCGCAGGTGGGGCGCGGATCACACACGATCCGCGCCCCGTCCGCTTTCACCTCCCCGGCACGCCGGTTAAGGTTAGGTTTGCCTCACCGGACGATCGGGCATCCCGGCGACCGGTACGGCACGACCCCGAACCCCGCCGGGAGGTGACCCGCGTGTACGTCTGCAGTTGTTTCGGCGTGACCGAAGAGCAGATCAAGCAGCACGCGGAGAGCGGGGCCTGCACCCCTCGTCAGATCGCCTCGCAGTGCAAGGCGGGCACGGACTGCGGGAGCTGTGTGCGGCGCATCCAGGCGTTGCTGGGCCGGGGCGGCTGCCCGCGCCGCGACCTTCTCGACCGGGACCGCCCGGCCTCCGTCGGCCCCGGGCCGCGACCGGGCGCCCACGACGTACCCGTGCGGCTGCCGGACGCACACGACGTACCTGTACGGCTGCCGGACGCCGGCGAGGGACCCGGACGGTTGCCGGACGCCGCCTGAGCGCGGCGGGGGGCCGCCGTCGGGTCGCATCGGCGCCGCCCCGTCAGTACGCGCTCGGGCCCGGGCTCGACGCGTCCGGCTGGGTCTGCTCGACGACCGTCGACAGATAGAGCGACTCGCCGAGCTTCTCGATCAGGTCGAGCTGGGTGTCCAGGTAGTCGATGTGGTGCTCCTCGTCCGCGAGAATCGCCTCGAACACGTTGGCGGACGTGACGTCCCCCTTGGCGCGCATCAGCTCGATCCCGCGCCGCAGCCGGTCGATCGCCTCGACCTCGACCTGCTTGTCGGCCTCGAACATCTCGGTCACCGACTGCCCGACGCGCACGTGGAACAGCCGCTGGTAGTTGGGCAGGCCGTCCAGGAGCAGGATGCGGTCGGTGAGGAGCTCCGCGTGCCTCATCTCGTCGAAGGACTCCGAGCGGGTGTAGCGCGCGAGTTTCGTCCACCCCTTGTGGTCCTGGAGCTTGGCGTGCAGGAAGTACTGGTTGATCGCGGTGAGTTCGGCCGTCAGCTGCTCGTTGAGGAATTCGATGACCTCGGGATCGCCCTGCATCGGCGTACTCCTTCCGGGAGGGTTCGGGCAGGTTGCGCCGCATGATTGCACTGATCGCATAGATCATCCAGTAAGCCCGCACTTGGCTGGTTCATGCATGAGTGGCGATGATTGGTAGGAGTTTGCCCCGATTCGTGCTCCCGGTCATGGGCACTGTGCCCGGTCTGTCAGGATGGAGGCATGGGGCAGCCGGTGGAGAGGAACGCAGGAGAGGCGGCACAGCAGCCCCCGCTCCCGCCGGGGCAGCGGCTCCAGCGCGGCTGGCCGGTGACCCATTACGGCCCGGTGCCCAGGTTCCGCCCCGAACGCTGGGAGTTCCGCGTCTTCGGCGCCACCGCCGACGGGGAGAAGCACTGCTGGAACCACGAGGAGTTCACGGCCCTGCCGTACTCCACCGTCGTCGCCGATCTGCACTGTGTGACGAAGTTCAGCATGCTCGGCGCCGAGTGGGGCGGGATCCCGGCGCGCACGGTCCTTCAGAGCGCCCCGCCCGCGCCCGGTGTCACCCATGTGATGGTCTGGGCGGAGTACGGCTTCAGCTCGAACATGCGGCTGTCCGACTTCGCCTCCGCGCGCACGCTCTTCGCCACGCACAAGGACGGCGAGCTGCTCACCGCGGAGCACGGCTTCCCGCTGCGGCTGATCGTGCCGCACCTGTACGCGTGGAAGGGCCCCAAGTGGGTGCGCGGCGTGGAGTACATGACCGCCGACCGCCGCGGTTTCTGGGAGGAGCGCGGCTACCACAACGTCGGCGACCCCTGGAAGGAACAGCGCTACTCCTACCAGGAGGAGCCGGGGGAGGGACCGGAACTCTGAGCCGCGCCCGGGCCCGCCCGGGGCCGGGGGCCGCTCAGCCGTCGCGGAGCTTCTTGAGCCGGGCCACGTCCGCCGCGTGGCCCTCCTTGCCGCCGGGCGTCTCGATGACCAGCGGGACGCCCTCGGTGGCGGGGTGGGTCATCAGCGCGCGGAACGGGTCCTCGCCGATGTGCCCGTCCCCGATGTTGGCGTGCCGGTCCTTGTGGGCGCCGACCACGTCCTTGGAGTCGTTGGCGTGGATGAGCTTCAGCCGGCCCGGGCCGACGGTGTCCACGAGCAGGTCCAGCGTCTGGTGGGCGCCGTGCGGGCCGGTCAGGTCGTGTCCGGCGGCGAAGACGTGGCACGTGTCGAGGCAGACGCCCAGGCGGGGGTGGGCGTCCAGGGCCTCGAAGTACGGGGCGAAGTCCCAGGTGCGGGAGCAGAGCGAGGCGCCCTGGCCGGCGGTCGACTCCAGCAGCAGCCACGGGTCGTCGTCGTGGTCCAGCTCCTCCAGGAGGGGGAGCAGACGCGTGCGGACCTGCTTGAGGGCCACGGCGCGGTCGCGGCCGCCGGTGGCGCTGCCGGTGTGCACGACGACGCCGAGGGCGCCGATGGCGCGGGCGCGGCGCAGGGAGTGCCGCAGCGACTCGACGGAGCGTTCGACGGTGGCCTCGGTGTGGGAGCCGAAGTTGATCAGATACGGGGCGTGGACGTAGACGGGGACGTCCCGCTCCGCGCACGCCGCGAGGAAGGCCTCGTCCTCGCGGGGGTTGCCGGGTGGGGTGGCCCAGCCGCGGGGGTTGGCGACGAACACCTGCACGGCTTCGGCGGCGAGGTCGTGGGCGTAGGGGAGCCCGACGCGGTGCAGGCCGCCGGCGACGGGGATGTGCGCGCCGACGGGGTTACGGGGTGAGGGGGTAGCGACCACGCCACAAGGGTCGCACGTGCTTTTCCGCCCCGGCCGTCAGCCGAGCTTGATGGTGATCTTCGAACCGTACGGAGCCCGGTCGCCGCCCTCCACCGACTGGCTCTTCACCGTGTCACCGCCGAACAGGTCCAGGAAGCCCCGGTCCTCGTCCACCTCGAACCCTGCCGCCTCCAACGCCTTCCGCGCGTCCCCCGCGTCGTCGCCCACGACATCCGGCACCTCCACCCGCTTGCGCCCCTTGGACACCGTCACCGTCACGGTGTCGCCCTCGGCGACCTGCTTCCCCTCGCCGGGCGACACCGCCGCCACCTGCCCCGCGTCGAACTCGGACGCCACCCGCCCCTCGGCGACCTTCACCTTCAGTCCGGCGTTCTCCAGCTCGCCCCGCGCGTCCTCCAGCGACGACCCCGCCACCTCCGGCACCTCCACCGGACGCCCCCGGCTGACGGTGAGCGCGATCGCGGAACCCCCGTGCCGCTCGGTGCCCGCCGCGGGATCCGTGCGGACGACCTGTCCCTTGGGCACGTCCTCGCTGAAGTCCCGGGTCACCATGCCCGCGGCCAGCCCCTCCTTCTGCAGCCGCGCCCGCGCGTCCGGAAGGCTCTGCCCCTTCAGGTCCGGCACCTTCACCGTCTCGGGACCGTCCGAGACGGTGAGCGACACCGCGTCGTGACTGCGGATCCGCTCCGCCGGTGCCGGATCACTGCTGATGACCCTGCCCTTGGCGACGGTGTCGCTGTACGCGTGGCGGACCTTCCCGACATCGAGGCCGGCGCCGTCGAGCTGGTCCCTGGCCTGCGCCTCCGTCTTGGAGAGCACCGGCGGCACCTTGGTGAACTGGCCCGAGTTGATGTACCAGACGCCCGTGCCGACCCCGAGCACCAGGAGCAGGGCGGCCACGACCGCGATCAGCCCCCGGCGCGACCGCGGGCTCCCGCCGCGGGCCGGCGCGGGCGGCACCGGCGGACTCTCCAGCCGGCTGGTGCGGTTCTCCCCGTCGAAGCCGCCCCCGCCGAAGCCCCGGCCGGGACCGTCGTCGGGCTCGTTGACCGGCAGCGGCCGCATCACCGTCAGCGCGCGCGGGATCACACTCGTACGGTCCTCGGCGTTGTCGTGCCCGCCGTCCGCCGCGGTCAGCGCCCCCGGCGGCACCGCGTCCAGCTGGGCGGGGCCGAGCACGGACCGCGCCCGGAGCACCTCGCCGAGCAGCGCGGCCGCGTCCACCGGGCGCAGTTCGGGGTTGCGGGCGGTGGCCGAGACGACCAGCTCGTCCAGCTCGTACGCCAGTCCGGGGACGGCGGCCGACGGCGGCGGCACGTCCTCGTGGAGGTGCCGGTAGAGCACCTGCGCGGGGGTGTCCCCGCGGTGCGGCTTGGCGCCGGTGAGCATCTCGTGCAGCAGCACCCCGCACGCGTAGACGTCGACCCGGGGGTCGGCCGTGCCGTGCTCTATCTGTTCGGGGGCGAGGTAGGAGACCGTGCCGAGGACGGCGCCGGTGGTGCTGGTCACTGTGTCCACGGCCCGGACCAGGCCGAAGTCGGCAACCTTGACCCGGCCGTCGTCCCCTATGAGGACGTTCTCCGGCTTCATGTCCCGGTGCACGAACCCGGCGCGGTGCGCGGCCCCGAGCGCGGCCAGCACGGGCTCCAGGATGTCCAGCGCGGCGCGCGGGTGCAGGGCACCGCGCTCGCGCAGCACGTCACGCAGGGTGCAGCCGGCGACGTACTCCATCGCCAGGTACACGTACGACCCGTCGGTGCCCTGGTCGAAGACCTGCACCACGTTCGGGTGGGCCAGGCGCGCCACGGACTTCGCCTCGCGGATGAACCGCTCCACGAAGGAGCCGTCGGCGGCGAGCGTCGGGTGCATCACCTTGAGCGCGAGCACCCGGTCGAGACGGGTGTCCAGGGCCCGGTAGACCGTGGCCATCCCGCCGGCGGCGATCCGCGCGTCCACGCGGTAGCGGCCGTCGAGCACCTGTCCGACGAGCGGGTCCTGAAGGGTCGTATCCACGGCCGAAGTCTACGAGCCGCCACCGACAACCCCCACGCCCCCGGAAAACCCGGTACGGGACTGCAGCGCACCTGTGACGTGCGACGGGGCCGCGCCCCGTCCCGGGGGCGCGGGGAACCGCGCGACGAGCCACGGTGCACCGGCGGTCGCCGATGAGCCCGGACCCCCGAGCCGTGAGGCGCCCACCCGGGGCAATGGGGCCGGCCTCCCGGGATGCCGGCCCCCCGGGGCGCCGCACCGCTCAGAACGCCGGCCGCTCCGGATCCAGCGCCGCCAGCCCCTCCGCCGGAGACGACGCCTCGGCGAAGAACCGGCGGGGGATCCGCCCCGCCCGCCGGGCCAGCCGCCCCGCCTCCACGGCACGGCGCATCGCCTCGGCCATCAGCACCGGCTCCTGCGCCCGCGTCACCGCCGACGCCAGCATCACCCCCGCACACCCCAGCTCCATCGCCAGCGCGACGTCGGACGCCGTCCCGGCCCCCGCGTCGAGGATCACCGGCACGCGCGCCCGCTCCACGATGAGCCGGAAGTTGTGCGGGTTGCGGATGCCGAGCCCGGACCCGATCGGCGAGCCCAGCGGCATGATCGCCGCGCACCCCACGTCCTCCAGCTTCCGGGCCAGCACCGGATCGTCGTTGGTGTACGGCAGCACGGTGAACCCCTCGTCGACGAGGGTCTCCGCCGCGTCGAGCAGTTCCACCGGGTCCGGCAGCAGCGTGCGCTCGTCCGCGACGACCTCCAGCTTGACCACGTCCGTGCCGAGCGCCTCCCGCGCGAGCCGCGCGGTGAGCACGGCCTCCCCGGCGGTGAAGCACCCCGCCGTGTTCGGCAGCACCCGGATGCCGAGCCGGTCCAGCACCGAGAGCACCGAACCCCGTACGGAGGGGTCCACGCGCCGCATCGCGACCGTCGTCAGCTCGGTCCCGGAGGCGACCAGGGCGCGCTCCAGGACGTCGAGGCTGGGCGCCCCGCCGGTGCCCATGATCAGACGGGACGACAGCGTCGTACCGCCGAGGACGAAGGGATCGTCGGCCATGGTCAGCCTCCTTGGACGGCGGTGAGGACCTCGACGCGGTCGCCCTCGGCGAGCGGCGTGGCCTGCCACTGGCCGCGCGGGACGACGGTCTCGTTGAGCGCGGCGGCGACCCCGGAGGGAGCGGTCGTCAGTGTGCGCACCAGGGCGTCGAGGGGGGTACCGGCGGCCACCTCGCGCGGCTCGCCGTTGACGGAGACGGTGACGGTCACGTGGCTCATGCCGGCTGCTCCGAGAGGGCGGGGGAGAGGGACCGGGTGCGGGCGCCGAAGCGCCGGGGACTGAAGGGACGGGCCTCCTCCGGCAGCACCCCGGTGGTCAGGACGTCCGCCATGACGTCACCGGTGACCGGGGTGAGCAGGACGCCGTTGCGGTAGTGCCCGGTGGCCAGCAGCAGCCCGTCCAGGCCGGTGGGGCCGAGCAGCGGCGCGTTGTCGGGGGAGCCGGGGCGCAGCCCGGCGCGGGTCTCGGTGAGCGGCAGCTCGGTGATGCCGGGGACGAGCTCGTGCGCGTCGCGCAGCAGTTCGTACACCCCGCCCGCGGTCACCGTGGTGTCCCAGCCCAGCTCCTCGCTGGTCGCGCCGAGGACCAGCTCGCCGTTCTCGCGCGGCACCAGGTAGACGTGGCTGCCGCGGACCACGGCCCGCACCGTACGGCTCAGGAAGGGCGCGTACCGCTTCGGCACGGTCAGTCGCACCACCTGCCCCTTCACCGGCCGCACCGGCGGCAGGACGGCGTCGGGCACGCCCGCGAGCCGCCCGCTGGCGCTGCCCGCGGCGAGCACCACCTGCCCGGCGGTGAACGCGGTGCCGTCGCCGGTGACCACGCCCGTGGCCCGGTCCCCGGCCACCGTGAGCCGCTCGGCGCACGCCCGGTGGAACACCACCCCGGCCCGCTCGCAGGCCACGACGAGGGCCGCGGCCAGCCGGCGCGGGTCGATCTGGTGGTCGCCGTCGACCCGCAGCCCGCCGCGCACGCCCGGCGCGAGCAGCGGTTCGAGCCGGCGGCACTCCCGCCCGCTGAGCCATTCCGAGGCAAGGCCCGAACGCCCCTGGAGGGCGTGCAGGTCGCGCAGGTGGGCCCGGTCGTCGGCGTCGAGCGCGACGGCGAGCGTGCCGCAGCGGCGGTAGCCGAGGTCGTGGCCGGTGACCTCGGTCAGCTCGGCGGCGAAGTCGGGGTAGCGGCGGGCGGACTCCAGGTTGAGCGCGAGCAACGTCTGCTCGCCGTGGTGCAGTTCGGTGACGGCGGCCAGCATCCCGGCCGCCACCTGAGCGGCTCCGCCGCCGGGTTCGGGGTCCAGCACGGTGACGGACAGTCCGCGTCCGGCGGTCCGCCAGGCGGTGACCAGTCCGATGAGCCCGCCGCCGACGACCAGGACGTCGGGGCTGTGCCCCGCGCCGCCCGCCGCCCCGTTCGAAAGCCTCTGCGGCCCTTGCGATGCACGCGACATGGGCGTCCAGCTCCTCCCTTCGCCGGCATGACCCGGATCAGGTTCGTACGGTCGGAGGCCGCAGCCTCCCTCTCAGCCCGGTACGCCCGGGCTCCCGCGGGTGCTTTACGGTGGCCACCCTAGTCCTTCGCCCCCCGACCCCCACAGGGAGCCCCGCACCATGACGCCCTCGCTCGACGGACTCGTCCTCGCCCCGGTGGCCGACCAGGCGCCGGGGCAGGTGGGTACCCGTACCCGTTTCTCGTACCACGAGAAGGACGGCGAGATCTGGGCCGAGTACGCGGGCGGCGACGTGGTCCGCGGCCACCTCGTGGGCACCCGCGCGGGCGACCGGCTCGACTTCCGCTACGTGCAGCTCAAGCACGACGGCAGCACCTCCTCGGGGCACTGCCTCTCCCGCGTCGTCGCGCTGCCCGACGGGCGCGTGCGTCTGGAGGAGAGCTGGGAATGGGAGTCCCAGGAGGGCAGCGGAACGAGCGTCGTCGAGCAGATTCCCGGCTGAGGCGGGTGCCCGGGCGGGAACGCTTATCGAGAGACGGCGTCGGCATGACGGCATCGGCATGACGGCATCGGCATGACGGCATCGGCATGGCGACATCGAAGGCGGGCAACCGCTGTGGACACTGTGGACTTCGAGGTGAACAGGTGAGCGAGCAGGCGCGGGGACCGGCGGAGCGGCGGGCCGTGATCGTGGGCGCGGGGATGGCGGGCGTGCAGACCGCGGTCGCCCTGCGCGAACAGGGGTTCACCGGACCCGTGACCCTGATCGGCGCGGAACCGCACCAGCCCTACGACCGGCCGCCGCTGTCCAAGGCGGTCCTGCTCGGCAAGGCGGAGGGCTCCGCCTTCGACATCGACTTCGAGGCCCTCGGCATCACACTCCGACTCGGCCGCGAGGTCCTCGGGGTGCGCCCCGGCGACCACGTGCTGGACACCGCCGACGGCCCCGAGCCCTACGACGTCCTCGTCCTCGCCACCGGTGCCGAGCCGGTCCTGCTGCCGGGCACCGAGGGCGTGCCCGGGGTGCACCTGCTGCGCACCCTGGACGACGCCGAACGGCTGCGCCCGGTGCTCGCGGGCGGGCACGACCTCGTGGTCGTCGGCGCCGGCTGGATCGGCGCCGAGTTCGCCACGGCCGCGCGCGAGGCGGGGTGCGAGGTGACCGTCGTGGAGGCCGCCGGCCGGCCGCTCGCCGAGGCACTGCCGGCCGAGGTCGCCGCGCCGATGGCCCACTGGTACGCCGAGAGCGGCGCCGTCCTGCGCACGCACGCCCGCGTGGCCCGCGTCGAGCCCGGCGCGGTCGTCCTCGACGACGGCGTGCGGCTGCCGGCCGGGGCGGTCGTCGTCGGCATCGGCGCCCGGCCCGCCACGGGCTGGCTCGCGGGGTCCGGGATCGCGCTCGGCGCGCACGGCGAGGTGCTCGCCGACGACCACCTGCGCGCCTCCGTGCCCGACGTGTACGCGGTCGGCGACTGCGCGTCCTTCCCGTCGGCGCGGTACGGGGAGCGGCTGCTCGTGCACCACTGGGACAACGCGCTGCAGGGACCCCGGACGGTGGCCGCGCACATCGTCGGGGAGGCGGCGGCCCCGTACGACGCGGCCCCCTACGACCCGGTGCCGTACTTCTGGTCGGAGCAGTTCGGGCGGTTCGTGCAGTACGCGGGGCACCACGCGGGTGCCGACACCATGGTGTGGCGGGGGGACCCGGCGGAGGCGGCCTGGTCGGTGTGCTGGCTCCGGGACGGGCGGCTGGTGGCACTGCTCGCGGTCGGCCGGCCGCGGGACCTGGCGCAGGGCCGCCGGCTGATCGAGGCGGGCGCGCGGATGGACCCGGAGCTCCTCCCCGACCCGACGCGCCCGCTGAAGACGGCGATGGCGTAGGGCCTTCTCCTCGCCCCGGCCGGCGCACCCGGGCCCCGACCACTGCGGCGCCGCGTCGCACGAGTGGCCGGTCCCACTTCCGACTGTCAGTCGGCAATGGCACGCTTGGTCCCGTGACCGAGATTGACGCAAAGATCGATGCTCTCGTCCCCGCCTGGCTCACCCTCCCCGACATCGCCGAGCAGCTCGGCGTGGAGGTGACCCGCGTCCGCCAGCTGGTCAAGGAGGGCCAGCTCATCGCCGTACGCCGGGGTGAGAACCGCGCACTGCACGTCCCCGCCGCCTTCATCGACGGGGACAAGGTCGTCAAGGGCCTGTCCGGCACCCTGACGCTCCTGCGGGACGACGGCTTCACGGACGAGGAGATGCTGGAGTGGCTCTTCACGGCGGACCCGAGCCTGCCCGGCACCCCCGCGCAGGCGCTCGCCGAGAACCGCGGCACGGAGGTGAAGCGCCGGGCCCAGGCGCTCGCCGTCTGACGCGGGGGACGTAACCTCCGGCGTACGGGCCGCCCGCCACGGACGGCCCGTACGCCGCCGACCTGGCCGCCCGTCGGACGGGCGGCCCGCACACCACCGAGAACCACCGGGGGAGCCCCACCGTGCCCGACACCGCCCGCGCCCGCCTCGACGACGCCCTGCTCTATCTGTGCACGGACGCCCGGCGGCGCCAGGGCGACCTCCCCGAGTTCCTCGACGCGGTGCTCGCCGCCGGCGTCGACATCGTGCAGCTGCGCGACAAGGGCATGGAGGCGGCCGAGGAACTGGCACACCTGGAGGTCTTCGCCGAGGCCTGCGCCCGCCACGGGCGCCTGCTCGCGGTGAACGACCGCGCGGACGTCGCCCACGCCGCCGGCGCCGACGTGCTGCACCTGGGCCAGGGCGACCTCCCGGTGCCCGCCGCCCGCGCGATCCTCGGCGACGGCGTCCTCGTCGGCCGCTCCACGCACTCGCCGGCCGAGGCCGAGGCCGCCGCGGTCCAGGACGGTGTGGACTACTTCTGCACCGGCCCCTGCTGGCCCACCCCCACGAAGCCCGGCCGTCCGGCCCCCGGACCGGACCTCGTCCGGCACACGGCCGCCCTCGGCACCGACCGGCCCTGGTTCGCGATCGGCGGCATCGACCTCGGCAACCTCGACGAGGTGATCGAGGCCGGCGCCCGCCGGGTCGTCGTCGTCCGCGCCCTCACCGAGGCCGAGGACCCCGGAGCGGCCGCGGCCGAGTTCGCGCGACGGCTGCGCGGGGTTCGGTGACGACGCACGCGGTGACGCCGGACCCGCCGACGTCCGCCCCGCCGGCGCCGGGCCCGGCACCGGTTGTCCGAGGGGTGGACAGGTGGCCCGCAAACACCCGACAAAATCCGACAAACATCGGCCGTCCGGTTGGGGGACCGCACGCAGCTGGCTAACCTGCCGGTATGGCCCTTGGCACCGCATCCACCAGGACTGACCGCGCCCGCACCGTGCGCGACATGCTCGCCACCGGCAAGACGGTCTGCTCCTTCGAGTTCTGGGCACCCAAGACGGAGAAGGGCGAGCGCAACCTGTGGAACGCGCTGCGCAGGGTGGAGGCGGTCGCTCCGGACTTCGTCTCCGTCACCTACGGCGCGGGCGGCTCCACCCGCTCGGGCACGGTGCGGGCGACCGAGCAGATCGCCGCCGACACCACGCTCACCCCGGTCGCCCACCTCACCGCGGTCAACCACTCGGTGGCCGAGCTGCGCAACATCATCGGCCAGTACGCCGACGCCGGGATCCGCAACATGCTCGCCGTGCGCGGCGACCCGCCCGGCGACCCGATGGCCGAGTGGGTGGCGCACCCGGAGGGCCTGACCTACGCCGCCGAACTGGTCCGGCTCATCAAGGAGTCGGGCGACTTCTGCGTCGGCGTCGCCGCGTTCCCGGAGATGCACCCGCGCTCCACCGACTGGGACACCGACGTGGCCCACTTCGTCGACAAGTGCCGGGCCGGTGCCGACTACGCGATCACGCAGATGTTCTTCGAGCCGGAGGCGTACCTGCGGCTGCGCGACCGGGTCGCCGCGGCACACTGCGCGACCCCGGTCATCCCGGAGGTCATGCCGGTGACGAGTGTGAAGATGCTGGAGCGATTGCCACAGCTCAGCAACGCCGTGTTCCCAAGGGAGTTGAAAGAACGCATCCTCGCGGCACAGGACGATCCGGCCGCTGTACGCTCCATTGGCATCGACTTCGCCACGGAGTTCTGCGCGAGGCTGCTCGCCGAGGGAGTCCCCGGACTGCACTTCATCACGCTGAACAACTCCACCGCGACACTGGAAATTCACGAGAACCTGGGCCTGCACCACACACGGCAGACCTAGACCGGTCGCATCGTCGTACGACACACTGCGTAGCGACCACCGGGAGAGGGGCGTACATGGGCTGGACGGTCCTCTACATCGCGTTCGGCATCGTCGCGCTGTGGCTGCTGGGCGAGGTGCTGCTGCAGTACAAGGCGCGGCTGCGCTGGCGGCTGCTCGCCTTCGGCGGCTTCCTCCTCGTCGTCCTCGGGGTGCTGGTCCCGTCCGTCCTCGTGATCGGACTGGGTGCCGCGGCGTTCGCCGTCGGGCAGACGTACGTCACGCTGTCGTTCCGCCGCGGCTTCGCGGCGGGCTGGGCCGTCGGAAACCCCAAGCGGGAGCCGGGCGGCAGCAAGCGGCGCCGGGGCGAGAACGCCCGGCCCGAGCCGCACCCCGCCGAGTCCGGGCCGGAGGCGGAGGACATCGCCGCCGGAACGTACCAGCAGGCCGAGTCCTTCGACGACGACCGCGACGACGTCTTCACCCCCACCCGGCCCGTGGGCGCGGAGAGCGCCGCCGAGTCGACCGCGGTGTACGAGCCGCAGCCGCTGCCCGACGAGACCGGCACCTACGGCGTCTACACGGACGCGGCGTACGCCGCCGCGAACGCGGCCGCCGCCCAGCAGCAACAGGGCTACGGGTACGACGGCTACTCCTACGACCAGCAGGGCTACGCCTACGACACCGGGCAGCAGCAGTACGCGGCCTACTCCGACCCGTACATCGGCGCGTCGGCGTACCCGGAGGGCGGCGACTACGACGCCGGCGCCGGATACGGCGAGCAGCAGCAGTACGGCCAGCAGGGGTACGGCCAGGAACAGGACCAGTACGCCGCCGGGAACCAGGGCGGCTACGGGGAGACCCCGCCCGGAGGCGTCTGGGTCCCCCAGCAGCGCGACACCGAGGACGGCTACGGCGGCGAACTGCCCCCCGAACAGTCCTACCCCTACCAGAACAACACCAACGGCCAGGGCTACGGCGACCAGTACCGCTACTGACGGGACCCGTGCCCCGTCAGGGGCGCGGGGCTGTGTCGACATGCGGCTACCGCCGCGTGGGCGCGAACACCGACCGTTCTGCCGTCAGGGGCGCGGGGCTGTGTCGAGGTGCGGCTTCCGCCGCGTGGGCGAGAAGAACCCGGGCGAGCCCGACTACCGCGACCCCCCGAACCCAGGCCCCTCCACGATCAGCCCCGCGACCAACGCCCCGGACATCCCCGCATGCGGCAACCCCCCACCCGGCTGAGCCCACCCCCCCACCGCGAACAACCCCGACGCCCCCGTCACGTTGGAGGGCCGCAAAAAGCGGCCACCCCCCGCCGCGAACGCCGGCCACGGCACCGCCCCCGACGTCATCCCCGTCTCCGCCGCCGTCTCCACCGGCGTCCGCACCTCCCGCCACAGCACCCGCTCCCGCACCCCCGGCACGGCCGCCTCCGCCGCCTCCAGCAGGCGCTCCGCGAACCGCTCCCGCACCTCCGCCGACGCCCAGTCACACCCCCCGCCCGCCACCGGCACGGCCGCGGACACCACCACCGCCTCGTGCCCGTCGTCCGGCCGCAGCGCGGCGTCGTCCGGCCGCAGCACCGTCACCGTGGGCCGTGCCTCCGCCGCCGACGGACGCCCGGCGAGGAAGTCCAGTTCGGCCACGCGGTCCGGGGAGTGCACCACCGTGCGGTGCGCCGCCGCCGACTCCCGCGCCTCCCGCAGCGCGAGGAGCACGGTGAACCGACCGGCCCCCGCCGCCCCGGCGGCCGCGGGATCGGCCCCCACCTCGCCGTCCCCCCACGGCGGACGCCCCGCCAGCCCGGCCAGCCGCACCGGATCGACACCGGCCACCACGTGCTCCGCCTCGGCCACCGTGCCGTCACCGAGCTCCACGCCCGCCGCCCGGCCGTCCTTCTCCACCACCCCGGTGACCTCCGCGCCGAAGACGAACTCCACCCGGCGGGCCAGACACCGCTCGTAGACCGCGCGGGCCAGCTCCCGCAGGCCGCCGCGCACGTACCACAGGCCGAACGCGTGCTCCATGTACGGCAGCACCGCCGCGCTCGCCGGAGTCGTCCGGGGATCGAGCCCCCAGGCCAGGGCGTGGCTCTCCAACAGCGCGGCCAGCCGGGGATCGGTCAGTTCCAGCTCGCCGACCTCGGCGAGCGTGGCGGCCGTACGGGTGCGCAAGCGACGTCGGCGCGGCACCGCCGGATACGGCTCCCGCTCGCCCAGCACCCGCCAGTCGGCCCACAGCGGCTCCTCCAGCAGCGGGCGCCGTGTACGGTCCCAGGCCTCCCGGGCGCGCACCAGGAAGTCGCCCCACCGCGTCCCCGCCCCGTCGCCGAGCGCCGCGTCCAGTGCCGCCACGACGCCCGCCCGCGAGGCGTTGGGCAGCGAGACCTCCGTGCCGTCCGCGAACACGTGCCGGGCGGCGGGATCGACCTGCGTCAGCTCGACGCACGACTCCAGCGGCTCCTTGCCGGTCTTGACGAACAGATCGCGCCAGACCGCAGGCAGCGGCAGCAGCCCCGGCCCGGTGTCGAAGGAGAAGCCCTCGCGGGTGAAACGGCGCACCGCTCCGCCGTACGTGTCCGTGCGCTCGTACACCGTCACCCGGTGGCCCGCGACGGCCAGCCGGGCGGCCGCCGCCATCGCGCCCATGCCGGCGCCGATCACCGCAATCCGTGCCATGTCAGGGACTGTATCGGCCGCCACCGGCAATCCGTCCCGGGGGCCACCGGCCCCGGGGGCGGGTACGGGGCACTGAGCATGCGTACCCAGACGCGGGATTGAGTACCCGCGCGGATGGCCTCCGACGTGCGCGGACGGAAGAGTGGACGCACGGAGGAGGGGCACGGCTCCGGCACCGCCGACACGGGGCGGCGGAACGGAGCCCGCCCCCGGCCGGGCCAGGGGGACGAGGAAGCGCCGGTCCGGGCCGGCCCGCGGGGGACGCGGCCGGCCGGGACCGGCGTCCCCGCGCGCCGCGCGTCATCCGCGGCCGCTCACCCGGCCCTGCAACAGCCGGGACAGTGCCGCGTGGACGTCGTCCAGCGAGCGCTCCGGCTGGAAGGACTGCCAGTCGAGCGCCGCCACCAGCACCATGCCGACCAGGGCCGCCGCCGTCAGCGACACGTCGATCTCACCGCTCAGCTCCCCCCGCGCCACCCCCGCCCGCAGCACGTCCTCGATGACCGCGACGACCTGCTGCCGCACCACCATCAGGGTCGACTGCCAGGCCCTGTTGGTGCGCCACAGTTCGGCCACGTAGAGCTGGGTGAAGGCCGGGTAGCGGGCGATGAACCCCAGCCCCGCGCGGATCATCGCGTCCAGGGCGTCCACCGTGCGGCCACCCTCGCGGCCGGTGCGCTCGGCCGCCTCCCGCAGGGAGGCGGTCAGCAGCCCCACACCGTGCCGCAGCAGCTCCTCGAAGAGCACCGACTTGCTCGCGAAGTTGTAGTACACCGTGCCCTTGGCCACGCCGGCGCGCTCGGCGATCTCGTCCACCGTGGTGGCGGAGAACCCCTGTTCCGCGATGAGGGTGACGGCCGCCTCGTAGAGCTTCTGGCGGGTGGCCTCACGGCGGCTCGTGACGCCCGGCGTGACGCTGCTGGTTTCGACCATGCCCCCGATTCTCACAGCAACCTTGCGAAACTCCCGCCCGCATCTCTTCCCGAACGTGTGAGCGAGGCAAAGGTGCAGGTCAGAACGGATTGTCAGTGCCATACCTCACTATGGGGGCATACGGACACAGTGCCGTGGAGAAGACGACAGGAGGTTCGTCATGGCCCACCACGACGCGGGCGCCGCCCGGCGGCGCCGCGCGACCGGCCCTGCCCCCTCACTGACAGGCCCGGCGAGCGACGTGCACCCGGTGCTCCGCCGGACCACGGCTCCACCCGCCGCGCTCGACCTGCTCGCCCAGGCCCGCGCCGGTCTCGACGAGGCGGCCATGCTGGAGACGCCGAACGAGCGGTACGCCGCGGCCCACCTGGCCGCCCTGCGCACCGCCGCCGCGGTGCTGGCCGCCCGCGGCCGCCCGGAGCGGACGCCCAGGCGCCGCGCCCGGATACGCAGCGCCTGGGAGGTGCTGCCCGAGATAGCGCCCGAACTCGACGAGTGGAGCGCGCTGTTCGCCTCCGGGGCGGAGCGGCGCGCGCGGGCCGAGGCCGGCATCCGGGGAGCGGCCGGCCACCGCGACGCGGACGATCTGATACGCGACGTGGCCATGTTCGTCCGGCTGGTGGAACGGATGCTGGTGCTGCAGCCCGCGCTGCCCGCTCCCCGGGGCGAAACGGGCCGGACGGACCGCGAAGGCCGTGGAGGTCGCGAAGGCCGTGGAGATCGCGGCGACCGTGCGGACCGGGAGGTGCCGCACGCGGGGTGAGCGGGCGCGGGCGGACGGGACTCTTCGGACGTCGCCGGAGGCAATAGGGTGGAAGGCGCCTGAAGCCTTCCGCCCCGATGACGGCCGGCGAGCCCGGTGACACGGGGGCCGGAGGGCAGCCCAACACGCTCCGCCGTACCCCCGGCGGTGCCGCGCCGAGGAGTCAACTGCCGTGTCGGACCCGATGCGCCCCCGCGCCTCCCTCCGTACCGCCGTGGTCTGGGAGGTCCTCCAGGACGCCCTCGACCGCCGGGTCAAGGTCACGGGCCGGGACGTGCTCGACGTGCTCGACACCGGGGGCGGCAGTGGCAACTTCGCCGTGCCCGTCGCCCGGCTCGGCCACCGCGTCACCGTCGTCGACCCCAGCCCCAACGCGCTGTTCGCCCTGGAGCGCCGGGCGGCCGAGGCGGGCGTCGCCGACCGGGTGCGGGGCGTGCAGGGCGACGCCCACGGCCTGTTCGACGTGATCGAGCGCGGCGGACACGACGCCGTGCTGTGCCACGGGGTCCTGGAATACGTGGACGATCCCGGGGAGGGCGTGCGCAACGCGGTGGCCGCGCTGCGCCCCGGCGGCGTGCTCAGCCTGCTCGCCGCCGGCCTCGGCGGTGCCGTGCTCGCGCGCGCCCTCGCCGGGCACTTCAAGGAGGCCCGCCAGGCCCTCGACGACCCGAACGGCCGATGGGGGGACGCCGACCCCGTGCCGCACCGTTTCACCGCCGGACAGCTCACCGCGCTCGTCGAGGACGCGGGGCTGCGGGTGGCCGCCGTGCACGGCGTGCGCGTCTTCGCCGATCTCGTCCCCGGGGTGCTGGTGGACACCGAGCCCGGGGCCCTGGAGGCGCTGCTCGCGCTGGAGGCCGCAGCGGCCGAGCACACTGCCTTCCACGCCGTGGCCACCCAGCTCCACGTTCTCGGCGAGACGGGTCCCGGCGAGACGGGTCCCGGCGACACGGGTCCCGGTGAGACTGGTCCGGGCGAGACGGCTTCCGGTGGAACGCGAGGGGCGGACGGGGCCTGAGCGGGTCCCGCGCCGCCGCGCTGATCAGGGGCGCGGCGGCGGATGGAGTACGCCACAGGCCCCCCGAACGGGTGCCCGGCGCCGTATGATCGAAGGAGACCGCCCGGCATGACGGAGCGGCCGCTGGGGAATGGAAGCCTCAGTGAGCCGGACGGCCATGGCGGATTCCGGTCGGTCGATTGGCGCAGAGGGGCGGGTTTCACGGGGGCGATTCCCTGCCTATCCTGAAGGGGACCCCCGGTCGCCCCGGCGACTGCACGATGAGGAGGACTCCGTGCCGCTCTCGGAGCACGAGCAGCGAATGCTCGAGCAGATGGAGCGAGCGCTGTACGCCGAAGATCCCAAGTTCGCGACAGCGCTTGAGGGAAGCGCGCTGCGTACGTACACCCGGCGACGGGTCTACCAGGCGGTGGCGGGCTTCCTCGTAGGTATCGCGCTCCTCATGGCCGGAATGGTCGCACAGCAGATCTGGGTCAGTGTGGTCGGGTTCCTGGTCATGCTGGGCTGTGCGGTGCTCGCTGTGACGGGCTGGCGTAAGGCTCCCAAACCGGGCGAACAGGCGGCCGGGCCGCCGGCGGCCCGGCCGAGCAGACAGCGACGCTCCATGATGGACCGCATCGAACAACGCTGGCAGCGCCGCCGAGACGAACAGGGCCAGTAGCCCACAGTTTTCCTCGCCCCCGCCGCCCCTTTCGGGGGCGGCGGGGGCGTGCGCGATCCTTCGGGGCCCGGGGGCGGAGCCCCCGGGGACGGGAAGGGCAGGGGCGGCGGGGGCGATGAAACCTCCCGACCCGCCCCCCTCAGCCCTGTGCCCGCCGGGGCACGGACGGGACACGGGCACGCACCGCGGCCCGCAGACCCGCCCACCGCTCCGCCACCGCCCACATCACCCGCCGCACCGACCGCGGCGCCACCGCTGCCCGCAGGCGAGCTCCGCCACCCACCGCCGCCCGCAGGGCACCCAGAACGACCCGCGCGTCCCGCGCCACCCCCGCGACCGGTCGCGGCCGCGGCGCGTACAGCACCGCCTCCACCGCCGAGGCCAGCCGGTGCATCGCCTCCGCCGCCCCGCCGCCGAGCCCCCCGAGCCGCACGATCCGCTCCGCCGTCCTGCGCGGGGTCAGCGAGTCGTCCGGCACGATGCCGAGGTCCCAGGCGGAGTCCATGACCTCCTGCCACACCGCCAGGGCGTGCCCGGCCGTCTCGTGCTCGCCGCGCCCGTGCCCGCCGAGCCGCGCCGCCCGCCGTCTCTGCCGCCACAGCATCGGCAGCAGCGGCACGACCAGCACCAGCAGCACCAGGGCGGCGAGGCCGGCGATCTGCCACCACGGCGGCCCGTCGTCGTGCGAGGCGGCGCCCGCCAGGGCCGATTCGGTCGGGCAGGCCTGCAGCCGCTTCTGGTCGGGCGAGCAGCTCTCGTCCGCGGACGGTTCGGCCGACGCGGTCGCGGAGGCCGACTCCGTCGCCTCCGGGGCCTTCGACTCCTCGCCCGTCGGCGTCCGGGTCCGCGTGTACTCCGGAGTCGTCCCCCGGTTCGGGGTCGGCTCGAAGCGGGTCCAGCCGACACCCTCGAAGTACAGTTCCGGCCACGCGTGCGCGTCCCGCAGGCCCACCGACATCGACCCGTCGGCCTGCGCCGTCCCCGGGGTGAAGCCGACCGCGACCCGGGCCGGAATGCCCAGCGTCCGCGCCATCGACGCCATCGCGAAGGAGAAGTGGACGCAGAAGCCGCGCTTGTCCCGCAGGAAGCGGGCGATCGCCCCGGAGCCGCTGCCGACCTCCACCTGGGTGTCGTAGGTGAAGCCACCGTTGAGGGCGAACCAGTCCTGGAGCTTCACCGCCTGCTCGTAGTGGTTGTGCGCGCCCTTGGTCACTTCCGCGGCCTTCTCGGCCACCACGTCCGGCAGCGAGGCGGGCACCTTGGTGAACTCCCGCTCCAACTCCGCCGACGGCGCGGGCGCCGTGGCCAGCTGGCGTGCGGTCGGCTGCACGACCAGGCTGCGCACTGTGTAGCGCGCGCCCTTGGTGGTCTGCCCGTGGTCGCCGACGAGCGTGCGGCCCACCGGCTCGTACCGCCACTTGCCGTCGACGTCGACACCGCTCGCCGGATACGGCATCGGCAGCCAGTCCTGGGCATAGGTGTCCGCCGCCGCTATCCGCGTGCGGATCTCGTCGCGCCGGACGTCCCGGGCGAGCCCCGCCGGGTCGGGGAAGGTGCCGGGCACGTCCTCGATGTGCCGCTGGGCCGGTCTCCAGGTGGTGCCGTCGAAGTCGTCCAGCGCCACGATCCGCAGATACATGTCCTGCGTGTCCTCGGTGCTGGTGCGGTACGACAGCACCTGGCGGTCGTCGTCCGTGTTCAGGCTGTCGCGCAGCGACACCAGGGGGTTGACCGCCGAGATCGTGCCGCCGCCCGTGCCCTGGCCCACGCCCGCGCCGGCGGCGTCCAGCAGCCCGCCGTCCAGTGTGGGCAGCGCGAGCGGCACGACGACGGCGACCCCCAGGGCGAGCGCCCCGATGCGCCGGCCGGTGCGCACGGGCGCCGTCGTGCCGCTGTCGCCCCGGGCCTGGGCGCCGCCGGAGCCGCCGAAGACGCGACCCCACTGCGAGAGCCGGTCGCGGCCCTCGGCGAGCAGCAGCATCAGATAGCCGGCCGACGCCAGCAGGAACCACAGCCAGGCGGCGCCGCCGTCGGCCAGGCCCGCGGCCACCGAATACAGGGCCAGCAGCGGCAGTCCGGCCGGGGCCGCGCTGCGGAAGGTGACCGCGAGCGCGTCCACCGCGAGGCCGATCAGCGCCACACCGCCGACCAGCATCAGCCGGATGCCGGGGGTGAGCGGCGCCGGGATGGCGTACTGGGCGACCTGGTCCGAGCCGCTGTCCAGCAGCTCGGCGAAGTACCGGAAGGCCTGGGGGCCGGGCACGAACCCGGCGATGGCGTAACTCCGGGCGCAGAACAGCGTCAGCAGCAGCAGGGTGACGAGGGCCTGACAGGCCAGGGTCAGCGTCCTGGCCAGCGGCACCCGCCGGGTCACCGCGCCCACCCCGGTCTGCACCAGCACCAGGAACACCGCCTGGAAGTACCAGGTCGCCGGGGACACCAGGGGCAGCAGCGCGCACGACGCCATCAGTGTCGCCGCCGCCGCGCACAGCGCCAGTCGGGCCCGCCCGCTCATGCCCGTCCTCCTGTGAAGCCGCCGCTCAGCGCGCCCGTCCCGGTCCGCTGCCGGTCGGCCTCGCGCCACACCGCGTCCAGGGCGGCGCCGCGTCCCACCGGCACCGCCGTCCAGCCCGACTCGCGCAGCAGCCGCAGCGCCCGGTCGCCGTCCCCCCGTCCGGCGGCGGGCACGTCGGTCGCCTCCCGCAGCCAGCCCGCGGGGTCCAGCACGAAGGCGACGGCGCCGCTACGCCGGCTCATCCTCGCGGCCATCGCCGCCTGTTCCTCGTTGAGTTCGCCGAAGAACGCCACGAGCAGTCCCTCGTTCCCGCCCCGCAGCACGTCGTGCGCGCCCGACAGACCGGTGCCGTCGGAGTGGTCGACGACCGCGAGGGTGTCCATCATCAGCCCGGCCGCGTCCGCCGACTCCTGGCTCGCGCCCGCGAACCCGTCGGAGCCCTCGCCGGGCACGGAGCTGCCGGTGTCGGTCAGCAGCCGCACCGAGTAGCCCCGTTCCAGCATGTGCACCAGTACGGACGCGGCGCCCGCCACCGCCCACTCGAAGGCGGAGTCCGGCCCGGCGCCCTCGTAGGCGCCGCCCCGGGTGTCGAGGAGCACCGTGCAGCGGGCGCGCTGCGGCTGTTCCTCGCGGCGCACCATCAGCTCGCCGTACCGTGCCGTCGAACGCCAGTGCACCCGGCGGAGGTCGTCGCCGTGCCGGTAGCCGCGCGGGATGACGTCGTCGTCGCCGGCCAGGGCCAGCGAGCGCTGCCGCCCGTCGCCGTACCCGGTGGCCTCGCCGCCCAGGCGCACCGGCGGCAGCGGCTCCACGCGCGGTACGACGGTCAGGGTGTCGAAGGTGGAGAAGGACCGGGTCAGTTCGCACATGCCGAACGGATCGGTGAGCCGGAGCTGGAGCGGGCCCAGCGGATAGCGGCCGCGCAGATCGGAGCGGACCCGGTAGGAGACCTCGCGCCGGCCGCCCGCCTCCACCCGGTCCAGCACGAACCGGGGCCGGGGCCCGAGCACGTAGGGCACCCGGTCCTGGAGCATCAGCATCCCCGTCGGCAGCCGCGAGACGTTGTCCATCCGCAGATGGACCCGGGCCTCGCTGCCCGCGGGCACGCGCCCGGGGGAGAGCCGGCGGCTGCCCGCCACCCGGTAGCGGGTGCGGTACAGCACGGTGGCGCAGATCAGCGGCAGCACGGCGAGCAGCAGCCCGACGCGGAGCAGCTCGCCCTGGCCGAGGACGTAGGCGCAGACGGCGGCCGCGACCCCGGCGGCCAGGAAGGACCGCCCGCGGGTGGTGAGCCCGGCGAGCGCCGTGCGCAGCCCGCCCCGCTCTTCCCCGGCCGCGGACCCCGGCGCTCCCGGCGGCATCACAGCCTCCGCGGCGGCTGCTGGCCGTACGCGGGCGCCCCGCGGCCCAGGGTGAGGTCCGGGACCCGCGGGGGAGCGGCGGCGGGCACGGCGGTGCTCTGCAGGATGTCCTCCACGACCTGCTCCGCGGTGCGGCGGTTGAGCTGGGCCTGGGCGGTGGGCAGCAGCCGGTGGGCGAGGACCGCGACGGCGAGCGCCTGCACGTCGTCGGGGAGCGCGTACTCCCGGCCGCTCAGGGCGGCGGACGCCTTCGCCGCGCGCAGCAGGTGCAGGGTGGCGCGCGGCGAGGCGCCGAGTCTGAGGTCGGGATGGATGCGGGTGGCGGCGACCAGCTCCACCGCGTACCGCCGTACCGGCTCGGCCACGTGGACCCCCCGCACGGCCTCGATCAGCTTGCCGATCTCGTGCGCGTGCGCCACCGGCTGGAGATCCTCCAGCGGGGAGATCCCGCCGTGCACGTCCAGCATCCGCAGCTCGGCCTCGATGCTCGGGTAGCCCACCGAGACGCGGGCCATGAACCGGTCGCGCTGCGCCTCCGGGAGGGGGTAGGTGCCCTCCATCTCGACCGGGTTCTGCGTCGCCACCACCATGAAGGGGTGGGGGAGTTCGTAGGTGTGCCCGTCGATGGTGACCTGGCGCTCCTCCATCGACTCCAGCAGCGCGGACTGGGTCTTGGGCGAGGCGCGGTTGATCTCGTCGCCGATCACGATCTGCGCGAAGACCGCTCCCGGTTTGAACTCGAAGTCCCGGCGCTGCTGGTCCCAGATGGACACACCCGTGATGTCCGAGGGCAGCAGGTCGGGCGTGAACTGGATGCGCCGCACCGAACAGTCGATGGACCGTGCCAGCGCCTTGGCGAGCATCGTCTTGCCCACTCCGGGCACGTCCTCGATGAGGAGATGCCCCTCGGCGAGCAACACGGTCAGCGAAAGCCGTACGACCTCGGGCTTGCCCTCGATCACCCCTTCCACCGCGCTGCGGACGCGCTCCACGGTGGCAGTCAGATCAGTGAGGCTCGCTCGATCGTCATAGGTCGTCACCCGGCCCTCCTCGGCCCGTACTTTCCATGGGCCGACGCGTCATGACGCGGACCGGCCCACCCCGATGCACGGATGCCGCGCGGAGGGAATCCGCGTGGCATCACACCCGCATTGTTGTTGCCGTTACCGGTTCGTGTCACTCGCCTGTGGACAACTGACAGCGTTTTGTCATGCTTGCGCGGCTTTGGCCGTCGGCTGGATCTCGCGCAGCCGGCCGGTCCGCACGTCGAAGACGAAGCCGCGCACGTCGTCGGTGTGGAGAAGGAACGGCGAGGTGCGCACCCGCTGCATCGACTGCCGCACGTCCTGGTCGACATCGCGGAACGCCTCGACGGCCCAGGAGGGGCGCTGGCCGACCTCCATCTCCAGGTCGTGCCGGAAGTCCTCGGTGACCGTCTCCATGCCGCAGCCGGTGTGGTGGATGAGCACCACGCTGCGCGTGCCGAGCGCCCGCTGGCTGATGGTCAGCGACCGGATCACGTCGTCCGTGACCACGCCGCCCGCGTTGCGGATGGTGTGACAGTCGCCGAGCCGCAGACCGAGCGCCTGGTGCAGGTCGAGGCGGGCGTCCATGCACGCCACCACGGCCACCTGCCGCACCGGGCGGGCATCCATGCCGGGATCGGCGAAGGCCTCGGCGTACCGCTCGTTGGCGTCGACGAGGTTGTCGATGACGGATTCGGCGGCGGAGCTCTGCGGCCCGGCGGAAGAGGATGCGGAAGTCGTCATACTCATGACGTTACTGGTCGTGGGCGGTCCCGTCCTGCCGTGCGAAGCGGACAAAAGGTGTCATCGTGATGTCCTGTGAGCTACCCCACACGCACGGCGAACCCCTCGTCGTACCGGTGGTTCCGGACCCTCCAGGGTTTCCCGCGCGGTCCCGCCGCGACGCGCAGGCCGGTTGATTGACGGCGACACACCGTGGACTAAAGTGACGCGAAGCGGCAGACGAGACGTCCTCGCCGCGCCCCAGCTCATCATTCACCACGGGAGGTTCCGGCCCGGTCCGGAGCCTTCCCGCGTGCGCGGCGCGTACGTTACGGCCCGGCCTCCGCCCGCCCCGGCCGGCCGACGCTTCCGGCGCCGGCCGGTTCCCCCCTTCCCCGGCGGGCCGGCGGGGACCCGGCGGTGCGGGCGCGGCGCGCCCGACTCGGAAGGGCCCGGCATGGAAGCGCGCGAGGCGCAGGAGCCGCAGGCACACGGACAGCCGGGCGACGGCGCTCACCGGCCGGCCCCCGGCCGGCACATCCCGGTCATGCTCCACCGCTGCCTGGACCTGCTGGCCCCGGCGCTGGAGCGGCCCGGTGCCGTCGTCGTGGACTGCACTCTCGGTCTCGGCGGCCACAGCGAGGCCCTGCTCGCCCGCTTCCCCGAGGCCCGCCTCGTGGCCCTGGACCGCGACAAGGAGGCGCTGCGGCTGTCCGCCGAGCGGCTCGCCCCGTACGGCGACCGCGCCACCCTGGTGCACGCGGTCTACGACGAACTCCCCGACGTCCTCGACCGGCTGGGCCTGGCCCGCGTGCAGGGCGTGCTGTTCGACCTCGGGGTCTCCTCCATGCAGCTCGACGAGGCCGGGCGGGGGTTCGCCTACGCCCAGGACGCGCCGCTCGACATGCGCATGGACCAGTCGGCCGGGATGAGTGCCGCCGAGGTGCTCAACACCTACCCGCCCGGCGAACTGGTGCGCATCCTGCGGGCGTACGGCGAGGAGAAGCAGGCCAAGCGGATCGTGTCCGCCGTCGTGCGCGAGCGCGAGAAGGAGCCGTTCACCACCAGCGCCCGCCTGGTGGAGCTGATCCGCGACGCGCTCCCGCAGGCCGCCAAGCGCACCGGCGGCAACCCCGCCAAGCGCACCTTCCAGGCGCTGCGCATCGAGGTCAACGGTGAACTCGCGGTCCTGGAGCGCGCGATCCCCGCGGCGGTGAGGGCGCTCGACGTCGGCGGCCGGATCGCCGTGCTGGCGTACCACTCGCTGGAGGACCGGCTCGTCAAACAGGTGTTCGCGGCCGGTGCCGCCACCACCGCGCCGCCCGGGCTGCCCGTCGTCCCCGAGCGCTACCAGCCCCGGCTCAAGCTGCTGACCCGCGGTGCCGAACTTCCCACCGAGGAGGAGATCGCCGAGAACCGCCGGGCCGCCCCGGCCCGGCTGCGCGGAGCCCTGCGCATCCGGGAGGACGCCGAGTGAGGCACGGTGGGCGGCACACCGGACCGACCCGGACCGGGAGGGGACGTGAGTAGGAAACCGCACCTCAAGGGGCGGGCCGCGCGGCTCGCCCGACTGTTCCCGGCGGCACGGGGACGGGCCGCCCGCACCCCCTTCGTCCTGTTGGTGGTGGTGCTGCTCGGCGGCGGTCTGATCAGCCTGCTGGTGCTCAACTCCGCCCTCAGCGCGGGGTCGTTCAGACTCGACGACCTCCAGCAGGGGACCAAGAACCTCACCGACGAGGAACAGGCGCTCCAGCGCGACGTGGACGCCTACTCGGCCCCCGACGCGCTCCAGCGCCGCGCCCGCGCACTCGGCATGGTCCCCGGCGGCACGCCCGCCTTCCTCGGTCCCGACGGCACGGTCGAGGGCGACCCCTCGCCGGCCGCGTCCACCGAGACCCTCGAACAGTCCGCCTTCGACGGCACCGGCGCCAGGGCCGACGAGAGCACCGGCGCGAGCGCGGACCCGGGCGCCGCCCCGACCGCCGCCCAGCCCCCGAGCGCCCCCGGCACCCCGGCCGGCACCGCCCCGCGGAGCACCGCCTCCGCGGTCGGTGCCACCCCCGGCCCCGCCGCCCCCGCAATGCCCGCGACGACCCCCGGCAGGTGACGGAAGTGGTAGACGACCCCGGCAGGCAGCCGCCGCGCCGCCGTGTGCCCGGCCCCGCCCGGCCCGCCCGGCCGGTCCGGCCCGAGCGCTCCGGCGGCCCCCGGCGGCCCGGACCCGGGGCCCGCCCCGTGCGCCGCCCGGTCCCCTCCTCCCGCGCCATGCCGCGCACCATCCGGCTCACCGGACCCCGGCCCCGGCTGCGCATGGTCGGCGTCGCGCTCGCCCTGGTGCTCTCCGTCTTCGTCGTACGGCTGCTCCAGGTGCAGGCCGTCGACTCGGCCACGTACACCGCCAAGGCGGACGTGAACCGCTACGTCGCCCACGTACTGGCCGCCGAACGCGGCCGGATCACCGACCGCGACGGCGTCACGCTCGCCACCAGCGTGGACGCCAGTGACATCACGGCCGACCCGAAGTTGTTCACCCGGGAACAGCTGGGGATCGACGACGGCCCCGAGCAGGCCGCCGCCCTGCTCGCCCCGATCCTGGACCAGGACCAGGCGACCCTCGCCAAGAAGCTGCGCAGGAACACCCGGTACGTGCTCCTCGCCCCCCGGCAGACCCCCGAGGTGTGGAAGCAGATCCAGGACCTGCGGGCCACGCTCGCGCAGAAGGCGCAGTCCGACAGCGGTGTCGTCGACGTCCTGGCCGGCGTCCTGCACGACCCCAGCAGCAAGCGGGTCTACCCGGGCGGCGACCTCGCCGCCGGGATACTGGGCTGGGTCAATGCCGCGGGCGAGGGCGGCGGCGGCATCGAACAGATGCTGGACAAGCGGCTCTCCGGCAAGGACGGCAAGATCCGCTACACCCAGTCCGGCGGCCGTCTGGTGCCCACCGCGAGCTCCACCGAGACGCCCGCCGTGCCCGGCAGCGACGTCGAGCTCACCATCGACCGCGACATCCAGTTCGCGGCCCAGAACGCCATCAGCGAGCAGGTGAAGAAGTCCAAGGCCGACCGCGGCTACGTGATCGTCCAGGACACCCGCAGCGGACAGATCCTCGCCATGGCCGACGCCCCCGGCTTCGACCCCGGCGACCTCTCCCACGCCGACCCGGCGGCCCTGGGCAACGCGGCCGTCCAGGACGTCTACGAACCCGGCTCCACCGCCAAGGTGATGTCGATGGCGGCGGTCCTGGAGGAGAACGCGGCCACCCCGACCACCCATGTCGTCGTGCCCAACCGGCTGCACCGCGGCGACCGGCTGTTCTCGGACGACGTCGACCACGACACCTGGTACCTGACGCTCAACGGCGTGCTCGCCAAGTCCAGCAACATCGGCACCATCCTGGCCACCGGCCAGCTCGGCAAGACCCAGCCGCAGGCCAACCAGGTCCTCTACTCGTACCTGCGCAAGTTCGGCATCGGCAGGGCCACCGGGCTCGACCTGCCCGGCGAGACCAGGGGCATCCTCGCGCCCGCCGACAAGTGGTCCACCTCGCAGCAGTACACGATCCCTTTCGGCCAGGGTTTCTCCCTCAACGCCGTCCAGGCGGCGTCCATCTACTCCACCATCGCCAACGGCGGCGTCCGCGTCGAACCCACCCTCGTCCGCGGCACGAAGGGCGCCGACGGGCAGTTCACGCCCGCCGACCGGCCGGAACGCAGCCGGGTGGTGAGCACGAAGACCGCGAAGGCCCTCGCCCGGATGCTGGAGTCGGTGGTCGACGACGAGCAGGGCACCGGACTCAAGGCGCGCATTCCGGGGTACCGGGTGGCGGGGAAGACGGGTACGGCCAACCGCGTGGATCCGGCCACCGGCAGGTACCACGGCTACACCTCGTCCTTCGCCGGTTTCGCCCCCGCGGACAAGCCCCGGATCACCGTCTACTGCGCGATCCAGAACGCCACCGAGGGCAGCTACTTCGGCGGCCAGATCTGCGGGCCGATCTACAAGCAGGTGATGGAGTTCGCCCTGAAGACCCTCCAGGTCCCGCCCACCGGCGCGGCCCCCGCCAACCTGCCCGTCGACTTCAAGCCGTGATCCCCGCCATGAGTCCCACAGTGATCCCCACCGTGGTCCCCACCCGGTGAAGGGCCCGGCCGCGACCGCCCGACGGCCGCGCCGGGACCCTCGCAGACCGCCGTACGCGGACCCCCGCCGTACACCCCGCAAGACCGATCAGGAACCTGCCCGTGACGACGATCACTCCCGGCTCCGGGAACCAAGGAACGCCCCGCACTCCGCTTCGCCCCGGGCCCGGGGCGCCCGGTACGCTCACCGCCGTGCCACACGCCGATCACTCCCAAACCACCCAGAAGGGCGCATCCGTGACCTATCCCGGGCCGCCCCGACCGGAGCACGTGTCCGCCACACCCCTCGCGGAACTGGCCGGTCAACTGGGTGCCGCCGCCCCGGAGGCCGCCGCCGAGGTCACGGGCATCACCCACGACTCGCGCGCCGTCCGCCCCGGGGACCTGTACGCCGCCCTGCCCGGCGCCCGCCTGCACGGCGCCGACTTCGTCACCCAGGCGGCCGGCCTGGGCGCAGCCGCCGTGCTGACCGACCCGAGTGGCGCCGAACGCGCCGCCGCCACCGGACTGCCGGTGCTCGTCGCCCCGGACCCGCGCGCCCGGATGGGTGAGCTGGCGGCGACGATCTACGGCCGGCCGGGCCGCGACCTGCTGCAGATCGGCATCACCGGCACCTCCGGCAAGACCACCACCGCCTACCTCGTCGAGGGCGGGCTGCGCACGGCGAGGTCCACCGGACTGATCGGCACGGTCGAGACGCGCATCGGCGACGAGCGCATCAAGTCCGAGCGCACCACCCCCGAGGCCACGGACCTCCAGGCCCTGTTCGCGGTCATGCGGGAGCGCGGCGTCGAGGCGGTCGCCATGGAGGTCTCCAGCCACGCGCTGGTCCTCGGCCGGGTCGACGGCTGCGTCTTCGACGTCGCCGTGTTCACCAACCTCAGCCCGGAGCACATGGAGTTCCACTCCGGGATGGAGGACTACTTCCAGGCCAAGGCGCAGCTCTTCACCCCGGCCCGCAGCCGGCTCGGTGTGGTCAACACCGACGACGAGTACGGCCGCAGGCTCGCCGAGCAGGCCACGGTGCCCGTGGTGACGTACTCCGCCGAGGGCCACCCGGACGCCGACTGGCGCGCCGAGGACGTCCATGTCGGCCCGCTGGACTCCACGTTCACCGTGCACGGCCCGGACGGCGTCCGGCTCACCGCCCGCTCGCCGCTGGCCGGCCCGTTCAACGTGGCCAACACCCTCGCCGCGATCGTCGCGCTGGCCGCCGCCGGGCTCGACCCGCAGCGGGCCGCCGACGGCGTCGCCGCCGTGCCCGGTGTACCCGGCCGCCTGGAGCGCGTCGACGCCGGACAGTCCTACCTCGCCGTCGTCGACTACGCGCACAAGACGGACGCCGTCGAGTCGGTCCTCAAGGCGCTGCGCAAGGTCACCAAGGGGCGGCTGCACATCGTCCTCGGCTGCGGCGGCGACCGGGACATGACCAAACGCGGCCCGATGGGCGCGGCCGCGGCCCGGCTCGCCGACACGGCCGTCCTCACCTCCGACAACCCCCGCTCCGAGGACCCCCTCGCCATCCTCGCCGCCATGCTCCAGGGCGCCGCCTCGGTGCCCGCGCACGAGCGGGGCGAGGTGCAGGTCTTCGAGGACCGGGCCGCCGCGATCACCGCCGTCGTCGCCCGGGCGCACCCCGGCGACACCGTGCTGGTCGCCGGCAAGGGCCACGAGCAGGGCCAGGACATCGCCGGGGTGGTGCGTCCCTTCGACGACCGCCAGGTGCTCCGCGAAGCTATCCAGCAGACCCAGGGATGAACTTGTGATCGCCCTCTCCCTCGCCGAGATCGCAGAAGTCGTCGGCGGGCAGACGTATGACATACCGGATCCGTCGGTCATGGTCACCGGACCCGTCGTCCGGGACTCCCGTGAGGTGGTGCCCGGCAGCCTGTTCGTCGCCTTCGTCGGCGAACGCGCGGACGGCCACGACTACGCGCGAGCCGTCGTCGAGGCCGGTGCGGCGGCCGTACTGGGCTCCCGGCCCGTAGGCGTGCCAGCGATCGTCGTGGACGACGTCCAGCGGGCGCTGGGCGCCCTCGCCCGGCACGTCGTCGAGCGGCTCGGCGCCACCCTCGTCGCCCTCACCGGCTCGGCCGGCAAGACCAGCACCAAGGACCTCATCGCCCAGGTGCTGCGCACCAAGGCGCCCACGGTGTTCACGCCCGGCTCGCTCAACAACGAGATCGGGCTGCCGCTCACCGCGCTCTCCGCCACCGCCGAGACCAGGTACCTGGTCCTGGAGATGGGGGCCCGCGGCATCGGTCACATCCGCTACCTCGCCGAGCTGACCCCGCCGCGGATCGGTCTCGTCCTGAACGTCGGCTCCGCCCACATCGGCGAGTTCGGCGGACGCGAGCAGATCGCACAGGCGAAGGGCGAACTCGTCGAGAGCCTCCCGTCGGCCGAGGAGGGCGGCGTCGCCGTCCTCAACGCCGACGACCCCTACGTGTTGGCCATGGCCGCCCGCACCACGGCACGGGTACTGCTGTTCGGGGAGAGCGACGAAGCGGACGTACGCGCCGAGAACGTGACGCTCACGGCCGCCGGACAGCCCTCGTTCAGGCTTCACACACCCTCCGGGTGCAGCGATGTGACGATGCGCCTGTACGGTGAGCACCACGTGTCGAACGCGCTCGCCGCGGCCGCCGTCGCCCATGAGCTGGACATGTCCGCGAAAGAGATCGCCACCGCGCTCTCCGAGGCGGGCTCCCTCTCCCGCTGGCGCATGGAGGTCACCGAGCGCCCTGACGGCGTGACCATCGTCAACGACGCCTACAACGCGAACCCCGAGTCCATGAAGGCCGCGCTGCGCGCGCTGGCGGCCATGGGACGAGGGCGGCGGACCTGGGCGGTGCTCGGCAGGATGGCCGAGCTCGGGGACGAGGCGCTCGCCGAGCACGACGCGGTCGGGCGGCTGGCCGTCCGGCTCAATGTCGGCAAGCTCGTCGCGGTCGGGGGCAGGGAAGCGTCCTGGCTGCAACTGGGCGCATACAACGAGGGTTCGTGGGGTGAGGAGTCGGTGCACGTGTCCGACGCACAGGCGGCTGTCGACCTGTTGCGCAGCGAGTTGCGCCCGGGGGACGTCGTGCTCGTGAAGGCGTCCCGGTCGGTCGGGCTGGAGAGCGTGGCCCAGGCGCTGCTCGAGAACGGTGCCGAGGGTGAGGTCGCAGCCCGATGATGAAGCAGATCCTGTTCGCGGGAGTCATTGGTCTGTTCCTGACTCTGGTCGGCACTCCGCTGCTGATCAAGCTGCTGGCCCGCAAGGGCTACGGCCAGTACATCCGCGACGACGGCCCGCGCGAGCACGCCAGCAAGCGCGGTACGCCGACGATGGGCGGCATCGCCTTCATCTTCGCCACGATCGTCGCGTACTTCCTGGCCAAGGTGATCACGAGCTACCTGGACCCGGACGCCGACGCCTCGCCGACCTTCTCCGGCCTGCTGGTGCTCGGCCTGATGGCGGGGATGGGCCTGGTCGGGTTCCTGGACGACTACATCAAGATCGTCAAACGGCGCTCGCTCGGCCTGCGGGCCAAGGCCAAGATGGCCGGACAGCTCATCGTCGGCATCGCCTTCGCGGTGCTCGCCCTGCAGTACCCCAACCTGCAGGGGCAGACGCCGGCCTCCACCAAGATCTCCTTCGTGCAGGACTTCGGCTGGACCATCGGCCCCGTGCTGTTCGTCGTCTGGGCGCTGTTCATGATCCTGGCGATGTCCAACGGCGTGAACCTGACGGACGGTCTGGACGGTCTGGCCACCGGCGCCTCGGTGATGGTGTTCGGCGCCTACACGTTCGTCGGCGTCTGGCAGTTCCAGGAGTCGTGCGCCAACGCCGCGACCCTGATGAACCCGCAGGCCTGCTACGAGGTCCGCGACCCGCTCGACCTCGCCGTCATCGCCTCCGCGCTGATGGGCGCCTGCCTCGGCTTCCTGTGGTGGAACACCTCGCCCGCCAAGATCTTCATGGGTGACACCGGTTCGCTGGCACTCGGCGGCGCGCTCGCCGGCCTCGCGATCTGCTCCCGCACCGAGCTGCTCATCGCGCTGCTCGGCGGTCTGTTCGTGCTCATCACGATGTCGGTCGTCATCCAGGTCGGCTCGTTCCGCATGACCGGCCGACGGGTCTTCCGGATGGCGCCGCTGCAGCACCACTTCGAACTCAAGGGGTGGTCCGAAGTCCTTGTGGTGGTCCGCTTCTGGATCATCCAGGGCATCTGCGTGGTCGTCGGACTCGGCCTCTTCTACGCGGGATGGGCGGCCGCCAAGTGACCTCCGACGGGACCCAGGGGGCCGCCGCGGCCCACGAGTTCGCGGGGACGCGCATCACGGTCGCCGGCCTCGGCGTGAGCGGCGTCAGTGCCGCCCGCGCCCTGGCCGGCCTCGGCGCCCGGGTCACCGTCGTGGACGGCGGCGACTCCGCGGCGCAGCGCGAGAAGGCCGAGGCCCTCGCGGCCGACGGCGTCACGGTCCGCCTCGGCGACGCCGAGACGCTGCCCGAGGGCACCGGACTCGTCGTGACCTCACCGGGCTGGAAGCCCTCCTCGCCGCTGTTCGCGGCGGCCGCCGCGGCCGGTGTCGACGTCGTCGGCGACGTCGAGATCGCCTGGCGGCTGCGCGGCCGGGGCGGGGCGAGCGCGGCCCCCTGGCTCGCCGTCACCGGCACCAACGGCAAGACGACCACCACGCAGATGCTCGCCTCGATCCTGCGGGCCGCCGGACTGCGCACCGCCGCCGTCGGCAACATCGGCACCCCGATCGTCGACGTCGTCCTGGCGGGCACGGACGAGACGGGCGAGCCCTACGACGTCCTCGCCGTGGAACTCTCCAGCTACCAGCTCCACTGGGCGCCCTCGCTGCGCGTGCACAGCGCCGTCGTGCTCAACCTCGCCCCCGACCACCTCGACTGGCACGGCTCCATGGAGGCTTACGCCGCCGACAAGGGCCGTATTTACGAAGGCAATCAGGTCGCCTGCGTCTACAACGTCGCCGACAAGGCCACCGAGGACCTGGTGCGCGAGGCCGACGTCGAGGAGGGCTGCCGCGCCGTCGGCTTCACCCTCGGCGCCCCGGGCCCCTCCCAACTCGGCGTCGTGGACGGCCTCCTGGTGGACCGTGCCTTCGTCCAGGACCGGCAGAAGAACGCGCAGGAACTCGCCGAGGTCGCCGACGTGCGCCCCCCGGCCCCGCACAACATCGCCAACGCCCTTGCCGCGGCGGCCCTCGCCCGCGCCTACGGGGTGCGGCCGGGGGCCGTACGGGACGGGCTGCGCGCGTTCACCCCGGACGCGCACCGCATCGCGCACGTCGCCGACGTGGACGGCGTGGCCTACGTCGACGACTCCAAGGCCACCAACACCCATGCCACGCAGGCCTCGTTGGCGGCGTTCGAGTCCATCGTGTGGATCGCCGGCGGGCTCGCCAAGGGCGCGACCTTCGACGAACTGGTCGCCGGGGCGGCCGGCCGGCTGCGCGGCGCCGTGCTGATCGGCGCCGACCGCGCGCTGATCCGCGAGGCGCTGGCGCGACACGCCCCGGAAGTACCCGTGGTCGACCTCGACCGGACAGACACTGGGGCGATGCGCGCGGCGGTCCTTCAGGCGCGCACGCTCGCGCGACCGGGCGACACGGTGCTCCTGGCGCCGGCCTGTGCGTCCATGGACATGTTCACCAACTACAACAGGCGCGGGGACGCGTTCGCGGAGGCCGTCCGCGAACTCGGCTCCGCGGACGGCTGATCCGGGCCTGCCGTTGCCGGCGGTGCCGGGATGGGAGGACGCGTGGAGACGATGTGGTCCGAGCACCGGGGGACTTCCGCGACGGGCCCGGCGGGTGCCGCTGATGCCCAGTAGCCGCACCGCGCCCCGCCCGCCCGGCAGGAGACCCCCCGCCTCCGCCGTCCGGCCCCCCGCCGACACGGCACTGCACCGTCTGCACGCGCGGGCGCGCAAGGCCTGGGACCGGCCGCTGACCGCGTACTACCTGATCCTCGGCAGCAGTCTGCTGATCACCGGGCTCGGTCTGGTGATGGTCTACTCGGCCTCCCAGATCACCGCGCTGCAGATGTCGCTGTCGGGGTCGTACTTCTTCCGCAAACAGTTCCTGGCCGCCGTGATCGGCACGGGGCTGCTGTTCGCGGCCTCCCGGATGCCGGTGCGGCTGCACCGCGCGCTGGCCTACCCGATCCTGGCCAGCTCGGTCTTCCTGATGATGCTCGTGCAGGTTCCGGGGATAGGGGTCGCGGTCAACGGCAACCAGAACTGGATCTCGCTGGGCGGCTCCTTCCAGATCCAGCCCAGCGAGTTCGGCAAGCTCGCGCTGGTGCTGTGGGGCGCCGACCTGCTCGCCCGCAAACAGGACAAGCGGCTGCTGACCCAGTGGAAGCACATGCTGGTGCCGCTGGTCCCGGCGGCCGGACTGCTGCTCGGACTGATCATGCTCGGCGGCGACATGGGCACCGCGATCATCCTCACCGCGATCCTGTTCGGCCTGCTCTGGCTGGCCGGTGCGCCGACCCGGATGTTCGCCGGGGTGCTCGGCATCGCCGCCCTCATCGGCACCGTCCTGATCAGGACCAGTCCCAACCGCATGGCCCGGCTCGGCTGCCTGGGCGCCACCGACCCCGGCCCCGACGACTCCTGCTGGCAGGCGGTGCACGGCATCTACGCGCTCGCCTCGGGCGGGTTCTTCGGTTCCGGGCTCGGCGCGAGTGTGGAGAAATGGGGCGAACTGCCAGAAGCCCACACCGACTTCATCTTCGCCATCACCGGTGAGGAACTGGGCCTGGCGGGCACACTGTCGGTGCTCGCCCTGTTCGCGGCTCTAGGCTATGCGGGTATCCGCGTGGCCGGACGCACGGAGGACCCCTTCGTGAGGTATGCCGCGGGAGGCGTGACCACCTGGATCACCGCGCAGGCGGTGATCAACGTCGGTGCGGTGCTCGGTCTGCTGCCGATCGCCGGTGTCCCGCTCCCGTTGTTCTCCTACGGAGGGTCCGCCCTGCTGCCGACCATGTTCGCCATCGGGTTGCTGATCGCCTTCGCGCGCGAGGACCCCGCTGCGCGGGCGGCCCTCGCCATGCGGCAACCTCGCTTTGGTAGAAAGCGGGCCGGAGGCCCTCGGGCCGCCAGGAGATGGAACACGATGCGACGGCGTGCCCCTCGGGCGCGTACGTCCGGAGAGCGGTGAATTTCGGTGCATGTCGTCCTCGCCGGTGGAGGGACCGCCGGCCACATCGAGCCCGCGCTCGCCCTCGCGGACGCCCTGCGCAGGCAGGACCCGACCGTGGGGATCACGGCCCTGGGCACGGAACGCGGACTCGAGACACGTCTCGTTCCCGAACGTGGCTACGAACTCGCGCTGATCCCCGCCGTCCCCCTGCCGCGCAAACCCACCCCTGAGCTGATCACGGTCCCGGGCCGGCTGCGCGGCACGATCAAGGCGGCCGAGCAGATCCTGGAGCGCACCAAGGCCGACGCCGTGGCCGGCTTCGGCGGTTACGTGGCGCTGCCCGCCTACCTGGCCGCCAAGCGGCTCGGTGTGCCCATCGTCATCCACGAGGCCAACGCCCGTCCGGGGCTGGCCAACAAGATCGGTTCGCGGTACGCGGCCCAGGTCGCCGTCTCCACCCCGGACAGCAAGCTGCGCGGCGCCCGGTACATCGGCATCCCGCTGCGCCGCACCATCGCCACCCTGGACCGGGCCGCCGTACGCCCCGAGGCCCGGGCCGCGTTCGGGCTCGACCCCAACCTGCCCACGCTGCTGGTCTCCGGCGGCTCGCAGGGCGCCCGGCGGCTCAACGAGGTCGTCCAGCAGGTGGCCCCCTGGCTCCAGCAGGCCGGCATCCAGATCCTGCACGCCGTCGGCCCGAAGAACGAACTGCCGCACGTGCAGCAGATGCCGGGGATGCCCCCCTACATCCCGGTAAGTTACCTGGACCGGATGGACCTCGCGTACGCCGCGGCCGACATGATGCTCTGCCGCGCGGGCGCGATGACCGTCGCCGAACTCTCCGCCGTCGGGCTGCCGGCCGCCTACGTCCCGCTGCCCATCGGCAACGGCGAACAGCGGCTGAACGCCCAGCCGCTGGTCAAGGCCGGCGGCGGCCTGCTGGTCGACGACGCGGACCTGACCCCCGACTGGGTCCGGGACACCGTCCTGCCCGTGCTCGCCAACCCGCACCGGCTGTACGAGATGTCGCGCGCGGCCGGTGAGTTCGGCCGCCGGGACGCCGACGAGCTGCTCGTCGGCATGGTGTACGAGGCGATCGCCTCGCGCCGTTAGCACCGTATGACGAAAGGGCAGGAGCGTGGCCGGACCCACCACCGCCGAACGCGGCGAACGGCACCAGCCGAAGAAGTCCGGCCCGCCCCGGCCGCCCCTGCGGCGGCGGCTGCCCCGCCGCCGCACCCTCGTCCTCCTCACACCGGTCGTGCTGGTTCTCGGCACCGGTCTCCTCTGGCTCCTCTACGGTTCCCCGTGGCTGCGCGCCGAGCGGGTCTCCGTCTCCGGCACCCGGGTGCTCACCCCGGAGCAGGTGCGCGCGACGGCCCGCGTGCCGCTCGGCGACGCGCTGCTGTCGGTCGACACGGACGCGATCGAGGCGCGGCTGCGCGCGGAATTGCCCCGTATCGACACCGTCGACGTGTCCCGCGCCTGGCCGCACGGAATCACGCTGAAAGTCACGGAGCGTGTCCCGGTTCTCGTGATCGGGAATACGGGCGCGACGGGGGCGACGGGCGCGACGGGGACGACGGAAAAGGGGGACGGCGAAAGCGGTAAAGATGATAAAGCGAGAAAATATGTCGAAGTGGACAAAAAGGGCGTCCGCTTCGCCACTGTCTCCCGCGTTCCCCGTGGCACGCCCCGGCTGGAATTGACCGTGGCCCGCGGCGCCTCCGCCCGCCGCTTCGGCACCGCGCGGCTGACGCGCGCGGCGGTGGACGTGGCAGGCGACCTCCCGGCCGAGGTGGCCCGCGCCACCCGCACCGTCAAGGTCCGTTCCTATGACTCCGTCACGCTGGAGTTGGGCGGCGGCCGCACCGTGCTGTGGGGCAGCGCCGAACAGGGCCGCGTGAAGGCCCGCACCCTCACCGCGCTCATGAAAGCGGCGCCGCGCGCGCGGCACTTCGACGTGAGCGTCCCCACCGCCCCGGCGTCATCGGCGAGTTGACGCACATCCGCGCAGGCCAGCACCCTGGTTGGGCAGCGCTACGGCTGATCACATAGGGTGAAAAGAAAAACGGGAGGTTCGGCGTGTTCGTTGAACGCGCGCCACTTGTCGACTTAGTGTCCTGTTCAGAAGACTTCAAGGAACAGACATACTGGTAACCCTAAACTTCAGCGTTAGGGTTCGGGTCGGCGTTCGGACCGTCCCATTCGGCATCAGTCGTCGGATCGCGGAGCCGGCAGTGCTCCGGCGATGCGACGACACGTAACTCGAGGCGAGAGGCCTTCGACGTGGCAGCACCGCAGAACTACCTCGCAGTCATCAAAGTCATCGGTGTCGGCGGCGGTGGTGTCAATGCCATCAACCGGATGATCGAGGTCGGTCTCAAGGGCGTCGAGTTCATCGCCATCAACACCGACGCGCAGGCGCTGTTGATGAGCGACGCCGACGTCAAACTCGATGTCGGCCGCGAACTCACCCGCGGACTCGGCGCCGGAGCCAACCCGGCCGTCGGCCGCAAGGCCGCGGAGGACCACCGCGAGGAGATCGAGGAGGTCCTCAAGGGGGCCGACATGGTCTTCGTGACAGCCGGTGAGGGCGGCGGCACCGGCACCGGCGGCGCGCCCGTCGTGGCCAACATCGCCCGCACGCTCGGCGCCCTCACCATCGGCGTGGTCACCCGGCCGTTCACCTTCGAGGGCCGGCGCCGCGCCAATCAGGCGGAGGACGGCATCGCCGAACTCCGCGAAGAGGTCGACACCCTCATCGTCATCCCCAACGACCGCCTGCTGTCCATCTCGGACCGCCAGGTCTCGGTCCTGGACGCCTTCAAGTCGGCCGACCAGGTCCTGCTCTCCGGTGTCCAGGGCATCACCGACCTCATCACCACCCCCGGCCTGATCAACCTCGACTTCGCCGACGTCAAGTCGGTCATGTCGGAGGCCGGTTCGGCGCTCATGGGCATCGGCTCCGCCCGCGGCGACGACCGCGCGGTGGCCGCGGCCGAGATGGCCATCTCCTCGCCGCTGCTCGAAGCGTCCATCGACGGCGCCCGGGGCGTGCTGCTCTCCATCTCCGGCGGCTCCGACCTCGGCCTGTTCGAGATCAACGAGGCCGCCCAGCTCGTCAGCGAGGCCGCCCACCCCGAGGCCAACATCATCTTCGGCGCCGTCATCGACGACGCGCTCGGCGACGAGGTGCGGGTCACCGTCATCGCCGCCGGGTTCGACGGCGGTCAGCCGCCGTCCAAGCGGGACACCGTCCTCGGCTCCTCCTCGGCCAAGCGCGAGGAGCCCGCCCCGGTGCGGCAGGCGGAGAGCCGCCCGTCCTTCGGCTCGCTCGGCAGCGTCACGCCCAAGGAGGCCGCGCCGGAGCCCGCCCCGGAGCCGGTGCACGACCTGCCGGCCGGCCCGCCGGTCCCGCCGTCGCGGACCTACTCGGACAGCGCCGCCGAGGAACTGGACGTTCCGGACTTCCTCAAGTGATAGGTCCCCTCGACGCTCCCGACCCGAGTGGCGCCCACTTCGCCTTCACCGACCGGTGGGGCGGGGTGAGCGCCGCTCCGTACGAGGAGCTCAACCTCGGCGGCGCCGTCGGTGACGACCCCGACGCCGTACGCGCCAACCGCGAACTGGCCGCGAAGTCCCTGGGGATCGACCCCGGCGCCGTCGTCTGGATGAACCAGGTCCACGGCGCCGACGTCGCCGTCGTCGACGGCCCCTGGGACAGCGGCACCGCCGAACTCCCCGCCGTCGACGCGCTCGTGACCACGCGCCGCGGCCTCGCCCTCGCCGTCCTCACCGCCGACTGCGTGCCCGTCCTGCTCGCCGACCCCGTCGCCGGGGTCGCCGCCGCCGCGCACGCCGGTCGGCCCGGCATGGTGGCGGGCGTCGTCCCCGCCGCCGTACGCGCCATGACGGCACTCGGCGCCGAACCTTCCCGGATCACCGCCCGCACCGGCCCCGCCGTCTGCGGCCGCTGCTACGAGGTGCCCGAGGCCATGCGCGCCGAGGTCGCCGCCGTCGAGCCCGCGGCGCACTCCGAGACGAGTTGGGGTACGCCGGCGCTCGACGTGGCCGCCGGGGTGCACGCCCAGCTCGAACGACTCGGCGTACGCGACCGTACGCGCTCCACGGTGTGCACCCGGGAGTCGCGGGACCACTACTCCTACCGCCGCGACCGCACCACGGGGCGGCTCGCCGGCTATGTCTGGCTGGACTGAAGGAACATGACCGACCGCAGGGCTCAACTGGCAGCGAACCTGGCACAGGTTCAGGAGCGCATCGCCGCCGCGTGCGCGGCCGCGGGGCGTGCGCGGGAGGAGGTGACCCTGATCGTGGTCACCAAGACCTACCCCGCGAGCGACGTGCGCCTCCTGGCCGAACTCGGCGTGCGGCACGTCGCCGAGAACCGGGACCAGGACGCGGCCCCCAAGGCCGCCGCATGTTCGGATCTGCCGCTCACCTGGCACTTCGTGGGTCAGTTGCAGACCAACAAGGTGCGTTCGGTGCTCGGTTACGCCTCACTCGTACAGTCCGTCGACCGCGCCCGGCTTGTCACGGCACTCTCCCGGGAGGCCGCGCGGACCGGCCGCGAGGTGGGCTGCCTGCTCCAGGTCGCGCTGGACGCGGGGGAGAGCGGACGGGGCGAACGCGGCGGCGTCGGACCCGACGGCATCGGGGAGTTGGCCGCCCTGGTGGACGAGGCCCCGGGGCTGCGGCTCGACGGACTGATGACCGTCGCGCCGCTCACCGGGGAGTACGCGGGACGTCAACAGGCGGCGTTCGAGCGGTTGATGGATTTGTCGACCGTACTGCGCGAGACACATCCTGCTGCGAACATGGTCTCCGCGGGGATGAGTACGGACCTCGAACAGGCCGTGGCGGCCGGAGCGACACATGTACGCGTCGGCACTGCGGTACTCGGAGTCCGCCCCGGGCTCGGGTAACGTCGCCAGGAAGTCGGACCACAGCAGAAAATATGGTCATTACCGCTGGTAGGCGGGCGTAACGACCTCGTGGATCGCGGGCACTTGGCAAGTCGTCAGTGGATCCACCACAGAGCGGAGGACTCGGAGCATGGCCGGCGCGATGCGCAAGATGGCGGTCTACCTCGGCCTCGTGGAGGACGATGGGTACGACGGCAGGGGTTTCGACCCCGACGACGACTTCGAACCGGAACTCGACCCGGAGCCCGAACGTGAGCGCCGTCGGCACGAGCCGTCACACCAGTCACTTCAGTCGCAACGGGACGAATCGGTACGATCCGTACAGTCGCCCGCGCCGCGCGACCCGCTGCCCCATGCCGCTCCGCTTCCCGCGGAATCCGGACGTCCGGCACGCATCGCGCCCGTGGCATCCATCACACAAGAACGCGCCAGCCTGGAGAAGAACGCACCGGTGATCATGCCCAAGGTCGTGTCGGAACGAGAGCCGTACCGCATCACGACACTGCACCCGCGGACCTACAACGAAGCCCGTACCATCGGGGAACACTTCCGTGAGGGCACCCCGGTGATCATGAACTTGACCGAGATGGACGACACGGACGCGAAGCGACTTGTCGACTTTGCGGCCGGTCTGGTGTTCGGTCTTCACGGCAGCATCGAGCGGGTGACGCAGAAGGTCTTCCTGTTGTCTCCTGCTAACGTCGATGTCACGGCGGAGGACAAGGCCCGCATCGCAGAGGGCGGGTTCTTCAACCAGAGCTGAGAAGCAAGGCCCGGCAGGACCAGGAATGACGCAGGAGCAGGGGAGAGGGACGCACGGATCATGGACGTGGTGGTGCAGGTCGTCTACGTCGTGCTGATGTGCTTCCTTGTGGTGCTCATCTTCCGGTTGGTCATGGACTACGTCTTCCAGTTCGCCCGCTCATGGCAACCCGGCAGGGCGATGGTGGTCGTCCTCGAGGCGACCTACACTGTCACCGATCCACCGCTGAAGCTCTTGCGGCGGTTCATCCCGCCGCTGCGTCTCGGGGGCGTGGCGCTCGACCTGTCCTTCTTCGTACTGATGATCATCGTCTACATCCTGATCTCCCTCGTGGGTGGTGCACTGGGATGAGCGTGGACGACATGGGCCTGCCGACTGCCGACGACAACGTTGAGGTGAAGAAATGCCGTTGACCCCCGAGGACGTGCGGAACAAGCAGTTCACGACCGTCCGCCTCCGAGAAGGCTATGACGAGGACGAGGTCGATGCCTTCCTCGACGAGGTCGAAGCCGAGCTGACCCGGCTGCTGCGCGAGAACGAGGACCTGCGCGCCAAGCTGGCCGCGGCCACGCGCGCCGCCGCGCAGAACCAGCAGAACATGCGCAAGCCCCCGGAGGGTCAGGACGGACCGCCGCACCAGGGCGGCCCTCACCAGCAGCAGGGCGGGCCCCACCAGGGTGGACCGCACCAGCAGGGCGGTCCCCACCAGCAGGGGCACCCGCAGCAGGGACACCCCCAGCAGGGGCACCCGCAGCAGCAGCACCCGCAGCAGGGCATGCGAGGTCCCGGCGCTCCGGTACCCGCCGGCATATCGGGCCCGCCGCAGCAGCAGATGGGTGGCCCCATGGGTGGTCCGCCCCAGCTGCCGAGCGGTGCCCCGCAGCTGCCCGCCGGCCCCGGTGGCGGGCAGGGCGGCCCGCAGGGTCCCGGCCCGATGGGTCAGGGCCCCGGTCCCATGGGCCAGGGACCGATGGGCGGCCAGCCGCCCATGCAGCAGATGGGTGGCCCCATGGGCGGTCCGATGGGTGGCCCGATGGGCGGTCCCATGGGCGGCCCCGGTCAGGGCCCCGGTGGCGACAGCGCGGCCCGTGTCCTCTCGCTGGCCCAGCAGACCGCCGACCAGGCGATCGCCGAGGCCCGCTCCGAGGCCAACAAGATCGTCGGCGAGGCGCGTTCGCGTGCCGAGGGTCTGGAGCGGGACGCCCGTGCCAAGGCCGACGCCCTGGAGCGGGACGCGCAGGAGAAGCACCGCGTCGCGATGGGCTCTCTGGAGTCCGCCCGCGCCACGCTGGAGCGCAAGGTCGAGGACCTGCGCGGCTTCGAGCGCGAGTACCGCACGCGGCTGAAGTCCTACCTGGAGTCGCAGCTGCGTCAGCTCGAGACCCAGGCCGACGACTCGCTGGCTCCGCCCCGTACCCCGGCCACGGCCTCCCTGCCGTCGCCGTCGGCGCCGTCCATGGCTCCGGCGGGCGCGAGCGCCCCGTCCTACGGCGGCAACCAGTCGATGGGTGGGCCGCAGGGGCCCTCGGGGCCGTCCTACGGCGGGCAGCAGCAGATGACGCCGGCGATGACGCAGCCGATGGCGCCGGTGCGGCCGCAGGGCCCGTCTCCGATGGGTCAGGCCCCCTCGCCGATGCGCGGATTCCTGATCGACGAGGACGACAACTGAGCGCGGTGTAGTCACGCGGCGAGCCGTCGGCAGGCTCGAAAGGCGGTCCCGGAGGGTTCCCCTCCAGGGCCGCCTTCGCGTTGTGCGGAAGGGGGTCTGCGGTGGGGGAAGCGGGGCCGGCGGACCGCTTGGTTCGCCCCCGCCGCCCCTTCCCGTTCCCGTCCCCCGGGGCTCCGCCCCCGGACCTCCAAAAGATCGCGCAGTTCCCCGCACCCCTGACAGGGGCGCGGGGAACTGCGCGAGAAGCCCCGTCCACCCGCATGTCCGGGGTCAAAGGGGCAGCGCCCCTGAAGGGACGGGAGGGGCAGGGGCGGCGGGGGCGGGGGCGGGGAAAAAGGCCCCGCCCCCGGAGGGTCACGCCTTGCGGAGGCGGAACGTGAGGGTGAGGGACTCCTCCGTGAACGGGGCGCCGAACGACCCGTCGCCCTCCCCACGCACGAACTCCGTCGCCAGCACCTCGTCCGCGATCAACCCGGAGTGCTCCGACAGCGCCGCCACCACCCCCGGCTCCACCGCGTCCCACCGCAGCACGATCCGGTCCGCCACGTCCAGCCCGCTGTTCTTCCGCGCCTCCTGGATCAGCCGGATCGCGTCCCGTGCGAGCCCGGCCCGGCGCAGCTCCTCGGTGATCTCCAGGTCCAGCGCGACCGTCGCCCCGGAGTCCGAGGCCACCGACCACCCCTCGCGCGGGGTCTCCGTGATGATCACCTCGTCCGGCGCCAGGGAGATCCTCTCGCCGTCGACCTCCACCGACGCCGTGCCCTCGCGCAGCGCCAGCGACAGCGTCGCCGCGTCCGTCCCCGCGACCGCCCGGGCCACGTCCTGCACCCGCTTGCCGAACCGCTTGCCCAGCGCCCGGAAGTTGGCCTTGGCCGTGGTGTCCACCAGCGACCCGCCGACCTCGCTCAGCGACGCCAGCGACTCGACGTTGAGCTCCTCCGTGATCTGCGCGTGCAGCTCGCGGTCGAGGGACTCGAAGCCGTTCGCCGCGATCAGCGCCCGTCGCAGCGGCTGCCGGGTCTTGACGCCCGACTCCGCGCGCGTGGCCCGGCCCAGTTCGACCAGCCGCCGCACCAGCACCATCTGCTGCGACAGCTCCGGGTCGATCGCGGTCAGGTCCGCCTCCGGCCAGGAGGACAGGTGGACGGACTCGGGCGCGTCCGGCGTCACCGGCACGACCAGGTCCTGCCACACCCGCTCGGTGAGGAACGGGGTCAGCGGGGCCATCAGCTTCGTCACCGTCTCGACGACCTCGTGCAGCGTGCGCAGCGCCGCCTTGTCGCCCTGCCAGAACCGGCGCCGGGAGCGGCGCACGTACCAGTTCGACAGGTCGTCGACGAACGCGGAGAGCAGCTTGCCGGCGCGCTGGGTGTCGTACGCCTCCAAGGACTGGGTCACCTGGTCGGTGAGCGCGTGCAGCTCGCTCAGCAGCCAGCGGTCGAGCAGCGGCCGGCCGGCCGGGGCGGGGTCCGCCGCACTCGGCGCCCAGCCGGACGTACGGGCGTACAGGGCCTGGAAGGCGACCGTGTTCCAGTAGGTCAGCAGCGTCTTGCGGACGACCTCCTGGAGGTTGCCGTGACCGACCCGGCGGGCCGCCCAGGGGGAGCCGCCGGCCGCCATGAACCAGCGGACCGCGTCGGCGCCGTGCTGCTCCATGAGCGGGATCGGCTGCAGGATGTTGCCCAGGTGCTTGGACATCTTGCGGCCGTCCTCGGCCAGGATGTGGCCCAGGCAGACGACGTTCTCGTACGGCGACTTGTCGAACACCAGGGTGCCGACGGCCATCAGCGTGTAGAACCAGCCGCGGGTCTGGTCGATCGCCTCGGAGATGAACTGTGCCGGGTACCGGCTCTCGAACAGCTCCTTGTTCTTGTACGGGTAGCCCCACTGCGCGAACGGCATCGAGCCCGAGTCGTACCAGGCGTCGATGACCTCGGGCACGCGGGTCGCCGTCTGTCCGCAGCCGTCCTGGGGGCAGGCGAAGGTGACGTCGTCGATGTACGGGCGGTGCGGGTCGAGCCCGGACTGGTCGGTGCCGGTCAGCTCGGTGAGCTCCGCGCGGGAGCCGATCACCGTGAGGTGGTCCTCCGCGCAGCGCCAGATGGGCAGCGGGGTGCCCCAGTAGCGGTTGCGGGACAGCGCCCAGTCGATGTTGTTGTTGAGCCAGTCGCCGTACCGGCCGTGCTTGACCCGCTCCGGGAACCAGTTGGTCTTCTCGTTCTCCTGAAGGAGCCGGTCCTTGGCGGCGGTGGTGCGGATGTACCAGGACGGCTGGGCGTAGTAGAGCAGCGCGGTGTGGCAGCGCCAGCAGTGCGGGTAGCTGTGCTCGTACGGCAGGTGCCGGAAGAGCAGGCCGCGCTCCTTGAGGTCCTCGGTGAGCTTTTCGTCGGCCTTCTTGAAGAAGACGCCGCCGACCAGCGGGACGTCCTCCTCGAACGTGCCGTCGGGGCGCACCGGGTTGACGACGGGCAGCCCGTAGGCCCGGCACACCTTGAGGTCGTCCTCGCCGAAGGCGGGGGACTGGTGGACCAGACCCGTACCGTCCTCGGTCGTCACGTACTCCGCGTTGACGACGTAGTGCGCGGGCTCGGTGAACTCCACCAGCTCGAAGGGGCGCTGATACGTCCAGCGCTCCATCTCGGCGCCCGTGAAGGACTGTCCGGTGAGCTCCCAGCCCTCGCCGAGCGCCTTGCCCACCAGGGGCTCGGCGACGACCAGCTTCTCCTCGCCGTCGGTGGCGACGACGTAGGTGACACCGGGGTGGGCGGCGACGGCCGTGTTGGACACCAGGGTCCAGGGCGTCGTCGTCCACACCAGGAGCGCGGCCTCGCCGGCCAGCGGGCCGGAGGTGAGCGGGAAACGGACGTAGACGGACGGGTCGACGACCGTCTCGTAGCCCTGGGCGAGCTCGTGGTCGGACAGGCCTGTGCCGCAGCGCGGGCACCAGGGGGCGACGCGGTGGTCCTGGACGAGCAGGCCCTTGTCGTAGATCTCCTTCAGCGACCACCAGACCGACTCGATGTACTCGGGGTCCATCGTGCGGTAGGGGTCGTCGAGGTCGGTCCAGTACCCCATGCGGGTCGTGAGCTCTTCGAAGGCGTCGGTGTGGCGGGTCACCGACTCGCGGCACCTGGCGTTGAACTCGGCGATGCCGTACGCCTCGATGTCCTGCTTGCCGGTGAAGCCGAGCTCCTTCTCGACCGCCAGCTCGACGGGGAGGCCGTGGCAGTCCCAGCCGGCCTTGCGCCCCACGTGGTAGCCGCGCATGGTGCGGAAGCGGGGGAAGACGTCCTTGAAGACGCGGGCCTCGATGTGGTGGGCGCCCGGCATGCCGTTGGCGGTGGGCGGGCCTTCGTAGAACACCCATTCGGGGCGGCCCGCGGACTGTTCCAGGCTCTTGGCGAAGATCTTCTGCTCGCGCCAGAAGTCGAGCACCGCGTGCTCGAGCGCGGGCAGGTCGACCTGGGCGGGCACCTGGCGGTACGTCGGCGCTGTCATCAGCGTGATTCCTCCAACGGACTTGCTGCCTTCCGTCGGAGGGACGAGAGCCACTCGTGCGTACGCCGTGTGCGGCGGGCTCCCGCGGTACCACCCTCCTTGGCCCGCCGGTGCACCCTGCGCCCCGGTGGGCCCCCTCATTGGGGTCGCGATGCCGGGTCTACTCGCCGTCGCCGGTCCCGGTGACGGGGCCCGCTGCGGGTTTCTTCCGGCGGCTCCGGGGTGATCTTCGCGTCGCGCTCACCCCCGGGCTCCCACCGTCCCCGGGTCGCTCTGGGCTGCGTACGCCGCTACTCGTCCCCATCCACGCTTCTCGCTGCGCCCAGTGTACGGCGCCGCACCGACAGCGGCCGACCGGATTACGGGACGGTCCGGGCCCGCGCTCACCGGCCGCGCGGGGTGACCCGAACGGCACCGGAGCGGCGTCCTGATTCCGCGGCGGGGCGCCGGGCGGATTACCCGGCCAGGAGCTGGGCACAACGCTTTCATGCTCGCCGCCCGGCGCCCGCAGGGCGGATCTCACCGGCATGCCCCGTTGCCGGGGGTCACAAGTCGATTTATCGTCCCAGCACGATTCGTGAGCCGGCCGGACCACTCCCGGGAACAGGTGTGGTCATGACGGCGAAGCACCCGGCACCACACGACCCGAACCACCCCGCGACGCAGACGGGAGCCCACGGTGGTTGCTAAGAAGACTCCTGGCACGGCCACGGCGGCGAAGGACCCCACCGCCGTGCCCAAGGCGCGGCTCGCCGCGGCGGAACCCGGTGAACTCGCGGTACGCCCGGGCGAGGACCCCTGGACACCCGACGAGGTCGCGGAGGCCCGGGTCGAACTGCAGTCCGAGCTGATGCGGCTGCGCACCGAACTCGACTCCTCCGGACGGGCGCTCGCCGGCCTGATGCGCGACTCGGGGGACGGCGCCGGCGACGACCAGGCCGACACCGGCACCAAGAACATCACGCGCGAGCACGAGCTGGCCCTCGCCGCCAACGCGCGCGAGATGCTGGAACAGACCGAGCGCGCCCTCGACCGCCTCGACGCGGGCACCTACGGCCTCTGCGAGAACTGCGGCGACCCCATCGGGAAGGCCCGCATGCAGGCCTTCCCGCGGGCCACACTGTGCGTGGAGTGCAAACAGAAGCAGGAACGCCGTTTCTGAGGTCCGCCTGGACGCCGGGCGCGAGGGCGACGTGTCGTACTCTCGTCCTCAGTCAGGTACCTAGGTTGAGGGATTCACGTGGCAGAGGCGGAGCGCATCATCGGTACGCCGGACATCCCGGAGGCGGCGGGGACCGGGCCCGAGGAGGCCCGTGACCGGGCCGCCGCGCGTCCCGCCCCGCCGTCCGCCGACGCACGGCCGGCCGAGGACGCCACGCGGCCGGTCGGCGACGTCATGCGGACGGACGGCTCCACACAGGCGGAGAGCGGCTCCACGCGGGCCGGTGCCCCCGCCGACGCCGAGGGCGAGCCCGGCGGGGCCGCTGCCGCGGCACCCCGGGGCCGGCGGCGGATCGCCGTGCTGTTCTCCGTGGCCGCGTTCGCCTACGCCCTCGACCTGGTCAGCAAGCTCGTCGTGGTGGCCCGGCTGGAGCACCACGCCCCCGTGCGCCTCATCGGGGACTGGCTCCAGCTGGAGGCGATCCGCAACGCGGGCGCCGCCTTCAGCTTCGGCGAGGCGTACACCGTGATCTTCACGGTGATCGCGGCCGCCGTGATCGTGGTGATCGCCCGCCTCGCCCGCAAGCTCTACAGCGTGCCCTGGGCGATCGCCCTCGGGCTGCTGCTCGGCGGCGCGCTGGGCAACCTCACCGACCGCGTGTTCCGCGCGCCCGGCGTCTTCAAAGGCGCGGTCGTCGACTTCATCTCCCCCAAGCACTTCGCCGTCTTCAACCTGGCGGACTCGGCGATCGTGTGCGGCGGCATCCTGATCGTGCTGCTGTCGTTCCGCGGCCTCGACCCGGACGGCACCGTCCACAAGGACTGAGGGCCGCCGTTTCCCGGAGTTTTCCACAGGCTCGTGCGGGGGCGTCCGGCCCGTCCGGCATACTCGACGGGTGAGTACCCTTCCCGAGATCCGCACCCTGCCCGTGCCCGACGGCCTGGAGGGCGAGCGCGTAGACGCCGCCATTTCCCGCATGTTCGGCTTCTCCCGTACGAAGGCGGCCGAGCTCGCCTCGACGGGCAAGGTGCATGTCGACGGCTCGGCCGTCGGCAAGTCGGAGCGGGTCCACGGCGGCGCCTGGCTCGAGGTCGAGATGCCGCAGCCCGCCGCGCCGGTGCGGGTCGTCGCCGAGCCGGTCGAGGGCATGGAGATCGTGTACGACGACGAGGACGTGGTCGTCGTCGTCAAGCCGGTCGGCGTCGCCGCGCACCCGAGCCCCGGCTGGACCGGTACGACCGTGATCGGCGGCCTGGCCGCCGCCGGGTACCGCGTCTCCACCTCCGGCGCCGCCGAGCGCCAGGGCATCGTGCACCGCCTGGACGTGGGCACGTCGGGCCTGATGGTGGTGGCCAAGTCCGAGCGGGCGTACACCTCCCTCAAGCGCCAGTTCAAGGAGCGCACGGTCGACAAGCGCTACCACACCCTCGTCCAGGGCCACCCCGACCCGACCAGCGGCACGATCGACGCCCCCATCGGCCGCCACCCGCAGCACGACTACAAGTGGGCGGTCACCGCGGAGGGCAAGCCCTCCGTGACGCACTACGACCTGATCGAGGCGTTCCGCGCCGCCTCCCTGCTCGACGTGAAGCTGGAGACCGGGCGCACCCACCAGATCCGCGTCCACATGGCCGCCCACCGCCACCCCTGCGTCGGCGACCTCACCTACGGCGCCGATCCGACGCTCGCCAAGCGGCTGGGGCTGACCCGTCAGTGGCTGCACGCCGTCCGCCTCGGCTTCGAGCACCCCGGGGACGGTGAGTGGGTGGAGTTCAGCAGCGACTACCCCGAGGACCTGCGGCAGGCCCTGGACAAGGTGCGTGAGGAGACCTACGCATGAGCACGCCGACCACCGGCGAGCAGCCGTACGAGGTGCGCGTCGCCGAGGACCCCGCCGACCGTGAGGCCTGCTTCGCGGTGCGCAAGGAGGTCTTCGTCGTCGAGCAGGGCGTGCCGCAGGACATCGAGTACGACGTCCACGACGCCGGCGCGGTCCACGTACTGGCGTTGCGCCGGGCGGACGGTGCCCCGCTCGGCACCGGCCGGCTGCTGTACGGCGAGGCGGCCGCGGCCAGGAACGGCGGCGAGCCGTCGGTGGGCTCGCTCGGCCGGCTCGCGGTGGTCGAGGAGGCGCGTGGCCTCGGAGTCGGCGCGGCACTCGTGCGCCGCATGGAGGCCGTCGCCCGGGAGCGCGGCCTGACCGCCGTCGATCTTCACGCGCAGACCCACGCGCTGGGTTTTTACGAGCGGCTGGGGTACGAGGCGTACGGGCCGGAGTTCCCGGACGCCGGAATACCCCACCGGGCGATGCGGCGCCCCGTCTGAGACGGGCGGGGCGGCGGCGCGACGGGGGACGGCCGGCGGAGTGTGCCGGTGCGGCCCCCGCCGGGGGCGGCGTGGCAGTCTGGATCCCCGGCCCCTCTTGATCGTCCCAGACCCCGGGAGCGCCGACCGTGGATCAGCTGGCCCTGTTGTTCGTGCTGTTGGTCGGGGCCGTGGTCAGCGTCCCGGTGGGGGACCGGTTGAAACTGCCCTCGCCGGTGCTGATGACGCTGCTCGGACTCGTGCTGGCGCTGCCCGACTTCGTCCCCAACGTCGACATCCCGCCCGACCTGATCCTGCCCGCCCTGCTGCCGCCGCTGCTGTACGCGGCGGTCCGGCGCACCTCCTGGCGGCAGTTCACGGCCAACAAGCGGCCCATCTTCCTACTGGCCGTGGCCCTGGTGTTCGTCACCATGATCGCGGTCGCCGCGGTGGCGGGCGCCGTCGTCCCGGGGCTGCCGGTCGCCGCCGCCGTCGCGCTCGGCGCGCTGGTCGCGCCGCCCGACCCGATCGCCGCCACCGCCGTCGCCGGACAGCTCGGGCTGCCCCGCCGCCTCGTCTCCATCCTGGAGGGCGAGGGCCTGTTCAACGACGTCACCGCGATCACGCTCTACCACGTGGCCATCGCCGCCGCCGTCAGCGGCTCGTTCTCGCTGCCCGGCGCCCTGCTCGAACTGCTGCTCTCCGCGGTCGTGGCCATCACGGTCGGCGCGGCCCTGGGCTGGGTGTCCAACAAGATGATGGACGTGCTCGACGACGCCACGCTGCAGATCGGACTCACCCTGCTGGTGCCGTTCGCGTCCTACGTCCTGGCCGAGGAGCTGCACGGCTCGGGGGTGCTGGCGGTGCTCACCACCGCGCTGTTCCTCGCGGAGTACGGCACCGACCCGGACGACGTGCTGACCCGGCTCGCCGGGCACCACTTCTGGGAGGTCGTGGACACCCTGGTCACGGGCGTGGCCTTCGGGCTGATCGGTCTGGAGCTGCACCACGCCATCGGGACGGCCGCGGGGCGCTGGGGCGAGATGCTCGGCTGGGCCGGGGCGGTCGTCGGCGTCGTGATCCTCGTCCGCCTGCTGTGGCTGCTGCCGGCCACCTGGCTGACCCAGCGGCTGCACAACAGACGTGACCAGGAGGAGGACATCCCGACCAGCTGGCGGGAGACCATCGTGATGTGGTGGTCGGGGATGAGAGGGGTGGCCTCGGTCGCGCTGGCGCTGGCCGTCCCGCTGGAGATGGACGACGGCTCGCCCTTCCCCGACCGGGACGAGATCGTCTTCATCGCCTTCGCGGTCATCGTGGCCACGCTCGTCCTGCAGGGGCTGACCCTGCCCTGGCTGGTGCGGCTGCTGGGGGTCCGGGCCGACACCGAGCGGGAGAAGGAGTTCGAGAAGGAACTCGCCGTCCGCGCGGCCCGGGCTGCCAAGAAGCGCCTCGTGGAGATCGAACGGGAGGAGGATCTGCCCGAGGATCTGTTCGAGCAGATGCAGCGCCGGGCCTTCGACCTCGGGGTGCGGATCACCCCCTATGTGGTGGAGGACGAGCGGATGCAGGCGCACGAGAAGCGGGTGCGACGGATGAAGCGGATCCGGCGGATCCAGGGCGAGATGCTGAGCGCCGCCCGGCACGAGATCCTCGCGGCCCGCGGCGAACCGGGCGCGGACCCCGAAGTCGTCGACCGCGTCCTGCGCCACCTGGACGTGCGCAGCCTGCGCTGACCGGGACCGCGTTGACCGGCCCCCGACCGCCAGGCTCCGGTCCTTTGGCCCCCGGGGGTGCGGGCACGGCACGGTGGTGTTCGGTCCTGCCCGGGGGCCGGCGGGGCCTGGTCCGAGCCCGGGGGAACCGAGCCGCGCTCAGCCCTGCGGAGGGCCGGCGGGGCTCGGTCCTGTCGGGGGACCGGCGGGGCTCAGTTCTTGTCGGGGGACCGGTCGGACGTGACCCAGCCCGCCCCGTCCGGCTGCCTGGACCTGGTGCCGCCGGAGCGCCCGCGCTTCGCCTCGTCCGAGGGGGCGGGCCGGGCGCCGGGCACGGAGAAGCGGCCGTCGAGATGGTGCGGCGGCCGCACCGCCTCCGCCGTGTTGACCCGCGGCAGCGCGTACGGATGGTGCTCGCTCAGCCAGCGGATCATCTCCTCGCGGACGGTGACCCGTACCGTCCAGATGTCGTCCGCGTCCTTGGCCGTCACCAGCGCCCGCACCTCCATGGTGTTGGGCGTGGTGTCGGTGACCACCAGGCCGTAGGCGCGCCCGTCCCACGCCGGGCAGTGCCGCAGGATGTCCCGCAGCCGCTCGCGCATCGCCTCCACGGGCGCGCTGTGGTCGACGTGGAAGTAGACCGTGCCGGTCATCTGCACGCCACCGCGCGACCAGTTCTCGAACGGCTTGGAGGTGAAGTACGACACCGGCATGGTGATCCGGCGCTCGTCCCAGGTCCGCACCGTCAGGAACGTCAGCGTGATCTCGTCGACGGTGCCCCACTCGCCGTCCACCACCACGGTGTCGCCGATGCGCACCATGTCGCCGAAGGCGATCTGCAGCCCGGCGAACATGTTGCTGAGGGTGGACTGCGCGGCGACACCGGCGACGATGCCGACAATGCCCGCGGAGGCCAGGATCGAGGCGCCGGCCGCCCGCATCGCGGGGAACGTCAGGAGCATCGCGGCGACCGCGACCACCCCGACGACCGCCGAGACGACCCGCATGATCAGCGTGACCTGGGTCCGCACCCGGCGTACCCGCGCCGGGTCGCGGTGGGCGCGGGCGTACCGGCTGTACGACGTCTCGACGACCGCCGCCGCGATCCGGATCACCAGCCAGGCGGCGGAGCCGATCAGCACCAGGGTCAGGGTCCGGCCGATGCCCACGTGATGGTGTTCGAGGAGCTTCGCCTCGTCGTAGGAGCCTCTCAGCACGGCCGAGCACAGCACGAGCTGGTAGGGGATGCGGCCGCGGCGCAGCAGACCCCACAGCGGGGTCTCGTGGTGCCGCTGGTCGGCCTGGCGCAGCAGACGGTCGCAGGCCCACCCGAGGAACAGGGTGAGCACGACCGCGCCGCCGACGACGATCAGTGGGCGGAGTACGTTCTCCATGCCTGTGAACGTAACCGGCGTGGACGACCATGAACATGTGTCGTCCCGGCGATCCCGGGTACCGCCCCGCCCCCGGCCGCCCCCGCGTGAGCGACCTCACGCTCTCCGGCACCCGGGTCCGGGGGTGCCGGGGCGGGCCCGGCGGTCGGTGACTGTCAGTGGCGGCTGGCACCATGGGGCGCATGGACATCATGCTCTTCCACTCGACGTACGGACTGCGGCCCGCCGTCCACTCCGCCGCCGACCGGCTGCGCGCCGCCGGACACCAGGTCTGGACCCCGGACCTCTTCGACGGCCGTACGTTCGACTCGGTCGAGGAGAGCCAGGCCTACCGGGAGGAGCTCGGCAAGGAGGGGCTGCTGAAGCGGGCGGTGCTGGCCGCCGCCCCGTACTCCGAGCGCGGCCTGGTCTACGCGGGCCTCTCGCTGGGCGCCGCGACCGCCCAGACCCTTGCCCTCGGCGACGCCAAGGCGCGCGGGCTGCTGCTCCTGCACGGCACGTCGGACCTCGCGCCGAACGCCGCGGTGGACGACCTTCCGGTGCAGTTGCACGTGGCCGAGCCCGACCCGTTCGAGCCGGACGACTGGCTGAGCGCCTGGTACCTGCAGATGCGCCGGGCGGGCGCCGACGTCGAGGTGTACAGATACGCGGGCGCCGGCCACCTCTACACCGACCCCGGCCTCCCCGACTACGACGAGGAGGCCGCCGAGGCCACCTGGCGGGTGGCGCTCGGTTTCCTCGGGGCGCTCGAGCCCTCCTGAGGCGACCACTCGTACCCGCGCGGACTCACACCGGATCGTGGGCCCGCTCCACCTGCTGCGTGCCGCTGCGGGTGCGGTACGACCGGGCCCAGGAGGAGGACGCGGCCGGGTCCCGGCGGTCGGACACGACGTAGAAGTCCATCTGCGCCCGCTCGCGGTCGAGGTCGAGCACCCCGTAGCCGTGCCGGTCGGTGTCGACCCAGCGGACGTGCTTGTTGGCGGCCCGGATCAGTGGGGCGGCCATCGCCGAGACGGTGCCCTCGGGCGCCTTGACGAAGTCGTCGAGGTTGTCGGAGGTGATCGAGGTGACCACGAACTCGGTGGCGGCGGAACCGGACCGAGGGTACGTACTGGCCTCGTACGGCACGTCGTTGGCCCAGGCCATGTGGATGTCGCCGGTGAGGAAGACGGTGTTGCGGATGCCGTGGTCCCGCAGGTGCGTGAGGAGTTCGCGCCGGTCCTGCGTGTAGCCGTCCCACTGGTCGGTGTTGAGGGCGAGCCCCTCCTTGGGCTTTCCGAACAGCTGGGCCAGGGGCCGCAACAGGGCGGCGGAGAGGGAGCCCACGGCGAACGGCGCGATCATCACCGAGTTCCCGACCAGGTGCCAGGTGGTGTCGGACGTCGTCAGCCCGGCCTTGAGCCAGTCGAGCTGGGCGCGCCCGGTGAGCGTACGGCCGGGGTCGTCGACCGATCCGCTGCCGGTGGCCGCCTGTTCGGAGCGGAAGGAGCGCAGGTCGAGCAGGGACAGGTCGGCCAGTGTGCCGAAGCGCAGCCGCCGGTAGGTGGTGCCCTCGGTCGCGGGCCGGACCGGCATCCACTCGAAGTACGCCTGTTTCGCGGCGGCCTGGCGGTCCGTCCAGGCGCCCTCGGCGGCCTCGCTGTGGTTGCCCGCGCCGCCGGACCAGGCGTTGTCGGCGAACTCGTGGTCGTCCCAGATCGCGACGACCGGCGCGGTGTGGTGCAGGGCCTGCAGATCGGGGTCGGTCTTGTAGGTGCCGTGGCGCACGCGGTAGTCGGCGAGCGTGACGATCTCGTGCGCCGGGGCGTGCGGGCGCACGACGGTGCCGCGGTGGGCGTACTGGCCGGTGGGGAACTCGTAGATGTAGTCGCCGAGATGCAGCCAGGCGTCCAGGTCGCCGCGGGCGGCAAGATGACGGTAGGCGGAGAAATGCCCGGCCTCCCAGTTGGCGCAGGCGACCACGCCCAGGCGCAGACGGCCGACGGGGGCGTCGGCGGCCGGGGCGGTGCGGGTGCGGGCGACGGGGGACTCGGCGGTTCCCGCGGTGAAGCGGAACCAGTAGTCGGTGGCCGGCCGCAGTCCGCGCACGTCCGCCTTGACGGTGTGGTCGCGGGCTGCGGTCGCGGTGGTGGACCCCTTGGCGACGATCTCGGTGAACGCCCGGTCGGCGGCGACGACCCAGCCGACCCGGACGTCCGGGCCCAGCCCGGAGCCGGGCATCGCTTCGGGGGTGGGGGTCACCCGGGTCCACAGCAGGATGCCGTCGGGAAGGGGGTCCCCGGAGGCCACGCCGTGCAGGAAGGCCGTGGTTCCGGGCGCGGCCCGGGCGGGCAGGGCGGCGGCCAGCGGTCCGACGAGCCCCGCGGTCGCGGCGGCCGCCTTGACGACCGTCCGGCGCAGCGGGGCGAGCGCGTCCGCGAGCCGGGAGGTCTCCTCGGGGGAGGTGGAGGGCGCGGGTATGGAGGGCGTCGGCGTGGACGGTGCGGGCGCGGCGGCGGGGGTGCGGGTGTTGTCGGACGATCCGTGTCGGCTGGGAGTCACGGACGATCAGGCTAGTGACTGCCACCGGCCGCCGGGGGACGAACTCGCACAAGCCCGCCCGCTGTCGGCCTTCGGCGCCGGAAGTCGGCACCTCGGGGCAGTCGGGAACACCGGCGCCGCGCGGCTGTCGGGAAGGAACGCCGAAGCCGCGCGGCTGTCGGGAAGGAACACCGGCGCCGCGCGGCTGTCGGAGGAACGTCGACGCCGCGCGGCCACCTGCGTCAGGACGCGAGCGCCTTGCCGAGCGCGGTGTTGTAGTCCGCCGTCGTCATCGGGGCGTTCTTGCCGTCGCCGCCGGTGACGATCTTGCCGTCCATCATCAGCGTCGGGGTGCCCTGGAAGCCGTACTTCTTGCCGTCGGCGTCGAACTTGTCGCTCATGACCAGGGCCCACTTGTCGTAGGTGCCCTTCTTCACGGCGTTCTGGAAGGTCTTGTTGCCCTTCAGCTCCTTCACCGTGTCCGCGACCTTGATCAGGTAGTCGTCCTTCGCGAACTTGTCCTCGGTCTCCTCGGGGTGGTACTTGGTCGAGTAGAGCGCGCTCTTGTAGTCGAGGAAGGCCTCGGGACTGACGTTCAGCGCGGCGCCCAGCGCGCTGAGGGCGTTCTTGGAGCCCTCTCCCGGGATGTTGTTGTCGATGAACGTGGCACCGACGTACTGGATCTTGTACTTGCCGCTGTCGACGTCCTTGTGGACCGTCGAGCCGACGGACTGTTCGAACTGGGCGCAGACGGGGCAGCGCGGGTCCTCGTACATGGTGAGGGTCTTCTTCGCGCTGTCCTTGCCGACGACGACGGTCGTGCCGTTCTTGCCGGTGGTGTGGGCGGGCTGGACGAGCTTCTGGTCCCGGACCGCCTCCCAGCCGTCTGGCTTGTTGGCCTGCACGACCGCGTAACTGATGCCGCCGGCTATCGCGAGGACCGCGACGATGGAGCCGGCCACGATGACCTGCCGCTTGGTCTTGTCGCGCTTGGCCTGGCGCTCGCGCTCCTGGCGCAGCCGCTCGCGGGCCGCCGACTTCGCCGCCGGGCTGTTTCGCTTGCTCATGTGGGTGATCTCCGTGGGAACGCGCGCACCGGTCGGGTGCGCGGGATGCTTCGGGGTGGGGGCCGTGCTCGGGTGCCGTCCCGCCTCGTGCGAGGGCGCGTGCCTCAGACGAGGGCGAACGCGCACGCGGGTGCGAGTGCGGAGGCGGGAACGGTGGCGTGCGGCGGGCCCCGAAGGCCCAGGGAGTGCGCGAAGAGCCGGGTGCGCGGGGCGGGGGCCGCCGGGGGCGCGGGAAGCACGGAGTGGCTCGCCGTGCGACGTCGTATCGTGACCGCGGCGACCGCCAGCAGCAGCGGCCGGAAGGAGGCCGCGGCGGCCGCCCGCAGCAGCTGGGCCAGGGCCCGCTCGCCGCGGCGCAGCCAGGCCGCCGCGAGCAGCCCCACGCTCACGTGGGCGGCGAGCAGCAGCCAGGCGGTGACCGGGTCGGCGAGCAGGGCGGAGACCCGGGCGGCGCCGGAACCGGTCATGTGGGTGAGCGGGCTGCCCACCTCGCCGCCGCGGCACAGCACGTCCCAGCCGACCGAGCGCAGCGGACCGGTGACGGGGCCGCCCGCGGGGCCGTAGCAGGTGTGCTGGCCGGTGGTGAAGACCGTGTCGGCGCCCAGTTCCAGCGGGACCAGCAGCGCCGCGATCCGTCCGAAGCCGCGCTCGCGGCCGGCCAGGAGATAGGCGACGGCGAACACGGCGGCGGCGGTCGCCGTCACCGTGCCCGTCGGCAGCGGGACCCCGGACAGCAGCACGTGCGACGCGGTGCCCAGCGTCACGACGAGCGCCGTGAACACCGCCGCGCGTACGGCTCTGAGGTGGGTCGCTGATATGTCCATCGCGCTGGAGAGTGTCCCATGCGCTCCGGTAAGCGGCCCCTAAAGGGGAGCTGTGCGTTACCGGAGCGTTGTGGTGGGCGGAAGCCGGCCGAGGTGGCCGGTCGGGGGGTGGAGGTCAGAGGCCGGGGATGCGGCCGTTGCGGAACAGGTCGACGAAGATCTGGTGATCGGCACGCGCGCGTGCGCCGTAGCTGTGCGCGAAGTCCACCAGGAGGCCGGCGAAGCCCGCGCCGTCGTCGGCGTAGGCGGCGATCGCGGCGTCGATGGCGCGCTCGGTGGAGAACGGCACCAGGGACTCGCCGGACTGGTCGTCCGCCGCCGCGTGCATCGTGGCGGTGGCCCGGCCCAGGTCGGCGACGACGCCGGCGATCTCCTCCGGGTCGTCGATGTCGCCCCAGTCCAGGTCCACGGCGTAGGGCGAGATCTCGGCGACGAGCTGCCCGGCGCCGTCCAGTTCCGTCCAGCCCAGCCAGGGGTCGGCGTGCGCCTGGAGGGCGCGCTGGGAGATCACCGTGCGGTGGCCCTCGTGCTGGAAGTAGTCGCGGATCGCCCGGTCCGTGATGTGCCGGGAGACGGCCGGGATCTGGGCCTGCTTGATGTAGATGACGACGTCGTTCTCCAGGGCGTCGCTGTTGCCCTCCAGGAGGATGTTGTACGAGGGCAGGCCGGCCGAGCCGATGCCGATGCCGCGCCGGCCCACGACGTCCTTCACACGGTAGGAGTCCGGGCGGGTCAGGGAGGACTCCGGCAGCGTCTCCAGATAGCCGTCGAAGGCGGCCAGCACCTTGTAGCGGGTGGCGGCGTCCAGTTCGATGGAGCCGCCGTCGGGCGCGAAGCGGCGTTCGAAGTCGCGGATCTCCGTCATCGAGTCCAGCAGGCCGAAGCGGGTCAGCGAGCGGGCGTCGCGCAGCGCGTCGAGCAGCGGGCCCTGGGCGGTGTCCAGGGTGAACGGCGGCACCTCGTCGTCCTTGGCGCCGGTGGCCAGGGCGTGGATCCGCTCCCGGTAGGCGCCCGCGTAGATCCTGACCAGCTCGGAGATCTGCTCGTCGCTGAGCGCCTTGGCGTAGCCGATCAGGGCGACCGAGGCCGCCAGCCGCTTGAGGTCCCAGAGGAACGGGCCGACGTACGCCTCGTCGAAGTCGTTCACATTGAAGATCAGCCGGCCGTTGGCGTCCATGTACGTGCCGAAGTTCTCCGCGTGCAGGTCGCCGTGGATCCACACCCGGGAGGTGCGCTCGTCCAGGTACGGGCCCGTGAGGTCGCCGTCGCCCGCCGCGTCCAGGTCGTGGTAGAAGAGGCACGCCGTGCCCCGGTAGAAGGCGAACGCGGAGGCCGCCATCTTGCGGAACTTCACGCGGAACGCGGCCGGGTCGGCGGCCAGGAGCCGGCCGAAGGCGGTGTCGAAGACGGCGAGGATCTCCTCGCCGCGGTGCTCGGCGGTGAGCTGCGGGACCGACATCGCTGGGTGCCTCCAGGTGCAGGGTGATGCGTGACGGATGTGACGGGAGCGACGTCCGCCGGGCCGGACGACGGGCGGTGGCCCCGCCGGTCCGTCCAACGCGCGGCGGCCGGCGGAAGTGCCCGCGCCCCGGGTGCCCGGACGACACGCGCGGGCCTGCCGTGCCCCGCACGCGCGGGGCCGCGGACTTCGGTGCCTCCCCCGCACGAAGGTACGCGGAGGGGGCCCGCCGGTGTCAGTGCCGGGGCATAGACTTCCGAGCTGACCCCCGGACTGTCCGCCAGCCCGCCACCCAGCGTTTCCCCCTGGAGGCCGAACGTGTCGAAGCCGTTCACGCACCTGCACGTCCACACCCAGTACTCGATGCTGGACGGTGCCGCGCGGCTGAAGGACATGTTCGACGCGTGCAACGAGATGGGCATGACGCACATCGCCATGTCCGACCACGGCAACCTGCACGGGGCGTACGACTTCTTCCACTCCGCCAAGAAGGCGGGCGTCACGCCGATCATCGGCATCGAGGCGTACGTCGCCCCCGAGTCCCGGCGCAACAAGCGCAAGATCCGCTGGGGCCAGCCGCACCAGAAGCGGGACGACGTGTCCGGTTCGGGTGGTTACACCCACAAGACGATCTGGGCGGCGAACGCCACCGGACTGCACAACCTCTTCCGGCTCTCCTCCGACGCCTACGCCGAGGGCTGGTTGCAGAAGTGGCCCCGCATGGACAAGGAGACCATCTCCCAGTGGTCCGAGGGGCTGATCGCCTCCACCGGCTGCCCCTCGGGCGAACTGCAGACCAGGCTCCGCCTAGGGCAGTTCGACGAGGCGCTGAAGTCGGCCGCCGAGTACCAGGACATCTTCGGCAAGGACCGCTACTTCCTGGAGCTGATGGACCACGGCATCGACATCGAGCACCGGGTCCGCGACGGCCTGCTGGAGATCGGCAGGAAGCTCGGCATCCCGCCGCTGGTCACCAACGACTCGCACTACACGTACGCGCACGAGGCGAGCGCCCACGACGCCCTGCTGTGCATCCAGACCGGCAAGAACCTCTCCGACCCCGACCGCTTCAAGTTCGACGGCACCGGCTACTACCTGAAGTCCGCGGACGAGATGTACGCCATCGACTCCTCGGACGCCTGGCAGGAGGGCTGCCGCAACACGCTCCTGGTGGCCGAGCAGGTCGACACCACGGGCATGTTCGAAAAGCGCGACCTGATGCCCAAGTTCGACATCCCCGAGGGCTACACCGAGGTCACCTGGTTCAAGGAGGAGGTGCGCCGCGGCATGGAGCGCCGCTTCCCCGGCGGCATCCCCGAGGACCGCCAGAAGCAGGTCGAGTACGAGATGGACGTCATCATCCAGATGGGGTTCCCGGGCTACTTCCTCGTGGTCGCCGACTTCATCATGTGGGCCAAGAACAACGGCATCGCGGTGGGCCCCGGCCGAGGCTCCGCGGCCGGCTCGATCGTCGCCTACGCCATGGGCATCACCGACCTCGACCCGATCCCGCACGGCCTGATCTTCGAGCGCTTCCTCAACCCCGAGCGCGTCTCCATGCCCGACGTCGACATCGACTTCGACGAGCGCAGGCGCGTCGAGGTCATCAGGTACGTCACCGAGAAGTACGGCGCCGACAAGGTCGCCATGATCGGCACCTACGGCAAGATCAAGGCCAAGAACGCCATCAAGGACTCCGCGCGCGTGCTGGGCTACCCGTACGCGATGGGCGACCGCGTCACCAAGGCGATGCCCGCCGACGTCCTCGGCAAGGGCATCGACCTCAACGGCATCACCGACCCCTCGCACCCGCGCTACAGCGAGGCCGGCGAGGTCCGCGCGATGTACGAGAACGAACCGGACGTGAAGAAGGTCATCGACACCGCCAAGGGCGTCGAGGGACTGGTCCGGCAGATGGGCGTGCACGCGGCCGGCGTGATCATGTCCAGCGAGACCATCACCGAGCACGTGCCCGTCTGGGTCCGGCACACCGACGGCGTGACCATCACACAGTGGGACTACCCGAGCTGCGAGTCGCTCGGCCTGCTGAAGATGGACTTCCTCGGCCTGCGCAACCTGACGATCATGGACGACGCCGTCAAGATGGTGAAGTCCAACAAGGGCCTCGACATCGACCTGCTGTCGCTGCCGCTGGACGACCCCAAGACCTTCGAACTGCTCCAGCGCGGCGACACCCTCGGCGTCTTCCAGTTCGACGGCGGCCCCATGCGCTCACTGCTGCGCCTGATGAAGCCCGACAACTTCGAGGACATCTCCGCCGTCTCCGCGCTGTACCGGCCCGGCCCCATGGGCATGGACTCGCACACCAACTACGCGCTGCGCAAGAACGGCCTGCAGGAGATCACCCCGATCCACCCCGAGCTGGAGGCCCCGCTCAAGGAGGTCCTGGACGTCACCTACGGCCTGATCGTCTATCAGGAGCAGGTGCAGAAGGCCGCCCAGATCATCGCCGGCTACTCGCTCGGCGAGGCCGACATCCTGCGCCGCGTCATGGGCAAGAAGAAGGCCGACGAGCTGGCGAAGAACTTCACCATCTTCCAGGCGGGCGCCAAGAAGAACGGCTACAGCGACGAGGCGATCCAGGCCCTGTGGGACGTCCTGGTCCCCTTCGCCGGCTACGCCTTCAACAAGGCGCACTCCGCCGCGTACGGCCTGGTCTCGTACTGGACCGCCTACCTCAAGGCCAACTATCCGGCCGAGTACATGGCCGGACTGCTCACCTCGGTCAAGGACGACAAGGACAAGTCGGCCGTCTACCTCAACGAGTGCCGTCGCATGGGCATCAAGGTGCTCCCGCCCAACGTCAACGAGTCGGAGTCGAACTTCGCAGCCCAGGGTGACGACGTCATCCTCTTCGGCCTGTCCGCGGTACGCAACGTCGGCACCAACGTGGTCGATTCGATCATCAGGTCCCGCAAGGCGAAGGGAAAGTTCGCCTCCTTCCCGGACTACCTGGACAAGGTCGAGGCCGTCGTCTGCAACAAGCGGACCACGGAATCGCTCATCAAGGCGGGCGCCTTCGACTCCATGGGGCACACCCGCAAGGGGCTCACCGCCCAGTACGAGCCGATGATCGACAACGTGGTCGCGGTCAAGCGCAAGGAGGCCGAGGGCCAGTTCGACCTCTTCGGCGGCATGGGCGACGGCGACACGACCGAGCCGGGCTTCGGACTCGACGTGGAGTTCTCGCCCGACGAGTGGGACAAGACGTATCTGCTCGCCCAGGAGCGGGAGATGCTCGGCCTCTACGTCTCCGACCACCCGCTCTTCGGTCTGGAGCACGTGCTGTCCGACAAGGCCGACGCGGGCATCGCCCAGCTCACCGGCGGTGACTTCGGGGACGGCGCGGTCGTCACCATCGGCGGCATCATCTCCGGACTGCAGCGCAAGATGACCAAGCAGGGCAACGCCTGGGCGATCGCCACCGTCGAGGATCTCGCCGGCTCGCTGGAGTGCATGTTCTTCCCGGCGACGTACCAGCTCGTGTCGACACAACTGGTCGAGGACGCCGTGGTGTTCGTCAAGGGCCGGCTCGACAAGCGGGAGGACGTGCCGCGGCTGGTCGCGATGGAGCTCCAGGTGCCCGATCTGTCCAACGCGGGCGCCAACGCGCCTGTGGTGCTCACCATCCCTGCCACCAGGGTCACTCCGCCCATGGTCAGCCGCCTCGGCGAGATCCTCAGTCACCACAGGGGCGACAGCGAGGTGCGGATCAAGCTCCAGGGGCCCCGCAAGACCACGGTCCTCCGGCTCGACCGACACCGGGTGAAGCCGGACCCCGCGCTCTTCGGCGACCTCAAGGTGCTGCTCGGCCCGTCCTGCCTGGCGGGTTGACGGACCGGGGCGCGGTACGGGGTCGAGGGACCGGGGCCCGGGTCCGGGTTGAGGGGCCGGGGTGAACGCCCGGTGGAGATCCGGGTGGGCACCGGACCGTAGATCGGCGCGCACAGATGCACGCGAGGGGCGCATCCCGCACGGGATGCGCCCCTCTTGGTACGCCCGGCCTCAGTTGTGACCGAAGCTCTTCCGCTGCTTGCGGCCGGCCTGGGCCGGGCCCGCATCCGCCGGGGCTATCGAGGCGGCCTGCGCCTCCCGTTCGGGCCGGTGCGCCTGTTCCTGGGCGTGCTCGCCCTGGGCGGAGCGGTTCTGCGGACCGTTGTTCTTCTGCTGCTTACGGTTCTGGTTCTTGTTCTTGGCCATGGTGATTCGCCTCCTGAAAGGGATCTGGGGGCCAGGGACGGGATCAGACTCACACAGGCACACAAAGAACGCATTCCGGACAATTACCGTGTGTGACAAGGTGGCTGGCGGCACACCCGCCCGTGCGCCACGCCGAAGATCGAGTTCGGACCGTTAACCCCGTTGCCGTCGGGCAGACTCGAAGGAAGCCCGAAGCAAACCTCCCGGAAAGAGGTGGACCGCGTGGACCGCTGCATCGTCCTGGTGGACGCCGGATACCTGCTCGGGGCCGCCGCCAGCCTCCTCGCCGGTGAACCCTCCCGCTCCCGCATCACCGTCGACCACGCCGCCCTCATCCAGGGCCTGCGCGAACGCGCCGAGTCCGACACCCGGCAGCCCCTGCTGCGCATCTACTGGTTCGACGGCGCCCCCGACCGCGTACCGCAGCCCGAGCACCGCCGGCTGCGCGTGATGCCCCGGGTCACGGTCCGGCTCGGCGCCCTGACCCGCAGCGACGGGCGGTGGGCACAGAAGGGCGTCGACGCCGCCATGCACGCCGAACTGACCGAACTCGCCCGCAACAGGGCCTGCTCAGACGTGGTCCTGGTCACCGGGGACGGCGATCTGCTGCCGGGCATGATGGCCGCCAAGGAACACGGCGTCGCCGTCCACCTGTGGGCGGTGCAGGCCGCCGACGGCGACTACAACCAGTCCGAGGACCTGGTCGCCGAGGCCGACGAACGCCGGGTACTGGACCGCGTCTGGATCACCCGGGCCGTCCGCGCCAAGGAGTACGGCGGCGCCTGCGCGCCCCCGCACCTGCCCCGGCCGGAGATCGCCGCGATCCTCTCCGCCCCACTGCCGGAGTCCTCGCTCTCCGCCGGGCCCGAACGCCGGGCCGAGCAGCCGCGGCACGAGTCGGCGGCCGAGCCGCGCAACGGCTCGACGGAACGCGGCCCCGCCCACAAGGGCGTCCCCACCCCGAAGGACCTGGCCGCGCTGCGTGCCCCCGGCCCGCAGCCGACGTCCCCGCCGTCCTCGGCGACGCTGCGGTGGTCCTCCGACAAGGGCTGGGTCGACCGGCCCGGAGGGGAGTCCGCGGAAGCCGCCTCGCTGCCGACGCTCGCGCAGCTCACCAGCGCGGAACAGCGCTGGGCCGACCGCGAGGAGGACATCACCGCGGTCGGCGGCGACCCTCTGGAGGTCGGACAGGTGTTCGCCCGCCGGTGGGCGGAGCGCCTGACCGACCAGATCCACCTCCAGAAGATCTCCGGCATGTACCCCCGGGTGCCCCACCGCATCGACGGCGAACTGCTGCGCTACGCGGCACGCTTCGGCCTGCTCGCCCACAAGGACGACCAGATCGACGAGCAGGACCGCTACGCGATCCGAGCGGGCTTCTGGCGCGAGATCGACGCCAGAACAGCAACGGAACGAGTCCCGGCGGGGGAGTAAGCGCCTCGCAGGGGCCGGGCGCCTCACACAGGGGCGCGGGGCCGTGTCGATCCGCGGCTACCCCGCCGCGCGGGCGCGGCCGGCCCCCACCGGCGGTCGGCCGACGACGAACCCCGGGGTCCGAAGGACGGAGCCCTCCGAGGAGGGGAAGGGTGAGGGCGGCGGGGGCGAGAACCCCCTCCGGGCCCACCCGGACGAGGGTTTGTCGGCGATACCCCGTAGTCTCGTCCTTTGTGAATACGCGCACCGCACCGTCGACCTGGCAACAGGGCGACGTCGTACGCGTACGCGGGCTGACCAAGGTCTACCCCGCGCTCCGCGCCCGCCGCGGTACCGCCGCCACCCCCGAGATCCGCGCCACCGACGATGTCCGCCTCGACGTCCGCCGCGGCGAGATCTTCGGCCTGCTCGGCCCCAACGGCGCCGGCAAGTCCACCCTCGTCCGCCAGCTCACCGGCCTCATGCGCCCCGACCGCGGCAGCGTCGAGATCCTCGGCCACGACCTCGTGCGCCACCCCGAGCGCGCCTCCCGCATCCTCGCCTACCTCGGCCAGGAGTCCACCGCGCTGGACGAACTGACCGTCTCGCTCGCCGTCGAGACGACCGGCCGGCTGCGCGGACTCGACCTGCGCCGGGCCCGCGCGGAACGGGACGCCGTCCTGGAGGAACTCGGGCTCGTCCCGCTGGCCGCCCGCCCCCTGAACAAGCTGTCCGGCGGCCAGCGCCGCCTCGCCTGCTTCGCCGCCGCCCTGGTCGGCGAGCGGCCGCTGCTGGTGCTGGACGAGCCCACCACCGGCATGGACCCGGTCGCCCGGCGCGCCGTGTGGGCCGCCGTCGACCGGCGCCGCGCGGAACGCGGCACCACCGTGCTTCTGGTCACCCACAACGTCCTCGAGGCGGAGACCGTGCTCGACCGGGTCGCCGTCCTGCACCGCGGCCGCGTCGTCGCCTGCGACACTCCCGCCGGGCTCAAGGCCGAGGTGGCCGGCGAGGTCCGCGTGGACCTCGTCTGGCGCGACCGCCCGCCGCTGGACGTGCCCGAGGTCGCCGCCCTGCACGACAGAGTCGCCGAGTCCGGGCGCCGCTGGACGCTGCGGCTCGCCCCCGAGGAGGCCCGGGCCGTCGTCGCCACGGTCACCGGCGGCGCCGCCTTCGCCGCCCTGGACGACTTCACCCTCGCCACGCCCAGCCTGGAGGACGTCTACCTCGCCCTCGGCGGGGACACCAAGGGACTGGTGAAGGCGTGAGGCGGGCCGGTGCGGCGGCGAGCACGGAAGACGCCGCATCCGTACGGTCCCTACGGATACGGTCCGGCGGTCGTTCCGCACGGTCCGTACGGAACGACCGCCCGAGCGAGAAGGAGCAGCGCGTCGTGAGTGCCGTACCCGCCGGGACCCTGCCCGCCGTCCCCCGGGCGGCGTCGGACACCGACCCGGACGCCGTCCCGGACACGGCCACGGAGGCGGCCGTCCTCGGGCCGCGGGCCCGCCTGTGGCCCGCGCTCGCCGCCGTGTACAGGGCGCAGCTCTCCCGCGCCCGGGTCGCCCGCATCCCGCTGCTGTTCGTGGCGACGTTCCAGTCGATCGGCATCATGATCCTCATGCGCGGGGTCGTGGACGACGACGCCGGGGCACGCGCGGTGGTCGCCGGGTCCTCGGTCCTCGTCGTCGCCTTCGTGGCGCTCAACCTGCTGGCCCAGTACTTCGGGCGGCTGCGGGCCGACGGCGGCCTCGACCACTACGCCACCCTTCCGGTGCCGCCCGCCGCCGTGGTGCTGGGCGCGGCGGGCGCGTACGCCTCCTTCACGGTGCCGGGCACGGTGGTCACCGCCGTCTCCGGCTGCCTGCTGTTCGGCCTGCCGCTCGGCCACCTGTGGATCCTGGCCGCGGTGATCCCGCTGTCAGGGGCCGCGCTGTCCGGGCTCGGCGCCGCCCTGGGGCTGCTCGCCCCGCGCCCCGAACTCGCCACCCTGCTCGGGCAGCTCGGCATGTCGGGGGCGCTCCTTCTCGGCGTGCTCCCGGCCGGCCGGCTGCCGGAAGTGGTCCGCCTCGCGCGCGACCTGCTGCCGTCCACGTACGGTGTGGAGGCGTTCGCGCGGACGTTCGGGGGACACCCGGACTGGACGCACGTCCTCGGCGACCTCGCCGTATGCGCGGGCGTCGGGCTCGCCTCGCTGGCCGTGGCGACCTGGGCGTACCGGCGCGCGGCCGTCCGGTGACGCGACCGACCGAGCCGTCCGGTGACGCGACCGACCGATTCGACTGGCACGATGACAGGGTGACCGCTCCGTTGACTCCTCCGCCCCCGCAGGAACCGTCCCGCCGTGACCAGGCCGGACAGCAGGCCCCCGCCCCGTCGGCCGCGTCCACACCGTCCGCCCCGGCGGCGCCGGGGGCCGCGTACGAAGGGTGGCGGAGCCCCGACGGCGCGGCCGTGCCCGGCGCCGTCGACCCGGGCTGGTCGGCGTACGGACAGGACGGACCCGGAATGAAGACCGAAGTGCGGGAGGCGGTCGTCGTCGCGCTGGGCGTGGCGGTGACGGGGGCGCTGCTCGGGGTCCTGTGGTGGTGGCTGGCGCCGCACGTGCCGTTGGTCGGTGACGTGGTCGGCAAGAACTGGGTCGTCTACCTCAAGGACAGTGAGGGCGAGCAGGCGATCGGGGTGGACGGGACGTTCGCGCTGCTCGCGCTGGCGTTCGGGGCGGTGACCGCGCTGGTGACGTTCCTGGCGCGGCGGCGGGGCGGTGTGCCGCTGGTGGTGGGGCTCGCCGTGGGCGGGCTGCTGGGGTCCCTGCTCGCGTGGCGGCTGGGGATCTGGCTGGGGCCCTCGCAGGACGTGGTCGCTCACGCGAAGAGCGTCGGCAAGGGTGTGACGTTCTCCGCGCCCCTGAAACTGGGCGCGAAGGGGGCGCTCCTCGCGTGGTCGCTGGGCGCGCTGGTGGTCCATCTGGGCCTCACGGCACTGTTCGGCCCGAGGGACCCGGAACCGACACCGCTGCCGCTGCCGCCGGTGGACTGACGGGGGCGGGGGAGCGCGACAGGGGCCCCTCGGCCGGTGGCCCCCGGCCGGGGCGCGGTCACGCTGGCCGCGCTCCCGTGTACCGCCTCCACGTGCTTACGTACTCACGTGCCTCTACGCGCCCCGCGCGATCGGTGCGACGACCGCCTCCGTCAGGGACGCCAGGTCGCCCGGGGCGAGCTCCACCTCAAGACCTCGCCGGCCCGCCGACACGCACACCGTGTCGTGGGCGGACGCGGACGCGTCCAGGACCGTCCGCAGCCTTTTGCGCTGGCCCAGCGGCGAGATGCCGCCCCGCACGTACCCCGTCGTCCGTTCCGCCAGCGTCGGGTCTGCCATCGCCGCGCGCTTGCCGCCCACCGCCGTCGCCAGTGCCTTGAGGTCGAGCGAGCCCGCCACCGGGACCACACCGACCACCAGTGCGCCGTCCACGTCGGCCACCAGCGTCTTGAAGACCCGGTCCGGGGAGACGCCCATCGCCTCGGCCGCCTCCTCGCCGTACGACGGGTGGGAGGGGTCGTGTTCGTAGGAGTGGACCGTGTACGTCACCCCCGCGGCTGTCAGCGCCACCGTCGCCGGTGTTCCGCCCGGCTGCTGCTTCTTCGCCTTCTTCGCCATCCCGACCCTCGTGTCGCCGTGTGCCGTGTCCGTCGCGCCGGGGTCAGTTGAGGCTCTGCGGTCCCCGCGTCAGCTCCGCCGCCGGCAAGGACGGCAGGTTACGGATGATCGCGGTCTCCGCGCGAAGGAGTTTCAGTTCGTCCCGCAGCCGCGAGGCGATGTCCGGGGCCTGGAGCAGCCGCTGCTTCGCCGGGGTGTCCAGCATCGCCGCCGCCGCGACCAGGTACGACACCACGGACGGCTCGTCCGGCAGTTCCCCGCCCGCCGACAGCGATCCCTCCCGCGCCCCGGCCAGCCGCTTCTGGTACGCGCGGAACGCGCGCAGCACGCCCTCCGCCAGGGTCCCGGCGCCGTCGCCCGGTTCCTCCTCGAGCTCCTCCAGCTCGGCCGTCAGGAAGGCGCCAGAGGTGTCCACCGAGAGCAGCCGGACCCGGGTGGTGCCGGTGGCGAGCACCTCGAACGTGCCGTCCGGCCGCTCCCGGATGGTCGCCGCCTCCGCGACGCATCCCACCGTGTGCAGCGCCTTGACGGGATCGTCCCCGAAGCCCGCCGCGGGCCCCAGGTCGGGCACGGCGGTCGGATCGGGCAGGCCTGGCGCGCTGGGCGCGACCTCGTGGCCGTCGCGGACGGCGACGACGGCGAAACGGCGCGGTTCCTCCTCGGGGGTCTTCAGCAGTTCGCGCATCATGGCGCGATAACGCTCCTCGAAGATGTTCAGCGGCAGCACGAGCCCCGGGAAAAGCACCGAGTTCAACGGGAAGAGCGGAAGCCGGACGGTGGTCACGACGGGACAGCCTAATGGTCGTGCGGCCGGGACCGGCCGGTGCGGTCACCCGGCGGGCACGGATCGGTCGCGCCGGGTGGGCGCGTGGGGCGCGGACCGCCCGCGTACGGCGGCCGGCCGGACGCCACCCTGAGCCGCGCACCGGTCCGTACGTGCAGGAACCGGGCGAGCGGGTCCTCGTCCTCGCGGTCCCAGGGGAAGGAGGTGGCGTACGGCCCGATCAGGCGGAGCTGCTCCAGGGCGTCCTCCCAGCGGTGCAGGCGGACCAGCACGTGGACCAGGAGGTTGCGCACCTCCGCCGGCCAGGGGTCGGCGGGCGCGTACCCCGTGGAGAGCGCGACCGCCCGGTCCGCCGCCGCGTCCAGCCGCCCCCGCGCCACGGCGGGACCGCCCCGTGCGGCGAGGTAGGCGTGGGCGGCCCGGACCGGCAGCGCCTGCACCAGGGATCCGGGGAGCGCGTCCTGCGCGGCCCGTTCGGCGAAGTCGAAGCACTCCCGGTGGCACTCGGAGCGGGAGGCGCCCCCGGCGCCGCAGGCGCCCGAGAGGTACCGCAGGGCCGCCACATGGCATCCGTAGTGGTGCGGGGAGCGGCGCACCGCCTCGACCCACAGCCGTTCGAACTCGGCGTGTCCGGCGCGGGCGCCCCGGGCATGGTCCAGGGCGATGCGCCAGGGCACGGGGTCGCCGCCGCCGTCCGCGGTGACCGCCGTGAGGAGCGGAGTCGCCCGGCGCAACAGTTCGGCACGGGCCGGGGAGGCCCAGTCGCGGTCCACCGCGAGCTGGGCCCCGACCAGCAGGGCGTCGGGGGAGTCGGGAGCGGCGGCGCACCAGGCGTCGAACCACTCGCCGCGCGAGCGGGCGAACAGCGCGAGCCGCCGGACGTAGCCGTCGCGGTCCTCCCAGGCGGCGGCCTCACGGGTGCCGGCGAGCAGCGCGGCCGCCGGGCCGTACTCGCCGCGTCCGGCCGCGGCGAGCACGGGGGAGAGACGGTCGTCGGGCGCGTCGAGCAGCACCTCGTCGTCCGGAACGAGCCCGTCCGGCAGGAGCCCGTCCAGGACCAGCCCGTCATGGCGGAGCCCGCTCTGGACGGGTTCGTTCGGGACGAACCCGTGCGGGACCGGTCCGGCGGGTCGCGGGGCATTCCGGGACGGCCGGGCGTTACGGAGCAGGGCGCGCAAGCGGAGCATGGTGCCGACCATTGAAAACACGCAGGTCGGAAACGCGCCAGAGGTGCGGACGAAACCCGGATTGGTTGTACGGGAAGAGGTCAAGGCGCGGTAAAAGGTGAGCGTTTCTCATCTCACCTGTCGCACAGTCGTACGCCCGCCCCATGACGGCCGGGCCGGGCCCGCCGGGCGGCCGGCCCGATCGCGGAGCAGCCTTGTCGGGATGCCGCCCCGGTCCGGTTCTGCCCCGCAGGATGTGGGCCCGGTAGCCGATCGGCCCCGAGTGAGGATGTCCCGAAGACGGTCGCTCCTGTGCAGGGACATACGGCTCGCGGTCGGCCCCGCGCGGGGAGGCCAGGCGGTCGGCCCCATGCGGGCCCCGTCGGCGGTCGGCCCCGTCGCCGGCCTCGTCCGCGGGGAGCCCTTCCGCCAGGAGCCCCTCCGCGAAGATCCCCTCCGCGGGTATGCCTTCCGCGGAGACCCCCGCGGGGACCCCTGCGCGGGGGATCCCCCCGCGCGGGGGATCCCCCCGCGCAGGGGTCAGCTCCGCCGCAATGTCCGTGTCGCGCCCGCCGCCACCGTCGTCGCCAGGACCCAGCCGAGCATGATCACCGCGGCCGCCAGCCACTGCCAGCCGCCGCGCAACTGCCACTGGCCGACCTGGCCGAAATCGATCACCGGCAGCAGCAGATCCAGCGCGAACAGTGGGGCGTTCCAGTGCGGATGCCGCTCGGGATCGGCCGGCGGCGGATCGTTCTGCGCGAACGCCAGCGACGCGGCCGCCCACAGCACCGCCATCCACACCGCCGCCCGCCCCGGCCGGTACCCGTAGGCCACCGTCCAGTCCTGCGCGTATCCCCACAGTTTCGCGGCGAGCGGCAACGTCTCGCGGCGACGGCGCTGCTTGGCGAGCAGCACCTCCCGCGCGTCCTCGTCCTCCCCGGAACCGCGCAGCACCGCCGCGAGCCGCTCGTAGGGTTCCGGGTCGTACTCGGCGGTCGCCGCGGTCACCCACTCCACCCGCCGGGGCAGCGGGAAGGCGTCCTGCGGCACCAGGTTCTCGTAGGCGAAGCCGCCCATGTGCAGCCGGCCGGGGCCGGGCCAGCTCGTCGTGCGGTCGACGAGGTTGCCGATCCGGGCGCCCGACAGCACCACCCGCCCGCGCTCCGGCCGCTCCCCGAGGAACCGCAGCTCCGGCGTCTGTACCCGGCGCAGCGACAGCTCCTGGTCCTCCCGGAAGAGGAACCGGGCGCCCTCCAGGTCGACGGAGTCCCCGAACCGCCCGTCGTCCAGCCGGATCCCGCCCCGTGCCTCGAAGCGCTGCACCAGCGTGCCGCGGGCCGGCGTGGTGCCGCTGGTGAGCACCGGGTTGCCGAGCCCGGCAGGGCTCAGGTAGAGCGTACGTTCGACGCTGAGCTGGGGGGCGTTCAGCGCGTTCCGGGTGGTCGAACTGGTCAGCCGGGCGCCCCGCAGGCTGAGCGACACGCCGATCTGGGCGCTGCGCAGGCTCAGTTCGCCCTCCGTGCGGAGCATCTCGCCCTGCAGATCCTGCCCGACCGAGATGCCGTCCGCGATGATCGCCCGGCCGGTGCGGTCCGGGCCCACGATCGCCTGATTGAGCAGCAGATCGGTGCCTATGCGGGCGTCGGTGAGCCGGATGCCGCCGGGGACGCGGCAGCGCGGCAGGTGCAGATCGCCCTCGGTGTGCACCCGCGCCGCCTCCAGCCGGGGCACCGCGCAGTCCAGCAGCCGCACCGTCGTGAAACGCGCCTCCGGCAGCCGCACCTCCTGCTCGAAGCGGCAGCCCGTCATCTCGACATAGGGATCGACCGTGCCGCCCGCGAGGTCGAGGGGGTCGGTGATCCGCACACCGGTCAGCTTGAGCGAGGAGACCCGCCCGGCCAGCGCGGGCGGACCGTCCAGCAGCAGCCAGCAGACCACCAGGGCGCGGACCGTACGCTCGGGGCCCCAGGGGGCGCCGCCGTGCGGATCGTCCACGCCCGCGTCGCCGCTGCGCAGGTCGTAGACGGTGCCGGCGCGGAACGCCTGCCACATGCCGGCCTCGACGGTGGTCAGTCCGCCGGGAACATCTGTCGTGGCGCGCAGGCTGTCACTCTCGGTCACGGCGCGCCCGTCCTCCCCGTCACGGTGCCCCCTTCCTGCCTCACAGGTGGCGTTACTCGCGGGTTGGTACAACCGGTGATGCCCACTGCGTCACGGGTTGAACACTCAAAGTGAGCACGAACTTCTCCCTCCGCCTTCCGTGCGTGACGTATCAGCCACTGATACGGACGGACGGTCACCGCCCGCGGTCTGAGAGAATTGACCGCGTGATCTCCCGAATCGATCTGCGCGGCGACGCCCTCCCGGAGGGACCCGCCCTGCGCGACCTGCTGCCCCGAGCCGACTTCGACGTCGCGGCGGCCCTGGAGAAGGTGCGCCCGATCTGCGAGGCCGTCCATCATCGGGGCGACGCGGCGCTGATCGACTTCGCCGAGAAGTTCGACGGCGTCCGGCTGGAGTCCGTCCGCGTCCCGGCCGAGGCCCTCAAGGAGGCGCTGGAGCGGCTCGACCCGGCGGTCCGCGCGGCCCTGGAGGAGTCGATCCGCCGCGCCCGCGCGGTCCACCGCGCGCAGCGCCGTACCGATCACACCACCCGGGTCGTCCCCGGCGGCACGGTCACCGAGAAGTGGGTTCCGGTCGACCGCGTCGGGCTGTACGCGCCCGGCGGCCGCTCGGTCTACCCGTCCTCCGTGGTGATGAACGTGGTGCCCGCCCAGGAGGCCGGCGTCGAGTCGATCGCGCTCGCCTCCCCTGCCCAGGCCGACTTCGACGGCCTGCCGCACCCCACGATCCTCGCCGCCTGCGCCCTGCTCGGCGTGGACGAGGTGTACGCGGCCGGCGGCGCCACCGCCGTCGCGATGTTCGCCTACGGCACCGAGTCCTGCCCGCCCGCCACCATGGTCACCGGCCCCGGCAACATCTGGGTCGCCGCCGCCAAGCGGTTCTTCACCGGCCGCATCGGTATCGATGCCGAGGCCGGCCCGACCGAGATCGCGATTCTCGCCGATGCCACGGCCGACCCGGTGCACGTCGCCTCCGACCTGATCAGCCAGGCCGAGCACGACCCGCTGGCCGCCGCCGTCCTCGTCACCGACTCCCCGGAGCTGGCCGACGCGGTCGAGCGCGAGCTGGCGCCCCAGGTCGCCGCCACCAAGCACGTCGAGGACCGCATCGTGCCCGCCCTCAAGGGCCGCCAGTCAGCGATCGTGCTGGTCGACGGCGTCGAGCAGGGCTTGCGGGTGGTGGACGCCTACGGTGCCGAGCACCTGGAGATCCAGACCGCCGACGCGGCCGCCGTCGCCGACCGCGTCCGTAACGCCGGCGCGATCTTCGTCGGCCCCTGGGCGCCGGTCTCGCTGGGCGACTACGCGGCCGGCTCCAACCACGTCCTGCCCACCGGCGGCTGCGCCTGCCACTCCTCGGGGCTCTCCGTCCAGTCCTTCCTGCGCGGCATCCACGTCGTGGACTACACGCGCGACGCGCTCGCCGAGGTCGCCCACCACGTGGTGACGCTCGCCGAGGCGGAGGACCTGCCGGCGCACGGCGCCGCGGTCAAGGCACGGTTCGACTGGAAGGTACCCGACAGCAAGTGAGCACGTTCGGCATCGACGACCTCCCCGTACGGGACGAACTGCGCGGCAAGTCCCCCTACGGCGCGCCGCAGCTCGACGTCCCCGTACGGCTGAACACCAACGAGAACCCGTACCCGCTGCCCGAACCGCTCGTCGAGCGGATCGCCGAACGGGTGCGCGAGGCCGCCCGCGCCCTCAACCGCTACCCCGACCGGGACGCGGTCGAGCTGCGCACCCGCCTCGCCGAGTACCTGACGAAGACCGGCGGGCACCCCGTCGGCCCGGAGAACGTGTGGGCCGCCAACGGCTCCAACGAGGTCATCCAGCAACTGCTGCAGACCTTCGGCGGGCCCGGCCGCACCGCGATCGGCTTCGAGCCGTCGTACTCGATGCACTCGCTCATCGCGCGCGGCACCGGCACCGGCTGGATCTCCGGTCCGCGCCGGGACGACTTCAGCCTCGACGTCGCCGCCGCCGAGCGGGCGATCGCGGAGCACCGCCCCGACGTCGTTTTCATCACCAGCCCCAACAACCCCACCGGCACCGCGGTCCCGCCCGATGCCGTCCTCGCGCTGTTCGAGGCGGCCCAGGCGGCGAAGCCGTCCCTGGTCGTCCTCGACGAGGCGTACATCGAATTCAGTCACGGAGACTCGCTGCTGCCGCTGCTGGAGGGCCGGCCGAATCTGGTCGTCTCCCGCACGATGTCCAAGGCGTTCGGCGCGGCGGGGCTGCGCCTGGGCTACCTCGCCGCGCACCCGGCCGTCGTGGACGCCGTCCAGCTCGTACGGCTGCCGTACCACCTCTCGGCCGTCAACCAGGCGACCGCCCTGGCCGCGCTGGAGTTCTCCGACACGCTGCTCGGCTATGTCGAACAGCTCAAGACCGAACGGGACCGGCTCGTCGCCGAACTGCGCTCACTCGGATACGAGGTGACGGCGTCCGACGCCAACTTCGTCCAGTTCGGCCGGTTCGCCGACGCCCACGAGGCGTGGCGGAAGATCCTCGACCGGGGCGTCCTGGTCCGGGACAACGGCGTGCCGGGGTGGCTGCGGGTGACCGCCGGAACCCCGGCGGAGAACGACGCGTTCCTCGAAGCGGCACGCGCACTCAAGAAAGACCTCGGGGACCTCACCGACCCCACGGACCTCAACGACCAACGACAGGAGCGGGGCGCATGAGCCGCGTCGGGCGCGTGGAGCGCACCACCAAGGAGACCGCGGTCGTCGTGGAGATCGATCTCGACGGCACCGGCAAGGTCGACGTGTCGACGGGCGTCGGCTTCTACGACCACATGCTCGACCAGCTCGGCCGGCACGGTCTGTTCGACCTGACCGTGAAGACCGAGGGCGACCTGCACATCGATTCCCACCACACCATCGAGGACACCGCCCTCGCGCTGGGCGCCGCCTTCAGGCAGGCCCTCGGCGACAAGGTGGGCATCTACCGCTTCGGCAACTGCACGGTCCCGCTCGACGAGTCCCTCGCCCAGGTCACCGTCGACCTCTCCGGCCGCCCCTACCTGGTGCACACCGAGCCGGAGAACATGGCGCCGATGATCGGCGAGTACGACACGACGATGACCCGGCACATCCTGGAGTCCTTCGTCGCCCAGGCGCAGATCGCGCTGCACGTCCACGTGCCCTACGGGCGCAACGCGCACCACATCGTCGAATGCCAGTTCAAGGCGCTCGCCCGCGCCCTGCGCTACGCGTCCGAACGCGACCCGCGCGCGGCCGGAATCCTGCCTTCCACGAAGGGTGCGCTGTGAACGGCGGATCTACCGCGCTCATCGTCCTCGGGCTCTTCCTGATCGGCGGGATCGTCTCCTTCGTCCGGCAGAAGATGCCCACGAGTCTGATCGTGCTGCTCTCCGTCGGCGCGGCCATGTGCATCGTCGCGGGCGTGGTGCGGCTGGAGGTGTGGAATTGACGACTCCGAGCACCCTGAGCACCCCGGGCGTTTCGGGCACCAAGAAGGTCGTCGTCTTCGACTACGGCTTCGGCAACGTCCGTTCCGCCGAGCGCGCCCTCGCGCGGGCCGGCGCGGACGTCGAGATCACCCGTGACTACGACCGGGCCATGAACGCCGACGGCCTGCTCGTCCCCGGCGTCGGCGCCTTCGCCGCCTGCATGGCGGGCCTCAAGCAGGCCCGCGGCGACTGGATCATCGGCCGCCGGCTGGCCGGCGGCCGCCCCGTCATGGGCATCTGTGTCGGCATGCAGATCCTCTTCGCCCGCGGCATCGAACACGGTGTCCAGAGCGAGGGGATGGACGAGTGGCCCGGCTCCGTCGAGCCCCTCAAGGCGGACGTCGTCCCCCACATGGGCTGGAACACCGTCGAGGCACCTGCCGACTCCGAGCTCTTCGCCGGACTCGACGCCGACGCGCGCTTCTACTTCGTGCACTCCTACGCCGTCCACGACTGGTCCCTCGAGACCGCGAACCCGGCCCTGCGCGCCCCGAAGGTCACCTGGTCCACGCACGGCGAGCGGTTCGTCGCCGCCGTCGAGAACGGCGCCCTGTGCGCCACCCAGTTCCACCCCGAGAAGTCCGGCGACGCCGGAGCCCAGCTCCTCACCAACTGGATCGGAACCCTGTAGACACCATGGCCACGCTCGAACTCCTCCCCGCCGTCGACGTCCGCGACGGCCAGGCCGTCCGCCTGGTCCACGGCGAGTCCGGCACCGAGACTTCCTACGGCTCCCCCCTGGAGGCCGCCCTCGCCTGGCAGCGCTCCGGCGCCGAGTGGCTGCACCTGGTCGACCTGGACGCCGCGTTCGGCACCGGCGACAACCGGGTGCTGATCGCCGAGGTCGCGAAGGCCATGGACATCAAGGTCGAGCTGTCCGGCGGCATCCGCGACGACGACACCCTCGCCGCCGCCCTCGCCACCGGCTGCACCCGCGTCAACCTCGGCACCGCCGCCCTGGAGACCCCCGAGTGGGTCGCCAAGGTCATCGCCGAGCACGGCGACAGGATCGCCGTCGGTCTCGACGTGCGCGGCACCACCCTGCGCGGCCGCGGCTGGACCCGCGACGGCGGCGACCTCTACGAGACGCTGGCCCGCCTCGACAAGGAGGGCTGCGCCCGCTACGTCGTCACCGACATCGCCAAGGACGGCACCCTCCAGGGCCCCAACCTGGAGCTGCTGAGGAACGTCTGCGCGGCCACCGACCGCCCGGTGGTGGCCTCGGGCGGCGTCTCCTCCCTGGACGACCTGCGCGCCCTGGCCTCCCTCGTCCCGCTCGGTGTCGAGGGCGCCATCGTCGGGAAGGCCCTGTACGCGAAGGCGTTCACCCTGGAAGAGGCCCTGGAGGTTGTGTCGTCATGACGTCCGACGCCGTACGGCGCGTGCACAGCGGGAGCACCTGGGAGGAGTCCTTCGGTTTCGCACGGGCCGTCGCGGCGGGCGACCGCGTCCTGGTGGGCGGCACGACGGCGTTCCGGGACGGCGTCCTGCACGGTGAGGGCGACCCCTACGAGCAGGCCAGGGCGGCCTTCGCCGGCGCCCTGGAGGCGATCGCCGAGCTGGGCCTCGGCCCCGACTCGGTGATCCGCACCCGGGTCTACCTCACCCATCCGCGGGACGTGGAAGCGGTGGGCCGGGCGCACAAGGAACTGTTCGACACGGTGCGGCCGGTCGCCACCCTGCTGGTCGTGGACGGATTCTTCGACTCGCGTGTGCTGGTCGAAGTCGAACTGGAAGCATTCAGAGGAGCCGTGGATTCATGACCCTGGCGGTCCGAGTCATCCCCTGCCTGGACGTGGACAACGGCCGGGTCGTCAAGGGCGTCAACTTCCAGAACCTCCGCGACGCGGGCGACCCCGTCGAGATGGCCAAGGTGTACGACACCGAGGGCGCCGACGAACTGACGTTCCTGGACATCACCGCCTCCTCCGGCGACCGCGAGACCACCTACGACGTGGTCCGCCGCACCGCCGAACAGGTGTTCATCCCGCTCACCGTGGGCGGCGGCGTACGTACGCCCGAGGACGTGGACAAGCTGCTGCGGGCGGGCGCGGACAAGGTGGGCGTCAACACCGCGGCCATCGCCCGCCCCGAACTGATCCGCGAGATCGCCGAGCGCTTCGGCCGCCAGGTGCTGGTCCTCTCCGTCGACGCCCGCCGCACCGCGACCGGCTCCTTCGAGGTCACCACCCACGGCGGCCGCCGCGGCACCGGCATCGACGCCGTCGAGTGGGCCCACCGGGCCGCCGACCTCGGCGCCGGGGAGATCCTGCTCAACTCCATGGACGCGGACGGCACCAAGGACGGCTACGACCTGGAGATGATCCGGGCCGTCCGGGGGCACGTCACGGTCCCGGTGATCGCCTCCGGCGGCGCCGGCGCCCTGCCGCACTTCCCGCCGGCGGTCGAGGCCGGCGCGGACGCGGTGCTCGCGGCCTCCGTGTTCCACTTCGGCGACCTGCGCATCGGTGAGGTCAAGCGGGAACTGCGGGAGGCGGGCCATCCCGTGCGGTAGCCCACCGCTCCCGGCCCGGGGGCCGCGTCAGTTGCCGAGCCGCTTGGTGCCCCGGGCCTTGGCGACCGCGTCCATGTCGCCGTCCAGTTCCACCCGGGCCGCGCTCTGTCGGCCGTGCGCGAACATCAGCAGCTCCGCGGGCTCCCCGGTGACGGTGACCACCGGGGCGCCGCGGTGAGCGACCGCGGTCTGGCCGTCCGGGCGCCGCAGTACCAGGCCCGTCGGGGCGCCGCGGCCCAGCATCCGCGCCATCCGCTCCAGACGCGACCACAGGGTGTCCTGGAAGACCGCGTCCAGCTCACGGGGCGTCCAGTCGGGCTGTGCCCGGCGCACGTCCTCGGTGTGGACGTAGAACTCGACGGTGTTGGACGCCTCGTCGATCTGCTTCAGCGAGAAGGGCGAGAAGCGCGGCGGGCCCGTCCGGATGAGCTGGATCAATTCCTCGTACGGCTTGGCCCGCATCTCGTCCATCACCCGCTCCAGCCGCGGGGCGAGCTGCTTGATCAGAATCCCGCCGGCCGCGTCCGGGCGCCGCTCACGCACGATGAGGTGCGCGGCCAGGTCCCGCGTCGTCCACCCCTCGCACAGGGTGGGCGCGTCGGGCCCCGACGCCTCCAGCAGATCGGCGAGCAGAAGTCGTTCACGCTTCGCATGGGTCGACATACGCTCAGCTTACGACCGAGGCGGCCGTAAGCGGCGCGGAGGTGTCGATCTGCGGCTCCGCCGCGCGGACGCGACGAGCCCCACCCCACCCGCACCTGCCCGCCCACCCGGGACCGCCTCCCCTCGGGGGCGCGAGGACGGAGTCCCCGTGGGGGAAGGTCGGGAAGGGCAGGGGCGACGGGGGGCGAAAAAGTACGAAGGTACGACCGTAGGGTCCGCCCTGTGGACAACCGAAAAGCCCGCATCGCCGCGCGCGGCACAATGACACCCATGACCAGCCGCACGCCCGCACCTGCACCCCCACCTCCCAGCTCCCTCCCTCCCGACCTCGCCGCCCGCCTCAAACGCACCCCCGACGGCCTCCTCCCCGCCATCGCCCAGCAGTACGACACCGGCGAGGTCCTCATGCTCGGCTGGATGGACGACGAGGCCCTGCACCGCACCCTCACCACCGGCCGCTGCACCTACTGGTCCCGCAGCCGCCAGGAGTACTGGGTCAAGGGCGACACCTCCGGCCACGTCCAGCACGTCAAGTCCGTCGCCCTGGACTGCGACGCCGACACCGTGCTGGTCAAGGTCGACCAGGTCGGCGCCGCCTGCCACACCGGCGCCCGCACCTGCTTCGACGCGGACGTCCTGCCGGTACGGGACACCGCCGCACCCGCCGCGTCCGGCCCCACCACCGCCACCGGATCCCCCAACACCCCCGCCCCGCCCGCCGATTCGGGCACCACCACCCCCGCTCAGTAGGGTCGATCGCCATGGACCTCGAGACCTTCCGCAAGCTGGCCACCGACCGCCGCGTCATCCCCGTCGGCCGCAAGCTCCTCGCCGACGGCGACACCCCGGTCGCGCTCTACCGCAAGCTCGCCGCCGAGCGCCCCGGCACCTTCCTGCTGGAGTCCGCGGAGAACGGCCGCGCGGCGTTCACCTGGTCCCGCTATTCCTTCGTCGGCGTCCGCAGCCAGGCCGCCCTCACCGAACGCGACGGCCACGCCCACTGGCTGGGCACCCCGCCGGTCGGGGTCCCGGCCGACGGCGACCCGCTCGCCGCGCTGCGCGCCACCGTCGAGGCCCTGCACACCCCCCGGGACCTCGCCGACGACCTGGGGCTGCCGCCCTTCACCGGCGGCATGGTCGGCTACCTGGGATACGACGTCGTGCGCCGCCTGGAGAAGGTCGGCCCCGGCGAGCGGGACGACCTGAAGCTCCCCGAGCTGACCATGCTGCTCACCTCCGACCTCGCCGTCCTCGACCACTGGGACGGCACGGTCCTGCTCATCGCCAACGCGATCAACCACAACGACCTGGACACCGGCGTCGACGAGGCCTACGCCGACGCCGTGGCCCGGCTGGACGCGATGGAGGCGGACCTGGCCCGGCCGGTCGCCCAGCCGCCCGCCGCGCTCCCGCCCTCCGAACTGCCCGAGTACACCGCGCGATGGGGCGGCCCCGACTTCCGACAGGCCGTCGAGGACATCAAGGAGCGCATCCGGGCCGGGGAGGCCTTCCAGGTAGTGCCCTCGCAGCGGTTCGAGACACCGTGCACGGCGAGCGCGCTCGACGTCTACCGGGTGCTCCGGGCGACCAACCCGTCGCCGTACATGTACCTGTTCCGCTTCGACGACTTCGACGTCGTCGGCTCGTCCCCCGAGGCCCTGGTCAAGGTCGAGGACGGACACGCGATGGTCCACCCCATCGCCGGCACCCGGCCGCGCGGCGCCGGCCCGCAGGAGGACCAGGCCCTCGCCGACGAACTGCTCGCCGACCCCAAGGAACGCGCCGAGCACCTCATGCTCGTCGACCTCGGCCGCAACGACCTGGGCCGGGTCTGTGAACCCGGCTCGGTCGAGGTGGTCGACTTCATGTCCGTCGAGCGGTACTCCCACGTCATGCACATCGTGTCCACGGTCACCGGCCGCGTCGCCGCCGACCGCACCGCGTTCGACGTGCTGACGGCGTGCTTCCCCGCGGGCACCCTCTCCGGCGCGCCCAAGCCCCGCGCCCTGCAGATCATCGACGAACTGGAACCGTCCCGGCGCGGCCTGTACGGCGGCTGCGTCGGCTATCTGGACTTCGCGGGCGACTCCGACACGGCCATCGCGATCCGTACCGCCCTGCTGCGGGACGGCACCGCGTACGTGCAGGCCGGCGCCGGGATCGTCGCGGACTCCGACCCCGTCGCCGAGGACACCGAATGCCGCAACAAGGCCGCCGCGGTACTCCGGGCCGTCCACACCGCCAACCGTCTGGAAGGAGCCGGAACACGCACACGGTGACCGAGGACACGCGGACTCACCGGAACCCCGGGTGACCCCTCGCCCGGTGTTCGGGTGATAGTGGAGTACGTGACTGCCCTACCTCATCCCTCCGCCGAGGAGCCCGCGTCGGCCCGGTCCGGCCGCCGCAGCCTCGCCACCGCCCTGCTGAGCGGGGCGCTCGGCGCCGCCGTGGCCCTGCTCTCCACCCGGCAGGGCTGGTCCTCCGGCACCGTCGTGGTGCCCGGAGGAACCCTCCCGCTGCATGTCAAGGGCAGCGATGTCACCGGCGTCCCCGCGGCCCTCGCCGTGGTCGGGCTCGCCGCGCTCGTCGCCGTCTTCGCAGTGCGCCGTACCGGCCGCTACCTGGTCTCCGCGCTGCTCGCGCTCTCCGGCGCCGGCACCATCGCGGCGGCACTGCTCGGCGTCGGCGACAGCTCCGCCCTCGACGAGCAGGCCGCCCAGACCTCCGGGGACACCTCCGCCACCGCGGCGGCGCTCACCCATACGGCCTGGCCGTACATCGCGGCCTTCGGCGGCGCGCTCCTGCTGCTCGCCGGACTGCTCGCGCTGCGCTACGGCCGGCTGTGGCCCGCGATGTCCGGCCGCTACGAACGCGACGGCACACCCCGGCCGCGTCGGACCCGTCCGGTCGACCCGGACCGCCCCGAGGACCTGTGGCGTGCGCTGGACCGGGGCGAGGACCCGACAGGGGCGTAGCGGGCCGCCCGGCGGACGACCCCCGGGCTCACGGCGTCCACGCCGGTGCGGAAGAATGGAACGCGGAGCGTTCGGCTCACCTACGCACACAGCAACGAGGAGCAAGTCATGGCGGGCAGCAGCCACGGTCACACCCCGGCCGCCTGGACCGGTGTCATCATCACCTTCATCGGGTTCTGCGTCGCGGGGGTGTTCATGGTCGCGGCTCAGCCGGCGGGTTTCTGGGCGGGCATGGCGCTCATCCTCCTGGGCGGAGTCGTCGGCGGGATCATGCGCATGATGGGCCTCGGCCAGCCGAAGCACACGCACCCGGCCCACGAGACCCACGCCTGAGCGAGTCCTACGGGTTCCTCTCGCCCCCGCCGCCCCCGCCCTTCCCGTCCCCGTGGGGCTCCGCCCCCCCCGGACCCCCTGAAAAGATCGCGCGGTTCCCCGCGCCCTGATCAGGGGCGCGGGGGCGGGAAACGTTCCGGCCGGGCAGAATGCCGGGGGTGAACGTTCAGCTCCGGGCGTCGGCCGTGCCCGCCGCGATCCTCGCGGTCGTCGCCACCGCCTTCGCCTACGTCGCCGCCGTCGACCCCAACGAGCCGGGCCACTACCCCGCCTGCCCCCTCCTCCGCGTCACCGGCCTGTACTGCCCGGGCTGCGGAGGCCTCCGCAGCGCCCACGCCCTCGCCCACGGCGACCTCGCCACCGCGCTCACCGACAACGTCCTCGCCGTCGCCGGCTTCCTGGCCTTCGCCGTGCTGTGGACCGTCTGGGTGGTCCGTTCTCTCACCGGGCGCCCCCCGCGCGTCGAACTCGGCGCGGTCCCGCTGTGGGCCGGCGGCGCGCTGCTGCTGGTCTTCACGGTGGTCCGGAACCTGCCCTCCGGCGGCTGGCTCCACCCTTGATCACGGGGACCGGCCCGGCCGGATGCGAGGACCACGGGTTCCTCCGGATACCATCACAAGGGCCATCGGCTCAGCATCAACCGGTAGGAAGGGGGCCGCTCGCGTGAGTGTGCTCGACGAGATCATCGACGGAGTCCGTGCCGACCTCGCGGAGCGGCAGGCGCGCGTCAGCCTCGACGAGCTGAAGGAGCGCGCGGCGAAGGCTCCTGCGGCCAAGGACGGGCTCGCCGCACTGCGCGGCGACGGTGTCAAGGTGATCTGCGAGGTCAAGCGATCCAGCCCGTCCAAGGGCGCGCTCGCCGCGATCGCCGACCCCGCCGGACTGGCTGCCGACTACGAGGCGGGCGGCGCGTCCGTCATCTCCGTCCTCACCGAGCAGCGCCGCTTCGGCGGTTCGCTCGCCGACCTGGAGGCGGTCCGGGCGCGCGTCGACATCCCGATCCTGCGCAAGGACTTCGTCGTCACGTCGTACCAGCTGTGGGAGGCCCGGGCCTATGGCGCCGACCTGGTGCTGCTGATCGTGGCCGCCCTGGAGCAGCCGGCCCTGGAATCGCTGATCGAGCGTGCCGTCTCCCTCGGTCTCACCCCGCTCGTCGAGGTGCACGACGAGGAGGAGGCCGAGCGGGCGGTCGACGCGGGCGCCCAGGTGATCGGCGTCAACGCGCGCAATCTCAAGACCCTCAGCGTCGACCGGGGCACCTTCGACCGGGTCGCCCCCGAGCTCCCCGAGAACGTCGTCAAGGTGGCCGAGTCGGGCGTGCGCGGCCCGCACGACCTGATCGCGTACGCCAACGCGGGCGCCGACGCGGTGCTGGTGGGCGAGTCCCTCGTCACCGGACGGGACCCGAAGACGGCGGTCTCCGACCTGGTCGCCGCCGGCGCGCACCCCGCGCTGCGGCACGGGCGCGGCTGACGTGATCCGGGTGCCGGTGCCCGTGGGCGCGCGACGGGCCGGGGCGCCCGTACCGCGCCCGGGGGCCCCGGCGCCGTGCGGTCACCCGGACGGCCGTACGCCGGTAGAGTTGGCCGCGATGTCTTCCTCGTACACCTCGGCGACCAGGGATCCCTATGCCCGCCTCGCCCGCGGATGCCGGCCGCGCGGCTGCCGGGCGCCCGCGCGGCGGGTGCACGGGCGCCGGGTGCGGTACGTCATCGGGGCCGAGCCGGGGCAGGTGAACGGGATGCGATGGCCCGTCACCCTGGTCACCCGCGGTGGGCCGAGCCGGACCGACGGAACCGTTCGCGTTTCCGTGCGGTAGTCGGCCGTCCGTCGGTTCGACGGGCCATGTGGTCCGGCTGCGGGCCGGTGGGGGCTGTCCGCGTCCACGCGGCCGAGTCGCGGAAGGACACGTCCCGCGCCCCTCTCAAGGGCCCGCCACGCCACGACGCGACCCCACTACGCGACCCCACATCCGCCCGACGACCCACGCGGCTCGAGCCGCGGGGTGACCGCGCGTACCCACCCGTACATCCCCGTCCGGAAACACGACCCCAGGGCCTGCGCCCACGAGGTATTCCATGTCCAGCGAGTTCTTCATCCCCGACCCGGAGGGTCACGTCCCGAGCGCCGCGGGCTACTTCGGCGCGTTCGGCGGCAAGTTCATCCCGGAGGCCCTCGTCGCCGCCGTGGACGAGGTCGCCGTCGAGTACGACAAGGCGAAGTCCGACCCCGAGTTCGCCCGCGAGCTCGACGCGCTGATGGCCGACTACACCGGCCGGCCCAGCGCCCTGACCGAGGTGCCCCGGTTCGCCGAGCACGCCGGGGGCGCCCGCGTCTTCCTCAAGCGCGAGGACCTCAACCACACCGGCTCGCACAAGATCAACAACGTGCTCGGCCAGGCCCTGCTCACCAAGCGCATGGGCAAGACCCGGGTCATCGCCGAGACCGGCGCCGGCCAGCACGGCGTCGCCACCGCCACCGCCTGCGCGCTGTTCGGGCTCGAGTGCACCATCTACATGGGCGAGATCGACACCCGGCGCCAGGCCTTGAACGTGGCCCGGATGCGGATGCTCGGCGCCGAGGTCGTCGCCGTGAAGTCGGGCAGCCGCACCCTGAAGGACGCCATCAACGAGGCGTTCCGCGACTGGGTCGCCAACGTCGACCGCACCCACTACCTGTTCGGCACCGTCGCCGGACCGCACCCCTTCCCGGCCATGGTCCGCGACTTCCACCGGGTGATCGGCGTCGAGGCCCGCCGCCAGCTCCTGGAGCGCGCCGGACGGCTGCCCGACGCCGCCGTGGCCTGCGTCGGCGGCGGTTCCAACGCCATCGGCCTCTTCCACGCGTTCATCCCGGACGAGGACGTACGCCTGATCGGCTGCGAACCGGCAGGGCACGGCATCGGGACCGGCGAGCACGCGGCCACCCTCACCGCCGGCGAGCCCGGCATCCTGCACGGCTCGCGGTCGTACGTGCTCCAGGACGAGGAGGGCCAGATCACCGAGCCTTACTCGATCTCGGCCGGCCTGGACTACCCCGGCATCGGCCCCGAGCACGCGTACCTCAAGGACAGCGGCCGCGGCGAGTACCGCGCGGTCACCGACGACGCCGCCATGCAGGCGCTGCGCCTGCTGTCGCGCACCGAGGGCATCATCCCGGCCATCGAGAGCGCCCACGCCCTGGCCGGCGCCCTGGAGGTCGGCCGGGAGCTGGGCCCGGACGGGCTGATCCTGGTCAACCTCTCCGGCCGCGGCGACAAGGACATGGACACCGCCGCCCGGTACTTCGGGCTGTACGACACCGACGCCGAGGTGGCTGCCGACGCCGCCGACATCGCGGAGATCGAGGGGGACGCCAAGTGAGCGGCAAGATCCAACTCCTGACCGACACCCTCGCCGCCGCCGAGGCGGAGGGCAGGGCCGCGCTCATCGCCTACCTCCCGGCCGGGTTCCCCACGGTGGACGGCGGCATCGCCGCCATCAAGGAGGTCTTCGACGGTGGCGCCGACGTCGTCGAGGTCGGCCTGCCGCACAGTGACCCCGTCCTGGACGGCCCCGTCATCCAGACCGCCGACGACATCGCCCTGCGCGGCGGGGTGCGGATCGCGGACGTCATGCGGACGGTGAGGGAGGCGCACGCCGCCACCGGCAAGCCCGTCCTCGTCATGACCTACTGGAACCCGATCGACCGCTACGGCGTCGAGCGGTTCACCGCCGAGCTCGCCGAGGCGGGCGGCGCGGGCTGCATCCTGCCCGACCTGCCGGTGCAGGAGTCGGCGCTGTGGCGGGAGCACGCCGGGAAGCACGGTCTCGCGACCGTCTTCGTGGTGGCGCCCAGCAGCAAGGACGCCCGGCTCGCCGAGATCACGGAGGCCGGCAGCGGCTTTGTGTACGCGGCCTCGCTGATGGGCGTCACCGGCACCCGTGAGTCGGTGGGCGCGCAGGCGCAGGACCTGGTGGAGCGGACCCGCGCCGCCCGCTCCGACCTGCCCGTCTGTGTCGGCCTCGGCGTCTCGAACGCCGCCCAGGCCGCCGAGGTGGCCGGCTTCGCCGACGGTGTGATCGTCGGTTCGGCGTTCGTGAAGCGGATGCTGGACGCGCCGGACGAGACGGCGGGGCTGAGGGCCGTACGGGAGCTGGCGGGCGAGCTCGCGGCCGGCGTCCGCGAGGCACGACGGTAAACACCGGCGACCCTCCCGGTGGTAAACACAGCAACACCCGCTCACTCGAACGGGTGGACCTGGGACCGGGGAGGCGCGCTGCGCCTCCCCGGTTCGTTTGCCGGGTGTGAGCGAGAAAAACCGTGACCGTGAGGGAAGGCGCACCGCCCGGCAGCGGCTGGCGGACGAGCGCGAGAAGCAGAAGGCCGCCGACCGGCGCCGCCGTACGCTGATCATCGGAGCCGCGGTGATCTGTGTGCTGGGCCTCGCGGCCGTCGGCGGCGTCCTGGCCGCGAACTCCGGCAAGGAGGACAAGAGCGATTCCTCCGGCCCTGCGGTCGCTCCCTCCGGGGCCGTCGGCAAGGACGCGCTGGCCGTCCCTGTCGGCAAGGACTCCGCCGGTGCGGCCCTCACCATCTGGGAGGACTTCCGCTGCCCGGCCTGCCAGGCCTTCGAGAAGACCTACCGCTCGACGATCCACCAGCTGGTCGACGCCGGCCAGCTCAAGGTCCAGTACCACCTGGTCACCCTCATCGACGGCAACACCCACGGCAGCGGCTCGCGCCACGCGGCCAACGCGGCCGCCTGCGCCCAGGACGCGCGGAGATTCACCGCGTACCACGACGTGCTCTACGACAACCAGCCGCAGGAGATGGACGACGCGTTCGCGGACGACGGCAAGCTGATCGACCTGGCCAAGCAGGCCGGAGGGCTGGACACCCCGGCGTTCCGTTCCTGCGTCGAGGGCGGCACGCACAACACCTGGGTGGACAAGTCGAACGCCGCCTTCCAGCACGGGGGCTTCGGCGGCACGCCCACTGTTCTCTTCGACGGCAAGAACCTCGTCGAGGACCGCTCCATGAGCCCGGCGAAGCTGAAGCAGATGGTCGAGGCGGCGAACAAGAAGTGACCGGGGAGAGGACGGCACCCGGGTGTCGCCCCGGGGCACGGTTACCGAGGCGTACGTTATGGACCCGTAGCCCGGCGGGTTGCCGTGCCACAGGTCCGGCACGGTAGCGTCGACCCTGCCATGTACCTTGCCTACATTCCCAGCCCGTCCCGCGGAGTGCTGCACCTCGGCCCCATTCCGCTGCGCGGCTACGCGTTCTGCATCATCATCGGCGTCTTCGTGGCCGTCTGGCTCGGCAACAAGCGCTGGATCGCCCGCGGCGGCCGGACCGGCACGGTGGCCGACATCGCGGTGTGGGCCGTGCCGTTCGGCCTCGTCGGCGGACGGCTCTACCACGTCATCACGGACTACGAGCTGTACTTCAGCGCGGGCCGCGACTGGGTGGGCGCCTTCAAGATCTGGGAGGGCGGCCTCGGTATCTGGGGTGCCATCGCCCTCGGCGCCGTCGGTGCCTGGATCGGCTGTCGGCGCCGGGGCATCCCCCTGCCGGCCTATGCCGACACCATCGCGCCGGGCATCGCCGTCGCGCAGGCGCTCGGACGCTGGGGCAACTGGTTCAACCAGGAGCTGTACGGCCGGGAGACCCACGTGCCGTGGGCGCTGCACATCACCTCCTCCACGGGCGGCCGGGTACCGGGCTACTACCACCCGACGTTCCTGTACGAGTCGCTGTGGTGCATCGGCGTCGCGCTGCTGGTCATCTGGGCCGACCGGCGCTTCACGCTGGGCCACGGCCGGGCGTTCGCCCTGTACGTCGCGGCGTACTGCGTGGGCCGCGCCTGGATCGAGTACATGCGGGTCGACGACGCCCACCACATCCTCGGCCTGCGGCTCAACGACTGGACCGCGCTGGTGGTCTTCCTGCTCGCCGTGACGTACATGATCGTCTCGGCGCGGAAGCGGCCGGGCCGCGAGGAGATCGTGGAGCCGGGGGCGGACGTGCCCGGGGAGCCGGGCACGGAGGGCGCCTCGACGGGCACTTCGACGGACAGCAAGGACGCCGCCAAGGCCGGCGCCGCCGACACCGGGGCCGCCGCGGTGAAGTCCGAGGAGGCCGCCTCCGGGGCGGAGGCCGCCGGGGGTGAGAGGACCGAGGAGGAGAAGGCCGAGGACCGGGGCGAGGCCGCGGCGAAGCCGAAGGCCGCGGGTGAGGGCAAGGCGTCGGCCGGTGCTTCCTCGAAGTCGGCACCGACGGCCGAGAAGAGCTGAGCCCGCGCACACCGGACGCGACGAGAACCGGGGGCCCCGCACGGAGCGCGTGCGGGGCCCCCGGTTCTCGTATGCCGTACGTACAGCGGGCGGGCGCGGGGCTCAGCGACGGCGGCGGGCCAGGGTCAGAGTGCGGTGGGCGACCGCCACCACCGCCGCGTCGATGAAGCGACCGTCGGGCAGGGCCTGGGCGCCCGCCGTGGCCGTGGCCGCCCGCGTGATCTGCTCCGCCTCCACGATCTCCTTCTGCGTCGGCAGGTACGCCCGCTCGATCACCGGCAGCTGACGCGGATGGATCGCCGCTCGCCCCAGGAATCCCAGGGCGCGGCCGTGCGCGCAGGACGCGGCCAGCCCCTCCAGGTCCCGGACGTCCGGGTACACCGACTGCACCGGCGCCGGCAGGCCCGCCGCCCGTGCGGCCGCCACCACCCGGGACCGCGACCAGTCCAGGCCCCGGTCCTCCCGCACCCCCAGATCGGCCCGCAGATCCGCCTCGCCCAGCGCGATGCCGCGCAGCGCGGGGTGCGCACAGGCGATGGCGAACGCGCGTTCCACCCCGAGCGCCGATTCCAGGAGGGCGTACAGCGCGACACCGCCGCCGTCCGCCCTCGCTCCGGTCCTCGCCTCCGCCCGCGCCGGGCCGGTCAGCTCGGCGACCCGCACCACCTCGCGGGGCGAGGTCACCTTCGGCAGCCGCAGTCCGGACACCCCCGGCAGCCCGGACAGCGCCTTGAGGTCGCCCTCCACCCACGGCCCGTCCAGCGCGTTGACCCGGACATGCACCGGCACCGGCTGCCGCTCCCGCAGCCGGTCCGCCGTCGCCGTACGGGCGTACTCCTTGCGGTCGGGCGCGACCGCGTCCTCCAGGTCGATCAGCACCACGTCCGCCCCCGAGCCCAGTGCCTTGCCGACCACGTCCTGCCGGTCGCCGGGCGCGTACAGCCACGTCAGCGGCAGGACGTCGGCGGTCACACGGCCTCCTCGGCGCGCAGCGCCGCGATCTCGGCCACGCTCAGGCCCAGCTCGCCGAGGACCGCGTCGGTGTCGGCGCCGTGCGGCCGGCCCGCCCAGCGGATGCCGCCGGGCGTCTCGGAGAGCCGGAACAGCACGTTCTGCATGCGCAGCACGCCCAGCTCGGGGTCGTCGGGGACGGTGGCGAAGGTACCGAGTGCCTGGTACTGCGGGTCGGTCAGTACCTCCCGCACGTCCTGCACGGGGGCGACGGCCGCCTCCGCCTTCTCGAACTCCGCGAGCACCTCGTCGCGGGTGCGCTCGGCGATCCACGCGCCGACCGCCGCGTCCAGCTCGTCCGCGTGCCCGGCCCGCCCCGCACCGGTCGCGAACCAGGGCCGGGCGGCCAGGTCGGGGCGGCCGACCAGGTCCATCAGCCGTTCGGCGACCGACTGCGCGGAGGTGGAGACGGCGACCCAGCCGCCGTCGGCGGTGCGGTAGGTGTTGCGGGGCGCGTTGTTGGTGGACCGGTTGCCGGTGCGCGGCTGGACGTAGCCGAGCTGGTCGTACCAGACCGGCTGCGGACCGAGCACGGTGAGGATCGGCTCGATGATCGCCATGTCGACGACCTGGCCCCGCCCGGTGCGCTCGCGGGCGGCGAGGGCGGTCATCACGGCGTACGCGGTGGTCAGGCCCGCGACGGAGTCGGCGAGACCGAACGGCGGCAGTGTGGGTGGGGCGTCCGGCTCGCCGGTGATCGCGGCGAAGCCGCTCATCGCCTCGGCGAGCGTGCCGAAGCCGGGCCGGTGCGCGTACGGTCCGAACTGGCCGAAGGCGGTGACCCGGGCCAGGACGAGACGCGGGTTGACGGCGGCCAGTTCCTCCCAGCCCAGGTCCCACTTCTCCAGCGTGCCGGGGCGGAAGTTCTCCACGATCACGTCCGCGGTCGCGGCGAGCCGGAGGAGGACGGACCGGCCGCCCGGCGTGGACAGGTCGAGGGTGCAGGTCCGCTTGTTGCGGCCGAGCAGCTTCCACCACAGTCCGACGCCGTCCTTGGCGGGGCCGTGGCCGCGGGAGGGGTCCGGCTTGGCCGGGTGCTCGACCTTGACGACCTCCGCGCCGAAGTCGCCGAGCAGGGTGGCGGCGAGGGGGCCGGCGAAGAGGGTCGCCAGATCGAGGACGCGCAGGCCGGCCAGCGGCGGGGCGGGGGAGGCCGGTCCGGCGGACGGGGGTGCCTGCGGGGGCGCCTGCTTCCGAGAGACGGTCATGGGCGGTGGATCTCCCGGTGGGTGAGTTGGGCGAGGGTGTCGAAGCCGACGCCGTCGAAGTCGCCGAAGGAGGTGGCGAGCCGGTTCTTGAGCGGGGCGGTCCAGCGCTCCGGCAGCGCGGCGGGGTCGCCCGCGAGCAGGCCGGCGATGCTGCCGACGGTCGCCCCGTTGGAGTCGGTGTCCCAACCGCCCGAGACCACGCGGCAGATGGAGGCCGAGAAGTCGCCGTCCGCGTGGGTGAGAGCGGCGGCGATCAGCGCGGTGTTGGGGACGGCGTGCACCCAGTGGCAGCCGTCGTGCGTGTCGTGCAGCCGGTCCACGACCGTGTCGAAGTCCGTGTGTTCCCGGGCCAGTCCGCTCGCGTGCCGGACGGCGCGGGCGAGCCGGGAGCGGGGCGGGACGACGGCCAGGCCGGCGGCCAGGCAGTGGTGCACGTCGTGGGAGCCGGTGGCGGCCTCCGCGATGACGGCGGCGGTGAACATGGCCGCGTAGACGCCGTTCGCGGTGTGCGTGAGGGTGGCGTCGCGGTGCGCCTGGTCGGCGGCGGTCACCGGGTCGCCCGGGTTGGTCCAGCCGTGGACGTCGGCGCGGATGAGGGCGCCGATCCACTCGCGGAACGGGTTGCGGTGGCGGGCGGTGGACGGGGGTTCGATGCCGGAGAGCAGGTTGCGGTAGGCCACGCGTTCGGCGGTGAACGTCCGCCCGGCGGGGAGTTCGTCGAGCCAGAGACGGGCGACGTCGGCGGTGGTGAACGCGCGGCCGTGACGCCGGAGCAGGAGCAGGTTGAGTACCGGGTAGTTGAGGTCGTCGTCCTCGGGCATGCCGTCGATGTTCTCGGCGAGGGAGGTGGCGGCGGCACGGCGGTTCCACGGCGGTGCGGCGGCCAGGTCCGGGGGCAGGCCGCGGGCGGTGAAGTAGGCGCTGAGGGGCCGGTTACCGGTGGCGGCGGCGAGCGTGCGGAGCACGGTGAGGGGCAGCTTCTCCACCGGCCTGCCGAGGAGGCAGCCGACGGCCCGGCCCAGCCAGGCCGCTTCCAGCGCGGCGGGGGTGGGCCCCCGCTGACCGGGCGGGGTGCCGGCCGGGGACATCGTCGCGGACGGCGCGCAGGCGGCCTTGATGGCCGCGAGGTCCGTCGGCTCGTCGTCCGCCAGTCGGCTGGGCAGGTCGGCCAGTTCGTCCAGCAGGTCCTCGGCCAGCAGCCGCAGGTAGCGGGAGACGGGGTGAGGGGACGCGCCCGCCCTCGACGGGGCTTCGAGGCCGCCCGCCGCCGCCCAGCGGCGCGCGATCGCCTCCGGGCGGCGGCCGTCCTGTTCCGCCTGGCGGAGTTCGTGGCCCAGCAGGTCCTCCGGCTGGACCCAGGTGACGCGCAGCATGTCAGCCCCCGGTCCCGTCGAGGAGCCGTTCGCACCCGGCCTCGTCCCGCGTCCCGCCGAGGAGCGCCTCGAACGCGGCCTCGTGCGCCCGGCGCCGGGCCACGTCCCGCGTGAACACCTCGCGTGCGACTTCCGTGAGGGTCCGCGCCGGGGCGGTCAGGTCCAGGCGGCTCGCTTCGGCGACCGTCTTCGCCCAGTCGTCCGGCACGGGCGAGCCCAGCGCGCCCGTGAGCGCGCCCGCCATGGTGGCGATGGAGTCGCAGTCCCGGCCGTAGTTGACCGAGCCGAGCACCGCGTGCCGGTATTCGCCACCGGAGACCACCAGCATCCCCAGCGCGACGGGCAGTTCCTCGATCGCGTGCAGCCGCGAGGGGCGGCGGGCGCCGAGCGAGGGGGCGCGGTAGTCGGGGCCGACGGTGTCGTACGGCGCCACGGCCCGCCGCAGCGGGCGCAGCGCCGACTCGAAGTCCGTGTACCGGGCGGCCGTTTCGCACACCGCCTCGATCGCCGCCCGGGTGCCGTCCTTCGCCAGTGACAGACAGGCGGCCACCACCGAGCCGGGGGTCGCGCCCGGCGCGCAGGCCGCCGCGACCGCCGCCGCGAACACCCCGGCCGCCTCCCTGCCGTACGACGACTGGTGCGCGCCCGCCACGTCGAGCGCCTCGGCGTACGCGCCCGCCGGGTGGGCCGCGTTGACCAGTCCGACCGGGGCCATGTACATCGCCGCCCCGCAGTTGACGATGTTGCCGGTGCCGGCCTCACGGGGATCGACGTGGCCGTAGTGCAGCCGGGCCACGAGCCACTTCTCGGCGAGGAAGACGCGCTGCAACGGGAGCGCCTCGGCCTCCAGTTCCGGGATCCAGCGCGGGTGTTCGATCAGTTCGGGGACCAGGCGCTCGGCGACCGCGTACGCGTCCAGGTGGTCACGGACGGCGGCGTACACCCGCACCAACGCGTGGGTCATCAAGGTGTCGTCGGTGACGTGGCCGTCGCCCTTGTGGTACGGGGCGAGGGGGCGGGCGGTGCGCCAGCGGTCGCCGTCCCAGGGGCCGACGATGCCGTGGATCAGGCCGCCGTGCCGCTCGGTGATCTGCTCGGGGCTGTGGCCCTCGACCGGTCCGCCGAGGGCGTCGCCGACGGCCGCGCCGACCAGGGCGCCGGTGATCCGTTCGTCAAGAGTGGGCGTCATGTCCGAATCATCCACCTGTGGGGGCCGCTTCCGTGGAGGTCAGGCGTTCGGCGAGGTGTACGAGGTCGGTGCCGGTGAGCCGGGGGAGTGCGCAGCCGGAGAGGGTGCGGCAGGCCTCCCGCCAGGTGTCCGGGATCGCGTCGCCGCCGCCGAGCGCGCCGGTGAGCGCGCCGGCCAGGGCCGGGGCGGAGTCGGCGACCCGGGACAGGCAGGCGGCGGCCGGCACCGCCTCGGCGATCCGCCCGCGGGCCGCCGTCGCCAGGGCGAGCGCGACGGGGACGGTCTCGGCGGCGGCGATGCCGTAGCTGTAGACGTGGTCGACGATCCTGTGTTCCAGGAGCGGGAGCACGGTGAAGGTGTCGGGGCAGGCGGCGGCGAGGTCGAGGGCGTGGCGGGCGTTGCGGCCGATCTCGGTCGTGGTGGGGAGTTCCGCGAGGGCGGCCTCGGCGCACGCGGTGACGTCCTCGCCGGCCAGGGCGAGGGAGAGCGCGGCGGCCATGGCGCGGGCGCCGTGCACGCCGTCGCCGTCCTGGGTGTAGCGGGCGTCGAACTCGGCGAGGTCGGCGGCGCGGCGGGGCTCGCCGGGGTGGGCGACGGCCAGGACGCAGGCCCGTACGCAGGCGGCGTCGTCGAAGTAGTGCGGGTTGTCGTGGCCGGTGGCGGGCGGGCGCAGACCGGCGGCGAGGTTGCCGAGACCGGCCCGTACGGAGATGCGGGCGCGCAGCGGGAGCAGGGCGGACTCGACCTCGGGGGCGCGGTGCGTGGCGGCGGCGACCTCGTCCGCGACGGCGCTCCAGGACAGGTCGATCGCGGCGCGCATGCGGCGGTCGTGGGTGAGGTCGCCGAGGGCGGCGCCGTCGCCCGCGCGCAGCACCGCCTCGGCGGTGAAGGCCGCCCACTCGGCGTCGTCGGAGGGGCCGAGGCGGAGGGGTTCGGGGGGCTGGTTCAGGGCGATGGGGACGGGGAGGGTGGTGGTGGCGTTCTGCTCGGCGAAGGTGTCGAGTTCGCGGGTGAGGCGGCGGGTCCAGTCCGGCATGCGGGCGGCCCGGTGCCGGGCGGCGGGCCACCCCGCGGCGTCGCCCGCGGCGAGGCCGAGCAGGAGGCCCTCGGTGCGACGCGGGGCGCCGGGGACACGGGGGGTCATGGGGCGGGCTCCTCGACGGTCTTGTCGGACGCCGTGAGAACGAGGTGGTCGACGGGGTCTTCGACGGTGGGTGGTGCGGGCGGCGTGTGCGGCGTGTGCGGCACCGGTGGTGCGAGCGGCGTGGCCGGTGCGGGTGGTGCGGGTGGTGCGGGTGGTGCGGGTGGTGCGGGTGGTCCGGGTGGTGCCGGTGGTGCGGGCGGTGTGGGCGGTGCGGGCGGCGTGGCCGGTGTGGCCGGTGCGGGTGTTGTGGCCGGTGCGGCGGTGGTGTCGTCGAGCCCCGGCCCGGCTGCCGTCGGCGCGGGTGGTGCGGCGGTGAGGGTGTCGTCGGCTCCGGTGGGCACCGGCGGGAGGGAGAGGGTGCCCGCGGGTGGGGGAGCCGCGCGGGTCGCCGCCGTGACCAGCGCGTCCGCCACCTCCCGTACGTGGTGGCCCCGCATCGAGGGCAGGCAGGTGCCCCGGGAGGGGCCGATGGCCCCGGCCCAGTCGGCGGGGATGGCCGCCGTGCCCCTGGTGGCGCCGGCCAGCGCGCCCGCCACCGCCGCCGTCGTGTCGGCGTCGCGGCCCATGTTGACGGCCGTGAGCACCGCCTCGCGGAACTCGCCGTCCGCCGCCGCGTACGCGCCGAAGGCGAGGGCGACCGCCTCGGGGGCGAGGTCGGTCCACGGGTAGCCGCCGACGACCACCGCGGAGCGGACCGCGCGTTCGCCCCGGTGGGCCGCGGTCACCGCGCGGCGCAGTGAGCGGGCGGTCCAGGAGTCGTCGGGGACGACCGCCAGCGCGGAGGCCACCACCGCGCCGACCGGTGCCCCGGCCATCGCCGCCGCGACACCGGCCGCCACCGCCTGGCCGCCGTAGATGCCCTCACCCTCGTGGCTGACCGAGCCGTCGATCGCGACCAGCCGGGCCGCCTCGGCGGGCCGCCCGGCGGCGAAGATCCCGAAGGGCGCGGCCCGCATGGCGAGCCCGTCGCTCCAGGCGTGCCGGTGCTGCGCGGAGATCGGCGCCGCCAGCCCCCGGCGAAGGTTCTCCAGCGTGCCGCGCTCGCTGAACCCGGCGCCGCGGAAGGGACCCTCGTCCCGGTCCGCGATCCAGTGGTGCCAGGCGGCCTCGACGTGCGCCACGGTGAGCGCCGAGCCGTGCCGGGCCAGCAGGAGCCCGGAGAACATCGCGTACTCGGTGTCGTCCGTGCCGGCCGGGTGGTCGGTGACGTAACCCGTGACGCGGCCCCAGCGGGCGCGGATCTCGGACGGTTTGAGGTTCTCGGCGGGGGCGCCGAGCGCGTCCCCGACGGCCAGCCCGAGCAGCGCGCCCCGGGCCCGGTCGCGCAGTTCCCGCGGCATGCGGTCGAGGGTTTTGCCGGGGCCCGGTCGCGTGCCGACCCTCGTGGCGGCCGGGAGCGGGGCCTGGTGCGGGGCCGCGGGCGGGTCCGGGGGAGTGCGGGTGGGGGAAGCCATGGGCGCCCTCTCCTTCCGGGGCACGGCACGCACGCCGCTCCCGCGGTGGGAGCGCGGTCCGTGGACACCCCTGGCGGATCTGTCCCCGAACGGCGGTTCACAAGAGCACGAAGTGCCCTGCTGTCACCCGGTCGAGCATCCGGCCCGGTACGGGTCGAATACGCGGCCCGGCACCGGCCGGGCCACCGGCCCGGTACCGAACGGCATCGCACGTACGGCATCGCACGGCACCCAAGGCACCGGACCGCACCCGAACGGGGGCCCGACCGGCCCCCGGACGTACGATCGAAGAGATGCCGCGAACGGCAAAAGCCCAGGTTAGGCGTGCCTTTCCTTGCTGGCGGCCATGGAATCGACGGCGTACCTTAGGTGTTGTCGAAGTATGGATTCAGTCCAGAAAGCTTCTCGCACACACACCCTGGGGGACCGCATGGCCGTCATCGAGACCGGTGCCGCGCTGCACGAGGCACACCGTGACAACCACACCCACCGCGACGTCAACGGCGGCTGGCTGCGCCCCGCGGTGTTCGGTGCGATGGACGGTCTCGTCTCCAACCTCGCGCTGATGACCGGCGTCGCGGGCGGCGACCTGAGCCGGTCCACGATCGTGCTCACCGGACTCGCGGGCCTCGCCGCCGGCGCCTTCTCCATGGCGGCCGGCGAGTACACCTCCGTCGCCTCCCAGCGGGAGCTGGTCGAGGCCGAGCTGGACGTCGAGCGGCGCGAGCTGCGCAAGCACCCCAAGGACGAGGAGGCCGAGCTCGCCGCGCTGTACGAGTCGCGGGGCGTGGAGCCGGCGCTCGCCCGTGAGGTGGCCCGTCAGCTTTCCCAGGACCCCGAGCAGGCGCTGGAGATCCACGCCCGCGAGGAACTGGGCATCGACCCCGGCGACCTGCCCTCCCCGCTGGTCGCCGCCGTCTCCTCCTTCGGCGCCTTCGCGCTCGGCGCCCTGCTCCCCGTCCTGCCCTACCTGCTGGGCGCCACGGTCATGTGGCCCGCGGTACTGCTGGCGCTCGCCGGATTGTTCCTGTGCGGCGCGGTGGTGGCCCGGGTGACCGCGCGCAGCTGGTGGTTCAGCGGTCTGCGGCAGCTCGCGGTGGGCGGCGCGGCGGCCGGTGTGACCTACCTCCTGGGCAGCCTGTTCGGCGGGGTCGTAGGATAGTCTGCGCAGGCTTATGCGGTCTGCCGCATAAATAACCGCGGCGTACGTGGCCGCACAACCAGCCGCACACGTAGTCGCCAGGAGCCGCTACTGTTCGGTAATCCCGGCCCGTTCCGCTGGTTTCGGCGAGTCGGGCACCGGGCATGAGCCGTACGCGCTGTGGGCAATGAAGCCCACCGCACCCGTGGGCCGGGCGACACCGCCCTCCACACCGGACCACCGGTCACCGATCTGCCCGTCCTGGTCCCCACTTCCCGCCGTCGCGCGCGGTACCCCCGCCGCGCTCCGCGGCGACCGCATGACAGATGTCCGCGCGATGTCCTCCCGATGTCCGCATGATGGAACGGAGTATCCGGTTTCCGAGAATCCCTCCATCATGTAATCTGCACGAAATTTTGCGCTCATGTGGACTTGTCCCCGTACACAGGGCGCAGTGCACTTGTCGCAGTGCCACCGCGGTGTCACCGCGCCGCACTTCTCGCAGAGGGCCAGCGTCGTCCCTCGGCACCCGCACCTCCCGCACAGGCCGCATTCGACCGCGTCGACTGCGGGAGGCACGCGCACCCCAGCCAGAACGACGACGGGAGAGCCGATGCGTACGACGCGCCAGCCGTCCCAGCACTCCACGACTGGCCAGAACTGGTCCTTCATGGATGCTCGCCCTGCCGCGCAGGGCTTGTACGACCCGCGCAACGAGCACGACGCCTGCGGCGTCGGCTTCGTGGCCACGCTCACCGGTGAGGCGAGCCACACGCTGGTCGAGCAGGCGCTCACCGTCCTGCGCAACCTGGAACACCGCGGTGCCACCGGCTCCGAGCCCGACTCGGGCGACGGCGCCGGCATCCTGTCCCAGGTCCCGGACGCCTTCTTCCGCGAGGTGGCCGGATTCGAGCTCCCCGAGGCCGGCGCGTACGCCGTGGGCATCGCCTTCCTGCCCGAGACCGGGACGGCCGAGGCCGTCGCCCGCATCGAGGGCCTCGCCACCGCGGAGGGCCTGACCGTCCTCGGCTGGCGCGAGGTGCCGGTCGCCCCCGAACTGCTCGGCGCCACCGCCCGCGCCACCATGCCCGCCTTCCGGCAGGTCTTCGTCACCGACGGGGCCTCGACGGGCATCGCCCTGGACCGCAAGGCGTTCGCCCTGCGCAAGCGCGCCGAACGTGAGGCGGGCGTCTACTTCCCGTCGCTGTCCGCGCGGACCATCGTCTACAAGGGCATGCTGACCACCGGCCAGCTCGAACCCTTCTTCCCGGACCTGTCCGACCGCCGCTTCGGCTCCGCGATCGCGCTGGTGCACTCCCGGTTCTCCACCAACACCTTCCCGAGCTGGCCGCTGGCCCACCCCTACCGCTTCGTCGCGCACAACGGCGAGATCAACACGGTCAAGGGCAACCGCAACTGGATGCGCGCCCGCGAGTCCCAGCTCGCCTCGACGCTCCTCGGCAACGGAAACGCCGAGGCCGCCGCCGGGAACCTCGAACGACTGTTCCCCGTTTGTACCCCGGACGCCTCCGACTCCGCCTCCTTCGACGAGGTCCTGGAACTCCTGCACCTCGGCGGCCGCTCCCTGCCCCACTCCGTGCTCATGATGATCCCGGAGGCCTGGGAGAACCACGCCTCCATGGACGCCGACCGCCGCGCCTTCTACGCCTACCACTCCACGATGATGGAGCCCTGGGACGGCCCGGCCTGCGTCACCTTCACCGACGGCACCCAGGTCGGCGCGGTCCTCGACCGCAACGGCCTGCGCCCCGGCCGCTACTGGGTCACCGACGACGGCCTCGTCGTCCTCGGCTCCGAGGTCGGCGTCCTCGACATCGACCCCGCCCGGGTGGTCCGCAAGGGCCGCCTCCAGCCGGGCCGCATGTTCCTGGTGGACACCGCCGAGCACCGCATCATCGAGGACGACGAGATCAAGGCGTCCCTCGCCGCCGAGCAGCCCTACGCCGAATGGCTCCAGGCCGGCGAGATCGAGCTGTCCGACCTGCCCGAGCGCGAGCACATCGTGCACACCCACGCCTCGGTCACCCGCCGCCAGCAGACCTTCGGCTACACCGAGGAGGAACTCCGCGTCATCCTCGCGCCGATGGCCAAGGCCGGCGCCGAGCCGATCGGCTCCATGGGCACCGACAGCCCGATCGCCGCGCTCTCCGAGCGCCCGCGGCTGCTGTTCGACTACTTCACCCAGCTCTTCGCGCAGGTCACCAACCCGCCGCTGGACGCCATCCGCGAGGAGCTCGTCACCTCGCTGCGCTCCACGCTCGGCCCCTCCGGCAACCTGCTGGAGCCCACCGCGGCCTCCTGCCGCAGCGTCACCCTGCCCTTCCCGGTGATCGACAACGACGAGCTGGCCAAGCTCATCCACATCAACGCCGACGGCGACATGCCCGGCATGAAGGCCGCCACCCTCTCCGGGCTGTTCCGCGTCTCCGGCGGCGGCGAGGCACTGGCCGACCGCATCGAGGAGATCTGCGCGGAGGCCGACGCCGCCATCGGCAACGGCGCCCACCTGATCGTCCTGTCCGACCGGCACTCCGACGCCGAGCACGCGCCGATCCCCTCGCTGCTGCTCACCTCGGCCGTCCACCACCACCTGATCCGTACCAAGCAGCGCACCCAGGTCGGACTCCTCGTCGAGGCCGGCGACGTCCGCGAGGTGCACCACGTCGCCCTGCTCATCGGATACGGCGCCGCCGCGGTCAACCCCTACCTGGCGATGGAGTCCGTCGAGGACCTGGTCCGCGCCGGCACCTTCCTGTCCGGCATCGAGACCGAACAGGCCATCCGCAACCTGATCTACGCCCTCGGCAAGGGCGTCCTGAAGGTCATGTCCAAGATGGGCATCTCCACCGTCGCCTCCTACCGGGGCGCCCAGGTCTTCGAGGCCGTCGGCCTGGACGACGCCTTCGTGGACGAGTACTTCAACGGCACCACCACCAAGATCGGCGGCGTCGGCATCGACGTCATCGCCGAGGAGGTCGCCGCCCGGCACGCCAAGGCCTACCCGGCCACCGGCATCGCCCCCGCGCACCGCGCGCTGGAGATCGGCGGCGAGTACCAGTGGCGCCGCGAGGGCGAGCCGCACCTGTTCGACCCGGAGACGGTCTTCCGCCTCCAGCACTCCACCCGCACCGGCCGCTACGACGTCTTCAAGCAGTACACGGACCGGGTGAACGAGCAGTCCGAGCGCCTGATGACGCTGCGCGGCCTGTTCGGCTTCACCTCCGACCGGAGCCCGATCCCGGTCGACGAGGTCGAGCCCGCCTCCGAGATCGTCAAGCGGTTCTCCACCGGCGCCATGTCCTACGGCTCGATCTCCCGCGAGGCGCACGAGACGCTCGCCATCGCCATGAACCAGCTCGGCGCCAAGTCGAACACCGGTGAGGGCGGCGAGGACGCCGAGCGCCTGTACGACCCGGCGCGCCGCTCGGCGATCAAGCAGGTCGCCTCCGGCCGCTTCGGCGTCACCAGCGAGTACCTGGTCAACGCGGACGACATCCAGATCAAGATGGCCCAGGGCGCCAAGCCCGGCGAGGGCGGCCAGCTCCCCGGCCACAAGGTCTACCCGTGGGTGGCCAGGACCCGGCACTCCACGCCCGGCGTGGGCCTCATCTCCCCGCCGCCGCACCACGACATCTACTCCATCGAGGACCTCGCCCAGCTCATCCACGACCTGAAGAACGCCAACCCCAAGGCCCGCATCCACGTGAAGCTGGTCTCCGAGGTCGGCGTCGGCACGGTCGCGGCCGGCGTGTCCAAGGCCCACGCCGACGTCGTCCTCATCTCCGGCCACGACGGCGGCACCGGCGCCTCGCCGCTGACGAGCCTCAAGCACGCGGGCGGCCCCTGGGAGCTCGGCCTCGCCGAGACCCAGCAGACGCTGCTGCTCAACGGCCTGCGCGACCGCATCGTCGTGCAGACCGACGGCCAGCTCAAGACCGGCCGCGACGTCGTCATCGCCGCACTGCTGGGCGCCGAGGAGTTCGGTTTCGCGACCGCGCCGCTCGTCGTCTCCGGCTGCGTCATGATGCGCGTCTGCCACCTGGACACCTGCCCGGTCGGCATCGCCACCCAGAACCCGGTGCTGCGCGAGCGGTTCTCCGGCAAGGCCGAGTACATCGTCAACTTCTTCCAGTTCATCGCCGAAGAGGTCCGCGAGATCCTCGCCGAGCTGGGCTTCCGCTCCATCGAGGAGGCCGTCGGCCACGCCGAGACGCTCGACGTCACCCGCGCCGTCGACCACTGGAAGGCGCAGGGCCTGGACCTCGCGCCGCTGTTCCACGTCCCCGCGCTGCCCGAGGGCGCCGCACGCCACCGGATCGTCGCCCAGGACCACGGACTGCAGAAGGCGCTCGACAACCAGCTCATCAAGCTGGCCGCCGACGCCCTGGCCGCCGACGCCGCCACCGACGCGGCGCCCGTGCGCGCCCAGGTCGCCATCCGCAACATCAACCGCACCGTCGGCACGATGCTCGGCCACGAGGTGACGAAGAAGTTCGGCGGCGCCGGCCTGCCCGACGACACCATCGACATCACCTTCACCGGCTCCGCCGGCCAGTCCTTCGGCGCCTTCCTGCCGCGCGGCATCACCCTGCGCCTGGAGGGCGACGCCAACGACTACGTCGGCAAGGGCCTGTCCGGCGGCCGCGTGATCGTCCGCCCCGACCGGGGCGCCGACCACCTCGCCGAGTACTCCACCATCGCGGGCAACACCCTCGCCTACGGCGCCACCGGGGGCGAGCTGTTCCTGCGCGGCCGCACCGGCGAGCGGTTCTGCGTCCGCAACTCCGGCGCGCTCGTCGTCTCCGAGGGCGTCGGCGACCACGGCTGCGAGTACATGACCGGCGGCCACGCCGTCGTCCTCGGACCCATCGGGCGCAACTTCGCGGCCGGCATGTCCGGCGGCATCGCCTACGTCATCGACCTCGACCCGGCCGACGTCAACGCGGGCAACGCCGACGCCGTCCACGAACTCGACGAGGCCGACCGCCAGTGGCTGCACGAGGTCGTGCGCCGCCACCAGGAGGAGACCGGCTCCACCGTGGCCGGCAAGCTCCTCGCCGAGTGGGACACCGCCGTGACCCGCTTCAGCAAGATCATCCCCAGCACCTACCAGGCTGTGCTCGCCGCCAAGGACGCCGCCGAGCGGGCCGGTCTCTCCGAGACCGAGATCACCGAGAAGATGATGGAGGCGGCGACCAATGGCTGATCCCAAGGGCTTTCTCAACCACGGCCGCGAGGTCGCCCGTTCCCGCCCCGTCGAGGAGCGGGTGCGGGACTGGAACGAGGTCTACGTTCCCGGCTCGCTGCTCCCGATCATCTCCAAGCAGGCAAGCCGCTGCATGGACTGCGGCATCCCGTTCTGCCACAACGGCTGCCCGCTGGGGAACCTGATCCCGGAGTGGAACGACTTCGCCTACCGCGAGGACTGGTCGGCCGCCTCCGAGCGGCTGCACGCCACCAACAACTTCCCGGAGTTCACCGGGCGGCTCTGCCCGGCCCCGTGCGAGTCGGCGTGCGTCCTCGGCATCAACCAGGCGCCCGTGACCATCAAGAACGTCGAGGTCTCCATCATCGACAAGGCGTGGGACACCGGTGACGTCACGCCGCAGATCCCCGAGCGCCTGTCCGGCAAGACCGTCGCCGTCATCGGCTCGGGACCGGCGGGCCTCGCCGCCGCCCAGCAGCTCACCCGGGCCGGCCACACCGTCGCCGTCTACGAGCGCGCCGACCGCATCGGCGGCCTGCTCCGCTACGGCATCCCCGAGTTCAAGATGGAGAAGCGGCACATCAACCGCCGCATCGAACAGATGCGCGCGGAGGGCACCCGCTTCCGCACCGGCGTCGAGATCGGCCGCGACATCACCGCGGACGACCTGCGCAAGCGGTACGACGCCGTCGTCATCGCCGCCGGCTCCACCACCGCCCGCGACCTGCCCGTCCCGGGCCGGGAACTCAAGGGTGTCCACCAGGCGATGGAGTACCTGCCGCTGTCGAACAAGGTCCAGGAGGGCGACTACGTCACCTCCCCGATCTCCGCCGAGGGCAAGCACGTCGTCGTCATCGGCGGCGGCGACACCGGCGCCGACTGCGTGGGCACCGCCCACCGCCAGGGCGCGGCCTCCGTGACGCAGCTGGAGATCATGCCCCAGCCCGGCGCCGAGCGGAACCCGGTCAGCCAGCCCTGGCCGACCTTCCCGATGCTGTACAAGGTCACCTCCGCCCACGAGGAGGGCGGCGACCGGCTCTACTCCGTCTCCACCACCCACTTCGAGGGTGACGAGGACGGCAACGTGCAGTGGCTGCACCTGAGCGAGGTCGAGTTCGTCGACGGCAGGCTGAACCCGAAGCCGGGCACCGAGCGCAAGATCCCCGCCCAGCTCGTCACCCTCGCCATGGGCTTCACCGGCCCCGACAAGCAGAACGGCCTGATCGAGCAGCTCGGCCTGGACCTCGACGAGCGCGGCAACATCGCCCGCGACGCCGACTTCCGCACCAACGTGCCCGGCGTGTTCGTCGCCGGTGACGCCGGCCGCGGACAGTCGCTCATCGTGTGGGCCATCGCCGAGGGCCGTTCCGCGGCACGCGGCGCGGACCGTTTCCTGACCGGCGCGAGCGACCTGCCCGCGCCGATCCGGCCGACGGACCGCTCGCTGACGGTCTGACGCCCGGCGACGCGGACGCCCGTCCGCCGGGTGTCCGCGCCCGAACCCGGTGACCCGCCGGGACCGCCCCCGGCGGCCCGGCGGTAAGGTCATCGCACACACGTCCCGTACAACGGCGTACGGGCGGGACATCCGGGGGAAGCAGTTCCCCCGGGGCCCCCCCGAACGGCGCCCGCCCTGCCGTCCCCGACCGGACATCTGGGCGGGCGTCGTTGCTTGTGTCCGAAGGCTGTATTTCAGTGCTCGACGCGGTAGCGCTCGCCGTACACCCGCCACACCAGCGGCGTGTCCAGATCGTGGTTGCCGCGGTCCAGGAACCGGCGCAGCGCCGTGTCGATCCGCGAGGTGTCGCCGTGGTCGCCACCGGCGGCGTCCCGCTTGATCGCCTCGCGCCGGACGTCCAGGAACGCCTTCAGATACGCCGTGCGCGAGCCGCCGTCCGACGGCAGTTCCGCCCGGCGCAGCGCCTCGTCCCGCAGGCCGTAGAAGCCGTCCGCGTCGACGCCCGGGCCGTGCAGCACCATCGCGTCGTAGTAGATGAGCCGGCCCAGCGTGCCGAGCCCGTCGAGCTTCGCCAGCCGGACCGCCGGGCCGAAGTAGACCCGGTCGCGCTCCTCCTCCTGCGCGGTGCGGAACGCCTCGACCCGGGCCTCGGCCCGCCAGGCGGCGGGGAAACCGGGGTCGAGCCCCTTGTGCGAGTCGGTGCCGTTCACCGCGCGCAGCGCGGGGAGGTAGCGGGCGAGCCCGTTGTCCGGGTGATCCTCGGTGTACCGCTCCACCAGCGTCAGGAGGTCGTCGGTACCGGTGCAGAACCCGATGATCCCAGCGGTGTAGCCGTGCCCGTCACCGGTGTCCTCGATCGAGCCGTACGCCGAGCGCCAGTCGAGCGTGGAGTTCTCCGCACTGGAGAGGAAACGTTCCGCCAGCTCCTTCTTCGCCGGCGCCGCCAGCCCGGCCGGAGCGTCGGCCACGACGGCGTCGTCCGCGCGGCGCTCCCTCTCGTGCGCGGCGGCCGAGGCGGACGCGGAGGCATCCCCCACAGCCCCCGACCCGCCGTCCGGCGCGACGAGATGCACCACCCCCACCACGACCGGCACAGCGAGAACCAACAGACATCCCCGCCATGCCCCTGACCTTGCCTTCGACCGCTTTTCCCCACCCATACGGCGCAATCTACCGAACAGCCGCGAAACGTTCCTTCCAGGGGCGCGCCCTCGGGGCGAAAACCCTCCGGTCAAGGAATCTCGTACCGCTCCCCGTACGCCCGCCACCGCAGCGGCGTCTCCAACGCCAGATTCCCCTCCCGCAGGAACACCCGCTGCGCCGTGTCCACACGGCTCGTGTCCACCCCCGCCCCCCGCTCCCGCATCGCCGCCCGCCGCACGTCCAGGAACGCCCCGAGGTACGCCACCTCCGACCCGCCCTCCGCCGGAGAGTCCGCCCGCCGCAGCGCCTTCGCCCGGATGCCTCCGAAGCTGCCCGGCGCCTTCCCCGGCCCGTGGAAGACGATCGCGTCGTAATAGATGAACTGCCCCAGCGCCCCCAGCCCGTCCTCCTTCGCCTGCCGCACCGCCGGATCGAAGTACACCCGGTCCCGCTCCGCGTCCTGCGCCCGCCGGAACGCCGGAACCTTCGCCTCCGCCTTCCACGCCGCCGTGAACGGCTTCCCGAGCCCCTCGTGCGAGTCCGTGCCGTCCACCGCGCGCAACGCGGGGAGGTACCGGGCCAGCCGGTTGCCGGGGTGGTCGTCCGTGTACGTCCGCACCAGCGTCAGCAGATCGTGCGTGCCCGTGCAGAACCCGATGATCCCGGCGGTGTACCCCTGGCCGTCGCCGATGTCCTCGATGTAGCCGTAGGCGCTGCGCCAGTCCAGCGTGGCGTTCTCCGCGCTCGCCACGATCTGCTGGGCGATGTCCTTCTTCGCGGGGGAGTCCAGCCCCGCCCCGTGCCCGGAGCCCCGCTGCCCGGCCCCGTCGTCCACGCCCCGGTCGCCGGGGTCGGGGGCAAGGCCGTACACCGCGGCCACGACCAGCACGGCCACGGCCGCCCACAGCAGGTGACGGACTCGCTTCATGCGGTACAGCGTACGGTCGCCGCGCCGCCCTCCGGGGCGGTCCTCCGGGCGGTGGCCAGGCCCGCCGGCGCCCCGGCCGGACGCGGGACCCCGCCCGGCTCAACCGTTCCCCCGTGCCCGCCCCAGCAACTCCGTCACGATCGCCGCGTGTCCCAGCTGCCGGTCGTCGCCCGCCACCACACGGCCGTCCCGGGCCAGCGTGACCTCCACCGTCGGCGCCCCCTTCTCCGCCACGAACCGCCGCACCCGGTACCGGTACCCCGGCCCCGCCCCGTACGCCGCCTCCAGCCCCGCCCGCAGCTCGGCGGCGACATCCGCCGCCACCCACCGCCGCGCCTCCGCGAGCGCCTCCTCACGTGCCCCGGCACCCGCCGCCAGCAGTGCCCGCACGCAACCGGGCGACCCCCGCCGCGCCGCCGCCACCAACGGCGGTTCCCCGCCCGGACCCGGCCGGTCCGGGTCCGCCCCGGCTGCGAGCAGCGCCACGACCACCCCGGCATGCCCCAGCCGCACCGCCCACGTCAGCGCCCGGAACCCGTACTCCTCCTCCAGATCCACCGCCGCCCCGACCGCCAGCAGCGCCCGTACCACCTGCTCGTGCCCGCCGCACGCCGCCCCGCACAGCGGCACGTCCGTGCCGCCGCTCAGCCGGTCCGGGTCCGCGCCGGCCGCCAGCAGCAGCCGGACGATGCCGGGCGTGTCGGCGACCGCCGCGAGATACAGGACCGTCTGCCCGTCCTCGTCGGCCGTCTCCGCGCTCGCGCCGGCCCGCAGCAGCCGTACGACCGCGTCCTCGTCCCCTTCGCGCACCGCCGCGAGCAGACCCGGCGGCCCTTCCTCGTCCATCCTTCGACCCTCGCGCGCCAAGGGCCCACGGGCAAAGGAAGAAAGGGGTGTTCTGCACCACCTGTCACCGTGTCACCGACCGCGCCCGCTCCCTGAGCACACCTCCCACGCCCCGCCGTCCGCCCCCTTACGCGCCACCGCCCGCCGCCTACGTGTCGCACTCCAGCACCGTCCGGCACAGCCCGCACCGCGCCCGCGTCCGACCCCGTACGGGCACCCGGATGCGCTGGAAGCAGACCGGGCAGGGGAACGCCACCCGCACCGACCCCTCCCCGCCCGGCGCGAAGGAGTACCCGACCCCCTCCGGCGCGCGCCCGGCGCCCCCCGCCTGCTCCCGTGCGCGCCGACGCTCGTGCGCGTAACGCCGGCGGCCCGCCCAGCCCGCGGCCGTCAACGGCGGCTCCCGCCCGTCCTGCCGGGCCCGCGTCAGCCCCCGGGTGTACGCCGTGTACGCCTGCGCACTGGTGAACCACACCGACGGGTCCTCCCCGAACGCCAGCGCCCGCTTGGCCACCACGTACCCGAACTCCTCCGGCGTCAGATAGCCCAGCTTCTGCGAGGACGCCCCGTCCTCCCGGTAGGCGTCCAGGAGCAGCCAGCCCGCGCCGAGATAGGCCGCCGCCGTGTCCGTGAGGATCTCGTTGTCCCGCGTGCCGGGAAACGCCAGGTCCAGACGGTGCAGATAGACGTGCATCACCTCGTGCGCCAGCGCCGCGCCGATGTCCCGGCGGTGCGTACGGAAGCGGTCGTTCAGCTCGATGAAGTACTCGGGGCCGGCCGCCAGTTCCACCTGCGCCGCGTGCGTCATCTCCCGGAACCCGACGATCATCCGGGCGTCCGGCAGCCGGTAGTGACGCACCATCTCCCGGGCCACCCGCTGCGCCCCCAGATGCAGATCGTCACCGTCGGCGAACGCCACGTCCACGGGCGCCACGCTCGTCTCGAACGTCCGCACGGTGTCGTACGACAGCCGCCGGTACAGCGCGGTGAGGGCCGACCGCACCGTGTCCAGATGCGGAAAGCCGTGCTCCACAGGCCCGCCGTTCACCACGTCCGCACCCCCGGAAGACGCCGGCCGCGCGACGCCCGGCCGCGCCCTCCACTGTAGGCGCGGCGACCCGCCCCCCGCCGCACACGGCGGTACTGTCCGGCCCGCGGAACGCCCCCGAGCCACACCCCCGCCGCACCGTAGGGTGTGCGCCCATGACCACCAGCAACAGTGCCGGGACCGATCCCGCGGTCCACGCCGAGCTCGAACGGCTGCGCGACAGCATCGACAACATCGACGCCGCCGTCGTCCACATGCTCGCCGAACGCTTCAAGTGCACCCAGCAGGTCGGCCATCTCAAGGCCGCGCACCGGCTGCCCCCGGCCGACCCCGAGCGGGAGACCCGCCAGATCACCCGGCTGCGCCGCCTCGCCGAGAGCGCCAAACTCGACCCCGCGTTCGCCGAGAAACTCCTCAACTTCATCATCGCCGAGGTGATCCGCCACCACGAGCGCATCGCCGACACCTCCGCCGACCCCACCCCGGGCACCCCCACCAACCCCTCCTGAGCAGCCCGCGCCGCCCGCCGCGCCCCACCGCACTCCGGGGCGGCGCCCGCCGTCCGCAGGGCCCCCCTGTGCCGTGCGGACGGCATCGGGCAGCATGGCCACATGTCCGTACTGACGCGCGACGAAGCGCAGACCCGTGCCCGGCTGATCGACGTCCACCACTACACGGTCGACCTCGACCTCACCGCGGGCGACGACACCTTCGACTCCCGCACGACCATCCGGTTCACCGTGCACGGAGACCGCGACAGCACGGACACCTTCGTCGAACTCAAGCCGGCCGCACTGCGCTCCGCCACCCTCGACGGACAGCCCCTCGACCCGCCGCTCCCCGACGACAACCGGCTCCCCCTGACGAACCTCACCCCCGGCGAGCACGAACTGCGCGTCGACGCCGCCATGCGCTACTCCCGCACCGGCGAGGGCATGCACCGCTTCACCGACCCCAGCGACGGCGAGACGTACGTCTACACCCAGATGTTCATGGACGACGTCCAGCGCGTCTTCGCCGCCTTCGACCAGCCCGACCTCAAGGCCGTCTTCGACCTCACCGTCACCGCCCCCCAGGGCTGGACCGTCCTCGCCAACGGCGTCACCGCACACACCGGCGACGGCGTCTGGAAGGCCGCCACCACCCCGCGGATCTCCACCTACCTCGTCGCCGTCGCCGCCGGCCCCTGGCACTCGGTGCGCACCGAACACCGCGGACTTCCCTTCGGCATCCACTGCCGCCGCTCCCTCGCCCCCCACCTCGACGCGGACGCCGACGAGATCCTCGACCTCACCCGCGCCTGCTACGACCGCTACCACGAGAAGTTCGAGGAGCCCTACCCCTTCGACTCCTACGACCAGGCCTTCGTCCCCGAATTCAACGCGGGCGCCATGGAGAACCCCGGACTGGTCACCTTCCGCGACCAATTCGTCTACCGCTCCGCCGTCACCGACGCCGAACGCCAGACCCGCGCCATGGTCATCGCCCACGAGATGGCCCACATGTGGTTCGGCGACCTCGTCACCCTCAAGTGGTGGGACGACATCTGGCTCAACGAGTCCTTCGCCGAATACATGGGCTACCAGACCGCGGCCGAAGCCACCCGCTTCACCGACACCTGGACCGAATTCGGCGTCTCCCGCAAGGCCTGGGGCTACGACGCGGACCAACGCCCCTCCACCCACCCCGTCGCCCCCGAAGCCGTCCCCGACACCGCCTCCGCGCTCCTCAACTTCGACGGCATCTCCTACGCCAAGGGCGCCTCCGCCCTGCGCCAACTCGTCACCTGGCTCGGCGAGAAGGACTTCCTGGCCGGCATCAACACCCACTTCACCCGCCACAAATTCGCCAACGCCACCCTCGCCGACTTCCTCGACTCCCTCACCTCCGCCACCGAACGCGACGTCCACGCCTGGGCCGGCGCATGGCTGCGCACCACGGGCATCGACACACTGAGCGTCGAGCGCCACGGAACGGACACCAACGGCGGCATCCGGATCAGCCACCGGGGCGACCCCGGCGTCCTGACCGGCCGCAACCCCGACGAGGACCACGACGGCCTGCGCCACCTGAACACCTCCCGCCCCACCGGCGGCACGCGCCCGCACCGCCTCGCCGTCGGCTTCTACGACCACGACCTCCACGACACGGACCGCCTCACCCTGCGCACCCGCGTCGACCTCGACCTCGACCCGCACAGCAGCTCCCAGCTCGGCCTCGACATCGGCGGCCCACGCCCCGCCGTCGTCGTCCTCAACGACGGCGACCTCACCTACGCCAAGGTGCGCCTGGACACCGACTCGCTCCGGACCCTGCGCACCCACCTGTCCGGCCTCCCCGACCCCCTCACCCGCGCCGTCGTCTGGAACTCCCTGCGCGACGCCGTGCGCGACGGCGAACTCGCCCCCGACGTCTACCTCGAAACCGCCCGCGCCCACCTCCCGCGCGAGACCGACGTGGCCCTCGTCCAGGGCGTCCTCGCCTTCGCCGCCGGCCAGGTCGCCGACCGCTACCTCACCCCCGGCCACCGGCCCGCCGCCCTCGCCACCCTCACCGACCTCTGCCGCGACCTCGTCCGCCGCACCGAGGACGGCTCCCACCCCGGGCTGCGCCTGACCGCCGTACGCCACCGCATCGACGTCGCCGCACACCCCGACACCATCGCCGCCTGGCTCGCCGAGGGCACCGTCCCCGGCGGTCCCGAACTCGACCCCGAACTGCGCTGGCGCATCCTCGGCCGCCTCGCCGCCCTCGGCGCCGTCGACGAGGACACCATCGCCGCCGAACTCGCACGCGACCCCAGCGCCACCGGCCAGGAAGGCGCCGCCCGCTGCCGCGCCGCACTGCCCGACCCGGCGGCCAAAGCACGGGCCTGGGCCGCCATGTTCACCGACGACCCCGCCGCGGAGCTGTCCAACCACCTCTTCACCGCCACCGCCCGCGGCTTCTGGCAGCCCGAACAGACAGACCTGCTCGGAGAGTACGTCGACCGGTACTACCAGGACGCCACCGCTCTGGCCGCCCGCCGCGGCCCCGCCATCGCCGCCGCCGCAGGACGCTGGGCATTCCCCGCGTACGCCATCGACGCCGACCACCTCCGGCGCGGCGAGAGCTGTCTGCGCGAGGGCGACCCCGTCCCGTCCCTGCGCCGCGGGCTCGCCGACCAGCTCGACGACCTGGCCCGCGCCCTGCGCGTCCGCGAACGCTGACCGACCCCGCCGGGGCGGGCCGTGCACGCGGCCCGCCCCCGCTCACCGCACCGGACCGTCGTCCTCCCCGACCCGGTGCACCCGCACCATGTTCGTCGTCCCCGGAACCCCGGGCGGCGAACCCGCGGTCACCACCACCAGATCCCCGCGCCGGCAGCGCCCGCAGCGCAGCAGCGCCTCGTCGACCTGCCGCACCATCGCGTCCGTCGACCCGGCGGCCGGCACCAGGAACGTCTCCACCCCCCACGTCAGACTCAACCGCGAACGGGTCGCCTGCTCGGCGGTGAACGCCAGCAGCGGAATCGGCGAACGGTAGCGCGACAGGCGGCGCACCGTGTCACCGCTCTGGGTGAACGCCACCAGGAACCCGGCCCCGAGGAAGTCGCCGATCTCCGCCGCCGCCCGCGCGACAGCACCCCCCTGCGTGCGCGGCTTGTTCCGGCCCGTCAACGGCGCCAGCCCGGCCGCCAGGAGACCTTCCTCCGCGGCCTCGACGATCCTCGCCATCGTCGCGACCGTCTCGACGGGATGCCTGCCCACGCTCGTCTCGCCCGACAGCATCACCGCGTCCGTACCGTCGAGGACCGCGTTCGCCACGTCGCTGACCTCCGCACGTGTCGGCCGCGCGTTCTCGATCATCGAGTCGAGCATCTGGGTGGCGACCACCACCGGCTTGGCATTGCGCCGCGCCAGCTTCACCACCCGCTTCTGCACCAGCGGCACCTGTTCCAGCGGCATCTCTACGCCCAGGTCACCGCGCGCGACCATGATCCCGTCGAACGCGGCGACGATGTCCTCGATCGCCTCCACCGCCTGCGGCGTCTCCACCTTGGCGAGCACGGGCAGCCGCCGGCCCTCCTCGTCCATGACACGATGCACCGCCTCGACATCCCGGCCGTCACGGACGAACGACAGAGCCACCACGTCGAACCCGGTCCGCAACGCCCACCGCAGATCGGCCTCGTCCCTCGCGGACAGCGTGGACAGGGCGGGTCGCGCGGACCCGAGGGCGCCCACCGGCCCCCGCAGATCGGCGAGCACCCCGACACTGCGCCCGGTCTCGTCGGCAGCCTTCCGCACCAGGCGGTACCGCTCCTCGTGATCCGCGTGCTCCTCGCGCCCACCGTGCCCGAAAGCGAAGCGGGCCACGTCCATTCCGGCCTCGACCAGCGCCTTGACCCGCTCGTACGAGTCGGTGGCGGGCCCCAGAGTGCAAACGATCTTAACTCGACGCATATGTCCGACTTTATGACAGTGCACCAGAAGTCGCGCGGGGCTGTTTCACACCGCGGCTCCGCCGCGGGGCGCGCGACAAGCCACGACGCGCCCGCGCCCGCCCCTCGATCCCACCCACCCGAGCTCTCACGCACACCAGGCCAAAGGGGGCACAGCCCCACGAGGACGGGAAGGACAGGGGTGGCGGGGGCGAAAACCCCTCACCCACCTCCCGGTCACCAGATCGCAACCCCCGCCCCCTGTCGCACCCCCGACCCCCCGGTCCACAATCTACGCGCGTCACCACACCAACAGCCCCGACCCCACCCACCTCGCCCCACACCACTCATAGGAGCACCCCCTCACATGCCCCTCAACCGCCGCCGCTTCCTGGAGAACGCCGCCCTGACCACCACCGCCGCCACCCTCACCACCACAGCCACCGCCACCACCGCCCACGCCTCCGGCCCCCACAAGAAGCCCGAACGACGCCACACCCTCACGGTCATGGGCACCACAGACCTCCACGGCCACCTCTTCAACTGGGACTACTACAAAGACGCCACCTACACCGACACCGCCGGAAACACCCTCGGCCTCGCCCGCATCTCCACCCTCGTCAACCACATCCGCAAGGAGAAGGGCCGTCACAACACCCTCCTCATCGACGCCGGCGACACCATCCAAGGCACCCCCCTCACCTACTACTACGCCAAGGTCGACCCCATCACCGCCAAGGGCGGCCCCGTCCACCCCATGGCCCGCGCCATGAACACCATCGGCTACGACGCCGCCGCCCTCGGCAACCACGAGTTCAACTACGGCATCGACACCCTCCGCGAGTTCGAATCCCAGCTCGACTTCCCCCTCCTCGGCGCCAACGCCGTCGACGCCACCACCCTCAAACCCGCCTTCCCCCCGTACCTCATCAAGACGTTCCACGTCCACGGCGCCCCACCCGTCAAGGTCGCCGTCCTCGGCCTCACCAACCCCGGCATCGCCATCTGGGACAAGGCCAACGTCCAGGGCAGACTCGCCTTCCCCGAACTCAAGGTCACCAACGACACCACCGGCAAGACCGTCGTCCTCTCCGAACCCCTCTGCTTCGCCGAACGCCTCACCGTCTTCGACATCGAACTCACCCTCCACAGAGGCCGCTGGGAAGTCGACACAGTCAGCGCCTCACTGCACAACACCAACCAGGCCGAGGACGACCCCCGCATCACCGAACTGCTCACCGACGAACACGCCGCCGTCGTCACCTACGTCAACCAGGTCGTCGGCACCGCCACCCAGACCCTCACCACCGTGGACGCCCGCTACAAGGACGCCCCCATCATCGACCTCATCACCAAGGTCCAGGAGGACGTCGTCAAAACCGCCCTCGCCGGCACCGAACACGCCCGACTCCCCGTCCTCGCACAGGCCTCACCGTTCTCCCGCACCTCCGAGATCCCCGCCGGCGACGTCACCGTCCGCGCCCTGTCCAGCCTCTACGTCTACGACAACACCCTCGTCGCCAAACTGCTCACCGGCGCCCAGATCCGCGCCTACCTCGAATACTCCGCCCAGTATTACGTACAGACCGCACCCGACGCCCCCGTCGACATCGACGCACTCACCAACGCCGACGACCGCCCCGACTACAACTACGACTACGTCTCCGGACTCACCTACGACATCGACATCGCCCAACCCGCCGGCAGCCGCATCAAAAACCTCGCCCACGACGGCAACCCACTCGACGACACCGCCCCATTCGTCCTCGCCGTCAACAACTACCGCGCCAACGGCGGCGGCGCCTTCCCCCACATCGCGACCACCAAGGAACTCTGGACCGAATCCACCGAGATCCGCACCCGCATCGCCGAATGGGTCACCGCCAAGGGCGTCCTCGACCCCCAGGACTTCGCCTCCACCGACTGGAAACTCACCCGCGACGGCACACCGGTCTTCTGACCTCCCCGGGAAACACCTCAGACCCCGTCCACGAGAGGCGTCAGCGCCACCGTGCCACCACCCCGCGTGGACGGGACCCCGGACACCACCCGCTCCCGCTCCCGCAACCCGAACGACGTGAACGCCGTCCGCCGCGGCAACGGATACGACTCCTCACCCGTCACCGCGTTCAGGATCCGCGCACTGCGCCACGCCGTCATACCCAAATCAGGCGCACCCACCCCATGCGCGTGCGACTCCGCGTTCTGCACATACACCGCACACCCCGTCGCCGCGATCTCCCGCGCCAGCACCACCCGATAGTGCTCGTCGACACGCGGCCGCTCCGCGGCATCACGGCAGACGTAAGGCTCCAAGGACCGCAACAACGAACCCACCGGACGCTCCCGGAACCCCGTCGCCAACACCACCGCATCCGTCGCCAGACACGTCCGCAACCCCTGCCCCCCGTGCTCCAGATGCAACTCCACCCGGGAACCCGACAACCACCCGGCCGTCCGCACCCGCACACCAGGGGTCAACACGACATCCGGCCAGCCACCGCCCACCACCGAACGGCGATACAACTCCTCCTGCACCGCCGCGATCGTCCCCGCGTCGATTCCCTTGTACAACTGCCACTGCGCGGGCAACAACCGATCCCGCACGGACTCGTCCAACGCGTGGAAATACGCCGCGTAATCCGGAGTGAAATGCTCCAGCCCCAGCTTCGAATACTCCATCGGCGCGAACGCCCCCGTCCGCGCCAACCAGTGCAACCGCTCCCGCCCCACCGGACGATTCCGCAACAGATCCAGAAACACCTCCGCACCCGACTGCCCCGCACCCACCACCGTCACATGACCCGCGGCCAACACCCGCTCACGGTGCTCCAGATAATCCGCCGCATGACACACCGCCACCTCCCGCGCCCCCACCAGAGGCCGCAACGCCTCCGGCACATACGGCTCCGTACCCACCCCCAACACCACATTGCGGGTATGAGCACGCCCCAGCGACTCCACCCCGCCCTCCGCATCCACCCGACTGAAATCCACCTCGAACAACTCACTACGCGGATTCCACCGCACCGCATCCACCTGATGCCCGAAACGCAACGCCGGCAGCCGCTCCGCGACCCAACGGCAATACCCCTCGTACTCCGCCCGCAAAATATGCGGCCGCTCCGCGAAATAGAAAGGGAACAACCTCTCCCGCGCACGCAGATGATTGAGAAAGGACCACGGACTCGTCGGATCGACCAACGACACCAGATCCGCCAGGAACGGCACCTGCAACCGAGTCCCCTCGATCAACAGCCCCGGATGCCAGTCGAACCCCTGCCGCTGTTCGAGGAAGACAGCGTCCAGTCCGGCCAGCGGCTGGGCCAGCGCCGCCAGGGAGAGATTGGCCGGCCCGATGCCGACACCGACGAGATCACGAGGAGACGCGGACGTCATCAACGGAGATGTCCTTCCACCAGACACAGCACACCCGCCAACTCACTCAGGCGCACATGGGGATTGAGAAGAGTGACCTTGAACCACAACCGGCCGCCGAGACGCGCCCGGCCCAACACCGCCCGCCCCTCCACCAACAACCTCCGCCGCACCTCGGCAACGATGTCGTCACCCACCCCCGAGGGACGGAACACCACCGTGCTGATCACCGGCAGGCCGTACAACTCGAACCCCGGACGCCCCGCCACCAGCCCGGCGAACTCCCGCGCCCCCGCGCACACCCCGTCGACCAGCGACCCCAGCCCCGCACGCCCCAACACCCGCAGCGTCACCGCCACCTTGAACACATCGGCACGCCGGGTCGTCCGCAACGAACGCCCCAGCAGATCCGGCAACCCCGCCTCGACATCATCAGCAGCGCTCAGATAATCGGCACGCTGCCCCAGCACCGCCAGGTCCCCACCGTCACGCACCGCGAACACCCCCGCAGCCACCGGCTGCCAACCCAGTTTGTGCAGGTCCAACGCCACACTGTCGGCCGCCTCAAGACCCGCCAGCAGCCCCCGGTACCGGTCGCTGAACAGCAGCCCGCCACCGTACGCGGCATCCACATGCAGCCGCGCCCCGTACCGGGCACACAACGCGGCCACCTCCGGAAGCGGATCGATCAACCCCGCATCCGTCGTCCCCGCCGTCGCCGCGACCAGCACCGGCCCCGCCACCCGCGACAGCGCCGCCTCCAACGCCGCCGCCTCCACCACCCCGCCCGACGCCGGCACCACCACCGGCTCCGCCAGCCCGAACAACCACGCCGCCCGTGCCAGCGAATGGTGCGCGTTCGCCCCGCACATCAACCGCACCCCGGGCCCGCACACCTCCCGCGCCAGCAGCACCGCGAGCTGATTCGCCTCCGTACCCCCCGACGTCACCAACGCGTCCGCCATCCCCGCGAACCGAGCCAACGCCCCCGTCACCGACTCCTCGAGCGCTGACGCGGACGGCGACTGGTCCCAGGAGTCCAGCGAGGGATTGAGCACGCTCACGGCGAGATCCGCGGCGACGGCCACGGCCAGCGGCGGACAGTGCAGATGCGCCGCACACAACGGATCCGCAGGATCGGCGGCCCCCGCCGCCAGCACCCGCACCAGGTCCTCCAGCGCCCCCGGGTCCCCCTCCTCCGGCAGCACCTCTCCGACGGCGTCCCGCACCAGCGCCGCCACCGCCTCCGGCCCGCCGACGGGCAGGGGCCCACCGCGCTCCCGGCCGCCCGCCTCCAGCGCACCGAGCACACAGTCGACCAACGGACGCACAGCAGCGCCGCCGGACGGACCGGAAGCCAGGGCTGACGCGCACATATGACATCCTCCGGGCACGCGGAGCGGAAACCCGCGCCCCGCACCCCCCAACGACACCGCGCGGGCTGAGGCAACGGGTCAGTACTTCGGACCGATGTGAACGTCCATGAGAGCGACGGAGGCTTTGCGGGCGACGGAGATGTTGAAGTGCGCGCCGTCGAGGGAACAGGACGCCCACTCGACACCGAGCTTGTCGAGCGTGTCGGTACACAGCTTCCGGATGTCGTCCGACTTGTTGGTGAAGAAGTACCGCGGGTATTCGTACCGCTTCCGCTCGCCGCCGACGAGCCGGGTGGTCCAGTTGGTGATCCGGCAGCCGTCCGAGTGGATGAGACCCCGGACGAACTCCCAGGGGTGCGCGTCGACGATCTCCTGCTGCCAGGGGACAAGGGCGATGCGGCGCTCGTGCTTCCGACCGGAGCCGTGTTGGGGGAACAGGCAGACCAAGTGCTTCGAGTACACCTTGACGTCACTGCATCCCTTGCGGCGACGGTGCCACACCGAGTTGTCGGGGAACACGGCGCGCATGGCTTGCTCGCATTCGTTCATGAGGCCCACCCATGACTGAGTGCAGGTGATCATGAGAGTCGGCACACGGTGGCCGGAGTAGTGGGTGATGTATCCGTCGCCGAGATACAGGCCGAGCAGGTAGCTGTACGCCGCTGGATCGAGACTGCGCCCGTCACACCGTGGACATGCAGGATCGTGCTTGCCCGGACACTCTCCCCGCTTCGCGCGGTCCATGTGCTTCCAGTAGCCGACCGTGCCCGGTGGGACGCTGAGCCGACGTGCCACGTCGGTGTTCTTCGCGCCGTCCCTCAGCATGGTCAGGGCCTGCTGTCGTACCTGTGTTCCATGGTGGTTCATGTGAACACGGTGCGTGACCGTGAGTAGCGACACGCAGCAAAAAGCGGAGATTCACGAGAATGTGAACCTCCGCTACGGGTGCCGGGTACGGGATTCGAACCCGTATGTCCTTTCGGACAGATGTGTTTGAGACATCAGCGTATGCCGTTCCGCCAACCCGGCCGGCCAACCCCTGAGGAGTGTACCGGGTGACCTCCTGAAGCCGCAGCTAGGTACGCTTTCGGGAGCAGTACCCCGCCCCGAACAAGGAGCCCCCGTGACCGTGCCCGAGTCGCCCCAGTCCGCTGACGCAGCCGATGACGACAAGTCGCACGTGCCTCCCTTGACGACGCGCGTGGTCATCGCCGAGGACGAGGCGCTCATCCGGCTCGACCTCAAGGAGATGCTGGAGGAGGAGGGCTACAGCGTCGTCGGTGAGGCCGGGGACGGGGAGCGGGCCGTCGAGCTGGCCCGGGAGCACCGGCCGGACCTCGTGATCCTGGACGTGAAGATGCCGAAGCTGGACGGCATCTCGGCGGCGGAGAAGATCGCCGAGGAGAGTATCGCCCCGGTGCTGATGCTGACCGCGTTCTCGCAGCGGGACCTGGTGGAGCGGGCGCGCGACGCGGGGGCGATGGCGTACCTGGTGAAGCCGTTCAGCAAGAGTGATGTCGTACCGGCGATCGAGATGGCGGTCTCGCGGTTCACGGAGCTGAAGGAGCTGGAGAAGGAGGTCGCGGACCTCTCGCTGCGGCTGGAGACGCGGAAGCTGGTGGACAGGGCGAAGTCGGTGCTGCAGACCGAGTACGGGCTGTCGGAGCCGGCGGCGTTCCGGTGGATCCAGAAGACGTCGATGGATCGGCGGATGTCGATGCAGCAGGTGGCGGAGGCCGTGATCGCGGACGCGGAGGAGAAGAAGGCGGCGAAGGGCTGAGCCGTCCCTGCGGACCCACGTCACGAGGCCCGCGCCCCGGTCGACCGGGGGCGCGGGCCTCGTCGTGTGCGGTCGTGGTGGCGTCAGTCCTCGCCGAGGTACGCCTTGCGGACCGATTCGTCGTGGAGGAGGTCCTGTCCGGTGCCGGAGAGGACGATGTTGCCGATCTCCATGACGTGACCCTGGTCGGCGAGGGAGAGCGCCGCCTGGGCGTTCTGTTCGACGAGGAGGATCGTGGTGCCCTGTGCCTTGAGCTCCGTGATGGTCGCCATGATCTTCTGCATCATGATCGGCGAGAGGCCCATGGAGGGTTCGTCGAGCATGAGGAGTTTGGGCTGGGACATCAGGGCGCGTCCCATGGCGAGCATCTGCTGTTCGCCGCCGGAGAGGGTGCCCGCGGCCTGCTTCCGTCGTTCGCCGAGGATGGGGAAGAGGTCGTAGGCGCGCTGGATGTCCTTCTCGATGCCTTCCTTGTCCTTGCGGAGGAAGGCGCCGAGCTGGAGGTTCTCCGTGATGGTGAGGCGCGGGAAGATGTGCCGGCCCTCGGGGGAGTGGGCGAGTCCCAGGGAGACGATCTTGTGCGCGGGGACGCCGGTGAGCGGCTTGCCGTCGAACAGGATCCGTCCGGAGCTGGGCTTGAGGAGTCCGGAGAGGGTGCGCAGGGTGGTGGTCTTGCCGGCGCCGTTGGTGCCGATGAGGGTGACGACCTGGCCGCTCTCGACGCTGAACGAGATGCCCTTGACGGCTTCGATCTTGCCGTAGGCGACCTTGAGGTCCTCGACCTCCAGGAGTGCGGTCACTGGGCTTCTCCCTTGGTGGTGCCGGCGCCCTGGGCGCCGTCGGTGCTCTCCGCCGCGTCGGCCTTCGCGCCGTCGGTCCCGGCGGAGCGTTGCGCTGCGTCGGCCTTGGCGGTGTCGGTTCCGGAGGTGTTCGCCGCGGCGTCGGTCTCGGCCGTTTCGACCTCGGCGGCTTCGGCGTCGCCGGGTGCGCCCTCGAAGGGTTCGCCGAGGTAGGCGGCGATGACGCGTTCGTCGGCCTGGACGACGTCGGAGGTGCCCTCGACGAGTTTTTCGCCTTGTACGAGGACGGCGACGCGGTCGCACAGGTTGAAGATGAAGCGCATGTCGTGCTCGATGACGAGGACGGCGATGCCCTTGTCGCGGATGGCGAAGACGAGTTCCTCGGTCGCGCGGGTCTCCTGCGGGTTCATGCCGGCGGTGGGCTCGTCGAGGAGGAGCAGGCCGGGTTCGCTGGCGAGGGCGCGGGCGATCTCGAGCTTGCGCTGTTCGCCGTAGGGGAGGTTGCGGGCGAGGTGGTCGCGTTTGTGGTCGAGCCCGATGAATTCGAGCAGTTCGAGGGCTCGTTCCTCGCTGGCTTTTTCGGCCTTGCGGAAGCCGGGGCCGCGCAGGAGGGCGGACCAGAGTCCTTCCTTGGTGCGGGTGTGGCGGCCGACGAGGACGTTTTCCAGGACGGTCATGTTGGCGAAGAGCCGGATGTTCTGGAAGGTGCGGGCGATGCCGGCTTTGGTGACGAGGTGGGGTTTGGGCGGGAGGATCTTGTTGTTGTAGCTGACGGTGCCTTCGGTGGGCACGTAGAGCCCGGTGAGGCAGTTGAAGAAGGTGGTTTTCCCGGCGCCGTTGGGTCCGATGAGGCCGACGATCTCGCCGGTGTTGACGGTGAGGTCGACGGAGCGTACGGCGGTGAGGCCGCCGAAGCGCATGGTGACGTCGCGGGCCTGGAGTGCGGGTGTGGTCATGGTGGTCACGCCCCTGCCTTGGTGACGCCGAGGGTGGAGTCGGGAAGGCCGCGCTCGGGGACGTCGAGCTGGTCGATCTCGTGGAATTCGAGCTGGCGGCGCCGGTTGGCGATGACGCCTTCGGGACGGAATCGCATGAGGAGGACGAGTGCGATGCCGAATGCGAAGAGTTCGTAGTTCTGGAGGAAGCCGAGTTTTTCGGGGATGAGGTAGAGCAGTGCGGCGCCGAGGAGGGGACCGTTGACGGTGCCCATGCCGCCGAGGACGACGGCGGCGAGGAGGAAGGCGCTGTTGGGCGGGGCTGCTCCGGCGAACTGGTAGGGCGCCGGGTTGACGCTGTAGGAGACGTGTGCGCCGACGGTGCCGGCGAGGCCGGCGAGGGAGGCGCCGAGGGCGAAGGCGACGAGTTTGACGCGGAAGCCGTTGATGCCCATGGCGGTGGCGGCGGTCTCGTCCTCGCGGATGGCGATCCAGGAGCGGCCGATGCGGCTGTCGGCGGCCCGGGTGAAGACCAGGACGACGATGGCCGTGACGAACAGCATGAGGAAGAAGTAGTTGGAGAACCGGCCGAGGGTGAAGCCGGCGACGTCATGGCTGTCGCCGAGGTTGAACCCGAAGATTTCGAGGTCGGGGATGCGGCTGATGCCGTTGGGGCCGTTGGTGATGTTGGGTCCGGAGCTGCCGTCCAGGTTGTTGACGGCGATGCGGAAGATCTCTCCGAAGCCGAGGGTGACGATGGCGAGGTAGTCGCCGCGCAGTCGGAGTGTGGGGGCGCCGATGAGGACGCCGAAGACGAGTGTGACGGCCATGCCGGTCAGGGCGGCGGCCCAGAAGGGGAACTGGGTGCCGGAGAACCGGCTGTACTCGCTGCCGGAGACCAGGGCGGCGGTGTAGGAGCCGACGCCGAGGAAGGCGACGTAACCGAGGTCCAGGAGGCCGGTGAGGCCGACGACGATGTTGAGGCCGAGGGCGACGGTGCCGAAGGTGAGGATGTTGACGCCGAGGTTGGCATTGTGGTCGTCGCTCTGGGTGAAGGGGAAGATCACCGCGGCGAGGAAGGCCAGAGCGACGGCGAAGCCCTTGTGGTGGGTGCTGATCGCGGTGTAGCGGGCGAGCAGCCCCGAGCGGTTGAACGCCAGGAGGGCGAAGGCGAGGAGCAGGACGAAGCCGACGAAGGTCTCGCTGTCGTCGCTGTCGATGCCGATGCCGTAGGTGAAGGCGATCAGGGCGGCGGCGGTGCCGAGGGTGATCACGAGCCGGCGCACCCAGGGGTTGGCCGGGACGGTGATGCGGCCGAGGTCGGCGGCGCTCAGGTAGGCGCGGATGCCGTCGGGGCCGGCCGGGACGGTGAGCGCGCCGGCGAGGGCGAGGGCGCTGGCGACGGCGGCGACGTAGGCGCCGGGGTCGAGGTTGGCGAGGCCGCCGAGGTCGACCGCGATGGCGATGGCCGCGAACCAGCAGACGGTGAACGCGGACAGGGCGGCGGCGAAGAGGGCGGAGGGTGCGGCGATCCTTTCGGCGCCGGGGAGTTTGAGCAGGCCGAGGCGGGTGGCGCCGAAGAAGAGGGTGAGTACGCCGGCGACGATGGCGAGGATCTGAAGGCCGGCGGGGTAGCCGTAGACCGTCAGGTCGCCGGGGAATTCACTGGTCCAGGTCCAGGACATGAAGGCGGAGGCGATGGTTCCGGCGCCGCCGAGGAGGACGAGGGCGAGGCCGGCGCCGGGGGACAGGGGGATGAGTCCGCGGGGTGCGGGTGGGGTGGGTGACACGGTGGGTTCCGGTGTCGTGGGGTCGGGGGTCGTGGTGTGGGTCATGGGATCACGCCCTGTCCGCGACGCGTTCGCCGAGGAGGCCTTGTGGCCTCAGCAGGAGGACGAGGATGAGGAGGACGAAGGCCCAGACGGAGGCCCAGCCCTGGCCGCCGAGTTGTTCCATGCCGGGGATGTCGGCGATGTAGGCGGTGGCCATGGCTTCGGCGACGCCGAGGACGAGGCCGCCGAGCATGGCGCCGTAGATGTTGCCGATGCCGCCGAGGACGGCGGCGGTGAAGGCCTTGAGGCCGGCCTGGAAGCCCATGTCGTATTTGACGGAGCCGTATTTGAGGCCGTAGGCGACGCCGGCGACGGCGGCGAAGAGGCCGCCGATGGCGAAGGCGATGACGATGATGCGGTTGGTGTCGATGCCCATGAGCTGGGCGGTGTCCGGGTCCTGGGCGGTGGCCTGCATGGCGCGGCCGGTGCGGGAGAGGCGGACGAAGAAGGCGAGGGCGGTCATGCAGAGCACGGCGGCGACGACGAGGAAGATGTCGCCGCTCTGGATGCGTACCGAGCCGAGGTGGTAGGGCCCGAAGGGGAGCTGCGGGAAGACGCGGTCGGTCTTGGCGCCGGGGTACCAGTTGAAGACGGCCTGCTGCAGCGCGAGGGAGAGGCCGATGGCGGTGATGAGGGGGGCCAGGCGTGGTGCGCCGCGCAGTGGGCGGTAGGCGAAGCGTTCCGCTCCGACGGCGACGAGGACGGCGACGACCGCTCCGCCGGCCAGCATGAGGGGCAGTGCGAGCCACATGCTGGTGTTGCCGGGGAGCCAGAGGTAGACGGAGAGGGCTCCGAAGCCTCCGGTCATGAAGATCTCGCCGTGGGCGAAGTTGATGAGCTGGACGATGCCGTACACCATCGTGTAACCGATGGCTATCAGCCCGTACATCGAGCCGAGGAACAGCCCGTTGGCCAGCTGCTGCGGCAGTGTGTTCACCGCGCGGCCTCCGTGTGTGAAGTGAGGGGTGGGCCGGTCCGGTGGGACGGCCGGACCGGGGTATGGGAAGGGGGCCGCGCGGTGAGGTGTGGTCTCCCGCGCGGCCCGGGTGGTGCGGTGGGGTCAGCCGGCGTCGTAGGTGCCGCTCTTGACGGCCTTCCACTTGCCGTCGGTGACCTGGTACACGGTGAGCTGCTTGTTGGTGGTGTCGCCGTACTCGTCGAAGGCGACGGGGCCGGCGATGCCGTCGAACTTGACCTTCTGGACCTGGTCGACGATCTGCTGGCGGGCGTCGTCGGGGACCTTGCCGTCCTTCACGACCTCGCCGACGGCCTTGATGATGGCGGTGGCGGCGTCGTAGGAGTAGCCGCCGTAGGTGCCGTAGTCGCCGGGGTACTTCTTGGCCTTGTAGGCGTCGATGAATTCCTTGGCGGCGGGCAGGGTGTCGACCGGGACGCCGACGGAGGTGACGAGGTCGCCCTCGGAGGTCTTGCCGGCGGTCTTGATGTAGGTGTCGGAGAACATGCCGTCGCCGCCGAAGAGCGGGATGTTCGCGCCGGCGTCCTTGAGCTGCTTGGTGAGGATCTGCGACTCGTCGTACTGGCCGCCGTAGTAGAGCATGTCGGCCTTGGAGTTCTTGACCTTGGTGACGAGGGTCGAGAAGTCCTTGTCGCCGGTGTTGACGTGGTCGGTGCCGGCGATCTTGCCGCCCAGCTTGGTGAAGCCGGCGGTGAAGAGTTTGGAGAGGCCGGCGCCGTAGGTCTGCTTGTCGTCGACGACGTAGACCTTCTTCTTCTTGAGCGTGTCGTGGGCGTACTGCGCGGCGAACCCGCCCTGGAGGGCGTCGGTGGTGGCGGTGCGGAAGTACGTCTTGTAGGGGCGCGACTTCTTGGTCTGCCAGTTCTTGCCCTGGGTCAGCTCGGGCGCGGTGTTGGAGGGGGAGATCTCCACCAGGTTGGCGGTGGCGAACACCTGCTGCATCTGGGTGGCGACGCCGGAGTTGAGGGGGCCGACGACGCCGAGGACGTCGTCGGCGGCGACGAGTGCGGTGGCGTTCTGCTGGCCGGTGGCGGGGACGGCCTTGTCGTCGAGGGCCTTCACCTTGAAGGTGACGCCGGGGACGGTCTTGTTCTTGTTGGCGTCGTCGACGGCGATCTGGACGCCGTACTGGATGCCGAGGCCGGTGGCGGAGTTCTGGCCGGTCAGCGGGGCGTCGACGCCGATGACGACGGTCGTGCCGCCCTTGTCGTCGCTGCCGCCGCTGTCGTCCCGAGAGCCGCAGGCGGTGAGGGTGAGTGCTCCCGCCGCCAGGGCGGCGGTGATGGCGGTGAGCGAACGTGGGCGCACGGTCGTAAGTCCTTTCACTGGCGCAGCTGTTTCCCCGTGGAAGCAGCCGAGTCGTACGGCGGCCGGTTTGGCTTTTCGGCTGCGCGGTGACTGGCCGTGACTCTAAGCGCGGGTGTGGAAGGCAGAGGAGAGCTTGGCCAAGGCTGTGACGCTCTTGTTATGACACGAGGTAATGCAGAGCGGTACCGACTGGGTGGAACGGTGGATTTCTGACCCATTCGTCCTGTCCGCATGGTGAGAATCCGCAGTACCGGGACGGATTCGTTCAGGAGTCTCGGCGTTTTTGGTAGTGACGGGAAACCTTGTCAGGATGACTCGTGGGGATTCCGGTACGGGGCGGGGTGCGGGCGGCTCGCCGGGAAAAGTCCGGTGATTTATTGCCCGCGTATTACACAGCGTTACGCCGGGGAAAGGGGTTCCGGCATTTTCATCACTTCGTGTATGTCGTCCCATACGCGGATGCGGGGCCCGTGGCGGACCCCGCGGGCACGGCTGTGCCGGAGCGCGTGGTGCGGCGCTCCGGCACGGGGGGTGCGTTTCAGGCCGTGGCGGGGACGTCCGCCGGGGTGCCGGGGTCGAGGTCCCGCAGCATGCAGGTCAGTCGTGCGCTGCAGACCCGTCGGCCCTCCTCGTCGCTGATGGCGATGTCGTACGTCGCGGTGGAGCGGCCCCGGTGCAGGGGGGTCGCCACGCCGGTGACCAGGCCGGATCGTGCGCCGCGGTGGTGGGTGCAGTTGAGGTCGACGCCGACCGCGAGCTTCTTGCTGCCGCCGTGGAGCATGGCCCCGACCGACCCGAGCGTCTCGGCGAGGACGGCGGAGGCGCCGCCGTGCAGCAGTCCGTAGGGCTGGGTGTTGCCCTCGACCGGCATGGTGCCGACTACCCGGTCCGCCGAGGCTTCGACGATCTTGACGCCCATCCGTGTGCCCAGGTGGCCGGCGGAGAACAGCGCCTCCAGGTCCACTCCGAGCGCGGCGTACTCGTCGACAGTTGTCTGCGGGAAGGTCACGTTCCGCTGTTCACCCATGGGGGCCGGCTCCGTTCGTTCGTCGTGGCCGGTCCCCGTCCGTGACCGGCCGCCGGCGTCCTGCCGCCGGCTTCGCTGAGCGAACGCTCAGTCGGTCGTCGATTGTTCCAGGCGGACCACGACGGACTTGCTGGCGGGGGTGTTGCTGGTGTCGGCCGTGGCGTCCAGCGGGACCAGCACATTGGTCTCCGGGTAGTACGCCGCCGCGCAGCCCCGGGCGGTCGGGTAGTGCACGACGCGGAAGCCGGGCGCGCGCCGCTCCACGCCGTCCCGCCACTCGCTCACCAGGTCGACGTAGGTGCCGTCGGCGACGCCCAGGGCGCGCGCGTCCTCGGCGTTGACCAGTACCACCCGGCGGCCGCCCCGAATGCCCCGGTAGCGGTCGTCCAGGCCGTAGATCGTGGTGTTGTACTGGTCGTGCGAGCGCAGCGTCTGCAGGAGCAGCCGGCCCTCCGGCAGCTCCGGGTACTCCACCGGCGCGGCGGTGAAGTTGGCCTTGCCGGTGGCGGTGGGGAAGCGCCGCTCGTCGCGCGGGGCGTGCGGGAGGGCGAAGCCGCCGGGGCGGGCCACGCGCGCGTTGAAGTCCTCGAAGCCGGGGACGACCCGGGAGATGCGGTCACGGATCGTGGCGTAGTCCCGCTCGAACTCCTCCCACGGCACCCGGCTGTCCGCGCCGAGCACCCGCCGGGCCAGCCGGCACACGATGGCCGGTTCGGACAGCAGCCGCGCACCGGCGGGCTTCAGCCGGCCCCGGGAGGCGTGCACCATGCCCATGGAGTCCTCCACGGTCACGAACTGCTCGCCGCCGCCCTGGACGTCCCGCTCGGTGCGGCCGAGGGTGGGCAGGATCAGCGCGCGGGCGCCGGTGACCGCGTGGGAGCGGTTGAGCTTGGTCGACACATGGACCGTGAGCCGGGCGCGGCGCATGGCGGCCTCGGTGACCTCGGTGTCGGGGGAGGCGGAGACGAAGTTGCCGCCCATGGCGAAGAAGACCTTCGCCTCACCGTCGCGCAGGGCGCGGATGGCCCGCACGACGTCGTAACCGTGCGCGCGGGGCGGGGCGAAGCCGAATTCCTTCTCCAGAGCGTCCAGGAAGGCGGGGGCGGGCCGCTCGAAGATGCCCATGGTGCGGTCGCCCTGCACGTTGGAGTGGCCGCGCACCGGGCACACGCCCGCGCCGGGGCGGCCGATGTTGCCGCGCAGCAGCAGGAAGTTGACGATCTCGCGGATCGTGGGCACGGAGTGCTTGTGCTGGGTCAGGCCCATCGCCCAGCACACGATGACGCGCTCGGAGTCGAGCACCATCCGCAGGGCTTGCTCGATGTCCTCGCGGGTGAGGCCGGTCGCGGTGAGGGTCTGGGCCCAGTCGGCGGCGCGGGCCGCCTCGGCGAACTCCGCGAAGCCGTGCGTGTGCGCGGCGACGAACTCCTCGTCGACCGCACCCTCCGTCTGGAGGATCAGCTTGTTCAGGAGGCGGAACAGGGCCTGGTCTCCGCCGAGGCGGATCTGCAGGAACAGGTCGGTGAGCGCGGCGCCCTTGACCATGCCCTGCGGCGTCTGCGGGTTCTTGAACCGCTCCAGGCCCGCCTCGGGCAGCGGGTTGACGCTGATGATGCGCGCGCCGCCGGCCTTGGCCTTCTCCAGCGCGGACAGCATCCGCGGGTGGTTGGTGCCCGGGTTCTGCCCGGCCACGATGATCAGGTCCGCCTTGTACAGGTCCTCGAGCAGGACGCTGCCCTTGCCGACGCCGATCGTCTCCGACAGGGCCGAGCCGGAGGACTCGTGGCACATGTTGGAGCAGTCGGGCAGGTTGTTGGTGCCCAGTTCGCGGGCGAAGAGCTGATAGAGGAACGCGGCCTCGTTGCTGGTGCGGCCCGAGGTGTAGAAGACCGCTTCGTCGGGGGAGCCGAGCGCGGTCAGTTCCTCGGCGACGATGTCGAAGGCGCGGTCCCAGCCGATCGGTTCGTAGTGGTCGGCGCCCTCGGGCAGGTACATGGGGTGGGTGAGCCGGCCCTGCTGGCCCAGCCAGTAGCCGCTGCGCCCGGCGAGGTCGGCGACCGGGTGCTCGCGGAAGAACTCCGGGGTGACCCGGCGCAGGGTGGCCTCCTCGGCGACCGCCTTGGCGCCGTTCTCGCAGAACTCGGCGGTGTGCCGGTGCTCGCCCTCGGGCCAGGCACAGCCGGGGCAGTCGAAGCCGTCCTTCTGGTTGACGCGCAGCAGGGTCAGCGCCGTGCGCCGCACACCCATCTGCTGCCTTGCCATGACGAGGCTGTGCCGGACGGCCGGGAGGCCGGCCGCCGCGTGCTGCGGCCCGGCGACCTCGGGGGCGTCCTGCACCGGATCTGCCTTCGGCGGCTTCGTTGCCATCGCTCGCTCTCCCTTGGGCCCCGCGGGTGTGAACTGCCTCTGCGATCCTCGCACGCGGCACCGGCAACCGGTCCCCCGGCCGACGGGGTCAGTGTGCGCCGGGCGGGGAGGGGCGGGACGGAAGCGGTGCCGGGGGTGAGGACGGGGCCGGGAGGGGGCGCCGGGGCATGGGTGGGTGCGGGGTGCCGGTGCTCCGGTGGCGGACGTCGCGTCGGCCGGTGGCGGACGTCGTACCGGCCGGTGGCGGACGTCGCGTCGGGGAGCCGGTGGGGCCCGGCTGTCAGTGGGGCGTGGCAGGATCGGGGGCGTGGCAGAGACAGCAGCGAAGAAGACCGACACGACCCCCGGCGGCGACCGTCCACGGCTGATGCTCATGGACGGGCACTCGCTGGCCTACCGCGCGTTCTTCGCGCTGCCCGCGGAGAACTTCACCACCGCGGCGGGTCAGCCGACGAACGCGATCTACGGTTTCGCGTCGATGCTGGCGAACACGCTGCGTGACGAGGCGCCCACGCACTTCGCGGTGGCGTTCGACGTCTCCCGCAAGACCTGGCGCTCGGAGGAGTTCACCGAGTACAAGGCGAACCGCTCCAAGACGCCCGACGAGTTCAAGGGCCAGGTCCAGCTCATCGGCGAGCTGCTGGACGCGATGCACGCGGACCGTTTCGCCGTCGAGGGGTTCGAGGCGGACGACATCATCGCCACCCTCGCCACCCAGGCCGAGGCCGCGGGCTTCGACGTGCTGATCGTCACCGGTGACCGCGACTCCTTCCAGCTGGTCAGCGATCACGTCACGGTGCTGTACCCCACCAAGGGCGTCTCGGAGCTGACCCGGTTCACCCCGGAGAAGGTCGTCGAGAAGTACGGGCTGACGCCCGCCCAGTACCCCGACTTCGCGGCGCTGCGCGGCGACCCGTCGGACAATCTGCCCGGCATCCCGGGCGTCGGCGAGAAGACGGCCGCGAAGTGGATCAACCAGTTCGGCTCGTTCGCCGAACTGGTCGAGCGCGTCGAGGAGGTCAAGGGCAAGGCCGGGCAGAATCTGCGCGACCACCTGGAGTCGGTCAAGCTCAACCGCCGGCTCACCGAGCTGGAGCGGCAGGTCGAGCTGGACAAGAGCGTCGCCGACCTGGAGCGCGTCGCCTACGACCGCAAGGCGGTCACGATGCTCCTGGACACCCTGGAGATCCGCAATCCGTCCCTGCGGGAGCGGCTGTTCGCCGTCGATCCCGGCGCCGAGCAGGCCGAGGTGACCCCGGTCGCGGCCGGTGTCGCGGTGGACGGCGCGGTGCTCGGCGCGGGCGGGCTGCAGCCCTGGCTCGCCGAGCACGGCACGGTCCCGCTGGGCCTTGCCACCGTCGACACCTGGGCGCTGGGCACCGGTTCGGTCGCCGAGGTCGCGCTGGCCACGGCCGCCGGTGCCGCCGCCTGGTTCGACCCGACGGAGATCGACGAGGAGGACGAGCGGGCGTTCGCGGCCTGGCTCGCCGATCCGGCTCTTCCCAAGGTGCTGCACAACGCCAAGAGCGCGATGCGTGTCTTCGCCGAGCACGGTTGGACGATCGAGGGCGTCACGATGGACACCGCCCTGGCCGCCTACCTGGTCAAGCCGGGCCGCCGCTCCTTCGACCTGGACGCGCTCACCCTGGAGTACCTCGGCCGGGAGCTCGCGCCTCCGGCCGCCGCCGACGGCCAGCTCGCCTTCGGCGCCGACGAGGAGGCCGAGGCGGACGCGCTGATGGTGCAGGCCCGCGCGATCCTCGACCTCGGCGAGGTGTTCACCGGCCGGCTGGAGGAGGTCGGCGCGGCCGACCTGCTGCGCGACATGGAACTGCCGACCTCCACGCTGCTGGCCCGTCTGGAGCGGCACGGCATCGCCGCCGACCGGGCCCATCTGGAGTCCATGGAGCAGATGTTCGCGGGCGCCGTCCAGCAGGCCGTGAAGGAGGCCCACGCGGCGGCGGGACACGAGTTCAACCTCGGCTCGCCCAAGCAGCTCCAGGAGGTCCTCTTCGGCGAACTGGGCCTGCCGAGGACGAAGAAGACCAAGACCGGCTACACCACGGACGCCGACGCGCTGGCCTGGCTGGCCGCCCAGACGGAGAACGAACTCCCGGTGATCATGCTTCGTCACCGTGAGCAGGCCAAACTCCGCGTCACCGTCGAGGGCCTGATCAAGATGATCGCCGCGGACGGCCGCATCCACACCACGTACAACCAGACCGTCGCCGCCACCGGCCGGCTGTCCTCCACCGACCCCAACCTGCAGAACATCCCGGTCCGTACGGACGAGGGGCGCGCCATCCGCCGCGGTTTCGTCGTCGGGGAGGGTTACGAGTCGCTGATGACGGCCGACTACAGTCAGATCGAACTGCGCGTGATGGCCCACCTGTCCGAGGACGCCGGTCTCATCGAGGCGTTCACCTCCGGCGAGGACCTGCACACCACCGCCGCCTCCCAGGTGTTCGGCGTGGAACGCTCCGCGGTGGACGCGGAGATGCGCCGCAAGATCAAGGCGATGTCCTACGGCCTGGCGTACGGTCTGTCGGCCTTCGGCCTCTCCCAGCAGCTCAACATCGAGGCCGCCGAGGCCCGCACCCTGATGGAGGCGTACTTCGAGCGCTTCGGCGGCGTACGGGACTATCTGCGCCGCGTGGTGGACGAGGCCCGGGCGACGGGCTACACGGCGACGCTCTTCGGCCGCCGCCGCTACCTGCCCGACCTCAACAGCGACAACCGCCAGCGCCGCGAGGCCGCCGAGCGCATGGCACTGAACGCCCCCATCCAGGGCACGGCGGCGGACATCGTCAAGATCGCCATGCTCAAGGTCGACGAGGCACTGCGGGCGGCGGACCTGGCCTCCCGCATGCTGCTCCAGGTCCACGACGAAATCGTCCTGGAGGTCGCCCCCGGCGAACGTGAGCGGGTGGAGGCCCTGGTCCGCCAGGAGATGACCACGGCGGTCCATCTCAAGGCCCCTCTGGACGTCTCGGTGGGCGTGGGCCAGGACTGGGAATCGGCGGCCCACTGACCGGTACCGACAGCGCACCCGGCTCCGCGCCCCAGCAGGGGGCGCGGAGCCGGGCCGTTGCACGGACCGGTCCGCCCGGCGGGCGAGAATTCCGCGCTCGCACCACAACCGTCCGGCGATCACGACCGTCAAGTAAGGGTGGCGCGCACGCGACTCGCGTCGCGCTCATGGCCAACCGGTGAAGACCCCGCTTCAACGGGTGCCACCCGGCGGCGGGTTGCCGTAGGGTCGCCTGCGGCACGGTGCCCGCGGGCACGGTCGAGCACCGGTACGGAGCAGACGGACGGTCGTCCACGGGAGGGGCGCACTCTATGGCGGCGCATTTCGGCAGGAGGCTCCGCAAGGGAGCGGCAACCACCGCGCTCGCGGCGGCAGCAGTCGCGGCTCTGTCCGCGTCCCAGGCCCCCGGAGTGACCGCCGACGACCACGGCAGACGGACGACCGGCGCCGCCCAGGACGCCCCCGACGTGAACGGCGACGGCACGGCGACCGGCGACGGCCACTACTACACCGACCTGCCCCCGCTCGACAGCCCCACCCCGTCCCCCGGCGACGACAAGGCGTCCGGTTCGAGCGGTGCCGGTGACGACTCCGGCATCCCCGCCACGGTCCTCGACGCCTACAAGAAGGCCGAGGCCGAACTCCGCGAGTCCAAGCCCGGCTGCAACCTGCCCTGGCAACTCCTCGCCGCCATCGGCCACGTGGAGTCCGGTCAGGCCCGCGGCGGCCGCGTCGACGCCCAGGGCACGACCTACTCCAAGATCCTCGGCCCCGTCCTCAACGGCAGCGGCTTCGCCCACATCTCCGACACCGACCACGGCGCCTACGACGGCGACAGCACCTACGACCGTGCCGTCGGCCCCATGCAGTTCATCCCGTCGACCTGGGCCTGGGCCGGCCGCGACGGCAACGACGACGGCGTCAAGGACCCCAACAACGTCTACGACGCCGCCCTCGCCGCCGGCCACTACCTGTGCCGCGCCGACCGTGACCTGTCCGTCCAGGCGAACCTCGACGCCGCGATCCTCAGCTACAACCACTCGCAGGACTACCTCAACACCGTCCTGTCCTGGCTGGAGTTCTACCGCAAGGGCACCCACTCGGTGCCGGACGGCACGGGCACCCTGCCCCGCCACCGAAGCGACGGGAGCGGCGGCCCGGGCAGCGGCACCGGCTCCACCCCGCTTCCGCCGGTGACCTCCACGAAGCCGTCGGCGCACCACACCACCAAGCCCGGCCACTCCGGCTCGGGTTCCGGCTCGCACTCCGGCTCCGACTCGGGCGGCAAGCCGTCCACCGAGCCGTCGAAGCCGAGCACACCCCCGGCCGGCCCGCCCCCCACGCCGACCGACACGGTCGACCACCTCGACGACGCCGGCACCGGCACGTTGACCGCCAGGGCGGGCGGCACGTTCGACAAGAAGATCGCGGTCCGCCCGGAGACCAAGGCGGGCACGGCCGTCGCCAAGGTCCGGGTCCGCTTCGTCGTCGTCGGCGACACGGACGCCACCTTCACCGGCGGCGAGAAGACCGCCACCGTCGTCACGGGCGGCACCGGCACCGCCACCGCGCCCGCCCTCGTGGCCGGCGAGAAGACCGGTGACTTCACCGTCCGGGCCCTGGTCGTGGGCCGCACCGTGGCCGCCCTCGACCACACCGCGACCGTCACCGAGCGGACGGCCGACGCCCTCGCCCGTGTCGGCGACACCCCCCTGACCTGCACCCCCGGCGGCGAGTTCGCCGAGCAGATCCAGCTCGCCGCCACCTACAAGGGCGCCGCTCCCGGCAAGGTCGCCGCCACCGCCACGCTCATCAGGTCGGCGGACGACGCGACCGAGAACGACAAGGGCCCCTACTTCAAGGACCCCGACAGCACGGCCGACGACGCCGACAAGAAGCCCGTCCGCACCCTCGCGGGGCTGACCACCGACGCCGACGGCGTGCTGAAGCTGCCGAAGCTCTACGCCGACGACACCACGGGCACGTTCCTGCTCCGCGTCACCACGGCGGGCGGCGCGACCGTCACGCTCGAACTGAAGGTCGCCGCGGCGGCGTCGTAGACCCCGCGTCTCCACCGGCCGGCCGGTGGAGACGCGAGGCCGGCCGGTGCCTCAACGGCGCGGTCGCGCCTTGGTGTGCCGGGTCGGCTCCGCGGTCGCCGGGTCCTCGGGCCACGGATGCTTCGGGTAGCGGCCGCGCAGCTCCGCCCGCACGGCCCGGTAGCCGTCCCGCCAGAACGAGGCGAGGTCGGCGGTGACGGCGGCCGGCCGCCCGGCGGGGGAGAGCAGGTGCACGAGCACCGGCACCCCGGCGACCACCGGCGAGCTGTGCAGCCCGAACATCTCCTGCACCTTCACGGCGAGCACCGGGCGCTCCGGATCGCCGTAGTCGACACGGATCCTGGACCCGCTGGGCACGGTGATCCGCTCCGGGGCCAGCTCGTCCAGCCGGGCCGCCTCGCCCGAGGCCCACGGCAGCAGCCGGGCCAGTGCCTGCCCGGCGTCGATCCGCGCCAGGTCCGCCCGCCGCCGGGCGCGGCCCAGCTCGGGCTCCAGCCACTGCGTCACGCGGGCGTGCAGCGCCTCGTCGGACACGTCCGGCCAGGGCTCGCCGCGCCGCAGCCGCAGGAACGCCAGCCGCTGCCGCAGCGCCACCGCCTCCGGCGACCACCGCAGCAGCCCCAGCCCCTCCCGCCGCAGCCCCGCCAGGAGCGCCTCGCGGACGGGTCCGGGCGCGGGGTCCGGCAGCGGACGCGCCGTCAGCCCGATCGCCCCCAGCCGCTCCACCCGCTGTGCCACGACGTCCCCGTCGGCCCAGCGGACCTCCTCCTCTTCCGTCCGCAGCGCAGCGGCCGCCTCCCGGGCCACGTCCTCGTGGACGGCGGCGGCGAGCCGCACGCGCGCGTGCCCGCCGCCCGTCGGCCGGTCGGCGACGGCCACCACGATCCACGGCGCCCCCCGCAGCGCCGACCCCTCACCCAGCTCGGCCCGCGTCCCCGACGCCATGAGGTACGACCCGCCGTCGAGCCGGGCCACCCGCTCGGGAAAGGCGAGCGCGACGGCTCGTCCCACCATGCCGTCGTCCCCCGCCCCGGCGGCCTCGGCGACCCGGCTCCGCTCACCGGCCCCCGGGGCTTCGGCGGTCCCGTTCCGCCCCTCGCTCCCCGGGGGTTCCGTGCCCCCCGGGGCTCTGGCGGCTCTGTTCCGCCCGCCGCGTTCCGTCGCGGCCGCGCGCAGCCGCCGCACCTCGCTCCGCCACCGGGCCGCGTACGCGTCGCCCCCGCGCCGGGCGGTGCGCAGCGCGCCGGCCAGGTCGTCGCCGTACGCCCGCGGCACCTCCTCGGAGAGCAGTGCCACGACCTCGGCCGCCGCGCCCGAGGTGTCCAACAGGGCGCGCCCCAGCCGGGGATGCAGTCCCCACCGCACCAGCCGCGCCCCCCGGCCGGTGGCCCGCCCCCGGGGGTCCACCGCCCCGACGGCGGTCAGCACCTGGCGGGCCGCCGCCATGGCCCCGCCCGGCGGCGGGTCCAGCAGCGCCAGCCCCGAGGCGTCGGGGTCGCCCCAGCAGGCGGCCTGGAGCGCGAACGCGGTCAGGTCGGCCACCTTGATCTCCGGCGCCGGGAAGGACGGCAGCCGGACGTCCTCGGCCTCCGCCCAGCACCGGTACACCGCCCCGGGCGCCTCCCGCCCCGCCCGGCCGGCCCGCTGCCGTCCGGCCGCGCGGGAGGACCGTACGGTCGTCAGACCGCTCAGCCCGCGCGCGTGGTCGACGCGCGGCTCCCGCGCCAGCCCCGCGTCCACGACCACCCGCACCCCGGGCACCGTCAGCGACGACTCGGCCACCGACGTCGCGAGGACCACCCGGCGCCGCCGGCCCGGGGACAGCACCGCGTCCTGCACGGCCGCGGGCGCCCGCCCGTGCACCTGCAGCACGTCCACCGGCCCCAGGTCCCCCAGCAGCCCCGCCACCCGGGCGATCTCCCCGGTACCGGGCAGGAAGCACAGGACGTCGCCCGGCCGCTCGGCCAGCGCCCGCCGCACCACCGACGCCGTGTGGGACAGCAGCGCCGGGTCCACCCGCATCCCGTGCGGCGGACGCACGGGCCGGGCCGGCGGCGCCCAGACCACCTCCACCGGATGGGACACCCCCGCGGCCTCGACCACCGGGGCCCCGCCCAGCAGTCGCGCCCACCCCTGCGCGTCGGTCGTCGCCGACGCCGCGACCAGCCGCAGCTCCGGGCGCAGCGTCCCGCGCACGTCCAGGAGGAAGGCGGCGGCCGTGTCGGCGTCCAGGTGCCGCTCGTGGCACTCGTCCAGGACGACGACGTCGACCCCGGGCAGCTCCTGGTCGCGCTGGAGCCGCTGCAGCAGGACACCGGTGGTGACGACCTCCACGCGCGCGTGGCGGCCGACCACGCGCTCCCCGCGCACGGTGAACCCGATGTCGTCGCCGACGTCCTGGCCGAGCAGCCACGCCATCCGCCGTGCCGCCGCCCGCGCCGCGATCCGCCGCGGCTCGGCCACCAGCACCCGGCGCGCGGGCCCACCGCCCACCAGTCCCGCCAGCACCAGCGGCACCAGGGTGGTCTTGCCGGTGCCGGGCGGCGCCACGAGCACGGCGGTGCCGTGCCCTTCTAGGGCGTCGTGCAGGGCGGGCAGGGCCGCGCGGACGGGCAGCGCCTCCAGGGCGTCGTCACGGATCACGCCCCCAGTGTCGTACGGGCCTCGTGTGCCGGTACGGCCCCTCCGCTCAGTCCCGCTCGCACACGAAGATCGCCGTACCGGGGATCAGGCCGCCGCGCAGCGGGGACCAGCCGCCCCACTCGGAGGTGTTCCAGGACGGCCACTCGGGCTCGACCAGGTCCACCAGCCGGAAGCCCGAGGTCACCACGTCCCGGACGCGGTCGCCGAGTGTCCTGTGGTGCTCGACATAGACCGCGTCGCCCTGCTCGTCCTGCTCCACGTAGGGCGTGCGGTCGAAGTAGGAGGCGGACACGGTCAGCCCCTCGGGGCCGGGCTCGTCCGGGAAGGCCCAGCGGACCGGATGGGTCACCGAGAACACGAAACGGCCGCCCGGCCGCAGCACCCGGCGCACCTCGCGCAGTACCAGTCGCGGGTCGGCGACGAAGGGCAGCGCCCCGTACGCCGAGCACGCGAGGTCGAAGGAGGCGTCGGCGAAGGGCAGTACGGCGGCGTCGGCGCACACCAGGGGGAACTTCGCGCCGATGCGCAGCGCGTGCTGGAGCTGGCGGTGGGAGAGGTCGAGCGCGACCGGGCGGGCGCCCTGCGCGGCCAGCCAGCGCGAGCACTGGGCGGCGCCGGCGCCGATCTCCAGGACGTCACGGCCGGCCAGCTCCTCCGCCGGGCCGAGCAGTTCCGCCTCGATCTCGTCGAGACCCTCCGGGCACCAGACGAAGCGGTCGTCACCCAGGAACGTGCCGTGCTCGACCTGGTACTCGTCGGCGTTGCTGTCCCACCAGCCGCGGTTGGCGCGGGAGCTCTCCGTCACCCCCGCGACACGCCGCGTGGCCTCGGGTTCGAGCTGTTCGGACTCTTGGATGATCGGCTCCCTCGTCGTACTCTTCCGTCACATCTCGGCGCCGCCGTCCCGGCGGTGCCCGTGAAGGTGCCGCCGATGCCGCGTGGCCTCCCAGGACGGCAATTGTGCCGGGAATGCGCTGATCCGCCCCGGGTGTGCGCCTTCGCGCATTGACCCTGCCCGGCTGCCCCCGTATGCTACAAGTTGCGCTGCGGGCCTGCGCACCTCAGACGTAGCAGGTCGCGCTCGCATCTGTTGTATGTCCCCTCGGTTCTCGAGGTGCCTCGCGTTGTCGCGGGGTGCTTCCTTGGCTGTCCGGCTTCTGCAGAGCGAAACGGGCTCCCGGCGTAAGCAGTACCTACGACTTCAATGTCCGTACCGGAGCCCTTTCCCACATGACGAGCAGCACCGAGACCACCGCCACCACCCCGCAGGTTGCGGTCAACGACATCGGTAACGAGGAAGCCTTCCTCGCCGCGATCGACGAGACGATCAAGTACTTCAACGACGGCGACATCGTCGACGGCGTCATCGTGAAGGTCGACCGGGACGAGGTCCTGCTCGACATCGGTTACAAGACCGAAGGTGTCATCCCGAGCCGCGAGCTCTCGATCAAGCACGACGTCGACCCCAACGAGGTCGTCGCCGTCGGTGACGAGATCGAAGCCCTTGTTCTCCAGAAGGAGGACAAGGAAGGCCGCCTGATCCTCTCGAAGAAGCGCGCCCAGTACGAGCGGGCCTGGGGCACGATCGAGAAGATCAAGGAAGAGGACGGCATCGTCACCGGTACCGTCATCGAGGTCGTCAAGGGTGGTCTCATCCTCGACATCGGCCTCCGTGGCTTCCTGCCGGCCTCCCTCGTCGAGATGCGCCGCGTCCGCGACCTCCAGCCCTACGTGGGCAAGGAGCTCGAGGCGAAGATCATCGAGCTGGACAAGAACCGCAACAACGTGGTCCTGTCCCGCCGTGCCTGGCTGGAGCAGACCCAGTCCGAGGTCCGCCAGACGTTCCTCACGACCCTGCAGAAGGGTCAGGTCCGCTCCGGCGTCGTCTCCTCGATCGTCAACTTCGGTGCCTTCGTGGACCTGGGTGGCGTCGACGGCCTGGTGCACGTCTCCGAGCTGTCCTGGAAGCACATCGACCACCCCTCCGAGGTCGTCGAGGTCGGCCAGGAGGTCACGGTCGAGGTCCTGGACGTCGACATGGACCGCGAGCGCGTCTCCCTGTCGCTGAAGGCGACCCAGGAAGACCCGTGGCAGCAGTTCGCCCGCACGCACCAGATCGGCCAGGTCGTGCCCGGCAAGGTCACGAAGCTGGTCCCGTTCGGCGCGTTCGTCCGTGTGGACGAGGGCATCGAGGGTCTGGTCCACATCTCCGAGCTGGCCGAGCGCCACGTGGAGATCCCGGAGCAGGTCGTCCAGGTCAACGACGAGATCTTCGTCAAGGTCATCGACATCGACCTCGAGCGCCGTCGCATCAGCCTCTCGCTGAAGCAGGCCAACGAGGCCTTCGGCGCCGACCCGTCGGCCGTCGAGTTCGACCCGACCCTGTACGGCATGGCCGCGTCCTACGACGACCAGGGCAACTACATCTACCCCGAGGGCTTCGACCCCGAGACCAACGACTGGCTCGAGGGCTACGAGACCCAGCGCGAGGTGTGGGAGACCCAGTACGCCGAGGCGCAGCAGCGCTTCGAGCAGCACCAGGCGCAGGTCATCAAGTCCCGCGAGGCGGACGAGAAGGCCGCTGCCGAGGGCGTCGAGACCGCTGCTCCGGCCGCGTCCGGCGGCGGTGGCGGCGGCGGTTCGTACTCTTCCGAGGGTGGCGACAACTCCGGTGCGCTCGCCTCGGACGAGGCGCTCGCCGCGCTGCGGGAGAAGCTGGCCGGCGGCCAGAGCTGAACCCCGGCCACGCGTCGGCCCCCGGCCTGAGCGCCCGTCGCTGAGGTCGGCCGACCGAGCCGAACGGAAGGCCCGCACCCCTCGGGGTGCGGGCCTTCCGCGTTCCCTGCCGTCCCTACCCTCTCTTCGCCGCCTCCGGTACGTCGGCCGCCCCCGAGGGCCGCCCGTTCCCTCCGCGGACCCGGCTCCGGAGCCCGGGAATGCCGGTGTCCCGTGCCACGTTGTCTCCTGTTGGACACGAGGAGGAGCGGTCACAGTGCTTGATCCGCAGAGTTTGTACGCATGGGAGCCGAAAGGCCTGGCCGTCGTCGACATGGCGCTCGCGCAGGAGTCGGCCGGACTTGTCATGCTCTACCACTTCGACGGCTACATCGACGCCGGCGAGACCGGCGACCAGATCGTCGACCGTCTGCTCGACTCGCTGCCCCACCAGGTCGTCGCCCGCTTCGACCACGACCGGCTCGTCGACTACCGCGCCCGTCGGCCGCTGCTGACCTTCAAGCGCAACTCCTGGACCGATTACGACGAGCCCACGATCGACGTGCGTCTCGTCCAGGACGCCACCGGAGCCCCCTTCCTGCTGCTGTCCGGCCCCGAGCCGGACGTCGAGTGGGAGCGTTTCGCCGCGGCCGTGGGGGAGATCGTGGAGCGGCTCGGCGTGCGTCTCGCCGTGAACTTCCACGGCATCCCGATGGGCGTCCCGCACACCCGCCCGGTGGGCCTCACCCCGCACGGCAACCGCACCGACCTGGTGCCGGGCCACCGCAGCCCCTTCGAGGAGGCGCAGGTACCCGGCAGTGCAGAGGCGCTCGTCGAGTACCGCCTGGCACAGGCCGGACACGACGTACTGGGCGTCGCCGCGCACGTCCCGCACTACATCGCCCGCTCTCCGTACCCGGACGCCGCGCTCACCGTCCTGGAGGCCGTCACGGCCGCGACCGGACTGGTCCTGCCGGGCGTCGCGCACTCCCTGCGCACCGACGCCCACCGCACCCAGACGGAGATCGACCGGCAGATCCAGGAGGGCGACGAGGAACTGGTCGCCCTGGTCCAGGGGCTCGAGCACCAGTACGACGCCGCGGCGGGCGCCGAGACGCGGGGCAACATGCTGGCCGAACCGGTGGACATCCCGTCCGCGGACGAGATCGGGCAGGAGTTCGAGCGCTTCCTGGCGGAGCGCGAGGGCGACGGCTGACGCTCCCTCCCGGCGGAGCGGGCCGACAGGGGTGATCCGATGATCCGATAGCCTGCGGACGGCCGTGGTCAGTCGGCATCCGCCGTGGCGCGGACGCACCGACGGGCTCTGCCCGCGGTATCCATCAGGAGTCGGCATGTGGTCCCCGCCGGTGCGGGAGTGGGTGAGGTGAAGGCGCGGTCATGCTGTCCGTGGGCCTGACCGGCGGAATCGGCGCCGGCAAGAGCGAGGTGTCCCGACTGCTCGTCGCATGCGGCGCGGTACTGATCGATGCGGACCGCATCGCCCGCGAGGTCGTGGCCCCGGGTACGCCCGGACTAGCGGCGGTTGTCGAGGCCTTCGGCGAGGAGATCCTCGCCGAGGACGGCAGCCTGGACCGCCCGCACCTCGGTGCCGTCGTCTTCGCCGACCCCGACCGGCTCGCGGTGCTCAACTCGATCGTGCACCCCCTGGTCGGCGCCCGCTCCCGCGCACTCGAGGCCGCCGCGGCCGAGGACGCCGTCGTCGTCCACGACGTGCCGCTCCTCACCGAGAACGGCCTCGCACCCCTGTACGACGTGGTGGTGGTCGTCGACGTGGACCCCGCCACCCAGCTCGACCGGTTGGTCCGGCTGCGCGGCATGAGCGAGGAGGACGCCCGCGCCCGCATGGCCGCCCAGGCTTCCCGCGAGCAGCGCCGCGCCGTGGCGGACGTCGTCGTCGACAACGACGTGCCCTTGCCCCAACTGGAGCGACGGGTTCGGGAACTGTGGGACGACCTCGTCCACCGCGCGCGGCGCACGGCAGCACCGGCCACGGAACAGCCGCCCCGCCGGGGCGTTGAACCACCCCAGTGAGGGAAGGACATCGTCGTGCCCGAAACAAGCGGTTCCCGTGGACGGACTCCCGAAACGGACGTGATCGACTTCCGTGCCGCCGAGCAGCTGCTCGCCGCACGCGACCCACGAGGCGCCGTCAAACTCCTCGACGACGTCATAGGCGCGCACCCCGAGAACACCGCGGCCCGGCTGCTGCGCGCCCGCGCCTTCTTCGCCGCCGCTCAGCTGCGCCCTGCCGAGCTGGAGTTCAGCATCGTCCTCGAACGCGAACCGGACAATGCCTTCGCCCACTTCGCGCTTGCCCGGACCTACGAGCGGCAACTGCGACCCGAGCAGGCCAAGCGGCACTACCGTCTCGCGGCGGCCCTCGACCCCAACCCGCGCTACCTGGAAGCCGCCCGCTTCGACGCGTGACCCGGGGCGGGCCGGGCCCCGGCCCTGAGGATCAGCGTGGCCCCTCCGGTGGCCGGTAGGGCGGGATGTCGCGGCCCGGCTGCCAGTGCGGACCCTGCCGGATGTGCCGCACGACCACGATCAGGTCGACGGTCACGATCAGCCACAGCCCGGCACAGACGGCGGCCCAGCCCGGCCTGCCCGCCAGCACGAGCGCGACCGTGCCGCCGATCGTCCATACCTCGCCCCAGACGCTCAGCCAGAATCGCATCCGCAGCGGACTGCGGGCCGTCGTCGGTTCACTGCCCGTACGCATCGGCCTCACCCCTTCCCATTGTCGCGCCCCGGTGTCGTGTTCCCTCGTCGAACATTCACTCCCACGAGTGACGGGCGGAGGGGAACGGGTGCGCGCCGCCCGTCCGTTCTCCGTTCATGAAGCAGCAGATGCGAGCGGGACACGAGGGGACGGGGCCCGGAGCGATCACCCCGGACGGCTGCGCGGTCGAGCTGTACGCACGGCTGCCCGTGGGGGAGGAGCCGGACATCATCGCCGCGGCGGTGCCGCCGGGAGCGCGGATCCTGGAGCTGGGGTGCGGGGTGGGGCGGATGACCCACCCCCTGCTGCAGCGCGGCTTCCGGGTCACGGCGGTGGACGAGTCCGCGGACATGCTGGAGCGGGTCCGCGGGGCCCGCACGATACGCGTCCCGATCGAGAACCTGCGGCTCGACGAGACGTTCGACGTGGTGCTGCTCGCCTCCTACCTCGTCCACGCGGGGGACGAGGAGGTGCGGCGCGGCCTGTTGCGCACCTGCGTGCGGCACGTGGCGGCGGACGGCTGCGTGCTGATCCAGCGGGAGGGCGAGGACTACCACACCGACCTGCCGCGGGAACGGGTCGACCCCAGCGGGTTCACCGTGCGCATACGCTCCGCGGAGCCGGTCGGTGACGGCGTGAACGAGGTGCGTGCGGAGTACGAGTTCCCGGACGCGACATGGACGCAGACGTTCCTGGCACGGCCCTTGACCAAGGAGCGGTTCGAGGAGGCGCTCGCCGAGGCCGGACTGCGCGTGGACCGCTACCTGACGCAGGACCAGGTCTGGGTACGGACGGTGCCGGTCTAGGGTCTTTCGTTTGGATCAGGCCGGCTGGGAGGCGCGGTGCGTCTTCGACCGACCCGGGCGGGGTTTGGTGCGTGCGGCTGCGAGGCGGAGGAGGGCGCCAGGGCGGAGCCCCGGCAACCGACGACAACGCCGCACAGGCGCGTGCCGGACCCCGCGACGCCGGAATGATCCGAACGAGAGGCCCTAGCCCTGCCGTCACCTTCCCGTCGTCCACCCGGCAGGTGGGCGGGCCCGGCAGGTGGGACGGTCCGGTAGGCGGGACGGGCAGTCGGGCAGGCCCGGCAGGCGGGGAGGTGGCGATTGGGCCGGGGCGGGGTGCCGTACTGCCCGCCGTGTACGTCGGCCTCGGGGGAGGGCGACGTGGACCTCAGTGGGCCCCCGGCTCGGCATCCCCCGCGGCCGCGGCCCGCAGCCGGTCCAGTTCGCGCCGGTCGCGCTTGGTGGGGCGGCCGGCGCCGCGGTCGCGGACGGCGACCGGCGCGACCGCCTCACGGGGCGGCGGGGGCGGACTGTTGTCGACGTAGCACTCGGCCGCGACGGGGGCGCCGACCCGCTTGCGGATCAGACGCTTCACGACGACGATCCGCTCGCGTCCGGCGGCCTGCCGCAGCCGCACCTCGTCGCCGACGCGCACCGCATACGCGGGCTTGACGCGTTCGCCGTTGACGCGGACGTGCCCGCCCCGGCAGGCGGTCGCGCCCATCGAGCGGGTCTTCACCAGACGCACGGACCAGATCCAGCTGTCGATCCGCACACTCTCGCCCCCGGCGGGCCGGGCCGCCACAGCGGCGGCCACGGCATCGGCGTGGGTTCCGGTGCCATGGGCGGCGCCGGTGTCTCCCGCTCCGCCCTCGGGTTCTCTGCCTTCGGATTCTCTGCCCTCGGAAGCCATGCTCCCGACCTTAGTGAACTCGGCGGGGCGGCGTTCCACGACCACGGGATGTCCGCCTCGGAGGAGGGGCGTCCGGCGCTCCCTCCACGACCACAGGCGACCGGGTCCGTCGTCCGCGTCGTACGCCCGGCCGTCCTCCTGCACCGCGCAAGGGCGGGGTCAGGCGCGTGGCAGTACACCCAGCAGCGTCGAGGTGAAGGAGATCAGCAGGGCTTCACGCAGTTCCATGTGGAGGACGCCGAGGGCGGGCTCGTCCGCGTAGGCGGTGAGAAGGCTGGGCGGCGGCGGGACGTAGGTCGACAGGGCGCCCGCCGACGCGAGGCCCATCAGACAGAACATCGGCGCTTCGTCGCCGAGTTCGGGCACGTGGCGGCGGAGCAGGTCGGACATGGCCGTGAGCTTCGCCAGGGAGGACCGCTTGTGCCGCTTGACCACCTCGACCGAGACGTTGCGTTCGAGGACACCGCCCTGTGCGCCGAAGAGGTCGCACAGCACCGCGCGGTTCGCCAGTGTCCGGCTGAGGATCTCGGCCAGTTGGCGTGCCCGTGTTTCCGGCGACGCGCCCGCCTCGACACCCGCGGCCAGCTCGTCCGTCAGCTCGGCGATCCAGCTCTCCAGGAAGGAGTCCAGGAGTTCGAGCAGCACCGCCTCGCGCGACTCGAAGTACCGCAGAACGTTTGATTTGGCCAGGCCCACCCGGCGGCTGATCTCGTTGAGGCTCACCTCGGCGACGGGCATTTCCTCGAGCATCGCCGCCACCGTGTCCAGGATCGCCCGACGGCGGATCTCCCGCTGCTCCTCGCTTCGCGCCCGCTGGAATGTCACGCCCTCAGCCTAGCTTAAAGACCGCCGGTTCCTTGACAGTAGACCGCCGGTCTCTTATTGTCCTTCGGTAACAGACCGATGGTTCTTTAGGAGTGGGTCATGACCGAGAACTGGACCGAGCAGCACATCCCCGATCAGCACGGCCGGGTGGCGATCGTGACCGGCGCCAACACAGGACTGGGCTTCGAGACGGCCCGGACGCTCGCCGCCCGGGGGGCGAGCGTCGTCCTGGCCGTCCGCAACGTCGAGAAGGGCAGGCGGGCGGTTGACCGCATCACCGGCGACGTCAGCGTCCAGGCCCTGGATCTGACCTCCCTGGACTCGATCAGATCCGCGGCGGCCGACCTGCGCGCCGCCCACCCGCGCATCGACCTGCTGATCAATAACGCCGGCGTGATGTACACCCCGCGCCGGACCACCGCCGACGGCTTCGAGCTGCAGTTCGGGACCAACCACCTCGGCCACTTCGCCCTCACCGGCCTGTTGCTGGACCGGCTCCTGCCGGTCCCGGGCTCCCGCGTCGTCACGGTCAGCAGCACCGGCCACCGCATCCGGGCCGCCATCCACTTCGACGACCTGCAGTGGGAACGTTCCTACGGTCGCGTCGCCGCCTACGGCCAGGCGAAGCTCGCCAACCTGATGTTCACGTACGAACTGAACCGCCGTCTCGCGGCACATGGCACCACGGTCGCGGTGGCCGCCCATCCCGGCGTGTCCAACACCGAACTCATCCGCAACGCGCCCGCGGCGCTGCGGGTGCCCGTCACCTGGGTGGCGCCGCTGTTCACGCAGAAGCCCGAAATGGGGGCCCTGCCCACCCTGCGGGCCGCTACCGATCCGGCGGTCCGCGGCGGCCAGTACTACGGACCCGGCAACCGCAGCGAGACCCGAGGTCATCCGAGGCTGGTCGCCTCCAGCCCCGCCTCCCACGACGAGACCGTCCAACGACGCCTGTGGGCGGTGTCCGAAGAACTCACCGGCGTGACGTTCCCCAGGCGGTGAGGCGATGAGGCGGTGCTCCCGGCAGGCGCGGGGTGTGGCTCTCCGTGAGTCGGAGGCGGCCTCTACGGTGGAGGTATGGACGGCAGCACACCGGACGCACTGGACGCACTGGACGAGCGGATCGCCGACTGTCGGGCGTGCCCACGACTGGTCGCCTGGAGAGAGGAAGCGGCCCGTACCCGGCGGGCCGCGTTCGCCGACTGGACGTACTGGGGGCGGCCGGTGCCGGGCTTCGGACCGCCCGATGCCGCGCTGCTGGTGGTCGGGCTCGCCCCGGCGGCCCACGGCGGCAACCGGACCGGACGGATGTTCACCGGCGACCGCTCCGGGGACGTGCTGTACGCGGCGCTGCACGAGGTCGGGCTGGCCTCGCAGCCGACGGCGGAACGGATCGGCGACGGGCTGGAGCTGTACGGTGTGCGGATCACCTCGCCGGTGCACTGCGCCCCGCCCGCCAACAGGCCGACCCCACTGGAACGGGACACCTGTCGGCCCTGGCTGGTCCAGGAGCTCACACTGCTCCGTCCGACGCTGCGAGCGGTGGTGGTACTGGGCGCGTTCGGCTGGCAGGCCGCACTGCCGGCCTTCGCCGAAGCCGGCTGGACGGTGCCCCGCCCCCGCCCGCCCTTCGCCCACGGCGCCCACATCCGGTTGGACCGGGCCGACGGCTCTCTGGAACTCTTCGGCTGCTTCCACGTCAGCCAGCGCAACACGTTCACCGGCCGACTCACGCCCGACATGCTCCGGGAGGTGTTGCGCACGGCGGCCACGTCGGCCGGGCTGCCGGCCGCCCCGCAGTCCGGCGGACCACCCGCCGACGGTGCCGATGGGAGGCACCGAGCATCGGGAGACATGGAGCACAAGGAGACGGGCGTCACACAAATACGGTGAACGAGTGTCAACAACATCTCAGTACCGTCACGTCCGAAGACCTATACCCTGTCCCAGGCGTTTAACTCTACGGACCACAACCGTTTCCGGGAGAGGTTCCGGGGAGTACGGCGCGTGACACGGAGGTGTACAGGTGAACGGGAGAACGGTGCTTGAGCGGTTCCCCGCCGGCGGGCCTCGCGGCTCGTGGCCCGCGGAGGAGTTCGCGCAGGCGCGCCGTATGGAGGGGACTCCCGCCGAGGTCGTCATGGACCTCGCCACGGACACTTTCCTCGTGATCGTGCGCGCGGCGGAGGCCGTGGTCGACTGAACGGCGCCGCTCGGCCCGGCCCGGTTCCCCGGGCCGGGCTCGGCAAAGCTGCCGGAGGACCGGTCGCGGGAGGCGCGGCGCGCGCCGTGCCGGGCGGGACTCAGGCGCTGAGGGGCCCCGACCACGCCGGGGTCGCCCCTGTGACCCGGCACAGCGCCAGGTAGAGGGGGATCGGCGGGGTGTACGGAAGGGTGCCGTGCGGGCGGTGGATCAGCTCCACGGGGCCGGGTCCCGCACCGGAGCCGTGCGGCCGGCGGGTGACCACCGCGCCCGCCGCGTAGTGGGCCGGCGCCGGCCACTCCAGGGCCACGTCGGAGTCGGACGGCACGATCCACCACCAGTGCGCGCGGTCCGCGTACACACAGCCGACGCGGGGGAGCCGGGGCATCAACTGGGCCCCGAGGGCGGCCGGCACCGCCACCGCGTCGCAGCCGAGCGGCAGTGTCATGCCGGCCGGGATGGGCAGCCGATCGGGCGCGGGGGGCGTGCGCCGGGTGCTTCGGAGACCGACCAGGGTGGCCAGGGTCAGTACCCGGGCGCCGTGACGGCCGCCGGAGGAGGCGCCCGTCACATCCATACGGACCTCATGTCCCTAAGCGCTTCCGCCTCCTCGCCCCGTCCGCCCTCGGCCGGGGGCTTCTTGGCGCTCCACCCCAGATCGGCGCGCGGGGCGGGAGGAGAGGTGGTGCGGTCGCCGGGAGCGGGCCGCGACTCGGGGCCGCCCCTGGTGCGGGTGCCCTGAACGCCGGGGCCCGGAGCGTCGGCGGCCGGGGTTCCGGCGGAGCGGCCCGGACCGGAGTCGGCGGCGCCGGAACCTGCGGGGCCGGCGTTCATGCGGCTGGAATTCGCGGGTGCGCCCGTGGGCCGGGGGTCCGGGGAGTCGTACCTCCCGGTAGGCCGGGCGTCCCCTGTGGAGAAGTCGGCGGCCTCGGGGGAGTCGGGGTGGGACCTGTCGCCGGAACACGACAGGTCCCCCCGGGTGACCGAGACCTCGGCCCGGCGCGGAAGCTCCGCCCAGACCAGCAGTCCCGGCCCGGTCTCCTGGGCGCCCCAGGCCCGGCACAGTGCCTCGACCAGGAGCAGACCCCGGCCGTGCTCCTCCTCCGGTCGGCGCGGGGAGGGATGCGGTTCGCCCGGGGCGCAGCCCTCGTCACGCACGGCTATGCGCACCAGTTCGGGGTCGTCGCGCAACTCGCACACGACGTTCTCGCTGGCAGTGTGCACGATCGCGTTGGTGACGAGTTCGGAGACGACCAGGGCGGCCGAGTCGCAGGTGTCCCCGCAGGCCCCCCAGTCACTCAGCCGCTGCCGTGTCAGCTGCCGGGCCCGTGCCACGGAACCCGGATGTGCGGACAGCTGGAAGCGGAACCGGTGTTCTGCGTTCGCCTCGGGGCGTACCCCTGGGACGACGTGCAGACCCTTCCGGTCCTCGGCGTCTGTTTCTAAACGCGCGGGCGGAGTCACGCTTGCCACTATCTCCCCGTCGGATGCACTTGGCAAGAGTCACTCTGAAAATTGCAGAGTGCTGTGTGCGCTTCGAAGAGGGCGTGGCACACTGCTCGCAACAGCACGCCGAGCGGCGCCAGTTGGAACCTCTGCACGGAACGTGGTCACGCGGGCATGGAGCGTTGCTTTCCCGCCCGGAGGACCGTTTCGACCCATCGTTCGAACAAGAGCGGGGAGGTCTCCGAAAGGCGCCGCCCGGCCTGTCCGGACCAGGAAGAGGGGGCGAGATGAGCGAACCGCGGTCCGCGCCGACGGTCGGACAGGTCGTCCTCGGCCGGCGCCTGCTCGACCTGCGGGAACGTGCGCACCTCAAGCGTGAGGAGGCCGCGCGCATCCTGCGCGTCGCGCCCGCCACCGTTCGCCGCATGGAGACCGCCGAGGTCGCTCTCAAGATCCCGTACCTTCAGCTCCTGCTGCAGGCGTACGGGGTCGAGGAGGAGGAGGCCCAGGCGTTCGTCCGGCTCGCCGAGGACGCCAACAAGCCCGGCTGGTGGCAGCGCTACCACGACATCCTGCCGGGCTGGTTCTCGATGTACGTCAGCCTGGAGGGGGCCGCGGCCCTCATCCGCTCGTACGAACCCCATTTCGTCCCCGGCCTGGTACAGACCGAGGACTACGCCCGCGGCGTCCTGAAGTCGGGCGCCGTCGGCCAGACCAACCCGGAGGAGATCTCGCGGCACGTGGCGGTGCGCTTGCGCCGTCAGCAGCTGCTCACCCGCGAGGACGCGCCCCACTTCTGGGCCGTGATGGACGAGACCGTACTGCGCCGACCCGTCGGCACCCCGGAGGTGATGCGCGCCCAGATCGACAAGCTGCTCGAACTCGGCGAGCTGTCCAACGTGACGCTCCAGGTGATCCCGTTCTCCTCGGGACCGCACCCGGGCACCTACGGGCCGTTCGTCCTCTTCCGGTTCGCCATGCCGGAACTCCCGGACATGGTCTACAGCGAGTACCTGACCGGCGCGGTCTACCTCGACTCGCGCTCCGAGGTGGCTACCCACCTCGAGGTCATGGACCGCATGGCGGCCCAGGCCGCCACGGCACAAGGCACGAAGAAGATCCTCGAGGATCTTCGCAAGGAGCTGTGAATGGACCGCATCACACACGACCGCGTCAACATCAAGCAGGACCGCCGCACCGCGGCCGGCTCCCTGACCCGGCGCGTCTACAACGGCATGCCCGCGCGGGAACTGGGCAGTGAGGGCTGGCACAAGCCGTGGAGCGGCGGGAACGGAGGCAACTGCCTGGAGGCCATGAAGCTCTCCGACGGCCGCATAGCCGTCCGCCAGTCCACGGACCCCGACGGACCCGCGCTGATCTACACCTCCGCCGAGATGACCGCCTTCATCCAGGGAGCGAAGGCGGGTGAGGCCGACTTCCTCCTCTCCTGACGTGCGTCCCGAAGGCCCCGCCGACGGCCTTCCCGACGGACACCGGCCCGGCCGTTGCCCCGGGACCCTGCCTGATCATCCCGTCCCTCCCGATCAGCCCACTCACGCTGATCACGAGCCGTCGCACCACCCCGATCGCTTCCTTCGCCGCTTTGACTGATCGTCTGCTGCTAAACGATGTTGAGTTGACCCGCCGGAACACCCGCCGGAACACCGCGTGCACCACCGGCCCGGCCGCCCCCGCCCCCGTATGGCTCTGCCCTTCGGGGCGCGCTCGGGCGTGCCGTGCCGGCGGGGCATCATGGGCCGTGTGCGACTCGAAGCGATCACCTGGGAGCGCCTCGCCGAGGCGCTCGCCGACCGTCTGCTCGACCTGAAGCCGGAAGACGGCGGCTCCTGGCCGCGCGTCGCGGTGGACGGAGCTCCGGCCGCGCGGCCCGGCGCGCTCGCCGAGCGCGTCGGCGAGGCGCTCCGGGCGCGCGGCCGTCCGTCCCTCGTCGTCGCCGCGGAAGGGTTCTGGCGCCCCGCCTCACTACGGCTCGAACATGGACACCACGACCCCGACTCCTACTACGACGGCTGGCTCGACACCGGCGCCCTGTGGCGCGAGGTGTTCGGGCCCCTCGAACCCGGCGCCGGCGGCCGCGTCCTGCCCGATCTGCGGGATCCGGCCACCGACCGGGCCACCCGCAGCCCCTACGTGTCGCTCCCGCCCGGCGGGGTGCTCCTGCTGCACGGCCCCTTCCTGCTGCGCCACTGGTTCCCGTTCGATCTGACCGTCCACGTCCTCCTCTCCGCCGGCGCACTGCGCCGCCGCACACCCGAGGCCGAGCACTGGACCCTGCCCGCCCACGCGCGCTACGCGGCCGAGACGGACCCGGCCGGCACCGTCGACGTACTGGTCCGCGCGGACGACCCCCGGCACCCGGCGTGGAACGGCACCGGCTGAGAGAAGACGGCCCGCGCGGGCGGAGCGGGGCGAAGCCACCCCGGCCGACCGGGCCCGACCCAGCGGCTACGGCCGACCCGGCACGGTCGGGTGACCGCAGCGGGCGGAAGCGTCGGCCGAGCGACTACGGCCGACCGACTGCGGGACCGGGTGCGGCCGAGCGACGGCGACCAGCCGGGTAGGTCCGGGCGCCCCGCGGCCGGCCGTACCCGGGTCACAGCCAGCCGTTGCGTTTGAACCCCCGGTGCAGGACCAGGCAGGCCACCCCCACCACGGCCAGCGCGAGCGGGTAGCCGAACCGCCAGTGCAGCTCCGGCATGTGGTCGAAGTTCATGCCGTACACGCCGCACACCATCGTCGGTATCGCGATCAGTGCCGCCCAGGCCGTGATCTTCCGCATGTCCTCGTTCTGCGCGACGCTGACCTGGGCGAGATGCGCCTGCAGGATCGAGTTGAGCAGTTCGTCGAACGCGGATATCTGCTCCTTGGCCCGCTGCAGATGGTCCGAGACGTCCCGGAAGTACGCCTGTATCTCCGGGTCGATCATGCGGCTCGGCCGGGTGGCCAGCTCCTGCACCGGCCGGTCGAGCGGTATCACCGCCCGCTTCAGTTCGAGGAGCTCGCGCTTGAGCTGGTAGATCCGTCCCGGATCCGCCCGGGCGCCGTTCTCCGCGAAGACGTCGGTCTCGACCTCGTCGATGTCCTCCTGCACCGCGTCGGTGACACTCAGGTAGTCGTCGACCACGTGGTCCGCGACCGCGTGCAGCACCGCGGCCGGGCCCTTGGCGAGCTGCCGCGGGTCGGCCTCCAACTCCTCGCGCATCGGTCCCAGTGAACCGTGCATCCCGTGCCGGACCGTGATCACGAAGGAGGGGCCGACGAAGACCATGAGCTCGCCGGTCTCCACCACCTCGCTCGTCGCGGTCAGCTCCTTGTGCTCGACGTAGCAGACCGTCTTGAACACCGCGAACAGCGTGTCCCCGTACCGCTCCAGCTTCGGGCGCTGGTGGGCCTCCACCGCGTCCTCGACCGCCAGCGGGTGCAGGCCGAAGAGTTCGGCGATGCCGGCGAACTCCCGGTCCGTCGGTTCATGCAGGCCCAGCCAGACGAAGCCGCCGTCGCCGCGGCCTGCCCGCTCCACCGTCTCTGCCAGGTCCCGCCCGCCGGGGATGCGCACGCCTTCGCGGTACGCCACGCAGTTCACGACCGCGGAGCCCAGCGGCGACCGGACGGGATGGCTCAGGTCGACCCGTCGGCGCCGCCGCGTCAGCCCGGCCATCCTGCGCAGCCCCCCGACCCTGTCGAGGCCCGTGACCTTCCGCAGATTCCCCGCCATGGACATGTGGTTCTCCCCGTACGGCTCGCTCGCGTCGCACTTCGCGTCGCCGCGGCAAGTCTGCCAGCACTCCCGAATCACCGTGCAAGCCTGTGGATAACTGTCATTCCGCTTCTGTGCGGCAGCTGTTGCGCTCCCGTGACACGGTCGGGCGGCGACGGTCGACGGCAGCCGAGGAGGGCCGAGGGCGGTCGGCCGCGGGCCGCAACCCTCGTCGGCGCCCCTCCCCGTGCCCGCGAGTCGGCCGGCTGGGATCATCGCCGGCATGAAGCGAACCGACGGATACCTCCTCGGCAACGGCCAGACGGAGGCGGGCCGACGTTTCGCCGCGCTCGCCACCCTGTTCGACCCCGGCACTTTCCGGCACATGGAGAACCTCGGCATCGGGCCCGGATGGCGCTGCTGGGAGGTCGGCGCCGGCGGCACCTCGGTGATCTCCTGGATGGCCGAACGGACCGGCCCGTCCGGCAGGGTCGTCGCCACCGACATCGACACCTCCTGGGCCACCGCGGCCGCCCGGCACCCGATCGAGGTGCGTACCCACGACGTGGGCGCCGAGGAACCGCCCGGCGACGGTTTCGACCTGGTGCACGCCCGGCTCGTCCTGGTGCACGTGCCCGACCGGGACCGCGCCCTGCGCGCGATGATCGACTCCCTGCGCCCCGGCGGACACCTGCTCGTCGAGGATGCCGACCCCGCGCTGCAGCCACTGCTGTGCCCCGACGAGTACGGTCCCGCGCAGGAACTCGCCAACAGGCTGCGCAGGGGCTTCCGCTCGCTGCTCGCCGAACGCGGCGCCGATCTGTCTTACGGGCGCAGGCTGCCGCGGCTGCTGCGGGAGGCCGGGCTGAAGGAAGTCCAGGCGGACGCGTACTTCCCGATCACCTCGCCCGCCTGCACGGACCTCGAGGCGGCCACGGTCCGTCAGGTCCGCGACCGCCTCGTCGCCGCCGGACTGGCCACCGACGAGGAGATCGACCGGCATCTCGCCAACCTCGCTACCGGGACGATGGACCTGGCCACGTCCCCGATGATCTCGACCTGGGGGCGCAGGGAGTAGGCCGCAGCCCGGTCGCGGGGGGTTCACCCCGCCCGGCCCTCGCCCGGTGGCCGTCCGCCCACCTCGCCCACGGCCAGGGCCCCGGCCCGGCAGCCCTCCCGCGCCGCCGCCACCGGATCCGCACCCGTCAGCAGGGCGGCGAGAAACGCTCCGGTGAAGGCGTCCCCCGCGCCCGTGGTGTCCCGGACGGCGGCGGGCAGCGCCCGGACCCGGCCCCGTACGGCTCCCGACGCGGCCACCAGCGCGCCCCGTGCTCCCCGCTTGGCCACGACCAGCGGGAACCGGCGGCTCAGCGCGACCGCCGCCTCCTCCGGATCGGACCGCCCGGTCAGCAGACAGGCCTCGTCCCGGCTGGGCAGCAGGACGTCGACGCCCTCGGTCAGCGTCAGGAACCGGTCTACTCCCAGCGCGGTGAGGAACCCCGCCGACGCGGGATCGAGGCTGACCGGCACTCCTCGTGCCCGGGCGTCCGCGACTGCCGCCGTCACCAGTGCCTCGCCCGGAGCGGAGAAGAGCAGATAACCCGACAGGTGCAGTCGCGCCACGCCGTCGAGCAACGTCGGTGACCAGTCCTCGGGCGCCAGCCGCAACGAGGCCCCGCTGTCCGTGAGGAACGTGCGTTCCGCGGAGGCATCCGTGTCCACCAGGCAGATCACGGTCCCTGTCGGCGCGTCCGGGTCGATGACGAGCCGGGGCCGCACCCCGCACGCCGTCAGCTCGCGCGCGTGCCAGGCGGCCGACTCGCTTCCCACCCTGCCCAGCAGCCGTACGTCGGCCGGGCCCCAGCGTGCGGCCCAGCACGCCACGTTGGCGCCCGCTCCGCCCGGCACGGTCCGGATCACGGCGGCCGTGTCGGTGCCGGGCGCAGGCGGCCCCCGATGCCGGACCACGACGTCCGTCACCACGTCACCGACGACCAGCAACGCCCCGCATGAGTTCCCTTCCCCCACCCCCCTGATCGTGCCGTCCGCGCGTCCGGTCCGACCGCTCACGCCCCGGCCCAGACCGAGGCGATCCGGGCCGCGAGCCGCACATTGCCCCGCACCGCCGCCAGGTTGGCGGCGAGTGAGGCGCCGTCGGTGTGCCGTACCAAGTGGTCCAGGAGGAAGGGCGTGACCGCCTGCCCGGTCACGCCCCGCGTCTCGCACGCCCGCAGCGCGTCGGCCAGCACACGCGCGTGCAGTGCGGGATCGAGCTGCTCCTCCTCCGGGACCGGATTGGCCACGATCAGCGCCGAGGCGGGCCCGCGCAGCGAGGTCTGGGCCCGCATCACCGCCGCGACCTCCTCCGGGGAGTCCAGCCGCCAGTCGACGGTGTGGCCCGAGTCGGACAGGTAGAAGCCGGGGAACCGGTCCGTGCCGTACCCGGCCACCGAGACGCCCAGGGTCTCCAGCCGCTGCAGGGTCGCCGGGACGTCCAGGATCGACTTCACGCCCGCGCACACCACGGTGATCCGGGTCCGCGCCAGCAGCGCCAGGTCCGCCGACTCGTCCTGCGTCACCGTCCACTCCCGGTGCACCCCGCCCAGACCTCCGGTGGCGAACACCCGTACGCCCGCGAGTGAGGCGAGGAGAGCCGTGGCGGACACCGTTGTGGCGCCGCTCGCGCCGGCCGCGACCGTGAGGGGCAGGTCCCGGTGGCCCAGTTTGCGGATGCCGTCCTCGTGGGCGATCCGCTCCAACTGGTCCTTGTCCAGACCGACGTGCGGCTGCCCGTCGAGCACGGCGACGGTGGCCGGGGTCGCGCCGCCCGCGCGCACCAGGTCCTCCAACTCGTGCGCGACGCGCAGGTTGCGCGGGCGCGGCAGCCCGTGCGCGATGATGGTGGACTCCAGCGCGACCACCGGCCGGCCCGCGACGAGCGCTTCCCGTACCTCTTCGGACACCACTAACACGCACTGCCTCCCGTCGTCGGTTCCTGCCTCATCTCTGGCGGGCGCCGCACCCCGCCAAACGTGCGGGCGCGAGGAGGGTCAGAAAAGCGGTTGGGGAAGTACCCCTTCCAGCGCCAGCAGTGTGCGCTTGGTCTCCAGCCCGCCGCCGAAGCCACCGATGCCGCCGTCGCTCTCCACCACCCGGTGGCAGGGCACCACCACCGGCAGCGGATTGGCGCCCATCGCCAGTCCCACGGCCTGGGCCGCCCCGGGTCGGCCCACCCGCCGGGCCAGGTCGCCGTACCCCACCACCGAGCCGTACGGCACCTGGGAGGCCAGCGCGCGCAGCACCTGACGGGAGAAGCCGGAGACCAGCGACCAGTCGAGCGGCAGTGTGAAGTCCCGCCGCCGGCCCGCGAAGTACTCCTCGAACTGGGATATCGCCTCGGCCAGCGGCGGGGCGGCGGCATCCTGGAGCGGCTCGCCGCCCAACCGGGCCGAGAGCCGCTCCAGTGCCCTGTCGCGCACCGTGTCCGTGGCGTGGAACACGACGTTCACCAGGCCGTCCCCGGTGGCGGCCAGCAGCAGCGGGCCGATGTGCGTGCGGAGCACCGTCCAGGAGGCCCGCCGCGGGGCACCGTCCTCACCGTTCATGCGCCCACGGTACGGCGCACCACTGACAACGCCCCCGGCACGGGCGGCGCCGGTGACGGCTCAGTCCTTCGCCAGCGCCCGCCGCACGACGTCCGGCACATTGGTGATGATGCCGTCGACGTCGTACCCGGCGACGCAGCGGGCGGTCTCCGCGTCGTTCACCGTCCAGGCCATCACCCTCAGCGGGCGGCCATGCGGTCCCCGGAGCATGTGGGCGAGGGACACGTACGCGGCCGACAGCGTGGGGTGGGCGCCGTTGACGCCGTCGGTGAACCCGGCGTACTCGGGCAGGTCCGCGACCCGTGGTGTGCCCAGGTAGGCGGTCCGTACTGCGGGCCGCAGCTCGTGTACGGCCCGGACGGTGTCCGCGTCGAAGCTCTGCACCACCAGCCGCCGCCGGACGTGGTCGGAGTCGAGCCAGCCCCTGTCGGCGAGGGTGTTCAGGGTCTGCCGGGCGATGCCGGGGTACAGCCCGGGATTCTTGATCTCCAGGACCAGCTTCTGGTGGCGGAGGGTGACCCGGTCCATGTACTGGCGCAGCGTGGGCACACGGGTGCCGGCGTACCGGTGGTCGAACCAGCCGCCCGCGTCCAGCCGGGCGATCTCCCGCGCGGTGAAGTCCCCGACCTTCCAGGGCGCCCGGTCGGGGTACACCTGTTCGACGTCGGTCGTGCGGGCCAGGGTGTCGTCGTGGATCACGACCAGCCGGCCGTCCTTGGTGCGCTGGACGTCGTTCTCCACCCAGTCGAACCCCATCGCGGCGGCCTTGTCGACGGCGGGCAGGGTGTTCTCCGGCGCGTAGCCGGAGGCGCCCCGGTGGGCCACGATCACGGGGGCGTCGTGCTCCGAGGCCCCGGCGTGGGACGGGGGCAGTATGACGACGCTCATCCCCAGGAGCGCGGTGGTCGTGGCGGCGGCTACGCGCGCGTGCATGCTTACTCCTCGCGTCGATGGTCACCCACAGCACAAGGGTGACAGCACGGCGTCACCGGGCAAGTCGCGCGGCGGGCACAGAGCGTCAGGAGTTGCCCAACTGCGCTCACAGCGGATGCACAAGTGAGGGCACCGCGTGATTGTTTGCCGGAAAATCGTTGGACCATACAGGTCCGGGTCATACTCTCTGCCTGGCCCCGACCGTTCGCGCGGTCACTGGGGCGGGGGACCGTGAGACATGGCAGGGATGCGCGGCATGGGTGACGCAACGCGCAAGACTCGCCTCGCGCAACACACTCGCGCAGGGCACGCATCACGCAACGCACGCAGCACGCAGAACGTCGGGAAGGGCAGCCGCGCATGCAGGGCACCGTCGACGGCTTCAGCTACGGGATCGTCACACCACTGGTCGCGTTCTTCATGGCCTTCCTCGGCGGGGCGCTGGGGTTGCGCTGCACCACCAGATCGATGTTCGTCACCCAGTCCTGGCGCGCCGGCTGGCTCGCCCTGGGCTCGGCCGCCATCGGCTCCGGCATCTGGACGATGCACTTCATCGCCATGATGGGGTTCACCGTCGAGGAGACCCCCGTCCGCTACGACCAGACGATCGCCTTCTCCAGCCTCGGGTTGGGCGTCCTCATGGTCGGCGTCGGTGTGTTCATCGTCGGCTACCGCGGTGCCACAGGGGTGCCCCTGTTCACGGGGGGCACCATCACGGGTCTGGGTATCGCCACGATGCACTACCTGGGCATGGCCGGGATGCGGCTCAACGGGGCGCTGGAGTACAACACCCTCACCGTCACCGCCTCCGTGGTGATCGCCATGGCCGCCGCGACGGCCGCGCTCTGGGCGGCCGGACGAGCCCGCGGCTTCCTGTGGAGCGTCGGCGCGAGCCTCGTCATGGGGCTCGCCGTCAGTGGCATGCACTACACCGGCATGGCCGCCGTCAGCGTCCATCTGCACGCCGCGCCCGGCGGCCCGACGGGAGACTCCCCGGCCTCCCTCCTCGCGCCACTGATGATCGGCCCGTTGGTCTTCCTCTGCCTGGCCGGCGTCGTCGTGCTGTTCGATCCGCTGATGGTGATGGGCAGGCCCGACCGGCTGCTGGTGGAGCGCCGCCCTGGCGTCCCCGCCCACCCCCCGGCCGCCGACGCCGGACTGCGGCACACCCTCGCCCGGCCCGGTCGGCACATGGTTCCGCGGGACGACCGCACCCCGCAGACCCGCTGATCGCACCCCGCGGACCCGCCGACCGGACCGCGTTGTCAGTGGCGGGTCGTACGGTGGATGACATGCGGCCCGTTTCCACGATCGAACGTACGGTGGCGCCTTTCGAGGTCGTCAGTCCCTATCGGCCCAGCGGCGACCAGCCCACGGCCATCGCCGAGCTGGAGCAGCGCATCCGCGCGGGTGAGAAGGACGTCGTCCTGCTGGGCGCGACCGGCACCGGCAAGTCCGCCACCACCGCCTGGATGATCGAGAAGCTGCAGCGCCCCACCCTGGTGATGGCGCCCAACAAGACCCTCGCGGCCCAGCTGGCCAACGAGTTCCGCGAGCTGCTTCCGAACAACGCGGTCGAGTACTTCGTCTCGTACTACGACTACTACCAGCCGGAGGCCTACGTCCCCCAGTCGGACACCTACATCGAGAAGGACTCCTCGATCAACGAGGAGGTGGAGCGGCTGCGCCACTCCGCCACCAACTCCCTGCTCACCCGACGTGATGTCATCGTGGTCGCCTCCGTCTCCTGCATCTACGGCCTGGGCACCCCGCAGGAGTACGTGGACCGGATGGTCCCCCTCCGGGTGGGCGACGAGATCGACCGCGACCAGCTGCTGCGCCGCTTCGTCGACATCCAGTACACGCGCAACGACGTGGCCTTCTCCCGCGGCACCTTCCGGGTCCGCGGCGACACCGTCGAGATCTTCCCGGTCTACGAGGAACTCGCCGTCCGGATCGAGATGTTCGGCGACGAGATCGAGGCCCTGTCCACCCTCCACCCGCTCACCGGCGAGATCATCAGCGACGACGAGCAGCTCTACGTCTTCCCCGCCTCCCACTACATCGCCGGCCCCGAGCGCATGGAGCGGGCGATCAACGGCATCGAGAAGGAACTGGAGGAGCGTCTGGCCGTCCTGGACCAGCAGGGCAAGCTCCTGGAGTCCCAGCGCCTGCGCATGCGGACCACGTACGACATCGAGATGCTGCGCCAGATCGGGACCTGCTCCGGCGTGGAGAACTACTCGATGCACTTCGACGACCGAGCGCCCGGCACCGCGCCGAACACGCTCCTCGACTACTTCCCCGAGGACTTCCTCCTCGTCATCGACGAGTCGCACGTGACCGTGCCGCAGATCGGCGCCATGTACGAGGGTGACGCCTCCCGCAAGCGCACCCTCGTCGACCACGGCTTCCGGCTGCCTTCCGCCCTGGACAACCGCCCGCTGAAATGGGAGGAGTTCCAGAAGCGCATCGGCCAGACCGTCTACCTGTCGGCGACCCCGGGCGCCTACGAGCTCTCCCGAGGCGACGGACACGTCGAACAGATCATCCGCCCCACCGGGCTCGTCGACCCGGAGGTCGTCGTCAAGCCCACCGAGGGCCAGATCGACGACCTGGTGCACGAGATCCGCATGCGCACGGAGAAGGACGAACGGGTTCTGGTCACCACGCTCACGAAGAAGATGGCCGAGGACCTCACCGACTACTTCGTGGAACTCGGCATCCAGGTGCGCTACCTGCACAGCGACGTCGACACCCTGCGCCGCGTCGAACTGCTGCGCGAACTGCGTGCCGGCGAGTACGACGTGCTGGTCGGCATCAACCTGCTCCGCGAGGGCCTCGACCTGCCCGAGGTCTCCCTGGTAGCCATCCTCGACGCCGACAAGGAGGGCTTCCTGCGCTCCGGGACCTCCCTCATCCAGACCATCGGCCGCGCCGCGCGCAACGTCTCCGGCCAGGTCCACATGTACGCCGACAAGATCACCCCGGCGATGGAACGGGCCATCGACGAGACCAATCGCCGCCGCGAGAAGCAGATCGCCTACAACAAGGCGCACGGCATCGATCCCCAGCCGCTGCGCAAGAAGATCAACGACATCGTGGCGCAGATCGCCCGCGAGGACGTCGACACCGAGCAGTTGCTGGGTACGGGCTACCGCAAGGGCAAGGACGGCAAGGGCGCCAAGACACCGGTTCCCGCGCTGGCCAACCACCAGGTTGCGGGTGCCCCGGCCGGCAAGGGCAAGGGCGCCAAGGGCAAGCAGGTAGAGACGGTTCCCACCGACCGGCCGGCCGCCGCACTGGCGGAACAGATCGAGGAGATGACCACGCGGATGCGGGCGGCGGCGGCCGACCTGCAGTTCGAGATCGCCGCCCGGCTGCGTGACGAGGTCTCGGAGATGAAGAAGGAACTGCGACAGATGAGAGAGGCCGGCCTGGCCTGAGCAAACGGGACGGCGCCCGGCCCGTCGCACGGGTGTGCACGCGCTGTGTTGCAAGACCGACACAAAGCTCCCGCCGAGGGTCGGCACTGTCGGTGCCGCTGCGTAAGGTGCTGGTCATCCGTGGACTTCCACGGCAACAGGGGACATTGCGAGAGGGGAACAGCGCGTGACCGTCAACATGACCAAGGGTCAGGCCATCAGTCTGCAGAAGAGCGACGGAGCCACGCTGACCGCGGTACGCATGGGGCTCGGCTGGCAGGCGGCGCCCCGGCGCGGACTGTTCGGCACGCGCACCCGTGAGATCGACCTCGACGCCTCCGCGGTGCTCTTCGCGGACAAGCAGCCGGTCGACGTGGTGTTCTTCCGCCACCTCGTCAGCGACGACGGCTCCGTCCGTCACACCGGTGACAACCTCGTCGGCGGCGCCGGCCAGGGCGGCGACGACGAGGCGATCCTGGTCGACCTGCAGCGCGTGCCGGTCCACATCGACCAGATCGTCTTCACCGTCAACTCCTTCACCGGTCAGACGTTCCAGGAGGTGCAGAACGCGTTCTGCCGCCTGGTCGACGAGACCAACGGGCAGGAACTCGCCCGCTACACCCTCGCGGGCGGCGGGGCCTACACGGCGCAGATCATGGCCAAGGTGCACCGCTCCGGACCCGGTTCCGATTCCGGCTGGACGATGACCGCCCTCGGCACCCCGGCCAACGGGCGGACCTTCCAGGATCTGATGCCGGCGATCCTGCCGCACCTGTAACCGGCCGACGGCGCGGCAGCACACGCACGGCAGCACACGCACGCCAGTAAGCGCAGAACAGCACACGCGGGACAGCGCACAGGGGGGCGAAGGAGATGACGGCCGAGCTGGTCCGGGGTCAGAACCATCCACTGCCCGGGACGCGTCTGGAGATCCGGATCTCGGCCGGCAAGCCGATCATGGCGGGGGCGGCGCTCAGCGACGAGCAGGGCCGCACCCCCGGCCCCGCGTGGGTGGTCCACCCGGGCGCGCCCGCCCTGCCCGGCATCGAGGTCTCCCAGCAGGTCGCGGCCGATCACCGGCTCGCCGTCGACCTGGCGGCGCTGCCCGAGGAGGCACACCGCCTCTCGGTGCTGCTCGCGCTGCCGACGGGCACCGGCGGCCCGACCCGGTTCGGAGCCCTCCCGGCACCCCACGCGGCGGTGACCGCACTGGACGGCTCCGAGATCGTCGGCTATACGGTCACCGGACTGGACAGCGAGTCCGCGGTTGTCGTCCTGGAGCTGTACCGCAGGCAGGGCGCCTGGAAGGTGCGCGCGGTCGGACAAGGCTACGCGGGCGGTCTCGCCGCGCTCTTCGCCGACCTCCTCACCGGTCGGGACGCGGCCGAGGGGCGGCGTCTCGCGGACCGGGTGGCCGACGCGGTGACGGCGGGCCAGGCCCGCTCCGTGGCCCAGCCGCGTGTCACCTCCGACGGCTCCGCCGCCACCCAGGGTCGGCCCGCCGCGCCCCAGAGCAGGCCCACGCCGCCCCAGGAGCCCGCCGATCCCGGTGCCGAGGAACAGTACGGCCTGCAGGGCGCGGGCGGCGGCTCCGTCGACTACAGCCACCCCGCCCGTCGGCGCACCGCGCCTTTGCCGCCCCCGCCGCCCGCCCCCACGGCCCCACCGGGGCAGCCGGCGGCGCCGGTCGCGGGGGACGCGACCGGCTGGTCCATGGAGGAGCGGCTCTACAACCAGGTGTGGGGCATGTTCGAGGACCTGGCGCGGACGACGGCGGCCTATCGCAGCGCCGTCGACTTCGCCGACCAGCGCAGGGACCGGGAACTGGACGCCGCCCTCGCCGACCCCCGCGCCCGCCTCGGCGGCCAGGGCGACGCGGCCCGGGAGGCGGCCGGCGCACGGCACGCGGACCTGGTCGACCGGGCCAGGTCGGTGCTCGACCGGGACCTCGCCCAGCTCCGGGCCGAGTCCGAGGTGGTGGAACCCGCGCTGCCCCCGGCGTTCGCCCGCTGGGACAGCCCGGTGTGGCAGGACTTCCGCGTGCCGATGGAGATGCCGATGGCGTTGCGCCTGGGCGATCTCCGACTGCCGGAGTGCGCGGACGTCCGCATCCCCATGCTGGTCCGGCTGCCGCTGGAGCGTGGCATATGGATCGACAGCGGGCGCGCCCCGTCCGCCGGAGGCGTGCTCGCCGACCCCGACGAGGTGCGGCGGCTCGCCCTCGGCACGGCGGTGGCACATGTCGCACGGCTGCTCGCCGCCTACCCGGCTGGCGAGTTCGCCGTACACGTGATCGACCCGGCGGGCTCCGGAACCAGGGCCTTCGCGCCGCTGGTCGCGGCCGGGGTGCTCGCCGGTCCGCCGGGCGCGGGGCCGGCCGGGGTCGCCCGGGTACTGGGAGCGCTCACCCAGCGGGTGGACCTGCTGCAGATGGCGTTCCGCGGCGGCGCCGCCGACGCGCTGCCCCCGGACCTCGACTCGGCCGAGCAGCTGCTCGTCGTCAACGACTTCCCGCACGGTTTCGACGACCGTGCGGTGACCCAGCTGCGCTATCTCGCGGACGAGGGGCCGGCGGTGGGCGTCCATCTGATGCTTGTCGCCGACCGCGAGGACGCCGCCGGCTACGGACCGCTCCTGGACCCGCTCTGGCGGGCGCTGCTACGGCTCACCCCGGTGTCCGACGATCACCTCGCCGACCCGTGGGTCGGGCACGCCTGGACCTACGAGCCGCCGTGGACGCCGTCCGGCAGCCGGGTGCTCGAGCGGGTGCTGGAGCGCGTCGCCACGGCCCGCCGGGAGTGGAACCGCTGACGCGGACGGCCGGCCCCGTGCCGCTGCCCGCACTCCTCCTCGGTGTCCCGGCCGGATCTTTCCCAAGCTGAGGTAAAGGTCCAGTGACCTGGTCTTTTTGTTCTTTCTTTCCTTTCCTCTTTACCTTTCCTTGGTGATTCGGGTAGTGTCGTCCGTACGGAGGGGAGTACTCCCCGTCTGCGCGGCGCACCCGTCAATACGGACCGGATATCGGATCCCGGGGCGTCGGCCCGCGCGCCGGACGCGCCCTCGCGTTCCGGGCGGCACGGGTGGAAGAGACCTCCGATGACGCGACCGACAACGCCGTGACATACGACCGGAGGCACCGTGGACGTATCCGTGACCCTTTGGGCTCTCACGATCGTGGGCCTGGCCGCCCTGATCACCGTCGACTTCTTCATCGGACGCAAACCGCACGACGTGTCCGTCAAGGAAGCCGGCATCTGGACGGTGGTGTGGATCGCCCTGGCCGGACTGTTCGGCCTCGGTCTGTTCGCCTTCGCCGGCGGCAGGCCCTCGGGGGAGTTCTTCGCCGGCTTCATCACCGAGAAGTCGCTCAGCGTCGACAACCTCTTCGTCTTCGTCCTCATCATGGCGAAGTTCTCGGTGCCCTCGAAGTACCAGCAGCGGGTGCTGCTGGTCGGGGTCCTCATAGCCCTGCTGCTGCGCGCGGTCTTCATCGCCGCAGGCGCCGCCGTCCTCGCCAGCTTCTCCTGGGTTTTCTACCTCTTCGGCGCCTTCCTCGTCTGGACGGCCTGGAAGCTCATCCAGGACGCGCGGGCCGACCGGGAGGACGAGGAGTTCGAGGAGAACAAGCTGCTCAAGGCCGTCGAGCGCAGATTCGGCGTCGCCGACCGCTACCACGGCACCAAGCTGTGGATCCAGCAGAACGGCAAGCGGGTCATGACCCCGATGCTCGTCGTGATGCTGGCGATCGGCACCACGGACGTGCTGTTCGCGCTCGACTCGATCCCCGCGATCTTCGGCCTGACCCAGGACCCGTACATCGTGTTCACGGCCAACGCGTTCGCGCTGATGGGGCTCAGGCAGCTGTACTTCCTCATCGGCGGACTGCTGAGGAAGCTTGTCCACCTCTCCTACGGCCTGTCGGTCATCCTGGGCTTCATCGGGGTGAAGCTGGTTCTGCACGCGCTGCACGAGTCCGGGGTGCACGTCCCCGAGATCTCCATACCGGTCTCGCTCGGCGTGATCTGCGCGGTCCTGACTGTCACGACGATCACCAGCCTCATGGCCTCGCGGAAGCGGGAGACCGCCGCGGCGACGACCACGAAGGCGACGGTCGCGACGGAGGATGCCGACAAGGACAGCGTGGACGTGTGACCGTGCCGGCGGTGCGCCGCCGGCCGGGCGCGCGTGCCTCTGTGCGCCTCCACGACGACCGCGGCATGATCGTTCGGTACGGCGCGGGGTCGCCACCTGGTGCACGACGCTCGTGCCCACCGCCGGCGGTCGTCCTGCTGGTCTCATCCGGGAACGCGAGCTGCCCGGGCCGGTCGTGGCCGTGGTGACGCCGGTGCCGGCCGGGGCGGTCCTGGCCGCGGTCCACCACGCCGAGGTGGTCGCACACCGGGTGGGCGAGCCCTTCGGCTCCCTGGTGTTCGCCATCGCCGTCACGGACATCGAGGTCGTCCTCACCGCCCCCTGACGCCGGAGGACGGTGACGAAGAGCGCCATGCCCGCCCGCGACGCCGTCTTCGCGGCGGTGATGATCACCTGCAACGGGGTGGTCGGCCCGGCCGAAGGGGTGTCGCCCACTCTGGAGTCCGGGGTGGCGGCGGCCGGATTGCCGCAGGCCGTCGTCGGTGTGGTCATCGCCCTGCTCGTGCTGCTGCCGGAAAACATCGCCGCGCTCCGCGCGGCCCGCCGCGAGCGGGTGCGGACCAGCCTCAATCCCGCCCTCGGCTCCGTCATGGCCGGCATCTGCCTGACCGTCCCCGAGGTGGCCGCGGCCTCCGTCCGGCTCGCCGGCCCCCTGGGAATTCGGCCTGGCCCCGCTGCACATGACGCTGTTCCTGCTCACGGTGGTGGTCGGCTCCCTGACCGTCGTGCCGGGCCGCGCAACGCCCCTTCGGGGCGGTGTCCACCTGGTCCTCTCGCCCCGCCTCCTGGAGCTCGGGGTCACAACCCCCGAGCGCGGCCGCCTCACCGCGGGCCGCAGGCCCGGGAGGCCTCACCCGCGCCGCACCACCCCGTGATAGACCGGGTGCGAGCAGCGGTCCGGACGGGCCGCCGAAGCCCATGGACCGGAGGTACCGTGCCGCGCACCCTCGCAAGCGCCCCGATCATGATTCTGAACGGGCCCAACCTCAATCTCCTGGGCAGGCGGCAGCCGGAGATCTACGGCAGGGACACCCTCGCCGACATCGAGGCACTGTGCGTCAAGGCCGCGGCCGCGCACGGGGGCACGGTGGACTTCCGGCAGTCCAACCACGAGGGCGAACTGGTGGACTGGATCCAGGAGGCACGCCCGCACCACGCCGGCATCGTGATCAACCCCGCCGCCTACTCGCACACCTCGGTGGCGATCCTTGACGCTCTGAACGCCTGCGACGGGCTGCCCGTCGTGGAGGTCCACCTCTCCAACATCCACCGGCGCGAGGAGTTCCGGCACCATTCGTACGTCTCCCTGCGCGCCGACGGGGTCATCGCCGGGTGCGGGGTGCAGGGGTACGCGTTCGCGGTGGAGCGGGTCGCGGTACTGGCGGCGGAGGGCCGCGCGGCCACCTGAACCGCGCCGCCGCGCTGCCACTCGAACCGCGCCGCCGCGTGCCCCTCGTCCGGTGGCTACCAGCCCCGGGCGTGCCACTCGGGCAGGTGGGGCCGCTCCGCGCCCAGCGTGGTGTCGTTGCCGTGGCCGGGGTAGACCCACGTCTCGTCCGGAAGCACGTCGAAGATCCGCCTCTCGACGTCGTGGATCAGACTGGCGAAGGCCTTCGCGTCCTTGAAGGTGTTGCCCACTCCGCCCGGGAACAGGCAGTCTCCCGTGAAGACGTGCGGATGCCCGTGCGGGTCGTCGTAGACGAGGGCGATCGAGCCCGGCGTGTGGCCGACCAGGTGGCGCGCGGTGAGTGTCACGCGCCCCACCTGGATCGTGTCGCCGTCGTCGACCGGCACGTCCGTGGGGACCGGGATGCCCTCGGCGTCGTCCCGACCGGCGTACGTGCGCGCGCCAGTGGCGGCCACGACCTCGGCGAGCGCCTGCCAGTGGTCGCCGTGCCGGTGGGTGGTGACGACGGACGCGATGCCGTCGTCACCGATCGTCCCGAGCAGCGTGTGGGCGTCGTTGGCGGCGTCGATCAGGAGCTGCTCGTCGGTGGCGCGGCAGCGCAGCAGATAGGCGTTGTTGTCCATGGGTCCGACCGCGATCTTGGTGATCATCAGGTCCTGCAGTTCGTGCACATCGGCCGGACCGCCGACCTTCACCGCTCCGCTGTACGTCATGACCGTCAGCCTATAGCTGTGCCCCGGGCGTCACAGCGGGGGCAGGACGGGCAGCGTGCCCCCCTGCGCGGTCAGCGCCGCGCCGTCGCGGCGCCCGGAGAGCCAGCCCAGGAGGTCCGCCGGGCGGCCCGTCACGGTGACCTCGGGCGCGTCGGCCGCGCGCCCCGTGCTCCACGCGCGCGTGCCGTCCGTCAGGCGCGTGGCCGGGACGTCGGGGCGGCCGGTGAAACGGTCGGCCAGGAAGGCGGTCTCGCGCTCGGTGAACTCCGGCGGCAGTTCCTCCAGCTCGTAGCCGATCCCGAGGTCGACGTGGTGCAGCGCGACCTCGATCCAGCGCCGGAACGGCACCCTGGCCGCCGCGTCGGTGACCCCGTTGCGCAGCTCCACCGTGCGCGACCAGTCCGCGGGCGCGTCCGCCGCGCGCACGAAGCGCTCCGCGCTCTCCCGCAGGTCGGCGAGGTGGACGTCCAGCGGGCGCGGGGCGTCCCGCTCGATGTCGGCGTCGCGGGCCTCGGCCGAGGCGTACATCGGGCGCCCCTGGAGCACGTTGACGAGAGCGTCGGCGTTGCGGGCGAGGTGAGCGAGGAGATGGCCGCGGGTCCAGCCCGGCAGCCGTGACGGTTCCGTCACAGCGGCGTTGTCCAGTGCGGCGGCTGCGCTCAGCAGCCGGTCGGTCGCGTCACGGAGAGAGGCCAGGTCGCGGGCGTGATCCGTCATGCCGCCGACCCTAGCCCCGCCACTCCTTCGGGTGAAGGTGGCTCACTCGGTCCGGAAATCGAATGTACGTGCTATAAGCTCGACCGCGGCGTCGGGCATGCTGGATGGTCCGGGATTGTTACGGAGCACAGAATCCGACCGGCGTTGTCAGTGGCTCCCCCTAGTCTGAAATCGACGGGGGCCCCGCCCCTGTCACTTCTCTCAAGAAAGGTGCGGACCGGCGTGGCCGACCGTCTCATCGTCCGTGGCGCGCGTGAGCACAACCTGAAGAACGTCTCGCTCGACCTGCCCAGGGACTCGCTCATCGTCTTCACGGGCCTGTCGGGTTCGGGCAAGTCCTCGCTCGCCTTCGACACCATCTTCGCCGAGGGGCAGCGGCGTTACGTCGAGTCGCTGTCCTCGTACGCGCGCCAGTTCCTCGGCCAGATGGACAAGCCGGACGTCGACTTCATCGAGGGCCTCTCCCCGGCCGTCTCCATCGACCAGAAGTCGACCTCCCGCAACCCGCGCTCCACGGTCGGCACCATCACCGAGGTCTACGACTACCTCCGGCTGCTCTTCGCGCGCATCGGCAAGCCGCACTGCCCGGAGTGCGGCCGGCCCATCTCGCGCCAGTCGCCCCAGGCCATCGTCGACCGGGTGCTCGAACTGCCGGAGGGCAGCCGCTTCCAGGTGCTGTCGCCGCTGGTGCGCGAGCGCAAGGGCGAGTTCGTCGACCTCTTCGCCGACCTGCAGACCAAGGGCTACTCCCGCGCCCGCGTGGACGGCGAGACGGTCCAGCTCTCCAGCCCGCCCACGCTGAAGAAGCAGGAGAAGCACACCATCGAGGTGGTCATCGACCGCCTCACCGTCAAGGACAGTGCCAAGCGCCGCCTCACCGACTCCGTCGAGACCGCCCTCGGCCTGTCCGGCGGCATGGTCGTGCTCGACTTCGTCGACCTCCCCGAGGACGACCCCGAGCGCGAGCGCATGTTCTCCGAGCACCTGTACTGCCCGTACGACGACCTGTCGTTCGAGGAGCTCGAGCCCCGCTCCTTCTCCTTCAACTCGCCCTTCGGCGCCTGCCCCGAGTGCACCGGCATCGGCACGCGCATGGAGGTCGACCCCGAGCTGATCGTCCCCGACCCGGACAAGTCGCTCGACGAGGGTGCCATCCACCCCTGGTCGCACGGACACACCAAGGACTACTTCGACCGCCAGATCCACGCCCTCGCGGACGCCCTCGGCTTCCGTACGGACATTCCGTTCGCGGGGCTGCCGCAGCGCGCCCGCAAGGCGCTGCTGTACGGCCACAAGACCCAGATCGAGATCCGCTACCGCAACAGGTACGGCCGCGAGCGCGTCTACATGGCCTCCTTCGAGGGCGCGGTCAACTTCGTCAAGCGGCGGCACGGCGAGGCCGAGAGCGACACCAGCCGCGAGCGCTTCGAGGGCTACATGCGCGAGGTGCCCTGCCCGACCTGTGAGGGCACCCGGCTGAAGCCGGTCGTCCTCGCGGTCACGGTGATGGGCCGGTCCATCGCCGAGGTCTCCGCCATGTCGATCAGCGACTGCGCGGACTTCCTCGGCGAGCTGAAGCTGGAGGCCCGCGACAAGAAGATCGCCGAGCGGGTCCTCAAGGAGGTCAACGAACGGCTGCGCTTCCTGGTCGACGTCGGCCTGGACTACCTCTCGCTCAACCGCGCGGCGGGCACGCTCTCCGGTGGCGAGGCCCAGCGCATCCGCCTGGCCACCCAGATCGGCTCCGGACTGGTCGGCGTGCTCTACGTCCTGGACGAGCCGTCCATCGGTCTGCACCAGCGCGACAACCACCGGCTGATCGAGACCCTCGTCCGGCTGCGCGACATGGGCAACACGCTCATCGTCGTCGAGCACGACGAGGACACCATCAAGGTCGCCGACTGGATCGTCGACATCGGCCCCGGCGCCGGCGAGCACGGCGGCAAGGTCGTGCACAGCGGCTCCGTGAAGGACCTCCTCGCCAACGAGGAGTCGCAGACCGGGCAGTACCTCTCGGGCCGCAAGGCCATCCCGCTGCCTGAGACCCGCCGACCCCTCGATCCCGCCCGGCGGCTCACTGTTCACGGCGCCCGGGAGAACAACCTCCAGGACATCGACGTCTCGTTCCCGCTGGGCGTCTTCACCGCCGTCACCGGGGTCTCCGGCTCCGGCAAGTCCACGCTGGTCAACGACATCCTGTACACCCACCTGGCGCGCGAGCTGAACGGTGCGCGGAACGTGCCCGGGCGGCATACGCGCGTGGAGGGCGACGACCTCGTCGACAAGGTGGTGCACGTCGACCAGTCGCCCATCGGCCGCACCCCGCGCTCCAACCCGGCCACGTACACCGGCGTATTCGACCACGTGCGCAAGCTGTTCGCGGAGACCACCGAGGCGAAGGTGCGCGGCTACCTGCCGGGCCGCTTCTCGTTCAACGTGAAGGGCGGCCGCTGCGAGAACTGCTCGGGCGACGGCACCATCAAGATCGAGATGAACTTCCTCCCGGACGTCTACGTCCCGTGCGAGGTCTGCCACGGCGCCCGGTACAACCGGGAGACCCTGGAGGTCCACTACAAGGGCAAGTCCATCGCCGACGTCCTGAACATGCCGATCGAGGAGGCCCGTCACTTCTTCGAGGCGGTCCCGGCGATCTCCCGCTACCTCAAGACGCTGACCGACGTCGGACTCGGCTACGTCCGTCTGGGCCAGGCCGCCACCACGCTGTCCGGCGGCGAGGCCCAGCGGGTCAAGCTCGCGAGCGAGTTGCAGCGCCGGTCCACCGGGCGGACGGTGTACGTCCTGGACGAGCCGACCACCGGTCTCCACTTCGAGGACATCAGCAAGCTCCTCAAGGTGCTCGACGGACTGGTCGAGAAGGGCAACACGGTCATCGTCATCGAGCACAACCTCGATGTCATCAAGACCGCCGACTGGCTCGTCGACATGGGCCCCGAGGGCGGCGCGGGCGGCGGCCTCGTCGTCGCCGAGGGCACCCCGGAGCAGGTCGCGGGAGTGCCGGCCAGCCACACCGGCAAGTTCCTCCGGGAGATCCTCTCCCCGGAGCGGATCAGCGACGCGGCGGTTCCGGCCCCCGCGAAGAAGGCGGCCAAGAAGACCACCGCACGCCGGAAGACGGCGGCCAAGGGCTGACCGAACGAGCAGGGCCGAACGAGCAGGGCCGGCCGATCAGGGTCGGCCGAACAGGGCCGGACGGCCGGGGGTGGGCCGACCGCCGGTCCGCCTCGCCCGGCCCTGATCGGTGAGCGAGCCGCCGGGTTCGGCCTTCGGGCCGGCCGGACCCCTCACGCGCCGGTCAGCTCCGTGGCGTACGGGGGCTCCGCCCCCGCACGGGAACAGGTGACCGCCGCCGCGCGGGCCGCGAAGCGCAGCAGCCGCTGCCAGCCGTCGGGGCCGAGACCCGCCAGCGCGGCGGCGGACAACGCGTCACGGGCGGCGAGGCCGTGCAGCAGCGCCGCGTTGACCGTGTCGCCGGCCCCGATCGTGTCCACCACGTCCACCTTCTCGCCCGGGGCGACATACACGGCGTCCACCCCGCCGGTCTCCCGGACGAAGGCGGTCAGCCCGTCCCCGCCGTGCGTGACCACGACGGCGGCGGGACCGGCGTCCAGCCACTCACGGGGCGTACCGCCCAGCCACTCGGCGTCCTCCGCGGACAGCTTCAGCAGCGTCACCGACGGCAGCCAGCTGCGGAACCGGGCACGGTAGGCGTCCGCGTCCGCGATGAGTCCCGTCCGGATGTTGGGGTCGAGCGCGGTGAACAGACCGCGCCTCGACGCCTCCCGCAGCAGTTCCTCGTACGCACTCGCGCCCGGCTCCAGCACCAGCGAGCAGGTGCCGAACGACACGGCCCGGGCGCCCTCCGGAAGCCGCTCCGGCACCGTGAACAGCCGGTCGGCGGTGCCTTCGACGTAGAAGGAGTACGCCGCCGAACCGCCGTCGTCGAGCGTGGCGACCGCCAGGGTGGTCGGCTCGGGGCCGCGCTGCACCGAGGAGACGTCCACCCGGGACTTCCGCAACCGGTCGAGCAGCGCCTCGCCGAAGGGGTCGTGCGAGACGCGGGAGCAGAAGGCGGTGGGGGAGCCGAGGCGGCCGAGCGCCACGGCGGTGTTGTACGGGCCGCCGCCGAGCGCCGGAGTGAGCGCCGCGAGCGCTCCCGCGCCCTGCGGTACCAGGTCGATCAGTGCCTCACCGGCGACGACGATCACGAAACGGGTCCCTTCTCGGGCCGGCTGGGGATACGGGGCGCGAAGGTATCCGATGCGGACGGTGCACGTAAACAGCGGTGCGGCGCACCGGACCGGTGCGGGCGCGAGGCGGGGAAATCGGGCCGCCGACCGAACCGAAACGGGCGGCAGCCGTCATGAAACGGACGGACAGGCTCGGGATCGATCGCCGGTGACGGACAGCCGGTGAGTGTCTCCGGGCGACGGCGGTCGGACGAGGACGGAATGATCCATACCGGTATCCTCAGGACTCGCATTGACAGGGCCTGTTTCCCCAGGACAGGGATCTCCAGGACAGCGCTTCCCAGGACAGGGGACCCCACGGCCCGCATCACCACGACCACCATCACCGACCTCACCGCGACGTCCGTCCCAGGACCTGCGCGGCACCACGAGGGGAGCCCCCTGTGAAGACCGTCCCGCCCGGCAGCCTGAACGCCCGGCGCCGCACCGTACTGCGCGGAGCGGCGCTCGCCTCCGTCGCCGGGACCGGGCTCGCGGCCTGCTCCACCGGCGACGGCGACGACGGCGGCAAGATCCCCGCCACCCCCACCGCGCCGGTGGACCTGGGCGCGGAGGGCGACGTCCCCAAGGGCGGCGCCAAGCTCTACCGGGACGCGAACGTCGTGGTCAGCAGGTCCGACGACGGTGCCCTGAAGGCGTTCAGCACGATCTGCACGCACGCGGGGTGCCCCATCAACAAGTTGTCCGGCACCACCCTCACCTGCCCCTGCCACGGCAGCGAGTTCGACGCCCGGACCGGCGAGGTGCTCCAGGCCCCGGCCACCGAACCGCTGCACACCCTGCCCGTCGCGGCGAAGGACGGCAGGATCGTCGCGGGCCAGAAGGCCTGAGCGGCACCCGGCCCTGGACCGGCACCCGGACCAGCACCCGGCCCCGGACCGGGACCCGGCCCCAGCCCCCTCACTCCCAGTCCCAGGCGATCCCCACGATCCCCGACCGCACCCGCTGCTCCACGAGATGCACCGACCGGTGCTCCCGGCTCAGCCGGAGCTCCTGGCGCCCACCGCGCGGCGCCGCCGGCGAGTGCTGGCTGAACCGGTGGCAGCGCGCCGGCAACGCCGCGTCGTCGAACCGCACCTGGAGCGCGTACTGGCCGCCCGCGCCCCGGAACCCCCGTACGTACTCACGGCTGGGGCCCGCCGTGCCGTCCTCGAACCCGTAGCGGAACAGGAACGTGTCCCCGGCACGCAGCCGCATGTCGAAGAGGAGTTCGGCCACCAGCATTCCCGTCTCACCGTGCCGACGCACGCGCCCGGTGCGGCAGTTCTCCAGCGCGCGCACCATGACGCGTTCCGGAGCGCAGCCCGGGTCGCCGTGATGGACGGCGAGGAAGCGGTCCACCCCGTCCCGGTGGGCGCGCACGATGTGCTGCGACTCGCGCCCCAGCAGCTCCCGGCGCGCGCCGATCCGTACGTACTCGTGGTGACCGATGCTGTGCAGCCCGCCGTCGAGCGGCGACTCCAGCTCGGTGAGCAGTTCCTCCAGCACCCCCGACGCCTCCATGAGGGAGCGGTAGGAGCGGCCCGCGGCCCGGCCCGGCTCCTCCTCGGCCGAGGCGAGCAGCCGGATCAGGGACTCGTCGGGGAGGTGGAGTATCTCCTCCAGCGCGCGCACGGCACGCAGCGACTCGGGGCGCTGGGGGCGGCGGGCGCCCTGCTGCCAGTAGCTGAGGCTCGTCACCCCGAGCTTGACCCCGTGCCGTGACAGATGGTGCTGGACCCGCTGCAGCGGCAGCCCGCGCGCGGTGATCGCGGCGCGCAGGGCGACATGGAAGGGGCCGCGGCGCAGAGCCGTCTCCAACTCCGCGGCGCCGGGATCCGCGTGCTGTGTGCCGTGCCGCATGCAGGGGGCCTTTCTCTTCGGTGCGCGACGGCTGGTCGGACCGCGCGCGGGGGCCGGGCGCGGCGACGGGCGCAGGGCGCCGGGGCACCGAGGGGGAACGCCGTCTTCCGGAGGCCCGGGGGGTTTCCCCGCATTGAAGCGTGTTGACCATGTAAGGACAACAAGAGTGCGGAACCTGGCCGAGGTCCGGTCGACACCTGGCCGGGGTTCGATCGACAACCTGGCCGAGGGGCGGTCGAGAACCCGGCCGGGGCCCCACCCGTGGCGGGCGCGGCCCGGCACACCACGGCCGGCTGTCGGTGCCCGCCAGTAGGGTGTGTGACATGGCCGATCCCTCCAGCTACCGCCCCAGGCCGGGCCAGATCCCGGACTCCCCGGGGGTGTACCGCTTCCGCGACGAGCACCGCCGGGTGATCTATGTCGGGAAGGCCAAAAGCCTGCGCCAGCGCCTGGCCAACTACTTCCAGGACCTGGCGGGCCTCCACCCGCGCACGCGCTCCATGGTCACCACCGCCGCGTCCGTGGAGTGGACTGTGGTGTCCACGGAGGTGGAGGCGCTGCAGCTGGAGTACTCCTGGATCAAGGAGTACGACCCCCGGTTCAACGTCAAGTACCGCGACGACAAGAGCTACCCCTACCTCGCGGTGACGATGAACGAGGAGTACCCGCGCGTGCAGGTGATGCGCGGTCACAAGAAGAAGGGCGTGCGCTACTTCGGCCCCTACGCGCACGCATGGGCGATCCGTGACACCGTCGACCTGCTGCTGCGTGTCTTCCCCGTGCGCACCTGCTCCGCCGGGGTGTTCAAGAACGCCGCCCGCACCGGCCGCCCCTGTCTGCTCGGCTACATCGGCAAGTGCTCGGCGCCCTGCGTGGAGCGGATCTCCGCCGAGGACCACCGGGAACTGGCCGAGGAGTTCTCCGACTTCATGACCGGCCGCACGGGCACGTACATCCGCCGCCTCGAGGCGCGGATGACGGAGGCGGCCGAGGAGATGGAGTACGAGCGGGCCGCCCGGCTGCGCGACGACATCGGGGCCCTGAAGAAGGCCATGGAGAAGAACGCGGTCGTGCTCGCCGACGCGACCGACGCCGACCTCATCGCGGTCGCGGAGGACGAGCTGGAGGCCGCCGTCCAGATCTTCCACGTACGCGGCGGCCGGGTCCGCGGCCAGCGGGGCTGGGTCACCGACAAGGTGGAGGACGTCACCACCGGCGCCCTCGTCGAACACGCCCTGCAGCAGCTCTACGGCGAGGAGACGGGCGACTCGGTGCCCAAGGAGGTCCTCGTCCCCGCGCTGCCGGATCCGATAGAACCCGTCCAGGAGTGGCTCACCGCCCGTCGCGGCTCGAACGTCTCGCTGCGCATCCCGCAGCGCGGCGACAAGAAGTCGCTCATGGAGACGGTGCAGCGCAACGCCCAGCAGGCACTCGTCCTGCACAAGACCAAGCGCGCCTCCGACCTGACCACCCGCTCGCGCGCCCTGGAGGAGATCGCCGAGGCGCTCGGTCTGGACAGCGCTCCGCTGCGCATCGAGTGCTACGACATCTCGCACCTGCAGGGCGAGGACGTCGTGGCCTCCATGGTCGTCTTCGAGGACGGACTGCAGCGCAAGAGCGAGTACCGCCGTTTCCAGATCCGCGGCTTCGAGGGACAGGACGACGTCCGGTCCATGCACGAGGTGCTCGGCCGCCGCTTCCGTCGCTACCTCGCCGACAAGGAGAAGACGGGGGAGTGGTCCGACGGCGAGGCCGCGCTCACCGAGGAGGACGGCAGGCCCAAGCGGTTCGCGTACCCGCCGCAGCTCGTCGTGGTCGACGGCGGGCAGCCCCAGGTCGCGGCCGCCCAGCGGGCGCTGGACGAGCTGGGCATCGACGACATCGCCGTGTGCGGACTGGCCAAGCGGCTGGAGGAGGTGTGGCTGCCCGGCGAGGACGATCCGGTGGTGCTGCCCCGGACCAGCGAGGGCCTCTACCTGCTCCAGCGCATACGTGACGAGGCCCACCGCTTCGCCATCACCTACCAGCGCGCCAAGCGGGCCAAGCGCCTGCGCTCCGGCCCGCTGGACGACGTGCCGGGCCTCGGCGAGACGCGCAAGCAGGCGCTGATCAAGCACTTCGGCTCGGTGAAGCGGCTGCGCGCCGCCACCCTGGACCAGATCCAGGAGGTCCCGGGCATCGGCCGCAAGACCGCCGAGACCATCGCCGTCGCCCTTGCCCGGTCCACCCCGGCCGCGCCCGCCGTGAACACCGCGACGGGAGAGATCATTGAAGAGGAGGAGCCCGCCGGTCCGGCGGATCCTCCTCAGGAGCCCGTGTCCGCGGGCACCTCGCAGGAACGACGGGGGCAGGAGACATGACCGAGCACAGCGCAGACGATCCCGAGGGCACCATGCCCGACAGCGCACCCGACAGCGCACCCGGCAGCGCACCTGACGGAACACCCGACGGCACCGGGCACGGGGCCACCGCCCCGCAGGGGACCGTCCACGGCGGAACGCAGGAGAATGCCCCGGGTGCCGACCGGGCCCCCGTGCCACACGCCCCAGCGCGCGGCACACGTCACGACAACGGAGCACAGGTGAGTACGGGCAGCGACACGGCCGGGGCGCCAGCGGCGCCCGAGACGGCCATCCCCGAGCTGGTGATCATCTCCGGCATGTCCGGAGCCGGCCGCTCCACCGCGGCCAAGTGCCTGGAGGACCTCGGCTGGTTCGTCGTCGACAACCTGCCGCCCGCGCTCATCCCCACCATGGTGGAGCTGGGCGCCCGCTCCCAGGGCAACGTGGCGCGCATCGCCGTCGTCGTCGACGTGCGCGGCCGCCGCTTCTTCGACAACCTGCGCGAATCCCTCGCCGACCTCGAGGCCCGGCACGTCACCCGGCGCATCGTCTTCCTGGAGTCCTCCGACGAGGCCCTGGTGCGCCGCTTCGAGTCGGTGCGCCGACCGCACCCCCTCCAGGGCGACGGCCGCATCGTCGACGGCATCGCCGCCGAACGCGAACTGCTGCGCGAACTGCGCGGCGACGCCGACCTGGTGATCGACACCTCCAGCCTGAACGTCCACGAACTGCGCGCCAAGATGGACGCCCAGTTCGCAGGCGAGGAGGAGCCCGAGCTGCGGGCCACCGTCATGTCGTTCGGCTTCAAGTACGGCCTGCCCGTCGACGCCGACCTGGTCGTGGACATGCGCTTCCTGCCCAACCCGCACTGGGTCCCGGAACTGCGTCCGTTCACCGGCCTCAACGAGGAGGTCGCCGCCTACGTCTTCAACCAGCCCGGCGCCAAGGAGTTCCTCGACCGCTACGCCGAGCTGCTCCGCCTGGTCGCAGCCGGCTACCGGCGCGAGGGCAAGCGCTACGTGACCATCGCGGTCGGCTGCACCGGCGGCAAGCACCGCTCGGTCGCCATGTCGGAGAAGCTCGCCGCCCGCCTCGCGGCCGAGGGCGTGGAGACGGTCGTCGTCCACCGGGACATGGGGCGCGAGTGACCGGACGAACCCCGCGGCTGGGACGACTGCGCCGGGCGGTGCCCGAGAGCCGCGGCGGCCGCCCGGCCGAGGGCCGCCCCGCCCGGCTCGTCGAGGCCCGCGGCGCCAAGCCGCGCCGCCGGGGCGCCCAGCCCAAGGTGGTCGCCCTCGGCGGCGGCATGGGGCTGTCCGCCTCACTCGCCGCGCTGCGCCGCATCACCGGCGACCTCACCGCAGTCGTCACCGTCGCCGACGACGGCGGCTCCAGCGGACGTCTCCGCGACGAGCTCGGCGTGCTCCCGCCCGGCGACCTGCGCAAGGCGCTGGCCGCGCTGTGCGGGGACGACGACTGGGGCCAGACCTGGGCCCGCGTCATCCAGCACCGCTTCCAGTCCCAGGGCGACCTGCACGAACACGCGGTCGGCAACCTGCTGATCGTCGCTCTGTGGGAACAGCTCGGCGACCATGTCCAGGCCCTCGACCTGGTCGGCCGGCTGCTCGGCGCGCACGGCAGGGTGCTGCCCATGTCCGCCGTGCCGCTGGAGCTTCAGGCCCTGGTCAGGGGCCACGACCCGGAGCGGCCGGACGACGTGGACACCGTCCGCGGCCAGGCCACCGTCGCGCTCACCCCCGGCGAGGTGCAGTCCGTCCACCTCGTGCCGAACGACCCGCCGGCCGTCCCCGAGGCGGTCGAGGCGGTGCTGGACGCCGACTGGGTGGTGCTCGGCCCGGGCTCCTGGTTCTCCTCCGTCATCCCGCACCTGCTGGTCCCCCAGTTGCTCGACGCGCTGACCTCGACCAAGGCCCGCCGGGTCCTCTCGTTGAACCTCGTCCCGCAGCCCGGAGAAACCGAAGGCTTCTCCCCGCAGCGTCATTTGGAGGTTTTGGCACGACACGCCCCTAAACTCGCCCTGGACGTGGTGCTGGCCGACGAGGCCGCCGTGCCCGACCGCGAGGTGCTCACCGATGCCGCACTGCGGTTCGGCGCCGCGGTCGAGCTGGCGCCGGTGGCCCGGACCGACGGCACTCCGCGGCACGACCCGGAGCTGTTGGCCGCCGCGTACGACCGTATTTTTCGGATGCATGGAAGGATCGGCCCATGGCGATGACGGCAGCGGTGAAGGACGAGATCTCCCGGCTACCCGTCACCCGGACCTGCTGCAGAAAGGCGGAGGTCTCGGCGATCCTGCGGTTCGCGGGCGGCCTGCACCTGGTCAGCGGCCGCATCGTGATCGAGGCGGAGCTGGACACCGCGATGGCGGCCCGCCGGCTCAAGCGGGACATCCTGGAGATCTTCGGCCACAGCTCCGAACTGATCGTGATGGCGCCCGGCGGGCTGCGCCGCGGCTCGCGCTACGTGGTCCGGGTGGTCGCCGGCGGCGACCAACTGGCCCGCCAGACCGGCCTTGTCGACGGCCGGGGCCGCCCGATCCGCGGCCTGCCGCCGCAGGTGGTCTCGGGGGCCACCTGCGACGCCGAGGCAGCCTGGCGCGGCGCCTTCCTCGCCCACGGCTCGCTCACCGAGCCCGGCCGCTCTTCCTCCCTGGAGGTCACCTGCCCGGGGCCGGAGGCCGCGCTCGCCCTGGTCGGCGCCGCCCGCCGGCTCTCCATCGCCGCCAAGGCCCGCGAGGTGCGCGGCGTCGACCGGGTCGTGGTCCGCGACGGCGACGCGATCGGCGCGCTGCTCACCCGGCTCGGCGCGCACGAGTCGGTGCTCGCCTGGGAGGAGCGCCGGATGCGACGCGAGGTCCGCGCCACCGCCAACCGGCTCGCCAACTTCGACGACGCCAACCTGCGCCGCTCGGCCCGCGCGGCCGTCGCGGCCGGCGCCCGCGTGCAGCGCGCGCTGGAGATCCTCGCGGACGACGTCCCCGAGCACCTCGCCGCCGCCGGCCGACTGCGCATGGACCACAAGCAGGCCTCCCTGGAGGAGCTCGGCGCGCTCGCCGACCCGCCGCTGACCAAGGACGCGGTGGCCGGCCGGATCCGCCGGCTGCTCGCCATGGCCGACAAGCGAGCCTCCGACCTCGGAATCCCGGGCACGGAGTCCAGCCTGACGGAGGAGATGGCGGACAACCTCGCGGGCTGAGACGCCCGTCGCGGGCTTCCCCGCAGAGCCGTCGCGAGCCCTCCCGTCGGGCCGTCGCAGACCCTTCCGTCGGGCCGTCGCGGGCAGCCACCCCGGCGGGTCGCCGAGTGCCCCGTCCGACCGCCCCGGACGGCCGGTGGTTCCAGGTGATCCATGCTGATCCACACCCCTACTTGCCGGTAAGGTCCGCCTCGCGGCATACCGGGTGTCTCAATGTCACCCGGTGGGCCCCGGGGAGGTAGGGTCGTAGGCGGTCGGGGACATCCCATACAGCTCGCCGGCGTCGAACCCGGCGTACCAACGAGGAGATCGGTTCGTGACGATCCGCGTAGGCATCAACGGCTTTGGCCGCATCGGTCGTAACTACTTCCGCGCGCTGCTGGAGCAGGGTGCAGACATCGAGATCGTGGCTGTCAACGACCTGGGTGACACCGCGACCACCGCTCACCTGCTGAAGTACGACACCATCCTGGGCCGTCTCAAGGCCGAGGTGTCGCACACCGAGGACACCATCACCGTCGACGGGAAGACCATCAAGGTCCTCTCCGAGCGCAACCCCGCCGACATCCCGTGGGGCGAACTGGGCGTCGACATCGTGATCGAGTCGACCGGCATCTTCACCAAGAAGGCGGACGCCGAGAAGCACATCGCGGGCGGCGCCAAGAAGGTCCTCATCTCGGCTCCGGCCAAGGACGAGGACATCACCATCGTGATGGGCGTCAACCAGGACAAGTACGACGCCGCCAACCACCACGTCATCTCCAACGCCTCCTGCACCACCAACTGTGTGGCGCCGATGGCGAAGGTGCTCGACGAGAACTTCGGCATCGTCAAGGGCCTGATGACGACGGTCCACGCGTACACCAACGACCAGCGCATCCTGGACTTCCCGCACAAGGACCTGCGCCGCGCCCGTGCCGCCGCGGAGAACATCATCCCGACCACCACGGGTGCCGCCAAGGCCACCGCCCTGGTGCTCCCGCAGCTCAAGGGCAAGCTCGACGGCATCGCGATGCGCGTCCCGGTCCCCACCGGCTCGGCCACCGACCTGGTCGTGGAGCTCCAGCGCGAGGTCACCAAGGACGAGGTCAACGCCGCGTTCAAGAAGGCCGCCGACGACGGCGACCTCAAGGGCTACCTGTTCTACACCGAGGACGCGATCGTCTCCTCGGACATCGTCGGCGACCCGGCCTCCTGCACCTTCGACTCCTCCCTGACCATGGTTCAGGAGGGCAAGACGGTGAAGATCCTCGGCTGGTACGACAACGAGTGGGGCTACTCCAACCGCCTCGTCGACCTCACGGTCTTCGTCGGCGACCAGCTCTGATCGACCGGAGCAGACACCTCGATGCGCAGCAGGGCTCGGACAGTGCGAGGACGCGCTGTCCGAGCCCTGACGCGCGTCCAGCAGCGACCAGCCGGACCCGGCTGGACCGGCCGTCGTGGCCGGAGCGGTCAGAGCCATCCACAGCATCAGGGAGCCCCTGTATGAAGACGATTGACGAACTCCTCTCGGACGGCGTCGCGGGCAAGCGCGTCTTCGTCCGCGCCGACCTCAACGTGCCGCTGTCCGGCACCACCATCACCGACGACGGCCGCATCCGGGCCGTCCTGCCCACGGTCGAGGCGCTGGCCGCGGCGGGTGCCCGCGTGATCGTCGCCTCGCACCTGGGCCGCCCCAAGGGCGCCCCCGACCCCGCCTTCTCCCTCGCCCCCGCCGCCGCCCGCCTCGGTGAACTCCTCGGCGCCCAGGTCGCCTTCGCGAAGGACACGGTCGGCGAGTCCGCAGAGTCCACCGTCGCCGGCCTCGCCGACGGACAGGTCGCGGTCCTGGAGAACCTGCGCTTCAACGCCGGGGAGACGGCCAAGGACGACGCCGAGCGCGCCGCCTTCGCCGACAAGCTCGCCGGCCTCGCCGACACCTACGTCGGCGACGGCTTCGGCGCCGTGCACCGCAAGCACGCCTCGGTGTTCGACCTTCCGAAGCGGCTGCCGCACTACGCCGGTCATCTGATCGCCACCGAGGTCGGCGTCCTGAAGAAGCTCACCGAGGACGTCAAGCGGCCCTATGTCGTCGCGCTCGGCGGCGCCAAGGTCTCCGACAAGCTCGCCGTGATCGACCAGCTCCTCGGCAAGGCCGACCGCCTGCTCATCGGCGGCGGCATGGCATACACCTTCCTCAAGGCCAAGGGGTACGACATCGGCTCCTCCCTGCTGCAGGAGGACCAGCTCCCGGCCGTCACCGAGTACCTGGAGCGCGCCGAGAAGCAGGGCGTCGAGCTGGTGCTCCCGGTGGACGTCGTGGTCGGCCCCGGGTTCCCGGACCTCAAGGCCCAGGCGCCCACCGAGCACACGGTCGTCGACGCGGACAAGATGCCCGAAGGCCAGATGGGCCTGGACATCGGCCCCAGGAGCGGCGAACTGTACGCCGCGAAGCTCGACGACGCCGGGACCGTCTTCTGGAACGGTCCCATGGGCGTCTTCGAGCACCCCGACTACGCCGAGGGCACCAAGGCGGTCGCCCAGGCCCTCGTCGACTCCCAGGGCTTCAGCGTGGTCGGCGGCGGGGACTCCGCGGCCGCCGTGCGCACCCTGGGCTTCGACGAGAACGCATTCGGCCACATCTCGACCGGCGGCGGCGCCTCCCTCGAATACCTCGAGGGCAAGACGCTCCCCGGCCTCGCCGCACTGGAGGACTGACCCCGTATGACCACTCGCACGCCGCTGATGGCGGGCAACTGGAAGATGAACCTCAACCACCTCGAGGCCATCGCGCACGTCCAGAAGCTCGTCTTCGCCCTGGCCGACAAGGACTACGACGCCGTGGAGGTCGCCGTCCTGCCCCCCTTCACCGACCTGCGTTCGGTGCAGACCATGGTCGAGGGTGACAACCTCAAGATCAAATACGGTGCCCAGGACATCTCCGCGCACGACTCCGGCGCCTACACCGGCGAGATCTCCGGCCCGCTGCTCGCCAAGCTGAAGTGCGCCTACGTGGCCGTCGGCCACTCCGAGCGCCGGCAGTACCACGCCGAGACCGACGAGATCGTCAACGCCAAGGTGAAGGCGGCCTTCAAGCACGGCCTCACCCCGATCCTGTGCGTGGGCGAGGAACTGGACGTCCGCGAGGCGGGCAACCATGTCGCGCACACGCTCGCCCAGGTCGAGGGCGGTCTCGAGGACGTCCCCGCCGAGCAGGCCGGCACCGTCGTCATCGCCTACGAGCCCGTGTGGGCCATCGGTACCGGCAAGGTCTGCGGCGCCGACGACGCTCAGGAGGTGTGCGCCGCGATCCGGTCCAAGCTGGCCGAGCTGTACTCGCAGGAGCTGGCCGACCAGGTCCGCATCCAGTACGGCGGCTCCGTGAAGTCGGGCAACGTCGCCGAGATCATGGCGAAGCCCGACATCGACGGCGCGCTGGTCGGCGGTGCCTCGCTGGACGCCGAGGAATTCGTCAAGATCGTGCGCTTCCGCGACCAGTGAGTACGCCGTAGCGGCGATCCGTCGTACCCTTGCGGGGGCCAGTGGTGGGGCCGTGTGCCGCACACCACCGGCCCCCGTCGTCGATTCGCATCCGAGGAAGTTGGTCCAGCCGTGGTTCTGGGGTTCTCAATCGCCCTGATCGTGTTCAGCCTGCTGCTGATGCTGCTGGTGCTGATGCACAAGGGGAAGGGCGGCGGTCTCTCCGACATGTTCGGTGGCGGCATGCAGTCGTCGGTCGGCGGCTCCTCGGTCGCCGAGCGCAACCTGGACCGCATCACCGTGGTGGTCGGTCTGTGTTGGTTCGCGTGCATTGTCGTGCTCGCTCTGGTCATCAAGAGCAATCACTAGTCCGGAGCCAAGGGTCAGCCCTTGGGACGCGGCCTATCATGGGGTTGCGTTCCGGGCCGGGGGGTAACTCCCCTCACTGGACGCGCGTTGGGCCTTACGTAGACTGAGGCGCTCGCAGCGAAGCGGAACGCCGACTCGCTTCGCGGCACCATCACGCAGGGAGTTACGACCGTGGCAAGTGGCAACGCGATCCGAGGAAGCCGGGTCGGGGCTGGGCCGATGGGCGAGGCCGAGCGCGGCGAGTCCGCCCCGCGTCTGCGCATCTCCTTCTGGTGCTCCAACGGGCACGAGACGCAGCCGAGCTTCGCCAGCGACGCGCAGGTCCCCGACACGTGGGACTGCCCGCGCTGCGGCTTCCCCGCAGGACAGGACCGGGACAACCCGCCGGCCCCCCCGCGCACGGAACCGTACAAGACGCACCTCGCCTACGTACGGGAGCGGCGCAGCGACGCGGACGGCGAGGCGATCCTCGCCGAGGCGCTCGCCAAACTGCGCGGCGAGATCTAGAGCGACGAGACGGCCAGGCATCCGGCGGGTGCCTGGCCGGAGCCTTTTGCGCGGGCGAACGACGGCCGGGCCATGTTCGGCTGCCGCCTTCGCACGCATGCGTCGAGCGCGGTGGCCGGGCTCCGCCGTACCTTCCGTCGTGCCGGTGCCGGTGTTGCTTCCTGTCCTCCTGAGACCCTCCTCCTCCTGCGTCTCCCCGCGCTGATCAATTAGGTTGGGACCGGCAGCGGGGCAAGGCACGCACAGGCAAGGCAAGGAAGAAGGCGGAAGTCCGAGATGAACGCAGACAGCCGTACCCGGCTCGACCGCACCCCCGAGTGGTCCGCGCTGGCCACGCACCGCGAGGAACTGGCCAGCACCCACCTGCGGGAGCTGTTCGAGGCCGACCCCGCACGCGGCACCGGTTACACCCTCCAGGTCGGCGACCTGTATGTCGACTACTCCAAGCAGCTCGTCACCGACGAGACCCTCCGGCTGCTGCGCGAGCTGGCCGCCGCCACCGACGTGTTCGGGCTGCGGGACGCGATGTTCCGCGGTGAGCGCGTCAACACCACCGAGAACCGGGCCGTCCTGCACACCGCGCTGCGCGCCCCGCGCGACGCGGTGATCGAGGTGGACGGCGAGAACGTCGTGCCCGCCGTGCACGAAGTCCTGGACCGGATGGCCGACTTCGCCGGGCGGGTCCGCTCCGGGGAGTGGACCGGGCACACCGGCCGGCGCATCCGGAACGTCGTCAACATCGGCATCGGCGGCTCCGACCTGGGCCCCGCGATGGCCTACGAGGCGCTGCGCGCCTTCACCGACCGCGGCCTCACGGTCCGCTTCGTCTCCAACGTGGACGGCGCCGACCTGCACGAGGCCACCCGCGACCTGGACGCCGCCGAGACGCTGTTCATCATCGCCTCCAAGACGTTCACCACCATCGAGACCATCACCAACGCCACCTCCGCCCGCAACTGGCTGCTGGGTGAGCTGAAGGCCGGTCAGGACGCCGTCGCCAAGCACTTCGTGGCGCTGTCGACGAACGCGGAGAAGGTCGCCGACTTCGGCATCGACACGGCCAACATGTTCGAGTTCTGGGACTGGGTCGGCGGCCGCTACTCCTACGACTCGGCGATCGGCCTGTCGCTCGTGATCGCGATCGGCCCCGACCGGTTCCGCGAGATGCTCGACGGCTTCCACGTGATCGACGAGCACTTCCGCACCGCACCCCCCGAGTCCAACGTGCCGTTGCTGCTGGGCCTGCTGGGGATCTGGTACGGCAACTTCCACGACGCGCAGTCGCACGCCGTGCTGCCGTACTCGCACTACCTGTCGAGGTTCACGGCCTACCTCCAGCAGCTCGACATGGAGTCCAACGGCAAGTCCGTGGACCGGGACGGGCGGCCGGTGGAGTGGGAGACGGGGCCGGTGGTGTGGGGCACGCCCGGCACCAACGGGCAGCACGCCTATTACCAGTTGATCCACCAGGGCACCAAGCTCATCCCGGCGGACTTCATCGGCTTCGCCGAGCCGGTGGCGGAGCTGGGCGAGGAGCTGAGGGCGCAGCACGACCTGCTGATGGCGAACTTCTTCGCGCAGACGCAGGCGCTGGCGTTCGGGAAGACGGCGGAGGAGGTGCGGGCGGAGGGGGTACCGGAGGAGCAGGTGGCGCCACGGACGTTCCACGGCAACCACCCCACGACGACGATCCTCGCGCGGGAACTCACGCCGTCGGTCCTCGGCCAGCTCGTCGCGCTCTACGAGCACAAGGTGTTCGTGCAGGGCGCGGTGTGGAACATCGACTCGTTCGACCAGTGGGGGGTCGAGCTGGGGAAGGTCCTGGCGAAGCGGGTGGAGCCGGCGTTGACGGAGGGGGCGGACGTGCCGGGGCTGGATGCGTCCAGTCGTGCGCTGGTCGCCAAGTACCGGGCGCTGCGCGGGCGGTAGGGCTTTTTCTCGCTCCCGCCGCCCCTACCCTTCCCGTCCCCGGGGGGGCTCCGGCCCCCCGGGCCCCCGGAAAGATCGCGCCCACGCGGCGGAGCCGCATATCGACACAGCCCCGTGCCCCTTTTCAGGGGCACGGGGAACCGCGCAATCTCCGTACGGCGCCTACGCCGACGCCGGGGGGTACAGGGAGCGGGGGAGTCGGGAGGCCGCGGGCTCGTCCAGGAGCCACAGGGTGCGGGCCGTGCCGTACGCCCCGGCCGCCGGCGCCTGGATCTCGCCCGCGCCCGACAGCGCGATCCTCACCGCGCCCGCCTTGTCGTCCCCCGCCGCCAGCAGCCACACCTCACGCGCCGCCCGGATCGCCGGCAGCGTCAGCGAGACCCGCGTCGGCGGCGGCTTCGGCGCCCCGTGCACGCCGACCACCGTCCGCTCCGTCTCCCGCACCGCCGGCAACTCCGGGAACAGCGAGGCGACATGCGTGTCGGGGCCGACCCCCAGCATCAGCACGTCGAAGGCCGGCACCCCACCGTGGTCCTCGGGCCCGGCGGCCTTGGCCAGTTCCGCCGCGTACCCCTCGGCCGCCGCCTCCGCGTCGGAGCCGTACGGCCCGTCGGAGGCGGGCATGGCGTGCACCCGCTCCGGATCCAGCGGCACCGCGTCGAGGAGCGCCTCGCGCGCCTGGGTGACGTTGCGCTCGGGGTCGCCCTCGGGGAGGAACCGCTCGTCGCCCCACCACAGGTCCAGCCGCCCCCAGTCGATCGCGTCCCGGGCGGGCGCGGCGGCGAGCGCGGCCAGCAGGCCGTTGCCGTTGCGCCCGCCGGTCAGCACGATCGAGGCGGAACCGCGGGAGGCCTGGGCGTCGACGACCTTGGTGATCAGCCGGGCCGCGGCGGCCTGGGCCATCAGGTCCTTGTCGCGGTGGACGACGAGCTGAGGCGCGTTCACTTCGCGGCCGCCTCCTTCTCGCCGGAGGGCCCGGCGGAGGCATCCGCCGACGCGTCTCGGGCGGCCTTCCCGGCCGCCTTCGCCGCCGCCCACGCGGCGTCCGCCGCGCCCGCGTTGCCCGCGTGCAGCCGTTCCACCCCGAACCGCAGCGCGGACGCGTACGTGTCGTCCGGGTCGAGCCGGCGCAGCTCCTCCGCGATCAGCTCGGCGGTGTCGCGCCGCTTGAGCGCGACCGCCCGCTCCGGCTGTCCCTCGATGGTGAGGGTGGCCAGCCGGCCGTCGGCGCGGTCCAGGGTGATCGGGCCGCAGTCGGTGGACATCCGGACTGCGGTGAGGCCGGGGCCACCGGACGACGAGCGCCGCACCGGCACGTCCAGCCGGTCCGCGAGCCACATCGCCAGCAGCTCGCAGCTCGGGTTGGACTCCTCGCCCTCCACCTCGACCGCCTGCACCTCGCAGGCGACCTGGTCCAGGGCCGCCGCCAGCATGGAGCGCCAGGGCGTGATCCGGGTCCAGGACAGGTCGGTGTCGCCGGGTGTGTAGGAGCCGGCGCGGGCGGTCAGCTCGCGGACCGGCTCCTCGGCGGCGTAGGTGTCGGTGACCCGGCGCTGGGCGAGCGCGCCGAGCGGGTCGCGGGCCGGGTCCAGCGGCGCGTTGACCGGCCACCAGACGACGACGGGCGCGTCCGGCAGCAGCAGCGGCAGCACCACGGACTGGGCGTGGTCGGCGACCTCGCCGTACAGCCGCAGCACCACCGTCTCGCCGGTGCCCGCCTCCGCGCCGAGCCGGACCTCCGCGTCCAGCCGGGACGTGGTGCGGTCCCGGAGCGAGCGGGAGACCCGCTTGACGACGACCAGCGTGCGCGAGGGGTGCTCGTGCGCGGCCTCGCCGGCGGCCTTCAGCGCGTCGTAGGCGTTCTCCTCGTCGGTGACGATGACGAGGGTGAGCACCAGTCCGACCGCCGGGGTGCCGATGGCGCGGCGGCCCTGCACCAGCGCCTTGTTGATCTTGCTGGCCGTGGTGTCGGTGAGATCGATCTTCATGGCCGGCGCCAGCTCCGTCCGTCTCGCTCCAGCATCTGATCGGCCTCGGCCGGCCCCCACGTGCCCGACGCGTACTGCGCGGGCGTGCCGTGGGTGTCCCAGTACCGCTCGATCGGGTCGAGGATCTTCCAGGACAGTTCGACCTCCTCCGTGCGCGGGAAGAGGTTGGCGTCGCCGAGCAGGACGTCCAGGATGAGCCGCTCGTAGGCCTCCGGGCTGGACTCGGTGAAGGACTCGCCGTAGGCGAAGTCCATGGACACGTCCCGGATCTCCATCGACGTGCCCGGCACCTTGGAACCGAAGCGGACCGTGACGCCCTCGTCCGGCTGGACCCGGATGACGATGGCGTTCGACCCGAGCTCCTCGGTGGCGGTGGTGTCGAAGGGGGAGTGCGGGGCCCGCTGGAAGACCACCGCGATCTCGGTGACCCGGCGGCCCAGCCGCTTGCCGGTGCGCAGGTAGAACGGGACACCCGCCCAGCGGCGGTTGTCGATGCCGAGCTTTATCGCCGCGTAGGTGTCGGTCTTCGACTTCGGGTCGATGCCCTCCTCCTGGAGGTAGCCGACCGCCTTCTCGCCGCCCTGCCAGCCCGCCGCGTACTGTCCGCGCACGGTGTCCTGGCCCAGGTCCCTGGGCAGCCGGACGGCGCCGAGCACCTTGGTCTTCTCCGCCGCCAGCGCGTCCGCGCCGAAGGAGGCGGGCTCCTCCATCGCGGTCAGCGCCATGAGCTGCAGCAGGTGGTTCTGGATGACGTCACGGGCGGCGCCGATGCCGTCGTAGTAGCCGGCCCGGCCGCCGATGCCGATGTCCTCGGCCATCGTGATCTGCACATGGTCCACGAAGGACCGGTTCCAGATCGGTTCGAACATCTGGTTGGCGAAGCGCAGCGCCAGGATGTTCTGGACGGTCTCCTTGCCCAGGTAGTGGTCGATCCGGAACACCTGGTCCGAACCGAACACCTCGTGCACGATCCGGTTGAGCTCCTCGGCGGAGGCGAGATCGTGCCCGAACGGCTTCTCGATCACCGCGCGCGGCGCCAGGAACCGCCGGACTGGTCGGCCAGCCCGTGCTTCTTGAGCTGCTGGATGACGACCGGGAACGACTTCGGCGGCACCGACAGATAGAAGGCGAAGTTGCCGCCCGTGCCCTGTGCCTTGTCCAGCTCCTCGATCGTGCCGCGCAGCCGCTCGAACGCCTCGTCGTCGTCGAACGTGCCCTGGACGAACCGCATGCCCTGGACGAGCTGCTGCCAGACCTCCTCGCGGAAGGGAGTGCGTGCGTGTTCCTTCACCGCGTCGTGCACGACCTGCGCGAAGTCCTCGTGCTCCCACTCGCGGCGGGCGAAGCCCACCAGGGAGAACCCCGGCGGCAGCAGGCCGCGGTTGGCCAGATCGTAGACGGCGGGCATCAGCTTCTTGCGCGACAGATCCCCCGTGACGCCGAAAATGACCAGGCCCGACGGCCCCGCGATACGCGGGAGCCGTCGGTCCGCGGCGTCACGGAGCGGGTTGGCTCCGTGTGCGGTCAAGGGGTCAGCCCTCCGAAGGGGCGAGGCGCTTGAGCTCCGCCTCGGTCGACTTGAGCAGGTCGTTCCAGGCCGCCTCGAACTTGTCGACGCCTTCCGTCTCCAGGAGCTCGACCACCTCGTCGTACGAGATGCCGATCTTCTCGAGCGCGTCGATGTCGGCGCGGGCCTGCTCGTAGGTACCGGACACCGCGTCGCCGCGGATCTCGCCGCTCTCCTCGGTGGCCTGCAGCGTGGCCTCCGGCATGGTGTTCACCGTGTTCGGCGCGACCAGCTCGTCGACGTACAGCGTCGCCTTGTACGCCTTGTCCTTGACGCCGGTGGACGCCCACAGCGGACGCTGCTTGCGGGCGCCCGCCCTCTCCAGGGCCGCCCAGCGGTCGGAGGAGAAGATCTCCTCGTACGCCTGGTAGGCGAGCCGGGCGTTGGCCAGACCGGCCTTGCCGCGCAGCGCCTTGGCCTCGTCGGTGCCCTGCGCGTCGATCCGCTTGTCGATCTCGGTGTCCACGCGGGAGACGAAGAAGGACGCCACGGAACGGATCTGCGACAGGTCCAGGCCGCGCTCCTTGGCCTTCTCCAGGCCGGACAGGTAGGCGTCCATCACCTCGCGGTAGCGCTCCAGCGAGAAGATCAGCGTGACGTTGACGCTGATGCCCAGGCCCAGCGTCTCGGTGATCGCCGGGATGCCCGCGCGGGTGGCCGGGATCTTGATGAGCGTGTTGGGACGGTCCACCAGCCAGGCGAGCTGCTTGGCCTCGGCCACCGTCGCCTTGGTGTTGTGGGCCAGGCGCGGGTCGACCTCGATGGAGACCCGGCCGTCCTGGCCGTCGGTGGCGTCGAAGACCGGGCGCAGGATGTCGGCGGCGTCCCGGACGTCCGCCGTCGTGATCATGCGGATGGCCTCTTCGACCGTGACCTTGCGGAACGCGAGGTCGGAGAGCTGCTGGTCGTAGCCGTCGCCCTGCGAGATGGCCTTCTGGAAGATCGACGGGTTGGTGGTGACGCCCACTACGTGCTGCTGGTCGATCAGCTCGGCGAGGTTGCCGGACGTGATCCGCTTGCGCGACAGGTCGTCCAGCCAGATCGCCACGCCTTCCTCGGAGAGGCGCTTGAGTGCGTCTGTCATGGAAATTGCATCTCCTACGTGTCGTATATGAGCGTCAGCGCCGGGCGGCGGCGAGTGATTCCCGAGCCTGGTCGGCCACGTTCTCGGCAGTGAAGCCGAACTCGCGGAAGAGGACCTTGGCGTCGGCGGACGCGCCGAAGTGCTCCAGCGAGACGATGCGGCCGGCGTCCCCGACGTACTTGTGCCAGGTCAGTCCGATCCCCGCCTCCACGGCGACCCTGGCCTTCACGGACGGGGGCAGCACCGATTCCCGGTACCCCTGGTCCTGCTCCTCGAACCACTCCACCGACGGCATGGACACCACCCGGGTCGGAACACCTTCCGACTGAAGCCGTTCCCGCGCCTCGACCGCTACATGCACCTCGGAGCCGGTCGCGATGAGAATGACCTCGGGCGTGCCGCCGTCGGCCTCGAACAGGACGTAACCGCCCTTCACCGTGTCCTCGTTGGCCTCGTACGTCGGCACGCCCTGCCGGGTCAGCGCCAGGCCGTGCGGGGCGCCCTTGCCGAACTCCTTGGTCCACCGGCGCAGGATCTCCGCCCAGGCGAGCGCGGTCTCGTTGGCGTCCGCCGGGCGTACGACGTTGAGACCGGGGATCGCGCGCAGCGAGGCGAGGTGCTCGACCGGCTGGTGGGTGGGGCCGTCCTCGCCCAGACCGATGGAGTCGTGCGTCCACACGTACGTCACCGGCAGGTGCATCAGCGCCGACAGGCGCACGGCGTTGCGCATGTAGTCGGAGAACACGAGGAACGTGCCGCCGTAGACGCGGGTGTTGCCGTGCAGCGTGATGCCGTTCATCTCCGCGGCCATGGAGTGCTCGCGGATGCCGAAGTGGATCGTGCGGCCGTAAGGGTCCGCCTCCGGCAGGTGGTTGCCCTTGGGCAGGAACGAGCTGGTCTTGTCGATCGTGGTGTTGTTCGACCCCGCGAGGTCGGCGGAACCGCCCCACAGTTCCGGGATCACCGCGCCGAGCGCCTGGAGCACCTTGCCGGAGGCGGCACGCGTGGCGACGCCCTTGCCCGGCTCGAACACCGGGAGCTTGCTCTCCCAGCCGGCCGGGAGCTCGCCCGTGGCGATCCGGTCGTAGTCGGCGGCCCGCTCGGGGTTGGCCTCGCGCCAGGCCCGGTAGCCCTTGTCCCACGCGGCCTTCGCCTCGGCGCCCCGGTCCAGGGCCTTGCGGGTGTGCGCGAGGACCTCGTCGGCGACCTCGAAGCTCTTCTCCGGGTCGAAGCCCAGGACCCGCTTGGTGGCCGCGACCTCGTCCGCGCCGAGCGCCGAGCCGTGCGCGGCCTCGGTGTTCTGCGCGTGCGGGGCCGGCCAGGCGATGATCGAGCGCATCGCGATGAACGAGGGCCGGTCGGTGACCTGCTTGGCGGCCTGGACGGCGGCGAAGATCGCCTGCGGGTCCAGGTCGCCGTTCTCCTTGGGCTCCACCCGCTGCACGTGCCAGCCGTAGGCTTCGTACCGCCTGGCGGTGTCCTCGGAGACGGCGGTCTCCGTGTCGCCCTCGATCGAGATGTGGTTGTCGTCCCACAGCAGGATCAGGTTGCCCAGCTTCTGGTGACCGGCCAGCGAGGACGCCTCGGCCGAGATGCCCTCCTGCAGACAGCCGTCACCGGCGACGCAGTAGATGAAGTGGTCGAAGGGGGAGTCGCCCTGGGCGGCCTCCGGGTCGAACAGGCCGCGCTCGTAGCGGGCGGCCATCGCCATGCCGACGGCGTTGGCCACGCCCTGGCCCAGCGGACCGGTCGTGGTCTCCACGCCCGCCGTGTGGCCGTACTCCGGGTGGCCGGGGGTCTTCGAGCCCCAGGTCCGGAAGGACTTGAGGTCGTCCAGTTCCACACCGAAGCCGGCGAGGTAGAGCTGGATGTAGAGGGTCAGGGACGAGTGGCCGGCGGACAGCACGAAACGGTCGCGGCCCACCCAGTCGGTGTCCGCGGGGTCGTGCCGCATCACCTTCTGGAAGAGGGTGTAGGCGGCCGGTGCCAGGCTCATCGCCGTACCCGGATGGCCGTTTCCGACCTTCTGTACGGCATCGGCGGCCAGGACACGGGCGGTGTCCACGGCCCGCTGGTCCCACTCGGTCCACTCGAGGTCTGTGGTGGTCGGCTTGGTGCTCACCCTGGGTCAGGGCTCCTCTCCACATGTCGAATGCCGGTCACGCGGCGCGTACCGGCCGTGATGAGCCTACCCCTGGAGGTAGTGCGTTCTTTCGACTCGTCCCGGATGCCGGGACTGTCCCCGGAGCCCTTGCGGGGCCGGGCGATTCCCGCCCTTCGCCCCCTCCATACGGACCGCGTCACCCGAGTGCTCGACGCGGAGGTCGGGCGGGGTGCTCCGCACGGACACCCCCGCGCGGAGTGAAAGAGGGGCAACGTCTAAAGTGGCGTGGTACGCGCGAGTCCTTTACCCGCCATTGGTGCGGGTATGGCTCGCTTTGATGTCCATGTCAGGGGTGTGCGTGACGGCCGTCGAATCCCGACCAGCGGATGGGGGTACCACCCGCACCGTCGAGGCTGCGGGGGAACCGGGGACAGGCAGCAACCGTGGCCGGCGACCGTTCGGAGCCCGCGCGAAGGCGTTCTTGGCGCTGACCAAGCCGCGGATCATCGAGCTGCTGCTGATCACCACCGTCCCGGTGATGTTCCTCGCCCAGCAGGGTGTGCCGGACCTCAAGCTGGTCCTGCTCACCTGCCTCGGCGGCTATCTGTCCGCGGGCGGCGCCAACGCGCTGAACATGTACATCGACCGTGACATCGACGCCCTCATGGAGCGCACCTCGAAGCGGCCGCTGGTCACCGGCATCGTCCGGCCCTGGGAGTGCCTGGTCTTCGGCATCGGCCTCGCGGTCGTCTCGACGCTGCTCTTCGGCCTCACCGTCAACTGGCTCTCCGCCTGGCTGGCGCTCGGCGCACTCCTCTTCTACGTCGTCGTCTACACGATGATCCTCAAGCGGCGCACCTCGCAGAACATCGTGTGGGGCGGCATCGCGGGCTGCATGCCGGTGCTGATCGGCTGGTCCTCGGTCACCAATACGGTGTCCTACGCGCCGATCGTCCTCTTCCTGGTGATGTTCTTCTGGACGCCGCCGCACTACTGGCCGCTCTCCATGAAGGTCAAGGACGACTACGCCCGCGTGGGCGTGCCCATGCTCCCGGTCATCGCCTCCAACAAGGTGGTCGCCCGGCAGATCGTCCTCTACAGCTGGGTGATGGTCGGCGCGTCCCTGCTGCTCACCCCTCTCGGGTACACCGGCTGGTTCTACCTGGTGGTGGCCCTGGTGGCCGGCGGCATGTGGCTGTGGGAGGCGCACGCGCTGATGAACCGCGCGAAGGCGGGGGTCGCGGGCGCGAAGCTGAAGGAGATGCGTCTGTTCCACTGGAGCATCACCTATGTGTCGATCCTCTTCGTGGCGGTCGCGGTGGACCCCTTCCTGCGGTAGGCGGCCGCTGTTCCTGACGGCGACGGGCGGGCGCGTGGGCAAGACCACGGGCCCGCCCGTCGCCGTTGTCGCTACCCGCCGGTAGCATCCTGGCCATGGCAGACGACACGGCGAACGAGACGGCAGACGAGACCCAGCAGGACGGCGGCTCCACCGACGCCCGGCGCGCCGCCCGCGACGCCCGCCGGGCGAACCGGCTGGCCAAGGAGATCGGTGCCTTCGCCAAGGCGCACGGCGGCGCCGAGGGGCAGATCGCGTACCTCGGGCAGCGCGGCGCCCGCATCGTCCTCGTCGGCGCGGACGGCGGCTGGGGAGACCTCGTCGCGCCGACGCACGCGCTCGCCGAGCGGGCGGTGACGGCGGCCGGCCTCACCGTGCGGGAGGCGTTCGACGGCGAACTCGCGGGCCGGGTGCGCACCGGCCGCTACGAGTGGTCGCGCATGGCCGGGATCCAGGTGGGCGGGCCCCGCAACGGCCCCCGCAACGGCTGACGTCGGACGCGGGCGCCCCGCCGCCTCCGCGACGTGCCCGTGGGGGCGTACTCGCGGGGCGTGCCCGTGGTGGGCGCCCCCGGCACGGAGCGCACCCGTCCGGGCCCCTCGGCCGTTAGGACCTCAAGAGGAACGGTCCAGTCGCCGGGGGAGCCCGCATGATCGAAACGCCGTCACTGGTGGACCAGCACTGCCACGGCGTCCTCCGCACCGAGCTGGGCCTCGGCACCTTCGAGGCCCAGCTCGCCCGTACCGAGGGTCCGCCCGCCGCCGGCACCACCCTCTTCGACACCCAGACGGGCTTCGCCGTCCGCCGCTGGTGCCCGCCCCTGCTCGGCCTGGAGCCGCACTGCCCTCCCGCCCGTTATCTCGCCCGGCGGCGCGAACTGGGCGCCCTCGAGGCCGGACGGCTGCTGCTGCGGGGCAGCGGCATCACCACCTACCTCGTCGACACCGGACTGCCGGGGGACCTCACCGGGCCCGGCGAGATGGCCCTGGCCGGGAACGCCGAGGCGCACGAGATCGTACGGCTCGAACCGCTCGCGGAGCAGGTCGCCGACACCTCCGGGACGGTGGAGTCCTTCCTCGCCGGCCTCGCCGAGGCCGTCCACGCCGCCGCCGAGCACGCGGTTGCGTTCACCTCGGCGACGGGGCTCCGGCACGGGCTGGCGCTCACTCCGGAGCCGCCCGGGCCCGGGGAGGTGCGCGGGGCCGCCGCACGCTGGCTCGGCGGGCGCGGGGTGGGGGACGCGCTGTCCGACCCGGTGCTGCTGCGGCACCTGCTGTGGATGGCGGTGGCCGCGGGACGGCCGCTGCAGTTGCACGCGGGGCTGGACGGGGCGGGGCCGGCCGCACGGGGCGTGGATCCCGGGCTGCTCGCGGAGTTCGCGCGGGCCACGGTGGGGCTCGGTACCGACCTGGTGCTGCTGCACGGCTACCCGTACCACCGGCAGGCCGCGCATCTCGCGGGGATCTTCCCGCACGTCTACGCCGACCTGGGGGCGGCGCTCGTGCGGACCGGGGCGCGGGCGGCGGCGGTCCTCGCGGAGGTGCTGGAACTGGCCCCGTTCGGGAAGCTGCTGTTCTCCAGCGGGGGGCGGGCGCTGCCCGAGCTGCACGTGGTGGGGGCGCGGTTGTTCCGGGAGGCGCTCGGGAGGGTGCTGGGGGCATGGGTGGGGGAGGGGGCGTGGGCGTGGGCGGACGCGGAACGGGTGGCGGGGTTGATCGCGGCGGGGAACGCGGTGCGGGTGTACGGCGTGGGGTGACCGAAGGGTTCCCCGCGACCCCTGACAGGGGCGCGGGGAACCGCGCGATCTTTTGGGGGTCAGGGGGCGGTCCCCCCGGGACGGAAAGGGCGGGGGCGGCGGGGGCGAGGAAGAAATCCGCGGGTTACGCGCTCGTGAGCGTCGTCGCCGTGCCGGCCGGCAGGTCGGCCGCGGCGGGTGGGCGCTCGCGGAGCGACAGGTGCACTCTCAGCACCCCCACCCACATCACCGCGGACCCCAGCATGTGCGCCCCCACCAGGGCCTCGGGAAGATTCGTGAAGTACTGGACGTAACCGACCACGCCCTGGCACAGCAGTACGACGAACAGCTCCCGGGTCCGCGCCAGCGGACCCCGCGGCGCGTCGACCGCCTTCAGCACGAACCACAACGCGAACGTCAGCGTCACCACGATCCACGCCAGCACCGCGTGCAGCTTGCTGACCGTCTCCCAGTCCAGTGGCATCCGCTTCACGTCGCTGGAGTCCCCCGCGTGCGGCCCCGCCCCGGTCACCACCGTGCCCACCGCGAGCAGCACCACCGACGCGACGACCAGGAACCAGACGAGCTGCCGCACCGCCGCGCCGACCAGCGGCCGGGGCGCCCCGTCACCCTCCCGGGTGCGCTGCCACATCACGGTGGCCACCCCGATGAGCGCCGAGGTCAGCAGGTAGTGCGCCGCGACCGTGTACGGGTTGAGGCCGACCAGGACCACGATGCCGCCGAGCACCGCGTTGCCCATGACGATCCAGAACTGCGCCCAGCCCAGCCGGGTCACGCTCCGCCGCCACGGCTTCTCGGCCCGCGCCGCGATGATCGCCCAGCCGACCGCCGCGCACAGCACGTACGTGAGCATGCGGTTGCCGAACTCGATCACACCGTGGAAGCCCATCGCACTGGTGGTGGTGAGCGAGTCGTCGGTGCACTTGGGCCAGGTGGGGCAGCCGAGCCCGGAGCCGGTGAGCCGTACCGCGCCACCGGTGACGACCAGCACGACCGTCATGGCGAGCGCGAAGAAGGCCGCCCGCCGGACGGTCCGCGGGGACGGCGTCCAGCGTGCGGCGATGAAGGCGAGCGGGTTGCGTACGGCCTGCACGGCCTCCGCGTGGGTCAGCTTGGGCACGGGCACCATGGTAGGCGGCTGCTTGTGCACGGTTTCACGAGGGGCGCCCTCACCGGGTGTGCCTCCTGTCACCCTCGCGGCCGGCTACTCCCAGCGGAAGAATCGCCCGGCCGCCGCGAGCCCCACGACCGCCCAGACGGCCAGGATCCCGAGATCGCCCCACGGCATCCCGGCACCGTCCCGCAGCACGTCCCGCAGCCCGTCCGAGAGCGCCGAGATCGGCAGCAGGGCGAGCACGTCCTGGACGGCGCCCGGGAACTTGTCCAGCGGGACGATCACGCCGCCGCCGACGAGCAGCAGCAGGAAGACCAGGTTGGCGGCGGCCAGGGTGGCCTCCGCCTTCAGCGTGCCCGCCATCAGCAGCCCGAGCCCGGAGAACGCGGCCGTGCCCAGCACCAGCAGGAGCAGCACCGCGCCCGGATCGCCGTGCGGCGACCAGCCGAGCGCGAGGGCGATCGCCGTCAGCAGGGCCACCTGGAGCGCCTCGGTCACCAGTACGGACAGCGTTTTGGCGGTCATCAGGGCCCAGCGGGGCAGCGGGGAGGCGGCGAGCCGCTTCAGGACGCCGTAACGCCGCTCGAAGCCGGTGGCGATGGCCTGCCCGGTGAAGGCCGTCGACATCACGGCGAGCGCCAGGATGCCGGGCGCCAGAAAGTCGACGGCCTCGCCCGCACCCGTGTCGACGATGTCGACGGAGGCGAACAGCACCAGCAGCAGCGTGGGGATGACGGCGGTCAGCAGCAACTGCTCGCCGTTGCGCAGCAGCATCTTCGTCTCGAGCACGGCCTGTGCCCCGATCATGCGCGGCAGCGGGGCCGCGCCGGGCTTCGGGGCGTAGGTGCCGGTGGCGGTGGTCACGAGCGCAGCTCCTTGCCGGTGAGCTCCAGGAAGACGTCTTCGAGGGTGTGCCGTTCGACCGAGATGCGGTCCGGCATCACCCCGGCCTGCGCGCACCAGGAGGTGACGGTGGCCAGCAGTTGCGGGTCGATCTTGCCGGCGACCCGGTAGGAGCCGGGCGTCAGCTCCGCGGCCGAGCAGTCGGCGGGCAGCGCCTTGAGCAGCGAGCCGACGTCGAGGCCCGGGCGGCCGGTGAAGCGCAGGGTGTTCTCCGCGCCGCCGCGGCACAGCTGTTCGGGGGAACCCTGGGCGACGACCCGGCCGCCGTCGACGATGGCCACGTCGTCGGAGAGTTGTTCGGCCTCGTCCATGTGGTGCGTGGTGAGGATGACGGAGACGCCGTCGGCGCGCAGGTCCCGGACGAGGTCCCAGGTGGCGCGGCGGGCCTGCGGATCCAGGCCGGCGGTGGGTTCGTCGAGGAAGACCAGCTCCGGGCGGCCGACGACAGCCATGGCGAGCGCGAGGCGCTGCTGCTGGCCGCCGGAGAGGCGCCGGTAGCTCGTACGGCCGCACGAGCCGAGGCCGAGCCGCTCGATCAGGGCGTCGACGTCCAGCGGGTGGGCGTGCAGTCTCGCGACGTGGCGCAGCATCTCCTCGGCGCGGGCGCCGGAGTAGACGCCGCCGGACTGGAGCATCACGCCGATCCGGGGGCGCAGCGCGGCGCCCTCGCGCACCGGGTCCAGGCCGAGGACGCGGACCGTCCCGGAGTCGGGTCTGCGATAGCCCTCGCAGGTCTCCACGGTGGTGGTCTTGCCCGCACCGTTGGGACCGAGTACGGCGGTGACGCCGGGGCGGGCCACGAGGTCGAGACCGTCGACGGCGGTCTTGGCGCCGTACCGCTTCACCAGGGCGCGCACCTGGACGACCGGGTCGCTTCGCATGAGGCGAAGTCTAGGTTCGTGCGGGGTGCGCTTCGCGCGGGGGTGGGGGGAGGGGTTGACCTCTGGCTCCGGTCGCCTTCCGGGTCGGGGGGAGCTGTGGTTCGGCGGGTGCGGGTCGCGTTGTGGCTCGTCGCGCGGTTCCCCGCGCCCCTGGAAGCAGGCGGCACCCCCGCTTTCAAGGAGCGCGGGGAACCGCGCGAACGGCCCCCGCCGGTCCGCTCCCGGGCACGCACCCACAACACCCCGCACTGTTTCCCCAGGTCGAATTAGGCAGGCCTAAGTGATCCAGCCCACCACCCGCCCGGAGGGCCCTCGCTTGCCCGGGCCCGGCGAATTACGCAACAATGGCGTTGTGAAATACGTCGGCGAGGCTCCGCAGGAGGAACTCGCGACCGGTGAGCGGTCCACCCGCAACCGCGTCGCGCGCTCCATCCTGGACCACGGCCCCTCGACCGTCGCCGAGCTGGCCGGCCGCCTCGGCCTCACCCAGGCCGCCGTGCGCCGCCACCTCGACGCGCTGGTCTCGGACAACGTCGTGGAGGCCCGTGAGCGTCGGGTCTACGGCGCGCGCACCCGGGGCCGTCCCGCCAAGGTGTTCGCCCTGACCGACTGCGGCCGGGACGCCTTCGACCAGTCCTACGACCAGCTCGCCGCGGACGCGCTCCGGTTCATCCGGGAGCGCTTCGGCGGCGACGAGGCGGTCGTCGCCTTCGCCCGCGCCCGGATCGCCGAGCAGGCGGCCGCGTACCGCGCGGCGATCGAGGCCGCCGGCCCCGAGGAGCGGACCGAGGCCCTGGCCAGGGCGCTGAGCGCGGACGGGTACGCTGCCACCGCACGCAGTGCGCCCCTCCCGCAGCACGGCGAGCAACTCTGCCAGCACCACTGCCCGGTCGCCCACGTCGCGGAACAGTTCCCGCAGCTCTGCGAGGCGGAAACAGAAGTGTTCTCGCAACTGTTGGGTACACACGTGCAGCGACTGGCGACCATCGCGCACGGCGACGGCGTCTGCACGACGTTCATCCCCAAGATTTCTCACCAAGCAACCGCACGCACGGCCGGGAGGAACCCCGCATGACGCTCCCCACGGAGACTGCTCACCCCGAACTCGAGGGCCTGGGCAAGTACGAATACGGCTGGGCCGACTCCGACACGGCCGGCGCCTCTGCGAAGCGCGGTATCAACGAGGACGTCGTCCGCGACATCTCGGCGAAGAAGTCCGAGCCGGAGTGGATGACGAAGCTGCGTCTGAAGGGCCTGCGACTGTTCGAGAAGAAGCCCATGCCGAACTGGGGCTCGGACCTGTCGGGCATCGACTTCGACAACATCAAGTACTTCGTGCGCTCCACGGAGAAGCAGGCGGAGTCCTGGGACGACCTGCCCGAGGACATCAAGAACACCTACGACAAGCTCGGCATCCCGGAGGCGGAGAAGCAGCGCCTGGTCGCCGGTGTCGCCGCGCAGTACGAGTCGGAGGTCGTCTACCACCAGATCCGCGAGGACCTGGAGGAGCAGGGCGTCATCTTCCTGGACACCGACACGGCGCTGAAGGAGCACCCCGAGCTCTTCAAGGAGTACTTCGGGACCGTCATCCCCGTCGGCGACAACAAGTTCGCCTCGCTGAACAGCGCGGTGTGGTCCGGCGGCTCCTTCATCTACGTGCCGAAGGGCGTGCACGTCGAGATCCCGCTCCAGGCCTACTTCCGTATCAACACGGAGAACATGGGCCAGTTCGAGCGGACCCTGATCATCGTCGACGAGGGTGCCTACGTGCACTACGTCGAGGGCTGCACGGCGCCGATCTACAAGTCGGACTCGCTGCACAGCGCGGTCGTCGAGATCATCGTCAAGAAGAACGCCCGTTGCCGTTACACGACCATCCAGAACTGGTCGAACAACGTGTACAACCTGGTCACCAAGCGCGCCGTCGCCTACGAGGGCGCCACCATGGAGTGGGTCGACGGCAACATCGGCTCCAAGGTGACGATGAAGTACCCCGCCGTGTACCTGATGGGCGAGCACGCCAAGGGCGAGACCCTCTCCATCGCCTTCGCGGGCGAGGGCCAGCACCAGGACGCGGGCGCCAAGATGGTCCACATGGCCCCGAACACGTCGTCCAACATCGTGTCGAAGTCCGTGGCCCGCGGCGGCGGCCGCACCTCCTACCGCGGCCTCATCGAGATCGGCGAGGGCGCCTCCGGCTCCAAGTCGAACGTGCTGTGCGACGCCCTGCTCGTCGACACCATCTCCCGCTCCGACACATACCCGTACGTCGACGTCCGTGAGGACGACGTGTCCATGGGGCACGAGGCGACCGTCTCCAAGGTCTCCGAGGACCAGCTCTTCTACCTGATGAGCCGCGGCCTGACCGAGTTCGAGGCGATGGCGATGATCGTGCGCGGCTTCGTCGAGCCGATCGCCAAGGAACTGCCGATGGAGTACGCGCTGGAGCTCAACCGGCTGATCGAGCTGCAGATGGAGGGCGCGGTCGGCTGATCCGCCGCCCCCGCGCACAGCCGCCGGCCCGCCCTTCCGGGCGGGCCGCGGAAAACGACAACACGCAGGAAGAGAGCACGACGACAGCCATGGCCGAGGCCCACAACAACCCGGTGGGATCCACCACCGCCGGTTCGATCGCGGTGGCCGCCGAGTCGACCGTCGCCACGCGCATGAGCGCGCCGCCGTCCTTCGACGTCGCGGATTTCCCCGTCCCGCACGGCCGTGAGGAGGAGTGGCGCTTCACCCCCCTCGAACGCCTGCGCGGGCTGCACGACGGCACCGCCGTCGCCGACGGCTCGATCAAGGCGGAGATCTCCGTACCCGACGGCGTGCGCGTCGAGACCGTCGCGCGGGACGACGCCCGGCTCGGCCGGGCCGGAGCCCCCGTCGACCGGGTCGCGGCCCAGGCCTACTCCGCCTTCGAGAAGGCGACGATCGTCACCGTGCCCAAGGAGACCGTGCTGACCGAACCGGTCCGCCTGGCCCTGCACGGCGAGGGCGGCGTGACCTACGGGCACACCGTCTTCGAACTCGGCGCCTTCGCCGAGGCCACCGTCGTCATCGACCACACCGGCGACACCGTGCGCGCGGCGGGCGTCGAGTACGTCGTCGGGGACGGCGCGAAGCTCACCGTCGTCACCGTCATGGACTGGGACCACACCGCCGTCCACGCCTCCCAGCAGGGCGCCCTGGTGGGCCGGGACGCGTCCTTCCGGCACATCGTGGTCACCTTCGGCGGAGACCTGGTGCGCATCCACCCGCGTGTCAGTTACGCCGGCACCGGCGGCGAGGCCGAGCTGATCGGCCTGTACTTCACCGACAAGGGCCAGCACCACGAGCACCGCCTCCTGGTCGACCACAACACCCCGCACTGCAAGTCCAACGTCGTGTACAAGGGCGCCCTCCAGGGCGAGGCCGCGCACGCCGTGTGGATCGGTGACGTGCTCATCGAGGCCAGGGCCGAGGGCACCGACACCTACGAGATGAACCGCAACCTGGTCCTCACCGACGGCGCCCGCGTCGACTCGGTGCCGAACCTGGAGATCGAGACCGGCGAGATCGTCGGCGCCGGCCACGCCTCCGCCACCGGCCGCTTCGACGACGAGCAGCTCTTCTACCTGATGTCCCGCGGCATCCCCGAGATCGACGCCCGCCGGCTGGTCGTGCGGGGCTTCTTCGCCGAGCTCGTGCAGCAGATCGGTGTCCCGGACATCGAGGAGCGCCTGCTCGCGAAGATCGAGGAGGAGCTGGAGGCGTCGGTCGCATGACCTTCGTACGCGCCTGCGGACTGAGCGAGCTGGAGGAGGACACCCCCAAGCGGGTGGAACTCGACGGCACGCCCGTCTCCCTCGTGCACACCGAGGGCGAGGTGTTCGCGATCCACGACATCTGCTCGCACGCCAACGTCTCGCTCTCCGAGGGCGAGGTCGACGACTGCCACATCGAGTGCTGGCTGCACGGCTCGCGCTTCGACCTCCGTTCCGGAAAGCCCGACAGTCTTCCGGCGACCCGTCCCGTCCCCGTATACCCCGTAAAGATCGAAGGGGACGACGTGCTCGTCTCCCTCACCCAGGAGTCCTGAGGCACCCATGGCAACGCTTGAAATCCGAGACCTGCACGTCACCGTCGAGGCCGACAACGCCACGAAGGAGATCCTCAAGGGCGTCGACCTCACCGTGAAGCAGGGCGAGACGCACGCCATCATGGGCCCCAACGGCTCCGGCAAGTCGACCCTCGCCTACTCCCTCGCGGGTCACCCCAAGTACACGATCACCGGTGGCACCGTCACCCTCGACGGCGAGGACGTCCTGGAGATGTCCGCCGACGAGCGCGCCCGCGCCGGCCTCTTCCTCGCCATGCAGTACCCGGTCGAGGTCCCCGGAGTCTCCGTCTCCAACTTCCTGCGCACCTCCGCCACCGCCGTCCGCGGCGAGGCCCCCAAGCTGCGCACCTGGGTCAAGGAGGTCAAGGAGGCCATGGAGCGCCTCCACATGGACTCCTCCTTCGCCGAGCGCAACGTCAACGAGGGCTTCTCCGGCGGTGAGAAGAAGCGCCACGAGATCCTCCAGCTCGAACTGCTCAAGCCGAAGGTCGCCATCCTCGACGAGACCGACTCCGGCCTCGACGTGGACGCCCTGCGCATCGTCTCCGAGGGCGTCAACCGCGTCCGCGAGACCGGCGAGGTCGGCACCCTGCTGATCACGCACTACACGCGCATCCTGCGCTACATCAAGCCCGACTTCGTACACGTCTTCTCCGCGGGCCGCATCGTCGAGTCCGGCGGCGCCGAACTCGCCGACAAGCTGGAGGAAGAGGGCTACGAGGCATACACGAAGGGTGGCGTATCAGCGTGACGCAGCTGCCGGGCCTCCTCACCGAGTCCGATCTTCTTGGCGAGGCGCTCCGCAAGGACTTCCCGATCCTGGACCGCCAGGTCCACGACGGGCGCAGGCTCGTCTACCTCGACAACGCGGCCACCTCGCAAACCCCGCGCCAGGTGATCGACGCCCTGGACGAGTACTACGAGCAGCACAACGCCAACGTCCACCGGGGTGTGCACGTGCTCGCCGAGGAGGCCACGGCGCTGTACGAGGGCGCGCGCGACAAGGTCGCCGCGTTCATCAACGCCCCGAGCCGCGACGAGGTGATCTTCACCAAGAACGCCTCCGAGTCGCTCAACCTCGTGGCCAACATGCTCGGCTGGGCCGACGAGCCCTACCGGGTCGACCACGAGACCGAGATCGTCATCACGGAGATGGAGCACCACTCCAACATCGTGCCGTGGCAGCTGCTCGCGCAGCGCACGGGCGCGAAGCTGAAGTGGTTCGGGCTGACCGACGACGGCCGGCTCGACCTCTCCCGCATCGACGAGATCATCACCGAGAAGACGAAGATCGTCTCCTTCGTGCTGGTCTCGAACATCCTCGGCACGCTCAACCCGGTCGAGGCGATAGTCCGGCGCGCCCAGGAGGTCGGCGCCCTGGTCTGCGTCGACGCCTCCCAGGCCGCCCCGCACATGCCCCTGGACGTCCAGGCCCTCCAGGCCGACTTCGTGGCCTTCACCGGCCACAAGATGTGCGGTCCGACCGGCATCGGTGTGCTGTGGGGCCGCCAGGAGCTGCTGGAGGACCTGCCTCCGTTCCTCGGCGGTGGCGAGATGATCGAGACGGTGTCGATGCACTCCTCGACCTACGCCCCCGCCCCGCACAAGTTCGAGGCGGGCACCCCGCCGATCGCCCAGGCGGTCGGCCTCGGCGCGGCGATCGACTACCTGAACTCGATCGGCATGGACAAGGTCCTCGCCCACGAGCACGCACTGACCGAGTACGCGGTCAAGCGGCTGCTCGAGGTCCCCGACCTGCGGATCATCGGCCCCACCACGGCCGAGGACCGCGGCGCCGCGATCTCGTTCACGCTGGGTGACATCCACCCGCACGACGTGGGCCAGGTCCTCGACGAGCAGGGCATCGCGGTACGTGTCGGCCACCACTGCGCGCGCCCCGTCTGCCTGCGGTACGGAATTCCCGCGACCACGCGAGCGTCGTTCTATCTGTACTCCACACCGGGTGAGGTCGACGCGCTGATCGACGGTCTGGAGCACGTACGGAACTTCTTCGGATGAAGGGCTGAGGCGTGAAGCTGGACTCGATGTACCAGGAAGTCATCCTCGACCACTACAAGAACCCGCACGGCCGGGGCTTGCGGGACGGCGACGCCGAGGTGCACCACGTCAACCCGACGTGCGGTGACGAGATCACGCTGCGTGTGAAGTACGACGGCACCACCATCAGCGACGTCAGCTACGAGGGCCAGGGCTGTTCCATCAGCCAGGCCTCGGCCTCCGTGCTCAACGAGCTGCTCGTGGGCAAGGACGTCGCCGACGCGCAGCGGATCCAGGAGACCTTCCTGGAACTGATGCAGTCCAAGGGCAGGGTCGAGCCCGACGACGAGATGGAGGAGGTCCTGGAGGACGCGGTCGCGTTCGCCGGGGTCTCCAAGTACCCGGCGCGGGTCAAGTGCGCGCTTCTCAGCTGGATGGCGTGGAAGGACGCGACGGCCCAGGCCCTCCAGGACGCCGGCGCCCAACCCGGAAGGACAACGGCATGACCGACACCGTGGAGATGAAGCCGGCCTCGGAGGAGGAGCTCCGCGAGGCCCTGATGGACGTCGTCGACCCCGAACTGGGCATCGACGTCGTCAACCTCGGCCTCATCTACGGCATCCACGTCGACGACGCGAACATCGCTACCATCGACATGACCCTCACCTCGGCGGCCTGCCCGCTGACCGACGTCATCGAGGACCAGGCCAAGTCCGCCACGGACGGCCTCGTCAACGAGTTGCGCATCAACTGGGTCTGGATGCCGCCGTGGGGCCCCGACAAGATCACGGACGACGGCCGCGAGCAGTTGCGGGCGCTCGGCTTCAACGTCTGAGCGGACCTCGCGCGCGAGCGCGCTCCCTCGAACCCGACGGCCCCCGGCGCGGAATGCGCCGGGGGCCCTCGCGTCGGCGGGACCGGCGGCGTTCCCCGGCGCCGCGCGGGGCGGGCGCCGTACAGTCGCCCGCATGGGAACGGCGACGGCGACGGGATACGTGCTGCTCGGTGGCGCCATCGCGGCCGAGGTGACGGCCACGTCCGCGACGTGAGAACGCATGCCTCGTCACCCCGCCGGTTGGCCCGCGCCCGCCCGCTCCGGTTAGGTTGCCCTCATGACCGACACGACGACTCCCCGCTCCACCGGCGCCGCCGCCACCGGCCTCGCCACGCTCACCACCGACGGCACCGTTCTCGACACCTGGTTCCCCGCCCCCGAGCTCACCGAGGCCCCCGGCCCGGCCGGCACCGAGCGGCTGTCCGCCGAGCGTGCGGTGGAACTGCTCGGCGAGGGCGCCGCCAAGGCGATCGGCCCGGACGCCCGCCGCGGCGTCGAGGTCGTCGCGGTCCGCACGGTCATCGCCTCCCTGGACGACAAGCCGCTCGACGCACACGACGTCTATCTGCGCCTGCATCTCCTCTCCCACCGCCTGGTCAAGCCGCACGGCCTGAGTCTGGAGGGCCAGTTCGGCTTCCTCGCCAACGTCGCCTGGACCTCGCTCGGCCCGGTCGCCGTGGACGACGTCGAGAAGGTGCGGCTCAACGCCCGCGCCGAGGGCCTGCACCTCCAGGTGACCTCGGTCGACAAGTTCCCGCGCATGACGGACTACGTCGTGCCCAAGGGTGTCCGCATCGCCGACGCGGACCGGGTGCGCCTCGGTGCCCACCTCTCCGCGGGCACCACCGTCATGCACGAGGGCTTCGTCAACTTCAACGCCGGCACGCTCGGCACGTCGATGGTCGAGGGACGTATCTCCGCCGGCGTCGTCGTCGGCGACGGCTCGGACATCGGCGGTGGCGCCTCCACGATGGGCACGCTGTCCGGTGGCGGCAACGTGATCATCTCCCTGGGCGAGCGCTGCCTGGTCGGCGCCGAGGCGGGCGTCGGGATCGCGCTCGGCGACGAGTGCGTGGTCGAGGCAGGTCTGTACATCACCGCGGGGACCCGGGTCACGATGCCCGACGGGCAGATCGTCAAGGCCCGCGAGCTCTCCGGCGCCTCGAACATCCTCTTCCGCCGCAACTCGGTGACCGGCACGGTCGAGGCCCGCCCGAACAACGCGGTCTGGGGCGGCCTGAACGACGTCCTGCACTCGCACAACTGACGGTCCGCAGCCGTGGGGGTGGGCGGGGTCGGACCGCGCCCACCAGTCGGGATCAGACCGCGCCCGCCAGCCGGGTTCCGGCCCCGCCCGCCAGCCGCTCGTACACCGTCAGCAGCCCGTCGGCCGTCTCCCGGCCGGCGGGGCGCAGGGGAGGACGGACCGGGCCGGCGGGGAGGCCGAGGCGGGTCAGCAGGGCCTTCGCGGTGACCGTGCCCGGGAGGCCCGCCGCCATCATCGACTCGATCAGGTCGTTCACCGCGAGCTGGAGCCGGGCCGCACCGGCCGTGTCCCCGGCGTCGAAGGCGTCGAGGATCGCGCGGAACCGGCGCGGTACGACGTTGGCGACCGTGCTCACACAGCCGGCGCCGCCCACCGCGTACAGCGCCAGGGTCTGCTCGTCGCAGCCCGCGTAGTACGCCAACTCCGTGCGGTGCCGCACCTTCTGGGCACCCAGCAGGTCGTGGGAACAGTCCTTGACCGCCACGATCCGGGGGTGTCCGGCCAGCCGGAGCACCGTCTCCGGTTCGATCCGGGTGCCGGTGCGGGCCGGGATGTCGTACAGCATCACGGGCAGCGCGGTGGCGTCGGCGACCTCGCGCAAGTGGGCCTCGACGGCGTCCTGCGGGGGGCGGCTGTAGTACGGGGCGACGACCAGGAGGCCGTCCGCGCCCGCCTTCTCCGCCGCGCGGGCCAGGTTCACGGTGTGCGCGGTGTCGGCCGTGCCGACCCCCGCCACGAGCGTCGCGCGCCCGCCGACGACCTCCCGTACCGCCCGTACCAGTGCCGCCTTCTCCGCGTCCGTGGTGGTCGGTGACTCGCCCGTGGTGCCGGACAGCACCAGGCCCTCGCACCCCTCGTCCACCAGGCGCGCGGCCAGCTCCCGGGCGCCGTCGAGGTCGAGGGCGCCTCCGTCGGTGAAGGGGGTGACCATGGCGCACAGGGCGCGGCCGAAGGGGGCGGGGCGGGACGCGGAGGCGGGTGGGCCGGAGGGCGGGGTGAGTGGTGCGGTGGGTGTCATGTCGGCAGTGTTCACCGGGCGATCTCGTAGCACTACTTAATTCTTCTACGAGGCGTGGGTGAGGTTCGCTAATCGGTCGTGTGTCGCCGGGGGGCGCGGCCGGGAGGGTAGGGCCGTCGGACAGGGGTACTCGGGGCCTCCCCGAGACGAGAGGAGGCGGACCGTGACCACGACCGAGGCCAAGCCCGTGCGCACCGTCCATTACCCGGAGGGTTCCGACCACCATTCGGTGGGCGAACTCGTCGGCCAGGCGACCGAACAGCTCTCCCGGCTCGTACGTCAGGAAATGAGCCTCGCCAAGGAGGAACTCGCCGAGAAGGGACGCCGGGCCGGGCGCGGCGGCGGGCTGCTGGGCGGCGCGGGGGCCGTGGCCTACGTCGGGCTGATGGCGCTGGCTGCCACGGCCATCGCCGCGATCGCGGTGGCGCTGCCCGTATGGGCCGCGGCGCTGATCGTGACGGCGGGGCTGTTCCTGGTGGCGGGCGTGCTCGGGCTGATGGGGAGGGCGCAGTTGCGGCGGGCGACGCCGGCGAAGCCGCAGCAGACGCTCGACAGCGTCAAGGCCGACGTCGATGAGATCAAGGGGAGGGCGCACCGGTGAGCGGAGGGAACGACCACCGGGCGGAGACGGACGCAGGGCAACTGGCCGGGTCCGTACCGGCGTCCGGACGGAGCGCGACGGGGGCCAAGGGACCCGACGAACTGCGGCTGCAGATCGAGGAGACGCGGGGGAAGTTGGGCGACACGGTGGAGGAGCTCGCCGGGAAGGTGGACGTGAAGGGGCGGGCGCGGGCGCGGGCGGAGGATCTGCGGGACCGGGCGGGAGCGGTGACGGTGCAGTTGCGGAGTACGGCGGCGCGGGTGGGGGAGCGGCAGCGGGTGCCGTTGGTTGTTGCGGGAGTGGGGGCCGGGGCGGTTGTGGCGGCAGGGGTGTGGTGGGGGCGGCGCGGGGGGCGGTGACGGTTCCCTCCGGAGGCGGGGGTGTTTTTCCCGCCCCCCGCCTCCCTTACCCTTCCCACCCGTGACCTGGGGGCTCCGCCCCAGGCCCCCTGAGGGAGAACCGGGGCGCTCCGGGTCACAGGTGGAGGCGGGTCACCTGGGGGTCGTGGTCGCTGATCTGGGTGGGGAACTCGGCGTTGATGTGGACGCTGTCGTAGGTGTACGTGCCGGGGTGGCGGAGGGACGGGCTGAGCAGGATCTGGTCCAGAACCTGACTGTTGCCCTGGTAGTCGTACGTGTACCGCTCGCTCTTCGGCAGCGACTTGATCGCCGACCACAGGGCGCCGTCGTCCTCCAGGAGCCGGGCCGTGCCGGAGAACTCGAAGTCGTTGATGTCGCCTAGGGCGATCACCCTCGCGTTCTTCTGGGCCTTGAGGATGTCCTTGACGAAGGCGTTCACCTCCGTCGCCTGGGCGTGCCGCTGGGTCTCCGAGCCGCGCACCGGCGGCTGGTACTGGGCCGTCAGGCCCTGGTCGCCGCCCTTCGAGGCGAAGTGGTTGGCGATCACGAAGACCGTCTTCCCGCGGAAGACGAACTCGCCCGCCAGCGGCTTGCGGCTGTTCTCCCACGCCGCGCTCGCCGGGTCGATCCGCCCCGGGGACGCCGTCAGGCGGGCCTTGCCCCGCGCCTTCTCCACGCCGACGGCCGTCGTGGACGTCCCCCCGGCGCGGTCGGTGAACGACACCCGCGCGGGGTTGAACAGGAACGCCTGGCGGATGTTGCCGCCGGGCTCGCCGCCGTCCTGGTCGTCGACCGGGGCGATGCCACGCCACTCGTAGTGCGGGCCGCCCGCCGCGACGATCGCGTCGATCAGCTTGCCGAGCGTCCGGTCGGCGGCGACCGTGCCGTCGTCCGTGGCGCCGCTGTTGTCCTGGATCTCCTCCAGGGACACGATGTCGGGCGAGTCGAGGTTGTGCACGATCGCGGCGGCGTGGGCGGCGAACGTGTCGTCGGACGGGTCGAGGTTCTCGACGTTGTAGGTGGCCACCGCGAGTTCGCGGCTGCTCTGCCGGTGTGTCGTCTCCTGCTGCAGGCCGCCCTTGCGCAGGCTGCCGAGCTCGCTCGCGACCAGCGTGTAGCCGCCGAACTGGTTGTAGTCCAGCGGCCCGGCGGTGGTGCCGGCGAGGGTGTCGCCGACGGTCGCGGACGGGAAGTCGGCGGTGGGGCCCAGGGACTGGATCTGCAGCCGGCCGGTGTTCTGGGAGGTGTAGGAGCCGTACACCGTGCCGCCGCGCCGGGTCGGGTTCTCGTGCGGCTTCACGGTGACCCACAGCTCGGTGTACGGGTCGGTGCCCGTCACCACGCGGGCGTCGGCGACCCGCACGGTCATGCCCTCCAGGGACTCGTAGTAGTCCAGGGCGTACGTCTTGGGCCGCAGCGTCAGCCCGTTGACCGAGTTCTTCGCGGCGGCGTCGCCCGCCGGGGTGTACGCGTCCGGCACCGAGCGGGCGTCGACCGTGGTCGGCGCCGGGAGCGGGTTGCCGGTGGAGGTGGTGGTGATCACCGGCTTGGTGATCTCGGTGACCGACTGGTTGCCGCTCGACGTGCCGCCGGGCACGTATTCCGAGACGGTGCCCGTCACGGTCACCGCGTCGCCGGCCGAGACCTTCGGCGCGGAGCTGGTGAAGACGAACACGCCCTCGCTGGTGGCCGGATCGGCGTCCGGCGCCGGGTCCTGCATCCAGAAGCCCTTCGACGACCCGTAGCCGCGCACGCCGGTGACGATTCCGGCCACGTCGGTGACCTGCCGGCCGGCGTACGGGGAGATGCGGGTGGTGCCCTGGACGTCATGGACGCGCACACCGTCGGCGTGCGCCGGCGCGGTGAGGACCACGCCGGAGACCGTGGAGCAGACGGCGGCGACGGTGAGCGCGGCGAGACGCGCGGATGACTTGCTCGGCAAGGGGATCCCTCCGGGTACCGCTGGACTGGGACGTGCTCGGCCGCCCCCGGGTCAGGCCGGCCGGGACGTGGCCGGACGACCGCGAGACCCGGTCGGTGACGAGCGATCGGTTGACGGCGTGTGCTCGACGGACGACTGTCCGTCGGTTTCTACGCGCGTCAATCTCCTGCCATATCCCGCCGGTTGTCAAGGTTTCGGCCATGTACGCAGCTCGTCCGGAAGATGAACCGGGCGGCATGGGTGGAAATCCGTCTAGGCTGAGCGGTCGGGCCGTACGCGCGTCACACAGCCGTACGGCACCACGCGGGACCGCTCACAGGCGCACGAGGAGAACCAGCCGATGTCAGACAGCTCCCCCCTGCCGCCGGTCCGGCTGCGCCCCGAAGCGGAGCTCGCGCGGGACGCGCTCGCCACCCCGCTGCTGTCGCGCGCCGCCCGGCTGGCCCGCTGGGCCGGGCCGGACACCCGCGTCGACGCCGACGGCGATCTGGTCGAGGGGCAACTGCCCGCGGCGGCCGAGGCGCTGGGGCTCGGCGGGGACGGGGGCGACGAGACGGCCAGGGCCGCCGAGGCCGCCGAGGCCGCCGAGGACGCCGAGGACGCCGAGAGGCTCGTCGACGAGGCCTGGCAGGTGGCCGTCAACACCGGGCTCGTCACCGTCACCGACGAGGAACAGGGCACCGTCGAGGCGGGGGACGCGCTGCGACTGCTCACCTCGGGCTCGCCGCACGACGTACTGGACGTGTGGCTCGGCGCGCTGGAGACCGTACTGGCAGAGGCGAGCATGCCGGATCCGGGCGACATGGACGCCCTGTCGGAGGAGGCGGACGAGGACGGCGAGATCGACCCCTCCTCGTTCGACTGGGACCCGGAGGCCGAGGCCGCGTTCCTCGACGGGGTGCTCGGCAACCTCTACCTGTTCACCGTCGACGAGGACGGCCCCGGCGAGGGGCCCGTGCCGCTGCCCGCGCTCGCCGCGTCGATGATCGTGCCCGACGGCATGGGCGAGCCCACCAACGACATGCTCGAACAGATCTCCGAGGCGCTGATGCGGCTCGACGACCAGTTCCGGCTGCTGGAGCCGGTCGGGCTGGTCGAGTTCCGGCCGGTCGACGAGGAGTTGCTGACGGAGACGGACGAGGGCGAGAGCTCCGGAGCGACCGCGGGCGGCGCCGGCGGGGCAGCCGAGGTCGACGAGGCCGACGTCAGCCGGTACGGCATGGTGCGGCTGACCCCGCTCGGACTGTACGGACTGCGCATCCGGCTGCTGGAGGCGGGGTTCGAGGCCCCTGTGGTGGGCGAACTCGCCGACAAGGGCGCCGACGCGCTCCTCGACGGCACCGCCGGGTTCCCGCCGAATGCCGCCCTCGCCGAGACCGGACAGTGGCTCGCCCGGCGCGAACCGCTCGCGGCGGCACGGGAGTTGCTGAGCGCCGCCCGGGGCACGGACGCGGGCGGGCCGCTGCGCCGGCTGCACTGCCAGCAGGCGCTGTCGCTGGTGGGCCAGGCGGCGGAGCCCGCGTTGCGCGAGGTGCTGGACGACGCGGAGCTCGGCGGACTGGCGCGGGTGTGGCTCGCGGAGCGGGGGGCGGCGGACGTGCCCGCGCCGCCGGAGTCGATGGTGTTCTGGCTGACCATCGACACGGTGGCGGCGCAGCTCGCGGCCGAGGGGAACTCGTCGGAGCTGCGCGAGCTGGTGGAGGGGCTGGCGGCGGGGCACAGCGGGTTCTTCGAGGCGGCGTGGCGGGTGGAGCATCCGGCGACGGCCGAGGTGCTGGAGGCGATGGGGCGGCTGCACCCGGACAAGAGGGTGGCGAAGGAAGCGCGGAAGGCGGCGTTCAAGGCGCGGTCGCAGCGGGGGGAGTGAGCGGGAGGCACCGCCGGTTCGGGGGTGTGCCGCTTCGGGGGTGCCGGGACGCGGGATTCGCCCCCGCAGCCCTTGCCCTCCCGTCCTTTCGAGAGGCTTCGCCCCTTGGGCCCCGGCACGGGGCTTCGCCCGTTTCGCGCGGTTCCCCGCGCCCCTCCGCAGCGGCCTGCTTCTTGTGGTTCACGGAAGCGTGACGGGCCGTGCCATCTTGAGTTGGGCTGCTGTTCACACGGAGGCGGCACCGTGGCGCCGCAAACGCGGTACGCCACCCTCCACGGTCGCCCATTCCGTCACAGGAGTCAGCATGTCGCTCACCCGTAGGGACTTCGCCGGACGAACCGCGCTCACCGGGGCCGGAGTCGTCCTGGCCGGCAGTGTCGGCGCTCTCGCCACCGCTCCGCAGGCGCTCGCCTCGACCGACCACCACAGCCCGGACGACCACCACCACGGAGGCGTCGGCTACGGTCCGCTGATCGCCGATCCCCAGGGCGTTCTGGCGCTGCCCGCCGGGTTCTCCTACCGCGTCATCACCTACAGCGGCCGCACCAAGCTGGAGTCGGGCGAGTACACGCCCTCCAACCACGACGGCACGTCCACCTTCGACGGCCCCCGCGGCGCCACCCTCCTCGTCAACAACCACGAGCTGAAGGGCCCGCGCGCCGACTGGGAGCACCCCGTGCCGCTCACCGAGGGCCTGGTGTACGACCCGGCCGCGTCCGGCGGCTGCACCGTCGTCGAGGTGCGCCACGACCACGTCGCCGAATGGGTCGGCATCGCCGGCACCTCCACCAACTGCGCCGGCGGCAACACCCCCTGGGACACCTGGCTCACCTGCGAGGAGACCGAGGACAAGGCCGGCCAGAACGGCATGACCAAGGACCACGGCTACGTCTTCGAGGTCGACCCCGCCGACCGCCGGGCCAACCGGGACCCGAAGCCGATCAAGGCGCTGGGCCGGTACGCGCACGAGGCCGTCGTCGTCGACCCCAAGCGCGGCCACCTGTACCTCACCGAGGACGCCTCCGGTCCCAACGGCCTGTTCTACCGCTGGACCCCGCCCCACGGCTTCCGCCACGGCCGCGGCCGGCTGCGCACCCTCGGCGACGACGCCGGCGTGCTCCAGGCCTTCAAGTGCTTCGACTCCGGCGGCCGGTTCGTCGACGACCTCTCCCGCGCCAAGCGCACCGGCACGGTGTACGGCGTCGACTGGGTCGACGTCCCCGACCGCGACGCCACGTCCACCTCCGTCCGCAAGCAGTTCACCGACGGCCAGGTCACCCGCGCCCGCAAGCTGGAGGGCATGTGGTGGGCGGACGGCGGCGCCTACGTCGTCTCCTCCTTCGCGCGCGCGGAGAGCCCCGTCCAGCACGACGGCCAGGTCTGGTTCTACGACCCCCGGCGCCGCACCCTCACCCTGAAGGTGCTCATCGGTGTCAACCCCGACCCCGCCGCCGACGGCGCCTTCGACGGCCCCGACAACATCACCGTCTCCCCGTACGGCGGCCTCGTCATCGCCGAGGACGGCGAGGGCGTGCAGCACCTGTTCGGGGCGACGGACAGCGGGCGCACGTACCCCATCGCCCGCAACGAGCTCAACATCGGTACGGAGGAGGAGCCGGAGTACAGCGAGTTCACCGGCGTCACCTTCTCGCCCGACGGCCACACCCTCTACGCCAACATCCAGACCCCGGGCATCATGCTCGCCATCACCGGTCCCTGGAAGCGGCAGCGGCGGTAACCCCCGGACCCGGACCGGCGGGCCGGGCGCGCCCCTCGGGGCGGGCCCGGCGCCCGGTGCGGCCCGCGTTACAGCGACTGCGCGGCCGGCTTCACCATGCCGCGGACGGTGCGGGACTTGGCGAAGTCGCCCATCGCCGTCATGTCCCACTCGCCGGAGAACTGCCGGACCAGCTTGGCCATCATCACGCCGGTCTGCGCCTCGGCGTTGGTGAGGTCGAAGCGGACCAGCTCCTCGCCCGTCGCGGCGTCCAGGAGGCGGCAGTACGCTTTGGCGACCTCCGTGAACTTCTGGCCCGAGAAGGAGTTGACGGTGAAGACCAGGCCCGAGACCTCCTGCGGGATGCGGCCGAGGTCGACCACGATCACCTCGTCGTCACCGCCGCCCTCGCCGGTGAGGTTGTCGCCGGAGTGCTTGACGGCGCCGTTCAGGATCGACAGCTTGCCGAAGTAGCAGCTGTCGATGTGGTTGCGCTGGGGGCCGTAGGCGATGACCGAGGCGTCCAGGTCGATGTCCTTGCCGCGGTAGGCCGGCTCCCAGCCGAGGCCCATCTTGACCTGGGAGAGCAGTGGGCGGCCGCCCTTGACGAGGGACACCGTCTGGTTCTTCTGCAGGCTGACCCGGCCCTTGTCCAGGTTGACCTTGCCGGAACCGGGGGCGGGGGATTGTGCGGCGGGGGCGGCCTGCGGGGGTGCGGTGGGCGGAGCCATCGGCTGCGGCGGGGCCGTCGGCTGCGGCGGGGTGACCGGCCGGGGCTGTGCGGCCGGTGCCGGTTCCTCCACCGAGACGCCGAAGTCCGTGGCGATGCCGGCCAGCCCATTGGCGTAGCCCTGGCCGACGGCGCGGGCCTTCCAGGCGCCGTTGCGCAGGTAGATCTCCATGACCACCAGGGCCGTCTCGGCGCCGAGCCGCGGGGGTGTGAACGTGGCGAGGACGGAGCCGTCGGCCGCGTTGCGGAGGGTGGCGGTGGGTTCGATGCCCTGGAAGGTCTGGCCGGCTGCGTCGGGGCTGGCGGTGACGACGATCTTCTCGATGCCCGGGGGGACGGCGGTGGTGTCGACGGCGATGGCGTCGGGGGCGGTACCGCCGCCGGAGCGGTAGGTCACGCCGGGGCCGGTGGGCTGGTTGTAGAAGATGAAGTCGTCGTCGGTGCGGACCTTGCCGTCGGGGGTGAGCAGCAGGCCCGATACGTCGAGTCGTACGGGGGCCGCGACATCCACCGTCACGTGGGTGACGGTGAGAGGGATGTTCGAGCCGGGGGTCATAGCTGTCATGTGGGGTGTAACGAGCGGGGTGGCTTTACCGTTCCCTTACCCGAGGTGGGGGTGGGTGCGGGGGTGGGGCTTCTCGCGCAGTTCCCCGCGCCCCTGACGGGCGCGGGGACTGCTCGCGCCCGCAGGGCGGTGACCGCACAGGGTTACCGCCCCGTCTTCCAGGGGCGCGGGGCCGTGTCGATATGCGGCTGCGCCGCGTGGGCGCGGTCGGCCACGACGGACCGGCACCCGCCCACTCGACCCCGCCCACCCGAGTTCTCCCGCGGGCCCGGCCCGGGGGCGGAGCCCCGGGCCAGGGACGGGACGGGCGGGGCGGCGGGGCGAGGGAAAGCTACGGGACCACCACGATCTTCCGGCCGACGCCTGCCGCGAACTGTTCCAGTGCCTTCGGGTAGTCCGTCAGCGGGAGCCGGTCGCTGATGAAGATCTCCGGGTTCAGCACGCCGCCGGCGAACAGCTCCGCCGCCCGCTCGTAACTGTGCAGCACCGCCATCGAGCCGGTGATGGTGATCTCCTGGTTGTAGATCCGGTACGGATCGATCTCCACCCGCGTGGCGTAGTCCGCGACCCCGAACTGGAGGAACGTCCCCGCCTTCGCGACCCTCCCCAGCCCGTCCTGGATCGCCGCCGCGTTCCCCGTCGCGTCGACCACCAGCTCCCAGCCCCGCGGCCGGTCCAGCTCGTCCGCGTTGCCGGCCGTCCCCGACACCCCCAGCCGCCGCGCCGTCTCCAGCCGCGCCGGGTTGATGTCGACGATGTCCACGCTCGCCGCCCCCGTCCGCTTGGCCAGCTCCAGCATCATCAGGCCCATCGTCCCGGACCCGTAGATCAGGACGTGTGCGCCGAGCTGCGACTTCAGGACGTCGTAGCCGCGCACCGCGCAGGAGAGCGGCTCGATGAGCGCCGCGTCCTGCGTGCGGACGTGCTCGGGGAGCTTGACGCAGTTCGCCACCGGCGCCACCGCGTACTGCGCGGCGCCGCCCGCCGTCGTCACACCGATCGCGGCCCACCGCTCGCACATGTTGTTGTGCCCGCTGCGGCAGTAGTGGCACTCGTAGCAGTAGAGGGAGGGGTCCACCGCCACCCGGTCGCCGACCGAGACCTCGGTGACCTGGGCGCCGACCCCGACCACCTCGCCCGCGAACTCGTGCCCGGGCACGATCGGCAGCTTCGGCGCGAACTCGCCCTGGAGGATGTGCAGATCGGTGCCGCACAGTCCGCACGCGGCCACCTCGACGACGACCTCGCGCGGGCCCGGCGTCGGATCCGGCACCTCGGTGACGACGGCGCGGCCCACGGACTCGATGACGGCGGCCTTCATTTCACTGCTCCCAACGACAGGCCCTGGACCAGCTTGTCCTGGGCGGCGAACCCCGCGGCGAGCACCGGCAGGGAGACGACGAGCGACGCGGCGCACACCTTGGCCAGGAACAGGCCCTGGCTGGTGATGAAGCCGGTCAGGAAGACGGGCGCGGTCTCGGCGGCCACACCCGTCAGCACCCGCGCAAACAGCAGTTCGTTCCAGCTGAAGATGAAGCAGATCAGGGAGGTGGCGGCGATGCCCGGCAGCGCGATCGGGGCCACCACGCGGGTGAGGACTGTCGGCAGCCGCGCCCCGTCCACCCGGGCCGCCTCGATCACCGCGACCGGCACCTCGGCGAGGAAGGACTGCATCATCCACACCGCGATCGGCAGGTTCATGGAGGTGTAGAGGATGACGAGCAGCCAGATGTTGTCGAGCATGCCGACGTTCTTGGCGAAGAGGTAGATCGGCAGCAGACCCGCCACCGCCGGCAGCATCTTCGTCGACAGGAAGAAGAACAGCACGTCGGTCCACTTGCGTACCCGGTTGATGGAGAGCGCGTAGGCCGCCGGGAAGGACAGGATCAGGACGAGGAGCGTCGACGCGATCGACGCCACCGCCGAGTTGATCAGCGCGGGCCAGGGGCTGGCCCCGCCGCCGACGCCGAAGAAGTCCCGGTAGCCGTCGAGGGTGAGCGCGGCCGCGAAGGACGGCGGGTTGGTCGCGGCGTCGGCCTCCGAGTGGAAGGAGGTCAGCGCCATCCAGGCGATGGGCAGGAAGAACAGCACTCCCAGCACCCAGGCCAGCAGACCCAGGCCGGCCCCCCGGGTCCGTCCGGGGCGCTTGGCGCCGCCGGTCTCGCCGGCGGTCCGGGACGGTCGTACGCGACTTGCGGTGGCGCTCATGCGCGGGACACCTCCTCGCGGAACAGGGACGACACCACGCGCAGCGCGAAGGTGGCGATGATCAGGGAGCCGATGACCACCAGGACGCCGGCCGCCGAGGCGAGGCCGTTCTCGTGCGCCTGGTAGAAGCTCTGGTAGACGGTGTACGGCAGGTTGGCGGTGCCCAGGCCGCCGGACGTGATGGTGAAGACCGCGTCGAAGTTCTGCACGATGTAGATCGAGCCGAGCAGGGCGCCCAGTTCGAGGTAGCGGCGCAGGTGCGGCAGTGTCAGATGGACGAAGATCTGCCAGCCGCTCGCGCCGTCCACCTTGGCCGCCTCGATCTGCTGGTGGTCGCGGCTCTGCAGGCCGGCCAGCAGGATCAGCATCATGAAGGGCGTCCACTGCCACACCAGCGAGGCCTCGACGGCGAGCAGCGGCGTGTTGGAGATCCAGTCCGGCTGCGGACCGCCCACGTAGTGCAGCAGCCCGTTGAGCAGGCCGTACTCGGGGTTGTAGAGCACGTGCTTCCACAGCAGCGCCGCCGCGACGGGGACCACCAGGAAGGGGGCGATCAGCAGCGTGCGCACCACGCCCCGGCCGGGGAACTTCCGGTCCAGCAGCAGGGCGAGCGCGAGGCCGAGGACCAGGCTGACCAGGACGACGGCGACGGTCAGCAGGATCGTCGTCCACACCGAGTGCCGCAGGTCGGCGTCGGTGAGGACCTGCTGGTAGTTGTCGACGCCGGTGAACTTGCGGGCCTTGGGGTAGAGCGCGTTCCAGTCGAAGAAGGAGATCACCAGCGTGGCCACGAACGGGAGCTGGGTCACGGCGATCATGAAGATCAGGGCGGGCAGCAGCGGTGCCCGGGTGGCCCAGGCGCGCAGCCGCGCGGAGGGCTGTTTCACGTTGTGCGCGGGGGAGGCGGCCACGGGGGCCGCGGTGGTGGCGGTCATCGTCCCTCGTACTCCTCGGAGATCTGCTCGGCGAGCTTCTGGGACTTCTTCAGGGCCGACTCGACGGACTGGCGTCCGGCGATGGCCGCGCTGATCTCCTGCGAGACCTTGGTGCCGAGATCGGTGAACTCGGGAATGCCGACGAACTGGATGCCGGGCGCGGGCCGCGGCTGGACGCCGGGGTCATTGGGGCGGGCGTTCTCGATGGCCTCGCGGGTCATTTCCTGGAAGGCGCCCGCCTCCGCGCGGTAGTCGGGGTTCTCGTACGTCGACGCGCGCTTGCCGGCCGGCACGTTGGACCAGCCGCTGGTGTCACCGACGAGCTGCTCGTACTCCTTGCTGGAGGCCCACGAGACGAACTTCCACGCCTTGTCGGTGTTGCGGGAGGCCTTCTGCATGCCCCAGGCCCAGGTGTAGAGCCAGCCCGAGGACCCGGTCTTCTCGACCGGCGCCGGCGCGTAGCCGATCTTGCCCTTGACCGGGGACTTGTCCGCCTCCAGGGAACCGGCCGCGGAGGTGGCGTCGTACCACATGGCGACCTTGCCCTGGGTGAGGTTGTTCAGGCACTCGGCGAAGCCGGACTGCGGGGCGCCGGACTCGCCGTGGGCGCGTACGAGGTCGACGTAGAACTTTGTCGCCTTCTCGAAGGCGGGGTCGGTGAGCCGGGCCTTCCAGTCCTTGTCGAACCAGGTGCCGCCGAAGGTGTTCACCACCGTCGTCAGCGGCGCCATGATCTCGCCCCAGCCGGGCAGTCCGCGCAGGCAGATGCCCTTCATCCCGGACCTCGCGCCGTCCGCCTTCGCGGCGAGGTCCGCCACCTGGTCCCAGGTGGGGTGCGCGGGCATCTTCAGGCCCTTCGCCGCGAACACGTCCTTGCGGTACATGAGGAACGACGACTCGCCGTAGAAGGGCTGGCCGTAGAGCTTGCCGTCGTCGCCGGTGAGCGACTGGCGCATCGGCTTGAGGACGTCCTTCTCGTCGTACGACGGGTCCTTGGCCACGTACGAGTTCATCTCGTGCAGCCAGCCGTTGCGGGCGTAGATCGGTATCTCGTAGTTGGAGAGGGTCGCCACGTCGTACTGGCCGGCCTGGTTGGCGAAGTCCTGGCTGATCTTGTCGCGGACGTCGTTCTCCGGCAGCACGGTGAAGTTCACCTTGATGCCGGTCTCCTTGGTGAAGTGGGCGGCGGTCAGCTTCTGCAACTCCACCATCTGGGGGTTGTTGACCATCAGGACGTTGACGGAGTCACCGCCGGAACCGGATCCGCCCGCTCCGACCCAGCAGCCGGAGAGCAGCGGTGCGAGCAGCGTTCCCGCGGCGGCCATGGCGAGCGTGACTCGCGGCCTCCGTCGGCTCTGGGTGCGCATGGATCGCTCCTGGAGGAGGGGGATGAGGGAAGGGGTGCGTAGGGGCATAGGTCGCATTTGGGGCGTACAGGGGTTGTCTGGTGCTCGAGGCGGACGTGGACGGGGACGTACGGGGAGTGGGCTCAGACGCGGATGACCTGCGGGCCCAGCAGGGAATACCGGTGGGCCTCGGAGGCCGGCAGCAGGGTGCTCGTGACGATCGCCTCCAGCGCGCCGACCTCCGCGAAGCGGCAGAAGCTCACCGCGCCGAACTTGGTGTGCACGCCGGTGAACACCGTGCGCCGGGAGGCGCGGATCGCCTGGGTCTTGACCTCGCTGACAGCCGGATCGGGGGTGGTGAGTCCGTACTCGCGGGAGATGCCGTTGGCACCGATGTAGGCCAGGTCGATGACGAATCCGGCCAGCATCTTCGTCGTCCAGTGGTCCACGGTGGCGAGCGTGCCGGGACGCACCCGGCCGCCGAGGAGCAGGACGCTGATGTTCCCCGCGTCGGCCAGGACGCCGGCCGTAGCCAGGGAGGCGGTGACCACGGTGAGCGGGCGGTCGCGGGGCAGCGCCTCGGCGATGAGCTGCGGGGTGAACCCCTCGTCGACGAAGACGGTCTCCGCGTCGCCGAGCAGTTCCGCGGCGGCCGAAGCGATCCGGCGCTTCTCGGGGACGTGGCTGGTGGCACGGAAGGCGAGCGTCGTCTCGAAGCCGGCGCTCTCCACGGGGTAGGCGCCGCCGTGGGTGCGGCGGACCAGACCGTGGTCCTCCAGCGCGCGCAGGTCGCGGCGGACGGTCTCCTTGGCGACGCCCAGCCGGGTGGCGAGGGCGGCGACGTCCACGGAGCCGGTGCGGCGGGCGACCGTCACGATCTCGCGCTGCCGCTCCTCGGCCGATCGTGTCGTCATAGCTGGTCAACCTGCCCTTTCACCGGTGCCGGGTGGCTCGGTTCCGCTGTGGCACTCCTGTGCCCGTTCGGGCCCTGCGGGGCCTTGGGGAGAGTTCTACAGCGGGGGCGCGGTGCTGACCAGGTCTGTTGCCGGTCCGAGTGGGTCCGTTTGTGCCCGCTTCGGGGGCCGGGTGGTCGGCGACGACCTGCGGGGCGGGGGCGGGAGAAGTGGGAACGGGCAGCGGGTGTGCCCGGTTCGCGGGGGCAGGGAGTCCGTTTCGCGCCCGAGGGGGTGGTGAGGGGGCGCGTACGGAGCACTCAGGGGCGCGTCGGCGTGGCGGCGCGCCCGGGGCAGGCGGCAACACCCGGGGAGGGCGGGGCCGCCTGCGGGCGCGGCTCAGTGGGCCCAGAGCGGGGGGTCGGTCAGGAAGCGGCCGCCGACGTGGGTGTGGGCGGGGTTGTCGGGGGAGAGCTCGCCGTGCTCGGCCAGCAGCGCCGGGGCGAACCTCTCGGAGTCGTCGCGCGGTGCGTAGCCCAGCGCCCGCGCGCTGCCCAGGTCCCACCACAGGCGCGTGTTGGCCGAGGAGCCGTAGACCACCGTGTGCCCCACGCCCTCGGCCGTCAGCGCCGCGTGGAAGAGGCGCGCGCCGTCCTCGGGGCTCAGCCAGAGGGACAGCATGCGCACGTCCGACGGCTCCCGGAAGCAGGAGCCGATGCGCACGGAGACGGTCTCCACCCCGTGTTTGTCCCAGTAGAGCTGCGCGAGGTCCTCGCCGAAGGCCTTGGACAGTCCGTAGAAGGTGTCGGGGCGACGCGGCGTGCCCACCGGGACCAGCGGCTCCCCGTCCCTCGGCGCCGGCGTGTACCCGACCGCGTGATTGGAGGAGGCGAACACGACGCGCCCCACGCCCTCCTCCCGCACCGCCTCGTACAGGTGGTACGTGCCCTCGATGTTGGCCGCCAGGATCTTCTCGAAGGTGGACTCCACGGAGATTCCCGCGAGGTGCAGCACGGCGTCGACACCGCGCACCGCTTCCCGCACGGCCTCCCGGTCGGCGAGATCGGCGACGATCGCGTCCGGTTCGCCCTCGATCGGGCGGACGTCGAACAGCCTCAGCGCGTAGCCGTGACCGGGCAGCAACTCCCGCATCAGTGTGCCGAGCCCGCCGGCGGCGCCGGTGAGCAGAACGGTGCGGGGAGCGGGCATCCTCGGTCTCCTTGGGCTGGCCGGGTCGCGCATGCGGACGCGTCGGAGGACGTGCGCATTATTCACATGCGTGGACACGCTACGAAGGGACGATCTCCCCCGTCAAGGGTCGCCCGCCGCGCTGACCACCCCGGCCGACGCCGGCTGTCGGCGCAGCAGGATCCACCCCCACTTGACCACCCCTGAGCAGGGGCCTAGCGTGAGGCCGTTCATGCATATGTACTTCAATCAGAGACATGGAAGGCGTACGGGTGTGCGCCGCTGGAGGGCAACGGTGAAGGCGTCGGCATTCGTCAACCCCTGGGACGTCAACGGGGACCCGCACGCGCCCGGACGCCTCGCCGCGCTCGGGGTGCGCCGGGCGACCCTGGCCTCCGCGTACCACTCGACGCGCGCGCTCACGCCGCGCCACCCCCGCCACCGGGTCGTCACCGCCGAACACGCCGCCGTGCTGTACCCGGTGGGGGAGCGCTGGCGGGGCCGCGTGCTGCGGCCGTACGCCGCCGGTGACTGGGCACCCGGCGATGCCTTCGGCGAGGCCGCGGCGGCGCTGACGGAGGCCGGTCTCGAGGTGCATACCTGGGTGGTGCTCGCGCACAACTCCCGGCTCGGCGCGGACCATCCGCACACGTCGGTCGTCAACGCGTACGGCGACCGCTACCCGTGGGCACCGTGCATCGCGCAGCCCGCCACCCGCGCGTACCTCGTGGACCTCGCGGCGGAGGCGGCCGTACGGCCCGGGGCGGCCGGGACGGAGCTGGAGTCGCTCGGCTGGTACGGGCTCGCGCATCTGCACGCCCACGACAAGACGGGCGGCATCGGGCTCGGCGACGCCGGCCAGTACCTGATGTCGCTGTGCTTCTGCGCCACGTGCCGGACGGGATACGGCCGGACGGGATACGTCACGGACGCGGACGAACTGGCGGCGGCCGTACGGGACGCGCTGGAGCCGGTGTGGCGGGGGGCGCCCTCCGGCGGGGGCTGGCCGGCGGTGGAGGAACTGCTCGGCGCGGAGCGGGCGGCGGCCACGCGCGCGTGGCGGGAGCCGGTGGCCCGCTCCCTGCAGGAGGAGGCGGTCGCGGCGGTACGGGCGGCGGCGCCGGACGGCTTCCGGGTGCTGCTGCACGCGGACCCGGTCTGGTACCACGTGGGCGCGAACGCCGGAGTCGACCCGGGCCACGTCCTCGAAGCGGCGGACGGGGTGGTCGTCCCGTGCACCGGTGGTCCGGAACCGCTGACGCCCTTCGCGGAGCAGGGTGCGCGGGGCGCGGTGCTGGCGGCGAACCTGACGGTGGTGTCCGGGATGGGCGGCAGCCCGGGGACACTCGCGCAGGACGCCCGGCGGGCGGCGGACCTGGGCGCGACGGAACTGCGGCTCTACCACGCGGGACTGGCGTCGGACCAGGACCTCGTGGCGGTGCGACGGGGGCTGGCGGAACTCGGCTGAGGGGGCCGGGGGCGGCCCCGTCGGCGTCCGGCGGGGAGTGGCGGGACGGGTTCCGGCGGCACCGATGAGTTTCGCGGGCCGGGGCGGTCCCTCCTTCGAGGGCGCGTTCCGCGCCCCTGACGCTCCGAGGAGGAGACACGCATGGATGCCACCACCGTCGACCTGGGCCCGCAGACCGTGATCATCGCGCGACTCGCGGAGGGCGTGGCCGACGAACGGCTCGACGGTCCGACGCCCTGCCCCGAGTACTCGGTGGGGGGCATGCTGGGCCATCTCCTCGGGCTTTCCGTCGCCTTCCGCGAGGCCGGACGCAAGCGGCTCGGTGCCATGACGGACAGCGCCCCGGACCCGGCCGCCTCGCGGCTTCCGTCCGGCTGGCGGGCGGAGTTGCCGAAGGCGCTGGACGAACTGGCCGCCGTGTGGCGGGAGCCGGAGGCGTGGAGCGGCATGACACGGGCGGGTGGAGTGGACCTGCCGGGGGCGGTCGCGGGGGCCGTGGTGGCGGACGAACTGGTGATTCACGGCTGGGACCTGGCGCGGGCCACGGGGCAGGAGTACGAGCCCGACGAGGCGGCGCTGCGGGCGGCGTACGGGCTGCTCGCGGGCGCGGCGGAGAAGGCGGGCGAGGGGCGCGGGATGTTCGGGCACGTCGTCGCGGTGCCGGAGGGAGCGCCCCTGCTCGACCGGGCGGTCGGCCTGAGTGGCCGTATGCCGGACTGGCGCCCGTAGCGACGGCAGTCGGGACCGGCGCCCGTAGCCGCCGTGTCCCGGACCGGCGCCCGTAGCCGTGGGGTCCGATTTTCCGCTGTTCAGGTATCGATAGGGCAACGGGCCTCGCGCTCGGCGGGGTGACGCGCGTAGAAACCTGTCATGAATAAGCCACTCCGCACCACGGCCGTCGCCGCCGCCTGTACCGTCGCCGCCGCCGCGCTCTACGGTGCCGGTGCCGCCACCGCCGGGCAGTCCACGGCCGATTCCACCCACGAGCCGTACAACATCGGGCTGCTGACCAAGGACATCGACACCTACTACGGCACCGCGCTCGACGCCGACCGCGTCTACCAGGCGTCCCCGGACAGCCCCTACGCCAAGGACCTCGCCCGCGTCGACGCCCAGGCGAAGCGGTACCTGGACAAGGTGGCCCGCGGGGCGAAGCACGGGCGCGTGAAGCCGGCCGTCGTCTTCGACATCGACGACACGCTGCTGCTCAGCCTCGACTACGAGAAGAAGAACAACTACGGCTACAACAGCGCCACCTGGGCCGAGTACGTCAACCGGGCCGACCGACCGGAGGTCTTCGGCAGCCCCGCCCTCGTGCGGTACGCCGAGAAGAAGGGCGTCGAGGTCTTCTACAACTCGGGCCTGAACGAGGCGCAGCGCACCGCCGCCGTCGACAACCTGAAGAAGGTCGGCGCCGACGTCAACCTGGACGCCGCCCACATGTTCCTCAAGGACGTGGCCAACCCGCCGGCGTACCTGCGCGGTTGTGCCACCCCGGGCGCGTGGAAGTGCACCACAGTCGAGTACAAGTCCGGCACCCGCAAGCACATCGAGTCCCTCGGGTACGACGTCGTCGCCAACTTCGGCGACCAGTACTCCGACCTGGAGGGCGGTTACGCCGACAAGAAGTACAAGCTGCCGAACCCGACGTACTTCGTGCAGTAGAGGTGCGGTTGACGTGCGGTAGAGGGGAATCCCGGGGCATGACGTGACGACGGCCCTCACCGTCCGCACGCCTGCGCGGTGGTGAAAGCCGTCGCCGGGTCCGGTACCGGCCCATGGAGCGGCAACCGGATCCGGCTTCGGGTGGCTTGACGGCAGGAGCAGGGGATCAGAGGCGGCGCGTGGCCAGGGTCAGCCGGTCGCGCGCGTCGAACAGCGCGTCCTGCACCAGTTGTTCGTGCGCCGGCGTCAGCCGCGCCACCGGCACCGAGCAGCTGATCGCGTCCCGGGCGGGCGTGCGGTACGGGATCGCCACACCGAAGCAGCGCAGCCCCAGTGTGTTCTCCTCACGGTCGACGGAGATGCCCTGCTCGCGGATCTGGTGCAGCTCCTCGATGAGCTTCTCCCGGTCCGTGATCGTGTGCTCGGTCAGCGCCGGCAGCGTCTCGGGAAGCAGCCCCCGCACCTGCTCGTCGCTGTACGTGGACAGCAGCGCCTTGCCGAGCGAGGTGGAGTGCGCGGGCAGCCGACGGCCGACCCGGGTGAAGGGACGCAGGTAGTGCTGCGACTGGCGGGTGGCGAGGTAGACCACGTTGGTGCCGTCGAGCCGGGCCAGGTGGATGGTCTCCGTGGTGTCGTCCGAGAGCCGGTCCAGGGTCGGGCGGGCCAGCGCCACCACCTCGTCGCCGTCGATGTACGACGTACCGACCAGCAGTGCCCGTACGCCGATGCCGTACCGCGTGCCGGTCGCGTCGGTCTCCACCCAGCCGAGGTCCACCAGGGTGCGCAGCAGCATGTAGAGGCTGGACTTGGGGTATCCGACCGCCTCCTGCACGGCGGCCAGGGAGTGCATGCCGGGCCGTCCGGCGAAGTATTCGAGCAGCTCAACCGTCCGTACCGCGGACTTGACCTGTGCCCCGCCGCCCGTCTCGCCTGCCGACATCGCCCTTGACCCCTTCGTTGGACGCGAAATAGTCTCACACAGCGTATTCACCATCAGAGACGGCGTTCAGTATATCGAACGAGAAAAAGAGGGACCCGCGGTGGCAGCAGCACCAGTCTGGAGTGTCGACCCCCGTACCGGGAAGCAGCGCGAGCAGGTTGCGGTGGAGGCCACGGCCCAGGAGGTGGACGCCGCCGTCCGCGCCGCGCACGAGGCGCGCGGCGCCCTGGCCGACCGCGCCGTGCGCGCGGCGTTCCTGCGGAGCGCCGCCCAGCGGCTGGAGGACGCCAAGGACACGCTCATCGAGGTCGCCGACGCCGAGAGCGCGCTCGGCCCGGTCCGGCTCACCGGCGAGCTCGCCCGGACCTGCTTCCAGCTCCGGGCCTTCGCCGGCATCGTCGACGAGGGCGCCTTCCTCGACGTGGTGATCAACCACCCCGACGACACGACCGTGCCGCCCACCCCCGACCTGCGCCGCTACAAGCTGCCGCTCGGAGTCGTCGCCGTCTACTCGGCGTCCAACTTCCCCTTCGCGTTCTCCGTCGCCGGCGGCGACACGGCGAGCGCGCTCGCGGCCGGCTGCCCCGTGGTGGTCAAGTCCCACCCCGACCACCCGGCCCTGTCCGAGCTGGTCGCCAAGGTGCTGCGCCGCGCCGCCGCCGAGCACGGCATCCCCGAGGGCGTGCTCGGCCTGGTGCACGGCTTCGAGGCCGGCGTCGAGCTCGTCAAGCACCCGCTGGTCGCCGCCGCCGGATTCACCGGCTCCGTACGCGGCGGCCGGGCCCTCTTCGACGCGGCGGCCGCCCGCCCCGTGCCGATCCCGTTCCACGGCGAGCTCGGCTCCCTCAACCCCGTCGTCGTCACCGAGGCGGCGGCCGAGGAGCGGGCCGAGGCGATCGGCACCGGGCTGGCCGGCTCGATGACGATGGGCGTCGGCCAGTTCTGCACCAAGCCGGGCTTCGTCCTCGCCCCCGCCGGCGAGGCGGGCGACCGGCTGCTGAAGTCGCTCATCGACGGCGTCAGCGACACCGACGCCGGGGTGCTCCTCGACCACCGGATGCGGGACCACTTCCTCGCCGGGATCGAGGAGCGCACGCGACTGGCCGACGTGGAGAGCCCGGTGACGCCGGGCGCGGGCGGCGAGCACACGGTCAGCGCCGGGTTCCTCACCGTCCCGGCGAGCCGGCTGGCCGCCGAGGGCGCCTACGACGTGCTGATCGAGGAGTGCTTCGGACCGGTGACGGTCGTCGCCCGCTACGAAAGCGCCGACGAGGTCACCGCGGTCCTCTCCCGCCTCCCGGGCAACCTCACCGCCACGCTGCACCTGTCCGAGGCGGAGGGCGCCGGCGAGGGCCGGGGCGCCGAGCTCCTCGCGGAGCTGACGCCGCTGGCGGGGCGCGTGCTGGTCGACGGCTGGCCGACGGGGGTGGCCGTCGCGCCCTCGCAGCACCACGGCGGGCCGTACCCGGCGACGACGTCGACGTCCACGTCGGTGGGCGGCACGGCGATCGAACGGTGGCTGCGGCCGGTGGCGTACCAGGGGGTGCCGGAGGCGCTGCTGCCGGTGGAGCTGCGGGACGCGAACGAGGCGGGGGTGCCGCGGCGGTTCAACGGGCGGCTGGAGCGGTGACGTGACGCTCCGCTGAGGGTGCGTGTGGGGGTGCGGGGCCCGGGGCCCCGTGCCCCCTTTCGCATGGGGGCCATTGACCGCGGGTTGTTCGGCGGGTGCGGGTCGGAAGTGGCTGGTCGCGCGGTTCCCCGCGCCCCTCGAGGGTGCGCCTCCTCGCGGGGCGCCCCTCGCGGGCCGGGGAATGCCGGTGCGCTGTTGAAGGTTCACGTACCGTTCGGGACGACTCGTCTCCGCGAGGAGTGGTCCCGTGGTCCCGTTTCCGTACCGGTGTGAGCAGGGGAGAGAGCCGAGCATGCGTGTCGAGATCTGGAGCGATGTCGCCTGTCCGTGGTGCTACGTGGGCAAGGCCAGGTTCGAGAAGGCGCTCGCCGGGTTTCCGCAGCGGGAGCGGGTGGAGGTCGTGCACCGGTCCTTCGAGCTGGACCCCGGCCGGGCCAGGGGAGACGTCGAGCCCGTGCTGACCATGCTCACCCGCAAGTACGGGATGAGCGAGGCGCAGGCCCAGGCCGGTGAGGACAACCTGGGCGCGCAGGCCGCCGCCGAGGGGCTCGCGTACCGCACCCGGGACCGCGACAACGGCGGCACCTTCGACATGCACCGCCTCCTCCACCTCGCCAAGGAGCACGGCAGGCAGGCCGAGCTGCTGCGGATCCTGTACCGGGCCAACTTCGCCGAGGAGCGCTCGGTGTTCTCCGAGGGCGACGACCGGCTGGTCGAGCTGGCGGTCGAGGCCGGCCTCGACGAGACGGTCGTACGGGCGGTCCTCGCCGACCCGGACGCGTACGCCGACGCCGTGCGCGCCGACGAGCGCGAGGCGGCCGAGCTCGGCGCGAACGGCGTGCCCTTCTTCGTCCTGGACCGCAAGTACGGCGTCTCCGGCGCCCAGCCCGCCGAGGTCTTCACCCGCGCCCTCACCCAGGCGTGGGAGGCGCACACCCCCCTGCGGCTGCTCGACGGCGACGGCGACGGTGCCGACGCCTGTGGCCCGGACGGGTGCGCGGTGCCGCGGAACTGACGAACCGCAGGTCGAACGCGTCGCATAAGCGTTTCTTGGGGCAACCACGCAGAAATTGCCAATGGACGGGGCGCTCCCCGCGTCGCACAGTTGACCCATGGAGAGCCCCGAGAGCACCGAGAGTCCCGAGAAGCTTGAGAACTTCGCCGCCCTCGTCCGTGCCGAGTTCGCTCCGAGAACCACCTACCTGAACACCGCGAGCACCTCGCTGCCCCCGGCCCGCACGGTCGCCGCCATGCGCGTCGCGCTCGACGCGGCGGCCGTCGGCCGGCCCACCGACATGTTCGCGGACGTCGAGGCCGCCCGGGCCTCCTTCGCCCACCTTGTCCGCGTACCCGCCACCCGGGTGGCCACCGGCGCCTCGGTCGCGACGTACACCGGGCTGATCGCCACCTCGCTCCCCGCCGGAGCCGAAGTCCTCACCGCCGAGGGCGACTTCAGCTCCGTGGTCACCCCTTTCCACGTACGCCGTGACCTGAAGGTCCGCACGGTGCCGCTGGAGGCGGTCGCGGAGTCGGTGCGCCCTGGCACCACCCTCGTCGCGGTCAGCGCCGCACAGTCCGCGGACGGCCGCATCGCCGACCTCCCCGCGATCCGTGCCGCCGCCCACGCGCACGGGGCGCGCACCTACGTCGACGCCTCCCAGGCCGCCGGCTGGCTCGACCTCGACGCGGGGGCGTACGACTACGTCTCCGCCGTCGCCTTCAAGTGGCTGCTCTGCCCGCGCGGCGTCGCCTTCCTCGTGGTCCCCGAGGAGCCCCGCGAACTCGAACCCGTGTTCGCCGGCTGGGTGGCGGGGGAGCGGCCCTGGGACAGTTGCTACGGCCCGGTCGAGGAACTCGCGCACTCCGCCCGCCGGTTCGACGAGAGCCCCGCCCTCTACTCCTACACCGGCGCCCGCCACTCCCTCGCCCTCCTGGAGGAACTGGGCGTGGACACCGTACGCGCGCACGACCTCGCCCTCGCCGAGCGGTTCCGCACCGGTCTGGCCGCCCTCGGGCACGAGCCGGTGGCCGCGCCGGGCTCACCGATCGTCTCGGTGCCCGGACTCGGCGACCGGCAGCCGGCGCTGAGCGCCGCCGGGATCGAGGTCTCCGACCGTGCGGGCAATCTGCGCGCCGCGTTCCACCTCTACAACACCCCGGCGGACGTGGACCGGCTCCTGGACGTGCTGGAGGCGTAGGGACCGCCCGCACACGCCCGGGGCCCCGCCGACCGCGACATCACGGTCGGCGGGGCCCCGGAAGCCGGCTGCCGCCGGGACGCTCACCTCACCGGCGTGAAGTCCCGCGCCCCGATGAAGGACGGCCGGTGCACCGGTGCCGCGAACGGTTCCACCGCCGCGTTCTCCACGCTGTTGAACACGATGAACACGTTGCTGCGCGGGTACGGCGTGATGTTGTCGCCCGAACCGTGCATGCAGTTGCAGTCGAACCAGGTGGCCGAGCCCGGCTTGCCGGTGAACAGCCTGATGCCGTACTCGCCCGCCATCGCGGTCAGCGCCTCGTCCGACGGCGTGCCCGCGTCCTGCATCTGCAGCGACTTCTTGTAGTTGTCCTTCGGCGTGGCCCCCGCGCACCCGAGGAACGTCTTGTGCGACCCCGGCATGATCATGAGGCCGCCGTTGGTCTCGTAGTTCTCGGTCAGCGCGATCGACACGGACACCGTCCGCATGTTCGGCAGACCGTCCTCGGCGTGCCAGGTCTCGAAGTCCGAGTGCCAGTAGAAGCCACTGGCCCCGAAGCCCGGCTTGACGTTGATCCGCGACTGGTGGACGTACACGTCCGAGCCGAGGATCTGCCGCGCCCGGCCGACGACGCGCTCGTCGCGCACCAGGGCCGCGAACACCTCGCTGATCCGGTGCACCTCGAAGACCGAACGGATCTCCTGGGACTTCGGCTCGACGATCGACCGCTCGTCGGCCCGGACCGCAGGGTCGGCGACCAGCCGCTCCAGCTCGGCGCGGTAGCCGGCGGCCTCGTCCTGGGTGATGAGCTGGTCGACGGCGAGGAAGCCGTCGCGGTCGAGGCCGAGCAGTTCGTCCGCCGAGACCGGACCGGGCGTGTCCGGGGCGCCCCAGACGACCGGGTCCTGCCGGGGCACGGACACCTCGGTGGCCCCACGGGTCGGGTAGAGGTCGGTGACGCCGGATCCGGCGGCGGACGACGTGCTGGTGGGAGCGGTCATGGGGTCCTCACACCTCCTCGGTGAGCAGCGGGTAGACGCCGTTCTCGTCGTGGTCCTCCCGTCCGGTCACGGGCGGGTTGAACACGCAGACGCAGTGGAAGTCCTTCTCCTTGACCTTGAGCGTGTGCCGCTCGTGGCCGTTGAGGAGGTACATCGTGCCGGGGGTGATCGTGTAGGTCTTCCCGGTCTCGCGGTCGGTGAGCTCCGCCTCGCCCTCGGTGCAGACGACGGCCTCGATGTGGTTGGCGTACCACATCGACGTCTCCGTGTTCGCGTAGAGAATCGTCTCGTGCACGGAGAAGCCGACCTTCTCCTTGGCGAGGACGATGCGCTTGCTCTCCCAGGTGCCGGACTCGGACTTGATGTGTCGGTCGGTGCCTTCGACTTCCTTGAACGATCGGACGATCACGGTGGGGTGGGCCTCCTTCTCGGTGGGCGCGGTGTGCGCCGGGCTCGGCGTTTCTCGGGGTGCGTGATGCTCTCGGGCCCGCCGGTCGTCGTGCCGACGGCCGGAATCAGGCCGTCTCGCGGACCGCGCGGGCGAGGACGCGCAGCCCCTCGTCCAGTTCCTCGCCGGTCGTGGTGAGGGCGGGCAGCAGCTTGACGACCTCGCTCTCCGGACCGGACGTCTCGATCAGCAGGCCCAGCTCGAAGGCCCGCCGGGCGATGCGGCCGGCCCGCTCCTTGTCGTGGAACTCCAGGCCCCACACCAGGCCGCGGCCGCGGTACTCCTTGATGTCGGCCAGGTTCTCCTCGGTGATGGAGATGAGCGCCTGCTCGACCTGCTCCCCGCGGGCGCGGGTCTGCTTCTCCATGGCGGAGCCGTCGGTCCAGTAGGTCTCCAGCGCGGCGGTGGCGGTGACGAACGCCGGGTTGTTGCCGCGGAAGGTGCCGTTGTGCTCGCCCGGCTCCCAGACGTCCAGCTCCGGCCTGAACAGGGTGAGCGCCATCGGCAGGCCGTACCCGCTGATCGACTTGGAGACGGTGACGATGTCGGGCGTGATGCCGGCCTCCTCGAAGGAGAAGAACGCGCCGGTACGGCCGCAGCCCATCTGGATGTCGTCGACGATCAGCAGCATGTCCTGGCGTTCGCACAGCTCGGCCAGCGCGCGCAGCCACTCGGGACGGGCGACGTTGATGCCGCCCTCGCCCTGCACGGTCTCGACGATCACGGCGGCGGGCTTGTTGAGGCCGGAGCCCTGGTCCTCCAGCAGCCGCTCGAACCAGAGGAAGTCCTCGACGGCGCCGTCGAAGTAGTTGTCGAACGGCATCGGCGTGCCGTGCACCAGCGGAACGCCCGCGCCGGCCCGCTTGAACGCGTTGCCGGTGACGGCGAGCGAACCCAGTGACATGCCGTGGAAGGCGTTGGTGAACGACACGATCGCCTCGCGGCCCTTCACCTTCCTGGCCAGCTTCAGCGCGGACTCCACGGCGTTGGTGCCGGTCGGGCCGGGGAACATCACCTTGAACGGCAGGTCGCGCGGGCGCAGGACCAGGTCCTGGAAGGTCTGCAGGAACTGCCGCTTGGCGGTGGTCGACATGTCGAGCCCGTGCGTGACGCCGTCGCGCTCCAGGTAGTCGATCAGCGCGCGTTTCAGCACGGGGTTGTTGTGGCCGTAGTTGAGCGAGCCGGCGCCGGCGAAGAAGTCGAGGTAGCCGTGGCCGTCCTCGTCGTACATACGGCTGCCGCGGGCGCGGTCGAAGACGGCGGGCCAGCCGCGGCAGTAACTGCGTACCTCGGATTCGAGAGTCTCGAAGACGCTGAGGTCGGGCTGGGTGATGGTCACGCGAATCGCTCCTCGGTGGTGGGGTGGGAGTGGGACTCGGACGTAGCGGGACGAGGCCCCGGCGCGGGGAGGCGAGAGGGGAACAGGTGGTGCCGGGGCCGTCGGACTCAGGCGGCGTGTGCCGAGGGGGTACCGCCGGCCGCGAGCGGGCCGATGCGGTGCAGCACCTCGGGGTCGTGCGGACCGTCGGGGAACCGGTCCGTCCCGAACAACACCGTGTGCTCGACGGTCGCACCGTGGCGGCGGGCGAACGAGGCGAACAGGCGCTCGGAGGCGGTGTTGCCGGGGCTGATGGTCGTCTCCAGGCCGGTGACGCCGTGCTCGGTGACGACGCGGGCGGCCAGGTCGTCGAGCATGCGGGCGGCGAGGCCGCGGCCGCGGTACGAGGCGTCGACGGCGACCTGCCAGACCAGCAGCGTGCCGGGGCGGTCGGGACGCAGGTAGGCGGTGATGAACCCGACGGGGGTGCCGTCGGCGGTGCGGGCCACCACCGAGGTGCCGGCGAAGTCACGGCACCACAGCAGGTAGCTGTAGGACGAGTTGAGGTCGAGGGTTCCGGAGTCCTTGGCGATGCGCCACAGTGCGGCGCCGTCCGCCACCTCCGGACGGTCTGTTCGTACGTCTCCGGTGTTTCCGGTCATTCCCGTGAATTCCGCTGACAGGTCGGCTCGTGCGGCGGTCATGCGGAATGAACTTACCCAGGTGAATTGAAAATTGCATCGCCGAGGGGGGTTACGTGTGGACGACACGTGTGTTATCGGGCGGGCGCGGGCGTCCGGGCGAGGCGACGGTGATATGTCCTGATAAGCGGGGTGAACAAAGGGGCGAAACGGCCTCCCTGTGGAACGCGTCACAACGACGCGACCCCGAGGAGGAGTGACCGGATTGCGCCTTTTCGGGTGCGTGAAATTGTTGCGTTTAGGCCGAAGAAGATCGGGCAGGAGCATATGGGAAACTGCTCGGGCGATAAAAGAAAATGTAAGTGATATTGCCTCGGGAAGTCACCGGAGAAAGTAGCCGACAATTACCCCTTGTAAGAGGCGCGGGGAACTGCGCTTCTTTACAGGGGGACGGGGGGCGGAGCCCCCCGGGGGGCAGGACGGGGAGGCGGGGGCGCCCCCCTGGTTCAGCCCTCGACGACCCGCACCGCCCCCGCCACATCCACTCCACCCACGCCGGCCCCCTCCAGCGCCGCGCCCAGCGCGACCAGGCACCGCCGCACGATCTGTCCGTGCGCGTCCGCCCCGTAGTGGTTCACCCGCACCATCTCCCGCGCCGCCGCGCCGCCGCCCGCCACCAACGGCACCCCGGGATCCACCGCCAGCGCCCGCGTGACGAGGTCCGACGCGCTCACGGCCCCCTTCACCCGCACCGTCGTGGCCACCGGCGCCGCCTCCCGCGCCTCGTACACGTACGGCTCCAGCCCGCCCCCGAGGGCCTGCACTCCCGCCCTGGTCGCCGCCGCGGCCGAGGCGTGCGCGGCCATCACCTCGTCGAGCCCCCGCGCCTCGATCCGCTCCAGGCAGGCCTCCAGTGCGAGCATCTCGAGCTGCGCCGGCGCGTGCGGCAGCGCACGCCGCCCCGCGTCGATCCACCGCTCCTTCCAGTCCAGGAGCGACAGGTACGACCTCCGGGGCGCCCGCGGGTTGGCCGTCATCCGGGCCCACGCCCGCTCGCTCACCGACACCGCGGACACGCCCGCGGGCCCGCCCATCGCCTTCTGGCCGCCGATCACGCACAGGTCCACGCCCCACGCGTCCACCCGCACCGGCTCCGCCGCGACCGAGGCCACCGCGTCCAGGTAGAGGAGGGCGCCCCGCTCGCGTACGACCTCGCTGATCTCCGCGACCGGGTTGGTGTTGCCGGTGGCCGCCTCCGCGTGCACCAGCGACACGAAGTCGATCTCAGGGTGCTCCGCGAACGCCGCCCGCACCTGCTTCGCGCTCACCGCCGTGTGGAACGGCACCACGAGGTCGACGACGGTCGCACCGCAGTCCCGCAGCCAGTCCCCGAACGTCTGTCCGTACGGTCCGGTGATCACGTTCAGTGCGGTGGTGCCGGGCCCGGCGCACCCGCGGATCGCGCCCTCCAACGGCAGCAGCGCCTCACCCTGCATGATCACCACGTCGTTCCGCGTGCCGAGCAGCCGGGCCACCCGGTCCTCCACGGACGCGAAGCGCGCGGCGGTCAGCGGGGCCAGGTCCAGCAGGGGGTGGTTCACGGCGGGCTCTCTCCACTCAACGGGTCACTTAACGGTCGCCGACGCGGGTAGGAAACACCGGTGTCACCCGCGTCCCACACCGCACAGTGAGCCTAATCCCACCCTTCCGTCCCCTCCTTCCCCCACCGAACCGCAGGCCCTATGACCCCTTCGACCATCGGTTTGGTTTGAGAACCTCAAACATCTCCTTATAATCGGAAGTCCGTCTGTGTCTCACAGACGGACCACAGTCGCACCGATCCCGTGGCGCCCGTATCACCCGCGTCACCCGCGTCACCTGCACCAACCGCACCACAACCGCCCCGTACGCCCCCACAGGAGGCCCCCGTCGTGAACACGGTCCCCGGACGCCGGACCCGCGTGCTGACCGCCACTGCCGCGGTCGCCGGACTGCTCCTCGCGGCCGGCTGTTCCTCTGGCGACGACGGCGGCAAGAAGGCCACCGCCAAGGGCGTGCCCCTGGTCAAGGCCGGCCAGATCACCACCTGCACCCACCTGCCCTACCCCCCGTTCCAGTCCGAGATCGACGGCAAGGTGCAGGGTTTCGACGTCTCCCTCGTCGACCTGGTCGCGCACGACCTCGGGGTGAAGCAGGCGATCGTCGACACGCCGTTCGAGAACTTCAAGACCGGTGCCTTCCTCAACTCCGGCCAGTGCGACCTCGCCGCCGCCGGTATGACGATCACCGAAGAGCGCAAGAAGAACGTCGACTTCTCCGACCCGTACTTCGAGGCCACCCAGGCGGTCCTGGTGAGCAAGAAGAGCGGCCTGACCTCGCTCGCCGACGTCAAGTCCAAGGGCAAGAAGCTCGGCGCCCAGGCACAGACCACCGGTGAGGACTACGCCCGCAAGCAGGGCTTCGACCCGGTCTCCTTCGAGTCCTCCGACGCCGTCCTCAACGGTCTGCGCACCGGTCAGGTCCAGGCCGTCGTCATCGACTACCCGGTCGTCCAGGGCTGGCTCAAGGACAAGGCCAACGCCGACGCCTTCGAGATCGCGGACAACATCAACACCGGTGAGCAGTACGGCTTCACGGTGAAGAAGGGCAACAGCAAGCTGCTGGCCGCCGTCAACAAGGCGCTCGCCGGCGCGAAGGCCGACGGCACGTACAAGAAGCTGTACGAGAAGTGGATCGGCCCGTACGACGAGTCGGCGGCGTCCCCGTCGTCCTCCGCCTCGGCCTCCGCCTCCGCCTCATGACGGACACCGGGACCGACACGGCACTGACACCCCGCAAGTCCGGACTGACCCGGCGGCAGAAGCGCGCGCTCTCGCGCGGCGCGCAGTACGTGATCTTCGTCGCCGCCGTGGTCGCGCTGGCGGTGGGCGCCGACTGGGGGCGGCTGCAGAACCAGTTCGCCCAGGTGGACCTGGCCAAGCAGCTCTTCCCGGACATCATCACGCTGGCCCTGAAGAACACCGTGCTCTACACGCTGTCCGGCTTCGTCGTCGGCCTCGTGCTCGGCATGGTGATCGCGCTGATGCGGCTGTCGTCCGTCGGTCCCTACCGCTGGATCTCCGGCATCTACATCGAGATCTTCCGCGGTCTGCCCGCCCTGCTGATCTTCATCTTCGTCGGGGTGGCCGTCCCGCTGGCCTTCCCCGGCACGGAGATCCCCGGCGGCACGTACGGCAAGGTCGCCATCGCGCTCGGCCTCGTGTCCGCCGCGTACATGGCGGAGACGATCCGGGCCGGCATTCAGGCGGTGCCCAAGGGGCAGATGGAGGCGGCCCGTTCGCTGGGCTTCTCGCACGCGCGGGCCATGGTCTCCGTCGTCGTCCCGCAGGCGTTCCGCATCGTGATCCCGCCGCTCACCAACGAACTCGTCCTCCTCTTCAAGGACTCCTCGCTCGTGCTGTTCCTCGGGGTCACCCTGGAGGAGCGCGAGCTGGCGAAGTTCGGCCGCGACCTCGCGAGCGAGACCGCCAACTCCACGCCGATCCTGGTCGCCGGCCTGTGCTACCTGCTGGTCACCGTGCCGCTCGGATTCGTCGTCCGCCGGCTGGAGGCCAAGGCCGCGGAGGCCACCAAGTGAGCCGGGTGAGCCGGGTGAGCCGAGTGAGCGTCCGAACCGTCCGTACCGGAGAGGCAGTCCAGTGAGCGCCCCCGAGTCCAGCGCCGCCGCCCCGCGATCCGGCGTGCCGGAGATCAGCGTCCGCGCACTGCACAAGTCCTTCGGGGACAACGAGGTGCTGCGCGGCATCGACCTGGAGATCCGCCAGGGAGAGGTCGTCTGCGTCATCGGCCCCTCCGGCTCCGGCAAGTCCACGCTGCTGCGCTGCGTGAACCTCCTGGAGGAGCCCAGCAAGGGCCAGGTCTTCGTCGGCGGCACCGAACTGACCGACCCGGACGTCGACATCGATGCCGTGCGCCGCCGGATCGGCATGGTCTTCCAGCAGTTCAACCTGTTCCCGCACCTGACGGTGACCGAGAACCTCACCCTGCCGCAGCGCCGGGTGCTCCGCCGGGACAAGGCGACGGCGGCCCGGGTGGCCGCCGAGAACCTGGAGCGGGTCGGGCTCGCCGAGAAGGCGGACGCCTATCCGTCCTCCCTCTCCGGCGGCCAGCAGCAGCGCGTGGCCATCGCCCGCGCGCTGGCCATGGGCCCGGAGGTGATGCTCTTCGACGAGCCCACCTCCGCGCTCGACCCGGAACTGGTGGGCGACGTCCTCGCGGTCATGCGCCGGCTGGCCCACGAGGGCATGACGATGATGGTCGTCACCCACGAGATGACGTTCGCCCGTGAGGTCGCCGACCGGGTCGTCTTCATGGACGGCGGAGTGATCGTCGAGGACGGTACCCCCGACCAGGTCATCACCGCCCCACAGCACACCCGCACCCGCCACTTCCTCTCCCGCCTCCTGGACCCCGCGATGGCGGAGGTGGAGGAGGAGACGTCGGACCTGGTGCACGGGGCGCCGAAACCACCGGTCACCCAGCAGGAGCGGCCTCCGACGCCGCCGGGGCGGGGGGTCTGAGGGGATCGCCACCGCGCCCGGTCCGGCACGATGCCGACATCGACGTGCACCGTGGTCATCGCGGACTTGATGCCGTGCAGCGGATCCACGTGCCTACGGATCGGCATGGTGTCGCGCACCTGGTCGGGGCGAACGGCCGCGTCGGGGAAGCCCAGTCCGAGGCACGGCACCCGGTCCTGCCCCACTACCCGCCCGAAGCGGACCGGCGGTGACACCGGAGGCTGCCAGTCCGGTTCGGTGATCCGCAGCAGCGCCCCGTCCGCCTCCTCCGCCCCGTCCACCTCCTCCGGGACGTTCATCTGCTCCGGGACGCCCGTCTCCTCATGGATGTCCGGTCCTTCGGCGTCCGGGTGCCGGACAAGTTCGGCGGCCGCCCATTCCGTACGGCCGTGCTCGTCCAACCGCCGCACGTCCACGCGGCCCCCGGTGGGCACCCCACCCACGACATGCCGTGCGGTGAGCACCACGTCGTCACCGATCAGGTACCCGCTGCCCGACTCGCCGAGGACCGGATTCCAGATCTCCACGACCCTCGTTCTGTCCATCCCCCGTCCCGTCCCTCACGCGACACATGGCGACTTCACCGACCGTCCGGCACTGTCGGGGGCGTTGCGGAGAGTGGGCGGAGATCCTCAGGTCCTCCCCGTGCTCGTCGACCGGCTGCAGTGTGAGCGTGACCCGGTGGGTCCGGCCCACGCCGGCCCCACCGTGGGCCTCGATGGTCCAGGGGAGGACGAAGACCCTGGTTCTGGCACCTGCGTCCTTCTTGGCCTCCACGGTGAACTCCAGCTCCACCGGCCCGGTTCGGAACTTGGGGCCCCCGTCCCCGCCGGCCTCCATGGCGCTCCGCAACTCGGCGCGGATCGCCCCGATCGTCTCTCCCAGTTCGGCCCACGGCTCCTGCGGCACGCCCCTGCCCCCTGATCGTCCGGCCCCGGCCCCGCGCCCGGACGGCATGCGGCGGCCGCGGTCACCCGGCTGCCCGACCGCGGTCCGGAGCGTAGTCGGTTGCGCTTTCCCCGGGGAGCCGGTCGGACAACCCCCCGGCGCTCAGGAGACCGTGTCGTCGAACCCGAGGTTAGGGTGCCGTGCATGAGTGATGACCTGGTGCTGCACGTGAAGGGGCGGGTGCTCGTCGGGGCGGACGACGGGCAGGTGCGGGACGAGTTGTGGGTGGTCGGCGGGCGGATCACCTACGACCGGCCGACCGGTGCCGCGGGGCGTGACGTCCGCACCGTCGAGGGGTGGGTGCTGCCGGGGCTGGTCGACGCGCACTGCCACGTCGGGCTCGACGCGCACGGGCCCGTCCCCGACCACGTCTCCGAGAAGCAGGCGCTCACCGACCGCGACGCCGGTGCGCTGCTGCTGCGGGACGCCGGGTCGCCCTCCGACACCCGCTGGATCGACGACCGCGCCGACCTGCCGCGCATCGTCCGGGCCGGCCGGCACATCGCCCGAACCCACCGCTACATCCGCAACTACGCCTGGGAGGTCGAGCCGGAGGACCTGGCCGCCTACGTCGCCCAGGAGGCGCGGCGCGGTGACGGCTGGGTCAAGCTGGTGGGCGACTGGATCGACCGGGAGGCCGGTGATCTGACCGCGTGCTGGCCGCGCGGCGCCGTCGAGACGGCCATCGCCGAGGCGCACCGCCTGGGCGCCCGGGTCACCGCGCACTGCTTCGCCGAGGACTCCCTGCGCGACCTGGTCGAGGCGGGCATCGACTGCGTCGAGCACGCCACGGGCCTGACCGAGGACACCATTCCCCTGTTCGCGGAGCGCGGTGTGGCGATCGTCCCCACCCTCGTCAACATCGCCACGTTCCCGAGGCTCGCCGAGGTCGGCGAGGCCAGGTTCCCGCGCTGGTCCGCCCACATGCGCCGACTCCACGAACGCCGTTACGACACCGTCCGCGCCGCCCACGACGCCGGCATCCCCGTCTACGTCGGCACCGACGCGGGCGGCTCCCTCCCGCACGGCCTGGTCGCGGCGGAGGTCGCCGAACTGGTCACCGCCGGCATCCCTGTGCCGCAGGCCCTGTCGGCGACCGCGTGGGGCGCCCGGCAGTGGCTCGGCCGCCCCGGCCTGGAGGAGGGCGCCCCCGCCGACCTGGTCGTCTACGAGACGGACCCGCGCAAGGACGTACGGGTCCTGGCGGCACCCCGGCGGATCGTGCTGCGCGGCCGGGTGGTTGGGTAGAACTCCGTCCGGCACGGCCGCCACGAAGGCCCTCGAACGCGGCGGTCTCGACCACGTCGCCACTCGTGGCAGTCACGCCACATGCCGACGTGGGGAGCGGACCGTCATCGTTCCCCGCCACGGTGGTCTCGCGCCCCGGCACTTCGCGTTCCGTCCTTCGCCATGCCGACTCGAGCGCTGCCGATCTCGCGGAGCATTTGAAGCAGCGCTTCCGGCGCGGGGCGTTCGGCGTCGCGGCGGCCGCGCTCGCCCCGCACGGCTCATGCCCTCACGAGCGGCCTGCCGTGGCCGGGAGCTGCTCCTCCGGGCGGGGAGCCGTGGCGCGGCGCTTCGCCGCCTGGCGGTCCCGGGCCTTGCGGGCGAGGCGCAGCACGCCCGAGCGGATCACCTCCGCGCGGCGGCTCGACGGGACGAACATCTGCTGCTTCACCCGGGCGATGCGCTGGTGTTTCCGGACGGCGGGACGCAGCCCCGCCTCCCAGTCGGCCAGCGCGGCGGCGAGGTCGTCCGGGTGCCCGCGCAGCGCCTTGCCCAGTTCGGCGCCGCCCTGGAGGGCGGTCGTGGCGCCCATGCCCGAGTAGAGGTTCATGCACCAGGCCGCGTCGCCGACGAGTACGGTCCGGCCCTTGCTCCACCGCTCCATCTTCACCTGGTGCACCGAGTCGAAGAGGTGGTCGGGAGCCTCTTCCAGGGAGTCCAGGACGTACCGCACGACGGGGTCGTCCATGCCGGAGAACACCGTGCGCAGGCGCTCGACCCGGTCCCCGGCGAACTGACCGTCGATGTCGGTGGTGCGGTACGTGAGCAGGGCGGTCGGGGGCTGGTCGGCGAAGCCGAACACCCAGGCCGCACGGCCCGCCCGCGCGGTGATGACGCTGTCCTCGGCGCCGTAGGACGGCACCTGGTCCGGGAGCTGGAAGGCGCAGATCATCGCGTTCCACTTCGTCATGTGGTCCTCGTGCGGACCGAAGACCGTGCGGCGCACGCCGGAGCGGAGCCCGTCCGCGCCGACGACCAGGTTGAAGCTCTCGCGGTACCTCGCGCCGGTGGCGGCGTCGTCGAGGAGTACCTCCACGGCGTCGGCGCCGTCGTCTATCCCGGCGGGCGAGGTGCCGAAGCGCACCTCGACGGGCTCCACGCCCTCCCGGGTGAGACCCTGCCAGAGGGCCTCCTCGATGTCACCGCGCAGCACCGCCGCGGGGTGGCCCGGCTGGCTCAGGAACCCGAGGCCGGGCCTCCGTTTCCCGTGCCGGTTCAGCTCCCACACCGCTCCCTCGTCCGCCGGGTTGCGGGTGTGGAGGTACTCGGCGATGCCCAGGTCGACGGCAGCCTGCCTGCCCTCGGGCATCAGGCCGACGAAGTAGCCGCCGCGCCGGCGCGCGGGCGCCCGTTCGACGATCACGGGAGTCCATCCCGCTGCCCGCAGTCCTATCGCCGCGGACATGCCGGCGATCCCCAAGCCGACGATCAACGCGCGCTTCCGCATGAGAGGTTCCTTAATGTCGTTAAGTGGGCTGGCGACGCCAGCATGCACTTAACGGCGTTAAGGTGTCAACCGTGTGGTGTTGCCCGTGGGACCGCGTCACGTGCCACGCCGGGATCCGGCGTCACTCCTCGCCGCGCGCCTTGCGCAATGCCGTCAGGAACGCCTCCGTCGTCCGCCCGTCCCGTACCGCCAGGCGCAGCCACCGGTCGCCGTCGAGACCGGGGAACGTGTCGCCGCGCCGTACCGCGAAGCCCAGGCCGCGCAGGCGGCGGCGGATCTCCGTCGCGCCGGGCACCCGGGTCAGGACGAAGGGGGCCCGCGGGGGGCCCACCACCGTCAGGCCCTCCTCCCGCAGTCCGGCGACCAGCACCGCACGGTCGGCCGCGATCCGCCGCGCGGCCCGTTCCGCCTCCGCGACCGCCTCCGGCGACACGCACGCCTGCGCCGCCACCAGCGCCGGGGTCGACACCGGCCACAGCGGCTGCGCCCGTTCCAGCGCGCGGACGGTGTCCGGGGCCGCCAGGACGTAGCCGATGCGCAGCCCCGCCAGCCCCCACGTCTTCGTCAGGCTGCGCAGGACCACGAGGCCCGGCACGTCCGTCCGGCCCGCCAGCGCCTCGCGCTCACCCGGCACCGCGTCCATGAACGCCTCGTCCACCACCAACGTCCGCCCGGGGCGGGCCAGTTCGGTGACCGTGGCCGCCGGGTGCAGGACCGACGTGGGGTTGGTGGGGTTGCCGAGCACCACCAGGTCCGCGTCCCGCGGAACGGCCTTTGGCGACAGGCGGAAGCCGTCCCGCTCCCGCAGCGGGACGCGGCCCACCTCGTGCCCCGCGTCCCGCAGTGCCGCCTCCGGCTCCGTGAACTGGGGGTGCACGACCACCGGCCGGCGCACCCGGAGCGTCCGTGCCAGCAGGACGAACGCCTCCGCCGCACCCGCCGTCAGCAGCACCCGCTCCACCGGCACACCGTGCCGTGCCGCCACCGCCGCCCGCGCGGCCCGGCCGTCGGGGTAGGCGGCCAGGCCGGTCAGCGACGCGGCGATGAGGTCGCGCAGCCATGCCGGGGGAGTGCCGGTGCGGACGTTCACCGCGAGGTCGACCAGCGCCGGGCCGCCGTCCCGCACCTCCGCGTCGCCGTGGTGGCGCAGGGGATCGGACGTGTCAGTGCGCATGGGAGTGCGCGGGCCCGTGCCCATGCCCGTGCTGACGGCCGTGGCCATGGCCGTGCCCGTGGCCGTCGTGGCCCTCGTCGTCCGGGTGGAAGTGCGGCTGCTGCGGCAGCCCCACCTTGTCCTCGAAGCCCGGCAGCGCGATCCGGTACACGCACGCGTCGCAGTTCATCCGCACGCCGCCCTTCGCGGCCTCCTCGTACCGCTCCCACACCAGGTCGAGCAGCTCCGGCTCCGGGCCGATCACGTCCGCCGACCGCACCTCCGTCTCCGGGTGCGCAGCCGCCCACGTGCCCGTCTGCTCCCGCACGCGGTCCGGCAGGATGCCGGTGAACAGGAAGTACGGCAGGACGACGATCCGGCGCGCGCCCAGCCTCGCGCAGCGGTCCAGTCCGGTCGGCACGTCCGGCGCCGCCAGCGACACGAACGCCGGCTCCACTCCCGCGTACCCGCGCCCCTCCCACAGCAGCCGCGCGGCCCTGTGCACCTCGGCGTTGGCGTCCGGGTCGGTCGACCCGCGCCCCACCAGCAGCACCGTCACCTCCGACGGCTCCCACCCGGTGCCCTCCAGGGCCTGGCCGAGGCGCCGCTCCAGCACCCGCAGCAGGGCGGGGTGCGGGCCCAGCGGGCGGCCGTAGGTGTACGAGATCCCCGGGTGCCGCTCCTTCTCGCGGGCCAGCGCCGCCGGGATGTCGCCCTTGGCGTGCCCGGCGGAGACCAGCATCAGCGGAACGGCGGCGAACCGGCGCACCCCCCGCTCCACCAGCTCGGCCACCGCGTCGCCCAGCGGCGGCGGGGACAGCTCGATGAAGCCGCCCGCGACGGGCAGTTCGGGGTGCCGACGCCCCAGCTCCTCCACGAAGGAACGGAATGCCTCGGCCCCGGCCTCGTCCCGGGTGCCGTGACCGGCGATGAGCAGGGCGGGGGGTGTGGGGGCGGTCACGGGGTCTCCTCAGGGTGTGGAACGGGGTGGTACAGCAGGGCGTTCAGCGCGGCCGCGGCCACCGCCGAACCACCCTTCTCGGACACGTTGCTCACAGCGGGCAGCCCGCTCGCGCGCAGCGCGGCCTTGGACTCGGCCGCGCCGACGAAACCGACGGGCAGACCGATGACGAGCGCGGGGGAGGCGTCCAGCGTCAGCAGCTCCTCCAGCGCGGTGGGCGCACAGCCGATCACCCACAGCGCGCCGGGGCCGACCTCCTCGTACGCCAGGCGCACCGCGTGCGCGGAACGGGTCAGCCCGGGGCCGGACCTCGCCTCCTTCAAGCGGCAGACGGTGTCGCGGCGCGTGATGCCCGCCGCGACCATCTCCACGTCCACCACCACCGGCGCCCCCGCGTGCAGCGCGGCGTGCGCGGCCGTCAACTCGGCCTCGTGGAGGACGAGATCGGACGCGTAGCCGAGGTCGGCGGCGGAGTGGATCACCCGCTCCACCACCGCCCGGGTCAGCGGCGGGAAGTGCGAGGTGTCCAGCCGGGCGCGCAGCCGCCGGAACGACTCCTGCTCGATGGGGTGCACGACACGGTTCACCGGGCCTCCTCCGGCTTCTGCGGCTGATGCGGCGGGCGCGGCTCCTGTGACTCCTGTGGCTCCTGCGGGCGGGTGTCCTGCCAGCGGTAGCCGCGCGGGGTGACCATGCGGCCGGCGATCTCCCGGGTCGCGGTGTTGCCCACCGTGACGACGGTCATCATGTCGACGGTCGCCGGGTCCAGCGCGGCCAGCGTCGTCACCCGGCTCGACTCGTCCGCCCGGGAGGCGTTGCGCACCACCCCGACCGGCGTCCCCGGCTCCCGGTGCTCCGCGAGGATCGCCAGCGCCTTCGGCAACTGCCAGTCGCGGCCCCGGCTGCGCGGGTTGTAGAACGTCACGACGAGGTCCGCCCCGGCCGCCGCCCGCACCCGCCGCTCGATGACCTCCCAGGGCGTGTGCAGGTCGGACAGGCTGATCGACACGTGGTCGTGGCCCAGCGGCGCGCCCAGGATCGCCCCGGCCGCCAGCGCCGCCGTCACCCCCGGTACCCCGACCACGTCGATGTCGTCGGACGCCTCCGCCAGCGCCGGCGACGCCATCGCGTACACCCCGGCGTCCCCGCTGCCGATCAGCGCGACCGCGTGCCCGCGCCGCGCCTCGGCCACCGCCGTGTGCGCCCGCTCCTCCTCCGCGCCGAGCCCCGACTCCAGAACCCGGGTGCCCGGCCGCAGCAGATCGCGGATCTGGCCGACGTACTGGTCCAGTCCCACGAGCACCGACGCCCGGCGCAGTTCCGCCCGCGCGCGCGGGGTCAGCAGGTCGCGCGCGCCCGGGCCGAGCCCGACCACCGCGAGCCGCCCGCGCCCCGGCCGCCGTACGACCGCACAGGTCGCCATGGCGGGCCGAGCCGCCGACTTCCGCTTGGGCACCAGGAGTTCACCCCCGCGCACCAGCGCCGCCGCCTCCGCCACCGACGGGGTGCCGACGGCGGCGAGCGGGGCCTCGGACGGGTTGGGCACCGCCACCTGCGCCAACTCCCCGGCGGAGTACGTCACCAGCGGCACGCCCAGCCGTGCGGCCGCCTCGACGAGACCGGGCTCCGCCGCCTTCGCGTCCACGGTGGCCAGCTCGGCGACGGAGGCGGGGGACAGCCCGGCCCCGCGCAGGGCGTCCTCGACCAGCCCGAGCACCTCGGCCACGGGTGCGCCCTTGGACGCGCCCACGCCCACGACGAGAGTCGGCGGCCGCAGCACCGCTTCCCGCTCGTCCGGCTCGACGAGCCGGTCCGTGACCCGGATCGCGTAAGTCCCGCCGTCCGCCACCAAGCTGTCGGCCACCGCGCTGCCCGCGACCGGCAGCGGCGGCAGCGGCCACGCCACCTCCGCCCGCAGCGCCACCGGATCCCCGTCGAGCAGCGCGCGCGACACGGCGGCCACCGCGCCCTCCACCGGCAGGCCGAGCGTGTCCAGCCCCGGCAGATCCGCCGCGTCCGTCGCCGTGGTCACCACGGGTGCGGCGTCCAGCAGGTCGCCCACCGCGCGCGCCAGTTCGTTGGCCCCGCCGCCGTGGCCGCCGACCAGCGACACCGCGAATCGTCCGCCCTCGTCGACGCAGACCACGCCCGGGTCGGTGTGCTTGTCGCCGAGCAGCGGCGCGAGCAGGCGCACCGTCGCGCCCGTCGCGAGGAAGCACACGAGCTGCTCGCACTCCGCGAACGCCCGCCGTACGGCGTCCCCGACGGGACCCTCGTACACGCGCGTACGGTCCGGCCACGCCACGGCCAGCCGGTCACGGGCGGCCGCGCCCGCCGCGGTGGCGGAAATCAGGCCGATCACAGGGAAACTCCTTCAGCAGCGGGCGCCGGGGGCCGTACGCCCCACAGCAGGAAAACGGGGTTGGTCGCCGCCAGCCGGGTCACGTCCCCGGGCAGCGGCGAGAGCCGGGAGGACTGCAGCAGGACGCCGTCCACGTCCAGCCCGGCGCCGGCGAGCGCCGCGCGGGCCGCCGGGACCCGGTCGAGCGCGGCCAGCGCCACCACGACCGTCCGCCGGGCCCGCCGCGCGCACGCGGCGACCACGTCCGGCAGGTCCACGCCGCCCCCGCCGACGAACGCCGCGTCGGGATCGTCGGCGAGCCCGGCCAGCGCGCCGGGCGCCGCACCGTGCACCACGCGCACGTCGACGCCGTGCGCGGCGGCGTTGGCGCGGATCCGCCCGACGCCGTCCGCGCTCTTCTCCACGGCCACGACCGCCGCGCCGAACCGCGCGCACTCCACGGCCACCGAGCCGGAGCCCGCGCCCACGTCCCACACCAGTTCGCCGAGCCGGGGGCCGAGACGGGCCAGCGCCAGCGCCCGCACCTCCGCCTTGGTGATCATCGAGTCGCGGTGCGCGAAGGCGTCCTCGGGCAGCGCCCAGCCCCCGGCGGCGGGCCCGGCCGGCGGACCGGCCACCGTGCGGGCGGGGCCCTGCGCGCGCGCCGGGTCCAGGCAGAGGACGACGCTCACCGCCTCGCCCCAGTCGCGGGCCGCGGCCTCGGCGGGGGACACCTGTTCGATCCGTTCGGCGTCGGGGTCGCCCAGCGCCCGCGCCACCACCAGGACCCGGCGCCCGGGTCCGTCAGGTCCGGCAGGTTCGTCCGCCAGCGCCGCGCCCAGCTCGGCCGGGCCCGCGCCGGGTCCGGTCAGCACCGCCACCTTGGGGTGCGCGCGGCAGACGTTCACGGCCGTCCGCAGGGCGCGCCCGTGCGCGCTCACCACCACCGCGTCGTCCCACGGCAGCCCGGCCCGCGCCCACGCGGCCGCCACGGACGACACGCCCGGCCGTACGTCGAGCCGCGCACCGCCGAACCGTTCCGCCAGCGCCCGTACGATCCCGAAGAACCCGGGATCACCGGAGGCCAGCACCACGACCGGGCCGCACCCGCCACCGTCCAGGTGCCGGGCGATCGCCTCCAGGGCCGGTGCCAGCGGCCCGAGCGTCACCTGTTCGACGGTGTCCGGCACCGGCGCGGCCACCAGATGCCGCCGCCCGCCCACGACGAGCCCGGCCCCGGCCACCGCCGCCCGCGCCTCGTCGGCGAGGGGGGCTCCCGTGCCGGTACCGATGACGGTGATCCTCGTCGTGCCGCTCATGGCGTCGGCCTCCGGGCGCGCAGGGTCCGGCGGGCCTCCGGGTCGGCCTTGCGGAAGCCGTGGAAGTGGCCCGGGTGGTACAGGTGCGAGCGGGTGCCGTGGGCGTCCAGGGCCGGGCCGACCAGGAACAACGTGTGCTTCCAGAGCTTGTGCTCCTTGACCGTCTCCTCCAGCGTGCCGATCGTGCAGCGCACGATCAGCTCCTCCGGCCACGTCGCCTGGTACGCCACCACGACCGGCGTCGTCGTCGGATAACCGCCCTCCAGCAGCTCCCGCACGAGCTGGCCGCTGCGGGCCGCCGACAGGAACAGCGCCATCGTGGTGCCGTGCCGGGCGAACTCGCGGACCTCCTCACCGGGCGGCATCGGCGTCTTGCCGCCGCCGAGCCGGGTGAGGATCACCGACTGCGCGACCTCCGGGATGGTCAGCTCGCGCCGGGCGAGCGCGGCCACGGCGGAGAAGGACGAGACGCCCGGCACGATCTCCGTCTCGACGCCGAGGGCCGTGCACCGGTCGAGCTGCTCCTGCGTGCCGCCCCACAGCGCCGGGTCCCCGGAGTGGATCCGCGCCACCTTGAGCCCCTCGGCGTGCGCCCGCTCGTACACGGCGACGACGTCCTCCAGAGACATCGTCGCCGAGTCCAGGACCTCCGCACCCTCGCGTGCGTGTTCGAGCACTTCGGCCTGCACGAGGCTGGCCGCCCAGATCACCACGTCCGCCTCGGCGATCGCGCGCGCGGCACGGAAGGTCAGCAGGTCGGCGGCGCCGGGGCCGGCACCGACGAAGGTCACCTTGCCGGTGGGGGCATCGGCCATGAGGTCGGGTCCTCTCGTACGGGAGGTCACCCGCGGGACGGCGGGGGACGGTGGGGCGGGGGTGGTGGACGCGGTGGGGTGCGCGGTGGTCGATGTGCTGCGGAATGTCATGGTGTGCGGGGGTGGCGCGGTGGCCGGATGTGCGCGAACAGGGGTTGATCGGATAGCAAGGGCCCATGGCGGTACTCGTCGCGCTCGGCGCGTTCCTGATGACGCTGGCCGGCGGCTGGACGGCACAACACGTGACCGACCGCCGCCACCTGGTCCTGGGCCTGGCCGGCGGCCTGATGCTCGGCGTGGTCGGCCTCGACCTGCTCCCCGAGGCATTGGAGGCCGCCGGCGAGGACGTGCTCGGCGTCCCCGAGGCCCTGCTGCTGTTCGTCGGCGGCTTCCTCCTGGCCCACCTGGTCGAACGGCTGCTCGCCGCCCGCCGTGCCTCCCACGGCGCCGACGAGCACAACCATCGGGCTCCCGAGGTGGGCCTGACGGCCGCCGCGGCGATGGTCGGACACAGCGCGATGGACGGTGTCGCGATCGGCGCCGCCTTCCAGGTCGGCGGCGGCATGGGTACCGCCGTCGCCCTCGCCGTCGTCGCCCACGACTTCGCCGACGGCTTCAACACCTACACGCTCACCAGCCTGTACGGGAACGCCCGCCGCAAGGCGCTGACCATGCTCTTCGCGGACGCCGTCGCCCCGATGGTCGGCGCGGCCTCCACGCTCTTCGTCACCATCCCGGAACAGGCGCTCGGCGGCTACCTCGGCCTCTTCGGCGGCGTACTGCTCTATCTCGCCGCCGCCGAGATCCTCCCCGAGGCACATCACGTCCACCCCGCCCGCTCGACCCTGCTGTGCACGGTCGCGGGCGTGGGCTTCATCTGGCTGGTGGTGGGTCTGGCGGGCTGAGCACCGCGCACGCCGCCCCACGAGGGTGGTCACAGCTTGCCGCCCCGGGTGCCGTCGCGGCGGGCGGGCGCGATCAGGGTCGACAGGTAGGGGAGCGGGCCGTCGCCCGTCAGCTCGGCGGCCGGGCGGATCGACTCCTCCGGCAGCCCCAGCGCCGAGCCCCACACCGCGTCCGCCAGCCGCCCCGTCTCGCGCAGCGCGTCGGCGACCTCGCCCGCCTGCCGCCCGAACTTGTAGGCGACGACCGTGCCGGGACCGTCCAGCGCCTCCTTCAGCACCGCCGCCCCGGCGGTCACCGGGACCAGCGTCAGCGGCTCGGTGCCCTCGGTCAGCACGGCACCGGAGCGGGCCGCCAGGTCCTGCATGGCGGTGATCCCGGGCACCGTCTCCACCACCGTCCCCGGCACGAGCGCGGCGACCGTGTGCGCGAGATACGTGAACGTCGAGTACACGTTCGGGTCGCCGATCGTGGCGAACGCGACCGACCCGCCCGGGTGCGCGCGCAGCAGCGCGGCGACCCGCTCACCGGCCACGTCCCACGCGGCCTCGCGCCGCGCCCGGTCCGTCCGCTCGTTCAGCGCGAACACCACCCGTACGACCTTCTCGGCGGACACGTAGTGCAGCACCGTCGCCTCGGCCCGCCCGCGCTCACCGCTGTCCATCACCGGTACGACGACCACGTCCGCGGCGCGCAGCGCGCCCACGCCCTTGACGGTCACCAGCTCGGGGTCGCCGGGACCCACCCCGACCCCGATCAGCCTGCTGTTCATGACGTCCGGCACCTCTCGACGAACCTGTGGGCGACACCCGGCGCGGCGGCCCAGTGCGTGTGCAGATAACTGGCGTGCGCACCGCGCCGTACGAACCCCTCCAGCCGGCGCCCGGTGCCGCGGAGGCCCCAGGCGGGGGCTTCCGGGTCCGCCCCGGGCTCGACGACGGTCCGGTGGAACTCGTGCCCGCGCATGCGGGTGCCGGCGAGGGCGAGGGAGCTGTCGGTCACGGCGACGGCGTCCCGGTAGCCGAGGGTGAGCCGCTCGGACATCCGCGCGGAGGCGTCCAGTACGCCGCACATCGGCAGCCCGTCCAGCTCCCGGCACAGGTACAGCAGCCCGGCACACTCGGCGGCGACGGGCCCGCCGCCCCGCGCGAACTCGCCCACGGCCTTGCGCAGCGGCTCGTTCGCGGACAGCTCGGCGGCGTACACCTCCGGGAAGCCGCCGCCGACGACGAGCCCGGCGGTGCGGTCGGGAAGCCGTTCGTCCCGCAACGGATCGAACGCCACGACCTCCGCCCCGGCGGCGGCGAGCAGTTCGGCATGCTCGGCGTAGGAGAACGTGAACGCGGCCCCGGAGGCGAGGGCGACGACGGGAGGCGCGCCTTCCGGCTCGGGGCGTTCCGGTGCGTCGGCGGGCGTGAGCAGTGCGTGGTCGCTCGCGCGGTTCCCCGCGCCCCCGACAAGGGGCGGCGAGGGCGGGACCCGCACGGCCTCGGCCGCGTCCCACGCCGCACCCGACACCGCACCGGCCCCCCGCGCCAACCCCACCAGCGCCTCCAGATCACACCCCTCGGCCACCTGCGCCGCCATCGCGGCAACGCCCTCCACCGCCGAAGCCCGCCGCTCGGCGACCGGCACCAACCCCAGATGCCGCGACGGCACATCCACCTGCGGCGCCCGCCGCAACACCCCCAGCACCGGCACCCCCACCGACTCCAACGCCTCCCGCAACAACGCCTCGTGCCGCTCCGACGCGACCTTGTTGAGGATCACACCCCCGACCCGCACCTCCGGATCCCACGTCACGAACCCGTGCACCAGCGCCGCCACCGACCGCGACTGCGCCGACGCGTCCACGACCAGCACCACCGGCGCCCCCAGCAGCTTCGCCACCTGCGCCGTGGACCCCAGCTCACCCTCGCCCGCCGCCCCGTCGAACAGCCCCATCACGCCCTCGACGACCGCGATGTCGCACCCCCGCGCCCCGTGCAGGAACAGCGGAGCCACCAGCTCCGGCCCGCACAGGTACGCGTCGAGATTCCGCCCCACCCGTCCCGTGGCGAGCGCGTGGTAGCCGGGGTCGATGTAGTCCGGCCCCACCTTGTGCGGCGACACGGCCAGCCCCCGCGCGGTGAGCGCGGCCATCAGCCCCGTCGCCACGGTGGTCTTGCCACTGCCGGAGGCCGGCGCGGCGACGACCAGCCGGGGCAGCACGGTGGACGACGACGTCACCACTCGATGCCCCTCTGGCCCTTCTGGCCGGCGTCCATCGGGTGCTTCACCTTCGACATGTCGGTCACCAGGTCCGCGAAGTCCACGAGCTTCTCCGGCGCGTTCCGCCCGGTGATCACGACATGCTGGGTGCCGGGCCGGTGCCGCAGCACGTCGACCACCTCGTCGGTGTCGACCCACCCCCAGTGCATCGGGTACGCGAACTCGTCGAGCACGTACAGCTTGTACGTCTCGGCGGCCAGGTCGCGCTTGACCTGCTCCCAGCCCTCCCGCGCCTTCTCCTCGTTGGTCGCGTTGTCGCCCTGCAGGCCCCGCTGGACCCAGGACCACCCCTCGCCCATCTTGTGCCAGGCCACCGAGCCGCCCTCGCCGGACGCCCCCAGCACCCGCAGCGCGTTCTCCTCGCCGACCTTCCACTTCGCCGACTTGACGAACTGGAACACCCCGATCGGCCACCCCTGGTTCCAGGCGCGCAGCGCCAGCCCGAACGCGGCGGTCGACTTGCCCTTTCCCACGCCCGTGTGGACGACCACCAGCGGACGGTTGCGTCGCTGACGGGTCGTCAGGCCGTCGTCCGGCACCACACTCGGCTGTCCCTGCGGCATTACGCGGCCCTCCGCTGTGTCGTCCGCCGTGTCCTCTGCGCATCGTGCGCGCCCTGTGCGCCCTGCACGTCCCGCACCAGCCCGGCGATCGAGTCCGCCCGCAGCTCGTCCAGCGTCACCGCCGTACCGCCCAGTTCACCGGCGAGCCGCCCCGCCAGCCCGAGCCGTACCGGACCCGACTCGCAGTCCACGACCACGGACGCGGTCCCCTCGGCGGCGAACAGCCCCGCCGCCCGCGAGGCCAGCGCGACCGGATCGGGACCGCCGGTGGCCCGGCCGTCCGTCACCACCACGACCAGCGCCCGCCGCGCGGGATCCCGCAGCCGCTCCACCCGCAGCACCTCGTGCGCCCTGAGCAGCCCGGCCGCCAGCGGGGTGCGCCCGCCCGTCGGCAGCGACTCCAGCCGGGCCGCCGCCGCGTCCACGGAGGAGGTCGGTGGCAGGGCCACCTCGGCGGACGAACCCCGGAAGGTCACGAGCCCCACCTTGTCCCGCCGCTGATAGGCGTCGAGCAGCAGCGAGACCACCGCACCCTTCACGGCACTCATCCGCTGCCGCGCCGCCATCGACCCGGAGGCGTCGACGACGAACAGCACGAGGTTGCCCTCACGCCCCTCGCGGGTCGCCTGCCGCAGATCGTCCCGGCGCACCACGAGCCCGGGCCCGCTGCGCCCCCGCGCCCGCTGATGCGGTGCGGCGGCCTGCACCGTCGCCGCCAGGTGCAGCTTGGTCAGGGCGCCCCGGGGGCGCCGGGCGCCCGTCGTCCGCCCGTGCTCGGTCCGCGCCCGAGAGCGCCGCCCGGCGGCACCCTCACCGAGGCCGGGCACGCTGAGCACCTTCGTACGGAACGGCTCGGCGGCCCGCACCGGCGATTGCTCACCGGCGCCCGCACCGGACGGCTGCGGCTCGCCGCCCTCGCCCGCCTCGGGCCGCGCGGCGGTGTCCCCGCCCCCGGGGCCGCCGTCCTCGGGGGACGGCTGCCCGCCGCCACCGCCGGGCCCGTCGTCGTCCGGATCGGGGTCGCCGCCTCCCTCACCGCCGTCGCCGCTGCCCTCGTCCGACCCGCCGCACTCCTCCAGCGTCTCGTCGAGCTTGTCCTCGTCGAGTCCGGGCGCGTCGAACGGGTTGCGACGGCGCCGGTGGGGGAGCGCCAGCAGTGCGGCCTGGCGCACGTCCTCCGCGAGTACGACCGTCCGGCCGGCCCAGGCCGCCAGCGCGGTCGCCGTCCGTGCCATCACGATGTCGGCACGCATGCCGTCCACCTCGAACGCCGCGCACGTCGCCGCGATCTGCCGCAGCGCCCCGTCGCCCAGCCGCACCGAGGGCAGCAACTCCCGCGCGGCGACGATCCGTTGCCGTACGGCGGCCTCCTCCTCGGCCCACCGCACGGCGAACCCGGCGGGATCGTCGTCGTAGGCGAGCCGCCGCCGTACGACCTCCACGCGCTGATCCGGCTCGCGGGACGCGGCGACCTCGACGGTGAGGCCGAAGCGGTCGAGCAACTGCGGCCTCAGTTCCCCCTCTTCGGGGTTCATGGTGCCGACGAGCAGGAACTTCGAGGCATGCCGTACGGAGACACCCTCGCGCTCGACGTACGAGGCACCCATCGCGGCGGCGTCCAGCAACAGGTCCACGAGGTGGTCATGGAGCAGGTTCACCTCGTCGACGTACAGGATTCCCCGGTGCGCGTCGGCGAGCAGCCCCGGTTCGAACGCCTTCACGCCTTCCGCGAGCGCCCGCTCGATGTCGAGCGCACCCACCAGCCGGTCCTCCGAGGCTCCGACCGGCAGCTCCACCATGCGAGCCGCGCGGGACTCGAAGGCCCCGCCCTCGTGCGGCCCGTCCGGGCACGCGGGATCCGGCGCGGCCGGATCGCACGAGAACCGGCACCCGGAGACGACGTCCACGGCGGGCAACAGCGCCGACAGTGCCCGTACGGCGGTGCTCTTGGCGGTGCCCTTCTCGCCGCGCACCAACACCCCGCCGACCGCCGGGGACACGGCGTTCAGCAGCAGCGCGAGCCGCAGGTCGTCCTGGCCGACAACGGCCGTGAACGGAAAGGGGGTACTCACTTCTCGTCGCCCTCCAGATCGCCTTCGAGTTCCAGATAGGTGGCGCGCAGCCGCTCCAGCGTCTCCGCGTCCGGCTCCGCCCACAGCCCGCGCTCCGCCGCCTCCAGCAGGCGTTCGGTGATGCCGCGCAGCGCCCAGGGGTTGGACTTCCGCATGAAGTCCTGGTTCTCGGCGTCGAAGACGTACTCGGCCGACAACTTCTCGTACATCCAGTCGTCGACCACGCCCGCCGTGGCGTCGTACCCGAACAGGTAGTCCACCGTCGCGGCCATCTCGAAAGCACCCTTGTAGCCGTGCCGCCGCATGGCCGCCATCCAGCGCGGGTTGACCACCCGCGCCCGGAACACCCGGTGCGTCTCCTCGCCCAGCGTCCGCGTCTTCACCTGGTCCGGCGTGGCCGAGTCGCCCACGTACGCCTCGGGGCTCTCGCCCGTCAGGTGCCGGACCATGGCGACCATGCCGCCGTGGTACTGGAAGTAGTCGTCGGCGTCGACGAGATCGTGTTCCCTCGTGTCCACGTTCTTCGCCGCCACCGCGATCCGCCGGAACGCCGTCTCCATGTCACCGCGCGCCGCCCGTCCGTCCAGGCCGCGCCCGTACGCGTAGCCGCCCCACACCGCGTACACCTCGGCGAGGTCGGCGTCGGAGCGCCAGTTGCGGGCGTCGATGAGCGGCAGCAGGCCCGCGCCGTACGCGCCGGGCTTGGAGCCGAAGATGCGGGACGTGGCCCGGCGGCGGTCGCCGTGCGCGGCGGTGTCCTCGTCGGCGTGCGCCTTCACGAAGTTGGCGTCGGCCGGCTCGTCCAGCTCCGCCACCGCCCGTACGGCGTCGTCGATCAACCCCACCACGTGCGGGAACGCGTCCCGGAAGAAGCCGGAGATGCGGACCGTGACGTCGATGCGCGGCCGGCCCAGCTCCTTCGGGGGGAGCACCTCGAAGCCGGTCACCCGGCGCGACGCGTCGTCCCACACCGGGCGGCAGCCCAGCAGCGCGAGGATCTCGGCGATGTCGTCGCCCTGGGTGCGCATCGCGGAGGTGCCCCACACCGTCAGCCCGACGGACTTCGGGTACTCACCGGTGTCGGTGAGATACCGCTGCACCAGCGAGTCCGCCAGCGACTGCCCGACCTCCCAGCTCAGCCGGGACGGGATCGCCTTGGGGTCGACGGAGTAGAAGTTCCGGCCGGTCGGCAGGACGTTGACCAGGCCGCGCGTGGGCGAGCCGGAGGGGCCCGCCGGGACGTAACCGCCGTCCAGGGCGAGCAGGATGTGCCCGATCTCGTCCGTCGTACGGGCCAGCCGGGGCACCACCTCCTCGCAGGCGAACCGCAACACCGCCGCCGCCTCGAGGAGTTCGGTGCCCAGGACCTCGCGTACGAGGGCGTCGCCCGCGTCGGCCGCCCAGTCGCGCGCCTCCATGCCCTCGGCGAGGCGGCGGCAGAGCTGCTCGAGCAGGTCGATCGCGTCGGACGCGGTACGGGCGGGACCGTCCACCAGGCCGGTCAGCTCCACCGGAATCTTGACCCCGGCGCCCGGTTCGGCCAGCAACTCCTTCTCCACCAGCCCGAAATGGGCGGCGAGGCAGGCCCGCAGACCCGGCAGCGCGTTCGCCCGGCCGCCCCACACCTGCGAGGCGCGCAGTACCGCGAGCACCAGGTTGACGCGCGGCTCACCGACCGGGCCGCCGCCCAGGATGTGCAGGCCGTCGCGGATCTGCACATCCTTGATCTCGCACAGATAGCCGTCGATGTGCATGACGAACGAGTCGAACTCGGCGTCGTCGGGCTGGTCGTCCACGTGCAGGTCGTGGTGGAGCTCGGCGGCCTTGACCAGCGTCCAGATCTGCGCCCGCACGGCCGGGGCCTTCGTCGGGTCGAGATCGCTCACCAGCGCGTACTCGTCGAGGAGTTGTTCCAGTTTCGCCAGGTCGCCGTAGGTGTCGGCCCGCGCCATCGGCGGCACCAGGTGGTCGACCACCGTCGCGTGCCCGCGCCGTTTGGCCTGGGTGCCCTCGCCGGGGTCGTTGACGATGAACGGGTAGATCAGCGGCAGGTCGCCGAGCACGGCGTCCGGCGCGCAGCCGGCGCTCAGCCCGAGCCCCTTGCCGGGCAGCCACTCCATCGTGCCGTGCTTGCCCATGTGGACGATCGCGTCGGCGCCGAAACTGTTCTCCAGCCATCGGTAGGCGGCGAGGTAGTGGTGGGACGGCGGCATGTCGGGGTCGTGGTAGATCGCGATGGGGTTCTCGCCGAAGCCGCGCGGCGGCTGGATCATGACCACGACGTTCCCGAACCGCAGCGACGCGAGCACGATGTCGTCGCCGTCCACGTACAGGGAGCCCGGCGGCTCGCCCCACGCCTGGAGCATGCCGCCGCGCAGCTCGGGGTCGAGCGTGTCGAACCACTCCCGGTAGTCGGCGAGCGGCACCCGTGCGGGGGCGGCGGCGAGCTGGTCCTCGGTCAGCCACTCCACGTCGTGGCCGCCTGCCTCGATGAGCCGGTGGATCAACTCGTCGCCGCCGGACGGGTATCCGTGCACCCCGTACCCCGCCTCGCGCAGCGCGTCCAGCACCCGTACCGCCGAGGCGGGCGTGTCCAGGCCGACGGCGTTGCCGACCCGGGAGTGCTTGGTGGGGTAGGCGGTGAAGACGAGCGCGATCCTCTTCTCGGCGTTCGGCTTGTGCCCGAGCGCCGCGTGCCGCACGGCGATCCCGGCGACCCGCGCGGCCCGCTCGGGGTCGGCGACGTACACCGGGACCCCGGCCCCGTCGTCGTCGAGCTGTTCCTTGAAGGAGAAGGGGACGGTGACCAGCCGGCCGTCGAACTCGGGGATGGCGACCTGCATCGCCGCGTCCATCGGGGACAGCGCGGCGTCGGACGCCTCCCACTGGGCGCGCGAGGAGGTCAGGCACAGCCCCTGCAGCACGGGCACGTTCAGCTCGGCCAGCGCCCCGACGTCCCACGCCTCCTCCTCGCCGCCCGCCGACGCCTGCGAGGCGTGGGTGCCGCCGGCGGCCAGCACGGTGGCGACGAGCGCGTCGGCCCCCGCCAGCAGCTCGTACAGGCCGGGGTCCGCGCCGCGCAGCGAACCGCAGTACACCGGCAGCGCGTTGGCGCCGCGCGCCTCGATCGCGTCGCACAGGGTGTCCACGAAGCCGGTGTTGCCGCTGAGTTCGTGGGCGCGGTAGAAGAGCACGCCGACGGTCGGCCGGCCCGGTACGCGGGCGCGGGCGCCGTGCACGCCGTACTCGGGCATCTTCCGCGGCTCCTCGAAGCCCTCGCCGGTCAGCAGCACGGTGTCCGACAGGAACCGGGCGAGCTGGGTGAGGTTGTCGGGGCCGCCCTCGACCAGATAGCGCAGGGCCTCGGCCACCACGCCCGCCGGCACCGACGACTCGGCCATCAGCTCGGCGTCCGGCACGCTCTCCCCGCCGAGCAGCACGGTCGGCACGCCGGACGCCTTCAGCGCGGCCAGCCCGTCCTCCCACGCCCGCTTGCCGCCCAGCAGCCGTACGACGGCGAGGTCGGCGCCGTCGAGCAGCGCGGGCAGCTCCTCGGCGACGTCCACGCGGGTGGGGTTGCCGATCCGGTAGCCGGCACCGGTGGCGGCCCGGGCCGCCAGCAGGTCCGTGTCGGCGGTCGACAACAACAACACTGTGCTCATGCGGGCGCTCCCGGTGGGATGAAGGGCAGTCCTTGCGGCGCGCCGGACTCGATGAGCCGCCACAGCGCGTCCGTGTCCGCGTGCTGTTCGATCAGGTCGCCGAGCCGGTCGAGCTGCTCCTCGCGCAGCGCGGCGAACGACGTGTCGGGGGCGGGGACGAAGCGGCGGCCCGCGGCGGCGGCCACCTCGCGCAGGAAGGCGCGCCGGAAACCGTCCGACTCCAGCGAGCCGTGCCAGTGCGTGCCCCGGACCGCCCCGACCCGGCAGCCGTCCGGGTCGAGGCCCCCGGCGGTGCGGATGAACGTCTCCCCGCCGGTGACCTCGGCGACCCCGTGGTGGATCTCGTACCCCTCGACGGGCTCACCGAGGGCCTCGCCGACGGGCCGGGCGAGGGTCTTCTCGCGGGCGAACCGGACCCGTACGGGCAGCAGTCCGAGGCCGTCCACCCGTCCGGCGCGCGACTCGACCTCGTCCTCGATGTACTCGCCGAGGATCTGGTAGCCGCCGCAGATCCCGAGGACCGGCCGCCCCTCGGCGGCCCGGCGGCACAGCGCGTCGGCGAGCCCCCGCGCCCGCAGCCACTCCAGAGCCCGGACGGTGCCGCGCGTGCCGGGCACGACGACGAGGTCGGCGTCGGCCAGCTCCTCCGGCCGGTCCACGAACCGCACGACGACACCGGGTTCGGCGGCGAGCGCGTCGACGTCCGTGAAGTTGGACATCAGCGGGAGCGCGCACACGGCGACCCGCAGCACGTCCTCGCCGACCGGCGGCGCGGTGTTCGACTCCCGGACGGTCCCGCGCGACGAGACCCTCCCCCAAGCTCTCAACTTCGTTCGAGCAGGGGGGACCCCCATTCCGTCCTCCTCGTCGATGCCGAGGCCGTGCCGGAACGGGAGCACGCCGTACGTGGACCGGCCGGTGAGTCCGTGCAGCATGTCGAGGCCGGGTTCGAGCAGCGAGACGTCGCCCCGGAACTTGTTGACGAGGAACCCGGCGACCAGCTCCTGGTCCGCGCGGGAGAGCAGGGCGACGGTGCCGAAGAAGGAGGCGAAGACCCCGCCCCGGTCGATGTCGCCGACGACGACCACGGGGAGCCTCGCGTTCCGCGCGATCCCCATGTTGACGATGTCGGTCCGGCGCAGATTGATCTCGGCCGGGCTGCCCGCGCCCTCGCAGATCACCGCGTCGTACGTGGCGCGCAGCTCGGCCAGGGAGTCGAGCACGGTGCCGAGCAACTCCCGCTGCCGCCCGCCGTGGTAGCCGCGGGCGCTCATCTCGCCGACCGGCCGGCCGAGCAGCACCACCTGGCTGCTCCGCTCGCCGCCCGGCTTGAGCAGCACGGGGTTCATCAGCGCGGTCGGCTCGATCCGGCAGGCCTGGGCCTGCATGGCCTGCGCCCGCCCGATCTCGGCGCCCTCACGCGTGACGAACGAGTTGAGGGACATGTTCTGCGCCTTGAACGGCGCGACCTTGACGCCGCGCCGCGCCAGCCACCGGCAGATCCCGGCGGTGACGACGCTCTTCCCGGCGTCGGAGGTGGTCCCGGCGACGAGCAGCCCGCCACCGGTCCGACGGTCGGTACCGCCGCTCATGATGTACGCCCCTTCGCCGTCGCCCTCGTGTGCGCGCCTGTGTTCGCGCTTGCGTTCGCCCGGCGGCTGCGGCTCCCGAACGCGAGCCGCACGCCCGCGCACACGCCCAGCGCGAGCCAGTTCACGCGCCGCGAGAGCCGCGCCGCACGCTCGATGTCCGCCACCCGCACGGCGCGCCCGGCGCCATTGAGCAGCGGACGGTGCTCCACGCGCCCTCCGTACGACAACGTGCCGCCCAGCCGCACCCCGAGCGCCCCCGCGAAGGAGGCCTCGACGGGACCGGCGTTGGGGCTCGGATGCCGGCCCGCGTCCGCCCGCCAGGCCCGTACCGCACCCCGGGGGTCCGGACCGGCGACGGCCGCGAGGACGGCGGTGAGCCGCGCCCCCGGTGCACCGGCCAGGTCGTCCAGCCGCGCGGAGGCCCACCCGTACCGCAGATGACGGGGGGAACGGTGACCGACCATGGCGTCCAGCGTGTTGACGGCCCGGAAGCCGAGCAGTCCCGGCACACCGGCGACGGCACCCCATACGAGGGCGCCCACGACGGCGTCGGAGGTGTTCTCGGCGACGGACTCGACGACGGCCCGCGCGATTCCGTCGGCGTCCAGCGCCTGCGGGTCGCGCCCGCACAGGTGCGGCAGCCGCGCCCGGGCGGCGTCCACGTCACCGGCCTCCAGCGCCCGCCCCACCGCCCGCGCCTCCCGCACGAGCGAAGTGCCGCCGACGACGGCCCAGGTGGCGGTCGCGGTCAGGGCGACGGAGGCGACGGGGGAGCGGCGTACGGCGCGCGCGGCGAGGGCTCCGAGCGCGGTGGCGCCACCGGCGCACACCAGGGTGTGCAGCGCGCCCCGGCCTCGGTGATCACGCCACAGCGCACGCTCCACGGCTGCCGCGGCCCGCCCGAACACGGCGACGGGATGCCCGCGGCGCGGATCGCCGAGGAGCAGGTCGCCGAGGAGGCCGGCAGTGGCGCCGTACGCGTAGAGGCGTTCGGCACCCACGGGGTCAACCGGCCGTGGGATCGGTCAGGGTGTCGCTGATGAACCTCGGTCGGCAGCCGCGCATGGCGAAGTGTCCTCACTCAGGGTGTCCACGCCCTGGTTCGACGAGACCGGCGGTGAGAGTTCCTGGCTCCCGGGGATGTCTACCCCGGTGACAGTGGCGGGACCGCGCCGGATTCGCACCGGCTTCCTCTCCTGCCGCCGTATTGGCTTCGGCAGTTCACCACGCCCCCCGACACCAGTCAACCTGGCCCTGACCTGCTGTGCGGAGTCCCACACGTACGCCGGCGCCCGTCCCGGGGGCATGCGAAGGGGGGTGGGGACGAAAACCGCCCCCACCCCCCTCACGTCGTCGCGCCATCACGCTCGCGGGGTCACATGGTCACGTGGTCACGTGGGTTCACGGTCCGTCAGGCCACGATCAGTTGGATGCCGTACGCGACCGCGGCCGCACACGCGGCGAAGCACGCGTACGCCCCCGTGGTGGCGAGCACTGCGCTCCCGCCCCGCGCGGACTCCTTCTTGGTGAGTCCCACGATGCCGAGCGTGAACAGACCCACCAGTCCCACCGTCACCACGAGAGAGACCCCGAACACTGATCCGAGCGCTACCCAGTCGATCTTCATGATGTCCGTTCCTCACACCGCGGCGGGACGAGTCGGTTCCGCCGCGGACCCGGTGTCCGGAGCGGGAATGGTGGTCTGCAACCCCGTGGCCACCGTGCCGCCGGCGGCCGTGGCGACGGCAGGTGCGGCGGCGACAGCCGTGCCGACGACGGTCGCCCCGGCGCCGTCCGCGGCGATGATCGGGCCCGCCGGCGGCGGCGCCACCGCGGCGATGGCCGCGGTCACGACGCCCGGCGACTCGACGTCGACGTCTGCGACGGAGTCCAGGTCATTGACGTTGTCCACGGTCACCGGCTTGCGGCGGGACAGCACCCAGATCGTCCCCGCCCCCGCGAGCAGCAGCGCGCCGGTCACGACCGTGCCCCACGTGCCCTGCTTGGTGAGCAGTTCCGCCCCGGCGCCGACCAGTCCCGCCGCGGGCAGCGTCAGGCACCAGGCGACGACCATGCGGGTCGCGGTGGACCAGCGGACCACCGCGCCCCGGCGGCCGAGTCCGGAGCCCATCACCGCGCCGGAGCAGACCTGGGTGGTGGAGAGCGAGAAGCCGATGTGGGAGGAGGCGAGGATCGCCGTCGCCGCACTGGTCTGCGCGGCGAATCCCTGCGGCGGCGCCAGGTCGGTCAGCCCCTTGCCGAGGGTCCGGATGATCCGCCAGCCGCCCAGGTAGGTGCCGAGCGCTATGGCCGTGCCCGCCGAGAAGATCACCCACATCGGCGGGTTGGAACCGGGGGAGAGGACGCCGCCGGTGACCAGGGCGAGGGTGATGATGCCCATGGTCTTCTGCGCGTCGTTGGTGCCGTGCGCGAGGGAGACCAGGCCGGCCGAGGCGATCTGCCCGGCCCGGTACCCCTTCGCGGTGGCCTTCTCGTCGGCCCGATTGCCGATGGCGTACGTCAGCCGGGTCGCCAGCATCGCGGCGAGACCGGCCACGACCGGCGCGGCGACCGCGGGAAGGAGGATCTTGGTGACGACGGTCGAGCCGTTCACCGACGACCAGCCGGCCGACATGACCGCCGCGCCGATCAGACCGCCGAACAGTGCGTGGGAGGAGCTGGAGGGGAGACCCAGCAGCCAGGTCAGCAGATTCCACAGGATCGCGCCGACGAGAGCGGCGAAGATCACTTCGGTTCGAAGGCCCTCTTCGTCGATGATGCCGCCGGAGATCGTCTTGGCGACCTCCACGGAGAGGAACGCGCCGACGAGGTTCAGCACGGCGGACATGGCCACCGCCGTCTTGGGCCTCAGAGCGCCGGTCGAGATGGTGGTGGCCATCGCGTTGGCCGTGTCGTGGAAACCGTTCGTGAAGTCGAACGCGAGTGCGGTGACAATCACGATACCCAGGAGGAGCGTGATGTGTTCCATTTACCCAGGCTTCTGTTGGACGTCAGTGGCCCTTGGACCGTAGGCAACCTGGGTGAACGGCAGGTGAACTGGGGCAGGCGGTGTGGTGACCCCAACGAGGTGCCGGGGTTCCGCTTACCCGGCGGCGTCCGGGTACCGGTCCCGACGGTGCCCGGGTGCCGCCGCTCCCCGAGGGCACCTCAGCCGCGCGCGAACCGCTTCAGTCCGGCGAGGGAACCGTGGAAGACGTTCTGGTCGCCGGGCAGGGTGCCCTTGGTGGCGTACTGCCAGAACGTCCAGGTCGTCCAGCCGCCGGGCAGGGCGCCCGTGTCGGAGGCGTCGTGCCGGGCGATCCACAGCGCGTGGTCACCGGCGAAGACGGTGCTGTCACCGGTGCACAGCCGCCACCAGTCGGCCGTGGTGTACAGCACGGGGCGGCGCCCGGTCAGCCCCAGTACCTCGTCGCTGAACGACCTGATCCAGCGCACCATGGCGGTCCTGCCCAGCCCGTAGCACCTCTGCGTGCCGTACGGGTTGTACTCCATGTCCAGCGCGGGCGGCAGGGTCCGCCCGTCCGCGCGCCAGGCACCGCCGTTGCGCACGAAGTACGCCGCCTGCGCGGCACCGGAGGACCTGTCGGGCACCGCGAAGTGGTACGCGCCCCGCAGGATGCCGGCGGCGCGCGCCCCGGCGTACTGCTCCTCGAAGGCGGGGTTGCGGTAGTCGGTGGACTCGGTCGCCTTGACGTAGACGAACCGCGCCCCGTCCCCTCCCGCCCGTGTCCAGTCGACGCCGCGCTGGTGCGAGGAGACGTCGTGTCCCCTCGGCGGGTCGGCGGCGGCGCGGGCGGACCCCGCTCCGACGGCGAGGAGCGCGGCGCAGAGGGCGAGCGTGAAGGCGCGGGCGGTGGGGCGTGCGGTCATGAATCCCCCGGTGAGTGTGGTGCGGGCGGGCGCCGGGGACTGTCGTGCGCGTGGCGTGCATGCGTCGCGCAAGCCGTGTGTACGCGCCCGCGCACGGACGGTCCCGCGGAAGCCCCAGAGAGTAATCGAAGGTCACCGTAAATCAGCCCATCATCATTCAATCGGCTCATAGAGGGGTGTTCGCGGGCGTAAGCGCCGGTGTACACGCCGGGACGCGCGCATTGCCTGGCATGATCGCGCCATGGCTGAGCAGCGACGGGAACGTGAACGGCGGCAGGGGGAACGTCGGCGGGGGAAAGGGAAGCGACAGGAGGACCGGGCGGTCGGCGGGGACGAGGTGGACCGTGCCTGGGACGCCCTCGTCGCCACCGCCCGCCGGACGGTCGCCGACGGACTGGTCGTCGGCACCTCGGGCAACGTGTCGGTACGGGTGGGGGACACGGTGCTGGTCACCCCCACGGGGGTGCCGTACGACAGGCTGGGCCCCGATGACGCGGTCGGCGTCGGACTCGACGGCCGTCAGGTGCTCGGCACGCTGCGGCCGACCAGCGAACTCCCCATGCACCTCGCGGTGTACCGCGACACCGGCGCACGCGCGATCGTGCACACGCACGCGGTGCACTCGACGGCGGTCTCCACCCTCGTCCGCGAACTGCCGCTGATCCACTACATGGCCGCGGCCCTCGGCGGCCCGGTCCGGGTCGCCCCCTATGCCACGTACGGCACCGCCGAACTGGCCGGGAACGTGCTCCGCGCCCTCGCCGGCCGCACCGCCTGCCTGCTGCAGAACCACGGCACCCTCGCCCACGGCGACACCCTCGACCAGGCGTACGACCGCACGGCACAACTGGAATGGATGTGCCGGCTCTGGCTCATCGCGACCGCGTCACCCGCGGGCCCGCCCAGCCTCCTGACGCCGTCCCAACTGGACGAGGTCACCGCCGGTTTGCGGAACTACGGGCAACCGGACGCCCCCTGAGGGGCGCTCGGAGGCGTTCCGGGGCGCTCCGCTGGCCGAAGCCCGCCTCAACCACGACACTGGACCGGTGCGCACTGTCAGGCCGACGGCCGCCGCCGTCACCGTAGCCCTCGCGGCCGGCCTCGTCGGCGTCGGCGCCGCCGGCGTCGCGGCCGGCCGCCTCGCCGCCGACGCCGCGCTCAAGGCGCCCCCCGGCCGCCCCCTGCCCACCGAACCCCGCCTCACCGTGCACGCCACGGCCGCGGGCCAGATCACCCTGACCCGTGCCCTCGCCTCCCGGCGCCCCGGCACCTACGGCCTCGTCGGCAACGGCGTGCACGCGGTCGTCGGCCAGGTCCTCCCCGGGGCCCCGCCCTCCGCCGACACGGTCGTACGCCGCCTCGAACGCGTCACCCACGGCACGCTGGAGACCGGCGACAGGGTCAGGTTCACCCCCGCCCTGTACCTCGGCGACCCGGGCACCGCCCTCGGGCTCGACCACACCGACGTGGACGTGCCCGGCGAACTCGGCCCGCTCCCGGCGTGGTGCGTGCCGGGCGCGCGGGACACCTGGGTGATCGCCGTGCACGGGCTCGGTGCCACCCGGGTCCACTCGATGAACCTGATGCGCTTCCTGCACGGCGACCGCTTCACCGTCCTCGCCCCCGCCCACCGGGGGGATCCGGACGCGCCCCGCCCGCCGGACGGTCTGCACCACCTCGGGGACACCGAGTGGCGGGACGTGGACGCCGCGCTCCACCACGCCGTGCGCCACGGCGCCCGGCAGGTGGTGCTGTACGGCTGGTCGACCGGCGCGACCATGGCGCTGACCACCGCGGCCCGCTCCGAGCTGCGGGACCGCGTGGTGGGGCTGGTGCTCGACTCGCCCGTGCTCGACCGGGAGGCGACGCTGCGCGCGCTGGCCGCCGCACGGCACACGCCCGGCTTCCTGCTGCCGCTCGCGGTACGAGCTGCCCAGGCAAGGATGCGGTGGGACGCGCAGCGGCTGCGGCAGGCGGTGGACCCGGCGCGGCTCACGAAGCCCGTGCTGATCCTCCACGGGCCGGGGGACTCCGTCGCACCCTGGGGGACCTCGCGGCGGCTGGCGGCGCAGCGGCCGGAACTGGTCACGCTGCACGTGGTGCGGGAGGGGGCGCACGGTGCCATGTGGAACGCCGACCCCGAGGGGTACGAGGACGCGTTGCGGCGCTTCCTGACCCCACTGGTGTGACCTCGCTGGTGTGACTGCACCGGTGCGACCCCATTGGTTCGCCTCACTGGTGCGAGTCGCCGACCGACCGCGCCTCGCGCCCCGGAGGGGTGCGCCCGGGCCGCCGTCACCTCTTGTCGCGGTTCGGCCCGGTTTGCTTCCGGTTGGCGGGTCGCGGGACGGTGGTTGCGCAGCCCCCGCGGTGCGGCGGGGGGCCGGCATCCGCATTCCGTTTGGGTTTTCGGACCGTCAACCGGAAGACTGCCCCTGTGACGTCCCGTACCCCGCGCGACTCCAGGCTCCGTCTCGTCCGCCCGCGGCCCCTGGCCGCCGCTCCCCGAGCGGTGAACCAGCACCGCACGCGCCGCCCCGCGCCCCGGCCGCCGGAGGGCACCCCGCCACCGGCGGAACTGGCCCGCATGGCCCGCGCCCGGCTGGCCGCCGCCGCCACGATCGCCCGCTGGGCCGACACCGCCCTGCGCCCGGGCCGCGACGGAGCCGGATCCGACGGCGGGGGCACCCTCTCCGACCGGACCTCCGAATCCGCCGCGGCCGAACTGGGACTGACCGTCGCTCAGGTACGCGCCGACTGGGACACGGCACGCCTCGCCGGTCTCGTCGAGGTGCACGGCGACAGCGCCCGCTCCGGCTGGCGGCTGCGCGCCTGGGACCGAGACGACAGCGCCGTCCTGCGCGGCTGGGTCGCCCTCTTCGACGCCTGGTCGCTGGCCACCCCGGAACCCTCGGACCGGGAGCACGCCGACGTCGCCGAGGTCGTCTCCGCGATGCCACAGCTCCTCTCCTTCCTCCAGCTCTCCGCCGGCCCCGTTCCGGTGGAGCAGCTCCTCGACCTGCTGCGCCAGCGCGTCACCGAACTGCGCACCGAACGCTGCGAGGTCCCCTACGGCCCGGTGCCCGAGCCCGTCGCCCCGTCCGACGGCGCCCTCGTGGCCGTCGACGCCACCGCCCTGGCCGTGTCGCCCGCACCTCCCGAGCCCGCCGACGCCGCCACCCTCGCCCCGCTCCTCGACTGGGCGCTGCGGGCGCTCGCCTCCGTCGGGGCGCTGACCTACGGCGACGGACAGGCCACGCTCACCCCGCTCGGCAGCTGGGCGGTGTGGGTCAAGCTCGAGCAGATCTGCGTGGCCGCGCAGAGCCCGGCCGGCAACATCGAGGTCGCCGCCGAGGACATGCTCCGCGGCTGCGCCCAGCTCCGCCCCAACGCCGCCCGCGCCGAGTACCGTGCCTGGCTCGCCGCCCGCCCCGTCGGCGGCGCGGTCACCGAACTCCTCGAGGCCGCCCGCGGCGAGGACGCGCTGCTGCGCGGCCTGGCCTTCGAGGCGCTGCGCGTCGTCGGCGCCCCCGCCGAACCCGACGTGCGCGCCGCCGCCGAGGAGGCCGGACTGCGCCCCTACGCCCTGCTCTGGCTCGCCGAGCAGGAGGGCGTCGACCCCGAGGACGCCCACGAGGTGCTCACCCGCGAGGAGGCCACCTGGCTGTGGGTGGACACCGCCGCCGCCGTCGCCGACCACGGGGAGGCGCCGCTCCTCGTACGCCACCTGGAGTCCGCCGTGCAGCCCACCGTGCCCGCGCTCCTGGACGAGGTGCGGGCCGTGGGCCACCCGCGCACGGTGCAGGTACTCGTCGCCCTCGCCGCCGCCCACCCCGACCCGGCGCTGGCCAGAGCCGTGCGAAGAGCCGCTTTCCAGGTCCACACCGGCGGCTGACCCCACGGCCCCCCGCCCCCAGGTTCTCCGCCCGGCCGCTCCGCCCGGGAACCGGTGCCCGTCGGGTGATTGGTGTCCGCCCGGGAACCGGTCACTGTCCGGGAACCGGTCCCCTCCCTAGGATCCGATCTCCGGCGCGTACGTGCCGAAGCTCCAGATGGTGCCCTCCACGTCCCGGGCCATGTAGTCCCGTGAGCCGTAGTCCTGGTCCGTCGGGGGCGTCAGGATCTCCGCGCCGTGCTCCACGGCTCTGCGGTGGTGCGCGTCCACGTCGTCCACCACGACGTACACCCCGGCCGGGCCGCCGCCCTTCATCACCTCGTCGAACCGGCCGCCCCGGCCCTTGGAGCCGAGCATCACCGCGCCGTTGCCCTGCACCAGTTCGGCGTGCACCACCTTGCCGTCCTCGCCCTCGTACACGGCGAGTTCGGTGAAGCCGAACGCCGCGGTCAGCTGACGGATCGCCGCCGACGCGTCCGCGTACAACAACGTGGGGAAGACGCTCGGACGCCTGCCACCCGTGCCTGCCATGCCGTTCACGCTCCCTTCGCGGCCTTCGTCTCCCGCGCTCCGCACGCCCGGAATGTGGCCTGCTTCACAGTCTGGCACCCGCCACTGACAACGCCCCGGGAATCGGCACGGCCGTACCCAGGAGGAGTACGCGAGCAGCGCGTACGGCACGGGGCGGCGGGCCCGCGGGCGGCCCCGCGGACGGGATAAACCCCTTGCGCACCCCCGTTAGACTTGGCCCATGGCCATTCTCCTCGCGCATTAGACAGCGGAGACGTCCTCAGCCGCCCGTCCCGCCTCACCCGCTACTGGAGTCTGTCCGTGATTTCCGCTTCCGGCATCGAGCTGCGTGCCGGTGCCCGCGTCCTCATCGAGTCCGCCACCTTCCGCGTCGCCAAGGGCGACCGCATCGGCCTGGTCGGGCGCAACGGCGCCGGCAAGACCACCCTCACCAAGGTCCTGGCCGGCGAAGGCATGCCCGCCGCGGGCACCGTCACCCGGTCCGGTGAGGTCGGCTACCTCCCGCAGGACCCCCGCACCGGCGACCTCGACGTGCTCGCCCGCGACCGCATCCTCTCCGCGCGCGGCCTCGACACACTGCTGCGCAAGATGCGCGACAACGAGCAGCGCATCGCCAACGGCCAGGGCGCCACGCGGGAGAAGGCGCTGAAGCAGTACGAGCGCCAGGAGACCGAGTTCCTCACCAAGGGCGGGTACTCCGCCGAGGCCGAGGCCGCCACCATCGCCGCCGCGCTCAACCTGCCCGACCGCGTGCTCGGCCAGCCCCTGCACACGCTCTCCGGCGGCCAGCGCCGCCGCATCGAGCTGGCCCGCATCCTGTTCTCCGACGCGGACACCCTGCTGCTGGACGAGCCCACCAACCACCTCGACGCCGACTCGATCATCTGGCTGCGGGACTACCTGCGGAGCTACCGCGGCGGCTTCATCGTCATCTCCCACGACGTCGACCTGGTCGAGACGGTCGTCAACAAGGTGTTCTACCTGGACGCCAACCGCTCCCAGATCGACGTCTACAACATGGGCTGGAGGCTGTACCAGCAGCAGCGCGAGGCCGACGAGAAGCGCCGCAAGCGGGAGCGGCAGAACGCCGAGAAGAAGGCCGCCGCACTCCACTCGCAGGCCGACAAGATGCGCGCCAAGGCCACCAAGACGGTGGCCGCGCAGAACATGGCCCGCCGCGCCGACAAGCTCCTGGCCGGTCTGGAGGCGGTCCGCCAGTCCGACAAGGTCGCCAAGCTCCGGTTCCCCGAGCCGGCCTCCTGCGGCAAGACCCCGCTCATGGCGGAGGGCCTGTCGAAGTCGTACGGCTCCCTGGAGATCTTCACCGACGTCGACCTGGCGGTCGACAAGGGCTCCCGAGTCGTCATCCTCGGCCTCAACGGCGCCGGCAAGACGACGCTGCTGCGGCTGCTGGGCGGCGTCGAGCAGCCCGACACCGGCGCGGTCGTCCCCGGCCACGGCCTCAAGCTCGGCTACTACGCGCAGGAGCACGAGACCCTCGACCCCGAGCGCACGGTGCTGGAGAACATGCGGTCGGCCGCGCCCGACATGGACCTCGTCGAGGTCCGCAAGGTGCTCGGCTCGTTCCTGTTCTCCGGCGACGACGTCGACAAGCCTGCCAGGGTCCTCTCCGGCGGGGAGAAGACGCGGCTCGCGCTGGCGACCCTCGTCGTGTCGTCCGCGAACGTGCTGCTCCTGGACGAGCCCACGAACAACCTCGACCCGGCCAGCCGCGAGGAGATCCTCGGCGCCCTGCGCACCTACAAGGGCGCGGTCGTCCTGGTCACCCACGACGAGGGCGCGGTGGAGGCGCTGCAGCCGGAGCGGATCATCCTGCTTCCGGACGGCGTCGAGGATCTGTGGGGTTCCGACTACGCGGACCTGGTCGCCCTCGCCTGAGGATGATCACTTGCGCATGGATCATTCGACCCACGCGTGATCCACCATCTGCGTGAGATCTCCTCGTACCCCGGTGCGTCGCGCACCGATCTTCCGGCCGGGTCCCCCTTCCGCGGGGGCCCGGCCGTCGCACGTCCGTGACCTGCTGGTTCGTGGGCGCGCTCGTGCGGGCGTACGGGAAAACAGTGATCGGAATACATCCCTCCGTTTGTGGGGACCCGCTCCTGTCGTCAAAACCGTCTCTCATCGACCTTGCCGAATGGGTGGCCAACCCGCCCCGGAGGGGTGATCATGAGAGGACCAGAGCGCACTTCCCATGAGGAGGCACGGGTGGCCGAGACTCTGAAGAAGGGCAGCCGGGTGACCGGCGCCGCGCGCGACAAGCTCGCGGCAGACCTGAAGAAGAAGTACGACTCCGGTGCGAGCATCCGGGCGCTGGCCGAGGAGACCGGCCGCTCGTATGGCTTCGTGCACCGGATGCTCAGCGAGTCGGGCGTCACGCTGCGTGGACGCGGTGGAGCGACCCGGGGAAAGAAGTCCACCTCCGCCTGAGGCCCTCGAGCCTGGGGCGGTCATCGGTTCTCCGATGGTGACCACCCGGACGGTCGGGCGACCGACCGGGTGGTTACTGTGCAGTCACTTGGGATGCCGTCGTACGGCGTCCCCGACGACCGCACCCCTTCGGAGGCGCCCCATGGCTTCGCTCGGACTCGACCTCGAACCGGTACTCGACAAGAACGGCGTACGCCTGACCGTTGACGACGCGATCGCCACGGTCACGCTGACCAACCCCGCCAAGCTCAACGTCCAGAGCCCCGCTCTGTGGCGCACGCTGATCGAGGTCGGCCGGCTGTTGCCGGGTTCGGTGCGGGTGGTCGTGCTGCGCGGAGAGGGCAAGTCCTTCTCGGCGGGGCTCGACCGGCAGATGTTCACGCCCGAGGGAATTCCCGGCGAGCCCTCGTTCATCGGCCTCGCCCGGAGCGACGACGCCGAACTGGACGCCACGATCGCCGCGTACCAGGAGGCGTTCACCTGGTGGCGGCGCACCGACATCGTGTCCGTCGCCGCCGTGCAGGGGCATGCCATCGGCGCCGGTTTCCAGCTCGCGCTCGCCTGTGACCTGCGCGTCGTCGCCGACGACGTGCGGTTCGCCATGCGCGAGACCAGCCTCGGCCTGGTGCCGGACCTCACGGGAACGTACCCGCTCGTCGCGCTGGTCGGGTACGCCCGCGCGCTGGAGATCTGCGCGACCGGGCGCTTCGTCCACGCGCAGGAGGCCGTGAACACAGGCCTGGCCAACGCCGCGGTCCCCGTCGCGCAGCTCGACGACGCGGTGCGCGACCTCGTGGACGCGCTGCTCGCGGCCCCGAGGGACGCCGTCGTCGAGACGAAGGCGCTGCTGCAGGGGGCGGCCGACCGTACGTACGACGCGCAGCGCGCGGCGGAACGGGCCGCGCAGGCCCGTCGGCTCCGAGACCTGGCGGACCTCGGCGACTGACCCGGGTCGCTCGCGCAGTTCCCGCGCACCAGAAGGGGCGCGGGGAACTGCGCGACGAGTCACGACGTACCCCGGCACCCGCCGCACATCCCGCGCGCTGTGAGCCGAGGTCCGTTCGGGGCCCAGGGGCAGAGCCCCTCGAGGGACGGGAAGGGCAGGGGCGGCGGGCGCGCGAAAAAGCCCCTCAGAACCCCCGCAGTGCCCCGCCGTCCACCGGCAGCATCAGCCCCGTCAGATAGGACGCCGCCGGCGACAGCGCGAACGCCGCCACCCGCCCGAACTCCTCCGGCCTCCCGTACCGCCGCAGCGGAATCCGCGACTCCTGCTCCCGGCGCGTGGCCGCCGGGTCCGCGGAGGCCGCGTCCAGTTCCCGCACCCGGTCCGTGTCGATCCGGGCCGGCAGCAGCCCCACCACCCGGATCCCCCGCGGCCCCAGTTCGTCCGCCAGCGACTTGGCGAGCCCCGCCAGCCCCGGCCGCAGCCCGTTGGAGATCGTCAGCCCGGGAACCGGCTCGTACACCGAGCCCGACAGTACGAACCCGATGACCCCGCCCTCCGTCAGCTCCGCCGCGGCCGTCCGCGCCATCCGTACCGCGCCCATGAACACGGACTCGAACGCGGCGCTCCACTGCGCGTCCGTGTTGTCGGCCGCGAATCCCGGCGGCGGCCCGCCCACGCTGACCAGCACCCCGTGGAAGCCGGCGAAGTGCTCGCGCGCGGCCGCGATCAACCGGGCCGGTGCCTCCGGGTCGCCGTTGTCCGCGGCCACCCCCACCGCGTTCGGCCCCAGCTCCGCGGCGGCCGCGGCCGCGGTCCTCTCGTCCCGCCCGGTGAGCACCACCTTGGCTCCGTCGGCGACCAGTTCCCGCGCCGTGGCGTTGCCCAGCCCCCGGGTCGCCCCGGTGGCCACGTACACACGGTCCTTCAGTCCAAGATCCATGGCCCTATCCTGCCTCGCCGCCCACTCCGCGCACACCCGCCTCCGGGGGGCCTACCGCTGGGGGGAACGCGGGACTGGCCCCCTTGCCGCCGTACAGGCACAGCGCCGTGTTCACCAGACCCAGATGGCTGAACGCCTGCGGGAAGTTGCCGAGCTGGCGGCCGTCCACGGGGTCGTACTCCTCGGCGAGCAGCCCGACGTCGTTGGCGAGGGCGACGATCCGTTCGAACAGTTCCCGGGCCTCCCGCACACGGCCCGTCAGATGCAGCGCCTCCGCCAGCCAGAACGAGCACACCAGGAACGTGCCCTCGTCGCCGGGCAGCCCGTCGACGTTCGGCCCCGCCGTGCTGTAACGGCGTACGAAGCCCTGGTGGCCGAGTTCCGCGCGGACCGCGTCGACGGTGCCGACCACCCGTGGGTCCTCCGGCGGCAGGAAGCCGACCCGGGGGATGAGCAGCAGCGAGGCGTCCAGCTCCTTCGAGCCGTAGAACTGGGTGAACGTGTTCCGCTCCGGGTCGTACCCCCGCGTGCACACCTCCCGGTGCACCTCGTCCCGCATCGCCCGCCAGCCGTCGAGGTCGCCGCCGAGCTTGGGGTTGCCCTCCAGTGCGCGCACCGCGCGGTCGGCGGCCACCCATGCCATCACCTTGGAGTACACGAAATGCCTCCGGCCGCCGCGCACCTCCCACAGGCCCTCGTCGGGCTGTTTCCAGGCGGTGCGCAGGAAGTCCATCAGCGCCCGCTGCACCTGCCACATGTGCGGCTTGGCGGGCAGCCCGGCGGCGAGCCCGAGCGAGAGCGAGTCGATGACCTCGCCGTACACGTCCAGCTGGAGCTGGGTCACCGCGTCGTTGCCGATCCGCACGGGGGAGGAGCCGGCGTAGCCGGACAGCCAGGGCAGCTCCACCTCGCGCAGCCGCCGCTCGCCCGAGAGGCCGTACATGATCTGGAGGTCGGCGGGGTCGCCGGCGACCGCGCGCAGCAGCCAGTTACGCCACGCCTCGGCCTCGTCCAGATAGCCGGCGCCGAGGAGCGCGTTCAGGGTGAGCGTGGAGTCGCGCAGCCAGGCGTAGCGGTAGTCCCAGTTGCGGACCCCGCCGAGCTGCTCGGGCAGCGAGGTGGTCGGCGCGGCGACGATGCCGCCGGTCGGCCGGTAGGTGAGTGCTTTGAGAGTGATCAGGGAGCGCACGACGGCGTCCCGGTGCGGTCCGTCGTAGCGGCACCTGGCCGCCCATGCCTGCCAGTCGGACAGGCTGGTGCGCAGGGCGTTGTACGGGTCGACGAGCCGGGGACGCGGCTCGTGCGAGGGGTGCCAGGTGAGGACGAAGGCGACCTTCTCGCCCTCGTGCACGGTGAACTCCGAGTGCGTGCAGAAGTCCTCGCCCCAGGTGCGCACCGGGGGCTCGCTGCGCAGCCAGACCGCGTCGGGTCCGGCGACCGCCACGCGGTGGCCGTCGGTGCGGCGCATCCAGGGGACGATCGAGCCGTAGTCGAAGCGCAGCCGGAGCGCGCCGCGCATGGTGACGGTGCCGGACAGGCCCTCGACGATGCGGACGACGTCGGGGGCGCGGTCGCGCTGCGGCATCAGGTCGGTGACGCGGACCGATCCCTCGGGGGTGTCCCACTCGGTGTCCAGGACGAGGGAGTCGGGGCGGTAGGCCCGCCGGGCGCAGACGTCGGCCCCCTGGGGCGCCAGCCGCCAGTGCCCGTTGTGCTTGTCGCCCAGCAGGGCGGCGAAACAGGCCCCGGAGTCGAACCGGGGCAGGCAGAGCCAGTCGATGGAACCGGACCTGCTGACCAGCGCGGCGGTCTGTTCGTCACCGATGAGGGCGTAGTCCTCGATGCGCGACTTCATGCGCCTCGGGGTTCCCGGAACGGGGCCGGCGCAATCACCCAGGCCGGGGGCGGGCGGGAGCGACGGGAGCGGCCGGGGTGGACACCACGCCGGTGCGGGCCCCGGCGTGCGCCTCCCGCCGGGGCCCGCACCGCTGCGGGTGGGCCTGCGCTCCTGCGGGCCGGCCCACGCCGTCGGCTCCTGCGGGTCGGCCTACGCCGTCGCGGGTTCCCGCGATTCCGTCGTGTCCTCCTCGCGCTCCGCGCCCGCCCTGTCCCGTGCCTCGCGCCGGGCCAGGACGACCCAGCCCACCGGAACGCCCGCGGAGAACAGCCACCACTGGACGGCGTACGCCATGTGGGGGCCGATGTCGCTGTGGTCGGGGTCCGGGATCAGCTCCGGGCTGTCCCCCTTGGGCTTCGGGGCCGTCAGCTCGACGTAGCCGCCGAGCACCGGCCTGCCTAGCCGGCCGGCCTCCACCCGGCTGTTGATCAGCATGACCTGGCGGTCGGGGAGACCCTTGACGTTCTTGATGCCGCTGTCGGCGGTCGTCTGGTCCGGCATCAGCCGTCCGGTGACGGTGAGCTCACCGCGTGCGGGCGCCGGGATCTTCGGGAACTCGGTCTGCGCGCCGTCCGCCGGGACCCAGCCCCGGTTGACCAGCAGTACCTTGCCGTCGTCCAGGACGAACGGGGTCAGCACGTGGTAGCCGACCTCGCCGTCGGTGTTCGTACGGCGCCGCACGACGACCTCGTGCGCGGTGTCGAAGGTGCCCCTGGCGGTCACCCTGCGGTACAGGTCGACGTGCTCGACCTTCCCGCCCGGGGAGGTGAGCGACTCGGCGGGCACCGGCTTCGCCGCCAGCGAGTCGCCTATCACCTTGTTCAGCGCCACCTTGTGCTGGTGCCGGTGCAGCTGCCAGAAGCCCAGCTCGATCATCGTCGGGATGAGCAGGAGTGCGATGAGGGTGAGGATCACCCACTGCCGGGACAACAGGAAGCGGTACACCCGTCGACGGTACCTCTTGCCTGAAAGCCTGCGGCCGGTAGGGTCCCCCGGCACCCGGCGTCACACCTTGTCGGTGATGCCCGCCCTCCCCTCCGCGCGGGCACAGTGCGCGCCGCAGTACCAGTGGCCCTCCACCTCGACGCCCTGACCGATGATCTGCACACGGCAGTGCTCGCAGATCGGGGCCATCCGGTGGATCGCGCAGGAGAAGCAGTCGAAGACGTGCACGGCACCCTGTGCGTGCACCTCGAACGTCATGCCGTAGTCGTTTCCGCAGACCTCGCAACGTGCCATGGGGGACAGGGTGCGGTGCCGCCCCGCACCGGGCGGGCGACCTCCGGGGCGAGTCGCCGCACCGTCACCCGTACGTCCGGTATGCCGCTTACGCCCGCTTACGCCTTTTCGCCTCTACGGGTTCCGCGGCCGGTGCGACGTTCTGCAGCAACTGGCCGAAGGCCGCCTCGTCGACCACCGGCGTGCCGAACTGCCGGGCCTTGACCACCTTCGACGTGCCCGAGTCGGGGTCGTTGGTGACGAGCAGACTGGTGAGGCGGGACAGGCTCGTCGCCACGTGCAGCCCGGCGTCGACCGCGCGGTCCTCCAGCAGTTCGCGGTCGACCGAGGTGTCGCCGGAGAACGCCACCCGCATGCCCTGCCTGAGCGGTTCCCCGGCCTCGTACCGGCCGGGGTTGGGGTAGGGGCACGGCGGCAGCTTGCGGGACTGGCGCCAGCTCCCGGGCCGCGGGCCGTCCGGGGACGTGGCCTGGTGGCCGATGCGCGGCGTGGCGGACCACTCGGTGAGCGGCAGGCACTCCAGCAGCGGCAGCCGGACGTTGTCCCGCGCCGCCGCGTGCAGGCTCGGCCGGAACGCCTCGGCGAGTACACGCGCGTCGTCCAGCGCGTGGTGCGCCCGACGCTGCACGACGCCGAAGTGGGCCGCCAGGGTCTCCAGCTTGTGGTTGGGCAGCGGCAGCGCCAGCGCCTTGGACAGCGCGATCGTGCACAGCCGCTGACGGACCGGAGGTTCGTGGCCCGCCCGCGCGTACTCCCGGGCGATCATCGACCAGTCGAAGACCGCGTTGTGCGCGACGAGCACCCGGCCCGCCAGCCGGGCCGCGAACTCCTCGGCCACCTCGTGGAACAGGGGCGCCCCTTCGAGCGCCTCGCTCGTCAGACCGTGTATCCACACGGGACCGGGATCGCGCTCCGGGTTGACCGTCGTGTACCAGTGGTCCTCGACCTCGCCGCGCGCGTCCAGCCGGTAGACGGCCGCCGAGATGATGCGGTCGTCCCGCGCCAGACCGGTGGTCTCCACGTCGACGACCGCGTACCCCTGTGGATACGCGGCCGGCCAGGAGGCCGGGGGCGCTGCGATCGTAGGGTCTTCGAGCATGGTCAATGAGAATACGGGCACCGGCCGACAGTCCCGTCGCGGACCTCACCCCTCGCCCCGCCCACGGCCTTCCTGACGCCCCCTCACCACCACCGGGCCGCGTCGGCGCCCCAGGTCCCCGGCGCCCCCTCCCAGGTCGCGGGGGAGCCCGCGAAGCGCACCGGCGACAGGGCGTACCGCAGCCGGCCCGCCGCCCCGCCGTCCGCCTCCGCCAGCCAGGGCGAGGCGTCCTCGTACGGCACCCCCGTGCTCACGGCGCCCACAGCCACGTCTCCCGGTGCCCTGCCTTCCGGCATCCCGTCTCCGGGTGTCCCGCCGCTCGTCAGCCACGCCGCCGTCCGCGCCAGGGCGAGGCGCACGACGCGGGAGCCGCCGCGTTCGGTCTGGTCGGTGAGGGACCGCAGGACGGCCGCCGCCAGCAGATAGCCCGTGCCGTGGTCCAGCGCCTGCGCCGGCAGCACCCCCGGCCGCGTGTCCGCCGTGCCCTCGGTCACCGCGATGCCGGTGGCGACCTGCACCAGGCTGTCGAAGCCCCGCCGGCCGCCCCAGGGACCGTACGCGCCCCACGCCGACAACTGCGCCACCACCAGCCCCGGCCGCCGTTCGGCGAGTGCCCGCGCGGACAGTCCGAAGCGGTCGAGCGCGCCGGGCCGGTACCCCGTCACGACCACGTCGGCCGAGGCCGACAGTTCCTCGAACGCGGCCCGGTCGACGGGCGCCGCCAGGTCGAGTGTCGCGGAACGCTTGCCGAAGTCCATGTCGAGGTGCTGATCGGGGAGTTCGGGGAGCCGGGGACTGTCGATCCGCAGCACGTCGGCGCCGAGCAGGGCCAGGGTGCGGGTGGCCACGGGCCCGGCGACGACCCGGGTGAGGTCCAGGACCCGCAGGCCCGCCATCGGGAGCAGCGGCGTGCCCGAGAGCGGCACGGGTGTGCGGGCCGGCGCGTCGTCCAGGCGCTCGCGCTCCACCAAGGGGCGCGCGACCAGTGCGCGTCCCTGTTCGTGCGCCGCCCACTCCTCGGGCGTACGCAGGGCCACCGCGAGCCCCCCGGCCGCGCACACCGTCTCCTCCACCTCGACGGCCGACCGTTCGGCGAGCGCCACCCCGACCGTGTCCGAGGAGGCCTCGGCCGGGAGACCCAGTGCACCGAGCAATCGTGCCCGGTGGTGCGGGTAGTTGGCGTGCGTGCGCACCCAGCCGTCCGTGGTGCGCCAGAAGCGCGACAGCGGCGCGAACGTCTCCGGCGCGCGCCCGTCGACCCGCAGATGCCGTTCGCTGTGGAAGGCGGTCGCGACGGCCCCGTCGTCGACCCGCACCTCGGGTACCCGTGCGAGCCCGGCCCGCCGCGCTCCCCACTCGGACCCGGCCAGGGCGCACGCCCCCACGCACGCCCGCGCGAGCTCTCGCACGGGCAGCACGGCGGCGAGCGCCCCCTCCCGTACGACGGTCGAGATCCGCGGGACCAGCGACGGTTCCCCGCCCAGCGCCGCCCACGCCATGCCGATGTCGGTCATGCCCGCAGTATGCGCGGCCGGGGGAGGGGACGGGCCTGCCCGTCCCCTCCCCCGGCGTGGTGGGCGGGACTAGCGGGTGACCGCCTTGAGCGCGTTCACGGTGCCCCACCCGTAGAACCCGTTGCGGTTCTTCGAGCCCTCGCACACCGCGTCGACCTTGCCGTCCGAGTCGATGTCGTACGGCTTGGTGCACGGCGTGGCGTCGGCCTCCGCGTACAGCAGGGCCTTCACCAGCGCGGCGGAGGCGTGCGGGTGCGTCGACTTGATGAGCGCGGCCACACCGGCGACATGCGGGCTCGCCATCGACGTGCCCGCCATGTAGCCCCACGAGCCGCCCGGCAGCGGGCCGAGGATGAGACCGCTGTTCGCGGGCGGGGCCGGGGTCTGGTAGGCCGTCGAGTCGCCACCGGGCGCGGCGACGTCGATCCGGCCGAGGCCGTAGTTGGAGAACGACGACTTGATGCCCTTGGCACCGGTCGCGGCGACGGTGACGACACCCGGGAGCTGGGTCGGGATGTCGAAGCACTTCGAGGTGTCGATCACCCGGTCGCCCGGGGTGGTGTCGTTGGGGGAGGACGGGTCGGTGATCTCGTCCGCGGCCAGGTCGTAGTTCTCGTTGCCCGCGGCGGCGACGTTGACCGTGCCCTTGTGCTCGGCGTACCGGGTGGCCCGGGTCAGCGCGGTGACGAGCGCCTTCTGGTCCGGGTCGTCGGTGCAGTTGAAGTACCACGGGTCGGTGTAATAGCTGTTGTTCGTGACGTCGACGCCGTGCTCGGCGGCCCACATGAAGCCGCACACCACGGCCTCGGTGTAGAAGAAGCCGGCCGTCGTGGCGACCTTGATGCCGGCCACCTTCACGCCCGGCGCGACACCGGTGATGCCGACGCCGTTCCTGGCGCCCGCGATCTCGCCCGCCACGTGCGTGCCGTGCGGGCTCTCCTCGGCGGTGGGCCGCCAGGCGCCGTCGGCCGTGTTCGGCTTGCCGGACACGCAGTTGACGGATGCCGCGCGGTCGAAGTTGGGCGCGATGTCCGGGTGGGTGTCGTCGACGCCGGTGTCGATGACGGCGACCGTCACCCTGCGGCTGCCGAGCGTCTTCTCGTGCGCCTTGTCCGCCTGGATGGCGGGCAGGTCCCACTGCAACGGCTCCAACGGGTCCTGCCCGTCGACGGCCTGGGCGTCCGCCACCTGCTGCGCCGTGAGCGCCTTGGGGGTGCCGACGTCGGTGGTGGACTGGGCGGGCAGCGGGGCGGTGCGGGTAGCGCCCGCGGACTGGACACCGGGTACCCGGCGGACGGTTCTCGCGAAGTCGGCGTTCGAGGAGTGGACGACGATCACGCCGATCCTGTCGTACGAGGTGACGACCGTGCCGCCGGCTCTGCTGATGGCCCGCCGCACCAGGTCCGAGGCACCGTGCCCCGGGGCGACGTTGACGACGTAGCTGAGCGGGGTGCCGTCGGTCGTGGCGGCCTTCGGTGCTCCCTCGGCGGCGAAGGCGCCGGTGTTCGGCAGGAAGGCGAGGGCGGACGCCATGGCCATTCCGAGCGGCAGGGCTATGACACGGTGCGAGCGCGTGCGCGAACGCAGACGAGGCATGGGATCTCCACATCATCCGTAAGCGTGAAGGCACCGGAACGCAAGTGACGCCCCGGGCAGGTGCATGACGAGTGGTGCAGGGCGACGCTATCCCGCGTCCTCGCTGGTCAGCAATGAGTTCGCAAAATCCCCCGGATTTCGCGCACGCGTCAACAGGGCGCCGGCGCACCGGGAGGCGGTACCCGGCCGGTCGGCCCCGGCGGCCCCGGAACCCGCCTCACGACCGCCGCCGAAACGTCACCGGAAAGCCGCCGCGGATGTTGAACCGGTCCCGGAGCCGGTCCGTGACCTTGAGCAGGGAACGGGAGAGTGACCGGGAACACACCCTCCTCGTTCACTGCCGTCACCATCCGTAACGCACCAGCAACGCGAGGAGACTTCGTGGCCACCGACGCACCTCCCCCTTCGAAAGCCGACCCCCGGCTCCCGTCGACCGAGGAGTTCACAGCGGTGCAGCAGAGCGCCGAGTTCGGTGAACTGCGCCGGACCCAGCGGTCGTTCGCCTTCCCGCTGACGATCGCGTTCATCGCCTGGTACCTGGTCTACGTCCTGCTCTCCAACTACGCGGGCGACTTCATGGGCACCAAGCTCTTCGGCAACATCAACGTCGCCCTGGCGCTCGGCCTCGCCCAGTTCCTCACCACGTTCCTCATCGCCTGGTGGTACTCGCGGCACGCCGCCGCCAAGCTCGACCCGAAGGCGGAAGCCATCAAGGCCCGGATGGAGGGCGGCGCATGAGCCCCGCACACCCCACAACGCACACCGCACTGCTCGCCGCCGGCGAGGCCAGTGAGCACCGGACGCTGATCATCACCCTGTTCGCGGTCTTCGTCGCCATCACGCTCGTCATCACCGTCTGGGCGGGCCGACAGACCAAGGACGCCGCCGACTTCTACGCCGGCGGCCGCCAGTTCAGCGGCTTCCAGAACGGCCTCGCCGTCTCCGGCGACTACATGTCCGCCGCGTCCTTCCTCGGCATCGCCGGCGCCATCGCCCTGGCCGGCTACGACGGCTTCCTCTACTCCATCGGCTTCCTGGTGGCCTGGCTGGTCGCCCTCCTCCTGGTCGCCGAACCGCTGCGCAACTCCGGCCGCTACACCATGGGCGACGTGCTGGCGTACCGCATGCGGCAGCGCCCGGTGCGCACCGCGGCGGGCACCTCCACGATCGTCGTGTCGATCTTCTACCTGCTGGCGCAGATGGCCGGCGCCGGTGTCCTCGTCTCGCTGCTGCTCGGCATCACCAGCGACGGCGGCAAGGTCGCCATCGTCGCCCTGGTCGGCCTCCTGATGATCGTGTACGTCACCATCGGCGGCATGAAGGGCACCACCTGGGTGCAGATGGTCAAGGCCGTACTGCTGATCATCGGCGCCATCCTGCTGACCTTCCTGGTGCTGCTGAAGTTCGACTTCAACATCTCCGACCTGCTCGGCAAGGCCGCCGAGAACAGCGGCAAGGGCTCCGCCTTCCTCGAACCCGGCCTGAAGTACGGTGCCACCGGCACCACCAAACTGGACTTCATCTCCCTGGGCGTCGCCCTGGTCCTCGGCACCGCCGGACTGCCGCACATCCTGATCCGCTTCTACACGGTGCCCACCGCCAAGACCGCCCGGAAGTCCGTCAACTGGGCCATCGGCCTCATCGGCGGCTTCTACCTGATGACCCTCGCCCTCGGCTTCGGCGCCGCAGCGCTCATCAAACCGGACGAGATCATCGCCTCCAACAAGGCGGGCAACACCGCGGCCCCCCTGCTCGCCCTCCATCTGGGCGGCGTCGACTCCACGTGGGGCGCGATCCTGCTCGCCTCGATCTCCGCGGTCGCCTTCGCCACGATCCTCGCCGTCGTCGCAGGACTCACCCTGGCCTCCTCCTCGTCGTTCGCGCACGACATCTACGCCAACGTCATCAAGAGGGGGAAGGCGAGCGAGAAGGAGGAACTGCGCGCGGCCCGCTGGGCGACCGTCGGCATCGGCGCCGTCTCCATCGTCCTCGGCGCCCTGGCCCGCGACCTCAACGTGGCCGGCCTGGTCGCGCTCGCCTTCGCGGTCGCCGCCTCCGCCAACCTGCCGACCATCCTCTACAGCCTGTTCTGGAAGCGGTTCACCACCTCCGGCGCGCTCTGGTCGATCTACGGCGGCCTGGTCACCGCCGTCGGTCTGGTGCTGTTCTCACCGGTGGTGTCGGGCAAACCGTCGTCCATGTTCCCCGACGTCGACTTCCACTGGTTCCCGCTGGAGAACCCCGGGATCATCTCCATCCCGGTCGGCTTCCTGCTGGGCGTCGTCGGCACCCTGCTGTCGAAGGAGAAGCCCGACGAGGGCAAGTTCGCGGAGCTGGAGGTGCGTTCCCTCACCGGCACCGGAGCGCACTGAGCGCCGACGCGACCGGACCCGTACGCCGGGGCCGCGCCGTGCACCGCACGGCGCGGCCCCGGCACGCGTGGGGGCCCACGGTCGGCAGGGCCTCGTTCATTGTCGGTGGCGTCACGTAGGCTCGCAGTCATCGGAAGAATTACGCAGTGACCCGAGGGAGGGGGCCCACGTGCTCATCGACACCTACGGCCGGGTGGCCACCGATCTGCGCGTCTCGCTGACCGACCGCTGCAACCTGCGGTGCACCTACTGCATGCCCGAGGAGGGCCTGCAGTGGCTGGCCAAGCCGGACCTGCTCACGGACGACGAGATCGTCCGCCTCATCGACATCGCGACCGGCACCCTCGGCATCACCGAGGTCCGCTTCACCGGCGGTGAGCCGCTGCTGCGCCCCGGCCTCGTCGGCATCGTCGAGCGGGTCGCGGCCCTCGGCGCCCGCCCCCGGATGTCCCTCACCACCAACGGCATCGGCCTCAGGCGCACCGCGACGGCCCTGAAGGAAGCGGGCCTGGACCGGGTCAACGTCTCCCTGGACACCCTGCGCCCCGAGGTCTTCAGGACCCTTACCCGCCGGGACCGTCACAAGGACGTGCTCGAAGGACTGGAGGCCGCCCGCGCGCGCCGGACTGACCCCCGTCAAGGTCAACACCGTCCTGATGCCCGGCCTCAACGAGGACGAGGCCCCCGACCTCCTCGCCTGGGCCGTGGAACACGACTACGAACTGCGGTTCATCGAACAGATGCCGCTGGACGCACAGCACGGCTGGAAGCGCGAGGGCATGGTCACCGCCGGGGACATCCTCGCCGCGCTGCGCACCCGCTTCACGCTCACCCCGGAGGGCGCCGACGAACGCGGCGCGGCCCCCGCCGAGCGGTGGATCGTGGACGGCGGCCCGCACCGCGTGGGCGTGATCGCCTCGGTCACCCGCCCGTTCTGCGCCGCCTGCGACCGCACCCGGCTGACCGCCGACGGACAGGTACGCACGTGCCTGTTCGCCCGGGAGGAGACGGACCTGCGCGAAGCCCTGCGCTCCGGCGCGCCCGACGAGGAGATCGCCCGGATCTGGCGCGCGGCGATGTGGGGAAAGAAGGCCGGATCCGGTCTGGACGACCCCACGTTCCTCCAGCCCGACCGCCCCATGTCAGCGATCGGCGGCTGATCCGCCCCCCGTGGCGTCGTCGTCGGCCGGCTCCCACTCCTCGAGCCGTACGACGTCCTTCAGGAAGCCCCGCACACCGAGGAACTGGGACAGGTGCTCCCGGTGTTCTTCGCAGGCCAGCCAGGTCTTGCGGCGATCGGGAGTGTGCAGCTTGGGGTTGTTCCAGGCCAGGACCCACACGGCGGCGGCACGGCAGCCCTTGGCGGAGCAGATCGGAGTGGCGGGATCATCGGGGACCATCACACCGCGACAATACCGGCCGGTCACAAGGCGACGCCGAGCAGCCACGGGGGGAGCTGCCCGGCGTCGGTCTGTCGCTCCGACGGGGGATGCGGAGCGCGTACGAAGTATGTCACGGGTAGCCCGCCGCCCGGCACTGGAACAGCATGATTGATCTGAGGATTCTTCGGCTCCCACGCGCGTGACGGAACACGTGCCGGGACCGGTCCCGCGGGTACCCCGTGGTCAGGCGCCGTGGTGCGACTCTCCGCGCGAGCCCGCGGCCGCTCCGGGCAGCGGGTCGTCGGCGTCGGAACCGGTGGCCCGGTCGGCAGCGGGCGGCGGGATCATCGGGGGCGTCGGCATCCGGACGAAGGTCGACGGCAGGCCCGGCGCGTTCTCCCGGCCCGCGTTGGCGATCACCACGGCGACATAGGGCAGTACCGCGCCGAGCACCAGGGCGACGATCGCGACGTACCGTTCCACGTTCCACAGACTGGCGGCGAGGATCACCGCGACGGTGCGCAGCCCCATGGAGATGACGTACTTGCGCTGCCGACCGCGCACATCGTCGGCCAGGCCCTGCCGGGCGCCGGTGATCCGGAACACCTGGGCCCCGCCCCTGCCGCTCCGCCTGGCCATCACTTCCACCACCCGCCTGCCCCACGGCCCACCCGGCCCGTACCGGTGCGAACCCGGTCAGTACACCGACCGGACATCTCAACGGTACGCCCCGCCCGCCCGGCCCACGAGAGCGGGGCGGTACCGGATCGGGGCACGGGTGAGTGCCGGCAGGAGTGCCGTCGGGGCACGGGGAGTGCCGCCGGGGAGACGCCGGCGTCCTCCGGACGGTCCCCTCCCGCATGCGCCGTCCGGGGGACCGCCCCCAACCTGGTCGTACTGCTCAGATCGGGCCGTACGAGGAGGACATCATGGGCTGGTTGTGGGCGATCATCGTCGGATTGGTGCTGGGGCTGCTCGCCAAGCTGATCATCCCGGGCAAGCAGCACAGCCCGCTCTGGCTGACCACGATCATGGGCATCATCGGTGGCATCGTCGGCAACGCCATCGCCCGGGGCATCGGCATCGGAGCGACACGCGGCATCGACTGGGGCCGACACCTCCTCCAGCTCGCCGCGGCCGTCGTCCTCGTCTTCTTCGGCGAGATGCTCTACATGGCCATGCGCGGCAAGGGCAGGCAGCGCGAACGGATCTGACCCACGCGGGAGCGGAACCGATCACACGTGGACCGGTTCCGGCTCACGCGGGACCGGAACCGACCTGCGGACGCGGTCGGCCCGCGGCGCACGGTTCCCGGCCAGGGTGCGGGACCCGGAGGGGCACCGCACCCTGGCCGGGCCGGCGCCGGGGGTGCGACACCGGGGCCGGCGGTTGTGGGTCGTACCCGGAACCCCCCGCCGCCCGCCGCAGGCGCCGAGGGCTGCCGTATCCGGATCCGCCGCTGCGGGCGCTGGTACGGAGGGCCGGCGGTCGGGAGTCCTACCCCGGACCCGGCCCCGCTGCCCGTCACGGGCACAGGCACCGGAGCCGGGGACGGTTACCCGCTCCGCCACCCACGCGGCGCCGAGGGGCGGGGGCGCATCCGGGTACGCCGCCCGCCGCAGGCGTCCGGTTCACGCCCCGGCGGTGTACTCCACCGCCGCCAGGTTCCGCTTCCCGCGTCGCAGTACCAGCCACCGCCCGTGCAGCAGGTCCTCCGCCGCGGGGACGGCGTCCTCGGCCGTGACCTTGACGTTGTTCACGTACGCGCCGCCCTCCTTCACCGTGCGCCGCGCGGCGGACTTGCTGGCGACCAGCCCGGCCCCCGCGAACAGGTCCACGACCGGGGCGAGTCCGGTGACCCGGACGTGCGGCAGCTCGGAGAGCGCCGAAGCCAGGGTCGTCTCGTCCAGACCCGACAGCTCGCCCTGGCCGAACAGCGCCTTCGACGCGGCGATCACCGCGGCCGCCTGCTCCGGGCCGTGCACCAGCGCCGTCAGCTCCTCGGCCAGCGCCCGCTGCGCCGCCCGCGCCTGCGGCCGCTCCTCGGTCTGCCGCTCCAGCTCCTCCAGCTCCTCGCGGGACTTGAAGGACAGGATGCGCAGGTAGCCCGAGATGTCCCGGTCGTCCACGTTCAGCCAGAACTGGTAGAACGCGTACGGCGTCGTCATCTCCGGGTCCAGCCAGACCGCGCCGCCCTCGGTCTTGCCGAACTTGGTGCCGTCCGCCTTGGTCATCAACGGCGTGGCGTAGGCGTGGACGGCGGCGTCCGGCTCCAGCCGGTGCAGCAGGTCGAGGCCGGCCGTGAGGTTGCCCCACTGGTCGCTGCCGCCCTGCTGCATCGTGCAGCCGTAGCGCCGGTGCAGCTCGAGGAAGTCCATCGCCTGCAGGAGCTGGTAGCTGAACTCGGTGTAGCTGATGCCCTCGGAGGACTCCAGGCGCCGGGCCACGGAGTCCTTGGTGAGCATCTTGTTGACGCGGAAGTGCTTGCCGATGTCCCGCAGGAACTCGATCGCGGACAGCCCCGCGGTCCAGTCGAGATTGTTGACCATGACGGCCGCGTTCTCGCCCTCGAAGGACAGGAACGGTTCGATCTGGCCGCGCAGCCGCTCGACCCAGCCCGCGACGGTCTCCGGCGAGTTCAGTGTCCGCTCCGCCGTGGGCCGTGGGTCGCCGATCTGGCCCGTGGCCCCGCCGACCAGCGCCAGCGGCCGGTGTCCGGCCTGCTGCAGCCGGCGCACGGTGAGCACCTGGACCAAGTGCCCCACGTGCAGGGACGGGGCGGTCGGGTCGAAGCCGCAATAGAACGTGACGGGACCGTCCGCGAGCGCCTTGCGCAAAGCGTCCTCGTCGGTGGACTGGGCGAACAGCCCACGCCACTTCAGCTCGTCGACGATGTCCGTCACGGTTCTCGTGTCTCCTCGGTGATGCCGCTCCCGGGCCGCTCGCGGGCCGCCCGGGGGTCCTCGGGCAGTCGGGTGACGGCCCGCTACGAGGTTATACGCCCTGGCTGACGGAGCTCATGTTGAAATCCGGCACCCGCAGCGGGGGCATCGCGGTCCTGGTGAACCAGTCGCTCCACTCCCGCGGCAGTGTCTTCTCCGTGCGTCCCGCCTCGGTCGCCCGCCCCAGCAGGTCCACCGGCGACTCGTTGAACCGGAAGTTGTTGACCTCGCCGGTCACCTCGCCGTTCTCGACCAGGTAGACGCCGTCCCGGGTCAGCCCGGTCAGCAGCAGCGTCGCGGGGTCCACCTCGCGGATGTACCACAGGCAGGTGAGCAGCAGGCCCCGTTCCGTTTCGGCGACCATCTCCTCCAGGGACCGGTCCGTGCCCCCGTCCAGGATCAGGTTCCCGAGGGCCGGGGCGACCGGCAGCCCGGTCAGCGCGGCACCGTGCCGGGTGGCCGTCAGGTGCTTCAGGGTGCCGCCGGAGAGCCACTCGGTGGCGGTGAGCGGCAGCCCGTTGTCGAACACGGACCGGTCGTCCCCCGAGGAGTGCGCGAGGACGAACGGGGCGCACTCCAGGCCCGGCTCGTGCGGGTCGCTGCGCAGCGTCAGCGGCAGCTCGGACAGCTGCTCGCCGACGCGGGTGCCGCCGCCGGGCCGGCTGAAGACCGTACGGCCCTCGGCGGCGTCCCGGGCCGCCGCCGACCAGAGCTGGTAGATCAGCAGGTCCGCCACGGCCGCCGGCGGCAGCAGCGTCTCGTACCGGCCCGCCGGCAGCTCCACCCGCCGCTCGGCCCAGCCCAGGCGTACGGCGAGTTCCGCGTCGAGCGCCGCCGGGTCCACGTCGGTGAAGTCCCGCGTGGCGCGGCCGGCCCACGCCGAGCGCGCATGGTCCGGGGACTTGGCGTTCAGCTCCAGCGTCCCCGTGGGCTGGTCGTGCCGCAGCCGCAGCCCGGTCGAGCTGCCCAGGTAGCTGGAGACCGTCTCGTGGCTGGCGAAGCCGTACAGTTCCCGTCCGCCGGACCGGGCGCGGGCGAACGCGTCGCCGAGGGCGGGCGCGAAGGCGTCGAAGACGGCCGAGGAGGTCTCGACGGGCGCCTCGGTGAAGCCTGGCGAGGCCGGTACGCCGGTGACCAGCGGCTGCGCGTCCTCGGCCGGACCGGCGCCGCGCGCGGCGGCCTCGGCGGCCCGCACCAGCGGCTCCAGCTCGTCCGTGGTCACCGCCGAGCGGGAGACCACGCCGGAGGCCGTGCCCTCCTTGCCGTCGACGACCGCGATCACGGTGAGCGTGCGCCCGCGCGTGACGCCGTTGGTGGTCAGCGCGTTGCCCGCCCAGCGCAGATTGGCGGTGGAGCGCTCGTCGGCGATGACGACGCAGCCGTCCGCCCGGGACAGCTCCAGCGCCCGCTCGACGATCTCGTGCGCCTGGTGCGCCGTGCTGGTACGCGCGCTCATCGACCGGCCTCCTGCGTGGTGTTGAGACTGTGTTTTCCCGGGGGGCGCTCCCCGGACCCCCGGCCGAACGCCGTAGTGGTCCTCATCGACCGGCCTCCTGCGTGGTGTTGAGGATGTTGACGCCCCGGAAGAGGGCCGACGGGCAGCCGTGCGACACCGAGGCGACCTGCCCGGGCTGGGCCTTGCCGCAGTTGAAGGCGCCGCCGAGCACATAGGTGGACGGGCCGCCGACGGCCGCCATGGAGCCCCAGAAGTCGGTGGTCGTCGCCTGGTAGGCGACGTCCCGGAGCTGCCCGGTGAGCCGCCCGTTCTCGATCCGGAAGAACCGCTGCCCGGTGAACTGGAAGTTGTACCGCTGCATGTCGATCGACCAGGACCGGTCCCCGACCACGTAGATCCCGCGGTCCACACCCCCGATGAGGTCCTCCGTGGACATCCCCGCGGGGTCGGGCCGCAGCGACACGTTGGCCATGCGCTGCACGGGAACATGGCCGGGGGAGTCGGCGTACGCGCACCCGTTGGACCGGTCGAAGCCGGTCAGCCGCGCGATCCGCCGGTCGAGCTGGTAGCCGACCAGGGTGCCGTCCTTCACCAGGTCCCAGGACTGCGCCTCGACACCCTCGTCGTCGTAGCCGATCGTGGCGAGCCCGTGCTCGGCGGTGCGGTCGCCGGTGACGTTCATCAGCTCGGAGCCGTACTTGAGCGTGCCGAGCCTGTCGAAGGTGGCGAAGGAGGTGCCGGCGTAGGCGGCCTCGTAGCCGAGCGCCCGGTCGAGCTCGGTGGCGTGGCCGATCGACTCGTGGATGGTCAGCCACAGGTTCGACGGGTCGACGACCAGGTCGTAGACCCCGCCCTCGACGCTCGGCGCCCGCATCTTCTCGGCGAGCAGCTCCGGGATCCGGTCCAGCTCGTCCGCCCAGTCCCAGCCGGTGCCCGTCAGGTACTCCCAGCCGCGTCCCACCGGGGGTGCGAGGGTGCGCATGGAGTCGAACTCGCCGGTCGACCCGTCGACGGAGACGGCGGTGAACTGCGGGTGCAGCCGCACCCGTTGCTGGGTGGTCACGGTCCCCGCGGTGTCGGCGTAGAACTTGTTCTCGTGCACCGTGAGCAGCGAGGCGTCCACGTGGTCGACGCCGTCGGCCGCGAGCAGCCGCGCGCTCCACTCGGTGAGCAGCCCCGCCTTCTCCTCGTCGGGCACGGAGAACGGGTCGATCTCGTACGACGACACCCACGTCCGCTCGGCGTGCACGGGCTCGGAGGCGAGCTCCACCCGCTCCTTCGACCCCGCCGCCGCGCTCACCCGCGCCGACAGCTTGGCCATGGCCACGGCCTGCGAGGCGACCTTCGCGGCGGCGTCCATCGTCAGGTCCACCCCGGAGGCGAAGCCCCAGGCCCCGCCGTGCACCACCCGCACCGCATACCCGAGATCGGTGGTGTCCGAGGACCCGGCGGGCCGGGCGTCCCGCAGCCGCCAGGCCGCGTTGCGCACCCGTTCGAACCGGAAGTCCGCGTGCTCGGCCCCCAGCGCCCGCGCCCGGGCGAGCGCGGCGTCGGCGAGCGCGCGCAACGGCAGCGCCAGGAATGACTGATCGACCTCGTGGGCCACGAGCGGCCTCCCCTTGTCACCATCGCGAGATGTGCTCATTCGTCAGCAGTGAACCATGCGCTGTCCCGGAGACGGGACGGGCGACGGGCTGTCCGGTGTCATTGCCCGGGCGCGCGACGTGCCGCGGGTGGCCGCCGTGACGTGTCGCTCTCACTCGGAGCTCCCCAACTACCCTTCGTACACGAGTTGTTGGTCAACTGTTACAAGATCTATGGCTGTCCGTGCGTAAAGGGCACGTACGTTCGAGCCTGCTGGTCCGGACGACCATCGGACCATCGACCCGAGGAGTGCGTATGCGTATGCGTCGTGTGGCCGCACTGGCGGCCGCGACCGCCGGTCTACTCACGGCACTGTCCGCCCCCGCCGCGATGGCCGACGGGCCCATAAACAGCGGCGGGCTGGTGGCCTGCAACCACCGAGCGCAGCCCATCGACGTGGAGTTCCCGCGGCGGGGCGGCTTCAGCACCTTCATCATCGACCCCGGCACCTGCCTGAGTACGAGCCTGGACAACGGCCAGGCCAATGAAGAGGCCGTGGCGTACGCCTACTACGACGGTGGGCACTGGCTCGCCGTCGACCACTTCTTCTTCGACAGCCGGTCCTGGTACCCCCACGACGTGTACTGAGCCGGACGACGCGCGAAGCAAGGGCGACGGGCGGGCACGGGAGCGACTCCCGTGCCCGCCCGTCGGCGTCCCGTACGACGTGAACCCGCACGACCACCGGCAGACGTACGAGACGCTGCCCCTCGTCCGGGGCCGCACGCGGCGCCGACTGTAGGGACCCGACAGGACGTGCCCCGTGCCACTGTCGGTGCCCGATTGCCTCCGGAAGCGGACGGACCGATAGATTCCCTGGTGAAGGCGCCTGTCTCGCAGGGGCTCCAGACCGCTATCGAAAGGGTGATCCGTTGAGCCGCTCGGTTCTCGTCACCGGAGGCAACCGGGGCATCGGCCTCGCCATCGCCCGCGCTTTCGCCGACGCCGGCGACAAGGTCGCGATCACGTACCGCTCGGGTGAGCCGCCCCAGGGGTTCCTGGCCGTCAAGTGCGACATCACCGACACCGAGCAGGTGGAGCAGGCCTACAAGGAGATCGAGGAGACGCACGGTCCCGTCGAGATCCTGGTCGCCAATGCCGGCATCAACAAGGACCAGCTCCTGATGCGGATGTCGGAGGAGGACTTCACGTCCGTCGTCGACACCAACCTCACCGGCACCTTCCGGGTCGTCAAGCGGGCCAACCGCGGCATGCTGCGGGCCAAGAAGGGGCGGGTCGTCCTGATCTCCTCCGTCGTCGGCCTGCTCGGCTCCGCGGGGCAGGCGAACTACGCCGCCTCCAAGGCCGCGATGGTCGGCTTCGCGCGCTCCCTCGCCCGTGAGCTGGGCTCGCGCAACATCACCTTCAACGTCGTCGCGCCCGGTTTCGTCGACACCGACATGACCCGGGAGCTCACCGAGGACCAGCAGGCGAAGATCCTCGCGCAGGTGCCGCTCGGCCGGTACGCGCGGTCGGAGGAGATCGCCGCCGCGGTGCGCTTCCTCGCCTCGGACGACGCCTCGTACATCACTGGAGCCGTCATCCCCGTTGACGGCGGACTGGGAATGGGTCACTGATCACCATGAGCGGAATCCTCGAGGGCAAGCGCGTCCTGATCACCGGTGTGCTGATGGAGTCCTCCATCGCCTTCCACGCCGCCAAGCTGGCCCAGGAGCAGGGCGCGGAGATCATCCTGACCGCCTTCCCGCGCCCCACGCTGACCGAGCGCATCGCCAAGAAGCTGCCGAAGCCCACCAAGGTCCTCGAGCTCGACGTCACCGACGACGAGCACCTCGGGAGGCTCGCCGACATCGTCGGCGAGGAGCTGGGCGGCCTCGACGGCGTCGTCCACTCCATCGGATTCGCCCCGCAGGACGCGCTCGGCGGCAACTTCCTCAACACCCCGTTCGAGTCCGTCGCCACCGCCATGCACGTCTCGGCGTACTCCCTGAAGTCGCTGACCACGGCCTGCCTGCCGCTGATGCAGAACGGCGGCTCCGTCGTCGGCCTCACCTTCGACGCGCAGTACGCCTGGCCGCAGTACGACTGGATGGGCCCGGCCAAGGCCGCCCTGGAGGCCACCAGCCGCTACCTGGCGCGCGACCTGGGCAAGCAGAACATCCGCTGCAACCTGATCTCCGCAGGTCCGATCGGCTCCATGGCCGCCAAGTCCATCCCGGGCTTCAGCGACCTGGCGGCCGTGTGGGACAGCCGCTCCCCGCTGGAGTGGGACCTCAAGGACCCGGAGCCGGCCGGCAAGGGCATCGTCGCCCTGCTGAGCGACTGGTTCCCGAAGACCACCGGTGAGATCGTCCACGTCGACGGCGGCCTGCACGCGATCGGCGCCTGAAACCGCGTCCGCGAGCCCCCTGCCGTACGGTGCCCCGTCCCGCCTCCCGCGGGGGCGGGGCACCCGTGCGTACGGGGGCGACGTCAGTCGGTACGCCAGGCGTCAGTCGGCTGACGGCGGCATGGGCCGCCCCGGGCGGCACATCACCGGGTAGCTCCCGGCCGCCGCGGCCGCGGCCGCCGCGTTCCCGTCGCGCAGGGCATCCAGCAGCACGTCGTGGCCCATGTACGTCTCCGGCGTCAGCTCGGTGCCCACGTCGCCGCGCAGCCAGTCCCGCAGCACCTCGCTCAGGTCCGCGTACATCGCCGTCATGACCTCGTTGCCGGACGCGGCCACCACCGCCAGGTGGAAGGTCGCGTCGGCCGCCACGAACGCCTCCGGATCCCCGGACCGCCACGCCTCCTCCCGGCGCACCAGCAGTGACTCCAGCTGCTTCAGATCGCGCTCGGTGCGCCGCTCGGCGGCGAGCCGCGCGGCCGCGGACTCCAGTGCCGAGCGCAGCTCCGCGATGTGACCGGCGTCCGCGCCGGCGAACCGGCGGTGCATCACGCCCGCCAGCTCGCTGGTCGCCACGACGTACGTGCCCGAGCCCTGGCGGATGTCCAGCAGCCCGTTGTGCGCGAGGGCGCGCACGGCCTCCCGCACCGTGTTGCGCGCGACGCCGAGCTGCTCGACCAGCTCCGGTTCGGTGGGGATGCGGGAGCCCACCGGCCACTCGCCCGAGGTGATCTGCGCCCGCAGGGCGGTGATGACCTGCTCGGACAGCGCCGAACGGCGCGGATGACTCAGGGGCACGGCACGCCTCCGGGTGTGGGGCGGGTGACTCCGGGGGAGTCGGAACGGAGTGGACAACCAATCATCCCATGATTCTATGATGGATGGCATGACCAGCGACAGGACGCGCACGATGACACCCCACCCGATACCCGGCACGAAGGCCGACCGCGGCTCCGTGCCCGACAACGCGGCCGTCAGGAGCCCGGCCGCCGGGAACGTGGCGTCCACGCGCGCGTGGGCGCTGCGGCTCCTTCCCGTGGCCATCGTCCTGGCCGCCCTCAACCTCCGCCCCGCCGTCACCAGCCTCGGCGCCCTCCTGGAGGAGGTCCGCGACGGCCTCGGCATGAGCGGCACCGTGGCCGGAGTGCTGACCTCCGTGCCCTCCCTCTGCTTCGCCGCCTTCGGCGTCATGGCACCCCGGCTGGCCCGCCGCTTCGGACTCATCGCCGTGGTCTGCACCGGCATGGTGGCGATCACCGTCGGACTGCTGATCCGGCCCTACGCCGGGAACACGGTGGGCTTCCTGATCGGCACCGCCCTCGCGCTCATGGGCATCGCCGTCAGCAACATCCTGATGCCGGTCATCGTCAAGCGCTGGTTCCCCGACCGGGTCGGCCCCATGACCGGCCTGTACTCGATGGCGCTCGCGCTCGGCACCGCCCTCCCCGCCGCCGTCACCGTGCCCGTGACCGACGGAATGGACGGCGACTGGCGCGCCGGGCTCGCCGTGTGGGCGGGGCTCGCCGCGGTCGCCGTCCTGCCCTGGCTCGTGCTGCTCCGCGCCCGCGGTGCGGAACCGGTCGAGCCCGCCCCCGTGGGCCCCCGCGCCGGGGGCAGCGCAGTGCGCATCACCCGCAGCCGCATCGCCTGGGCGCTGGCCGTCTTCTTCGGCCTCCAGTCGACCGCCGCGTACATCACCATGGGCTGGATGGCGCAGATCTACCGCGACGCCGGCCTGTCCGCCGGCACGGCCGGACTGCTGCTCGCCGTCACCATGGTGATGGGCGTCCCGCTCGCCTTCGTCATCCCCCGCGTGGCCACCAGGCTGCCCCAGCAGGGGCCCATCGCCGTCGTCCTGGGCGTCTGCGGCCTCGCCGGGTACGCCGGGCTCTACCTCGCCCCCGCGGGCGGCGCCTGGGCCTGGGCGTTCCTGCTCGGCATCTCCAACTGCGCGTTCCCGCTCGCGCTGACCATGGTCGGCATGCGGGCCCGCACCGGCGCGGGCGTGGCCCAGCTGTCCGCCTTCGCCCAGAGCACCGGATACCTGCTCTCGATCCCCGGCCCGCTGCTGGTCGGCGTCCTCTACCAGCACTCCGGCGGCTGGGGGCAGCCCCTGGCGCTGATGGCCGTCCTCATGGTGCCGCAGATCCTCGTCGGCGTCCTCGCGGGCCGCGACCGCACCGTGGAGGACGAGGCGGCGGCGCGCTGACGCCGCCCCCGCACGGCGACCCGTGAGCGGGAAGTGCGAGACTTGTCCCCATGCCCGTCCTCGAACCGAACCCGCAGAACGGCCAGAAGAAGATGCTGCTCATCTTCGGCACGTTCCTTGCCATCCTCGTGGTCATCGCCGTCATCGCGACGATCGCCGCGCCCTGACCCCACCCGGAGGGTGGGGCTGACCCCCCTGTCCCCTAGGGGGTGAGTGTCAGGGTCAAGTGGGTGGATCACCGGATGGGCCGAGGACGCCCGACTCCGTACCTTCGAATCGTGACCGCGAACGGCGGACCACGACGACACGGAGACCCTGGAGGCGTCATGCCGGCCCCCACGCACACCCCGCCCCGCCCGGCGTCCACGGGTGGCGTCGACATCCGGCTGCCCTGGTGGGCGCTGGCCCTCCCGGTCGTGGCCTTCCTCGTGCTCCTGACGCTCATACTCAACCCCGCCCACGCGGGCACGGCCGGTGCGGACACCGGGCTCACGCACGTGGTCGAACACGCCGCGCAGCTGATCGACCACCCGTAGCGGCTCGGCCAACTCCCTGAGCCCATCGGCCTGTTTCGTGCGAAGCTGGGACACATGAGCGTCGCAGAACCCCGCAGGATCGTCCTCCTCCGACATGCGAAGGCCGACTGGCCCCAGGTCGCCGACCACGAGCGTCCGCTCGCCGAACGGGGACGCAAGGACGCCCCCGTCGCCGGCCGCAGGCTGGCCGACTCGGGCATCGACTTCGACCTGGCCCTGTGCTCCACCTCGACCCGGACCCGGGAGACCTGGAAACTCGCCGTCCACGAGCTTCCGCACCGCCCGAAGACCGTCTACGAGGAGCGGATCTACGACGCCTCGCCCGGCGAACTGATCGCCGTGCTCAACGAGACCCCCGACGACACCCGCAGCATCGTCCTCATCGGCCACAACCCCGGCATCCAGGGCCTGGCCGAGGTCCTCACCGGCCAGGCGGACGCCAGTGCCCGTGACCGCATGACCCGCCGGGGTTTTCCCACGGCCGCGTTCGCCGTCCTCACCTTCGACGGCCCCTGGAAGGCCCTGGAACCCGGCAGCGCCGCACTCGACGACTACTGGGCCCCTACGGAGTAACTGCACGACGGAGCAGCCGCACGGAGCTGCTGCTCGACGAAGTAACCGCAGACGGAGTATCCGGACGTCCGGTTCCCGGGCTCCCGAGTGTGAGCCCGGGGCCCCGGCCCTCGCGTCGCTACACGGAGTCGTCGTGAGTGTCCGCCGCCTCGACCTCTTCCCGCGTGATCCCCAGCAGGTACAGCACGGTGTCGAGGAAGGGGAAGTTCACCGCCGTGTGCGCGGCCTGCCGCACCACCGGCTTCGCGTTGAACGCGACCCCCAGTCCCGCCGCGTTCAACATGTCCAGATCGTTCGCCCCGTCGCCGATCGCCACCGTCTGCGCCAGCGGCACCCCGGCCTCCGCCGCGAACCGGTGCAGCAGCCGCGCCTTGCCCGCCCGGTCGACCACCTCACCCGTGACCCGCCCGGTGAGCCTGCCGTCGACTATCTCCAACGTGTTGGCCTGGGCGAAGTCCAGCCCGAGCCGCTCCCGCAGATCGTCGGTGACCTGGGTGAAGCCGCCGGAGACGACGCCAACCTGGTAGCCGAGCCGCTTCAGCGTACGGATCAGCGTGCGCGCACCCGGCGTGAGCCGGATCTCGCTGCGCACCTTGTCCACCACGGACGCGTCGAGTCCCTTCAGCAGCGCGACCCGCGCGTGCAGCGACTGCGCGAAGTCCAGCTCGCCCCGCATCGCGGCGGCGGTCACCTCGGCGACCTGCTCCTCGCACCCCGCGTGCGCGGCGAAGAGCTCGATGACCTCGTCCTGGATGAGCGTGGAGTCGACATCCATCACCACCAGGCGCTGCGCCCGCCGGTGCAGCCCGGCCGAGACCACGGCGACATCGACACCGAGGGCCGCGGCCCCGGTCGCCAGCGCGGTCCGCAGGGGCCCGGTCTCCACCCCGGAGACGGCGAACTCCACCGCCGTCACCGGGTACTTGGCGAGCCGGAAGATACGGTCGATGTTGGCGCCCGTTCCGCTGATCCAGGCCGCGATCGCGGCCGTGGCCTCCGCGGTGAGCGGGTGGCCGAGCACTGTCACCAACGAGCGTCCCGACCCGCGGGGACGGTTGTCGCCCGTGCCGGAGATGATCTCCGCCTGCATTCGCATCGACTCCGCCCAGCTGTGGACGGTGGCCCGCAGGTCACCCTCCGTGCCGGCAGCCGGCTGCGTCACCAGCGCGCAGAGCACCATCCGGCCCCGGGTGACGACCTGCTCGATGTCGACCACGTCGACGGAGTAGGCGGCGAGGGTGTCGAACAGCCCGGCCGTCATGCCGGGGCGGTCCTTGCCGAAGATCTTGACAAGGAGAGTGGGCGTGTCGGTGGTCTGCGATGCGCTCATGGTGTCTCCACCGTATCTGTCACCCCGTGCCCCGCGCCCCCGTGGTCCGCCTGACGGACACGGAACGGGGGGCGGCGGCCGGCCCCGCCGGCCGCCGGGCGCGGGCGGATCACTCACCTCCGCTCCGGCCGCCTCCGAGGCGGCTCGGGGGGGGGGGGGGGGGGGGGGGGGGGGGGGGGTGGCTCCGGGGGCGGACCGGAAGGACGACCGGGAGGGCGGCCGGGCGGAGACGGTGGTGTCGGGGGAGGCGGAGACGGTGGTGTCCGGGGAGGCGGTGGCGGTGGTGCCACCGGCGGCAGCGGCGGCACTGTCGGCCGCAGGGGCGCCCTCGACCGTGGCGGCGCGGTCGGCTTGGGAGGGGCCACAGGCCCGACCATCGTGGGCGCCCCGTGCACATCGGGGCCGGGCCGCTCGCGCGTCCCCGGCGGCCTCGCGTCCTGCGGTTCCTGCCCACCGGGCCTCGGGGCCCCCGGCGGCCTCGCGTCCTCCGGTTCCCGCCCGCCTCCCTCGCCGTCCGGCATCCGTGGGTCCCGTAGATCCCGCACATACGGATCGGTGTCGGGGTCGGGCGCCCGGTGGGGCACGGTCGGCCGATACGGTCCGGCGGTCTTCCGCGAGGGCTCGGCACCTCGGGTCGGTCGGGCGCCCCGGGCCGGTTCGGCCTGGTGAAGCCGCATGGTCACCTCGGAGGGCACCGCCCCCCGGGACACCCCGGACGTCTCTACGACCCCCGGGGACCCGACAGCCCCTACCGTCCCCGCATTCCCCAGCACGCCCGCATTCCCCACCACGCCCGCGGTCCCCGGCACCGCCCCCCGCCCCGCGGCCCCGCACACCCAGGCCAGCGCCGCCCCCACCACTCCCGCCCCCGCGCCCCACAGCGCCCCCAGCAGCAGTGCCGTGCCGAGGTGCCCGTGGAGTTCCAGCGCCGCCCCGAACGCGTCGACGCCGAGCACCGACACCGAGGCGTCCACCGACACCTCCGTCAACCAGGCCAGCAGGGGCAGTGCCACCGCCGTCGCGATGCCGAGCCGCAGCGCGCAGCGCCCCGCGAAGCCGAGCGGACCCGTCCCTCGTACGGTGGGGCCACTCGCTTCCGGGCCGCTCCCGCCAGCGGCCCCTCCCGCAGATGCCGTAGCCGCCACCCCGACCGGTGACCCGGCCCGCACCGGCGACGGCACCGGCGTCCGTACCGCGGTCAACACCCCGGCCAGCAGCATCATCAGCGCCGCCGCCACCCCCAACAGCCACACCCGTCCGTCCAGTTCGGCGAGCCGCCCCAGGGTGACGGGCTCGCCGGACCCGGTGCTCAGCAGGCGGTCCACAGGGTCGGGCAGAAGCCCCGCGAGCGCTCCGGTGACCGTGCCGTCCCACGGGACGAACAGGCCGATCGGCACGCCCAGCCACACCCCGTCGGGCGTGGCCAGCAGGGCCGCGCCCGCGATCCGCTTCGGGTGCGCGTCGCCGATCGCCGCGTACGCCGCCGCCGCGAGGCCCGCCACCACCGCCGTCAGCAACACCGTGACCAGCGCGGACACGGCCGGCCGTACCACCCGGTGGACGGCATCCCAGCCGCGTGGCAGCGGGGTCCGGCGGGAGGCGAGCAGCGCGAGCAGTAACACTCCCGTCGCCCACAGAGCGCCACCCAGCAGCGTCGGACCGGTGTCCACGGTGAACCCGACCGCGGCCTTGGCGCGCACCAGATCGCCCAGCCGGTCCGGCAGCGAGCCGCCGAGATCCCCCAGGCCGCCCAGGTCACCGAGATCCCCGAGCCCGGGAATGTCCAGGCCCCCCGACCCCGAACCCTTCGACGCCCCGCCGCCCATGCCCGGCAGCGAGTCGATGCCCAGCGCGCTCCCGTCCAGCGTGACGACGTCGTGTCCCGCCCGGGCGAGCCCGCCGAGCACCGCCACGAACAGCACGACCACCGCACCGGCCCGCACGAGGAGTTCACCCGGGGTCGGAGCAACCCCCGCCGCCCGCAGGGACCGCAGGAAGAACCAGGACAGCAGCAGCGCGCCCACCAGCCCGACGCCCAGTGGCGTGAACCTCAGCGCGGTCGTCGCCTCGGCCCCCTCGAACCCGTACACCGACAGGTCACCGGCGGGCCGGACCGCCCCGCCCGCGCCGAGCGCCACCGCCGCCGCGGTCATCGGCGCCAACGAGCCCCCCGAGCCGGCCGAGTCCGCGTCGAGCAGGCGCAACCCGAGCGCGGCGGTGCCCGCCATCCCGACGACCGCCCAGCCGACGCACGCGAACGCGGTGAGCAGCACGTCCTTCCACGGCACACCCCCGCCGCGCCCCGCGGACGCAAGCCCCGTGGGCACACGCCCTTCGGAGCCACGCCCCCCGGACCCGTTCCCCCGGTCCCGCCCGGCCGACACAGCACCCATGGCCGATCCCCCCGATCCCCCGATCCGCGTACTCCGCGTCGCGGCGCACCCACCCTCACCCGCCCGGCCCGGCGGATGTCCCCCTCGCGTGGTTTACCACTACCCGGCCCGGTTTCAACCCCCGGCGACGACGGAGGCGCGTACACACCCAAAGGCGTCGTACCCGGTCTTCGCATGGCCCGACTTTCGGTCAGGGGCAGCCGCCTGAAATAGTTCCCCACGATGTTCGACATCCCTAGACTCCCCGCGACGGGGGTAATTCGGGGGACAACTCAGTGGGGCATGGAGTGCCAGAACTCGTACTGGAAACAAACGGACGGACCTGGACGCTCGACCCGTCCAGGTCATACACCCTCGGGCGCGATCCGCAGGGTGACATCGTGTTCGACGACGCCAGGGTCTCCTGGCGGCACGGCACGGTCTCCTTCGACGGCCGCGGCTGGGTGCTGGTGGACCACGGCAGCACCAACGGCACGTTCGCGCGGGGGCAGCGCGTGGACCGTGTGGAGCTCGCCTCCGGCACGGTCGTCAACCTGGGTAACGCGACCGACGGACCGCGGCTGAATCTCTCCGCCGCCGAGGCCGCCGTCGCCGCCCCGCAGGCGGGGCCCCAGCAGCAGCCGTACGCCGCGCAGGGAGCGGGCCCCGGCTGGGGACAGCAGGCGCCCGGCGGCCCCGCGCAGCAGGCCGCCCCGCCGCAGCCGCAGGGCCCGCAGCCGCAGATCCCGCAGCAGCTGAACCACGGCCCCGCCGCGGCCCCCGTCCAGCCGGGCGGGTCGGGCGACGGCGCGGCGGCGGCGCCGGGTTACGGCGACCGCAGCCCCACCACGTTCCACCAGTTCTCGCTGGGCCGCGTGATGCGCATCGGCCGCGCCCTGGAGAACGACCTGGTCGTCTCCGACCTGCAGGTCTCCCGCAACCACGCCGAGTTCCACGCCACGCCCGACGGCCGCCTGGAGATCCGTGACCTCGGTTCTCACAACGGCACGTACGTCAACGGCGGTCCGGTGCCCAAGGGCGGCTCCGTCCAGCTCGGTCCCACCGACGTCGTCGGCGTCGGCCACTCGACGTTCAGGGTCGTCGGCGACCGGCTCGAGGAGTTCGTCGACACCGGTGAGGTCTCCTTCTCCGCCCGCCACCTGACCGTCACGGTCGACGGCGGGAAGCAGATCCTGCGGGACGTCTCCTTCGGCGTCCCCGAGAAGTCGCTGATCGCGGTGATCGGCCCCTCCGGTTCCGGCAAGTCGACGCTGCTGAAGGCGCTCACCGGCTACCGCCCCGCCAACCAGGGCGACGTCCTCTACGACAACCGGAACCTGTACAAGCAGTTCGCCGAGCTGCGCCAGCGCATCGGTCTCGTGCCGCAGGACGACATCCTGCACAAGGAGCTGTCCGTCAAGCGGGCCCTGAAGTACGCGGCCAAGCTGCGCTTCCCCGCCGACACCACGCGCGCCGAGCGCCAGGCCCGCATCGACGAGGTGCTGCGCGAGCTCAAGCTCGACATCCACAAGGACAAGAAGGTCAGCTCCCTCTCCGGCGGCCAGCGCAAGCGTGTCTCCGTCGCCCTGGAGCTGCTCACCAAGCCGTCGCTGATCTTCCTGGACGAGCCGACCTCCGGCCTCGACCCGGGCATGGACCGCGACGTCATGCAGCTGCTGCGCGGCCTCGCCGACGACGGCCGCACGGTCCTCGTCGTCACCCACTCGGTGGCCGAGCTGGCGATCTGCGACAAACTCCTGGTGATGGCCCCGGGCGGCTCGGTCGCCTACTTCGGCCCGCCCGAGGAGGCGCTGAACTTCTTCGGCTACGACTCCTGGGCCGACGTCTTCTCCGCCTTCGAGAACTACCGCGACTACGACTGGGCGGGCCGCTGGAAGGGTTCGCAGCACTACCAGATGTACGCGGCCGACATCGACGCGGTGGCCCCGCAGTCGGTGCACATGCCACCGCCGCAGGCGATCAGGCCGCCCAAGCCACAGGGCTGGACGTCCCAGCTCGTCACCCTGATCCGGCGCTACGTCTCGGTCATCGTCTCGGACAAGGGTTTCCTCGCCCTGACGGTGATCCTGCCCGCGGTGCTCGGCGCGGTCAGCCTGCTGATCGACTCGGACAAGGGCCTGCTGGTCAATCGGATCAATCCGTCGACCGGTGTGCCCTTCCCGAACGGCACGGCGACCACGGTCCTGCTGATCCTCGCCGTCGGTGCCTGTTTCGCGGGCGCCGCCAACTCCGTCCGCGAGCTGATCAAGGAACGGGTCATCTACGAACGGGAACGCGCGACGGGGCTGTCCCGGTCGGCGTACCTGATGTCCAAGGTGGTCGTCCTCGGCGCCGTCACGGTGCTTCAGGGGCTGCTGGTCGGCCTGATCGGCTTCTCCAGCCGGGAGATCCCCGGGGAGGGGCTCATCCTCAAGAGCAACACCCTGTTCGAGCTGTGCCTGCCGATCATGGCGCTCGGCTTCGCCTCGATGATGTTCGGCCTGGTCATCTCCTCGCTGGTGAAGACGGCCGAGAAGACCATGCCGCTGCTGGTCATGTTCGCCATCGTCCAGGTGGTGTTCACCGGCTGCCTGTTCACGCTGCACGGCACGGTCGGCGTCAACGAGTTCTCGTACCTGATGCCGTCCCGCTGGGCGGTCGCCGCCGCCGGCACCACGCTGGACTTCAACAACATCGCGCCCAACAGCGACGACCCGGGCAGCACCGACCCGCTGTGGAACCACGAGGCCTCCGCCTGGGGCATGGACATGGCCGCGCTGCTGGTTCTCGGCGTGATCTGCGGCTTCTTCGTGGCCCGCTTCCTGCGCCGCCACGAGCCGGAGGTCATGCGCAAGTGACCTCCCCGTAGGCCTTCGCGCGTACGGCGAAGGGCGGCACCCCCGTCGGTGGGGTGCCGCCCTTTCCGCGTCATTTCGCGTGGAGGGGTCCGTGCCGCCTCAGTACGCGCTGTCGACGTTGTCCATCGAGCCGTAGCGGTGCGCCGCGTAGTTGCAGGCGGCGGTGATGTTGGCGACCGGGTCGTAGATGTTCCACGACGTGCCGGGCACGTGGTACGTCTTGAAGGTCGGCGGGATGACCTGCAGCAGCCCCTTCGAGGGGATGCCGTTGATCGCGTTGATGTCCCAGTCGTTGATGGCGTGCGGGTTGCCCGAGGACTCCCGCATGATGTTGCGGTGCAGGCCGCTGTAGGAGCCGGGTATGCCCTGCTCGTGCATGATGTCCAGCGAGTGGCGGATCCAGCCGTCCAGGCTGTTCGCGTAGGACTTGCCGGCGGGGGCCGACGGACGGTGCCAGGAGCGGCTCGCGGAGTGCTCGCCGCCGCGGCCCTTCCCGGCCTCGGCGGCCGCCTTCTTCTCCCCGGCCTTGTGCGCGGCTTCCCGGCCGGCCTCGGCCGCGTCCCGCTTCTTGGCGGCCGCGTCGTCGTCGGCCTGCTTCTTCGCGGCGATGGTCTCGGCCTTGAGGCGCTGGCCCGCCATCTGGTCGGTCACGCGGACCTTGACGTCCTCGATGGGCTGGGTGCTGTAGTGCACCGGGGCGGAGGAGGCCGCGGCCTCGTGCGTCGTGGTGGACTGCGCGCTGCTCGGAGCGGCGGAGATCGCGAGGGCGGCTGCACCGAGCGCGGCGACACCGGCGATGCCGGCGCGGTGGGACGTGGCCAGGGCGCGGCCGCGAAGCAAGGCGGTGTACTTGGGCATGGGTGGTGAGACCTCTTCGAATAGCGCGGAGGTCGCTCCCGGGCCGGGACGGACAACGGGGATGTTTCCGGTCCGGACGCCGTGGGTAAAACAGGCGGCGCCGAGCGACGGAAGCAATTCTTAGCTGGCGCAAAAAGGCCAGGCAAAGGTGTGACGTACGATCCCCGGTAGTGGACACAGGGACGGCAAAACGGGGCAGATCGCCCGATCCGCCCCGCTCACGCGCCCTTTCTCTTCCTCCTAATCCGCTTCGTACGTGATGTGTGCCCTATGCGCGGGCTCACACCGGCTTCACCCTTCTCTCACCGCTGGTTGCGCAAGCAATGCGCTCCGTGAGCGCGTTCTCCGGACCGTGCGCCGTCCTTCCGCCGTGTCCCGTCGCCCTCCCGGCTGTGCCGCTCGGCCCGCGGCGGGGCTCCTTCGGCGGGGCGGCCCCACCGCTGCACGGCCGCCCTACCTCAGCAGAAGGTGCACGTCCCCGAACTCGTGCCACAGGAGGCGGCCGGCCAGCGCCTCCTCGTACCCCCGTTCGACCGCCTCCCGCCCCGCGACCGCCTCCAGCATCAGCAGGTGCGAGGCCTCCGGTTCGTGCAGCCCGGTCAGCAGCCCGTCCACCACCCGCACCCCCCGCTCGGGAGTCACCACCAGGTCCGTCCACCCGGCACACGCGCGGACGACGCCGTCCGGGCCCGCGGCGGACTCCACCGCCCGCACCGCGGTCGTCCCCACCGCCACCACCCGCCCGCCCCCCGCCCGGGCCGCGTTGACCAGCCGCGCCGAGGCCTCCGGCACGGCGAACCGCTCCGGGTACGGCGGCTCGTGCGCCTCCGCCGACGCCACCCCGGTGTGCAGCGTGAGGGGCGCGAACTGCACGCCCCGGCTCACCAGCTCCGCCACCAGACGCGGGGTGAAGGGCCGCGCCGCGCTCGGCATCTCCGCGCTGCCCGCCCCATCGGCGCACGGCAGCGCGAACACCGTCTGGTAAGCCGACAGCGGCTGGTCCCGCTCCGTGTACGCGTACCGGATGGGCCGCCCGTGCCGCCGCAGCAGGCCGGTCACGCCCACCTGCTCGTCCGGGACCCCCGAGGGGCGCGCGGCACGAACCGGCACACCCCCGCCCCGCACCCCTGGCGTCCCCGGCGAACGCCCTCCCCGCGCCTCCGTCGCGACGGGCCGCGCCCACCACAACCGTCCGCTTCCCTCCGCCAGAGGTTCCTTCAGTACCAGCCGCATCCCGTCCGGCAGCTCCACCGCCGCGCCCGCCGGACCGCCCTCCCGCGGGCGCGTGGTGCCCCGCTCGTCCGGGTCCCGCAGCTCCACCGCCCAGCGTCCGTCGTCGCCCCGCGTGGAGAAGTGCACCACCACACGCGCATGCCCGACCCGCCCGTCCACCGCGGCGGCCAGCGTGGGGGAGGTGTTCACCAGCAGCAGGTCCCCGGCGCGCAGCAGCCCCGGCAGCTCCGGGAACGCGTGGTGCGTCACCTCCGTACCGCGCGACACCAGCAGCCGTACGGCGTCCCGGCCGAGCCCCGGCCCGCGCCGCTCCGCCGGCACCCGGGCCGACAGCTCCTCGGGCACCGACCACGCGTGCCCGCGCACGCCGGCCCTCATCGCCCCGCCACCAGGGCCGGCGCCCCGTAGCGGCCGCTCGGCGGCCGTTCGTCCAGCAGCCGCAGGAACGCGGGCACCACGCTCTCCGGCGCCGGCCGCGGCGCGTCGTCGTCCGGTACGGCGGCCGCGTACAGGTCGGTAGCCATGTCCCCGGGGTCCACCGACCACACCCGCAGCCCCGGCTCCTCCACCCCCAGCACCGCCGCCAGCTGGTCCAGCGCCGCCTTGGACGCCCCGTAACCTCCCCACGTCCCGTACGCCTCCACCGCCGCGTCCGAGCTCACGGCGACCACTGCGCCCGCCGGCGATTCCCGCAGCAGCGGCAGCGCCTCACGCACCAGGCCGTGCGCCGCCACCACGTTCACCTCCAGCGCCCGGCGCAGCCCTTCAGGCGCCAGCTCCGCCAGCGGCACCAGCGGCTCGGCGCCCAGCGCGCTCGCGTTGTGCACCAGCAGGTCGACGACACCGCCGCCCAGCTCCCGGGCGCGCGCCACCAGCTCCGTACGGTGCCCGGCGTCCGTGACGTCCCCGGGCACCGCCGCCACCCGCCTCCCGTACGCCGTCAGCGCGTCCGCCGCCTCGGCCAGCGGCCCGGGATCCCGCGCGTCGAGGACCAGGTCCCAGCCACGTCCGGCCAGCCCCGCGCCGAGCGCCCGGCCCAGCCCCTTCGAAGCCCCCGTGATGATCGCTACCGGCATGCCCGTCCGTCCCCTCGTCCACCGCCGCCGACCACCGGCGACGCCCCCAACGTAGGAACGCGCCCGCACCCGCCGCCTCGGACGGGAGATCCAGGCCGCCGGGGCCCTTCGGCCTAGTCCGCAAGCCCTTCCGCCCGGGCCCGCGGCCCCGGTCCGCATGCCCGCCGCCGGACCGATCCCCGCTGTCACAGCCCCCCGGTACCGTGAGGTCATGAGTTCCGGACCCACGTCGGGCCTGGCCGCGGTGAGCTCCGCGCTGCTGGCCATGAGCAGGCATCTGGAGGTGCGCGACGTCCTGAAGACGATCGTCGCCTCCGCCCGCGAGCTGCTCGACGCCGAGTACGCGGCCCTGGGCGTCCCCGACGACCACGGCGGCTTCGCCCAGTTCGTGGTCGACGGCGTCAGCGACGCCCAGTGGAGGGCCATCGGCCCGCTCCCGCGCCGGCACGGCATCCTCGCCGCCATGCTCGACGAGGCCAGCCCCCAGCGCCTCGCCGACGTCCGCACCGACCCCCGCTTCGAGGGCTGGCCCGCCGCCCACCCCGAGATGTCCGACTTCCTCGGCCTCCCCGTCCGCGCCGACGACGAGGTCATCGGCGCGCTCTTCCTCGCCAACAAACGAGGCCCCGGCCCCACCGGCCGCTGCGGCTTCACCGAGGAGGACGAGCAACTGCTCGGCATCCTCGCCCAGCACGCCGCCATCGCCCTCACCAACGCCCGCCTCTACGAGCGCAGCCGCGAACTGACCATCGCCGAGGAACGCTCCCGCCTCGCCCATGAACTGCACGACGCCGTCAGCCAGAAACTGTTCTCCCTGCGCCTGACCGCCCAGGCCGCCGCCGCCCTCGTCGACCGCGACCCCGCCCGCGCCAGGGGCGAGATGCAGCAGGTCGCCGCGCTCGCCGCCGAGGCCGCCGACGAACTGCGCACCGCCGTCGTCGAACTGCGCCCCGCCGCCCTGGACGAGGACGGCCTCGTCGCCACCCTCCGCACCCAGATACAGGTCCTCGACCGCGCCCACACCGCACGCGTCACCTTCACCGGCCGGGGAGTGCGCGCCCTGCCCGCCGCCCAGGAGGAGGCACTCCTGCGCGTCGCCCAGGAGGCACTGCACAACGCGCTGCGGCACTCCGGCGCGACCCGCGTGGACGTCACCCTGGAGCGCAGCGGCCCCGGCGCCGTGCTGCGCGTCACGGACGACGGCAGCGGCTTCGACCCCCGGACGGTACGCCGCGCCGGACGCCACCTCGGACTGGTCTCCATGCGCGACCGGGCCGGCGGCGTCGGCGGCACCCTGACCGTGGAATCCGCGCCCGGCAAGGGCACCACGATCGAGATGGAGGTCCCCGGTGGCTGACGCGATCAGGGTGCTGCTCGTCGACGACCACCAGGTCGTCCGCCGTGGCCTGCGCACCTTCCTGGAGGTCCAGGACGACATCGAGGTCGTCGGTGAGGCGTCCGACGGCGCCGAAGGCGTCGAACGGGCCGAGGAACTGCGCCCCGACGTCATCCTCATGGACGTCAAGATGCCGGGCGTCGACGGCATCGACGCGCTGCGCAAGCTCCGCGAACTCGACCATCCCGCGCGCGTGCTCGTCGTCACCAGCTTCACCGAACAGCGCACGGTCGTCCCCGCCCTGCGCGCGGGCGCCGCCGGGTACGTCTACAAGGACATCGACCCGGACGCGCTGGCCGCCGCCATCCGTTCCGTGCACGCCGGGCACGTCCTGCTCCAGCACGAGGTGGCGGGCGCACTGCTCGCCCAGGAGGACACCGGCCCGGCCCAGGGGAGGGCCGGCACGCTCACCGAGCGGGAGCGGGAGGTGCTCGGACTGATCGCGGACGGCCGTTCCAACCGGGAGATCGCCCGTGCGCTCGTGCTCTCCGAGAAGACCGTCAAGACCCACGTCTCGAACATCCTGATGAAACTGGACCTGTCCGACCGCACCCAGGCGGCTCTGTGGGCGGTACGGCACGGGATGGCCGGCTGATCGGTCGACCTGCTGACCTGCTGACCTGCTGACCTGCTGACCGGTCAACCGATTGACCGGCTGAGACGCGGCCGGCCGGCCCGGCGGGTGGCCGTCGCACGCCCGGTTCCCCTACGAGCAGCAATTCATACGGTCGGGTGTATGTCACCCGAACGGCGTATCTTCGAGCCGCTTCCGGACGTTCTCCTCTGCGTGCTGCGGCGCCCGCCGCAGCGCCCACGCGGAAAGCACCGAGCGCGTCCAGCGCACCGTGCGTGCAAGGAGAACAGAGAAGTGAAGAACCTCAAGAAGGCCGCCGCCGTCACCCTGGTCGCCGGAGGGCTCGTCGCCGCGGGTGCGGGAATGGCGTCCGCCGACAGCGGCGCGTGCGGCAAGGCCGCCGGCTCCCCGGGCGTCGGCTCCGGCAACGTGATCCAGGCCCCCGTCCATGTCCCCGTCAACGCCGTCGGCAACACGGTGAACGTCATCGGCGCCCTGAACCCGGCCTTCGGCAACCTGGGCCTCAACCACTGAGACCCCGGGGACCACTGAGCCCGCCCGCAGCCCACCGGTCCCGCTCGGACCACTCCGAGCCCGCGGCGGACGCGCATGCCCCCGCGGTGGCCTTTCCGGACGACCCCGGGAGGCCACCGCCCGCGCCCCACGTGGGCGCACCGGCATCGACGGGCGCCGGCGCGCGAGCCGCCGAGAAGGCGCCCGGAACCCGGCGCCCACCCCCGCGCGCCGGGCGAGCCGTCACCGGGCCCCGCGCTCCCGCTCCTCCACCACCGAGTTGTACGCCGCCACCCGCGCCCGCCGCGCCGTCCGCTCCACCGGCCGCAACGCCGCGCCGCGCGCCGCCATCTCGGACGCGCTCACCGCGCCCCCGTGCCCGGTGCCGTACGCCACCGACACCAGCAGCCCCACCCGCGCCGCGAGCTCCAGCACCCGCACCGCCCGCGGCGGATACCCCGGCGCCAGCACCTCCCCGTCGCCGCCCTCCACCCGCGCCCGGTACGCGTCCACCGCGGCCTCCGCCACCGGACCCGACCCGGCGACGTCCAGCCGCGACAGCACCTCCGTCGCCTCCCGCAACGCCTCCGCCAGCTCCCGCTCCGCCTCCCCGAGCGAGGGCACGTCGGCCGGCGGCGCCTCCCGCACCGGCAGACAGCGCCAGACGACCTCGACGTGCACATCGCCCGCGGGCCCGGCCTCGCGCACCTCCGGCACCAGCCCGAACGCCGCCCCGTGGCACACCACGGCCTCCTCCGCCTCCAGCGCCCGCGCGTTGAACTCCGGCGGCCCGCTCAGCCCCAGCGGATGCCCCGGCACCGGCAGCGCCACCCGCAGCCCGGTCACCCCGAGCGCACGCAGCCGCCCCAGCGCGAGCGACAGCCCGACGGGCCCGGACTCACCCGGCAGCCCCTCCACCCGGTGCACGGCGTCTTCTCCGACGACCGCCGACACCGCGTCGTCCGGCGACGCGTTCCCGGCGAGAAGGGCATTTCCCCATGCGGCCAACCGGCCTGAACGTGGTTCCGTGAGCATGCCCCCACCCTAAGGACCGGACCGATGGAACAGCCCGGCCGACCAGTGGCGTAGATTTCTTGAAGGACTGCGCCCACAGGCGCGGCGGGCCGCGCCGACCGGCGTGCGCCCGGCGTGGGCGACAGCCGCGACCGGCCGACACTGCAATGACACTGCAATGGGGAGACAACGCGCTCATGAGCGATGTTCTGGAACTTCAGGACGTATCCGTGGTCCGTGAGGGCCGTGCCCTCGTGGACCAGGTCTCCTGGTCGGTCAAGGAGGGCGAGCGCTGGGTCATCCTGGGCCCCAACGGCGCCGGCAAGACCACCCTCCTCAACGTCGCCTCCAGTTACCTCTTCCCCAGCAAGGGCACGGTCAGCATCCTCGGCGAGACCCTCGGCCGCTCCGGCACCGACGTCTTCGAGCTCCGCCCCCGCATCGGCGTGGCCGGCATCGCCCTCGCCGAGAAGCTCCCCAAGCGCCAGACCGTCCTGCAGACCGTGCTGACCGCCGCGTACGGCATGACGGCCGGCTGGCAGGAGGAGTACGAGGACATCGACGAGCAGCGCGCCCGCGCTTTCCTCGACCGCCTCGGCATGAGCGACTACCTGGAGCGCCGCTTCGGCACCCTCTCCGAGGGAGAGCGCAAGCGCACCCTCATCGCCCGCGCCCTGATGACCGACCCCGAGCTGCTGCTCCTCGACGAGCCCGCCGCCGGCCTCGACCTCGGCGGCCGCGAGGACCTCGTCCGCCGCCTCGGCCGGCTCGCCCGCGACCCGATCGCCCCTTCCATGATCATGGTCACGCACCACGTCGAGGAGATCGCCCCCGGCTTCACCCACGTCCTGATGATCCGTCAGGGCCAGGTGCTCGCCGCCGGCCCCCTGGAGCTCGAGCTCACCTCCCGCAACCTCTCCCACTGCTTCGGCCTCCCGCTCGTCGTCGAACAGTCCGGCGACCGCTGGACCGCCCGCGGTCTGCCCATGTCCTGACGCTCCTTCGGGCCCCCGGAGCCGACCCTCCTGCGGGTCCCGGAGCCGCCCCGGCCCGGCGTACGGGCCGAATCACCCCCTCCGAGCGCCGCGGTGGGCCGATCTGCGCCCTGTCCGACTCCCGCGCGCGGTCCTACCATTGACGATGTGAACGACATCGACGCATGGGTGTGGTGGCTCGTTGGCGCGGCCGCGCTCGGAATCCCGCTCGTCGTCACCGCGATGCCCGAATTCGGCATGCTCGCGGTCGGCGCGGTCGCCGCGGCGGTCACGGCGGGCATCGGCGGCGGCGTCGTCGCCCAGGTGCTGGTCTTCGTCGTCGTCTCGGTGGCCCTCATCGCCGTGGTCCGGCCCATCGCCAACCGGCACGCCAGGCAACGGCCCCAGCACGCCACCGGCATCGACGCACTCAAGGGCAGACAGGCCGTCGTCCTCGAACGGGTCGACGGCGGAGAGGGCGGGCGGATCAAACTCGCCGGCGAGATCTGGTCCGCCCGCGCACTCGACTCGGGACAGGCCTACGACGTCGGCCAGTCCGTGGACGTCGTCGACATCGAGGGAGCCACGGCGATCATCATGTGACCTCGTACGACGCAACTCGACGGAACGGCCCCGGCAGGGGCGACGGTCTGTCAGACTCGACCAGCAAGATCTTCGACAACCATAAGATCTGCCGTAAGAGCCGAGGCGGAGAAGGGTACGGGGAACGACGATGGAACCGGTCATCATCGTCCTGATCATTCTGGTGGTGTTGGTCTTCATCGCCCTGATCAAGACGATTCAGGTCATCCCGCAGGCGAGCGCGGCCATCGTCGAGCGTTTCGGCCGCTACACACGCACACTGAACGCCGGCCTCAACATCGTGGTCCCGTTCATCGACTCCATCCGCAACCGCATCGACCTGCGCGAGCAGGTCGTGCCGTTCCCGCCGCAGCCGGTGATCACCCAGGACAACCTGGTCGTCAACATCGACACCGTCATCTACTACCAGGTGACCGACGCCCGCGCCGCCACCTACGAGGTCGCCAGCTACATCCAGGCGATCGAACAGCTCACCGTCACCACGCTGCGCAACATCATCGGCGGCATGGACCTGGAGCGGACGCTCACCTCCCGCGAGGAGATCAACGCGGCCCTGCGCGGTGTCCTCGACGAGGCCACCGGCAAGTGGGGCATCCGCGTCAACCGCGTCGAGCTCAAGGCCATCGAACCGCCGACCTCCATCCAGGACTCGATGGAGAAGCAGATGCGCGCCGACCGTGACAAGCGCGCCGCGATCCTCACCGCGGAGGGCATCCGCCAGTCCCAGATCCTCACCGCGGAGGGCGAGAAGCAGTCGGCCATCCTGCGTGCCGAGGGCGAGGCCAAGGCCGCCGCCCTGCGCGCCGAGGGCGAGGCCCAGGCGATCCGGACGGTCTTCGAGTCCATCCACGCCGGCGACCCCGACCAGAAGCTGCTCTCCTACCAGTACCTGCAGATGCTCCCGAAGATCGCCGAGGGCGACGCCAACAAGCTCTGGATCGTCCCCAGCGAGATCGGCGACGCACTCAAGGGCCTCTCCGGCGCCTTCGGCAACTTCGGCGGGATCGGCGGCGGCTCCAACGGCAACGCCACCCCGCCGGCCCCCCGCACCCCGAACGACGACCGCCGCGAACGCCCGTCGATCGACTGACCCCCGCCGCACGCCCCGCGCCCCGCAAGGGGCGCGGGGAACCGCGCGACCGGCCACAGAGTCCCCGCAGCCGACAACGGGCAGTCCCGCCCCCGCCAGGCAGGCAAACAGCCACTGTCACGCCGCGGTCGGCGACAGCCACTCCGGCAGGGAATCGACATCGTCCTGTCCCAGGGCCAACAGCATCGCGTCCGCCGGCGTCGGTTCGAACGGCCGTGTCAGCAACGGCATGCCGGCCTGCTCCGGCGTCCGGTCCGCCTTGCGGTGATTGTCCTCCGCGCACGAGGCCACCGTGTTCAGCCAGGTGTCCTCACCGCCCCGCGACCTCGGCACGACATGGTCCACGGTCGTCGCACGCCCCCCGCAGTACGCGCACCGGTGCCGGTCCCGGACCAACACCCCCCTCCGCGACCACGGAGCTTGTCTTCGGAACGGCACCCGTACATACCTGCACAGCCGGATCACCCGGGGCGCCGGTATGTCCACCAGAGCGCCCCGCATGCGCAGTCCGGGATGGGCCTGCTCGACGACGGCCTTGGCCTGCAGCACCAGAACGACGGCCCGGTTCAGGGTCACCGTCGACAACGGTTCGAAACTCGCGTTCAGTACCAGCGTGTCACGCATCCAGCCCACCTCCTGTGCGCTCCGGCCCACCCCCCTGGCGGGCTGGATCAACTCTGGCCGGGCACGCCGAGATGGACAACGCAATAAAAAAGTGCCCGCCCCTGATCAATTCCAAGACCAGGGACGGGCAAACGTGCCGTGAACGAGTGACGGACCTACGCACGGAAGGACGCACGGAACGACGTACGGAACAAGGCACGGAACGACGCACGGAACGAGGCAGGGACGAACGACGGCCTCAACCCTCTCCGGGCACCTCGTACTCACCCACCAACTGCGCACGCGCCAGCGTATGGAACCGCAGGTTGAACCCGACGACGGCGGGCGACGCGTCCGAGTCCGGGCCCAGCTTCTCCTGGTCCACGGCGTACACCGTGAACACATACCGGTGCGGTCCGTCCCCGGGCGGCGGCGCGGCCCCGCCGAAGTCCTTCGTCCCGTAGTCGTTGCGCGCGTGGACCGCGCCCTCGGGCAGCCCCACGAACGAGCCACCGCCCGCACCCGCCGGGAGCTCGGTGACCGAGGCGGGGATGTCGAACAGCACCCAGTGCCAGAACCCGCTCCCCGTCGGGGCGTCCGGGTCGTAGCACGTCACGGCGAAGCTCTTGGTCCCCGACGGGAAACCCTCCCAGCGAAGCTGCGGAGAGGTGTTCCCGGCGGCCTGGACCTGAGTCTCCTTCAACGCCGTGCCGTGCTCGACGTCCTCGCTCGTCACCGTGAACGACGGCACGGGGGGATGGAAGTCGTGCGGCAGCGGCGGCCTCTTGCCCTCGGTCACCTCGGCACCTCCAGATCGGTCGGATCGGTATCGTCCCGCCGGCCGCGCGCCCCGGGCGCGCGGCTGCGGAAATCTCGCCCTCCGACCCTAGAACCAGTTGCGCTTGCTGCCGACCTCTGACACCCACTGGTGGAGGTACGCCGACCAGTCGGTGGCGTGGAAGTCGTGCAGCCCCACCTTGAACGAGCGGTAGGTGTCACTGCCCTCGCTGAACAGTCCCGGCTTCTTGTCCATCTCCAGCACGACGTCCATCTCGTGGTCGTCCGCCACGAAGCTCAACTCGACCTGGTTCAGCCCCCGGTACTGCTGCGGCGGGTAGAACTCGATCTCCTGGTAGAACGGCAGCCGCTGCCGCGTACCGCGGATGTGCCCGCGCTCCATGTCCGCGTGCTTGAAGCGGAAGCCGAGCTGGATGAACGCGTCCAGGATCGCCTTCTGCGCCGGCAGCGGGTGCACGTTGACCGGGTCCAGGTCGCCGGAGTCGATGGCCCGGGCGATCTGCAGCTCGGTGGTCACCCCGATGTGCATGCCGCGCAGCGACTGCCCGTCGATCGTCGTGACCGGCGTCTCCCAGGGAATCTCCAGGCCGAACGGCACCGCGTGCACCGCGCCCGCCTTCAGCTCGAAGGCCCCGCCCAGCCGCTGCTTGGCGAACTCGATGTCCTGCTTGTACTCCTGGTCGCCGCTCTCCACCTCGACCTTGGCCTGGAGACCGACCGACAGTCCCTCGATCTGCTGGTCGACGGAACCGCCCTGGATCCGCACCTCGCCCTGGACGACGCCGCCCGGAACCACGTTCTCCTCGGTCAGCACGGTCTCGACCGAAGCACCGCCGGCCCCCAGGCTCGCGAGCAGCTTCTTGAACGCCATGTCTCTCCCTCTCCAGGCCGCCCTTCACGGCGGCTCCCGCTCCCTACATACGCGATCCGACCACGGCCGGTTCCGCGCCCCCACCCTTCCAAGATCTGGCATGTCTTGGCCAGCCCATGGCGCCGCTCCGCCCCGCCGTGCCACCGACCGTCTGGACTACGCTCGTACGACATGATCGCGACGCCCGACCGTACGCCCCTGCCCAGGCCGTTCTTCGACCGGCCCGTACTGGAGGTCGCGCCCGACCTCCTGGGCCGCGTCATCGTCCGAACCACACCCGACGGCCCGATCGCCCTGCGCCTGACGGAGGTCGAGGCGTACGACGGCCCGAACGACCCCGGCTCGCACGCCTACCGCGGCCGCACGGCCCGCA